>CAWKJU010000007.1:0-250270 GCA_963849955.1 uncultured Cytophagales bacterium | reverse complement strand
TGATGTACTTATAGTCACCAGGTTGTATGGCTGTGAAATAATTGTCGTCTGATGTGGCAATGGTTTTATTATTTTTAATCAACTGGTATTCAAATGGTGCAACTCCCCCATCAAGACTTATATCATTGATCTGTAGGTCATAACCTTTTCCACATTCAACAAGAGCTTGATCTGATTGCATGCTTAGAATTTCCAAACATGGTTTCACGGTCAAGGTAGATTGTGTTGACTCCAAAGTTAAGTCCGGCAGCGCACCATTGGTGATTTCCACTCGATACACACCTGCATCAGTAAATTGCAAGTCTTTAAATATGATAGCTGGCGTAGTAGCTTGATCGATTAACTTTCCGTCTTTATACCATCGGTAATGATTGGTATTCCATGAAGTATCAACATCAAGAGCCATCTCAAAATCATCATTTAAACGTTGTGTATAATCAGGCAAGGTGACCGGCTTTTGTGGGTTGTACCTGAAAAATTTAAAATTATCATGCTCCTGAAGCGGTAGAATGTCTTCGAAGGTTAAGTAATTGTTTGAAAAATTCGCATAGGACAAAAACGGTTTATTTAACAAATAAGGCAACTCCCTGAGGTCGTTTTGAAATACCTGAAAAGTAGTCAGTTTGGTATTGGAATCGAGTACTGATAAATCTGTAATCTTGTTTTGCCACGCATACAACACGTTCAAATTTTTTAGTTGTGAAAGCCCATTGATGGTGTCTATGATATTGGATTGGTGAATGTGTAACTCCATTAAATTAATCAATGGAGAAAAATCAGGAGCAATTTCCAGTGGGTTGTTTCCAGCTACAAGAAACAACAACGATGAATTATCAGAGAAATCGGGCAGCTCCTGCAACTGATTGTCATTACAGAACAAACTACGTAAATTGGCCATGTTGCTTAAATCAGGTAACTGTGTAAGCTGATTGTTATGAACTTGCAGGTCAAAAACTTTAGTTAAGTCTGATAAGTCGGGCAACGCAATCAATTGATTAGCATTTAAGTAAATACGCTCTAAATTCGTTAAATAAGCCAATTCTGGAATATATTTCAGTTGATTGTTCCGAGCAGCTAAACCTTGTGTGTTGATGAAGTACTGGAGACCTTCTAAATTGGCAATATTCGCATTGTCCAGCTCAAGTCCTTCTGTGATGCCAGCTGCAGCAGCAACATTTAATTGATTTCCGAACATAACCTGCGGATACTTCATTTTTAATATTTTTCTGAAGTTAGAATCCGGAATTGACACGGTTTGCCCACTACTTTTGTAAGCAACCAAAAGCACTAGAAATAATAGGGTAATATGTAAAAACTGCTTCTTCATTGTTACTTTAAGACACTAGCTTGTATGCTTGACTTCTCTCCTTTTTCATTAATTAAAACACAAACATACGTTCCTGTGCTGACAATTGCGCCATCTTTCGATTGACCATTCCAGGTAATTGCTTGTCCCGGTTCAAAATTGTTTTCAAAGATAAGAACTCCTAAGCGACTAAAAACCTGTAGGTGGATGTTATCCTGATTTGTTGGATGCAACATCGCCACTTCGCCATAATTCGGGTTAAAACTAACGTTTTCAGGCAGACACGTTTTTTCTTGAATCAACGTTGTTTTTTTAGTCGTGCATCCTACCTGATCCTGCAGGGTAATGGTGTACTCTCCTGCCGCTAACTGGCGGAAGGTCCCTCCTACACTTTTCACTCCTAACTCCTTGATTGTAAACAACAAGGGTTCTTGTGCGCCTGTCACTGAACTCATCAATACCTGGATAGCACCATCTTCATTATCTTGACAACTTGCCGTGGTTTTCACCTCAAAGTGGATATCACAAATCGCTGTGGCCGCTTTGGTTGGTTGTTGTTCCGTAGGTTCTGCTAAAGGTTCTGTAGGTGTAACCGCTTTCACAACAGGAACCGTTGTTGGGTTAACTGTTGGTTTATTAACCACTCCCGGAGCAGTATCCGCCACTGCTGGTGGTGTTTTTTCAGCTACCGATTGCATAGGAACTTGCGTTGTTACGGTTGGTTTTGTCACTTCAACGGGTTCATTTTCAACTTCTGGTGTTGAATTGTCATCATCGTTTACTGTTGAAACAGCGGCACAATCAGGAGTAATGATTTGAGGTTTAATTTCTTGTGGTGGTTGAACAGGTGGTTCTTCGCTATTCCATAATACGGTAGTAACTAAGGCACCAACCAAGAGAACACCAATCGCAACACCTACTTTAATGTTGGTTTTTCTGGTTTGTTCTATTTTTGATAAATCAGCACTCATTTGCTGTCTAACATCAGCCAGGGCATTTCCAAAAATCACCTCGTTAACCATCGCATCGGCCTCTACAGCTTGTGCAAAGTCAGGTTCGTTGGCTAACTTCCATTCGGCCACAGCTAAGTCTTCTGGGGTTAATGTACCCAGGTTATAGCCTTGAATTAATTCCTCTATGGTTAGGTTTGATTTCAATATTTTAAGGAGCTTGTTAAACCTTTATTTTCTTCGATAAGCTTTGCTAAAGCTTGTTTGCATCTATAATTAGTGGCTTTGGCAACATTTTCATTACTCATGCCCATTTTTTCACTAATTTCTTTCATGCTCAATTTTTCATAAATGGAATAATGTAATAGTGCTTTACATCGTGGTGTTTGCATGTTAAACAACGTTTGAAAAGCGGTTAACTTTTCTTGTGACATCATACTTTTTAGATGGTCACTGTAATCGGTGTGGTCATAACTTTCAGAGAAATCAGTGATCTCTCTTTTTTTATCTTTTCGGATTTTATCCACCCACAAATTTTTTGCAACCACATACAAAAACCCATTTAAATCTTTGCTTCTATCATACTTTCCTTTCTTGATGAGGTTGAATAGTGCGATGACCGCATCTTGAAAGACATCATTGGCATCATCTCTGGAGCCATTATTCTTTAGAATATAATTTCGTACCTTTTTTAAAGGTTCACCATATAAATATTTTAATGCAGAAGAATTATCTCCCTTTTCAATACTATCGACTATTTTCAAATCAATTTTATCCATGCATACAAATTCTACGATTTGATATATAAAAAGTAAACAGTAGTTTCAATATTCTTATTTAAAAAATTATAGGGTTCAATTACCATATCGTCCATTTCATTTGTCAAAAGAGGAGTTCCTTCTTTGTGGTGATTTTCATCACCTGTTTCAACCATGCCTTTTGTCAAGATAATGTAATTAACTATTTCGACCAATTTACTCAGAATTATAATTTGATTAACCCCGCAGCAAAAGATACTTCTGCAAATGTAATCGGACAATTGGGTAACAAAACACAAACAGGATTATTTAAGGGAGTCAGCTATTTTTATGCTGATGGGGACGTGAAGGCTCAGCGAGCCTCGGGCAATGGCTTTCATTTTTTTGGTTTCCAATTCATCAATAACCGGGAAGGATCGTTTATTCGAAGAAACCGCGTGTATGGTCGTTATGCCTGGTATCAACAACTGAATAGAAATACAGCTTTGACTGCAGGGGTTAGCTTGGGTGCTGTAAACTATGCCTTTCAAAACTCACAAGGCGGTGTTGGTGGATCAGACTTTGCTCCCGATGGAAATATTGGTGTAGAAATTTCATATAACAACTTAGCAGTAGGCGCTTCCTATCAACAGTTTTTAAATTCAAGTATTCGGCCAGTGGATGAAACCATTCCCCTCAAACAATATTATAACCTCTATGGTCATTATCGCTTGGTAGTCACTGACGCATTTAAGATTAAATTACACTCATTTCTTCAATTAGGAGCCTATCGCACTAATTTTTCAGTCTCCCCTATTTTTGAAGTAGATGGTCATTTTGATCTGGGATTGAATTACAGACACCAGAACGGATTGGTATTTTTGGTTGGAGTAAAAGATTTTGAAATTATTGATTCGTTTTTATCCTTGTATGTCTCTTACAAAATCCCTACGTATCACATAGCAATACCTGACAATGCCATCGAGCTGTATGTGAGTTTTAAAAAATAAAATAATAGTTTTACCGGACGTTTACTTTTTAATTTTACGAACGTAGTCTTTTTTAAATAAACTATTTAAAAAGAAAATAACGAATCTAATATGAAAAAAAGACTACGACAACTTAGTTATATATTGGTATTAATGACACTCATCAATCATGCCTCCTTTGCACAGTTGGCTGAGTGTAAACAGAAGTATTTAGGTAACATCGTTGCTGGATATGTACCTGGTCATTACACCCAGTATTGGAATGCAGTTACTGCAGAAAATGGCTGTAAATGGGGATCTATAGAAAGAACTCGAGGCCAGTTTAACTGGGGAGATGCCGATCGCGCATACAAACTAGCACAAGATAACGGTTTTGAGTTTCGATACCATGCCATCGCCTGGGGTTCCCAATACCCTACGTGGTTTGAAGGATTAAGCGAAGCAGATAGTAAGGCTGAGTTAAATGACTACATGGCTGCAATAGCGAACAGATACCCAAACATTGACCAAATTGATGTGTTAAACGAAAACGTAAGAACACACGCAGCGGGTACTCCTTTCTTTAGAAATCAATTAGGTGGTGCCGGTTCTACTGGTTATGACTGGATTGTATGGCTGTTTGAGCGAGCTCGTTTTTACTTTCCAAATTCAAAATTAATTATTAACGATTATGGTTTGGTGAACGACCAAAGCGCCATTCGAGAGCAAATGGCCGTGATTGAAGTTTTAAAAGCCCGAGGACTAGTAGATGGTTTTGGTACACAGTCACACGAGTTTAACATCAACAACCTTTCAGCAGCACAATTAAAATCAAGTTTAGATTTAATGGCATCAACGGGCATTCCGATCTATGTTACCGAGTTGGATATTTCAGGTAATGATCAACAGCAATTGGAACGTTATCAACGATTATTCCCTGTCTATTGGAATCACCCCGATGTCGCTGGTATTACGCTTTGGGGAACAGTAATTGGTGAAACATGGAAAGACAATACGGGATTGATTAGCCGCGATGGAAACACAAAACGTCCTGCTTTTAATTGGTTAGTTGAGTATATGAACTCACAACCTGATGTTTGTAACACAGGAGCTCCAACAGTCACCATTACCGCACCAGAAGACAATTCAAGTTATGAATCACCGGCAAATGTCACCCTTACTGCTGATGCTTCCGATTCAGATGGACAAGTGGTGAGTGTGTCATTTTATGATGGTGAAGAACTCATAGGCACCGATAATAGCAGTCCTTTTTCAGTGGATTGGGTAACTGCAGCGACTGGAAGCCATATCATTAAGGCTGTAGCAACAGACAATGAAGGAAACATGGGCGAAGATAAAATTACTGTGCAAATCAATGTACCTCAAGGTCCTTATGGCAATGCACCCCATCCTATTCCTGGTATTATTCAGTTTGAAGAGTATGATGTCGGAGGAAACGGTTCAGCCTATTTTGATGACAGTCCTGGTAGTGAAGTTACCCCAGTGGTCAACTTTAGAACAGACGAGGATGTGGACATTGAAAATTCTACTGACACAGGTGGTGGATATAACATTGGCTGGGCTACAGCAGGTGAATGGTTGGAATACACGGTAAATGTGGCAAACAGTGGATTGTATGATATTGACTTACGTGTTGCATGTGAAGGAGATAATCGTACCATATCTTTAGAGATGGGTGGTGAAGTGATCGCCTCAGAGGTAGAAATTCCAAACACTGGTGGATGGCAAACATGGCAGACGGTTACCTTGAACGATGTTCAGTTAACTGCTGGAGAGCAAGTGATGCGATTGACTATTGGTGAGACTGATTATATCAACTTAAATTACATTGAGTTTTTTGATTTAGTTACAGGGAGCAAGTCAACTATAGTGACATCCATAGACATGTACCCGAATCCATTTTCTGCGGAAATGCATGTGACTGTTCCAGCTTCTTCAAGCTATAAAATCACAAATTTACAAAGCAAAGAAGTGGAGTCTGGAGACTTAGAAAATACAAGTCAAATTGGAAACAATCTTGAAAAAGGTATTTACTTACTTCAAATTGAAAACAATACAACTGGAAGTATTGAATATCACAAAATAATAAAAAAATAACCCGACCGACTTTGTTGAAATAAACGTAGTTGAAGGTGTTAAAAATCCCCAATTCATTCAATTGAGTTGGGGATTTTTTTGTGTAGTTATACTTTAATTATATGGGAAGATTGTTCTTATATTGGCACAGGATGTAGGTTTTTACCTCTTCGAACCCACCTATTGAAGCTCCCCTCAACGTCATTTCCGCTTAGGCGGGAATCACCCAGACGAAGCTCGTGAGTTATATTATTACAGCATCTAACCCTTGAGATATTTGATATATAGACCTTTATTTTCTGGTATGATGATACGGTTTCTAAACTCACCAGAGAAAAGTAAACTTGATTATTTAAAACAAAAAAGGGGAAGTAGTATACTTCCCCTTTTTTATAAAAAATGGCATCCCCCCTATTTATTCTTTAATAACAGACATTACCTGTCCGTTTATTTTAATGAAGTACGTTCCAGCAGTATACACTCCCAGATTTACTTCCGCACCGCTTCCCGATTGTAACAACACACCTTGTGCGTTATACAAATCCCATTGGTAATCCTTATTTAAGTGAATTAAGGATGACGTTGGATTCGGATATATTCCGAATTCCTTTGTCTTGGATTTTGATACATTGGTAATAAGACACTCTGCATTGGAGACACCCTCAGAATGATGAATTAAATCGATGTTTGCTAACCCATCAGCACTTATTGCTTCAAGTAATACTTCAACTTTTCCTGCTGTTACGGGGATATTAATAGTTGATAATGCCCAGTTGTCCCACGCGCCTGTGGTCGGCAAAGAGAGTTGTCCTACGGCATTACCGTTGACCAAAACATTTCCATCTCTTGTGGCAGTTCCACCATTCGCATAACGGAATGTTAAGGTCACTGTTTGTGCCGAAGAAGCATCAAATAACCAGGAAGCATAAGCTCCAACCACATTATTGGTGTTTACATAACCGTTACCAGAAAAACCTCCATTGATGTCTTCTAATGCGATACCATCGACCGTACATGGTTCTTCCGCTTCCATCGTTCCAACACACGGTTTTGCTTCAGCATTACCACCAACACAAACGCCACATTCATCCAATGTAGCTGTTCCTAGCGCATCACCATTACAATCTACCGGGATATTAACAGGTGTAAAGGTGAAATGCTGGTTGGTGTTTCCTGTGTTTTCCCAAAGGATTATTGGTTCACCTACAGCCGTTGACACATTCAGTACATCGTATACTAAACTTGGGGTTGAAGCCAGTTTAATGAAGAAGTTACCATTGCCTGCACTCGTTAATGTTAAGTTAACTGGCGAGCTAGCCATACCTGTGTTTTCACCTTGAGTGTTTGTACCACCTCCAAGGTATTCTTCAGAGCCTAATGAACGGATGTGATAGCTTTCACCAACTTTAATCACTTGCCAATATTGATTGCTGCCATCAGTACATGCTTCTTGAGTGGGTACACTATTATTTTGCAGGCATAAGCCGGAATGTACAGGGCTTATTTGGTAATAACCTTCTTGTAACCGTGCACCTGCTACCGTAGTAATTGGCGGGAATTTCGGAGTAGCTGGTCGATCACTACCCAGATAAAAACTTGGGTGCGGTGGTTGGTTGTACGCGGTGTTTTGCCATGCAATTGCCATCCTGTACTGTGGATCATGCATCAGCGTAGGAATTCTATAACTGGTCTCAAAATTGGTTGTATAGATAATTAAAGCATCATTGGTGTTTTTTCTGTAAACCAGCTCTTCCCTCCAATCACCCAATATGTCTGCCTGCAAATTAGGATTCGCTTTTGTACCGTTAATTGCATCAGCCCCATCATTATAAATGGTGTATTGCCTTGACTGATTACCATTTTGGTAATCGTCCAACTTTTCTCCATCCAATAATTCGCGTTCCAGGTCTCCATCCCACCAGATGGCGAAATTTATACCAGCTGGAATCGATCCGATGTTGTTTCCTTTCGCATCGTACATGCCTAAACCACTGGATGCCCAGCATTCGGCACCAGGGTAACGACTATCAATATTCGCACAAATCCCACGACCGATATCCCCGTCTTTGTATTTTGCCCAGAGTACATTTCCAGTATTCCCATCACGCAAAGCCACACCAGGTCGTCTATCAGCAGGATTGGCACTAGCCCATTCTACAGGCATAAAAATCTCTAAACCTGGATTGTCTAAATCAAAATCTCCGACATGATACGCATCACCATGCCCCCATGTTTGACTATGTAACACACGACCATCGTCATCTATCGCTAAAGCGCCATAGCCAATTTCTTGTTTACCATCGTTATCCAGATCAGCAATGCTTAATTGATGGTTCCCTTTTCCAGCGTATTGACTCATACCATTATTGGTATCAAACACCCAACGTTGGATTAAATTCTGACCATCAAAATCCCAGGCCGCTAATACTGTTCGACCGTAATAGCCACGACACATAACCGCACTGGGGTGTTGACCATCGAGATAAGCTACTCCCGCCAGGAAACGATCAACACGGTTGGTATTATCCCCTGCTTTGCCCCAGCCATCTCTTTGTCCTCGTCCCGGCACATAATTTACCGTGGTGATTTCGCGTCCAGTTTCACCATTAAAAACAGTTAGGTATTCTGGCCCATCTGTAATAAAACCTTGCCATCCACCAGTAGTAGCGTAGTCTGCATTATCATTATCGTTTGCAGCAGGTCCTTTGCTTAGGAAATTTCCTGAAGCATCGCGGGTTCCTGGTGCAGTTTTGCAGATCATCTCTGCTTTGCCGTCACCATCAAAATCGTAGACCATAAATTGGGTATAATGTGCACCTGCGCGAATATTCTGACCTAAATTTAATCGCCACATGTGGGTACCATCTAATTTGACTGCTTCGATGAAAACATTCCCCGTATGCCCACTTTGTGAATTATCTTTGGCGTTAGTAGGATCCCATTTAAAGATAATTTCGTATTGGCCATCCCCATCAAGATCTGCTGTAGAAGCATCGTAAGGCATGTATTCAAAACTTCCATCTTCGTTATTGCCACCTGCAGGTCTGTTAAGTGGAATCTCTAAAAATTGATCGCCCCAGGTACCCACGGTTTTAGAAGGATTTTGTTCCACCCCATTTAAAACTGGACGGATATAATATCGAGCACTTGTACCCCCACCATTATCACGGTAATTGGTTTTATCGGCAATGGGATTAGCATTTAATTTGTTTCCATCTCGGTAAATATTAAAAGCTATAGACTGGGGGTCTGTACCAAACATTCGCCAACTGACTAGGTTAAAACTTCCTTGATGAATGGCTACCAAACCTCTGTCTAACTTTTCCATTTGGTATTGTGCGTGCACCTGATACCTCACTCCTACTAAAAGTAGCATTAAGGCAATGGAGTTGAATAGAAATTGTTTTTTTAGTTGCATAAGTGTTCTTTTTAGTTGACCCTGTTAAAGTGTGACTTTAACAGAAGTGACTCGCTTTACCTTATAAACATTCTGGTTTTTAAATAGTAACCTTATAAGATAAAAAATTTCGACTTTTTTTTATAGCATTATAGCTTTGAATAAGTTCTAGTAATTTGCTGTAGCTTATTCTAATACAATGACTTACTGTTTAAGAATTTTAAATAGTTGATTTCCTACCTGAAGCAAATAAATGCCTTTAACTTCCTTGGACACATCTAACTGTCTGGATTCACCCTTTTGAATTTCTTGCCCGAGTTGATTGTACAATTTCCAACTCACTTCTTGAGTCGTTTTTATAGTTAGAATTCCGGTAGTAGGACTTGGATATACAGAGATGGTTTGCAAATCATTAGTCCCTATAGCGGTAATTAACCCACATTGCGCATCCGTTACTCCGCTGGAAAATGAAACTTTATCGATATTGGCTAATCCATCATCTGTGGTAGCTGTTACCACAATTTCATTATACCCGTTTTTGAGTTGAATATTCACTGAAGCGGTTTGCCATGTTGTCCATGCGCCTGTAGGAGGCAATACAATATTTCCAACATTAGCTCCCTCGATACTAATTGAACCGTCTCTGGAAGTAGTTCCTCCATTGGCATATCGGAAACTTATAGTCGCTGTCTGCGCGGATGTGCTATTTACTCCCCACGAAGCATAAGCACCAATTGCATTGGTAGTATTCACATAACCAGTTCCTGAAAATCCTGCGTTGGTAGTTTCAGAATCAAACCCATCCACATCACAAACTTCTTCGGCCTCAAGACTGCCTGTACAAGATAAGTTCGATGAATTCCCTCCAACACATACACCACAGTCGTCCAATGAAGCAGTTCCAAACGCATCACCGTTACAATCCACTGGTGGAATTATTCCTTTTCCGAAAAGCATCTCATCCAATGAAGCATTGCCTGAACCTGTGTATTCTATATATACATCATGCTCATTTTTCAATGCTGAAAAAGAATTTGGAAGGGATAATTGATACGATTGACCAGCAGTCAAATTTAGAGTTGCCGTTGCGTTAGTTGATCCATTGCGACCATCAATACTGATTTTAAGAGAACCACTAGCGTTACCAGCTGCTTTAATCGTAACAGCATTGAATCCGCCATTTCCGAAATCAACATATTCGATTTTAGCCCAACTTCCCGATTTTAGTGTTGCATTATTGTCACCATTGAAAGTAAGTCCTACCCCATCGTCCACACTACCTATTTCAATCACATTTGCAGTTGGACGCATCAAATCGACTCTGTCTAATTCAGCAAAACCTGTCCCTAAACGAAATACCAAACTGTTATATCCCTTTTTTAGAGTTACAGGTACAGTTACCGTTTGTCCTTGTGGAAACTGACCCCAGTTAGCTGTAGCAGGGTATTGCACTTCTTGTTCCTGACCATTGACTGATAAGAAATGACTTGCTGCTCCGTCTCCGGCAGCATAACGAATTCGAAGGTTGTAAGTACCACCTTGCAAGGCGTCTATATCAAAGCGAACGCGTGTATCTGGATAGTTAATATAACCGATATAGCTGTTGTTGGAAGCACCGTTACCTGTGTTCCATACAGCATTCGTGATTTTAGCGTGTTCTGCTTCAAAAGACTGGCGTCTTCCCATAAATGGCTGAGTAAGAATAGGCCAGCCATCTGTTCCATAAACAATTTGTCTGATATGCGCTCTGGGATAACCCGTAGATTCATAATAATGATGGACAAAATAATCCCTTTTATTATCCTTAAATACAGATCCGTGACCAGTACCAGCATACTTGTCGTACTTCGATAACACTTCTGTCGCAGCATTGTCCCGCATGTCGTTACCATTTTTATCTCTGTAAGGACCTGTAATACTTTGTGATCGACCAACCATGGTACGGTAGGTACTATTGGCACCATCACAACATTTATCGTAGGCTACAAAAAGGTAATAATACCCATCATGAAAAATGATGGAGGGACCTTCTATCGCGCCACCGTTACGATCAGCTAAAGCATATATGGTATTGTTTGAAGAAGTTCGTTTCCCGGTATTTGGATTAATTTCCACCAAGCGGATCCCTGTTTGCCAAAAAGAACCAAACATCATGTACCATTTACCATCTTCTGCTTGAATAATTTCCGGGTCAATTGCATTAAAATTTTGCCCCCTGCTTTCAATTACCATTCCTAGATCGGTCCAACCATAATTCGGGCTATTAGGATCTAAACTATTGGAAACAGCACAGCCTATGGCCGAAGTATTTGTGCCAAATTCAGACCCACAATAATAGGCATAATAACGTCCACCCATTTTTGTAATATGTGGAGCCCAAAGATCGCCCAATCCTGGAGCAATGTTTTTTATCCATTGAGGTATCACATTAAAAACACGACCATGATTCGTCCAGTTAACTAGATCAAAGGATTGTTTGACCAGTAATCGGTTATTGGTAGACATCAAGGTATATCTTCCATCTTCATCCCGATAAATCGTGGGATCGTGCACAGGATCGCCAAATACAGGTTCATTTTGTGACCATGGAATTTGTGCCTGTAATAGTATTGAGGAAAAAAGTGTTGTAAAAATGAACACTATTCGCTGTAACGGTAATTTCATAAGTATTCTGTTTTATGGTATAACCAATTCACAGCTAATACATTTACAGTTTAAAAAAGTAATGAATAAAAAAATAAAATTGAAAGTGACGTAAATTATACCTTATGCACTTCCCTTTTAAATTTAAGGTTGCATTCGTGATCTATAGTGGGTTGATGTTATTTTTACCTTCTTTTATTTTCGATTGAATTGTTAATTATTAACTGACTGCTTTTAAGTAAATTTTTGGTTAGTTTAGGGGTAAAAACTGGATATTAGCTAAGCTTATATTCTAATACTATATAGTCTAACTCAATTATAAATGAAACAACTTTTTATAATATCTACCTACTTCATTTCACTCTTAGCTATTGCAAACAATAAATCTTTAGATGTATATGTCTCATATACTCCCCAAAACGTGATTTATTCAGGTCAAGAAATTGAATGTAAAATTCAATTATTTAACACTAAATCAGAAAGCAACTATGAAATTATATATTATGACAATACTGAAATAATCAAAAGAATAACAAATGATACTTTAACCATTCATTTCAAAGCTGGATTTCGTGGAATTAATTATAATGATTCAGGGCAAGTTGAAATTCCCTGGTGGTTTAAAGTCAGAGAATTTAGTAAGTCTCATGATACCATCATGAAGTTTTCGCAAAAGTACTTCGTAAATAAACCAATCGCCATTTTTCAATCAGAATCACCTATAACAGCATATTATAAAAAAATTAATATCATCAAAGTTGACTATCCCTATTATTTAGAATCATATTTTAAACCACGAGGAACCTTAATTCAAATAACTAATGCTGAGATAATTTCTAGAAATGAAACCGAAATTTCTTTTATCCCTTCTGATACTGTCAATTCTTCACAATTGTCAGTTTTTTGTGGCGGTAATCATGTTGAAAGTAGATCAATTATATATTTGCCATTTTTAGACCCTGATATAACAATCTCTACCCCTTATGATAAACCTCAAATTAAACTTCACATTGATCATCCAGAATATTCTAACATTAAAGAATTAATCCCTAAAAAAGGATGGTTTAAAGTAATAAGAAATGGTGAGGTAGTTTACAGTGTGGAACATTTAAAAAAGATAAATTATCAATTAAAAAAACAGGACATACTCTTATTGCAAATTGATGAAGTTGATACGGTGTATGAAAAAAATACCAAAAAAATACCTATCAGCATTAGCAAAATAATAACCCTATGAAAAATAAGCTCCTTATCATAACGGTATCTTTTCTTACAATTTCAATCAGTTTTGCTCAGGAACTTATTCCTTTAAAAACGAATAATGAGTGGGTATATGAAGCAGTAACTTTTGTAAATGATGAAGAAGTCTCACGAGATACCGTTACTAATAAAGTGCTATTCTCTGAAATAATTAATGATAAAAATTGGTTCTACATAGATGAGTTTGGCTTCCACTTTACTGTCAGAAATACTTCTGAAGGACAAGTTGAACTCGATTCCTTTCAAGTCGATAACAAGGGTCAATTCTTAGAAACGCTTGTTTTTAAAAATCCCTCATCAAAAATTCAAACCTATAAGATATACTATGATAACGAGGTTACTGTTGACAATAAAGTTACAAAAGTGACTACAGCTGCAGGTACATTCAAAACCTATCGTTATGTAATCAAGTCTGTGGGGTCAACTAATTATCACGTTGAAAACTTCATTAGTCCAGGTGTAGGAATCATTCGTAACAATTGGACTGAAGGAAATCAATTGATCCAGTATAACTTAATCAGTTATCACGCAAAATAACACAGCATAAAATAGACCACCTCTCTGATTTATTAAAAAATTCAAACATTTGCCATTGTTGGTCTTATGACCAACAATGTTGGCCTACTTATGAGTTTTGATACATTGTTCGTTTGTTGGTGAGAACACCAACAAAGGCGTAGAATTCTAATTACTTAGGGAAGTAAGTATTTTATATCATAAAATAAATTACTTTCGAATCTTATAGCCAGTCAATTACTCTTATGGATTTAAAAAAATACCTGAAATTATTTGGGATAGTTGCGATTTTATTGACTGTTGCTCCATTTATTGCCATTGACTACTGGTGGATTAGTATTTTTGATTACCCACACGTGCAGTTAACAGCGCTCACGTTTGTGGCTTTCAGTATTTATTTTATCAAGTTTAATGCAAAAGACTTTAAAGATTATATTTTTTCTTTTTTGTTGATTTCCTGTTTTATCTTTCAACTTTTAAAAATTTATCCTTACACGCCACTTGCAGGTTACGAAGTGATGGATTCCTCGCATACAAACAGTGAAAAGTCTATTAAGTTATTCACTGTAAATGTCTTACAAAAGAATAAAGAGAAGAAAAAACTACAATCTGAAATTAAAAAATACGATGCTGACTTGTTGCTTTTTACTGAAACCAATCAACGATGGAAAAATGATATCACGTCATTAATCAATTCAGAATACAACTATAAGGTCGAAATACCGCTTGATAATACCTACGGCATGTTGCTGTATTCAAAATTTGAATTGATTGACTCAAAAATAAAGTTTATAGTTGACGACAGTATTCCATCCATTCATACCTTAGTAAAGTTACCATCGGGAGATACTATTCAGTTCTATGCTATACACCCTACTCCACCAATGCCTCAACACAACATGCGATCAACTGACCGGGATGCTGAAATGTTTAAAGTTGCTTTTAAGTCTATGGAGTCCAAGTACCCGGTGATTATTGCTGGTGATTTCAATGATGTAGCCTGGTCGGAATCGACTTCTTTATTCCAAAATATAAGTGGTTTGCTAGACGTTCGAAAAGGACGTGGTTTTTTTAATACGTATAATGCCAACAACTTTATCTTGAGGTGGCCTTTGGATCATATTTTTGTTTCAGAACACTTCAGAATAATTGGTGTTGAACGAGGTGGAGATATCGATTCAGATCACTTCCCGATGTATATAAACCTTAGTTTAGAACCTGAAATAGCACAAGAACAAAAAGCTAAAGAACCCACTGAAAAGCAGATAAAAAAAGCTAAGAAGCAAATTAATAATGAAGTGGAACAAGATGACGAATAAAAAATACTGACTTTTATCAATTAACACTCCCTAACGAGATTTACCTGGTAGAGAACTTTTTGCCATTGTTGATCATATGGCCAACAATGTTTGCCTACTTATGAGTTTTAAATACATTGTTCGTTTGTTGGTGAGAACACCAACAAAGGCGTAATTCCTTATTTCAGTTGAGAAAAGATAAAAAATTAAAAAATGCTCTGAAATGAATTCGCTTTAAAACAACTTCATCCGTGAGGTTAATTATAACCTGCACGGATGAAGTCTTCAAGTGTTTTTTTTATTATTGTCGAGAAATTTTCAACGATTTTGATCCAGTACTGTTGGTGATCGTAAGGATATAAATCCCTTTAGACAAATCTTTTCCTACCAGTTCGTTCTTGTTCAATAGACCTTGTTCCACTAAGACACCGGTAGTGTTGTGAATTTGATAGTTGGATTCTTCTCCCACCTTAACTTTAAGTCCATTACTCGTAAACGGATTCGGATACACCTCTAAACTACTTAAATCATTTGTATTTAAAGATGTAATTAACCCTTTAAACTCAAGGTAGTTTAAGTTAAAATAATCCGACTCGAAAACTAATCGCATAACATGCTCACCTTCCGTTAAACTGATATCCTCCAACGTAATGGTTTCCCAGGTTTGCCATCCAGCCGTATTAGGTACATTAATCGCTCCGGTTACGTCTTCACCGTCTATTTCAATGTGGAATAAACCGCCATCGCCATCTTTCGCTACTCGAATATCTAAGTCGTACTCGCCCGTGTTGGTCACATCAACCGTATATTCCAACCATTCATCCTGAAGGATATAAGCGATGTTATAATCACCATCTACGTCTTGAGTTACTTCAATATCGACCTCATCATTTCGGAACGGTGCTTCGCCTTGGTTACCCTCTTCATTTGCTTCATGATAAGCTAAACCTTCGCCTCCCAGATCATATTCTTCTGCCTCTATACGGCCAGGTATGGTATGAGCAGTGCTGTTAAATGGCTCTTGTTTTAATTCTTTTACTAGAGTAAATGTGACATAATTCAGGTTTACATAATCAGTTGCGCCAATAGTTACCCGCATGACCTTTTTACCTGGTGTAAGGTTGACATTATTCACTGTTACAGTTTGCCATGTTTGCCACCCAGTCGTATTTGGAATAGCAACATTGTTGGCTATGGTAGCACCATCCATCGCGACACTGATGGTACGATCGTCCCCATTACATGCGACACGTAAATCCAAATCATAGACACCAGCTTTAGCTACATCAACTGTGTATTCTAACCATTCACCAGCAGTTGCAAACCCAATATTATAACCAGCATTGGCATCCGTACAGTTTTCAATATCGACATCCTCATTCATTCGGAAAGTTGCTCCTCCCGTATTTTCTGCGCTACCATCCGAATAGGCAAATCCATTACCACCTAAATCATAATTTTCTAACTGGATAGTGCCAGGTATCGGGTGAACAGTTCCATTATAAGGACCTTGTACACTTATTGTAATAGGTGCAGAAGTTCCTGATTTACCTTCATTGTCCGTTCCTACTGCTGTTAAGGTATACTTACCGGGTGTCAGGTTAGTTAAGGCGTGTGAATAAGGAGCGCTTGCGTCAGTTGATAACAACGTTGTTCCATTATAAAACTTCACGTTAGTAATGCTACCATCACTATCGGTTGCAGTAGCCGTTATAGTTAGATTATCTCCAACTTGATATTCAGCATTATTAGCTGGCGCTGTAATGGTTACGACTGGCGTTCCAAGGGATGCTTTCCCTACAAAAGTGGTTACACTAGCAGCATCTAACGTCACCTGGAAAGAACCGCCAGCATTAATATTGGTGCCCTTAGCCAGGTTTTTTGAACCTGAAGTCGTATATCGTTCCCATGTATTAACTTGTGTGCCTGGAATCGATAAGTTTAATGTTTTGGAAGAGGTATTTTTGTTCACAACTACAATGACAACATCGTTATCTTTTTTATATGCTGAAACAAACACGTTATTACTAGGACTTTTAGTAGCATCAACTCGCACATAACCTGGACGAATCCACTTAGAGAATTGTGCCATACAATATCCTCTTTTAGTGGCCGATCCTGCTGCAGCTGGAGAGTTCCCTTGATTATCAGAATTTCCATCATGAATTAACGCATAATATCTACGGAGTGGCCAAAAAACGTACGTTTGAAATTGACCGTCAACCATGGCATAATGAATATGTTCAGCTACTTTAAGTGCATGTTGGTCTTGATTAATTACTCCATCGTTCCAGATATTTCCATCATATTTACTATCGGTATACACCTCAGTCATCCAAAGTTCTTTTCCTGCTCCTTTTTGTTGAAATAACGGATATGGAAAATCTCTGTATTGGGTTCCATATAAATGCGTTCCAAAAATATCCACATTAGCAAGCGCTGCCGGATCGTTTAAAATGGCATCATAGATGTTTTTTCTGTACTGAAATGACTCCGGGGTCATTAAGCGACAGTTTATTCTGTTGGCATAATTTTTAATAAAAGTTACCGATTCCTGAGGACTCCATTCAGTCCAATCGTGCGCGTAATCAGGTTCATTTTGTGTTGAAATCGCATATAAGTTGACCCCATTATTTTTCATGTAGGTCACATAACTATTTAAATGGTCGGCATATTGACCAAAAGTAGCCGGGTTGATTCTTTTCACCCCATTTACTGTAATTGACATCCCTGCTGGTGGATTCCAGGGCGAGGCAAAAATCCTTACGCCTAGCTCTTCTGCGCGTTGGGCAGTTTGTAAACCCAACCCCCATTCGCTACTTTTATCGGAGACATACGTTCGAAGAACAGTTAGTCCCAATTGATTTGGACCGTTTCCAAATGCCAACTCCCGTTCTGCCGCATTCAAATCGGAATACCATGTAGGGTGATTTATACCACCAAAACCTCTAATGAGTTGTTTTTCGGAAGTTAATGTTACTGTTGCTGTTTGCGCTTGTGCTGTAAGCAGGGAAACGATACAACTTATTGTAAAACCAATAAATAGTATCGATTTGCTCCTTTGCTTTACATTGAAGTAGAACCGTTTTTTCATTTATTCTTTTGTTTAAGTACCTAAAGCGTGAACCGATTACGAGTCGATCATGAAGGGCTACTTATTCCAAAGAAAAAGGTCATCAGCTAAACGGATATTTTTTTTACATCACTTAAAAATTTGAATTTTTTGTGTTTCATGGTCTTCATTTCCCCACAATTCAAGAAAGTAGAAACCATCAACTAATTCAGGGAGTTGTATTTGATGATTGTCAACTGTTGAAGACATTAACATTCGACCATCTAATGTGCGCAGGATTATTTTTTGAACATTGGAAGAAACCGCTAACCATCTCGAAGCAGGGTTAGGGTAACAGGTAAAGGAAGGGCTTGTAGTCTCAAAAACAGACGTCAATAGACAATCGTTCATTGTTACATACAAAGGAACCCGATCGCAGCCTTGTTCGCCTTTTTCCACTTCAAAATTATAGAAGTAATAATATGCTGATGTACCTTCACTGTTCCCCGTAATTGAGATTATCCCTTCTTTCAGATATGGAAAACTATCAATAGCATTTTCATAAAGTAAGTTACCTCCATTTCGTCCGCCTCCATTAGTACCATAAGCATCTATTTTATAGTTACCTGGAGCTAGTTCAAGATCTAAGACGATGCGATTTAATGCAAAGCCATTGACTGACGAAGACACGCTTTTTATTAAGTTATCCGACTCGTCCAGCACCCGAACCACCACGTTAGTATTTCCAAACATCGTTTGAGGTTGGACGCTTACTGCAACCAATGTCATGGAATTAAACACAGTAAACAATAACGCTTCCGTCTGTGGTAGTTTACCTATACCATCACCGATGGATGTTCTGCCCACCACTGCTTCTTCAAATGAATTGTTCTGAACATAGAAAATGGTGTCAGAGACCAGGTTTTCTAAGTTTAGAGAGTCATTTGTACCTAAAGATACACCACCAACAGCTGAAGTAAACCATTCATAACGACCGTCTCCAGCAAAGGATATGGTGGTTGTACCATCTTCTTCGCAGAAGACTTTGTTCTCTACTCTTGGGCCACCCGATTTTAAAACCACTTGATCATTGACCGTTGCACAACCATCTGCTGTTAAACTTACAGCGTAAACTCCTGGTGAATTAGCTGTTATGGTACTTTCTTCGCTGTAATCCACCTCATCAAGTTGCCATTGATAGGCAACACCAGGAACAGAAAGATCAGCATCAAATAATCGATAGCTTGGAGAACACAAATAAACATCACCTCCTAAATCAACTTTTAATTCATCGATAACTTTAATTTTGTCACTCACCATGCACATACCATCAACAACTACTAGCTCATAATCACCACTTTTTGTAACTACATATGAAGTGTTGTTTGAGGTTATGTCATTATCCTTGTACCAATAAAATTCACGCCCAGATGCTGTAAGATTGGAATTTAAGTTGATCGCAAGTGGCACGCTACAATCCACCACATCTTCCCCTAAATCGACTTGTATTGTACACGTACAATCAATTGCTTTTTGACCGGGTGAGCCGTATTTACAGTTGGCTTTCCAGTTTTCAGCAAGCTGGTAATTTAAACCCGTCTCCCTCAACTCGATGCTCGCTCCTTTTCCATCAGCTAAAGTTGGCCATGGGGCTTTATCATTGTAATTGAGGTGTATTTTTTTTCTTCCATAGGTATCAAACAGCAGCAATTCATCGCCACTGTTTCCTAACCCAAAATCAAAATCACCAATCACATTGGTAACACCAGGATAACGGACTTTAAAATCCTTTATATCTTGCGCCACTACTAAGTAAGCTCCTGATTCAAGTATGGTTCCTGCAGGGAAAATGAAATCATGTGCTGCATGTTCGTCCCGAAATACATAACCCGATAAATCAATATCCTTGTTGCCCTTGTTGTACAATTCAAACCAATCGCCTGAATTATTCGCTTCATCCAGGGAATGATAGTTGACTTCTGTAATTATTAACTCCGAAAAAGTGGACATCTCGGTGAAATTAGCTATAATCACAGTACTGGTACCTGAAAAAATCAAGGTGTCACTGGGTAATAAAGATTCAATTCCAGACCAAGCTGAGAACTCATAGCCTGCATTTGCCATCGCATTAACTACAACAGGCACATTGTTATAATAAACTCCAGTCCAAGGGTAAGTTTCTGGAATAATGGTGCTAATTTTTATCACCCCCGCTCCTTCTGGCAGTACATTGAGTGTGATCGTGTTTTGTGTAGTTCCAAATTGAGTTGTATAATCACCGCGGGCATTGGCAGGTCGTGCATTGATAAAATCATAAACCGTATTTAAACTATTTTGACGATTCCCTCCTCCGTATAATTGTGCGTTTCTACCCATTTCATCTACAATGGCTGCTTCCAATTCATCGGCTATGGCTCTGAAATTGGTTGGTGTATAGATGGTATTCATGAAGTCGGCAGAGCGGTTGATAAAATGAAAACGAAAAGTATCGTTAGCCAGCAACGACTTAAACATCATGGAGTGCACATTTCGGTCATCATTGATGACGCGAGTCAGTTCGTCTTTTGTCGCTCGTGTATTTTGACTCCCGTACAACCCCTTACCAAATTCAGTATCATAATAAATATAACGCCATTTCCCATCAAAATCGGGGGAACGCCAGAAGCGAACGTTATTGTGTGGCCAGTCATTGTTGATGTGATAAATTTGAGCTGCGAAATAATCAATAAAGTTGTTGATATCTAATTGAGCAGCTGCTTGCTCATAATTACTTGGTATATTCATATCATGCTGTATAATAAATTCATACATCGCTACAAAACCCACATTTGTACCTTCCTTGATTTGATCTTCTAAAGTTTCATTGGTTAGTACCTGATTGGGCAGCTCAATACCTCCATTTAACTCAAGAAAGTCTAAGTTTTTATCAGAAAAATCACGGTTTGAACCAAGGTATTCCGCATTCACCCGTTCTCTGAGGTTATGTAATCCTTTGTATTCTCCATTAAAAAAAACAACTACAGGTTGTGCTGCCATCACGTCAACATCAGAAATAGAGCTCAAGGCTTTGTGATTTTGGATGTCCGACCACATCGTTCCATTAAAATCGTTTCCACTATTGCGTAATACCAACTGATCAAAGTTATCCAGGTAGGGTTTGTCTTTAAAAAACGGATAATCAACAGTGCTATTACCATATTCAGAACGAGGAATTAAACGCAAACTTTTCATGGGGTTTGATCGTGACCAGCCGCCAAAAATTTTAACTCCGAGATCCTGTTCTACTTTTTCTTCTTCCTCAACAAAGTATTCAAAATGCACTTTCCGTTCCCAATCTTCCCAAAAATTAGCTCCATAATTAGGTGCTGCATTTTCATAGTCCCGACCTAACACATAAATGCCGCTATCCAGACCATAAAAATCATCTGGATTAAAACTAAGTGAAACAACAGGTAAGTCATGCTCTTCCCCTATAAAGTAAGTATCCGTTTTAACATCACTCGTAGTTTCACCTGACATGCGACACTCAGCTTTGACTACAGCACTGGTTGAAATTGAGATAGGCTGTGCGTATGTTAAATAAGGTTTTGAGCCATCTTTGGAATAATATGCGCTAGCCCCATTATCAGGACAAGTCAATGTGATTGAAAGCGGTAAATCGTAAAACCCTGCTTTATAATTTGTTTGAGGTTGTTTGAGTGGAATGGCTTGTTTTATTCCTGAAAGGTTACTTCCTCCTGGAGTGCCTTGTGAATATACAATCCAATTGACTTCTCCATCCGATGTTCTGCCGTAACTTTGGTTTTCAGTCAATTCTATTCCAGTAGCGTTATCTATTAATATGCCCTCAGAATTGGTTAAATAAATGGACTCACCTGATGAACTGATCTTAAAGTTTGTATGCAATTCAGTGCCAACTGCTGTATTTTTAGAAGAGGCAAAAACAAGCAAGTACTCGTCTGCATTGAGTGAAATACTAGGAAAAACCCATTCGTATGGATTTTCACTTTCGTCAGACAAACCATAGCCGAATAAATTCACAGGTGTATCTCCGGCATTATATAATTCAATCCAGTCAGAATATTCGCCTTGATAATCTGCAATGGCGGAAGAATTTGATGACTGAATTTCGTTGATAACTACTTGGCTATTACAATCTATTAGTATAAAAATAGAAAAGACCGTAAGTACAATACTTTTGAGTAAATACATTAATTTTATTTAACAAAACAGATGAATGCACAAGATTGGGATAGGTAATAAAGTTTGGTTTGACTGTAATTTCCCTACGACCGATTTATAGAAAATCTTCACTTCACATTAATGCTACGCTTGAAAAGGGAAAAAGTCATCAACACATTTAAAAGAGTGTAAAATTTAATAATGAAAAAGGCGCTTTGCAAAAGCGCCTTTCAACTAAAACTGAAGGATAGTTCAGGTATATCACTAAAAATCAGAAAATTATTGTTTTGTTATTTTTAATAATTTCACTCCAATATTATTTGTTAGCGCTAATAGGTAGGTACCAGAATATAATGCTCTCCCTATGACGCTATCACCTGATAATACTCCTTGTTCCAAAACGCCACCCAATAAATTCACGATTTGATAGCTAGAAGTTTCTGATACTTCAACACGAATTCCTTCGCTGGAAAAAGGATTCGGATAAAGATGCACAGATTGGAATTCATCTTCATATAAATGAGTCACTAATCCCTTAAACTCCACATAGTTGAGGTTGATATAATCCGAATCGAAAACAATGCGCATAATGTGTTCGCCTGCAGTCAAGTTGATTTTATCCAACGTGACTGTTTCCCACGTTTGCCAGCCTGCTGTGTTGGGAACAGTTATCGGTCCGGTGATGTCTTCGCCATCCATTTCGATATGAAACACACCGTCATTACCATCCTTTGCCAGTCGAAGATCCAAGTCATAAGCACCTGTATTAGCTACATCCACTGTGTATTCCAACCATTCGTCAGTTAAGGTATAACCTAAGTTGAAGCCGCCACCAGCATCTGTACACACTTCAATGTCCACTTCATCATCTCTGAAAGTCCCATTTCCTTGATTACCTTGTGCATTTGCTTCGTGGTAGGCTAAACCTTCACCGCCTAAGTCATATTCCTCTGCTTCTATTCGCCCAGGGATCGTGTGAACAGTGCCATTAAAGGGTTCCTGCTTTAGTTCTTTGGTTAAGACAAAGGTTACATAGTTTAAATTCACATAGTCAGTGGCTCCTATAGTAACTCGCATCACTTTCTCACCAGGAGTAAGTGTGAGGTTAGCTACTTTTACCGTTTGCCACGATTGCCAGCCCGCTGTGTTGGGGATTGCTATATCATTGGCTAGCATTAGACCATCCATGGCGACATCTAAAGTGCGATCATCACCATTACACGCTACTCTTAAATTCATTTCATAAACTCCAGGTTTTGCAACCTCTACCGAATACTCTAACCATTCACCTGCAGTAGCAAAACCAATATTATAGCCCGTTCCCTCATCCGTACAGTTTTCGAGATCTACTGCCTCATCCAATCTAAAGCTTGCTCCACCAGTGTTCTCAGGACTATCGTCTTGATAAGCAGAACCGTTCCCCCCTACATCATAATGTTCGAATTGGATTGTTCCGGGTATGGCGTGTACTGTTCCATTGTATGGACCCTGGGGTACGTTTATCCTTATTGTCAGTGGAGCTGAAGTAGCAGTTTTACCTAAGTTGTCAGTCGTTTTTGCTGTTAGGGTATAACTTCCAGTAGTAGTAGGTGTCCATGTGAAACTATATGGACTAGTATTATCCGTTCCCAATAAATTGTTACCCTGATAGAACTCAACTTTTGAAATGGTGCTGTTGTTTCCTGTTGCGGTAGCATTTAAGGTGATGCTTGAACCCAGCGAAAAAGCAGCATTGTTAAGAGGACTAGTAATACTCACTGTTGGACCGTCAGGAATTAATGCCAGCATTTTTTGTGCATAACGTTCACCAAAGGTGCGGTAAGAAGCAGCAGTAAAATGAAGACCATCTCCTTGATGTGGAAGTCCTTGTGAAGATACGACATACGAATTAGGGATCACGTTAGGTACTTTCGCAACAACTGTATTGTGTAGACCGCAAGAACCTCCTAATTCAGAACGTACAGTTTCCCCTACTAATAATGGGGTTTGTTTTGGATCAAGCCCCAAGTCGTTAATTAAATTATCATAAATGGCTTTCACCTTGTTTGGCCAATCTTGCTGACCATTGTTAGTTTCACCCTGGTGTAATAAAATGCCTTTAATAACCCCATCTTTTTGTGCTAGTTTCGCCATTTCCACTAATCGAGCATATGGATTACCTCCATACAGTGCTATTGTTCCTTGCATCCAACTTGGCGCTGTGGCTACATAAGACGCATAATTTGTTTTATTAAACAACGCTATATCACAACCTCCAATAGCTACGGGTACTACGCCCACTTTGATGTTTTCAGGCAAATTAGCAACCATGGTTCGACCAAAATAATCTGAGGGTCCTAAACCGGTATTACACCTTACAATAGCTGGTGTAGCGGTTTGCCATTTACCAAGGGTATATGATTTACCATTCTGATTGCAATTCACAGCACCCATTGTTTGAAATCGGGCATCAACACCAGTTTTGTCTTGGTTTTCAATAGGTCCTGCTCCTTCCATATTCGATTGACCAAAACAGAGGTAAATGTGAAAATTAGGGTCTTGAGCAAAACTTTTATGGGTAGAAAAGCTAAGTAAGCAACTTATAATGAGAGTAATTAGTTGGTTTAATTTCATTTTATAAACATTTGTTATTTAAAGCTTTATCTAGATTATCAACTTATATCACTGTCATTTTATCAACTATTGAATCATCAGTGATTTGAAGGATAACACCCATAGCGCTGTAGCCCTGTTACAAATCTCATCAGGTCACCGGTTAATAGTAAGTCCAAGAATGTATTACACACTCTTGGACTTTAAGTCAAAAAGGAAATTTCACTTATTGTTTAATGACTTGTTGAACAAAAGTTCCTGTTTCATTTTCAATCTTTAAAAGATATACTCCTGATGTTAGGTTTGATCCTATCTGGGAATTATCATTTCCTGATCCAACTTCAACTTCCATCCCTCTTAAATCGGTGATTGAATAGTGATAATCATCAGCTGATTTCACGATAAAACCATTGTTATCAAAAGGGTTCGGGTAAACCGATATGGATTGGTTTTTATCCTCACTTAGAAGAGTCACTAATCCCTTAAACTCCACATAGTTGAGGTTGATATAATCCGAATCGAAAACAATGCGCATAATGTGTTCGCCTGCAGTCAAGTTGATTTTATCTAACGTGACTGTTTCCCACGTTTGCCAGCCTCCTGTGTTGGGAACAGTTATCGGACCGGTGATGTCTTCGCCATCCATTTCAATATGAAACATACCGTCATTACCATCCTTTGCCAATCGAAGATCCAAGTCATAGGCACCTGTATTGGTTACATCCACCGTATATTCCAACCATTCATCAGTTAAGGTATAACCTAAGTTGAAGCCGCCACCAGCATCTGTACACACTTCAATATCTACTTCATCATCTTCTCTGAAAGTCCCATTTCCTTGATTACCTTGTGCATTTGCTTCGTGGTAGGCTAACCCTTCACCACCCAGGTCATATTCTTCTGCTTCTATTCTTCCTGGGATGGTGTGAGCAGTGCCATTAAAGGGTTCCTGCTTTAGTTCTTTGGTTAAGACAAAGGTCACATAGTTTAAATTCACATAATCAGTAGCTCCTATAGTTACTCGCATCACTTTCTCACCAGGAGTAAGTGTGAGGTTAGCTACTTTTACCGTTTGCCACGATTGCCAGCCTGCTGTATTGGGGATCGCTATATCATTGGCTAGCATTTCACCATCCATAGCGACATCTAAAGTGCGATCATCACCATTACACGCTACTCTTAAATTCATTTCATAAACTCCAGGTTTTGCAACATCTACCGAATACTCCAACCATTCACCAGCAGTAGCAAAACCAATATTATAGCCTGTTCCCGCATCCGTACAGTTTTCGAGATCTACTGCCTCATCCAATCTAAAGCTTGCTCCTCCGGTGTTCTCAGGGCTATCGTCTTGATAAGCAGAACCGTTCCCCCCTACATCATAATGTTCGAATTGGATTGTCCCAGGGATAGCGTGTACTGTTCCATTGTATGGACCCTGGGGTACGTTTACATTAACTAATACAACAGCAGAAGTGGTAACGTTCCCCTCGTTATCAGTTGCTTTAGCGGTTAACGAATAGTTTCCTTTCGGTACGTTTGACCACGTGAAGGTATACGGTGCTGAAACATCTTCACCTAACTTAGTGGTACCGTTATAAAACTCAACCTTAGAAATCGTGCCGTTAGGATCGGTTGCTGTCGCTGCTATTGCTATCGTAGCGGGTGTGGTAAATAAGGCGTTATTCGTTGGTGAAGTGATGTTTACACTAGGGTTTGTTGAGGACTTAAGAGAATATTTTCTAAAAAACTTCCAGATTTCAGAAGTACTGTGTACTCCTGCATTATCATTTGAATGCCAGTGTCCTTTACCTTCATTCGAGATTAGGACAATTTCGCTATTATCACAAGGACCCCAACGTTCATAGGAACCAGGGGAATTTGGTTTGTTCGCGGGGTACGGGTCTATGAATGTGCTATTACTAGGACAACCATTCCAGTTCCTCCATTTTGATATCACTCCTGCTACACCACTATATCCTACCACATCATCAGTTGTGCCATGAATATGAATTATAGGCATCGGACGTGAGCTGGATACAGGGTTTGAAAACAAATACCCAGAAACAGGCCCAATTGCTGCGACTTTATCTGCGATATTGTTGGCGGTGTGATAACTCATCATCCCACCCATGGAGAACCCAGTGACATACACGCGATTGAGGTCCACATTAAATCGGGTTTTCATGTTGTCGATGATGGCAAGGATAAAATTGATATCCGTATTACCATTAATATCCCACGACTTGTTTATTGCATTTGGATATACCACCACAAACTTAGCTGTATCAGCAACTTGTTCCCATTTTGCAGTTGATTGTTGATAGGGAGCATCTTGGTTTAATCCATGCAATGAAATAACTAAAGGACGGTTTTGACCAAGGTTAGCCGGTGAATAGACGATCATATTTCGAGTCACGCCACCCACTTGAATAGTTGTGGACTGTGCATTTGAAATTATCGGTAACCCAATCAAACCTAACCCTATAAAAAGGGTTAGGTTTGATTGAATATGGAGAAAGAATTTTTTAAAGTTCAATTTCATAGTTTTATGATTTTTTGAATAACACTTCCATTTTCAGATTCTATCTTTAAAAAATAGACACCTTTTGCGAGGGAAGTACCTATCGCTTTTTTGTTTGAACCAATTCCTGATTCTTGTAGCACACCATTCATATCAGAAATTATATAATTGAATACGCCATAAAGATTGATATGTAAACCTTCACTACTAAAAGGATTAGGATAAAGCTCGATTTTTTCATCGCTTAATAAATTTGCTGAAGTCACTAAACCTTTAAATTCAAGATAGTTGAGGTTGAAATAATTCGATTCAAATACTAACCGCATGATATGCTCTCCTTCAGTTAAGTTGATTTTTTCGAGTGTGATGGTTTCCCAAACTTGCCAACCCGCAGTATTAGGTACATTAATCCCTCCTGTCACATCTTCCCCATCAATTTCTATATGAAAAAGACCTCCATCACCATCTTTTGCCACTCGTATATCCAAGTCGTAATCACCTGTACTAGTTACATCTACCGTATATTCCAACCATTCATCCTCAAGGATATATGCGATGTTGTAATCACCATCCGTATCCTGGGTTACTTCTACATCCACTTCATCATCTCGAAGCATTGCGCCACCTTGATTACCTTCAGCATTTGCTTCGTGATAAGCTAGTCCTTCACCACCCAAGTCGTATTCTTCAGCCTCTATTCGACCAGGAATCATATGAGCGGTACTATTAAAAGGTTCTTGTTTCAATTCTTTTACTAGTGTAAATGTGACGTAATTGAGGTTGATATAATCTGTTTCTCCTAAAGTCACCCGCATGATCTTCTTGCCCGGAGTAAGGTTGATATTATTTACCTTTACTGTTTGCCATGTTTGCCATCCCGCTGTATTAGGTATTGCAACATTATTGGCAAGGACTTCGCCATCCATAGCGATGTTTAAAGTTCGACCATCGCCATTGCATGCCACTCTTAAATCCATGGAATAGATTCCTGGTTTTGCCACTTCAACGGTATATTCTAACCATTCACCCGCAGTAGCAAAGCCAATGTTATAACCAGTCCCAGCATCCGTACAATTTTCGATATCAACATCTTCATCCATCCTGAAAGTAGCACCACCTGTATTATCAGGACTATCATCCAGATAAGCAAAACCATTACCTCCTACGTCATAATGTTCAAATTGAATAGTTCCAGGAATAGCATGTACTGTTCCGTTATAAGGACCTTGAGGGATTCGAACATTTATCGTTACTTTTGAAGATCCTTTGTCACCATTCGCATCAGTAGCAACCACCTCAATGACGTGTGTACCATTTGTTGCGTTAGAATAGGTAAAAGTATATGGTGATGTATTATCTGAGCCAATAGAAGTTCCATCCACTAAAAACTGCACACCCGTTACATTGGCACCGTTGGGTGTAGCTGTAGCATTGATGGTTACATTATCCCCAGCAAATACTTCTGTGGTGCTCAATGGAGCTGTTAAAGTTACAATCGGACCTTTTGATAAAAACTTCCAATGATCAATATTGAATAAACTTGATCCACTCCCTTTAAATACCAGGTATAGATTTTTCACACCAGTTGTTTGTGCAATTGATGTTGTTACTGTTCTCCAAGTTTGATTACCACCTGTATTTGGTACTTGCAAAGTTCCTAGTAAAGTTCCTGTCGCACTTCCTGTACGGATTTCAATTGTTCCTCCAGTTTTGGTACTTGCAACGCTTGCAGAAAATACACTTGCCCCGGATCCAAAATCAACCCCTTCAATCATTGTCCAGTCACCGTTATCGATATACCCTAATGCCATACCTCCTGCATTACTTTCAATAACATCAATACCTTTCTGGTTGCTCATTGTCTCACCTTCTTGTCTTACATAAGGATCTAAATATTTAAGTTGTTTAACACCATCAACAGTATTTACCATCCTATTAATTGTGCCATTGGCATTATGAGTAAATTTATCGATAGCAAGATTTCTATGATAGGGCATTTCTGCGGTTCCAAGATTGTCGCGTGCAACAATTCTGTTATGATACACTTGGTACCATTCACCCTCAATTTCAACAATCGCCTGATGATTATTATTATTGTTAATTGGTGGTTGATTAGAGATTACACCCCCGTAGGTAAAACCAGTCATTGGATTGTTACTAGTCATATAATCAATCCGCATCCCATTTGAAGGGTTTGTAGAATATGAAAAATAATAAGTACCGTTGTATTTATGCAACCAAGCCGCTTCAAATAAGTTTGGAACGTTTATTTTTCCAACGCTACCATTAATACTAATCATATCACTATTAAGGCGAGCAACACGCATGTTATTGTCTCCATTACCACCAAAATACATGTAGGCTTGTCCATCATCATCAACAAAGGTCATAGGGTCAAATAACCAACCATCAAAAGGTTGTACCCCAGGAGTATTACCACTAGCGAGACTACGGCCTAAGGGGTCAACAAAAGGTCCTGTTGGACTGTCAGATACAGCCACACCTATTGCACTACCTCCATTACCATAATATAAATAAAACTTCCCATTCTTATATACAGGAGAAGGAGCCCAGCTAAGACCTGACCACGATACATTTTTAGTATCAAGTACAACTCCATGGTTTGTCCAGTTTTTCAAGTCAGCACTAGAAACACATACAATTGTACTCATCTTATAAGAATTTCCTCCTATTGGATTCTCGTTATCATTAGAACAATAGACATATAAACGTCCTTCATGCCATATAGCTCCAGGGTCGGCCAAATAACTATAGCTAACAATTGGATAATCTGCAAATGCAAAATTTGACAATCCTGCCAAAAGTATGTAAATGAGTAAAGTTGTAATTTTTTTCATTTGTAGTCGATTTGAATTTTTCAAATGGTTTTAAGAATCAGATTAGTAATTCCACTAGGCTACTTTAATTGTTAAAAAAGGTCATCAGTATGAACAGTCTTTTTTGCTAGAATGAAAAGAGTAGAAAAATTTGGTCGAAAGCAGGTGATAGGAAACTATGTTAAAAAGAGAAAAATAGATGGTTCTTGTTACTTTATCACTCCGAATAACGTTTTGTCACTTTTCTCTCCAGTATTCGGAATCCATGCACCGTAAGCCAAACATACGTTTTCACAAGAAGGAGATTACCACACTCCACCGTTACGTGCGCAATGACGTGGAAAAACTCACTGTATTTTCACATTCCATAGGACAGTGGGGAATGTGAAAGGATATAATGTGTGCGTCCAGTGCAGTTAACACTCGTCAGCTTAATCGTTAGATTTTTATTTTCTTTTATTAATGAAAAAGATAGCTCAATATTTAAGTATTCGCTTACTCGAATGGCCTTCACGATGGGTTATTTGTATGATATAACAACCTGGCAAAAGCCTCTCACCTATTGTCCTTTGATGCATTCCTTTACCTTGTTCAACTTCTGCACCCGTTAAATCATAAATTGAATAACTGAAAATTCCTTCAACTTTCAGTTGCATTGTTTCATCACCTGCAGGGTTAGGAAATAGCATTATACCATTTCCATTATTAGTGTAAATACCAGTAACTAAACTATTAAAATCCAGATAGTTGATATTGATATAATCTGACTCAAAAACAATACGCATGATATGTTCTCCCTTAGTTAAGTTGATGTTTTTTAATGTAACTGTTTGCCACGATTGCCATCCGGTTGTGTTTGGGACCGGTACCGACCCAGTAAAGTCTTCACCATCCATTTCGATATGGAATAAACCGCCATCACCATCTTTTGCCACACGAAGCTCTAAATTATAGACTCCAGAGTTTGCTATGTTCACGGTGTATTCTAACCATTCTCCTGATAAGGTATATCCTAAATTGAAGCCACCTCCAGCATCCGTACATACTTCAACATCAACTTCATCATCTCTAAACGAGCCACCACCTTGGTTCCCATTCATATTCGCTTCATGATAGGCTAATCCTTCTCCACCTAAATCGTATTCCTCTGCTTCTATTCGCCCAGGAATGCTATGTGCTGGACTGTTAAACGGCTCTTGTTTTAGTTCTTTCACCAAGGTAAAGGTGACATAGTTAAGGTTGATATAATCGGTTTCTCCAATTGTCACACGCATAGTTTTTTGTCCTGCAGTAAGGTTGAGGTTATTGACTTTTACTGTCTGCCAGCTCTGCCAGCCAGCAGTATTGGGTATCGCTACATTGTTGGCAATGGTTACGCCATCCATAGCGACATTTAATGTTCGAGCATCGCCACTACAAGCCACCCTTAAGTCCATCGAATAAGTACCTGGCTTTTGCACATCAACCGAGTACTCTAACCACTCCCCGGCTGTAGCAAATCCTATGTTATACCCTGTTCCTGCATCTGTACAGTTTTCGATATCCACATCCTCGTTTGTTCTAAAAGTTGCTCCCCCTGTGTTATCAGGGCTATCATCCATATAAGCGGAACCATTCCCCCCTACATCATAGTGTTCAAATTGGATAGAGCCGGGAATGGTATGAACCGTTCCGTTATAAGGACCTTGAGGTACGTTTACCTTAATAATCACTGGCGCTGAAGTAGCTGTTTTACCTAAGTTATCAGTTGTTTTTGAGGTGATGGTATAACTTCCTGTAGTGTTTGGTGTCCATAAGAAACTATATGGACTAGTATTATCGGTACCCAATAAATTGGCTCCTTGATAGAACTCAACTTTTGAAATGGTGCTGTTGCTTCCAGCAGCTATTGCATTTATGGTGATTGTTGAACCAAGCGGAAATGTAGCGTTATTGATAGGGCTGGTAATATTCACTGTTGGGCCTACAGGAGTTATCGACAGCATTTGTTGTGCATAGCGTTCACCAAAGGTTCGGTTACCTGCTGAATTAAAATGATATACATCTTGTCCAGGTAAACCACTGGCTGAAATCACATACGAATTTGGGAGTATTTCAGGTAGCTTAGCAATAATGGAATTGTGTCCTTGGCAACAACTTCCTTGGTTGGCATATAATAACTCTCCCGCTAACAGCGGTGTTTGAGAGGGATTTAAACCTAAGTCTTTGATTAGATTATCATATACAGCTTTTACTTTATTAGGCCATTGCTGATCACCAGTATTCGATTCGCCTTGGTGAAGCAAAAAACCTTTAATCACCCCGTCTTGTTGTGCTTTTTTTGCTAAGTCCAGTAGCCATGCATAAGCACTTCCATTATATTTTGCGGGGACATAATTATAAGTATCAAAACCTTCGTACCCCGTTTTACCAAATAACTCAATTTTACAACCAGGTATTGCAACCACCACAGAACCTACCGTTATATCTGGTTGATTGGCTACCATGGTTCTTCCAAAATAATCTGACGGACCGAGTCCACCAGAACAACCCCACAACGGTGGAACAGCTTGATACCAATTACCCGCAAATTGATTTTGAGCTGGACAGTCTTGGGGTTTCATAAATCGAAATCGACTATCAACAGTTAAGTCTTGAGCTTCAATTTTACCAGCTCCAGCCATGTTCGATTGTCCGAAAGAGAGGTAAATATGAAAATTAGGGTCTTGAGCAAATATGAAATTTACAAATAAAACCATACTACTGAACAATAATATTTTAACAGTTCTGAATGCCTTCATGACCAATTAGAATTAGAATTTTAATTTAAAAATCAATAGGCTACGTGAATGCAGGGAAAAAGTCATCAAAGGATCGTGCTTAGAGTTTCTTATTATTTAAGTTAGGAATTTCAAGCGATTCAATGTGATGAAGTCAAGATAGCCATACTGTTCATTCTTTTTTTTATTCAGAATGACACTTTTTTATTAATTAACTTAATCAAATTTTCACATAGTTTGCAACTGAAATTACAGTACGATAAACTTCGCAGCTTGTGATGAACTATTAGAATAGGATACAAAATAAACTCCAGACTTGTAACTACTTACATCCACTGTTATTTCCGATTGGTTTACAATTGGAATTGTAGCTATTATCTTTCCGTCAGCTATACTTCTAATGATGAGGTTTTCAGCATGTAAAGATTTTTTGTTCAGATGGATAACTATTTTTTCAACTGCTGGATTTGGTAACACGCGAATTTCTGATGAAGATGTATTGGATGCCTTGTTAGAAACACCAGTAATTATCGCATCATCACTTTCATCAATTTGAAGTAGGAAAGCAATCAGTTGATCAATTTCGGATTCGGTAAACGTGCTTAAATCGTCATGTTTATTTTCAGTGTTTTTAGTGATTAACACATCATAGAGCGTAGGTGCTGAACCATCATGCAAGTAAGGGGCAGTTTCCCAAATGCCTTTTAAGGTCGGAGTACCAAACCCTCCTAACACCTCACTTCTCCGCTTTCCTGAGGCGGAAGTAATGGTGCCCACATCATGAAGCAAACCTGTTGCTCGGTCTGAAAAATTAGATCCCGAATGACAAGAAGCACAACCGGCTTGTATAAAGATTTCCTTTCCAAGAATTCCTTCAGAAGTCAGGTTGCCGTCCGCTTTGCGATAAGGACTGGGGTGTACTTCGCTCAATGAATTCACATAAGCCGCTAAGGCATCTAATTCAGGACTTAGTCCAGCTTTTTTATCCCCTAAGGGATCACTCACTGTTCCTGAGTTAAAAATTGAATCGGGTAAAAATCCACTTCCGGCAAAACTATTTCGAATATCATTTTCAAAATCCTGGATCTCATCAAAATTGGCTGTCCAATGTACATTTCCAATCCCCGTACCTGCGCGACCTAATAAACTATGTGTGTTTCGTAAACCTTCCCCTCTATCTGTAAAATCCCAAACCCGTTCGTCACTACCACCATCTAGATGACACGTAGCACAGCTGATGTATCCAGCAAAGGTCATTCTACGGTCTTCTGCATTATAAAAAATCTGTTTCCCCAAAAGCACCTGAGCATCTAGAAGTTCCGAAGTGACGGTATTGATTGTAGCAGCTACTTTCGAAGCATAATTATTTCCCAAAATAATGTCTTCCGTGTTGAAGACTTTTACTGTTCTAGACATAAAGTTATGTACATATAACCTTGTGCCATCTGCATTTAACACCAAACCTTGCGGAGCCAAGCCTGTTGGTTCAAGCAAACCTAAACGCGCATTGGTTTTGACATCAATCATTTGAATTTTATTGTTTCCTTGTAACGCAACAAACGCCATGTTACCATACGGACTAAACTCAACGGCACAAGGTAAATCAGCATCATTGATATCTGTTCTCATGGCAATTAGCTCTTCCCCTGTTGACATATCAATCCGTGTAACTTGTGAACGAACCGTGTTATCAAAAGTAAGTGCTTGCCCATCACGGAATTGACCACGAGCCACATTGTCTTTTTTGGAAGGCACCCAAGCTTGTGTACCATCAGGCGAGATCGTCAAGGATGAAATATAGTTGGGAACTCCTCTCCCTCGATCTTCAAAATCTGGGGTATTGTCAAAGGCCAGTTCAATTTCTTTAGCTACCTGCATCGTAGAAGCGTTAATCTCTCGCACATAACCGTTGTTTTCAGGGGAGATAAACTGAGTGACATAGATACTTAAACCATCGGAAGGTATGGCAATACCTCGCGGGGCACGACCGACATACGCATACGCCAATTTTTCACTGGATGAAGTGGCTATCTTCACTAATTCACCTGTTCCTTGTAGGGTAACATAACAATGTTCTAATTGTGGATCAAAACAAATTCCATAGGGACGAGAAGCATGAGGAAGTGATAGTTTGTTGATTAAATCTCCTGATTGGCTCACAACGGTAATCACCGCATCATCTTCACAGGCTACCCAGGCATTTCCGCTTGCGTCAATAGCGACTGTACGAGGATGTTTGCCTACCGGTATTTCTCTAATCAATTGATTTTGTATCGCATCAATACAAGATACCGAGTTGTTGTCCGCATTGACTACCCACACCACATTTCGTAACGTATCGATGGCAATAGTTGAAGAGCGCGTGGGAAGAGGGTTGGTTGATGGTGTATATACCGTTTGAGTGACGGACAAAGGAATGTTTTCACCTTGAATTCTGGCGAAGACCTGATAAACACCTGTCGCAGAATAACGATGGGTAGCGGTAAGACTTTTTCTATACCGTCCTAGCCCCGTGCCGTCACCAAAATCCCATGCTATAAAAGGTATTTCCTCGATGCTCGAATCTTTTTCTATGGTAAAGGTTACTAACTCACCTTTTGCAACTGGTTTATTTTGAAGGAGCTCAAAACCAAGTGATTGAATCAAAAGGATGCTTGCACAAGTAGAAAGACCGAGTACTATGAAAATTAAATTTTTCAAATCGATGATTTAAGGTTGTTTAGTAGTTTTTAATGATTTTCAGCTCCGTACTATTATCCTTTGTAATTACACGTAATAAATAAGTACCCTGCGGAAATTTCTCACCTACCTCCAGAAAATTTTCACCTTGCCCCTGCTCTATCTGGTGACCAAGAAGATCAGTAATCGTATAAATGAATGCGCCCTGAGCCCTAATATGAGTTCCCCCTGAACCAAATGGATTAGGGAAAATTTGAATCGCAGCATTCAGATCACCTTCATTCGTTGCTGTAATGAGATCAGTAAATTCAACATAATTTAAGTTGATGTAATCGGTATCAAAGACAATACGCATTTCATGTTTCCCCGCTGTTAGACTGAGGTCACTAACTGTGATTGTTTCCCATTTTTGCCAGCCTGTTGTGTTAGGTGTACTAATAGGACCTGTGATGTTTACCCCATCCATTTCAATATGAAACAATCCACCATCACCGTCTTTAGCCACGCGTAAATCAAGATCATATTTACCTGAAGTTGTTACATTTACCGTATACTCCAACCACTCTTCCTTTAAGGTATAACCTAAATTAAATCCACCTTCAGTATCTGTACAGATTTCAATGTCTACCTCATCATTTCTAAATGAAGCACCACCTTCGTTACCATTGGCATTGGTTTCATGATAAGCTAATCCTTCACCACCGAGATCATAGGCTTCTGCTTCGATACGGCCAGGGATTGTATGAGGAATATTTGCAAAAGGTTGTTGAGGCAAGCGAAATCTAGCACCTCCCCATGAAGCATGATCAAGGCCATTGTCGCCATCAGAACCCACTTTTAAGGTAAGCGTGGTTCCGTTTGCTATGCTTACATCTATTTTTTTAGTGGCTGATGCACCCGTCATAAGGCCACTGTTGTAAATTTCATTTCCATCTAACAGTACCGAAAAGATGACTGAACCGCCTGTTCCAACCTCATCATCTACACCGATATCGGCATTAAAACGCTGGTATTGTTTACCTGAAATCGAATAAGTGACTGTAGAGTTTGCATGCACACCTAATCCTCGGCTATAGGTTTGACCATTCAGTTTAATATAATTACCATCGTTAGTGATCTCTTCACCATTGCTTTGATCAATCTCAACAGGACCCCAAGCGTTGGTGGAAGTTGTCCAATCCAAATCAGTAATGTATAATGCTGGCATTGCTCTAACGGATGCAGAAGCCGACCCTTCTCCAAAACTATTTACACCTGAAATTTTGTAATAATAATATTGGTTGTTCTGCACTTCGGTATCGACAAACATGGTATTAGTGACGGTCCCGATCGTGGTAAACGGACCTGAAGGAGTCAGTGATCGTTTAACCACATAGCTTGATGAATTAGAGATGGTATTCCAAAATAGGGATATTTGTTCATCCTCTTCAAACACCCAAGGAGTCCCTCCCGCAGCAGGAGGAAAATCTCCTGTAGCACCCGTGGAAAAATAAGAGATAAATGCTGTTTTTAACCCATTGCCTACCATGTCTTTTATTCCCCCCATCGGAAGAAGAATTTCATATGTTGTATTTGGTTTAAGGGGTTGATCAGGAGAAAAGTTAATAGTTGAAAAGGCATAACTAAATTTCCCACTCAGTTTCTGTCCTCCAACGGGACGTACGATGAAATTGTTTGTATTGATAGACTCATTCATAATATTATCAGTAAACGTCATCCCAATTCGGGTAGTCAAAGCACTATTTACTGTATTACTTTTAGGTACTATCATGTTCACTTCCGGGGCTTTAGTATCTGGAGCTGTTTGGTGCACCCAGAACCCACTACCTGATCCATGATCGTTTCCTACAAAAATCAAATTCCCAAACGGGGTTACTTGACCATGATCAACATCACCTGTTACTAAATGACCGCGCCCGACTATTTTTAGGTTATAGGGATCTGACGCATCAATTTTAACAACTTCGTCTTGACAACCTTGAAAAATATAATGGTCTTGTGAACTGTTGTAGAGTTGCTCCCCACGGTTTCCAATATCTAAAGACCCCATTTTTTTAATATTAAAAGGGTCACTAATGTCGTATGCGCTAAATAAAGCATTGTTTGCATTTCCTCTTGCTGAAACAACTGCTCTGTTTCCATTCATGGATGAAGCATACATATTTTCTGTTCCTGAATAGCTGTTAATTAGTTTTGGATCAAGCGGATTACTGATATCATAGAGTGTGATTCCTCGTCCAAAGTCATGAGCAGATGTGTATAGTAAATTTCCTACAGCCTGGATTGTACCAACTTGTCGTGGAGTAAAAATGTGTTTGATTTTTCGAGGATTGAACATGTCGGTCGCATCAATCACATCAAAACCACCACCTCCATTGGCAATATAAATGTATGGTGCTTGCCACGATATTTGCCATGCAGAACCATAATCATCATGTGCATAGCCATCCATACAATGTCTTACAGCTTGTTTAGGATCGAGTGGATTGCTAAAGTCCCAAATCTGAAAACCACATCCATCCTGAAAAATAATGTAATTACCGTGTTGAGGAACCGCATGCATCTCTCGGAAAGAAGATGTACGAGAATCGTATACCCTTTTTACCAATTTAGGATTTCGAGGATCAGATACGTCCCATACCAATATTCCACCAGGAGGTCTTCCACTATCCGGATGAAAGGTGGTAATCAAGTAGCCATTCACCATAGTAGGCATTGTTGAGCCCATATGATTAATTTCTGTGTAGTTCCAAATGCTACGATAGAGCTCGTTTGAATTGTAAGTTAAGTTACCTAATCCAGGTCCAACTTGAGCACAGAGAATACTGGTTACCAGTAAGAGGTTTATTAAAATAATTTTATTGAGTCGTATCATAACTTGAAGGCACTTTTTTGATTATTTCAATTATTACCCGAATGGGTAAATAATAGAGTAATAACAACTCATGATCTGGGAAAGAATCATGAGTTGTCTATTCATTCACTACTAATTATAGTTTATGAATTTTTCTAATTTCAGTTTTTTGATCTTGAATGATTTTAATTAAATAGACCCCTGCTGGTAGTCCTAAACCAATAGTTGCAGCAGTATCTAACTGTCCACTTTCGATAACGCGACCATTCAGACCACTGATTTGATAATGAGCAGCACCGTTGCAGTTGACAGTGATTCCACTTTCTCCGAAAGGATTAGGGTATAGTGCAATTTGAAAATCAGAAAGTGATGATGTACCAGTGATCAAATCACTAAATGTCACATAGTTGAGGTTAGTATAGTCTGAATCAAATACGATTCTCATCACATGTGCACCAGCGGTTAGGTTGATGTCTTTTAAAGTAACGGTTTCCCATACTTGCCATCCACCTGTATTCGGAACTGTAATCGCGTTAGTAATGTCAACACCATCCATTTCAATGTGGAAGACTCCCCCATCACCATCTTTTGCAACACGAAGATCCAAATCATATAAACCAGTGCTCGCAACGTCCACCATATATTCTAACCATTCGCCAGTTAATGTATAACCTAAGTTAAAGCCGCCACCAGCATCTGTACATACTTCAATGTCTACCTCATCATCTCTGAAAGTACCAGTTCCTTGATTTCCATTAGCATTGGCTTCGTGATAAGCTAAACCTTCTCCTCCTAAATCATATTCTTCTGCTTCGATTTTTCCTGGGATGGAGTGAGCGGTGTTGTTAAATGGTTCTTGGATGAGTTCTTTGGTTAACACAAACGTCACATAGTTGAGGTTAACATAATCTGTTTCACCCACAGTCATTCGTAAAATTTGCTTTCCTGCTTTTAAATCAACATTTGGAACTTTTACTGTTTGCCATGTTTGCCACCCTGCTGTGTTTGGAATAGCAATATCTGTTGCTATATCCTCTCCGTCCATAGAAAGACTAATTGTACGCTCAGTGCCACTACACGCTACGCGTACATTTATTTCGTACGCACCTGGTTTTTGTACATCTACCGAATATTCTGTCCACTCGCCTGCTGTAGTGAAACCAAGGTTATATCCTCCGTTAGCATCAGTACAGTTTTCTACATCAACATCCTCGTTAGTTCTGAAGTTAACTACTGGAGTTACCTCACTACCTGGACTATCATCCATGTATGCAAAACCATTTCCACCTACATCATAGTTTTCAAACTGAATAGTTCCAGGAATGAGTGCGTAGGTACCATTGTAAGGACCTTGTGGTACATTTACTTTAATCGCTACGGCAGCAGAAGTTGTGGCATTCCCCGAATTATCTGTGGCTTTTGCAGTTATTGTATGGGCTCCTAAAGCAACATTTGCCCATGTAAACGAATAAGGTGCCGTAGCATCTTCACCCAATTTAGTTGTACCATCAAAAAATTCAACTTTTGTAATGGTACCATTCGGATCACTAGCGGTTGCTGTTAATGTGATATTTGCTGGTGTGGTATATACCGCATTATTTAACGGTGCTGTTAAAGTAACTATTGGATTTCCTGAGCTTGTACAATTGGCAAAAGGCCCAGGTGCTGGGCAACAAGCTAAACTTGTTCGAGAAGCCATATATTGTCTTAACCACGTCATTGCTGGTCTGTCCTGACCGTTAGCATACATAATTCCCGTGTCTGTACCACCAGGTCCGGTTTGTTTATTACCCTGTCTCCACGTAGAACCCTGCACATATCCCCAAAGTGTTATTCCTGCAACATGTGGGTGTTCCCATGCAATAGGAATAAATTCAGCGAATTTGTTCTTTTGATGTGTCTCATTGGGATCAGCTGCTAAATCGAATTCCGTAATATGTAATGGCAAACCTGTTTTTTCCCAGATTTCATCGATGCAACCTTTCCACGCATTAGCCGACAACGTTTCGATACCATGTGCTTGCAAACCGATACCATCAATTAGGTTTTTTCTTCCATCGGTTAAGTTTGGAGCATTTTTTATCGCATTTGACATTTTTATATATTCCGCCCGGCAATTATTCCAGTTATGTTCTGTATTGAATTCATTGATCAAAAGAACAGAAGTTGGAAAATGTTTTCTTGCTAATTGAAAACACCAAATAGCCCAACCATAAGGGTTGTTACGATCTCCCTGGTTAGCTGCTTCTCTTTGATACCCCATGGTTAGGGCTGCTTTTAAATTAGCTACCTCCCTATTAATTGGTGTATTTACAGGTTCGTTTAATACATCAATCATTTGTAAACCTCCCATGGGAGCATAATGATTTTCTACTGCCTGATACCAGTTTCTAATTGCTGTTTCGATTTGAGCTGCTGATGAATTAGCTAAATAAGACGGAGCTTGTGCTCCCCAGATTAACGCATGGAATTTAAAAGCTCCACCAGAGTTTTTTGCCGTGTTATAGGCTAAGTCCGAGTTGCCAAAATTGTATTGTCCATTACCTCGATCACACGATCCCCACTTTGAACCATTTTCTGAAGTGGTTTGATTCCATAGCTGCGTATAGTTGGATGGGACAGAATAAGCGGTAATGTTCCCAAAGTATTTCCCTTTACATTTACCTATCTGCGCCTTTGCTGAGAAGAAATTAAAGCAGATAACCGTTAATAATAGTAGAATTTTTGTTTTCATATTTGTTGGTCATAGTTAGAAATAAGCATTTGAGGTATACAGAAGTTGGTTAAGGAAAACCCAAAATGCTATAGGCTACGAAGTACTTTGAAAAAGGTCATCAGTTGTCAAAAAAAAGTCAAGTAGTGTAAATTACTACTTGACTTTGATATGGCTTAAAATAAGTTTTTTTATTGCTTTACGATTTTCTGAGTTGTGATTCCACTTTCACTTTCAACCCTTAAAAAATAGATTCCTTTTGCGAGATCTGAGCCAATTTTACCATGGGCATTTTTAGTACCTACTTCCATTACCACCCCTCTTATATCGGTAATTGTATACTGAAATCCAGCATCTGAATCAACTATAATACCCTCATTATTAAATGGGTTTGGATATATATATAAACTATTACTTTCAGTATACTGAAGGGAAGTTACTACTCCTTTAAATGCTAGATAATTAAGGTTTAAATAATCACTATCGAAAACTACCTGCATATTGTGTTGACCAACCGAGAGATTAACGTTATCCAATGTAATGGTTTCCCATGATTGCCACCCTGATGTATTCGGTACTGTAATCGGTCCAGTGATATCTTCACCATCCATTTCAATATGAAACAAACCACCATCACCATCTTTAGCTACACGAATATCTAACTCGTAATTACCTGTACTTACTACATTTACAGTATACGCTAACCATTCACTTTGTAAAGTATATGCAAGGTTGTAACCACCATCCACATCTTCAGTGGCTTCAATATCTACTTCGTCATCCCTAAACGTAGCTCCACCTTGATTGCCACTGGTATTTGCTTCATGAAAACCTACCCCTTCTCCACCCAGATCGTATTCTTCTGCTTCAATTTTTCCAGGGATGGTGTGAGGTGAACTGTTGAATGGTTCTTGAAATCCCAGGACAACAACTGCCACAGCATTGGTTTTTGTACTCAAATTATCCGTGTCAAATGCTTCTGCTGAAATTAAATAAGTGCCCGCTTCAGTGGGAGTCCATTGATAAGTAAAGGGAGAGGTATTTACTGTGGTGAGTAAATTATCTCCTGCATAGAAGGAAACGCCAACAATATTACCATCTGGGTCAGAGGCCGTTGCTGACAACGGCACAACTTCACCTAATTCTACTGTGATTTGATTAATTGGTGCATTCAACGTGATTTTTGGTGGTAGAACCTGAATCACTTCTTCAAAAGTCATGTAATTTAAGTTGACATAATCGGTGCTGCCAATTGTCAATCGTATGATGTGCTCACCAGGAGTCATTTCCAAGTCATCTACCGTGATTGTTTGCCAATTTTGCCAGCCTTCCGTATTGGGGATGGTTATATTTGAAGCTAAAGGTAAATCATCAATTGTTAATGCAATACTACGTCCTTCACCATTACAAGCCACGCGCAAATTGAGTTTATATATTCCTGCTTTAGCAACATTCACAGAATACTCCAGCCACTCACCAGCTAGGGTATAACCCAGGTTGTAACCACCGCCTGTATCTGTACAGTTTTCAATGTCGACATCCTCATTAGTTCTGAAATTGACTAATGGCGTCACCTCACTGCCGGGGGTATCATCAAAATAGGCAAACCCATTACCTCCTATATCATAATTCTCCAACTCAATTTTCCCTGGAATAGGGTGAAGCGTGCCTCCAAAAGGACCTTGTGGCAGGTTGCCATAGACAGTTATCTCGTCATAATTGGTGTTACCTTCGTTATCGGTGGCCACGGCACGAATGACATGTTTACCCTGTTGGGTATTGGCCCATTCATAACTGTATGGAGCAGTGTTATCTGAAAATAACAACTTGCCATTTGCAAAAAACTCTACTTTAGAAACCGATCCATCAGCATCTGAAGCAGTGGCTTTGATAGCAATCGTAGCGGGAGATATAAAGATATCTCCATCCTCGGGACTTGTTATTTTAACTGAAGGAGGACCTACGATTTGGACTGGTGTTACATATACTCTATACGCATACAACTTGCTCGTTACATTGACAGGCACCGTGATAGAATTGTTTGAAACAGTATACTCAGTTTCTGAGATTAAATTAGTGCCTGGAACGGGAGTGTCTTTATTAACCCAAGTAACATATTCCAACTTGACTTTAACTTTCGACCCGTATTTTGCTGGAATACCAGCAATTTTCACATTAACAATCCCGGTGTTGTTACCTCCTATACAAATACTTGCATAGTTTTTCTGATCATCGATACAAGCAAAACCATCAATATCCTCACTGTAATCGTTAGGTGGCGTGACTTGTACCATACTTCCACTCATGTCACCATACCATTTGTATAAATGCCAGCCACCACCTTTTTGGTTATTTGCCGTCAACAAACTACCTAAGCGGCCAGGTAAATTAGTAAACCACCAGGAAATACATGCACTTTCGATTCCATGTCTTTCAAACTTACTGATAAATGGTACTGAATAACCTGGGCACCCTTCATTAGGGTCGCTGGTTTTTGAGGAATATTCATTAATACTGATTGGACGCGGAGAAATCCCCAGTTCTTTTTCTAAAGCACGATATTGGTTATAAGCACTCACAAAACCACCGGCTCCCCATTGGTGCCAACACACGACATCGGGGATACAGTTATTTGCTTTACAATACGTTAAAAAATCACGCATGCGGTTATTATTATAATAGGCTAAAGAGGGGCCAATGATGCGCTCACCTGGATCTAGGTTTCGAATCAAATCGAAGGTTGGTTTCCAACAGGACGAAAAGAAATTTCCATTGGAGTTGTTCCAGGTACCATAGGGTTCATTCCAAATTTCATATCCATCGTAATTAGTTCTTCCAGAAGCTTTTTTAGCATTGATAACCTGCGTACACGTGCTTAAAAAACTCTGAAGCCCTGGCCAACGATAAGGCCAGCCGGGTAACACATCGGGTAAACGTACCTGCACCTTTCCAGTGGTGTTTTGTAATCTTCTGGAAACTTCCAACGCATAACCTATTGGTTGTTGTTTTCCAGGTCCACTTTGAGCGGGATTGGCGAACACGTGCGGTTTTAGTGGTGCCACTAAATTTTCGATGTCAGTCGGAAGTGTTTCAGTAACCCCATACAACGAACCCGATGCACAATGAGTTACTGGTCGAATCTTTTTAGATAAATCAACACCAAGTTGAATTTGAGCAAATGTTAAGGTAGTGTAAGCGATTAAAAGAAGCGTAAATAGTTTGTGCATGTTCATATATTTATTTTGTCTCAAAATTTTTATCAAAAGCATTAGCGGACCTTATAGCCATTTTAATACAACTCATCACATTTAACCTAGTCTTTGCTCCCATTGCTTGACTCTTTACTGCTTAATAATTTTCTGAAGGGATGAACCCGAGTTAGTTTGAATAATCAAACCATAAATGCCCTTGTTAAGATTTTTCCCCACATTGGTTTGATCGAAAGCTTTACCTTCTTCCACGACCACACCGTTAAAATCCACCACCTGATAATTAAATGTACCGATTTGATTGATCTGCAAACCATCTTCACTAAATGGGTTGGGATAGGCCGTAAATGCCGCATTAAAAAATTGTCCCTGATTAGTTGAGGATAACACAACACCATTTCTTTCAATTAACTTGAACGCTTGATTTTCTGCACCGTCAACACACTCCCATTGGTGTACATTTGCACCATCTGCAAGGGATACATCTTCTACATCAAAACATTTATTGCTGTGGCGCACGACAATTCTGAGGTAGCCTTCACCAGCATCTTCAAATTTCCATTGTTGGTTGTATTCATTTAACCACGACCATAAATGTATATTGGCACCATTATCTGTAGAGACACCGGAAACGTCTATCACTTTTAAAGTATCTATCGCTGAACTGATTTTATGCCATCCATTTTCCAGATGGGTTACTTGAAAGCGCCTACTCATGCTGGAAGGATCGTCAATTATTTGCTGAAGACTTGTACCATTTTCAGTTTCCCCATTAGCAACTTCTATTGCTTTTTCGCTATGCTTTGCAATAAAAGAATAAGTCCCATCTAATGAAACTGCTAAGTTGAAATCATGGGTAGTTTGCGTTCCACAAGTGTTCGTGTAGGTTGCTGTTGCTTTGCAGGAGCCTACGGAATTGATTACTTGTTCGCGGTCTGAGCCAGCAGTCGAACAGCCTGTCCAGCTCCACTCCCCACCAATCTCAGGTTGAGGACCTAATGTTACTTGATCACCAGCCTTTACTGTAACGCGAGAGACTTGTTCCCACGAGCCATTGTTCACTTGAATGTAAGGAGAGATCCACGTAGGACTACAGCCGCCTATATTGGTAGGTGCATCTTTAACATAACCTGGAAGCCAGGAAAAATAAGCTTGTGTAGCGTCACGAGAGCCAAGAGTAGTATTCTTAGGAGTTGAGACAGAAAGATCCTCAAGATGATCAGCGATAAAACCAATTAAGTAGTTGACGTTACCCTGGTTATCCATGGCATTTTTCAGCGCATTTCCGAAACCACCTGTAGTTCCGCGAAACAGGTCATCATACCCCGTTCCATCGGGAAACCAATAGGCTTCAGTAATAATCATGGGCCACCTGTCTGCAGCTGGTTTGTAGTTTCGATTCCATAAATTTTGTACGGATGTAGCATTATCATAAACTCCACCATATGCTGGGTAGTAGTGAGCTGCTATACCAATGTTTGATCCTGTAAAAGGATATCGATCCCAACCAAACGGCTCACCCTGCCAGCCAAGGCAAGGTACCCACATGACGTTATTGGCACCTGTGGCTCGAACATCATCAATTACTGGTTGCATCCAATTCCTAAATGCCTCAAAATAAGTATTGCTACCACTGCCCCATTGTCCATTCCCCGGTGACGATTCGATTTGAACTGGCTCGTTCATTAACTCAAACATGATGTTATCAGCGTTTTTTACGCCTGGCGCATTAGCCATAGTGCTCCAGAAGGTGCGCAAGCGTTGTTGTTCTACCACACCAGCATTTTGGGCACCGTTATTTGGTGTCATCATCGGACCTGTAGCACAAACTACTAAATATAGACCGCGGGATTTAAGGTGATTAGCATAGGGAACTATAAAATTTTGAATCCAACCATTGAACTGACTTTCGCTAACCAAGCCATCTTCCTGCGTCCATCCACCTATAAAATCCGTATTGATTCGAACAAAACTAGCATACCATCCATGATCCCTACCATATTTAGGAGTAGTGTCACTCATGACTGTTGCGGCTTCATTAAGGTAGTTAAGCATACCGGCTATGTTATTGGGGTCTTCCCAGTTAGTGGGGTTTCTGTATCTACTCCCACCACCATTAAACCATGTTTCAATGGGTTGCATCCATCCATGGAGCAATACATTTTTTCCACTTGGGTCTTTTAAAAAACGACCTTCGACATGTAAAGGAGGTGTCGGCATCCCCAACCATGCCATTGAAGGTGTAAAGCCAAGTGCTGCAAGTAGTAATAGAAGGTTAATTTTAAACTTCTTCATTTTTGGTAAAGGTTTTATTCTTAAATAGGACTGATTTTAAGTACTGAATTTTTCAAAGCTCGTAGGCTACGCAGTAAGGAGATAAAAGTCATCAGTGATGGCTTAAAAACACACTTCAAGAAATGCAATATATTAACCGACTAAACAAAAAAAGGCTTCCTGTGACTCAAAAAAAGAGTGATCAATAAATTGATCACTCTGAATGAACTTAATATAAGATTGGTGTTTCTTAGTTTAAAAAATAAGAAGGTTGACTTTATTCTCTTACAATTTTAAAGTGCTTTTTAATTCCACCACTCTTTACTTCTAAAATATAAACTCCTTGTTCCAAATTAGAGCCAAATGAAGCGTTATCATACTTAGTATAAGATAAAATCAAGTGTCCATTTAAATCAAAAATTTTATATCCCTCAATTGAATTTGGTGTGATATTAAATTCATTCTTTGAAGGATTAGGGAATATTTCAATGTTATTGTCAAGGAAAAATGAGCTACCAGTAATTAAATCACTAAACTCGACATAGTTAAGGTTGGTGTAATCAGTATCGAATACAATTTTCATGATGTGTTCTCCTTGGGTTAGACTTATGTCTTCCAATATTACACTTTCCCATACTTGCCAGCCACCTGTATTCGGTACTTCAATTGGGCCGGTAATATCAACCTCATCCATTTCAATGTGGAATAACCCACCATCACCGTCTTTTGCCAAACGAAGCAATAACTCATAGTTGCTGGTGTTCACTACATTTACTGTATATTCTACCCATTCATTGGTTAAGGTGTACCCTAAATTGAATCCTCCTTCCGTATCCGTACACACTTCAATATCAACTGCATCATTTCTAAAGGTACCATTTCCTTCATTACCATTCTCATTCGTTTCATGATACGCTAATCCTTCACCCCCTAAATCATATTCCTCCGCCTCGATTCGCCCTGGAATGCTATGAGCTGTATTGTTAAATGGCTCTTGTTTCAGTTCTTTGACTAAGGTAAAAGTGACAAAGTTGAGGTTGATGTAATCCGTAGCTCCGATAGTTACACGCATCACTTGTTCCCCTGGTTTCAGGTTGATGTTATTCAATTTTACCGTTTGCCAAGTCTGCCAACCAGCTGTATTTGGTATGGCAACCTCTGTTGCGATGTTAACACCATCCATTGCGACAGTTAGGGTACGTGCATCACCATTACAAGCCACTCTTAAATTCATCTCATAAGTACCTGGTTTCGCTACTTCCACGGTATATTCCAACCATTCACCAGCAGTGGCAAATCCTATGTTATATCCTATCTCACTATCCGTACAATTTTCAAGATCTACAGCCTCATCCATTCTAAAAGCAGCTCCTCCTGTGTTCTCAGGACTATCGTCAAGGTAAGCAAAACCATTACCACCAACATCATAATGTTCAAACTGGATGGTTCCCGGTATGGGATGAGCAGTGCCTTCATAAGGACCTTGTGGTACATTTACTTGTATGGTAATGGTTGCTTCAGCCGTTTTACCCGTATTATCGGTGGCTACAGCCTTTAATTGATGTGTGCCTGCTGTTGCTGTTGTCCAGCTATAGGTATAAGGAGAGGTATTATCCGTGGAAAGTAACGTAGTTCCATCGTAAAATTTGACGCTAGCAATGGTACCTTCAGTAATAGTTGCATTGGCAGAAATCGGAATAGTTGCCCCTTGAATGTAAGTAGAATTATTGGCTGGGGTTAACAAGGTAATAGTTGGAACCAAAGCTGGTGGACAAGGTGAGGCGACAGTGATTCCAGCTGTCGTTTGTGTGATTGGTTTAATGGTGCCATCGGAATTGTAGCATAAATATTCAACACAGACACTTCTCCTTCCCGTTGCAGGACCTAGACCGTTGAGCGTTAAATTAGCATTGTGATAAAACAAATAGGACTGCCCTTTGTATTCAACAATTCCAGGGTGAATAGTATAGCTATTTTTTGCAGCTCCAGTTAAAATGCCGCGATAAGTCCATGGTCCATTGATGTTGGTTGCAGTGGAATAGCAAATTTGTTCTGAACCCACAGGTGCAATAAAAGCAGGATAGGTAAGGTAATACATTCCCTTTCTTTTGCTTAACCAGGGACCTTCGGCATAATTTGGAGGAGTGATTTGGGAAATAGACCCATCAATCTCAGTCATATTTGCTTTTAATTTCACTAAATAACAAATTGGGTTTCCCCAAGACAAGTACGCTTGACCATCATCATCAATTAAAACTGTTGGGTCAATATCATCCCAGGTTTTACCATTGTTAGTCATGTTATCTCTAATCAGAGGTGTTCCTCGAGCATCAACAAATGGACCTGTAGGACTATCTGATACCGCTACACCAACATTTCGACCACCATAAGGGTTCTTACCAGTAACCGTCACATAGAGATAAAACTTCCCGTTTCGTTCGACCACTTGAGCCGCCCATGCATCTCTTGCACCCCAAGAAAAATCTGTAGGCGTCATAATCACACCGTGACTTGTCCAATTTTTCATATCTGTTGTTGAATAGCACCGCCAGCCAGTCATGGTAAATAACTCGCCATCCTTAGCTTCATCTTGACCTACATAGACATAAAGTCTTCCGTTGTGAACCATTGGCGATGGGTCTGCGGTAAAAGCATCTCTAAAAATGGGGTTCTGTGCTGATGTAAATGTAGTCGTTTGACCTATTGAATTCCCGAAAAATGAAATTGTTACAAACGTTATTAATACGATCAGAAATGGGGAAAAAGAGTTAGAACTTATTAATAAACTCCCTCGATAATGAGTTTTATCAAAGTTATTAAAACCAACCACCATTTCTCTTTTTAGATTTAAATTGTTGTTTCTCATAGACTGGATAGTTTTCGTTTCCCACACGTTGGCAGAAAAATCATTAGGCTACGTCAATCTATGAAATTGGTCATCAGTGGTTTAAAAAAATGTGAACACTCTTCTTTGTACAATAGAAAAAGTGAACGTTATAAATAAAATAAGTCAAGCAATTCCATTAATCACTTGACTTACACATTTTAACCTAAAAATATTCGTTATTAATTTTTTGTAATCTTTTGAACGGATATGCCTTCATCAGTTTCTATACTTAATATATAAAGCCCAGGGTTTAAATACATACCTGCTCGAATACTTCCTAAGCTACTTCCTTTTTCTACTTCAAAACCACTTAAATCGGTTACTCGGTAGTTAAATTTACTAATGGCGTTAATTTTAAACCCTTCACTGTTAAATGGGTTGGGATAAACTTCTAGACCATTAACCATAGGTGAAGCTGTTGAAGTTACTAAATCACTAAATGCTACATAGTTGAGGTTGGTGTAATCGGTATCAAATACAATTCTCATGATGTGTTCTCCTTGGCTTAAACTTATGTCTTCCAAGATTACACTTTCCCATATTTGCCAACCACCAGTATTCGGTACTTCAATTGGGCCAGTAATATCTACCTCATCCATTTCAATGTGAAATAACCCACCATCACCGTTTTTTGCTAAACGAAGCAATAACTCATAGTTGCTGGTGTTCGCTACATTAACTGTATATTCTACCCATTCATTGGTTAAGGTGTAGCCTAAGTTGAATCCTCCTTCTGTATCCGTACACACTTCAATATCGACTTCATCATTTCTAAAGTCACCAGTTCCTTCGTTACCACTCGAGTTCGCTTCATGATACGCTACTCCTTCTCCACCTAAATCGTATTCCTCTGCTTCAATTTTTCCTGGAATAGCATGAGGAATGTTATTAAAGGGAGACTGTACTTTTGGTTCTACGGGTCCGAGTAACCCTGTCAAAAACTCTGTCATTTTTTGAAGATTTCCTTGTACATTATTCACCCCAGGTCCATGTTGACCATTCGGGACTAATACTAATTCACTATTTACATTTTCATCTTGAAGTTTATCATATAAAAACTGACTTTGACAAGATGGCACTACATTGTCCTGCTGACCATGAAAAATCAAAAAAGGTGGATCAGTGGGATCAACATAGGTAATTGAACTTAATAAAATAGCTTTATCCTGATTTTGAGCTATATTTCCTCCAAGTATATCAGCTTCTGGAGAACTCCCAGACTTATATGTTGTACACCCTTCCATTCGCAAAAAATCAATCGGCCCAAACCAATCAACAACTGCATCAACACTACTGCTAAAGGTGGTATACATTCCTAAATCACCTTCTAAATCCATCGTTACAGCACCACTCGTATAAGAATTGGTATTATTTGTAGTGCCAGCAAAAGTTGCCAAATGGCCTCCTGATGAACTTCCACTTATAGCTATGAAAGAAGTGTCAAACTTATATTGGCTACTGGTACCTCGCACAAACCGGATAACGGATTTAATATCATGAATTTGTGCAGGAAATTTGGCATCAGAACTCGATCGATGGTTGGGAGTAACGACCGCAAATCCAGCATCTAGTAATGCTGCACCAACGGTATTCATATCTGCACCTTTTGAATTGTTGCTATACCAGGCACTACCGTAGATGTATATGACTACCGGGTATTTTTCTTTTGCCACAGAGGGCAAATAAATGTCTAAGTTATGGTAGCCTTGGCCATCACCAACATAGTTAATATTACTATATTCTTGAGCATTGCTCATTAAATAAGCAGACAGGAATAAATACAAAAAGAATTTTTTCATAATATCATAATATTTTTATTCTACGTATTGAAACTACGTTGTGAGTGATTATAAGTAAACACAAAAAATTAAACTTCCAGATCAATTGGATTGCAGGTGTGTTTTTAAAACTAAATTAATCCTTAATAATTTTATAAATTATTGTCTCTGAATCAGTTTCAATTGTAAGAATATATACCCCTTCATTTAAATAAGCACCCGTTCGTAAACTTCCTGTGCCATTTCCTTTTTCTACTTCAAAACCTCTTAAATCAGTTATCCTGTAATTAAATTTACTAATGGAGTTAATTTTAAATCCTTCGCTACTAAATGGGTTGGGATAAACTTCTAGTTCATTTTTCATTAACGAAGCTGTAGAAGTTACCAAATCAATAAACGCTAAATAGTTAAGGTTGGTGTAATCCGTATCAAATACAATTTTCATGATATGTTCACCCGCAGTAAGACGTAAGTCATCCAATGAAATAGTTTCCCAAATTTGCCAACCACCTGTATTTGGCACTTCAATTGGACCTGTAATATCTACATCATCCATTTCTATATGAAACAAACCACCATCACCGTCTTTTGCGACACGTAGGTTCATGTTATAGTCGCCACTATTCGCCACTTTTACCGTGTATTCTAACCATTCTCCTGTTAAAGTGTATCCTAAATTGAATCCTCCATCAGCATCAGTACACACTTCAATATCAACTTCATCATTTCTAAAGGTACTCCCTCCTTCGTTTCCGTTTGTGTTACCCTCATGGTACGCCAATCCCTCTCCACCTAAGTCGTATTCTTCGGCTTGAATGATTCCAGGAATAGGATGAAGACTGTTGTTAAAGGGTTCTTGCACGCATAAAGCATTGGGTTCAATACCCGTATTTCCTCCAGTACATTGACCACATAAATCAAGAGAAGCACTTCCACCGATAGTCCCGTAACAATCAGCTGAACATGATCCTGCTACCACTGAATGAGGTAAGGCAACTAAATCTACATTGGGACCTCCATCTGAAGAAGTCGCAGTAATGGTGAGCGTATTTACACCTTGGACGAGGTTAACTATTACAGACTCACTAATCCAGGTAGTCCATGCACCCGATGGGTTACCATTAATGGTTGTTTGTGTACTTCCGTTAATATTTATTGATGCGGGTCTATTAGTGGTACCGCCATTGGCATATCGAATATGAAGTTTAGTAGATTGATTATGTGTTGAATTCAGGTACCAGGTGGCATTACTTCCCGTTGCATTATCGAAATTGAAATACCCCTCACCTTTATAACCGGAGTTATCCGATTCAGATACCCCTGCTCCACTACAAAAATCTTCACCTTGCAAGACGTCACTACATGGTACATTTCCGGAATTACCTCCGACACAGATCCCACAGTCATCCACTATTGCTGATCCATTTATATCGCCATTACAATCCAGTACACAGGCTGTTTTTCCTGTATTACCACCTACACATTCTCCACATACATCTTCGTATGCAGTTCCATTTTCAACTCCATTGCAGTCTACAACAGGTTGGCTATAACAACCACAGTCTGTAGGACTATCAAGCGTAGGTCCAGCACCACAACCAGCATCAGTAATTTTATTTTTAACCTCTCCAACAGGAAATTTCTCATATTGATAAAGTGGTGAAAAAGGTGAGTTATACCCATCTGTTTTCGTACTACCTCTATTACAGTCGATTACAAAAACACCTGCTTCACCATTCGTACTGATTAAACCGGTTGGATTACTTACATTGTTCTCGAAGAAACAGCCTTCAACGCGAATGTTAGACATTTTCCCAGCATAAGCACCACTGCCTACGTTGTTGTAATAACTATTCAGCACATGAATTTTACCATAGCGAGTACGGGGACAGCGGGAGTTTACATTGTCCCACCAGCAATAAGCATAGGTCACATTTAATTTTCCATGACTCTGTGTTTCATTATCACTTGAACCGATGAGATTTGACAAGTTATGATCTCCCCCTGTCACGTAGGTGAACTTACACCAGGTAACGGTAACATTATCAGCTCCTTTTACTACGTCAAAATTACCATCTTCACCTTCCATAATGGTGCAGTGGTCAAACCAGATTCTTCGTGAGTCTTCAATGTTTACACAATCCCAGTTTTGTTCTGAATTAGAATTACCGGGACCTCGACAAATAAGATTTTTTACAATGATATTGCTCACACGCTTTATTTGCCAGGAACATTTCACGGTTATCCCCGGTTTATAACCAATAATTGTTTTGTCGGAAGCTACATTAAGTACATCTCCCGATTTACCCTTATAGCCATTTCCTACATCGTTCATAACATAAATTACTTTGGCACCTGATGATTCTACTGCACTTTTTAGTTGAGCAAACGAAGTAACTTGAATAGGTGTGTTATTTCCACCACCAGAAATTGGACCTACATATGATTGACCATCTAAATTCGCCCAACCCATGGACTCGCAGCCATTTTGAGCTGAGATGGAAACAATTCCTGCAAAACAACTACACGTAACAATCAAAAGCTGGACAATTATCCTCATAACTTGATGATTTTATATCTTTTTAAATTATTAGAGTGAATAATGGATAAAAAGTAAGAGCCTGATGGTAGTTGTTCACCTAATCTTTTTTCACCACTTACTTGCCCTCTTTCCATTACTTCTCCATGCAATGAACTGATTTGATAATTGAATTCTCCTTTTACGTATATTCCATCTTCCCTGAAGGGATTAGGGAAAAGCTCTACACGGTTATGATTAAAGTCATCTAGGGCAGTTATCATATCCTTGAAGTTGATATAATTAAGGTTGGTGTAATCCGTATCAAACACAATTTTCATGATATGTTCACCTGCATTAAGACTTAAGTCCTCCAATAAAACAGTTTGCCAAGTTTGCCAACCACCTGTATTGGGAACTTCAATAGGGCCTGTCATATTTTCATTGTCAATTTCAATATGAAACAATCCACCATTTCCATCTTTTGCCAAGCGAAGCTCTAAATCATATAACTGGGTGTTTGCTACTGATACCGAGTATTCTAACCATTCTCCAGTGAGCGTATACCCCACATTAAAACCACCTTGACTATCTGTACAGACTTCAATATCTACTTCATCATTTCTAAGGGTTCCTCCACCCTGATTGCCGTTGGAATTTGCTTCATGGTAAGCTATTCCTTCTCCACCTAAGTCATATTCCTCTGCCTCTATTCGACCAGGAATATGATGAGCCGTGCTGTTAAATGGTGATTGAGGCATGTTCACATGTATGTTGATACTGGCACTTGACTCTTTACCTTCATTATCTTTAGCAACTACCCGAATAGTGTAATCACCAGCAGAGGTGGCCGTCCAAGTGGACACGTAAGTAGAATTTTGTGCGCTACTAATTAGTTTATCATCTTCATAAAAATTCACCATGGCTATTGTCCCATCTTCATCGGTTGCATTTGCTAAAATTGTTACTTCTTCTCCTATTTCGATGGTTAAATTTGTTTGTGGGTTGGTAATAGTAACTGTTGGGAAACCACTTCCAAGGTTGAGCAGCTCAGCCATTTTTTCAGCATAACGCTCACCAAGAATTTGATACCCTTCTCTTGTAAAATGTAGTGTATAGTTGGCTTCGACCAAGCCTGGACAGCCAGCAGCAGAAATGACATGGGCATTGGGAATGGAAGCTGCGGTTTGGGCTACAACCTCATTACGCCATCCTAAATCACCACCTTGTTCGGTAGTTAATAACTCCCCCATCAAAAAAGGGACTTCTGCTGCGTTAAGATTTAAGTCTTGAATAATATCTTGATATACTTTTTTAACCTGACTTGACCAGTTGTTGTTGTTATAATCGGCTTCTCCCTGATGAAATAAAATGCCTTTGATAACGCCTTTCTGTTTCGCCACCTCGCCCATTTCAATTATTCGGTTATACAAATCTCCGCCATATTGGTCGAGGTATTGAATCCACCATTCATTGTTATTTCGTGCCTGCGAAATGAAATGATCTTTAGTTGACTTATCAAACAAACTGATGCTTTGCCCTCCAATCGAAATGTTAGTAACAGCAATGGTGATGTTTTGTGGCATCAACTCCAGCATTTTTCTCCCAAAAAAATCACTTGGTCCCATTTGAGAAGCACTGTGCCCCAGTGGTGGCACTGCAGGATAAAATTGTCCTACTTGCTGCCCTGAATGGTTTGCTGCTCGCAAGACTTGAAAACGAGGACTCACCGTTCTATCTGCCTCAATTACTGTACCTTGACCAGACATGTTTGATTGGCCAAAACAAAGGTATATATGAAAGTTTGGATCTTGGGAAAAGGAAAGTGTTATAGATAACAATAATGAAGAGAGGAATACTAGTATCTTTTTTTGAGGCATTTTAAATGTGTTTTAATGTACAACTACTATAACTACTCTTCAGAAACCTTTTAGTAATCATTTTTTAATAATATTTTAATTCCATCCTACAGAAAAACAATAAATGCCCTAGTTACAGCTAGGACATTTATATGTGTAACCCTCCTCATTCCTGCTTCACAATTTTGATCGTTTCTACCCCACTGTATTTATGAATTGTAAGAAGATAGGTGCCATTGGCAAGTCCTTTTCCGATTTCATCTGAGTAGTTTGTATTTTCCCCTTCTTTGATAACTACCCCACTATTGTTGGTTAATATATAATGGTAAGGTTCTTCGGAGTCAATTTTTAAACCGGTAGCTGAAAACGGGTTGGGATAAACACTTAAACTTTTCTTCATGGAAGAATTATTTCCAGTCACCAGATCCACAAACTGTACATAGTTCAGGTTGGTGTAATCTGTATCAAACACAATTTTCATGATGTGTTCACCTGCTGTGAGGCTTAGGTCTTCTAATTTGACCGTTTCCCATACTTGCCATCCACCTGTATTCGGTACTTCAATAGGACCTGTAATGTCTACATCGTCCATCTCAATATGGAACAAACCGCCATCACCATCTTTTGCCAAACGAAGGTCTAAATCATAGTTACCAGTATTGGCCACATTCACGGTGTATTCTAACCACTCTCCTGTTAAGGTATAACCTAAGTTAAAACCACCACCAGCATCTGTACACACTTCAATATCTACTTCATCATCTCTGAAAATACCTGTTCCTTGATTGCCATTCATATTAGCTTCATGATAAGCTAATCCCTCGCCACCTAAGTCATATTCCTCCGCTTCAATTTTACCTGGAATCTGGTGAGCTATACTATTAAATGGTTCTTGTATGAGTTCTTTCACTAAAGTGAATGACACATAATTCAAATTGACATAATCCGTTGCACCAATTGTTATTCGCATAATTTGTTTGCCAGCAGGAAGATGGACGTTATCCAATTTTACTGTTTGCCATGTTTGCCAGCCAGCCGTGTTTGGTATGGCAACATCTGTTGCGATGTCAACGCCATCCATTGCTACACTTAATGTTCGTGCATCACCATTACAAGCCACCCTTAAATTCAATTCGTAAGTACCTGGCTTCGCAACATCAACAGAATATTCTAACCATTCACCAGCCGTGGCAAAACCAATATTATACCCTGCACCCGCATCGGTACAATTTTCGATGTCCACGTCCTCATCCGTCCTGAAAGTAGTCCCTCCTGTATTTCCTTCCGAACCATCGCTATATGCAGAGCCGTTTCCCCCAATATCATAATTCTCAGCTTGAATGGTTCCGGGAATTGGATTCCAAGTACCGTTATATGGCGCCTGCGGAACATTTACTTGTATGGTTACTGGTGAAGATGTTGATTTGTTACCCCTATTATCTGTTGCTACAGCGGTAATTGTATAGGAACCTTTGGCCACGTTTGCCCATGTATAAGCGTATGGAGATGTTAAATCTTCACCTAATTTTGTTAAACCATTGTAAAATTCAACTTTAGAAATTGTACCATTTGTTGTCGTTGCTGTTACATTTATTGGAATGGTTGCTGGGGCTATAAAAAGTGATGATGTAGGCTGTGTTATTGTAACAACGGGACCTTGGGTGTAATTACCCCAAGAATACTTTACACGGTCTAATCCTGATTGATTGTTGATAGTAAGTTGAATATTTGCCCCTTCTCCTGTTCTGGTGGTTAAACTATACCAGTCGTTATCTCTAAGTCCTATCCAATAGAAACTACCCATTTCCCATTGACGTAATTGATTACTAATCCCTCGAATATATGCCTCAAAAAAATTTGTTGGAGGTTTACTATAGTCCATTTTATCATAATAAACACCGCTTTTAGTTCCTGGTCCCATTGGGCCACCCCATTCTGTACAAACAGTACGGTTGGCATAGTTTCCTACAAAGCCTTTGATTTGGTTTTCCCAATCAGACTCCTTCACTGAAGAAGTCGAACCAAAAAATGAGTATTCATGTACCGCTAAAAGACAATTATCAAACCTACTATCTGACCCGATATCAGGGACATACATTGCAAGTCCCGAACCATCAAGAATAACCCTGTTTTGCGGAAAACCGGAGTATCTCTGCAGCCAATTGTAATACAAGGTTCGCAAATCCGTTTTATTGAGATGACTAGGTTCATTAAATACCTCAAAATACATATTTGGATGATCTCCATATTGATCCACTACCTTTGTCCACATTGCCCAAAATGCATTCATGTCTCTTACATCTGCACCTGAATACTCCGACCAAAAACAAAGGATAACTTTTCCTTTGGTGAGTGCTACATCTATAGCCCCTTTATAGGTATTCCAATAAGGAGATGACACCGTAGCCTCATTTATGGGAAGTCGCACACTGTTTGACCCAAACAAATTCACAAATTGACTTAAAACCCGATCGGCTACCACTGATGCAGATTCATAGGTGTCAGAAGAAGAAAGTCCCGAAAGATAAATTACACCACGCTGAAAATTATCACGTTCATCAGCCCAGTTTACTCCTCTGAATTGATTGGTTTGAGCCACTGCCAATTGACAGTTGGCCATTACCATCAAAAAGAATGAAAACCTTAATAATCTTGAAATCATCCTAGTCATATCTAAATTTTAAATAATCGTTAAAACATTGCTTTTAATCCTATATACTAACATGATTTAGTTCTATTAGTAAATCAAAGATATTTTAACCCTCATTTTAACTTTATTTTGTGATCATTACTCTGTAATTATTGCCATCCATTTGAACGAAGTATATGCCATCGTTATGTCCTGATAAATCAATCGTTATGTGTGATGAACTATAGTATATGTTTAAGGGCTGAATTTGCTTTCCGGTAACATCAGTAATATTGATGGGTTCTACTTCCCCATCGGAGTGAGAATTACGGGATAAGTTAAAAACACCTTGAGTTGGATTGGGATACAAAAACACATTGTCTTCTCCCAGGAATGAAACATGGGTTACCAATCCTTTAAACTCAATGTAGTTCAGGTTGGTGTAATCCGTATCAAACACAATTTTCATGATGTGTTCTCCTGCTGTGAGGCTTAGGTCTTCTAATTTGACCGTTTCCCATACTTGCCATCCGCCTGTATTCGGTACTTCAATAGGACCTGTAATGTCTACATCGTCCATCTCGATATGGAACAAACCGCCATCACCATCTTTTGCCAAACGAAGGTCTAAATCATAGTTACCAGTATTGGCTACATTCACCGTGTACTCTAACCACTCTCCTGTTAAGGTATAACCTAAGTTAAAACCCCCACCAGCATCTGTACACACTTCAATATCTACTTCATCATCTCTGAAAGTACCAGTTCCCTGGTTGCCATTCATATTGGCTTCATGATAAGCTAACCCTTCGCCTCCTAAGTCATATTCCTCTGCCTCAATTTTACCTGGAATCTGGTGAGCAGTACTGTTAAATGGTTCTTGAACAAACTCTTCCTCCAGCGTAAAAGTCACATAATTTAAATTGACATAATCGGTAGCTCCAATGGTCAGACGCATTACTTTTTCGCCTGGCATGAGTACGATTTCATCTACTGTGACTGTTTGCCATACTTGCCATCCTGTGGTGTTTGGAATGGCTACATCCGTGGCAATTGCTTCGCCATCCATCGTCACTGAAACGGTTCTATCGGTACCATTCACTGCTGAACGGATATCTAATGAATAGCGACCTGGTTTGGTAACATCCACGGTGTACTCCACCCACTCGCCAGCACTCGTCCAACCTAAGTTGTACCCAGCACCTGCATCCGTACAATTTTCAAGGTCTACATCTTCATCATCTCTGAAGGTAACATCAGTTTCACTCCCTGGGGTATCATCCATATAAGCAGAACCATTGCCACCCACATCATATTCCTCTAGTTGGATCGTTCCTGGAATCGGATGAGCTGTGCCGCCATAAGGAGCTTGGGGAACATTGACACGAATGGTGAGGGTTGCCTCTGCAGTTTTACCCTGACTATCAGTAAGTACTGCTCGGAAATTGTACTTTCCAACTACCGCATTCGTGATCGTGTAAGTATAAGGCGCTGTTGTGCTGGTACTCAATAAAATTGTTCCATTATAAAACTTTATATTGGATACAGTACCGTTAGGAACAATCGCTGTAGCAGTTAGCACGATGTTGTCTCCTTCTTCAAAACTATCTGTAGAAGATTTAGGACTAGTAAACGCTACGGTAGATCCAACACTCATTGCTTCGGTAATATTTGCACCTACTCGGAAGTAGTCAAAGTCCACGTAACCACCACTCGATTGCGTGGCATAGCTAAACAAACCAAAACGATACCCCGTGAAGTGTTCTAAATCAAAATTGAGATCTGTTTTGCTACCAAATGCCGTCCAGGAAGTTCCATTCAGGCTATAGAAAAAATAGACATCATCAACCCGGTTAGTGAAATCAAAATCGAGTCGTAAGTAAACCGTATTCTGATTAATTGGAACACTAGCCAATTCAGTATGGTTAGCATTAAACCCTTTTCCTTGTGCTCGTACGATTGTTTTATTACCACCCGACATTTTTACACCTATCCAACCATAATTATTTTGTAAAGCGACTAGTCCTGCATAGTCTCCATTTTTCATTCCAGATACATCCAAAGCAACATAACCACTGCTTTTAGGTCCAAACGAGCGTTGTGTTAAGGTATTCGTTGTTTTTAATACATTCGCATCAGTACGTTCATTCGTTAGTCTTAAAAAGCCTGGTTTTTGACTGAGTGACCAATAATTGTTCTGAGGGTTGTGGTTCCATTGCCATTGTAGTTTCAAAGGGGCAGCAGTATTGAACTCATCCGAATCAATCAGCCCTTTTAAATTCCCTGCTCCTTTTGGTATATTAATCGTAGCAGGAACTTGTCCATTGACTCCTACTGTTGGCCAACCTGCATTCCATGTTACGGGCATTAAATCAGGAATTCGACCTAAGGCGCCATGATCATGAAAAAACATGGCGTACCACTTTCCATCAGGAGTATCAATGTATTCTCCTTGGGCAGAACCTGTTGAGGATTGAAAAACGACCCTTCCTTCATAGTTACCGTCAATGGTGTTTGAACGATGTAAAATTTGTGTTCTCCCTTTTCCTGAAGGCCAACAGATGTTGGACACATAATACATTCCATTGATCTTCTGGATTCGTGTACCCTCGGCAGTAAGAATAAAACTGCTTCCCGCAACAGAAGAGGCTTTATTGATGATTACTTTGTTAATCCCTCCTGGTTGTTCTCCTGTCAAGTCAGGACGTAATTCGGTGAGCTGGATGTTATCATGACCATATGCGATAAAAACTCTATTGTTATCAAACAAAATAGAATGATCGTGATAAACTTTGTTTAAGGTGATGGTTGTCCATGGACCGTTTTCGATATCTGCGGTGTGATAGATGTATGTCTTACCAGTGGTATATGAAAATGAACTTACATAAAAACGGTTATTATGATAATTAATACTACTTGCCCATGTGCCTCCACTATAGGCTTCTTTTCCATTGGCTAAATTGAGGTTGTCGTTGCTAGCCATAATCGGATAACAGTAATTCACTAATTCCCAATTCACCAAATCGGTGGATTTCATGATAGGTAAACCTGGATTAAAATACATGGTGGTACTACTCATGTAATAGGTGTCTCCAACCCGCACAAAATCTGGATCAGGTACATCGGTATATAAAATGGGATTTGTCGCATTTTGAGCAACTACCGAAAGGTTAAAAAAGATAAGAATAAGAATAGAGGCTGAAATAATCAGCCTCTGAATCCTTATTTTTTGTGTGATCAATACGTTCATTGTTTCACTATTTTATGATTAAATGCACCATTTTCATTTCTAACTGTGAGAATGTAGGTTCCGCTTGACAAATCAACCCCGATGGATTGATCATTAGAAGAATAACCTTCTTCAACACGTAGTCCAGTTAAATCAGTGATTTCATACTCAAAAGCAGTCGTGCTTTTTATATGGAATCCATTTGATCCAAATGGATTTGGATAAACTGCATTAGCCAATGCTTCAGAAGTACTTAGTCCTGTAACCAAATCAAGAAAGTTTACATAGTTCAGGTTGGTGTAATCAGTATCAAACACAATTTTCATGATGTGTTCTCCTGCTGTGAGGCTTAGGTCTTCTAATTTGACCGTTTCCCATACTTGCCATCCACCTGTATTCGGTACTGCGATTGGGCCAGTAATGTCTACATCGTCCATCTCAATATGGAACAAACCGCCATCACCATCTTTTGCCAAACGAAGGTCTAAATCATAGTTACCTGTATTGGCTACATTTACCGTGTACTCTAACCACTCTCCTGTTAAGGTATAACCTAAGTTAAAACCACCACCAGCATCAGTACACACTTCAATATCTACTTCATCATCTCTGAAAGTGCCAGTTCCCTGGTTGCCATTCATATTGGCTTCATGATAAGCTAATCCTTCGCCTCCTAAGTCATATTCCTCTGCCTCAATTTTACCTGGAATCTGGTGAGCAGTGCTGTTAAATGGTTCTTGAACAAACTCTTCCTCCAGGGTAAAAGTCACATAGTTTAAGTTGACATAATCGGTAGCTCCTATGGTCAAACGCATTACTTTTTCGCCTGGCATGAGTACGATGTCATCTACTGTAACGGTCTGCCATACTTGCCATCCTGTAGTGTTTGGAATAGCTACATCCGTGGCAATTGCTTCGCCATCCATCGTCACTGACACGGTTCTATCGGTACCATTCACTGCTGAACGGATATCTAATGAATAGCGACCTGGTTTGGTAACATCCACGGTGTACTCCACCCACTCGCCAGCACTCGTCCAACCTAAGTTGTATCCAGCACCTGCATCCGTACAATTTTCAAGGTCTACATCTTCATCATCTCTGAAGGTAACATCAGTTTCACTCCCTGGGGTATCATCCATATAAGCAGAACCATTGCCACCGACATCATATTCCTCTAGTTGGATCGTTCCTGGAATCGGATGAGCTGTGCCACCATAAGGGGCTTGGGGGATATTTACCCGAATAGTTATCGTTGCTTCAACTTCATTCCCTTCATTATCCGTTGCCACCACTCTGATTTGATGTTCTCCCAACGTTGCACCACTCCAGGTATAAGTATAAGGAGCTGTGTTATCGGTGTTCAACAACGTAGTACCATCATAAAACTTGAGATTAGCTATTGTGCCATCTCCATCGGTAGCAGTTGCTGATAGTATAATATCATCTTCAGTAGTAAATAGATCCCCAAAAACGGGTGAGGTAATGGCTAAGCTTATTTGTCCTGTATTGGTACATCCTTCCGTTGGACACATCGGATAACCCACATCTGCTTGTCCATTCATGTAATTTTTTAACCAGGTACCAGCGGCTCTATCTTGCCCGTTTTCAAGCGTAAACCCTGTACCTGTAACCCAAGTTCTACCGAGCACATGTCCCCAAAACGTAACACCCTTCACATGTGGGTTTTCCCAATATTCAGGAAAATGATTTTGGAAGGTAGCCAACTGACCTTGTTCAGTATTTCCGCCAACCATATCGAGCTCAGTCACATACACTGGAACCCCTCCACGAGCCATACGGTCACAATCCTGATCAATTCTGCCATTGGGTTGTGGGTCGACACTAAAGTGATGTGCCTGTGTACCAAAACCATCAATTATTCCTCTATCTCGAAGTGCTGCAACTAGTTTTAACATTTCGTCAATCGCCTGATTGTTGCCTTCTAAACCATAATCATTTAAGACCAGCTTTGTGTTTGGAAATATTCTTCTAGCTTCAGTAAAAAGCCATATTTGCCAACTAAAATCGTCAATTGCAGTATTGGTTTTACCACTGAATTTATCACGCATCTGCTGATTGGGTTGCTGGTGAGTAAATAGTTGCTCATTCAATACATCAATTTGGTCGATGTATTTGTAGCGAGAGGCAATTCCTTCCATATATTCAGTCAATTCCGCACGTGCATCGGCTGTACTCAAAGTAAACAACCATGATGGGTATTGTGCTGCCCACATCGCTGCATGCCAACGAAACATCAGGTTTCTATCATTCGCATATTTGTAAGCAGCGTCAGCACCACCCCAGTTTGGATTATCTCTATTTCCTTCAATAGAACCCCATTTACACGCATTTTCTGCACTTAACCCATTAAAATAAGGATCCCAATTTCCTATGGTTTCATATTGATGCAACCCTGCTAAGTATTTTCCTTTACACACACTAAGTCCTTGTGGTTGAATATTTCGAGTTCCAACATTAATAATTACTCCTACAGAGGTAAATGTTACTCCTTTGTTATTAGTTGCCCTTGCAGTTATTCTATATTCTCCCGCTGGTACACAACCCCAAATGAATTTGTAGGTATGATCGGTTTGGGTACTCGTTTCGCCAATCTTGGCGCCATTGCTAAAAAACTCAACCTTCGTAACAGTTCCGTTATTTGATGTTTTTCCAGCATCGGTCGAGTAAACGTGAATTTCCACATCCGTGCCTGCTTTAAAATATGCATTACTGAATGGCATCGTCACCACCGCTGAAGGTGGATAGGTTTGTGCATGACTTATATGCGTTTGAAAAGACAGGAGTAACCCTAGGCACAGTAGCCATCCTCCCCAATTATTTATACTTTTTATTGCTCGTTCCATAGTGCTTATTTTTTAACGATTTTATGTATTGATTGACTGTTATTTACTTGAACAACAAGTACATATATCCCTGTTGGGAGATCTGTACCTATTTTTACTTTGTTATTTGCTATCCCCTTCTCAACGGTATTACCGAGTATGTGCACGATTTCATACTCAAACTCATGTCCGTTTTCTTGAATGGTAAAACCCTCATTGTTAAAAGGATTTGGGTAAATATTACCCTTTGTATTACTATTAGAATGATTAACTCGAGTGACTAAGTCAGTAAAGTGGAGATAGTTCAGGTTGGTGTAATCAGTATCAAACACGATTTGCATGATGTGTTCTCCAGCTGTGAGGTTTAGGTCTTCTAATTTGAACGTTTCCCATACTTGCCATCCGCCTGTATTGGGTACTGCTATCGGACCTGTAATGGCTACATCGTCCATCTCAATATGGAACAACCTGCCATCACCATCTTTTGCCAAACGAAGGTCTAAATCATAGTTACCAGTGTTGGCTACAACATCTCGATCTGGGTACCTATTTTCCATAAATGACGTTTAAAGTTGATATATTGCCTCTTTTTTAAAAGGTATTAGGCTACGTGATCAACTAAAGATGGTCATCAGTAAGGGTGAAATTATTTCTGAATTGCGATAAAAAGTTCTAATGTATTATCAGGTAAACTGATTCCTGAATGGTGAAAACTGTAGGCAGCCATCAATGTAAAGTCGATATCCAATACCGCTAAATTCTCGACCCCTACATTCACAGTCGTTTTTTTCAAGTTAAAATTATTAATTCCTATTAAACCCATATTTGCGATGCGGGAGAGGGTGCCAAAACTATACGCATAATTACCTTCCTCTGACACTTGAAAGACTGAAAAAAGCGAGCATTGGAAATCAGAAGTAATCTTTAGTTCTTTAGTTAAGTCTACATTGTATAATCGAAGGAATTGAAAAGATTGATTTACAGGCATCAATACTGGGGTGAATATCTGTTGTATGGCAAACCCGATGCTGGTTCCTGAACGCAGTATATGTACACCAACCGACCCATCAGGGCCATAATCTGAACCACCTGTTCCGCCTTGTGTAGTTTCAAAAGCATAATTGACGAAGCCCATGGAAATCCCCGATGATAAAAATGTTTTTTTACTCAACTGAGTAAACCAGGAATAGCGCAACTGCAAACGACTTCGACTGATGTAATCGCCAATTTTTGAGTTGTTGGTCTGAACTCCCAAAAAATGGTATTCGTTTTTTTTCACTGAATTGAACCGCTTATCGCCATCGAAATAAAATTTACTCACATTTTTCAAAAGACCTAGTTCGTTGATGTTGTTAAAGCATGCCTTAAAGGAATAAGAACTATCACTATTAGCAGGATTAATGAGATAAGGATTTACCATTGTCTGCGTAAATGTTTCATACACCGTAGACGATAATTGGGCTTGTACAGACCGGAAATTAACCAATAGTAACATCACAAAAAGCAGTGTACTGCATTTTTGTTGATTAGAATTGAGGCATTTTAACCCAACTCTTTTTGGTCGATATTTGCTAATTGATAAATTAATAATCGTTAAATATATAAATAATTTATTCTCAAGTGATGACCTTTTCTTTTGACACCCGTAGTTAGGATATAATGAAGGACATTTCAAAATCACTTATACAAAGTATCCGAAACGGAGATAATGACAAAGTTCTTGAATACTTGTACAAAGACCCATTGAGGAAGATAAGAAAGTTCATCTTAAATAATTCAGGCACGTTGGATGATGCGGATGACGTGTTTCAAGATGCAATTATGGTGTTGTTTCATTATGTGAAGACAGGCAAATACAAAGAAGAATATGAACTGGATGGCTTTTTATTTCGAGTAGCAAAAAATGCTTGGATAGACTTAGCCAGAAAGCGACAAAAAGTAATTAAAAAAGAACTACAAGGATTTGACCTCAGCGATGGATCAGATGTACTAAAAGATATGATTAGTGAAGAACGCTTAAGTACATTTCACACATTGTTTAATCAATTAGAAGAAAATTGTAGACGAATTTTATCTTTCGTGATCTTTGATAAAAAAAGCATGAAAGAAATAGCCAGCATTATGGGCTTCAAAGACGAGAAAGTATCTAAAAATCAGCACTACAGATGCAAGCAATATTTCTCAAAACTAGTCATGGAAAATGAAGGTGCTTTAAACATACTACGCAGTTGAAAGAAGATTATAACATACAGGAAACAATTGATAATTACCTTAATGGCTTGATGTCGGAGAAGGAAAAAACTGCCTTTGAAGAAACCATGGCTAAAAATGGTGACGTTGCTTCACTGGTAGAGGAAGCGAAATTGATCAATGAAGCCATTTATTTTGCAAGTTTATCTTCCTTGAAAGAAAAAGTTGGTAAAGACATTAAAAACATTAAATATAAATCAAAGCCATCAACAGGTAAATATTTATTGGGTGCAGCCTTATTAGTTGGTGCAACTACCGGAGTCTACTTAATTGCTAATCAAACAACTAACACACCTCAAACTACACCAGTTAGCATTGACAAAGGTGTTAAAACTAACGATGTTATCACTACAAAAAGTGTCGTTATAAAAGATTCATCGATAGAAAATAATTCCATCACAAGTGAAGTTGAAGTAGCTCAACCAACACACTCAACCATAAATAACTCAGAAGATAAAACACCAAATACTAGCCTGCCTAAAAAGCCAGCTACAGAAAAATTAATTATTGTTTCTGATGAGCAAGCTTCAAATAAAACGGAAAAAATTAAGTTGGATTCGACAGAAAAAGAAGTTGTGCCCTCCAAAACAGTGAAAACGACAGTTCCAGAAGAACAACCTACTACACCAGTTTGCATGAAAGATTATCATGTAAAAACAGAATCGGCTTGTAAGGAAAAAGACAATGGAATGATTACTATCAAATCCACACAACCGTTACAAGTGGAGTTGGATGGAATGGAATCTACAGCAGGTGGCGTGTTTAGAGATGTTGCGGCAGGACGACATAAAGTGGTGGTTACTTATAACCCAACTTGTTCATTTAAAGATGAGGTTGTAGTGACTGAAAAATGGTGTTCATTAAATAGCTCTTTTAGTTTTAATCCCGACTACGGTGAAAAATGGGAGTTATTATATGAAGAAGGCAGTGAAGGTGTTTTTATCATATTTAATACCTTTGGTAAAGAAATTTATAGAGATAACTTTGGTGTAGGAGAAAAGTATTGGGATGGATCGGATTATCAAGGAGTCACCGCTCCTATTGGTACCTATTTAGCCACCATCAATTACTCAGACGGCAGAAAAGAAAAAGTTGAATTAACCATTGTACGATAAGTTGAGAGTATCAAAAACCATATTATCCCTTTTAGTTGTACTAATGACGACTATATGTTTTGCCCAAACGGTAGAATTAGCAGATACTAATTTCAGAAACAAATTAAAAGCTGATTATCCGCAAGTAATGCAAGGCGACCAATTACTTATTTCTGCAGCAAATGCGCTTGGTGGAAAATTATCTATTCGTGAAGCAAACATTAAAAACATTTCTGGTATTGAACATTTTACTAGCATTACTACCTTAGATCTTACCGATAATGAATTGACAACCATGCCTGACATTTCATCTATTACGGGTTTAATAAATTTTTACGGAAACAATAATCAGTTCATTTCTTTACCTGATTTCACTAACCAAACGGAATTACTTGATTTTCAAGTGATGAACAATCAGTTGACAGCATTGCCAGATTTATCTAAATCAACCAAATTGAAAAGCTTATATTGCTCCAATAATAAAATAACTCAGTTACCTCCTTTCACTCAACTACCTAATCTTGAAATTTTAGTGATTGGAGATAACCAAATTAAAGAGGAACTCGATTTTTCCATACTTATAAACTTAAAACAACTACATGTACATAAGTTAAATTTAACCAGGATTATCGGGTTGGAAAGCTTGAAACAACTGCAAATTCTTTTTGCTTGGGGAAATAACATTTTAAATTTCAGAGGATTAGATTCTAACACCACATTAACACGAGCTTTCTTATATGAAAACCCAATCACGCAATTGCCCTATTTAGAAAATAAACCTGGTCTTAACACCTTAGATGTGCATAGATGTCAGCTAACATTTGAAGACATCGTTCCAGTAATTGAAGGAGGAGCACCTACGTTTTTCACTTATTCTCCACAAAAACCCTTTACAATCAACAATATTTCTGCACGAGAAGAAAGTAACCTTCAGCTAGAATATCCGATTAATTCACCTTCAACTGGTAATTTGTATGTATGGAAAAAAAACAATGTAACACAGGATAGCTCATATACACCCTTCTATATTTTAAACCCTTTAAAAGCAGAAGATGCAGGCGTATACTCCCTTAAAATTTATAATTCTACTGCTCCTTCCCTAACACTGTATTCTACTACCTTTCAAGTAACTGTGCTGCCTTGCATTGAATTTAACTTACCAGTTTTAGATATCGTTAAAAAAGATTGTATTAAGGGATATACCATTGACTTATCTAACGCTGAAATTCTAGGCGAAAACAACCCCTTTACCTTTCAGTTAAATGATGGCAGAACTACAAGATTATGGAAAGATTATCAATTAGATCATGTGCAAGCAGGAAAATATGAATTAACAGTAATCGATGCTAAAAATTGTACAGCTACTCAACCCCTAGCTTTAGCCAAAATTAAAGGCTGCGACCCCGTGCTTACGCCCAATGGAGATGGTGTTGCTGACTATTATTACATTGAACAGGCAGGTCAAGTGAAGATCTATGACTATAATCGCACTTTGGTCAATACTCTGCAGGCTCCAATTAATTGGGACGGCACCAACCGTGATGGTAATCCCTTAGATGCAGGCTATTACATCGTTATTCCCGAAGGATCCGCTCCTATTTATGTGACTTTAATTCGATAAGTTATCCATCAGTAGTTAGGCACTAATACTGCCATTATCAATCAAATTTACAACTTATAACAGTTCAATTACTTTATCATCTAAAGTTGTAAAAACACGGTCCTCTATAGTTGGTTTAATAATATGCAAACCAGTTAATTCACTAAAGGCGGGTAATATCAATTGGGTTTTTGAAAGCCAAAAACAGCTTAATTTAATTCGTTGTCGGCCTTCACCGAGCAATAGGACACCCGGATGAAGATGACCGCAAAAATTAATTTTATCACCTTTATTAAGTGGTTCGTGAGTATATAAAATACCTTGCTCATCTAACTCACTAATCAGTTCCATTTTCTGATCCCTGTTTCTATTAAGTGACCACCGATCATGATTTCCGACTACAAGTATAAAATTGATTTTTGAATGATTTTTTAAGATATGATTCCATTTTAAAAATTCCTCATTATGATAACTGTGAAATAAGTCTCCTAAAATCAATACTTCGTTAGGCTGATATTCTTCTAAAATTTCTTGAAACCGTTTTAAATCACTGTCCAAACCATAACTAGGTAAGGAATGACCGCTTTTACGAAAATGAGCACTTTTGCCAATATGAAGATCGGTAAGAATCAAACGCTTTTTTTCTACATCAAAAAGCACCTTTCGATGATCCAATATAAATTCTGTATCCTGAATGGTAACTCTCATTTATTTTGCGAATTGTAATTGCATTTTTTTTATTCTATCCTCCAATTTTTCTGAGGACAACTTCGAGCGTAAGCGATCAACCATTATCGGAAAGGCAAAAGGCGTAGGTTTCGCGGGTTGTGTGATTACAATTTCCATCGTTTCAATTCTTTGTAATGCCTGGCGTAACCGTCCTTCTTCCAATTGATGGTAATAGGCTTCATCATAAGCTTGAAGTAAAAACAAATTATCAGGATCATACTCCCTAAAAACGTTAAAATACAATTGTGAAGAGGCTTGCAGATGTCTTTCTTTTATAAATTTCCCTGGAAAACCGTTAAACACCAAACCCGAAATTGACGCAATATCACGAAACTGTCTTCGCGCCATTTCAGTAGCATTCACGCTTTTTTGTAAATCACGAGTTAACCATTCTGAAGTAAAAAAATCATTATCCAAAGCGTCTTGAATAGGGATTGGCTGATCACTCAGTAATTCAAATCCATAATCATTAATAGCAATTGAAAAGGTAATAGGATGTAAAAGTGAAATTCGGTAGGCCAATAATGCTCCCATGCCTTCATGTACAAATCGACCTTCAAATGGGTAAATAACTGCATGGTACCCTTCTCGGGTTTTAAAGCTTTCAATTAATAATTGATTGGCTGTTGGCACCATACTTAATTCACGTTGCTGCGTAATGGTAGGGAGTAAACTTTTAAGTTCTTTGGAATAATAATCTTCCTGAGCTACATGAGTAAGCTGGTCGCGTAATCCTTGCCCCAACATTGATGAAAGAGGCATCCTCCCTCCTAACCAGGCAGGTACTTTCCCTGCTTTTTTTGTGGTTGCCAGTTTTACATAAGCGGTATTTTCCCTCACTTTTACTAATTCCAAATTTCTTCCTGCATACCAAAAGTTTTCTTTAGGTTTTAATTTTGAAACGAAGAACTCTTCTATGCTTCCAAGATAACCACCACTGATAAATTTTACTTGTAACGAGGAATCACTTACAATTGTGCCGATGGATAACCGGTGCCGCATAGCTATCCGTTTGTTGTCAACTCTGTAAACGCCCTTATCAATCACTACTTTTTTAAACTCTTCATGGGCGTTTAATGCCTTTCCACCTTGAGTAATGTAGGTAAGCAACCAGCTCCATTCATTATCGGTAATGGACTGATAACAATGTGTTGTTCTTATTTCTTCTAATAAGATTTGTGGAATAAACCCTTCTGAGACCGCCAAAGTAACCATAAACTGAGCAAGCACATCAAAACTTCTTATGTACGGCTGTCGACTTTCAATTTGTTCATTTTTAATTGCTTCACGGAGTGCTGAGGCTTCTAGCAATTCAATGCTATGTGTTGGCAAAAAATAGATTTTACTTGTTTCTCCAGGTCGGTGTCCACTTCGGCCTGCCCGCTGGAGAAACCGCGCAACACCTTTTGGTCCACCTACTTGTATCACGGCATCAACAGGTCTAAAATCCACTCCGAGGTCTAAACTTGCTGTGCACACAACCACTTTTAGCTTACCCTCATGCAAAGCACTTTCAACCCAGTCCCGAGTTTCACGGTTGAGGGAACTATGATGCATTGCCATGACTCCGGAAAATTGTGGAGCAATAGTTAACAAGGTTTGGTACCAAAGTTCTGCTTGACTACGTGTATTTGTGAACAATAAAGTGGATTGGTATTTTTCTATAATCGGCACCACACTTTTTGCCATATGAATTCCCAAATGTCCTGACCAGGGATATTCTTTTGTAGCGGGAGGTAATATTGAATGAATTTGGATTTTTTTATGCTGTTGTGTAGTGACTCGTACACGTTTTTCACTATGATGGGTATAGCCAAACAACACTTCCTCCGCTTCATCTAAATTGCCAATAGTCGCGGATATACCCCAAATTTTTAAGTTTGGTGAGAGATTTTTTATCCGAGACAAGGCTAACTCCACCTGTACTCCTCGTTTTGAACCGATAAGCTCATGCCATTCATCTACCACAAAGTAGTGTAAATTGGCGAAGAGCGTGTGGTATTTCTTTTGGGCTAAAAGTAAATGTAAACTTTCGGGTGTGGTTACCAGAATTTGCGGTGGTTTTTTGGTCTGTTTTTGTCGTTCTGAGAAGGTCGTATCCCCATTCCGTGAAGCGACTTTCCATTCCAAGTTATAAAACTCAACTACCTCTCTAGCTGAAGATTCTATTTCTTTAGAAAGAGCGCGTAAAGGAGATATCCAAATGGCGAAAAGACCCGATTTTTTCACCTGTTTATTAAGTCCATCCAATACAATAGGAATCAAAAGTGCGTTGGTTTTTCCAAAACCTGTGGGAACATTCAGCATACCATTTTTTTCCTCGGAAATAGCTTTAAATGCATCTTTTTGAAATGAAGAAGCTTTCCATCCCTGAGCAGAATAAAACTTATTGAACAGTGTTTTATTCATTGTCTTCGCCTATGTTTTTTAATGCTTTTAAATCATCTAAGGTGTTGGCTTCCTCTGGCTTTTTATCCAGTCGCCAACGGTGCATTCGTGGAAAGCGCACAGCAACCCCTGATTTATGACGGTTAGAAATAGCAATACCTTCGAAAGCCAATTCAAAAACCAATTCAGGCTTCACTTGTCGTACCGGTCCAAACCGATCTGTGGTATTCCGCTTCACAAAGGCATCCACTTTGCGAAACTCTTCATCTGTAAGTCCTGAATACGCTTTAGCAAATGTAACGAGTTCTCCATCTTGCCAAAGGCCAAAAGTATAATCCGTGTAAAGATTTGCCCTGCGACCATGACCTCTCATCGCGTAGGTTAGCACGGCATCTATTGTGTAAGGGTCTACTTTCCATTTATACCACCCTCCTTTTTTTCTCCCAACTTCATAACTACTGTCTTTGCGTTTCAACATCAAACCTTCTGCTCCAAGTGTGCGGGCGTGTTCTTTTTTCTCAGCTAATTCGTTGATCGTAGTACAACTGATAATTTCGGAAAGCATGAGACGTTCCTCTTTGGCAGACTGTACAACTTGTTCTAGCAAACGTTTGCGGTCTATTAATGGCAATGATCGCAAATCTTTTCCTTTATGCTCTAACAGGTCGTAGGCTATCAGCCGAATAGGTGCATCTTCTAAATGCTTTTTAGTGATAGTTTTTCTCCCAATTCGTGTTTGAAGGATTTGAAAATCCAATATCTGATCTTCCTTCCAAGGCACAATTTCTCCATCTATCACCACACCATCAGGTAGGTTTTCCGCCATGGTAACCAGTTCAGGAAATTTATCAGTAACTAACTCTTCCCCTCGTGACCAAATTGAAACCAAACCATTTCTTTTCACCACTTGACCTCGAATACCATCCCATTTGTATTCAGCAAACCAATTATTTAAGTCACCTAATTCTTTTTCATGATTTTCAACAGGATAAGCTAAAAAAAACGGATAGGGTTTAGCATCATTAAAGTCCGCCTGATTTCCGTAAATAAGGGCCTTGAAAGTAGTATTGAACGGATCCCAATTACCTATAAGTCGGTGAGCCAGTTCATTTTCATCAAGACCTGTACTTGCAGCCAAACCTTTCGTCATCAATTTTTGAGAAACCCCAATTCGAAATCCACCTGTAATGATTTTGTTGAAGATGAAGCGTTCCGAAGTACTTAAACCACCCCAGGCTTGTAGTATAGCCTCCTTTATTTCACTCAATTCCTGCTTTCTCAAGGATTCGAGATACATGATCCACTCTGTTAAAGTCTGCGTGTGGGTGTGGGTTTGAGGAACTAAGAGTGAAATAGTTTCAGCGAGATCTCCCACTACATGGTACGACTCCTCAAACAGCCACATCGGTATCTGAGAAATTTCTGCCGCCCATTCTTTTAAAAAAGTAGAATTAATTACCCTTTTAGGTCTTTTGTGTGATAATAAAGCAATCGCCCATAATTTATCGGCCTCGTTTTCTTCATTAAAGTAGGAAGTGATTGCCGCAACCTTTTTGTTGGTTTTGGTCGTTTCATCTAATTCTTTGAATAACTGAGCAAATCTTTTCATGCTACCTCCTGTTCTACTTCATCTAAACTTTCTCCAGTATAAGCCGTGTTTTCTGTTTGTGCATTCAATCCTCGTTGCCTTAACCAATGAACAAACGTGTTAGTATAACCATGGGTAGCAATCACGTTTTCTGCTCCTGTAGCATCTATTGTCTCGTTCAATCCTTTCCAATCCGCGTGATCACTCAGAATAAAACCACGATCTACTCCTTTTCTCCTCCTCGCACCTCGTAAGGTCATCCAACCACTGCATGCTGCATGTGCTGCATTTTTAAATTTGCGGGTCCAGGTGGAGTTAAATGCTCCGGGTGGGGCTACAATAATTCCTTTATGAGCAATTTTCACCTGAGTATCTTGCACAATTCTTTCCGTAGGTTTAATAGCAATTCCAGCTTCTCTAAAAACTTCATTCATATTTTCTACCGCCCCATGTGTATATACGGGTCCTATTGAATGATCGAGATGTTGAATTATCCGCTGTGCTTTACCGAGCGAATACCCATAAATTATACTGGGCCTTTCCGATTCAATATTCGATCGCCACCAATTATTTATGGCGTCAAAAACATTGGCCTGAGGTTGCCAAGCGTAAATAGGCAAGCCAAAAGTACTTTCTGTAATAAAAGTATGACAACGAATTATTTCTAAGGGTGTGGAGATACCATCATCCTCATTTTTATAATCGCCACTTGCAACCCAAATCTCGCCTTTATATTCGACCCGAATTTGAGCTGAGCCGATGATATGTCCAGCTGGGTGAAAGGTGAATCGAACACCATTGATAAGAATTGGTTCGTTGTAATCGACTGTTTGTACGTTTAAATCAGGAGAAATGCGCTTGAGAATTATGGCAGCAGTAAGTGTATGACAAAGGTAATGTTGATGCCCCCACCGCGCATGGTCTGCATGGCCATGTGTAATCAATGCTCTATTGACAGGTTTCCATGGGTCAATATAGACATCAGCTTGTGCGCAATAAATTCCATGGTCAGTAAATTGTAAGAGTTTCTCCATAAAGCTATAGCAAATGAAACCAGCAAATTGTTTGCCTATTCATCAAGAGAAAAATAGTTCCTATTTCGTTCGTATTTACACCTTTTGATAAGGTTTAATAAAAATCTACATATAATTTTAGACGCTATATGTAGAGATTTTTACCCTAAAAAACATAGCTGTAGTCGTTGTTATACCAGTAGTAACTTCAACAATATCCAATGGATAAATTACAACGTTAAACTTGCCGTATGCTAAAAAAATCTAACAAAAACAAAGAGAAGTCAACGAATACACGCTGACTCCTCAATATTAGATTAAAAAAGTTGCTGGATTTAGTTTTTAGTGACTTTTAAGGTCTTTACCATTCCTTCTTGATATACTTTTATGATATACATCCCATGGTCCAATTTAGCTCCTAATTTTTCATTATTCTGAGCACGCCCTTTTTCACGTATTTTGCCATCTAATCCGTAGATTTCAAAATCAAAGGCCCCTGCTGTTTGGATAGTAAACGTGTCACTAAACGGTATTGGAAAAGCTTCTATATCTTTCTCTGGCGACTTCTCTTCAGCGAAAGCAGTGATTACATCGGTTAATGTCACCACATAAGTTGTCAAAGACTTTGCGGGTAATGTTTGATCACTGGACACGCTTTCTAAGGATTGGTAGAAATTATCCGATACCGATTGGAAACCTACGATATCAGCAACTTCTCCCTCTGAAAATTTCAGCAGGATATTTTGTGGATTCACACTGTTATTGATGGCTACTATAGTGATTTGATCACCAGTTGCATTGAGAAAACCTGAAAGCTTGACATTGTTGTTACCACCAGTGATGGCAATTCGTTTTGCTCCTTTATCCACATGTTTCGCGTAATGCTTCATCGTATAATAATGATCATTAATGATATACTCTCCAGCACCATCAAAACCCATCATTGTACTAGTAGATGCGGTATCCCACATCAGCTCCCAATAAATATAAGCGCTGGCGTTGGCTTCAACTACTGTCTGATGGATAGCATCTGCCGTTTGTAGCCAATCAAAGTTTCCACTTGAAAACTCTGTCATAAAATTGGGTTTATCGCCAAAGTTATCGCGAATCATATTCAAGGGACCTGCACTTAAATTACCTGGGGAGTTTCCATAGTTATATAAATGATAGCCATAACCATATAGATAGCTTTTGTCTTTGATAGCGTCTGCCATTGAGGCAAACGAATTTAACGTGTTATCCCAGCCTGCTTGTCCGATATTCTCCGATTCCGGGCCTAACATTTTTGGAACATTTGCACGCTCTTTAATGGCATTATATACCGCATCTAATCCTAAATCATAACCAGGAAAATCTTCCGTTTCTGTAGGCCGCCACTCACAGGTACTCCATCCAGCGTTGACATAACCTGGCTCATTTTGAAAACTAAAATAGTCTGGCGTAAACGTGATGTTGTCTAATACATCATTATAATACTGGCCTAATTCTGCATACATAAACTGACCGTTCTTTTTCTTCAATGTACCTTCGTTGAGAGCACCATTACTTTTATACGCTGAGGGTGGTGACCATGAACTCAACAAAACTTCAACCTCAGGATTGGCTTGTTTAACTAAATCATAGATTTCATTTGTAGCATCAAAATGACCTTTGAAGTAGTCTTCCTCCATAATTAGCGGTGATTTTGTTAGCGGATAATCACTTGGGTAATACCAGTTTTTCAAGCGAACGATGTCTGTTCCTACATCATTGATCATTAAATCAATCACTTCATTAGTGTGTGGGCTTTTTGTAACTAAATCACAATACCACGTGATGGCACCACCAAATCCAACCATGGTTTGGTATGCTATTTTAGGCGATACTTCTATGGTTAAATCACCAGTCGTGTTTTCATCTAAAATTTGCACATCGTCTATGTGATAAGTTCCAAGACTTGGATACTGAATACGCAATTGTGGAGCCTCCTCTTGTGCTGTAAATACCCAGGTGTACTTTTCCCATGTTGTGGTCAACGTAAAACTTTGAGCCAAATAAACGTTATTTTGAAGGACTGCATTTACTTGTAGACCATCCACATCTCCTTTCGCATAAAAAGAAAAAGTATAACTTAAATCTGTAATCATGTTGGTCGCACTGTGGATACTTTGAATGCTCCACGGATTGGCTCCTAATGTGGTTACTGCTACTTCTAATGAGTTGGTCCCTTCTATGGCATCAGTACTCGTTACTGAATAACTAGCCACTCCCTCATCACCGGCCAAATTTGTCCAGTTGGTTGTTCCACTTTCAAAAGAACCATTTGTCAATAAATTTTGAGAAATAGCTTGAAAAAAGTTGAAACTAAACACAAAAACAGCGATTAGTGTAAAATTAAGATGTTTCATAATGATGAATAATAATGTGATTCGTTCGAATATAACACATCCTTAAATAAGTTTCAAAAAGTAAAGTTTTCGAATCTCTGAATTTTAATAAAAATAAAATTACAGGATACTAATTACTGTTTATTGATTTCATCAGAAAAAATGTAATTCCTTTCTCTGATACCATCTAAGCTCCAAAACTGCTTATAAAAACACTTCTTATAGCTGTGAGAAAAACAAGAACCAGCATTCACACCGTTTCAATTCAATTTCTCACAGCTTCTACTTCTGTGGATTGGAAATCCAGTAAATCAAAGTTCTTTGGTTAGAAACAATTAGTTGAGTGAACTTTCAAAATTCTGATCTTTTTCTTTTACACCAAACTCATCAAAGTTGATATCACTACCTTTTGGGTCTTCGCCATACTGATTACTTCCTACTTCACCTGGTGTACAAGCTAATATTAAATTGTAAATAGGTATTAACAAATACCACCCACTTTTTCCAACATCATGCATTCTTCGTACACCTACCGCTAGAGAAGGTATAAATACAGCCAGAGAATAGATTGAATCTAAATACATAACTCCACTAGTATAAACTACTATGGATAATAACACACTAATAAGTGTACTGAATAAGGTAAAATACCAATACTCTGCTCTTCTTGCGCGACCGTCAAACTTAGCGTAGTTTTTTAAAACTGATATAAAATAATTCATGGTTAAAAGGATTTTGTTTTAATTTAGATATTAAAATCTAACTAAATACCCTTATTTAACAAAAAATATTTTATTGTGTTAAGGTGAAGCCAGTCAACTTAAGTTTGACTTTTATAGGTAACTTAATCCACATTTACTCGGCATCATATACTAGATAATGGATCGGTTTAAAACTGCCGTTATTGCTATCTTCAGCTGAACAGGCCGTAAGACCAATGATTAAGTCCATGTTGGCTTTAAAGACGAGGTAATCCCCTGCTTTGCTGGTAGGTGGATTTACTGAAATTTTACCATTTTTATCGAATTGAACATTCATAAAAATATTGAAGGCGGTAGGAATATCGCTGGTTTTAATACCATACCTTTCCAGATTAGTCGCTAAATTCTCAAAACAGCTGGGGTGATAACCTTGATGGTTATACATAATTTCAAATGTCTCCGGACTACATGGGGCCAATAGAAAATCATTGCGTCCGTTAGTATCTTCCAGTATTTCCATCATAACATGCCCTAGATTGCTCCATAATTTGTTGCCAGCAGTAAGCAAGAGTGTTTCTTCAAAATCAAACGTTTTTCCTGATGAGATCTTTTCTCCTAAATCATGGGCATTAAAAGCGACCATATCACTTACCTGCTCTCCTTCTGGGTCCATCACTTTTAACAATTGTCCTTTTTTCAGGCTAAAGGAAGCCCCAGTTTGTTTTTCAATGGTAATAAATGTTCCGCACATGTTTGATTAATTATCTTTTTTTGAGTGTTAAGAAAGTTATTTTATTTAGTGATGAAAAGGACATTTCCATGTTTTTTCTACTTTTCTCCCACTATACTGCCTTGCTTCAGAAGCGTTTCCAAAATCCTCTAACATGGGATTGATGTATCCTTGCAGCGCTTGATCTCTCTCACGTATTTTATCCCGTATTTTTTTGTAATGCTCCATTTTTCGAAGGCGCTCAAACTGATTGTGTAGGTTAAATACCAGGGTTGGATATGGACTTTGCCGTGCTATGCGCGAACTGCCGGGGTGTAAGCCTACGATGTAAAATGATTTACCGCCTAAACTAAAACTAAATTGGTCACTATCGGGATCGGTACTCACGTTCGGGTCCCAAGGTTGGTCATCGCTATCATGCAACGCTTGCAACTGTTGCCATAACTTCGTTTCGAAAAGTTGTTCGCTCATATAGCTTTCTTCGGGAAAGGCAGCAATAAACGAATAAAACTTGTTGGGTGCAGCTGTGTAGTTATGTATATAGTTCTTTAAATCCGTAAGTATTTGATTAGCAGCACTTAGCGTTCCCATATCTTTATATTCATGAAATTCAAGGGTGTCAAATCGAAAGACCGTTTGTGCCATGACACATGGATGGTCATTGTCCACGATAAACTGCTTAAATTTTTCTTTTATTGCTGTATGTTTGTTTGATGCTTCCATAGGTTTTTTTTGGTGGAAAAAGTAGCCTAAATAGCCCCATTCACACACCTCATTTTTACAAGCCTTGTGCCATTTGCCTCATTTACAAGCAAATCCAATTGAAGGACAACCTTAAAGCACTTTATCCATAAAAGAGATTAATCAACTGAAAAACAACACCTTAACCAATAACCCCATTCCGTTATCTGCGGATAATCACTATGTTAGAAAAAGAAATATTGCTAATGCCCTCTGAGTAACATTGTATGGTTCATGCTACACAATGGCTGGAATTGTTCCATTATTTCCCCAGAAACAATTTTTTGTGATTAGCACTACTCAGTATAAAAAGGAAGACGGTAATGTTTTAATCTTTTTATATTTAAAAGAGCGATCATAAAAAATTACGGATATGAAAACAACCCCCGAACATGATGCACGAATGGCCACAATAACTTTTGCTTCTATATATCCTCTTTATCTTAAAAAAGTGGAAAGAAAAGGCAGGACGAAGGAAGAGTTACACCAAGTCATTACCTGGTTAACTGGTTTTGATGACACAACACTTCAAGAGCTAATTGATGAAAATGTAACTTTTGAAACGTTTTTTAAAAGAGCACAACTCAATCCAAATGCGGACCGCATTACAGGAGTAATTTGTGGCTACCGCATCGAGGAAATTGAAAACAAACTCACACAACAAGTTAGGTATTTAGATAAGCTAGTAGATGAATTAGCTAAAGGAAAAAAGATGGAGAAGATCTTAAGACTTGCATAATTAAAATACAAATGGGATTAGAAGAACAATTTATCAATGGATTTAAAGCCCAGGTTAACAAATTGGGACTTGCTTTTACTTTCGAAAATGATGTTTATATAGCTACAGGAAATGAACTTTACCTTTCCTTAAAAATCATACAAGAACAATTCGGTAGGTCACACGTCACGTTTGCAGTGTGTACTGTCATTGTGGGAAATTATCAAAAGGCGCTTGCTGAAGTAGATTTACAACCAACGCCTAATGAAGCGACTATCGAACTAACAAACAGTTCTTTTATTTGTTCTACTTCAAATCCTGCTCCTAATTTAGCAACTGAGACGCTAGCACAACTCGAAGAGTTCATTGCGTTGAATACTTACCTATCCTCTGACCCTACCTATATTTTTCTTCAACAAAAGGGTACCCATGATCTCATTTGGAAAGATCCATTACTTATTCAAGCACTGAGGGGTAAACAACCTTTCCTTCGCATAATCGAACAACTTAAACAACTCAATTTACCTCATGGCAAGTACATTCAAAAGCCAAAAGGAATGGGTAAAACCAAGGTGGTTAGACGCTGGAAAATGCTCGGTAAAATCACCTTATTGCTTTTCATCGCATGGTTACTTTTCAAAATTCTGGTTGCTGGCAACTAAGTTCATGTATCAGATGATAACAAACAGCTATTCTTAACAAACATCTAATGAGGAAATCCTATTTTAGTCACAAAGAAAGTCACTATGTCCATCAATGAAATAGAAACTTATTATCCCACAAGCAAACAAGCTTGGCGAAATTGGCTGTTAAAAAATCATGATGAAAAGGATGCTATCTGGCTGGTTTTTTACAAAAAAAAGGCAGGTAAGCCCACACTTACCTGGAGTGAGGCTGTGGACGAAGCTTTATGTTTTGGATGGATTGACAGCGTAAAAAGAAAACTGGACGAGGAACGTTCTATCCAGTATTTCAGCAAACGAAAAGCTACTAGCACATGGTCAAAAATCAACAAAGTCAAAGTAGAACAGCTTATGGAAGTCAATCTTATGACTTCAGCAGGGATGCGCTGCATCGATATCGCCAAACAAAATGGTATGTGGGAATTGTTAGATAGTGTTGAGGCGTTAAGTATACCGGAAGATTTGGAAGCCGCTTTATTGGAAAAAGAAAACGCTATGGACTATTTTTTAAGTCTGAGCAAGTCAATTAGAAAGGGCCTGTTACAATGGATAGTTATGGCCAAACGGCAAGAAACCCGCAACAAACGGATTGTAGAAATCGCTGAACTGGCTGACAAAAAAATGAAACCTAAACAATTTTAAAATATAAAGGCAATCAATCACGACTGCCTTAATTTAATGAAACCTGATTTTTACTTGTTGCTCAATGGATGTGGGTTCTCTCCTATTTTCAATAAACAATAACAATTTGCATACTAGTGTAAGTCCACTTTATTTCCAATTCCAATCATTAGGTTGATTGATTAAGTTCCTTGAATAGCTAGTATTAGTGTAAGAAAAGCAATCTTTTGGTAATTTGACCTTCTAAACTGGTTAACTTTGCGATGAAAATGCCACTTCCAACAAATGAAATTCGCTGCTCTTGATTTGCATTTATGTTTATTGATTTGGAGACATAGGTTTTTCCTGTTATGTCGAATACATCTAAGCGTGCATTCCCAAGGCTTTGTGACGTGGAAATGATTATTTCATTATTTTGAGTGAAAAGTTTTAGCTGTAAAACTTGCTCATCAAAACCTGCTACAGCACAGTTATTGGAAGGGGTATTTCCTGAAGCTGTAATGATGGGACTGAAAAACATTGCCATATTCTGACAACGGGTAGCATGAGCTAGCGTAGCATGTCCTGGTGGATCTTTGAGGCAAGATGAACCATCGGCTGGGCCGTTACTGACATAATCAAAGAAAAAAGGTGGAGCATTGCTGGCCATGGCCGTTAATTCAGCCTCGATGGCACAAGAGCCATGGAAGACCGGATAATTGTCCAATGGTTGACATATGTTGTTAGGGTTGTAGCAGTATTGGTACACACCTCGAAAGGCAGGTTTGCTGCCACAATCAACTACTAAGTCGCTACTTTGATGGAAAAGGTACACTGCGGGGGTATCTACGCCATTATGGAGTAATGATAAATCATGCAATCCACCGTAAAAATTGGCTACTCCTTTCACTGAAGCATCTTGTGTGGCAGTATGCAACGTACCTTCTACCGGACCTAAATCAGGGCGGGTAAGTGAATAGTTGTTGTCCATACAAGAAAGCAGGTCGCTATCAGGGGTTGGCGCATCAGGTAACGCCTCACAGGCTGTAGGTTTTTCATGTGATAAATCCATAAAACCAGTGGTAGTGGCGATGAAACCACCAGCACTTTCACCCCCCACAAAGAAGTTATCGGTATCTGTTGAATCAAGAACTGCACGTTGTTTTAAAAATCGAATAGCACCTTTTGTATCCTGCATACCACGATAAAGTGCACGAATGACTTCATTAGAATCTGCCACATAAATGCATCGATTGGATAAATTATCACAAAGTAAATAAGGGGTGTACAGTTTACGTTTGTGGTTTCCAAGACGGTAATCGATGGAGGCTGCCATGTAGCCGCGTTTTGCCATCTCTCTACAGATTGTAACCAAAGAGCCTTCTTGACGTTCTCCACTGACAAATCCTCCACCATGTACCATCACAATACATGGTCGCTTACAGTTGTCATCACCTTCAGGTTTATACAAATCCATGAACAGTGAATCGACCTTGCCATCAAAACCGATGGCTGTGCCGTAAAATAGATTCTTTTCTTCCCGGACGGTATAGTCAGGAGAAGAATAAGGGGTTTGAGCTACTGCTGTTGATATTGAAAGGACAACAAATGCGAATAAAATGCCTCTTTCCATTTTCGTAAATTGGTAGGTAGATAAATATACACATTTTCATTTAAAAATAATTCCACTGCCTAATTATCAAAATCTTCTCACTCGTCAGAATGACGACTATTAATCCATTTAAAAGTCATGTTGAGCGAGAGCGAAACATCTCTAGTTTGCTATTCCGAGATTCTTCGCTTCACTCAGAATAAGATGTGGAAGGAATAAATAACAAATTACTCCTTCACCACTTTGAAAAACACATGATCAATATTTAATAAATAGATGCCTGTTGGAAAATCTGAAAGGTTGGTTTGAGTGCCGTTTCCTTGAGCTACTGGCTTACCCATTGCGTTCAACAAGATCCAATCAACACTTGTATTCCATTGAACTACGTCCTTTGTAGGATTGGGATAAATGGAAACCGATTCATTAAGAAATTGCTCTTCTCCCCCAGTAATCAAACAGTTACCGACAGACAACCCGCTACTTACATAACCGATTTGATCGATGTTCACCAAACCTTCTGCGTTGGTGGCAATGAGTTGTAGATCATTCATTCCTTGGGTTAAGTTAAGGGTGATGTCAACTACTTTCCAATCCGTTGACGAGCCAGTGACAGGAAAATTGAGGTTGTTGGGAAGCAACGATCCATTCAAACTGATTTGTGCTGGCCGAGCTGCCGAGCTTCCATTGGCATAACGGAAACTTACGGTTGTTGTTCCTGCGTTGTTGGCTAAAACACTGAACGAAATTGCTTTTCCTACTGCATTATCTCCATTGATGTACGAGGCGCCTTTGTAACCAATGTTATTGTTCTCGGTAACCCCATCAAAATCACAAGCGACCACTTCGGCTTCATCTACGGAAGCACAAGCCGTTTTACCTGTATTTCCCAACACACACCGACCACAATCATCCAACACGGCTGAACCACCCGATACATTTTGACAATCAGCCAAACCTGCTACCATGGCCACTTCGGTAGCAGTTAAGGCATAGTTGTACACCCGGAAATCATCAATAGAACCATTCAACAAGGCATCAGGGTATTGGCTCCGACCGATATAATTTAACACGGGCTTAAAGTCCAAAGGACTGATGGTAAAAGCAGTTGATTCGTCTACCAATTTTCCATTCACATACAGGCGTCCAGTTGAACCACTTAAGGTCACGGCAACATGCGACCACTGACCAGTTGGCAAACCTGTGGCAGTCAAACGTTCTTCTGCACCACCATTTTTAATGGCAAAGCGCAGTTGTCCAGCATCGGCACTGGGAGTTAAAAACAGGTTTTGATCTTCGCCATTTCCAAAATCGAAAATGCGTTGCCAAATACCACCGCCATTCCAATATACCCACGTGCTAATGGTAATTTCCTGTTGATGTGCGATTGTCGCAGGCAGCTGGATAAAGGCGTCCGTACCGTTGAGTGTAATTGCTTGTGCACCTACTTTGCCTGTCGTGTAGGAAACACCTCCACGGGTAGCACTATGGTTCAGGTTTATCGAATTATCCAAAGTGGTATTCTCAAATAAATAATGCGCAACAAGATCTTTATTGCCTGTTGTAGTGGCATGGGCTTGGTTAGAATACACCGAACGGTTCAATGAATGATCCACGGCTTTGATGGCATAATAATACTGCCCCGTAAGGGTAGCCGTGTTGTCAACATACGATGTGCCTTTCACATTTCGAGCAATGGTTTCATACGCTCCGTTGGCCGTTGTTGATCGAAAAATGGTATAACCGTTAACATCTGATGAAGTACTAGCAGGCCAATCCAAACGAACGGATTCCGGGTTTGCTGTGGCAATTAAATTGCCTGGTGCATCTGGTGCCACAAACTCTACTGGAGCACCCACAGGCAGAAACCGCCACTGCTGATTTGCACCGCCATTTTTTTCCCATTGCTGAATATTAGCTCCTGCAGCAGTACTGACGTTGGCAACCTCTAAACATTTAGCACTCTGACGACTACGAATATAAAACCACCCCTCTTCGGCATAGTCCAAATACCATTGTTGGTTCGCTCCTTTTGCATCATTGTACACGATGATGTTTGCTCCATTATTGAGTGACCAATCGAGTACATCGGGGGCTTTGCCACTGTGAACTGCCGTGAAGGTAAAGTAGCTAAAATCCTGTCCGATTCGGGCATCCACTGGCGTGACATTCCACTGTTGGTAGGTGGCTCCCGTGTTGGTGCCTTGCTGAAGATTCGCTCCTGCGGCTGTTGAACCACCTGCTACTTCCATCACTTTGCCGCTGTTGCGGTTCACCACTACATAGCGACCATTGATGACGGGTTGGATATCGTCACCATAGGTAATGTTGATTACGCGTTCCGCATTGGGTTGATTTTGTTGATAGCCTGTACCTCCTGGCATGGTTAACACATATTCCCGTTGCGGTCCTTGTCCATCGTAAAAAACATCCCGTTCTGTGGAGACAAAACGATAAGTGGTGGTGGCTGCTTGCCGTTCAGATGCGCCACTAAAGGCTTGTATTTTTCCTTCCAGGGTGCGGTAGACGGATGCGGCTGTCCAGTTGGGACGGTGTTCGGCATAACCCAACCGTTGACCATCACTGGCTTTCACAAACTCACCACGCGCCAACTCGGCTGTTCCCCACCAAATGCCTGTTTGCATGCCGTATTCTACCCCTACCATGGCTTCCATCACGTTGTGTAACTCATCGTTGGTGGCATAATCACCATTGGCTCTTACAGCTTGAAAAAAGGCCGCATAGGTATCGAAGGTACCTGCCAGCTGGTGGGTGTTGCCTTCGTCTAATCGGGCTTTTAAGTTGTTGTACCACGGCAAAGCCTGGTCGTTGTTGAGGGTGTTACCGCCTGAAATACGGATGTTATTGAGGTGAGGCAACTTTCTGAGTTCACCACAGATAGTATAAAAATCGTTGACGGTTCCTTGTCCTGTCGCGCCATTATCGGGTTCGTTGAAGGGGGCTACGGAGAGTACCGTTCGGCCTTTGTTTTCGTGGTGGGTTACGGTGAGGTCAATCAGCTGTGCCCAACGTGCGGCATTGCCCACATACCACGGATCCACACTCGGATGGTCGCAGTTCAGGACTACTTTGGTATTGGCACCCAACAACCCAATAATATTCAGGCGTTGGTTGAGTCTGTCAAGTTCCAGTGCTGGCAGCGCACCATTGACCAAAGGAGCCGTTGGGGTAAACGAAGACCGGATCACATCCACACGATCAGCGCCCATAAAGGCCATTCCTCGTCTCACATTTGCTTCACTGAGCCACGCCAAATCGAGACCCCATGTAATGGGTTTGGTAACACCTGCACCTGAAACATTGTATAAAATGGACCGATCGGGAATGGGTTGGGCGACTAAATTAGTACTCGCACTAATGGTTTGTGCCTGAAGTGGTGCAACCCCCAAACCTAAAAAAAGCAGTGCTAGCCAAGAAGTTCTATTGTTCATATTCGCTTGATTAAATCGTAAGCATACAGACTTGTAATATACTAATTTTCAGAATACTACTCCATGACTATTTTTTAACCTAACCTATTCTCTGCTAGCCTTTTTAATTGAGAATAGTTAGTTCTTTTAAGGTAGTAAGAAGAAAGTCTGTTTTACTCAAAAAAATGTAAACACAATTTGAGTATCATTGACTTCTATCATTACTTTTTTGTAAATTGATATATGGATTTACAAACTTCAAAAATAGAGCTTGCAAAACTTATCCTAAACTTGGATAACCCCGACATCCTTCAAAAGATTAAAGAATTAATTCAAGATCGAGATGAAGATAGTCCTGTAGTATTAACAAAATCTGAGAAAGAAGAAATCAAAATTGCTTTAAATCAACTTAATTCAGGGAAACGAACCGCATTTAGCGACTACTTGAAAAAGGTGTCATGAGTAAATTCACCGTTTACTTATCACCTGTAGCCGAGTTTAAACTTGATAAGCTACTTGACTACCTAATTTCAGAATGGGGAGAACAAGCGAAACTCAATTTTTTAGAAGAGCTTGAATCCTCCATCAATAAAATATCTTCTTTCCCTGAATCTTCACCTAAGAGTACTCTATTAGGTGGATTTTACAAATGTGTTGTCACCAAACAAACTTCTTTTTACTACCGTATAAATGGTGATGAAATAGAAATATTAACAATTACAGACAACCGACAAAACCCAGAAAGTATTTTGAAAGAAATTAAAAAAATTCGCTAACACATTTTTAAGAAACCATAGCTAGTTTCCCTCCCACCAATGTTATCCATCACTTCCCATACTGAATTGATATAGTTTCTAGTATGATTTCCCCTTTTGAGTCAAATATCTCAAACCTCTTATTATGAGGGTCATTTAAATATAGATTGATCTTAGGACTATCTCCTAAAACCTCCTGAAAATCATTTTTAATATATTCTGTTTGAACCCTCAAAAACTCATCAATATCTATTTGAGAGGAAGTAATTACATAAATATTTTTTCTATAAAAAGAAGAAGTTGTGCATCCTTCAAAATGAGGGACTTTTGTATTTCCATTAACACGAACATATACTTCCACTAACTTTTCATTTTCAACAAGTTTTTGATGATTGTCTCCATAGATTTGCCTTTTAGTGGTATCGATAGATAAGAATTTAAACTTTATTCCCGCATAATTTCTAATCGAAGTCAATTCTAAAAACCTCAAGTATTCCTTAAAAAACTCAGTTGCGGGATAATTTTCTTTTATCCATTCTTCATACTCTTTATAAGTCCCAAATAATTCATGTAAAAAAGGGCTTAATTGAAAAATATAAGGCTCAATTTCATTAATATTTTGAAGACAAAACACCTCAATGTTTTTCTCATTCAAACACTCTTTAAATAATTTACGAATAACATAAATACCTAAAATATTTTTTAACCAATAAAACATATTGCGTGGTTGATCATCAGTAACATCCCACGGATTGTTATTTTTGAAGAAATCTTCAAATACAGTTTTTGCCTCCATTTTAAGTTCTTCTTCAGAAAAACCACATATTGATGAGTACTCCGGCTGTGTAATCATAGTTATAATTTCCTTAACTTTTTGAAAATGATTAATCCGTCTATTTTCTAAAACTTCTTTAGAAAATAGTTCTTTCTGCTCACTTTGAAAAAAAAGACTTTCCTTATTATCTGGGTTAAAAATGCTTTTTATGACTAATCGCAAGCGCAGTCCTAAGTTTTCGCTTATAACATCAAGACTTAGTAAATAAAAAACGATTTCTAACAATCGATTTAAAGTCTTTTTATCATCGGATTTAAATTCAAAAATTTTAGAAATTAATTGGTCCGTTTTCTGCTCAGAAATAATTTCATCGACTTCGCTTTCAAAATTTGAGTTAACATCTAATAATCCTTCAAATCTTGGATATAACAAATCAGTGTCGTCATACTTTAATCGAACTAACTTATAAAAATTACGATAATCCCTGACTGAATCACCTAATTCATCATTTCTTAAAAACAACTGCCACAGAAGTGATTTGATGGGTTTATCAACATTTGTAAAAGATTCTTTCTTAAAAATCGGTGATAAATCCCAGTTTTCTAAATCTACATGTACACCATTTACAACACGTTCTTCCAATGTCTTTGGTTTACTTTTCAAAGTCATTAAGTTTTTTTCGCGCTCAAAAACATCATTCATGTTCTCACAGATATATTTGAAAAAATCAAAATATCTCGATTTCAAAACGGACAAATAAAAAACATCAACAATTGAAACCTCATTTAGAACACCTTTTAATAAAGAAATTTCTAAAATCAACCGATTCGAAATCTTTATTACATCCCTGTGATTTCTTACAACCACATTAAAAATAGAGTTTTCGTTAGTTATTTCTTTTTTCAGTTTGTTCAAATTATCCTCATCAAACTGGCAGTCAGAGTCTCCTAAAATTTTCACTAACGATTCAGCTAATTCATCTGGTTTTCTCTCAGGTAAAACAAATTCAAGTTGAAAAAATTTACTTAAATATGTTTCTGACTCACCAAGCTTTTTCGTGACATAGCTACAGTCCAGTGCGACTATGAAAAACACATTGGGAAAATTTGATGTATTTCGAATCAATTTGAGCACCTCAATTATTTCGCTTTTTTCTAACCGATCGACATCATCTATGTATATAACTATTTTCTTATTTAATGTTGAAAGCTGCCTTTTCAAATCTAGATAATGATTATAAGCCGATTTTTTGTCTAAAGAAGGATTTAGGTTTAAAAAATCAGACACTTCCCCTTTTTTATACAATTGACTTAATCTGTTCGCATATTGAATAAGTGAAGTTCCTGCTGCGCCACTATAAGGAGATATTGCGTCATTTAGCCCAGAGAAAAACTCTGAAACGATATTGCCATGACCATGATTAAAAAAAGGATAGAAATCGAATGCTATTAGCTCATGTTTATCAAAGTCCTTATCTATACATTCTTTTAGTGAATTAATAAAACTCGTCTTTCCATGTCCCCAAGAACCTAAAATTGCAATAGAAAAAGCACGTTCATATCGGTAATTTTTTACCGCATTGATAATAACTTGGGAAATGTTCACATATTCATTAGTTAAATACTGTGGATTATCTTCAGAAAATAAATATTTCTTAGAATCTGGAGCGGGCTTTTCAAAAATAGAAATGCAAAGCTCAATCGCGTTTACTACAAAAAGAAAGTAGAGGGGAGCCAATAAAATTCCTAGCCACGAATAATTATTTAATAATAAAATGGAAAAATTGATAAACTCTAAATCTCCGTTTACGCCAAATGTATCATAACTAAATATTAAATGGAGTTCTATTAAAACCCATAAAACAATTGATTGTAGGAATGAAATTTTATACTTCAAGTATTTCAACCTAATGAAAAAAGCAGTTATAAAAAGTGATAATAGCAAAACCGCAATATCCATTATTAAATTGGGGTGGAAACCAGCTGGGAAGATCAGCCACTTGTAAGCAGTATTAGGTAAAATCAGTCCAACAAAAAAAGTGAGGATGGTAATTGAAATTACTATAAACACTTTCTTTGAAAAAACTATAACCCAAAAGTGTTCATTTTTATTAGAATTCATTTTCTAGTCTATTATATCGAAAACCATTTAGGGAAAATATGTCTTTTTTAATATTACCAGTTATAAATTATCAAAAAAGATAAATATTAGAATATTTATTCACTCACATCCTTCGTAGTTAACCCATCGGGTGCGTGGTTGAAAACAACCTTACTGCACCACCACTTTCCTCACCTCTTTCCCTGAAGCCGAACTTATCGCCACAATGTACAACCCTACTGGTAAACGTTGTGAATAAGTAGCATTGCTGGTGTTTGCCTGGGCAACCACCACACCTTGACCGTTGTAGATCATAATCGCTGCCACCGGGGAATGGCTTTCAATGTGTACTTCCCGATTTTTGACATAAATGCGATGCTCAGCTGTGGCCTTGGTTTCATTTTTATCCAAAAACGACACCAACCCAAAGTCCTCCAACTCCTCGTCTGATAAGAATAACCACCGCTGTCTGGTAGCGGCATTGGCAATATCAAAACCACTTGCTTGGGTTGTTTCGCCCGTAGTAGCCACCAAACAGTTGGGTGCGCTTTTGTTTTCCGGATGGATTATCCAGTACCCACGCGTGGTCAGCGATTCCAAATGAACATCTACCCTACCCATCATCCATTGAAAGTATTCGGCACTGCCTGCCGTAGCTTTTTGAATGGTGCTGATCCCATTGTTTCCTGAATTGCTATAGGTAAAATACCTGCCAGAGCCCACATTTTTAATGGTGTAATAACTGTTGGTTGGATTAAATTGAATCTGCCAGGCGGCATGGTCATTCATGATCGCCTCATCCGCAGTCATTACTTGGTTGACCAACTTTCCAAATTCGTCTGCCACCACAAAGGAGCTAAACAAGCCCGTTTGTGCGTCTTCACTTTTGATATAATACTTTTTATCATCCGAGCTGGTGAACGTATAAGCTGGTGTGGCAAAGCCACCTGTGGGTGGCAGACCATCTTCACCGAGTGCTTGAGCAATCAAGGCGTTTGCAACATACAACAAGGTTGTTCCATCATCCTCATGCGCCCCATTAATGCCATAAGGCCACATGTGGGTGGCATCTCCCCGTAAATAGCTGGCGGGGTCGTTATCTATAAATTGCAAGAGTTTGGTCGTCCGATCACCCAACCAGGCACCTACCGAACCTGTTGCCCGCAATGGTGACGAAGGCCCCGACCACAATGGGTGCGTTCCTACGCCAATGGTATGTCCTAATTCATGTAAGGCCGTTCCCGTTTGCTGATAACTGGCACTGGGTCCAAAACGCATCCAACCACCGTAGGAAGCTTCTGCTGTAGGTGTTCCGGAACCGTAATTGACCGTGAGCCGATGCCCTTGAATGCTGGTGAGTTCATTGAAATAATTTACGGCTGACGCCATTGCATTATCGATGCGGGTGTAATGTTCTTGCGTCACGTTGCTGGCAAGCGAATAGCTGACCGTCCCTTTCGGAATGGTGATGACTTTTATAATGTCCCCATAGCCGACTGCGTTATCCTGGGTCAACACATACGCCCGCATGTAATACACGGTGGAGGGATTCAGGTTTTTGATGTAGTAGATATTTCCATTGTTGGAGTAATAGCTAGTGGTTCTATGATCAAAAATGGTGGGTTCAGGATGCGTACTCCAACAGAACCCGTGCTCCAAAAGTGAGGCTGGATTGCCAGCAATGGTACTGCGTCCCAAAAACATGGTCGCGCCACGCGCAAAATTGGGATTGGTGGTCACATTAGGCGCAATCCCTGTTGTGTTTGCCACTTTGTAGGCAAAAATCGCTTGAGTTAGGTTTTCAATACCCAGGGAAACTTCCTCGACTGAAGTACTGGTTAATAGGTTGTTTGCTGTGTTAATGGCGTTTTGCAATTCATTAGCGCCATTGGCTGTGGGTTTATAGATTTCATTTGCCTGGTCAATTACAGCTTGTAAACCTTCCGTGTTTACTGCTTCTTTTGCTTCGTACAAGGCAAAATCATCAAAGCCAAATCGGTTGTTCAGCCACCTAAAATGGACAGTTAGATAATCGTAAGAAGGATTGGTATTGGTAAAAGCGGCTTCATTTTTTGTCCATACTCCCCCACCATTCACATAAGTTGTATCAATTATCTTTACCGTCTCTTCCTGGAAAGTACTGGCATTGGTCAGCGAGGTCTTCAAGTATATTTCAGGACTGGCAGGTGTTGAGGCATTTTGATATTTAACCTGGTACGAAAAGTAATAGGTTTTTCCCGGTTGAAGATTCCAGCCCGTAGCAATAGCCCCGGCAGAAGTATAACCACCGTTAGTAGTACCAACAAGGTAGTTCGAATTGTTGATGCCGCCCGAATTTACCAGCGTGAAATTGGCTGCAGACAGTGGTGCCAAGGTTCCGTCAGTCCACCCAGTAAAGTTGTTTTCAAAACCTGGATTTGGTATTAAATTACTCCCTGTCAACACCAATTTTTTATTCCCAACACGTACCGTATCGCCTTGCTGTTGAGCCTGAGCCTGAAGTATGATGGAGAATAAACAAAATAATAGGTAGATGAAGTAGCGAGCCATTTTTAAGGTGATTTAATTTATTATTCCACCTGTAAGATAATATTAATCACGGGATTATGCTTTAGTTAAATTACATGTTTTTGTTTGTAAGTATTAAAAATGATTATAAAATACTGCTCCTACACACTTCATACCTCAAGAAATAAAACATATCCCGACCTTTGTTCAAGGGGTTAAAGTATTGGCTTCTGCAAAATGGATGCTGTTTGATGATGCTGTAGTTGGTTAAGTCAACCTGAAAGATTATTCACCTTCAAAAGTGGTGAACACAACGCTTGTAGATTTGGCTTTTGGAATCAAAATTCGATATCTAAGATATGTTGCAATCAACTTATTAACAATGATATTCCATCGTTGGCTTTCAATTTATCCGATTATGATTCGATTTACTCCACAGACACCAACTTCCTTAAATCAAACAAACCTTGAAAGTCTTTTTTCATCACAATTGTTGCTACCACATTGATGGATTGACTTGAATTGCTTTGATACGCATATAATTCCAAGGTAGTAAAAGGCAAATCCAAGGGTTTCTTTCCCATTAGTTCTCCTAGTTGTGTCGGGATTTGATTTTCTAAATCCCTTACAATCAATTGAGCATATAGCGAATCATTTGACTGGAGGTAAGTATTATTAACTGGTTGATAGGAGGCCAATAACCACTGATCCTGCACTTCAAAATGCGTGAAAAATGGAGCATAGTCTTTTTTTAGTTGACTTGCCTCCTCACGGTTTTTGGTGTAGTACATCCCAGTGATTAGCTCTTTTTCTTTCTGCTGTGTTTTCACCACCTCTTCCATTTCGAAATCATCGTTATATTCATAGGTCACATACTTTTCCGTAACCCTTTTTTTACCAAAATACTGGAGGTGTGTCGGTCGGTTTAATTGATTTAAAAGTTCCTTCATCATAGCTGACTGGTTTGCAAGCCATTTCAAATAGGTATTGTCGGGGTCTGAGATAAATAAATCAAGATAGCATGCTTCGCTATTTATCAAACATTTAGGAAGCACCTTGGAATGAGTGCTATCGGATAGGAAAGGCAACGAACCTGTTACCAACCAGGTACCTTTTTTATAATCGAAGTAAGTGGACACCACTCCTTTTTCCGATTTAAACAAAGCGCTAATCAGCGAATGTTGCTTGCGATTAAGTGGAGAAAGATCCCAAGCAGCAGTAGAAGTACTTTTTTGTTGCTGCATGGTCTGATTATATAAATTGATATAGGTGTCCGAAAAATGGATTTCCCAAGTTGTATTCCGAATTTGTGCCACTGAATCATTGAGGAGTATAATTTCTGAGGAATGTTGCATAAGCGTATCGAATTGTGCTGGATTTGCTAAGGCAATCAACCCCCCCCATTCATTATTGACTTGATAAGCATATACGGGTTCAAATAGTGCTATTCCTGCTCCTGCTCTTTTAAACACTTCTTTTGCAAAGTTAGCCAGGGGACTTTCGATTTGGACTGTGCTGTCCTGATCTTTACCAAATGCCATCATCTCCTTTAAAACGGCAAATTTGTACTTCGTTAAATCAATCTTCACCACCGCACTCGCATGAGCAGGAATAAGTTGCTCTACTTTTACAGGATTTATTGGTTGTGATTTATCGACCATTGAATAGTAATAATACACGCCCACTGCGAGTAGAAGTAAAAATAGCACTAACAAGACATACAAAAACTTACGCATCGTTATGGGGTTGAATGGTTGTTAATATTCCTCCACTACTTCTATTTCTTCTTCCTCGTACTCCTCTTCTTCCGAGATCATTTCCATTTCATCTTCTTCTTCAAGGTTGTCAGCACTTGACATCATCAATTCGTCCACAAACGCTACCAGGAAGTTGACAATATTTTGTTTTTTGTCACCAAAGTTAATTTCTGCATGACTGAGCGAAGCATTTCCTTTCATTTGTCCACCAGAATAAACAAGCGATTCAAACTGTACTTTCTTTAAAAGATTTTGAAAATCTAGATACTCTTTGTTGTCAATCTCTAAATCGGGCGATTTGATTTTAATTAAATTATTAGTGGCTGTCAGTTCTTTCAGGTTATCGCCTGATAAGCGCTGATCTTTTGGCAAACCACTAGCCAGATAATCCGTCACTAACAACTCGTCAGTAGTCATGATAACCACGCCATCGTATACTGTGAAAAACAATTTAATTCCATCTTTTTCAAAAGTATATAAACCATTTAAATGGGTGAAAAACGGTACAATTGAAGGTAAACTGATGATTTTTCTCCAGGTCTCCTCATCCTTAGTAGTCATCATAAACGTAACTTTAGGAATTGTTTTTTCATAACTTTTTGTTTTCACCTCATAGTTATAATCTTCATCATATTCATAATAAGTGCTGTCAGCCATTACTGTCACAGTGCCACTAAACAAAGCAACCACATCCCCTTCAATAAGGTCATAGATTGCTTCCTCATCGATGAAGACATCAATAATGTCTAATACATCGGTCACACGTGTACCAAACTGGGGTACTTCCTGGATGATTGGGTAAATCAACTCCTTAGTAATGGGAGTAAGCGCTGATGGGTTAAACGTAGAAGCATAACATGCAACATAGTCGTTCGGAATGTATTTGAGGAGTGATTTTTCAAACTTACTTTTTGTAATTAGTTTCGTGTATTTTGCTAACTCATCGCTCGTATGGCTTTCCATATCTACTACTACTCCCGTGTTTTTTAAGTGGATATTCGCTGACACATATGCGTCCTTATACATGGATTTTATTTTGTCTATGACGGGTAAAGCCATTCGGTCCAATTTGGGGAAGAGCTTTAAAAGAGTCGCATTATCAAACTGCCATAAAGCAGTGTTTTGCGCCCACACGGTGATATCACCACTTTGGTTGATTGATTTTGAGAAACCAGGCGAGTTCATTACTGACTCCTTCGCTGTAAGGCTGTAGGAATCCGTTACCCCTTGAATCATTTTCGCTTCAAGCGCTAGTTGATTGACTATTTCTTCGGCTTCTTTTGCTGCAGCTAAACTATCCTCGTTGATGTCAGTGTCATACCCGTAGTCATAATAGTTATCCTCATTATAGGTGTCTTTTTTATTTAAATCATTCGCCATATAAGAAGTCACCTTCGCCAACTTTGAATTCCAGGTAATAAAGGTATTGTTGTCCTTGATTTTATAGCCTTTCATCCCATTAATTGAGGCGAGCAGTGTTTGTTTATCCTCCGAGATATAATTTTTGGCAAATGAAGCAAATTGGGCTTCATCACTTAAAGCCATCAGGTAGGTAACAGCAACTAACTCTGGTGCAATAGTTACATACAAATAACTGGTTGACTGGGTATTGACCCCATTTTTATCCAATTGACCAATTAATTCGATAAAAGTAGTATCCAGCTCAGAGCTACCACCGAGTTTACGCGCGAGTTTTTGCTGATACTTTTGCACGAAAGCTCCCTCCTTCAACTGGTTGATGTCGATGTTTTTCTGTAGAGTTCCCCCATGAAAAGCAACCACTACAACTGGGTTTTTAGGAATGGATGCTTCTAATAAGGTGTTCTGAGCTGATAGTTTTAACACTGCAAAACAACAAGTAAGCAGTAAAGAGAAAGTCAAGCGGATCATTGGTGAGTAATTTTGTTATGGATTAAATGGTGTTTTCTTACTAAACGGGCAGCAGAAACGCGGTTCAAAACAGCTTTTCCGCTCTTGGATACTTTAGCATCGTTATTTTCAGATGTTATTACCGGAGTTGGAAATCGATAGATGCTGGTATAAGTAGAGGTTTCCAGAATTTTGATATCTGAATCCAGATTTTTCATGATGATTTTAAAATCAAAAGACGAATCACGTTCAAAGGTTTTGTTCTGATAGGTATAAAAAACCATGTGATCAATGTCTACATCGGCCTTTACCGTTCGCTTTTTCAAAATTTCCCTAATACTGTGGTTCAAGGTAACCACATCCACAAATTGATACTCGATAGATAAAATGAGCTCATCAAAATCTTTACTTGAAACGACCTTTGTGATTCCTTTGATTTGTTTTAAGTCCTGAACAACGAGGTCTATTTCATGACTAATTTCGGCTATACTGGGTACACGAGCTCCTCGAAGGGTATCCAGAGCAAGTAGTTTCTTCACTTCACCTTTACTCTTGCTTAAGTTGAGCGTAATTTTAAATACACCTCCCCCCGTATCGTTCAAACTGACTTCTTCAATTACTTCAAAGCAACTGGTCAAACATAAACTAAAAACTAAAAATGTAAATAAAATAACTTTCTGCATTATGCCGTAAAGATAGAAAGTGAGCAGTTTTATTTATCCTTTTTTCTATTTAAAATCATCTTGTTTGTAAAAATTTAAAGTGCTGATGTGTAAATACCCTGACAGGATGTAGAAAAAATGTCACGTCAGGAAAATCGATAAGCATTTTTAAAAGCTCTGATCGGTCTTCAAGACTTTGGAATGATTTTGTCTCCATCATAAGTGTATAAAACTGAGGAATTATGGCAAAAGATCACGGACCCAGCATCAAAAATGATGAGCAATACGAAGCACTTAGAAATCAAGGTTATAGCCAGGAAAAGGCTGCACGGATAGCTAATTCAAAACACATAAATTACAATTCTACTCCTTACGAGGAACGCACAAAAAAAGAATTGTATGACCAAGCGAAGGAACTGGAAATACCAGGGAGAAGCAGAATGGATAAGGAAGACCTTATCGATGCTTTAAGAAACAATAAATAACAAGACTTATGGAATTACAAAGCTTAAAAAAAATACAAAAATTAGTAGGTGATATAAAAGTAGGAATGTTTGCTACTACCACTAAGGATTTAGGAATAACTTCTCGCCCTATGGGTACGCAAGAAATAGACGATGATGGTAATGTATGGTTTTTCACTTCTGATGAATCAGGAAAATTAGTTGACATCATCGAACATCCACATGTATGTTTATCATACAGTTCACCCGAAAAAAACAGTTTTTTATCGTTGAGAGGAATTGCAACTGCCGTTGCTGATCAGGAAAAAATGAAGGAATTATTCTCGCCATTAACTAAAGCATGGTTTCCTAAAGGACTTGAAGACCCCACTTTGATCCTGATTAAGTTTCATATCCACGAAGCAGAATATTGGGACGGGACAAGCAATAAGTTAGTCCAGGCCTTTAAGGTTGGAAAAGCGCTTGTTACTGGTGAACGCTATGAAAGTGGCGAACATGAAAAGCTTGTAAATTAAACTTTTTATTCAAGACCATTATATTTGAAAGTGAGCTACAGCAGTAGACTCACTTTTTTTATGAAAGACCTCAATTCTACACTTTGCTAATTCAGTATAATTAACCGATTTTTGCAACTATATGAGTAAGCAAAAACTTCTTTTAATCACCCCTCCTTTTACCCAATTAAACACCCCCTACCCAGCTACATCCTACATTAAAGGTTTTTTAGATTCACAACACATTCATAATCATCAGGCAGATTTAGGTATTGAAGTTATCTTAAAGCTTTTTACCAAAGAAAAGTTGACGGAATTATTCGAACTAGTCGACAACTCATCCATGGAGCTAAGTCCCAATGCTGAGCGAGTTCTTCGATTGAAAAATGAGTATATCCATTCCATTGAGCCTCTGATTCATTTTTTACAAAACAAAAATCCCACCTTAGCTTACGGTATTGCTGAACGTGAATTGTTACCTGAAGCGAGTCGGTTTGCCCAGTTGGATGACTTGCATTGGGCTTTTGGTACCTTAGGACTTCAAGACAAAGCCCGCCACCTTGCAACTTTGTATTTAGAAGATTTAGGAGACTTTATCACCGAAACGGTTGACCCCCATTTTGGATTTAGCCGCTATGCTGAAAGTTTAGGCATGTCCGCTAGCTCATTTACCCCCATTTATCAGCAATTACACGAGGAATTAAGCTTTGTAGATGAAATTTTAGTAGACCTTTTAAATCAGAAAATCCAGCAACACACCCCTACGCTGGTGTGCATTTCCGTGCCTTTTCCTGGTAATTTGTTTGGCGCGTTTCGCTGTACACAACACCTTAAAAAGTATTTCCCGGAAATTAAAATCACCATTGGTGGTGGTTATCCAAATACTGAATTGCGTAAGATAAGTGACCCACGTGTGTTTGAATTTATAGACTTTATTACTCTTGATGATGGTGAACGTCCTCTCCTTAACTTGATTGACTATCTAGATGGTAAAAGAGCTTTGAAAGAGTTGAAGCGAACATTTTTGTTAGAAAATAATCAGGTAGTATATAAAAATGAATCGACCGATAAAGATTTTTCATTTTCGTTAACAGGCACACCAAACTACAGCGACTTACCCTTAAGCAAGTACCTTTCTGTAATAGAAATTGCTAACCCCATGCACCGACTGTGGAGCGATGGCCGATGGAATAAACTGACCATGGCGCATGGTTGTTACTGGAAAAAATGCACGTTTTGTGATATTTCGCTGGATTACATCAAAGTGTATGAGCCTGTAAGTGCCAAGCTGATTTGTGACCGCATGGAAGAGTTAGTACAAGCTACAGGTGAATCTGGGTTTCATTTTGTAGACGAAGCTGCTCCCCCAGCCTTGATGAAAGAAATTGCTCTTGAAATCGTACGGAGAAAATTAGTCGTTACCTGGTGGGCAAACATCCGCTTTGAACAAAGTTTCACTCCTGACTTATGTCGACTTTTAAAAGCATCCGGATGTATAGCTGTGTCGGGTGGTTTAGAAGTTGCTTCCGATCGGTTGCTGGAGAAAATGAAGAAAGGTGTTACTGTAGAACAAGTAACACAAGTATCTGATAACTTTACCCTTGCTGGCATTATGGTGCATGCCTACTTGATGTATGGTTTTCCAACACAAACTGCTCAAGAAACCATCGATTCAGTGGAAATGGTACGCCAGCTTTTTGAAAATGGCGTAATTCAATCGGGGTTCTGGCACCGCTTTGCTATGACTGCTCACAGCCCTATTGGCTTAGATCCTCATGCTTTTGGAGTGAAAGCCATCGGACCGCAATTCGAAGGGTTTGCAGAGAACGATTTACAACACGAAGATCCAACAGGTGCCGAGCATGAATTATTTAGTGAGGGATTAAAGAAGTCGCTTTTTAATTACATGCATGGAATCTGTTTTGAGTTTCCATTGCAGGAGTGGTTTGATTTTAAGGTTCCCACTACCACCATCCCTCCCGACTATATTGTCGAAGCGCTGGAAACAAACCCAGGAACACTGGCAAATGATAAATCACGTTTGGTATGGTTAGGTGCTTTGCCCGAGTTTTCATTATATGAAAAACGTAAAAAAGGAAAAGTCACTGTGCGAGCGAAACTTTCCTTTGAGCTCAAAAACCGTTCGTGTTCTATTTCTTTAGAAAAAGACGAGGGTGAATGGTTAATGATGCTTTTTCCTTCTTTTTTACCCAATACAACAGAAAAAATGACGGTAGGGAAATTGAGAGAAAGCTACAAAAAAGCAGGACTTGAAAGTTTTGAACTCTTTTATCGGAGCCAGGCATGGATTGAATTACGCAAAGAAGGGTTGTTAGTGTTGTAAGCTAAATAGTTTCAAACTGCAATTTGTTGGGTAAAAGTAAACTACTCCTTTAAAAAAATTATATTTGTATATACTTTGTTAAATACACGACATGAAAAAAAATTTATTACTTATTCTATTGGCATGTACCCTCACTGTATATGCTCAAAATATTAACATTCCTGACGCTAATTTTAAAGCTGCTTTAATTGATGGTGGGGTTGACACCAATGAAGATGGTGAAATTCAATTAAGTGAAGCTAATGCCGTAAATCAACTTGACATTTCATCTAAGCAGATTTCTGATTTAACAGGTATTGAAGCATTTGTCAATCTTAGTCTGTTGTATTGCCATTTGAATCAATTAACTAGTTTGGATCTTTCCAAAAATATTGATTTAATAGAGTTAGATTGTTCTTATAATAAAATAACGAATTTAGATGTTTCCAATCATATTGACTTAACGGAGTTGAATTGTTCTGGCAATAAATTAAGTTATTTAAATGTTTCTAAAAACACTACTTTAACTAAGTTACATTGTGCTGGTATCGAAATAAGCAGTTTAGACCTTTCCGAAAATAAAAACTTAACCAATTTGGATTGTTCTTTTAATAACTTAAATGATTTAGATGTTTCTTATAATACTGCTTTAACTACGCTACGCTGTTCTTTTAATGAGATAAGCAATTTAAATCTTTCTCATAACATAGCTTTATCTGAATTATGGTGTTCTTCAAATCAATTAAGTTATTTAGATATTTCTAAGAATACTGCTTTAATCACCTTGGGTTGTATGACTAATCCAATAACCAGTTTAAACCTTTCACATAATACTGCCCTGACTTGGTTAGATTGTCGAGAAACTCAATTAAGCAGTTTAAATGTTTCGCAAAACTTAGATTTTACGTTTCTATGGTGTAATGACAACCCTGATTTGAATGTTATTTGTGTGAATGTAATTCATGATACTTCCAATTCAACCCAGTGGAAAAAAGATGCTTCTGCTGAATGGTCAACTGATTGCAATATTACCTCCATTGAATCACAACAAAATACTACCCCTACACTCATCAAAGCGTATAATTTACAAGGTATAGAAGTACCAACAACTACTTCTGGTCAAGCAATTATATTGTTATATGACAATGGTACAACCGAACGGGTTTTTAAATATTAAGAGTTAGATATTTATAGCTTTACAAACCTTTTTTCAACTATTTAACTGGTAACTTAATAGAGAGTATATTATTAAATAATACTTTGAGCTGAAAAAATCGTTTGTTTTACATTTTTTTAAAAAAAGATGAAGTCGAATTGTAAATCATGCTTTTCCCTTATTTTATGTCCCATGCAACCGAAAAAATGACGTTGGGGAAATTACAAACCAACTATAATGCGGCTAATCTTGGCAGGTTTGAACTCTTTTATCGGAGCCAGGCATGGATTGAATTACGCAAAGAAGGGTTGTTAGTGTTGTAACTGAAAACCTTCCATACGATCATTTGTTGGACAAAAGTAAAATATTTCTCAAAAAAAGTATATTTGTAAGTACCTCTTAAAAAAATGATATGAAAAAATTTTTATTACCTATTCTATTGGCTTGTACACTCAATACATATGCTCAAAATGTGAACATCCCAGACGCAAATTTTAAAACTGCATTAATTGATGAGGGAGTTGACACCAATGAAGATGGAGAAATCCAAATAATTGAGGCTGAAAATGTTACCAGTTTGAGTGTTACTTTTAGTCTTATTTCGGATTTAACAGGAATTGAAGCATTTGTAAAACTAACTAAGTTGGAGTGTTTCAGTAATCATTTAACCAGTTTAGATGTTTCTCATAATACTGCTTTAAAAGAATTAATTTGTTATGGAAATCAATTAAGTAGTCTGGATGTAAGTAAAAACACTGCTTTAAATTCTCTTGATTGTAGAGCTAATAAATTAGACCATTTAGACGTAAGTAAAAACACAGCTTTAAACTCTCTTGATTGTAGCTCTAATCAGTTAGACAGTTTAGACGTTAGTAAGAATAGTGGTTTAAAAAAGTTGTGGTGTGGCGGTAATTTGTTAACCAGTTTAAACCTAAGAAATAACACAAAATTGACTGTAGTGAATTGTGCTGAAAATCAATTAGACAGTTTAGATGTAAGTAAGAATACTGCTTTAGAATTCTTGGGTTGTTCTAACAACCAGTTAAGCAGTTTAGATATAAGCAAAAATATTCATCTAGGCGAATTAAAATGTTTTGAAAATCAATTAACCAGTTTGAATCTTTCTGGGGCAAATTCTTTAGAGTGGCTGGAATGTTCTTCTAATCAATTAATCAGTTTAGATGTGAGCAAAAATATTGCAATAACTCGCTTGTTGTGTTCTGAAAATCAATTAAGCAATTTAGATTTAAGTAATAACAAAGCTTTAACAACCCTTATCTGTTCTGGAAATCAGTTAACAAGTTTAAATCTTTCTCAAAATCTTGCTTTAACGCATGTTTCTTGTCAAGAAAATACTGATTTGAAAGTTATTTGCGTTAATGATACACAAAACACATGGTGGTGGAAAAAAGACGCAACTGCTGAATGGTCAACCGATTGTACTATTACCTCTATTGAATCACAAAAACACACTACTCCTACACTTATCAAAGCTTATAATTTGCAAGGTGTAGAAGTACCAACAACTACTTCTGGTCAAACAATTATTTTGGTGTATAACAATGGTACAACCGAACGGGTTTTTAAATATTAATACGTAAACGAGTATTCATTATTGTTCAGCGGCTTTGTGCACTGCATCATGGGTTTTAGTTTTTTTAATAGACCGTACAAACCCAAGCAGTCATACACCTAATGCTAGAATTGTGGATTAATATCTTCCTATCACATCGTGGGTTTATGTATATTTGTCCCTTGTTTTAAAAGTCATTGACAAGACTTAATCAATTATTAAAAATGGATTTGAATAACTTAACAGCGATATCTCCAGTAGATGGTCGCTACAGACGCCAAGTGGCTGATTTGGCACCTTATTTCTCTGAATTTGGACTGATTAAACATAGAGTTTTAGTTGAAGTAGAATATTTTATTGCGCTGTGTAAGATCCCTTTACCTCAACTGGAAGACGTAGATTCAAGTGTATTTCCTGCTTTGCAGAAAATCTACCTTAACTTTACAGAGGAAGATGCCTTGTGGATCAAAGAGGAAGAAAAAACTACCAACCACGATGTAAAAGCGGTTGAATATTTCATCAAAGCACAATTCGATAAATTAGGTTTAGAGCCGTTTAAAGAGTTTATCCATTTTGGATTGACGTCACAAGACATTAACAATACTTCTGTACCTCTTACATTAAAAGATGGACTGAAAAATGAACTAATTCCGTTATTAAACGAAGTGGTTCAAAAAATCAATGCGTTGGCCGAACTCTGGAAAGAGATTCCCATGCTGGCAAAAACACACGGACAACCAGCTTCTCCTACTCGCTTAGGAAAGGAAATCAAGGTGTTTTACGAGCGCTTACAGGAACAACAGCTCTTGTTGAATCAAATCCCCTTCCCTGCTAAGTTTGGTGGTGCTACGGGTAATTTTAATGCACACCACGTTGCTTATCCCAATATTGACTGGATTGAATTTGCTAACCAGTTTGTAGAAGGCATTTTAGAACTGAAAAGAAGCCAGTTTACTACTCAAATCGAGCATTATGATCATTTAGCAGCTTTGTTTGATGGCTTAAAACGCATCAACACGATTTTAATTGACCTAGACCGTGACATGTGGCAATACATCTCGATGGGCTACTTCACACAAAAAATTAAAAAAGGCGAAATTGGCTCTTCTGCCATGCCACACAAAGTTAACCCAATCGACTTTGAAAACTCGGAAGGTAATCTAGGTATTGCGAATGCGTTCTATGAACATCTTTCTGCCAAATTGCCTATTTCCCGTCTTCAGCGTGACTTAACTGACTCGACAGTCTTGAGAAACATTGGGGTTCCTATAGCTCACTCAATCATTGCTTTGCGATCTACTTTAAAAGGGTTAGATAAAATTCAATTGAACCAAAAAGCCATTGAAGCCGACCTGGATGACAACTGGGCTGTTGTAGCGGAAGCGATTCAAACTATCTTACGGAGAGAGGGTTATCCTAAGCCATATGAAGCTTTAAAAGAACTTACTCGTGGAAATAACCAGATTACTGAAACCTCCATTAAAGAGTTTATTGAAACACTAAATGTCAACGAAGACATCAAGGCTGAATTGCGAGTTATCACTCCATTTAACTATACTGGAGTAGCGATGTAATCAATTTTAAGTCCTTCTATCTAAAAAGGTAGAAGGACTTTATTTTCTAACCAACCAATAGTTTACAAACAAATTTAGATTTAAAAGATATAAACTAACACTATTGAACAGGGGTAACTATTTTTAACAAAAAAACACCTCTTAACTAAAGGTCAATCAGATTTAGTTTAGGTTTTCTGAAAAAGAAAAACAATTCCTTCTTAGAAATTGTATCTGTAGTAACCAACTCTTAAACTTATGGATACGCTAAACCTCACCACTCCTGGCTTACTCTTTTCAGCTATTTCATTATTGCTGTTGGCCTATACGAATCGGTTTTTAGCACTTGCCAGTTTAATTCGATCGCTACATGACATCTATTTATCTGAGCACAGTGGGTTAGTTTTAGGACAAATCAAACTATTAAAAAAACGAGTCATGTTAATCCGATCAATGCAAATAATGGGCGTAGCTAGTTTATTTCTCTGTGTACTGTGTATGTTTGTCCTGTTTGCAGAGCGTTTACTATTAGGGAAAATAGTGTTTGGGTTAGCCCTTGTTGCTTTGCTAATCTCCTTAGGAATTTCGCTGTATGAAATTCAACTTTCATCAAAAGCCTTAAACTTACAGTTAAAGGACATCGAAGAGGACTTAGAATCGGAAGAGTTAAAGACCTTTTAATAATTCGCCATTCAAATTGGTTGTGAGACATTCACTCATGACATCAAAAAACGGCCGCATAGCTTTAAACGTTTCATTTACCTTGAGGTGAAAATCTCCCGCTATTACTTCTTGATCCGTGAAATCTTTACGCAAGAGGAAAGACTTAAACCGGAGTAAGTCAATAGCTGGATGCTCTTTATCAAACCCTTTTGGTGCCGTCTTTAAGGTTTCACCTTCCAGCTTGCCAAACGTGTCTTTAAAAGCATTGGAGTTAATTACTGCTCTAAATGGTGTATCGTCTTGAGCAATATGTTCGCGCAAAAGTTGTAAATCTTCTTTGCTCGGCCCCCAAAAACCTCCTCCAGCAAATGAATTACCTGGTTCGATATGTATATAGTAACCTCCTCTCAGCAATGCTGTAGCACGGCTAAAACTGCCACTAAAATGATTTTTATAAGGAGTTTTATCTTTAGAAAAACGAATGTCGCGATAGATACGGTGTAAGCTTTTTTTGCCTGTAGGAGTTTCAATATCATCGTGTTTATTCATCTCCATCAATAAAAGACTCGCAAAGCCAATCATGTTTTCGTGAGCCAGTTCATATTTATATTTGTTCTCCTGAAACCATTCACGGTTATTATTTTGAGCTAATTCTTTTAAAAATGAGATACTTTCTCTTTCGATTTTCGGCATAAAGGCAAATTTTAATAACAAAAAGGCCAGATGAATTTCAATTCATCTGGCCATAAGTTAACATATTTTTTATTGTTTTTGTTTTTCAATTAATAAACGATATTGATAATCTTTTTAGGAACAATAATCACTTTTTTAGGCGCTTTACCTTCTAACCACTTCTGAACTGTTTCGTCTTTCATCAATTCAGTTTGCATGTCCCCTTGTGGCATGTCCAAACCAAACTTCAGCTTCGTGCGCATTTTACCATTCATCATCACAGGATATTCAAATGCATCTTCTTTTAAATACTTCTCCTCAAACTTAGGGAAACTAGCTTTTGCAATGGATTCCGTGTGGCCTAAGATCGACCACAACTCTTCTGCAAAGTGAGGTGCATATGGAGCAAGTAGTAAGGTTAAGTTGGTAACCACTTCACGTTTGTGACATTTTAAGGCTGTCAATTCATTCACACAAATCATAAAATTACTCACAGACGTGTTCAAGGACATGCGTTCGATGTCTTCTACTATTTTCTTAATCGTAGCGTGAATTATTTTTTGTTCTTCGGGAGTCGGTGCTTCATCAGAAATCACATTATTACCATTCTGATCATAAAACAGTCGCCACGTCTTTCGTAAAAACTTAAACACCCCATCGATACCATTGGTGTTCCAGGGTTTAAACTGTTCCAGTGGACCTAAAAACATTTCATATAATCGAAGGGTATCCGCACCATACTCATCGCAGATATGATCTGGATTCACGACATTATACTTTGATTTCGACATTTTCTCGACTTCGCTACCGCAAATGTACTTGCCATCTTCTAATACAAATTTCGCATCCGCATATTCTGATCTCCAGGCTTTAAAGGCATCTAAATTAAGAATGTCGTTGCTAACAATGTTTACATCTACATACAATGCTGTAGTATCGTATTCCTTTCTTAAACCATAAGACACAAACTTATTGGTACCATTCACACGGTACACAAAGTTCGATCGCCCTTGAATCATACCCTGGTTGACTAGTTTTTTAAATGATTCATCCACAGAAACTAGCCCTTTATCAAACAAAAACTTGTTCCAGAATCGGGAATATAATAAGTGGCCTGTAGCATGTTCAGCCCCTCCCAGGTACAAGTCAATGTCTTTCCAGTATTCCTGTGCTTCTTTTGATACAAACTCCTGATCGTTATTAGCATCCATATAACGGAACCAATACCAACTAGAGCCAGCCCAACCAGGCATGGTGCTTAATTCGTAGGGATAGCTAGTTGTTTCTCCTTTGGGAGTATAATTCCAGTCTTTTGCTCTACCTAATGGCGGTTCACCGGATTCTGTTGGTTTGTAATCGTCAATTTCAGGTAACGTCAAGGGCAATTCAGACTCCTCGATGGGATAAGGCAATCCGTTTTTAAAGTACATTGGAATGGGTTCACCCCAATACCGCTGACGGCTAAATACCGCATCACGCATTTTGTAGTTGACTTTTGCTTTACCAATTCCTTTTTCTTCAACAAACGCAATAGCTTTTTTAATTGCTTCAGGCACCTTTAGTCCATTTAAAAAATCGGAGTTAATCATGGTACCCGCTTTCGGGTCAAAACCTTCTGCAGTAATGTCTGTTTTATCCCCTTCTTGAACAGGAATGATTTCTAAACCATAATGTGAAGCAAATCGGTAATCACGCTCATCACTTGAAGGTACTGCCATAACTACACCTGTACCATAACCTGCTAATACATAGTCAGCAATCCAAATAGGTACTTGTTTGCCGTTGAAAGGATTGATTGCATATGAACCGGTAAAGCAACCCGAAACAGTTTTCACATCACTCATCCGATCGCGTTCAGAACGATTTTTTGCCTTCTCCACATACGCCTCAACTTCGGTTTGTTGTTCCGAGGTTGTTAATTCTTTGACCAACTCACTTTCAGGAGCGATACTAATGTAAGTGACCCCAAAAGTAGTATCAACGCGGGTCGTAAAAACCGTTAATACCCTCTCTGAATTCACAACTTCAAAGTTTAATGAACAACCGATGGACTTACCAATCCAGTTGCGTTGCATTTCTTTTAATGAATCACTCCAATCCAATTGATCCATTCCCTGCAGCAAACGTTCGGCATATGCAGTGATTCGCATACTCCACTGTTGCATGGTTTTACGTTCTACAGGATATCCACCTCGTTCGGAAACGCCATCTTTAATTTCATCATTAGCCAACACAGTACCCAGTTGCGGGCACCAATTCACCATCGTTTCAGAAATAAAGGTCAATCGGTATTCCAATAGAATGCGTTGTTTTTCTTCTTCAGAAAAGCCTTTCCATTCATCAGCAGTAAATGAAGTTGCCTCTTCATCGCATGATGCATGGACACCAGAAGTACCGTTCGCTTCAAACTTGGCAATCAGTGTTGAAATATCTTCTGCTTTATCGGTGTCTTTGTTATACCACGATTTAAATAGTTGTAAAAATATCCACTGAGTCCATTTAAAATATGAGGGATCACTCGTCCGCACTTCTCGTTCCCAATCAAAAGAGAAACCCAATCGGTTGAGTTGTTCTATGTAACGAGCAATGTTTTCTTCTGTAGTGATTGCGGGGTGTTGTCCCGTTTGTATCGCGTACTGCTCTGCTGGAAGACCAAACGAGTCAAATCCCATGGGATGCAATACATTAAAACCTTGCATTCTTTTATAACGAGAGATAATATCAGAGGCAATATACCCAAGTGGATGCCCCACATGTAACCCTGCTCCAGATGGGTAAGGAAACATGTCTACCGCATAAAATTTTGGTTTTGAAGGAGTGGTTTCAGTTTTAAAAGTCTGGTTTTGTTTCCAGTAGGCTTGCCACTTGTTCTCTATCTCTTTAAAGTTGTATTCGCTCATTTTTATCAAAACTTGTTATCATCTTACTGAGTCAAAAAGAAGTATCTGCTAAAAATACTTCCTTACACTCAGAAGAATGTGGTTTTTATGAATATATGTTGTAATTAAACAAGGTCGCAAAGGTAAGAAAATAATAGTTGTTAGCTTTAAGCAATGCGCAATAAGCTTTGAAATTTAGTTGAAGAGAAGAATATGATGGTGAAAAACGTGCTATTCCAAGGTTTTATCTTGTGTAGTAAAGTCACTGTTTTATTACCTGTTTAAATCCACATATTGTTGAATTTTTTACACATAATTAACAAAATTACTTTACTGGAATTGATCGTAAATCTCCCTATGAAGCTGGCATACGGCATCACAACTCGTTAAATCAAACGAATTAGCTTTCGGAATTTTTTTTGTTGTTACAAGGCTAAAACTAACTTAAAGAACATACAACCATGAAAAAACATAAATTAACATTCTTATTGCTATTATTTATAACAGCGAGTCAAGCTTCAGACATCAACGTATTCTTTGAGCATGCTGACAACTTTTTCTCTCATTATGTAAAAGAAGGTAAAGTAGATTATGTAGCGATTATGCGAGAGGACATCGGTGCTCATGCAGTAGTAGAAACAATAGCCAAAACCAATTTGGACTCAAAAGATATCACTAAAAATGAAATGAAAGCATTTTATATCAACGCTTACAACATTCTAGTCATCAAAAATGTAGTTGACCACTACCCTATTAAGTCGCCAAAAGATGTAGATGGCTTTTTTGATAAAATCAAACACGATGTAGCTGGCGAAGAACTGACATTAAATGAAATAGAGAAGAATAAGTTGATGAAGCCATATAATGATCCAAGAATTCATTTTGTTCTATCGTGTGCTGCACAGAGTTGTCCTGAGATAGCTAACTTTGCATATGAAGCTAAAACATTGGATATCTGGTTAGATAAAAGAACTGCAAAAGCAATGAATGATGTAGACTTTATTCAATTGGATGCAAAAAATGGGAAAGTAAAGATTTCTGAGATCTTTGACTGGCACAGTTCCGATTTTAGTAAAGAAAAAGAAGATAAGAAAAAAGGTGCTTTAGTGTTCATCAACAAATACAGAGACGATAAAATCAAAAGTGATTATATGGTTGACTACTACCCATACAATTGGAAGTTGAACAATTACGAAGAAAGGTAATATTTTTAAAAATTAGGATAGAAAAAGACTGGGGTTAGTTAATCTCAGTCTTTTTTTGATTTACCAGCATCCTTTTTTATATCTTCAATCAATGCTTTTTTCTGTTCACGGTGTGGGTCCTTTTCATCAGAAGCACAGCAAGCCCCTTCATGCACTAATTTAGTCCATTCTTCTTTCCACTTTTCAACTTCTTCTGGAGTAGGGTTTTCTTTTGACATGGTGAGACTATTAGTTGTTAGAAATTAGATTGTGAGATATGAGATTTATCTATAAACTTTTATGGGGTTTATTTAGTTCAAACTTGTTTAGTATTAATTATACAGATTTTAAGTAGGTAACTTAACCAGATTAGAGAATATACTTTCAATTTTTAGATTATTTATACTACTCGCCAAACAGAAATCTAACAATCTAATATCTCACATCTAAATCAATAATTTGTCAAAGCAAACGACACAATGTTAGCGCCCATCTTTAGTGCCTCTAACCGAATTGCTTCTGGGTCATCATAGACCTCTTGGTTTTCCCATCCGTTACCTAAATCACTTTCGTAAGTATAAAAACAAACTAACCGACCTTCGTAAATTAACCCAAAGCCTTGCGGTGGTTTGTTGTCATGCTCATGTACTTTAGGTAAACCATTGGGAAAATCATATTTCTGATGGTAGATCGGATGAGAAAAGGGTAACTCCACAAACTCAAGTTCTGGAAAAACCTTTTTCATTTCTAAACGAATGTATTTATCCATACCATAGTTATCATCAATATGTAAAAAACCACCAGCCAATAAGTAGTCTCTTAAATTCTGTGCTTCTGCTGAGGAAAACACCACATTACCATGTCCGGTCATATGTACAAAGGGGTAATTAAACAGCTGAATGCTATTGACTTCAACCACAGCCTCTTTAGGGGAGATAGAGGTGTTTAATTGTTTATTACAAAATGCAATTAAGTTAGGCAACGATGTTTTGTTAGCATACCAGTCTCCTCCTCCGTTATATTTGAGTTTAGCGATCTTAAATGCTGGTTCGGCCGCATTCATAAACAGTAATAGGCAAAAAATTAATGGAATAAAAAGGAGAATTGTTTTCTTCATATTTTAAAAATAAGAAGAAAATTCACAATTAAAGTGTATTTTGTGGTAGATAAAGAAAATACAAAAAGACATTCGAATTTTTTTTTGAATTTCTTTGTTCCATTGCCTACAAAACAAGGATAATGCCCCGTAAAGAAAAAAAAGCCACTTTCAAGAATTTAACATACTCTTCTGATATCGGAAACAACTTCGAGAGTTCTCTAAAAAAACGTGTAAGAGATTATTTTAAAGACAACAACATTTCAAAATATGCGGATATAAACATGAAATTCAAAACCGTGTTTATGATGACGTTATATTTTGCACCTTACTTATTAGCAATGTTTGGAGTCATCACCAACCCTTGGTTAATCACCTTGTGTTGGGTATTAATGGGCTTTGGTTTGGCAGGAATAGGTATGTCAGTAATTCACGATGCTAATCACGGTTCCTATTCCAAGCGAAAATCTGTGAACTACATTTTAGGCCGGTTTGTCAACCTTGTGGGTGCCTATGCCCCTACCTGGAAAATACAACACAATGTATTACATCACACTTACACCAACGTGCAGCATTTCGATGAAGATTTAGACTCAGCCCTGAACATTTTGCGGTTTACCCCTAATGACAAACACTTGTTTATCCACCGATTTCAATTTATCTATGCGTGGTTTTTTTACAGTTTCATGACGGTAATGTGGGTAACTTCCAAAGACATCACCCAGTTGTTTCGTTATAAAAAAATGGGATTAACCAAGCTAGATAACTTTACCCATTTAGTACTGGAGCTCGTGGTTTCCAAGGTGTTTTATTATTTCTATATGATTGTATTACCAATGTTAGTGTTAGACATTCCTTGGTGGGCAGTTTTATTATTATTGCTCCTTAAACACATGATTGGTGGTTTTACATTGGCTACGGTATTTGTTTTAGCGCACGTGGTACCCGAAACAGCTTTTCCTCAACCTGTAGATTTGAAAATTGAAAACAACTGGGCAATTCATCAATTGGAAACTACCAGCAATTTTGGACCTAAAAGCCGCATTATGAGCTGGTTGATTGGTGGACTCAATTACCAAATCGAGCACCATTTGTTTCCCAACATTTGCCACGTGCATTATCGCGCTTTATCAAAAATCGTGAAGAAAACAGCAGATGAGTTTAATGTACCCTATTATTGTGAACCCACATTTTTTAGTGCCATCCGCAGCCACACCCGCATGTTAAAACAATTGGGAAACCCGATTAAAAATTAAAGCAGATTTAACTGTACGCAGCTTACCATTCCAGCAGTTTCTGTCCGTAACCTACTATCTCCTAATGAAACAGGTATAAAACCCGCTGTAATTGCTTGATCAACTTCTTGATCAGTGAAATCACCTTCCGGGCCGATTAACATACAATAGGAAGGTTGTTCGTGCTGAAGTGTGTTAATAAAGTGCCGTTCTCCCTCATTTAAGTGGGCAATCATTTTAGATTGCTCCTTACAAGAACTTACAAAAGTTTTAAAGTCAACCAATTCGTTGAGCGTTGGCATCCAATATTTAAGCGATTGTTTCATCGCACTTATAGCAATACGCTCAATACGATCCATATTGAGTTTATTACGTTCAGTTCTTGCACAATTTAAAAAAGTAATCTCTTGTATACCTATTTCGATACACTTCTCCACAAACCACTCAATACGGTCTTGGTTTTTTGTTGGAGCAATGGCAATATGAATATGTTTTACAGACTCTGGATAAGTGATTTTTTCCAGGATAGCTAACTGACAGTTCCGTTTATTAGCTTCAGTGATTTGGCAAGTAAACAAACTCCCTAAACCATCCACCACTTGTATGTTGTCCCCAACACCAAGTCGTAAAACTTTGGTGGCATGTTTTGCTTCCGCCTCCTCTAAAACAGGGTTCGATTCTATTGTAGGATCGTAAAAAAGTCGCATGACTTATTTGGCGTTAAAACTTTCTAATTTGAGCTTTGTCAATACGTTTTTAGTTTGAAGCGGAAAGTCCCCCTTCATGATCCAATTATAGTATGATGGCTCTTCATCAAACACTTCTTTTACAGGTTTTTTGTTGTGTTTACCAAAGTTATAAACGACTTCACCTTCACTGTTGTACGCCAATCGACCAGCTAAATCAGCGAGGTTGCCCATAGAAAGTTGGTGTAATACAGCCATATCATTTTTGACTGGCTCAATCTCATTTCCGTCTTTATCCTTTATTTTAACACCTTCGTATTTTTCAACCTGACCGATCAAAACCTCCATGGTTGCACGCGTATCGGCCTCAGCACTGTGGGCGTTATCCAATTCTTTACCGCAGAAAAACTTATAAGCAGCAGATAATGTTCTTGGTTGCATCAAGTAAAATATCTTCTGTGCATCAACGATGTTGCGACCTTCCATTTTGAAGTCAATCCCAATTCTTAAAAACTCCTCGACTAATAAAGGCACATCAAACTTGGCTAAATTATACCCTCCTAAGTCACATCCTTCTAAAAACTCATCCAACGACTTGGCGATTTGTTTAAAGGTAGGTGCATCTTTTACATCCTCATCATAAATTCCATGAATTAAACTGGATTCCGTAGGAATAGGTATCGTTGGATTTACTTTGGTTGTTTTAACAGTTTCAGTACCGTCTACATCTAATTTTATAACTGAAAGTTCAACAATTCTATCCTGCGTGATGGATATGCCCGTAGTTTCAAGGTCAAAAAATGCGAGAGGTCTTTTTAGGTTTAATTTCATCGTTATTTTTTATAAGATAGCTTTTGCCAAATTTTTAAAGTCTAAGTTATCAAAGTTGGCAGAACTCATCATAATTAGATTCGTGTTATCCCATTTCTGAGATTTAAGAAATGTGGTTAAGTCCACAGAGTTAGTGAAAACATGGATATCCTCTCTACCAAAACCCGCTTTAATTTCTGAATCAGTAAATACAGGTACTCCCTTATTCTCAAACACCTTAGGATTAATAAATACACACGCCACATCTGGCGTATTAAAGGTATCTTTGTAAAGGGCTAGAAATTCTTTTTTAGTAGAACTAAACGTATGTAGTTCCATGCAAGCAACCAACTTTCTGTTGGGATAAAGTTCTTTTAATGAGGAAGATGATGCCTTTAATTTTGATGGGCTGTGCGCAAAATCTTTGTAAAATGCAGCTGTTTTTGTTTCGTTTACAAGCTCTAAACGTTTACTCGCCCCTTTAAAAAACTGGATAGCCTCATAAAACTGTTCATCAGTAATTCTTATTCGAGAACAAATCACTTTAGCAGCACTTACATTACTAAAGTTATGATTGCCAAAGAACTGAACGGGGTATTTTTTATCTCCCGTAGTTAAATATGGCTTGCCATTTTCTATGATATGTGGATGCGTAGTGTATTCAAGCTTTGCCTGATCACCTTTGAATTCGGTAGTTTCGAGAATGTCTTTTGTGATTTTATCCTCTCCGTTACAAATTAACACGCCTGCTTTAGGCGTAGCTTGTGCTAATTTTTTAAACTGATCCACATACCCTTCAAATGTGGGGAATACATTAATATGATCCCAGGCTACACCACTGATTAAAGCAATATGATGGTGGTATTTGAAAAATTTCGGTACTGGATCCAGTGAAGAATTTAAATATTCATCCCCTTCTACAATTAATATAGGTGCATCAGACAAACGAACCATGGTGTTGAACCCTTCTATTTGGGCTCCAACTAAAAAGTCAAAGTCTTTTTTCCAATAATTTAACACGTGTAAAATCATGGATGTGATAGTCGTTTTTCCATGACTACCAGCAATAACAATTCGCTGCTTATCTTGACTAAACAAATAGACAAACTCAGGAAAAGAGTAAATAGGAATTTCTAGTTCTTTTGCTTTGACTAACTCAGGGTTATCTGATTTAGCATGCATACCTAGTATTACAGCTTCAACGTCCTTATTGATTCTTGAATCATCCCAACCTTTATTATCAGGTAATATTTTTGCAGCCTTTAACCGTGAAAGTGAAGGTTCGTAAAATTCATCATCAGAACCTGTGACCACAACTCCCATGTTGTACAAGGCAAGCGCGAGGTTGTGCATGACACTTCCACCTACAGCTATTAAATGAACTCGTTTTGGTAATTGCATTGTATAAAATTAGGCTTCAAAAATAGGTGAATTTGTGTTGGGATAAAAATTTGATTGCAAACATCATCTCATTTGAGTTTTGTTAACGAAAACTATGGGGATAAAGTGTTAAAAAAATTGTTAAGAAGTTAAACAAGCAGATAAGACTTTTCCTATATCATCTTTTATATTTTTGTATCATGGAAGCAGAGAAAGGCACGAAGAAAGTTACTAAAGTAAAAGCCAACATTAAAGAAACAGGGCTATCACTTGGTAAGGTACCTCCGCAGGCCCTTGACTTAGAAGAAGCAGTTTTAGGAGCATTAATGCTTGAAAAAGATGCTTTAACAGAGGTAGTTGATGTTCTTCGGCCTGAAAGTTTTTATCATGAAAAACATCAATACATATATAAAGCCATCCTCTCGCTGTTTACCAAGTCAGAACCCGTTGATTTATTAACGGTAACAAATAAACTGCGTGAGAGTGGCGAATTGGAACGTGCCGGGGGTGCTTTTTTCATTACACAGCTCACCACAAAAATCAACTCTGCGGCCAACATCGAATACCATTCGCGAATTATCGCAGAGAACTCCATCAAACGAGATTTGATTACTGTTTCTTCTGAAATTCAACGCGAAGCTTTTGAAGTAACTACGGACGTATTTGAACTGTTAGATAAAACCGAGCAAGCACTTTTTGAAATCTCGGAGTCAAACATACGTAAAAACTATTCTGATATCCGCTCTGTAATGCGAGAAGCTTTACAACAGTTGGAAACTAAAAAAGACAATACCAACGGATTAACAGGTGTTCCTGCTGGTTTCACAGCATTAGATCGGATAACTGGTGGATGGCAATTTAGTGATTTAATCATCATCGCTGCCCGTCCAGGTATGGGTAAAACGGCCTTCATATTATCAGCGGTTAGGAATGCTGCGGTAGAATTTAATATGGGGTGTGCCGTGTTTTCCTTAGAGATGTCTTCGGTTCAATTAATCAATCGTTTAATTTCAGCTGAAGCAGAATTAGAGAGTGATAAAATTAGAAAAGGAAATCTGGCAGAACATGAGTGGGTGCAACTACATCATAAAATCTCAAAATTGTCTGAAGCACCCATATTTATTGATGATACCCCTGCCCTTTCAATTTTGGAATTACGGGCAAAATGTAGAAGACTAAAAGCACAACACGATATCCAATTAATAGTGATTGACTACTTACAGTTGATGTCTGGAGATACTGGAGCCAGAAAATCCGGTAATCGTGAACAGGAAATTGCTTCCATTTCGCGGGCACTTAAAGGGATAGCGAAAGAATTAAATGTCCCAGTAATTGCACTTTCTCAATTAAGTCGTGCCGTAGAAACCCGTGGTGGCGATAAACGACCACAACTATCCGATTTGAGGGAATCAGGTTCTATTGAGCAAGATGCCGATCAGGTACTTTTCTTATATCGTCCAGAATATTATGGTATCACCGAAGCTGAGGACGGCACCCCACTCGCAGGTACTGGTGAAGTAATTATTGCAAAAAACAGACATGGTAGTATTGAAGATGTACGATTACGTTTCATTGGTAAATACACCAAATTCTGTGACTTGGAATCCTTCGATTCACCAGGTGGTTTTGGTGGATTCCCCGATACAGATTCTAATTTCGACACTTCACCAGCAGCAAAAACTTTTGGTAGTAAACTCAATGATGATGATGACCCGTTTGGCGGGGGCGCTGCGCTTCCACCAATGATAGATGATGACGATGCCCCATTTTAATCAATTGTGTTTAGAAACAACTCTGATTTAAATCACTATTATAAATTTTAATTGTTTTTAGGACTAAATAAGGAGAATTACTGTTTTTAAAAGTTAATTTTTTAACTAATTTCAAGCATCCCAATTGTATTGGGTGCTTTTTGACTATATAAAACAATAAAATACTTATCATGAGTGCTGAATTAATCATAGATGGAAAATCGGTTCAACTACCGATTATTGAGGGTACTGAGGGCGAGAAAGCGTTAGACATTTCGAAACTCAGAGCACAAACTGGGTATGTAACTCTTGACCCAGGTTTCAAAAACACAGGTTCTACACAAAGTAAAATCACTTTCTTAGATGGTGAGAAAGGAATTCTTCACTACAGAGGGTATCCTATTGAGGAGCTAGCTGAAAAGTCTGATTTTATTGAAGTATCATACCTGTTGATCTATGGTGAATTACCCACAAGAGCGCAATACGATAAGTTTTCTAATAGTATAATCAGACATAATAATCTTCACGAAGATTTTAAAACAATATTAAGTGGCTTCCCTTCTACAGCACATCCAATGGGTGTATTGTCAGCAATGGTTAGTTCGTTAACAGCATTTTATCCAGGCGCAATCAAAGCTGATATTGACGACACTGATATCACGATTTCCCGTTTAATGGGGAAATTACCTGCGTTAGCGGCATGGGCTTACCGTAACTCTAAAGGATTTCCATTTAGCTATCCTTCTGACAAAGACTATTGCTCTAATTTCTTAGAGATGATGTTTAAGCAACCAAATAAAGCTTATGAAATTGATCCTGTAGTTGTTAAGGCCCTCAACGTACTTTTGATTTTGCATGCAGATCACGAACAAAACTGTTCTACTTCTACTGTTCGAGTAGTTGGTTCTTCTCATGCAAGTTTATTTGCATCCATATCTGCTGGTATCAATGCGCTTTGGGGTCCATTACACGGTGGAGCAAACCAAGCTGTATTAGAGATGCTTGAAGCAATCAAAAATGATGGTGGGGACACAAAGAAATTCTTAGCAAAAGCGAAAGACAAAAACGATCCATTCCGTTTAATGGGCTTTGGTCACAGAGTGTATAAAAACTTTGATCCACGAGCTCGAATAATTAAGAAAGCATGTGATAGCATCTTAGATAAATTAGGCGTAAATGACCCTGTTTTAGATATTGCAAAAGGTTTAGAAGAAGAAGCATTGAACGATCCTTACTTCAAAGACAGAAACCTATACCCTAACGTAGATTTCTACTCAGGTATCATTTATAGAGCTTTAGGTCTACAAACTGACTTCTTTACGGTAATGTTCGCCTTGGGTCGTCTACCAGGTTGGATTGCACAATGGAAAGAAATGAGAGAGAACAACGAGCCAATTGGTCGTCCTCGTCAAATATACACTGGTGAAGTAGATCGCCACTATGTTGAAATTAGCAAACGGTAATAACTGTTTCAACCTAAAATTAAAAGCCCTAATTCAACTATTGAATTAGGGCTTTTTTATTGAGACTCTTTGCCTCAAAGTCATTTTAAAGTATTAACAGACCTGAATTATTTCACACCAATTAAAGCTGCACCGAATACTCCCGCAGAGTCACCGTATACATTCTTAACTATTGGAGTGTATAAATCGTTATTAAAAACATATTTTTTAACACGTTCTATCCCCTCGGTATATACTTCATCAACATTTGAAACGCCACCGCCTAACACGATCACATCGGGATCTAAAAACTTAATCAAGTTGCCAATAGCAATACCAAAATGTTCGAAAAACTCATTCAACGTATGAACTGCTCTATCTTCTTTTTTACGATAATTATATACAATATCAGCTGAAGGAAGTTCCTCACCCCACTTTGTTGCATATTGGTGTTGAATACCTGTTCCTGAAATGTAGGCTTCTACAGCACCATTTACTGAAGTCCAGGGTGTTCCCTTATAGTTAATGGTAGAATGACCCCATTCGCCACAATTTTCACGCATCCCGTTAATGACCTTGCCGTTAATGACTAGTCCACCGCCACAACCTGTACCGATGATAACACCAAAAACGATTTCTTTACCTTTTCCAGCTCCGATTAATGCCTCCGCTAACGCAAAACAATTTGCGTCATTTTCAACGACTATGTTATGACCGCAAACTCGTTTTAAATCCTCCACAAAAGGAAGTTCATTCATACATTGAATATTACTATTCTTCAATAATCCTGTTTGTTTGGAGATAGATCCTGGGGTTCCCAAACCTAGCGTGTGTTCCGCACCGTCAATATCCTCAACAAGCTCTTTGTACAACATAGCTACGTTGTTTAAGATATTTTCGTAGCCTTTTTCTTTACCGTTTGGGATACGCTTTCTGTGGATTTCGTTGGCTTGATCATCGATCACAATTCCTTCAATTTTTGTCCCACCTAAATCGATGCCTATTTTATACATATTTTATAATTTTTTTTATCAGTAAAAGTTTAATCCAAAATCAAATTTGACGAAATATAATTACTTTTGAAAATTGTGTACTTATAAATACGTAATTAAACGTAGTTAATAGATTTTGAAAAATAAAAAAGCTTCATTAAAAAAGAGAATTTATTCTAATTGGTGTTATATCTGGCTTATTCTACCTGGGCTAACTGTTTTACCATTCCAATTAATTTTCCTCTTACATAAAAAGACATATTACGTGGCACATCAGCTGTACCGTGTTTGGGCTTGGATTATGTTGCCTATGTGTTTTTTACCAGTGAGTGTCTATAACCGCAATAAAAAACTCCCAAAAAATGCTGTCTACTGTGCTAACCATGCCTCCTACCTGGATATACCGACTTTGTTTCGTTGCATCCCTGGATTTTTTTCTATTGTAGGTAAAAGAGAGGTATCCAAAATGCCTATTATAGGGTATGTATTTAAGCATTTATATATTAATGTTGATCGATCGAGTGCAGAAAGCCGTAGACAAACCATCATTCAGTGTAAAAAAACATTAAAAAGTGGTCGCCCCTTAGTGTTATTTCCAGAAGGTAGAATTAATGCTGAAGTGTCTCCCAACCTTTCCCCCTTTCAAGATGGTGCCTTTATTCTTGCTATTGAACAACAATTACCGCTAATCCCTGTTACTATTCCTTATAATTGGATAATTTTACCTGGTGCCCAACGGTATTTAACACAAGGAAGAATTAAAGCGGTTATTCATGAACCAATTGAAACAAAAGGTATGACCATCGCTGATTTACCTCAATTGAAAGCAAACGTTTTTAGAATTATTGAAACGGAATTAAAGAAATACAACAAATGATCATTGATAAAAACACCGTCCAAAAAGTTGCACACTTAGCACGATTAGAACTTAAACCTGAAGAGGTGGAGCCTATGATGGCTGAGATGAATAAAATTTTAGAGTGGATGAAACAGTTGGATAAGGTGGATACATCTAACGTAGAACCACTAATCCACATGTCACAAGAAATCAATGTGTTGCGTGATGACGAAGTAAAAAACATGTTGAAACGTGAGCGGGCATTAGTCAATGCACCAAAACACGATGGTGAACATTTTCAAGTACCTAAAGTAATCGAATAAATTGGAAGAAATCTTTTTCTGGAAAAAATGGAGTGGTTTTCAAAAATCACTCTTTGTGTTATTATTAGGCATTTTCATAAGTGCATTTATTGGCTACATCTACTTTGCTAGCCAAGGGATATATAATGTACTGAATTGGGAAACTAACGCTGAGATCGAAAACCTAACCATAGGTTTTGATCATTTTACGCGCTACATGATTGATTTTAATGTAGAGACAGAAAACTACATCACCTCTCAGTTTTATGTACCCTCTCCTTACCAAACCCATGCGGGATATGGTGTTATTTATTTTTTCATATTGGCTTTTTGTGCCACACTTGCGCTAACCGCTATTTCAACTATTAAAACGACTTATTGGTTTTCAGGCCTAATCACTCTATTTATGGCTTGGTTAACTTTTCTACACCTTGACACCATTGGTTTATTTGGGTTGTATAGCAAAGGTGTATTTCTCGTTATATTAGCCTCATTTGTTGGATTAGCATTTTATTTTCAAGCCTTTGCTCAAACAGCCTCCTGGGTACTTCGGTTTGTTGCTTTTTTTATTTTAATGTGTGCCTTACTTTTCTGCATTACCCAGTTTAGTGATGTGCCCGATGCCCTATTTTTACTTTCTGCAAACAGCTATTATGTCGTGATGATCTTATCCATAGGGTTCATCTTCATTGTATCCTATGATATATTGACGCTTTTCTTATTCATCAATGCCAAAACAAGAAGTTTTAATCCTAAAAACAACATCTATAATTTTCTTGGCATCTCGTTGTTATATTTAGCTATACCCATTCTATTATTTCTTCAAGACATTAATGCCATCACTTTTAACGTAAGCTATTTTAATGTTTTTTATTTGTTAGCTGTTTCGTCTGTGGTTGGTATTTGGGCACAAAGATATCGAAGTGCTATTTTTAAAGGTGCTTTCCCCTATCAGCCCGCTGGAGCCATTTTAATGCTAGTATTAGCAATTATCACCTTTTCAAGTATTGCCTATGCACATGCTACCTGGAATACTCCAGTCATTGATTTTTTTAGTAAAATCATTCTTTATTCGCACGTATCATTTGGTATTGCCTTTTTTGCTTATGCGGTATTTAATTTTGCACCCGCACTTATGCAGAATGTGGACATCAGTAATTACATTTTCACACCTAAAGATGATATCCCTTATTATACGGTACGAATAGTAGGTTTTGCTATTCTTTTTGTCATCCTTAAAATCAATAATTTCGTAACAATCAACAACTTTAATGCTGGGGTCAATAACTACAAAGGTGATGTATCTTATCACTTAGAAGATGACTTAATGGCCGACTATTATTATCAAAAGGCATTAACTTACAGCAGCTTTAATTTTAAGTCTACTTATCCTTTATCAGAATTAAGTATTAAGAAATATAAGTTTCAAGCTGCTAAAAAATATGTAAACAGTGCACTTTTTGCGGAACCACACCCCTTAACGTATTCTGCTAATCAATACATATATGAGCTAAACAACGATGCCTTTTACAACATCTGGAAGTTAGAAGAAGGAGCAAAACGTTTCCCCAATGATCCTTATTTGAAAAATAATTTGGCGATTACTTATCAAAAAGAAGGATTAAAAAAAGATACCTGTCTTTATTTATATGATCAAGCCCTTGCTTTGGCTGAAGACAAATCAATGATCCAATCCAATATGATTGTGTTTTGTGCCAAGAATGACTTGCTGAACGAAGCAGATTCATTGATGATGAAGTTAGATTTAAAACAGGATGTAGTATTAGAAGCTAACAAATATGCCGTTTGGAATGCTTTAGACAAACCCTATACGGAACCGAATAAAGAGTTCATAGCAGATACTCTTTTAAATGTATCAAACTATACGTATTTGCATAATGCTGTTTTCAGACAACTGCCTAACCAAAAAGCATTAAAAAAGAAAATTGCTTATTTGAGTACACATTACACCCGGTCAACTTATGCTGTTGATTTGTTGTTTTTACGAGCAATTCAACGCTATTATTCCAATGAAACGAAAGCCGCTAAAATACTTTTTGACAAAATTCTAGTCGATTGCAAAACCAACCTCTACCCCTATTATGCTAATATTTTTGGGGAGTTGATGTTTAAAATAGAACGCGATGACATAGCACGGGAATATTTTCGCAAATCCTATGAATCACAACAGTCAAAAAAAATCAACAAGTCACCTTTGTATTATGCTTTAAGTTCAGCTCATGTGTTAGATTCTGATAGTTTAGCCGCTGTGTTGGTAGACATTTCTCAATACGATAGCACCTATAAATACTTTGCTCTTGAATTAAGCGCCATAATTCAATCCACTAACCTTGAAGAACTGAAATTGCTGAAAGATTACCAAAAGGTGCAATATTTGGAAATTAGCAAACATGCCATGAATCTTCCTTTGGCAGAAAAATTACTCGATTCATTTCTGGACCCCAATTTAAAGGCGTTGGCGTGTTCTAAACTAATTGCTCGCTTTTTGACTCAAAACAACGTGGATATCGCGACCCATTTATATGGCTATGTTCCCGCGAATGTAAGTAACCGATTTGTTGGGAGTGAGATGCATGTCCAGTTTTTGAATTTATTATTACATCGTAAATCCTATGACCAATTATTGGAAGAGGCTAACACGCTAGATTTTGTATCAGAAGATGTATACAAAGTCCATTTGCTAAAAGCTAAGGCTCATTTAGCCAAAAGAAACTTTGAAAAAGTAGAAGCCTTAATTACCCAACTGGATAATGAAGCACCACTTTACACTGATGCTATTATATTTAAATCGTCTTATTTAAATACTTATAAAAAACAATCAGAAAAAGCATATGATCTATTAATTGAAGCTATTGACATTAACCCAACCTCCTTAGAACTAAAAAAGCAATATACATTAATCGCATTAGATTTATACATGGACGTGTTTGCTGAAACTACATTAGAAGAGTTGCGATTTAAACTTTCTAAAACAGCCTTTGACAATTTCCTGAAGGAATATGTTGAACGTAAAGCTATCGCACAGGAAAATTTCAATAACTGGAACTAGATTACTTTCCCTATGAAAATCTATACTAAAGGCGGAGATACGGGTGAAACATCACTATTTGGTGGGAAAAGAGTGTCTAAAGCCAATATTCGTATCGATGCTTATGGAACTGTAGATGAGTTAAACGCCTATATAGGACTAGTTAGCGATTTTGAACTATCTTCCTTCCACCTAGATTTTTTCCTAAACATACAGGATAAGTTATTTACTATTGGTGCACTTTTAGCCGCTGATCCTGATAAAACTCAACTCAAAAAACCTGATTTACTTCAAGAACATATTGCCGTTATTGAAGATAAAATTGATGCGTTAGAAAAAGAGCTTTCACCACTTCAACACTTTGTATTACCAGGTGGTCACCCTTCTATCTCTCAAACGCATATTGCACGCACGGTGTGCCGCAGAGCGGAACGATTAGTAGTAACTCTTAATACAGAAGTGGAAATTGACCCTTTAGTCATCCAGTACTTAAATAGGCTCTCAGATTTTTTATTTGTATATAGCCGCTATGTAGCCAAAGAATTAGGTGTGGAGGAAAGATATTGGATTCCTAAAAAGTCGTAATAAACCTACTCATACATCATGTGAATCTTTTTTTTAAACCGCCAAAACCGATAGGTACCAATCATAATTATTACAGGTGATATAAACACTAATACTAAACCCAGCTCATACATTTTTTCAAAAAACTCTAAGCGAATGATGGCGATTCCAGAACTAAATAACACTATACTAGTTCTGAAATAAGCCAAAAAAGTTCGTTCATTGGCCAGGTTAGTACGCGCGATGGCTAACTCATCGGTCAATGATAAAGCTAATTTTCTTGTTTTTGTATCTTTTATAACTGTCATATGTGGATAAATCTGAAATTTAGTCTATTAATCGAACGTACAGTGTTATTAAACCTGAATTAAACCTAATTAGTCGATATGTGGATATCGCCAGTACAAACCTTAGTAAATTATAGTAGGCTTTAACCCTGTCTCATTATGGAAATTACAATTAATCATGCGTTTAACAATATCTTAAAATATCATTTTGATGGAATCTTAAGTTCTGAAAAAATCATGGATAATATTCAAGAAATGAAGGCCACATTAGCCCAAAACCGCACTCAAAAATTTAATGTGATTTGGGATTGTATGGATGTTGATGATTACGAAATAAGCATTCGTGAACCCTGGCAGAAAGCTTTAAAAATTGCTGAAGACCAATTAGAGCAATTAATTATCATTACGGACTCTCCTATGTTAGAAAATTATGCAGCTTTGATGTCAATGGTTACTAACCTGGATATTGAAGTGGTCAACCCGAACAATGTCGCTTCTTACGGATTGGCTAGTTAATGTGACTATCAATTATACTTAGAAGTTGTTGTTTTTGGGGAGCACCAGCTTGTTTCCAAACCTGTTTACCCTTTTTATATAACATCAAGGTCGGCACACTTCTAACGGCCATGTCTGTAGCCAAAAGTTTATTCTTGTCGACATTAATTTTAACCACTTTTACTTTACCTCCTCTTTCCTTCGCTATTTCTTGTAAAAGCGGAGACAACATTTTACACGGCCCACACCAATCCGCATAAAAATCCACTAACACCAGATCAGCTGAATTGACTAAATCTTTGAATTTCCCCATTGTTTTCGATTTTTAATTTGTTGGTTATTAACTTCAACAATGTACAACTCTAAAGAGCATTTTGATAAATCGCCTTGATTTTTTTTGCCTTCCAAAACTAATAGACTGAGTATTTTATTCACGATATAAACATTATATTCACCCTAAATTAATCACCTTTCTTGTGGAGTTTTGGTATTAATAAAGTCGACTAAAGTTAGTTCTAGACAAAGCTTAAAAGCTACTTTTTCAATGGTTTGAAAAATGTCATTATATTTCACACCAGTTATAAAATGTTTAACAACTCATCGCTAACACCTGATACAACTCCTCATCATTCAAAGCCACCGGGTTATTTTTGTTTGCAGTCACTTTAATAATTTTCTCAAAATCAGCTGGGGTAACGTCATAAACTGACAACTTATCTAACATAAACTGATTGGTATAGTCATCAATTAGATCCAATAAAAAATCGATATAATAGTCGTTAGACTTTGAATGATGTTCAGCAAACAGTTTACCTACTTGGGCATACTTTTCTAAGGCATACTCTCCCTCTCCCTCGCTTTTTATATTTGCCACCGTAATCCTATTGGCTGCTCCCATCATGGTGCCACACACCAAGCCGTGGGGTATATCAAAAAAACCACCCACTGATGAAGCAAAACCGTGAACTGTACCTAGACCGGCATTGGCTAACGTTATTCCAGAAATCAAAGCAGCATAACTCATATTAGCACGAGCTTCAAGATTCCCCCCTTCAAAAACAGCTGTAGATAGCCCCTTTTTAACACATCGTAATCCTTCAAGAGCGAGTGAGTCTGTGAACAATGAGGCATTCGTTGATAAATAGGATTCTAACAACTGAGTAAAAGCATCCATACCGCTTGCGGCAGTCAGTCCTTTAGGACAAGTCAAGGTGAGTTCTGGATCCACCAAAGCGATTTTGGGCACATAATTATCATGGCGTAAGGATTTTTTAAATCCATTTTCTCCGATAGAAGATATGACTGCATTTTTGGTAGCTTCGCTTCCTGTACCTGCAGTTGTTGGTAAAGCGACAAATGGTAAAGTATTTCCTGTGGTTGCTTTATTCCCCACTCCTTCTAAATAATCAAGTATGCTGCCCTCCTGACACAACATGGCTGCGATTGCTTTACCAGCATCCAACACACTGCCCCCACCGATCGCCACAACCGCTTTAATTTCTTTGCTTTTAAGTTGATCAACAGCTTTATCAATCAGCTCTGGTGTAGGTTCTTTAGGTATTTCAATTTGATGAATGCTAATCCCGTAGTCTTCCAAACTCTGAATTAACTCCTGTCCTATTTTCGAGTTCGTAAAAGAAGCCTTACCTAACACCAGGGCAATGGAATTGCCGTATGATTGACACAGTTTGGGCAGTTCATTACGTTTTCCAACTCCAAAGACAATAGTCGGTGTAGAAGCTATGTTAAAGGATTTCACCATAAGTCACTCGCTAAGGGTGCGACTATAAAATGTTTTACTCCCTTTCTTGGTTGTGCCATCATATCAACAACAGTATCTCTCCAAGTCAGGTAATGCGCAGTAGTTTTGTGTGCGTCTATATCTTCTTGCGTTTTGTATACTTCAGAAAAAACAAATTTATTTTCATCCTCTGCATCAACCATTAAATCGAACCGAACATTTCCTGGTTCTTTTATTGAATTTTCGTGATTTTTTTTTGAAGCCGCAATAAATGCATCTCTAAACTCTGGTTTAACCCAAACATGTACTATGGTGCAAATCATAAGGTGACAATTTTAAATTGAGTTGAAAGGTAAAAATACTTTTGCGGAACAAGAAAAAATATTTTCGATGATTAAACCTTTTCTCTTCTCGTCCATCTATAAACCCGAACAAAACGAAATAACAACATGAAAAAAATAATTTTAAGCATCGCTATCATCGCAATATCATTTGCAACTTATGCTCAAGATGCAACCTCTCAAAAAACAGATAAAAAAGGCGGACATCATGCGGATAGAATGGAAATGAGAATAGAGAAAATGACGGAATCATTATCACTTTCCGCAGAGCAACAACAACAAGTGAAAACAGTGATGAGCTCGCAACACGAAAAGATGCAAGCACAACGAAAAGCGAACCACGAAGCTTTTAATAATGAAATGAAAAGCATTCTCTCTGCGGAACAATATACCAAGTGGTTAGCACATCGAGAGGAAATGAAAAAAATGCACGAAGGAAAAAAGGTTGGCAAGGCTAACTGCAAAAAGAAATGCTCAAAAAAGAAATCGAAAGATGAATAAGTAAAGGTTTTTTAGGTTTGGTTTGGTTGAAAAAGGGTCTGTAATTTACAGGCCTTTTTTTATTAGAATGGGTAACCAATTGCAATATTCAACACCAGATTATCCTGTCGCCATTTTTTTGTGAAAGAAATTTCATCAATGAGCCATCTTTCACCTTCTGGTAAGGTAGGATTTCGAAGTGGAAAGGCTAAATCTCCTCTTAAAATAAAGTAGGTAAAGTCTAATCGTAAACCCACACCCGTACCAATAGCCAATTGATTTAAGAATTTATCAGGCAAAAACTCACCCCCAGGTTTTCGCTCTTCATCCTTTCGTAAAAGCCATATATTACCTGCATCTATAAATACTGCGCCCTTAATAAACCTGTATATGCCAGTACGGTATTCGATATTCGACTCTAACTTAATTTCCCCCGACTGATCAATTAATAAACCATTATTATTGGGTTCGCCTGAATAAGTTCCGGGACCTAACGATCGTGCTTGAAAGGCTCTGATACTATTGCTTCCACCAATAAAATATTGTTTTAAATAGGGTAACACTGTTGAGTTATTATAGGCAGCCCCTATTCCTCCTAAAAATCGCCAGACTATTTTTCGATCTTTAGCCAACGGAAGATAAAGCCGTAAATCCAAATCTACTTTAGCAAATTGAGAATACACAATTCCTAATACTTTTCTTTGTCCCTCCTGATTAGTATTTAAAAGGCTGCCAAATGCATTTATTGTATTTCCAGCAACTTCAATTGACGGGTTAACATACCAATACGCTTTGGATGTGGATGGGGGTTTGCTATAATACCTGTAGCTATATAGGGAGCTAAGGATAAGTTGCTCTTTAAAAGTTCTCTCTAATTCCGGATTTTCTTGCAAGAAATCATTAAATGTTTCAGAAATGCGGGAAGCTCGGGTATAATTTACACTGGCTACAGTGAGTTTATGGTGTTTTTGAACATTTTGATCCCAGCGATATCCAAAATCCGTCAACGCATTATGGAGCCGGTAAAACCGTGTTCTATTGAGAAGTGTATAGTTTAAACTAATCTCCGTTTTAGGTAATTCTTTATACTCTTCGAGTGGGAAATTTATCGGCATCCACAAACGTGGCACAACCAATTTATTTGAAAAATTAATTTCTGTGGAGTTTACTCCTTGTGAATTTTTACCAAACTGGGTTTGAAATGCACCACCCACACCAGAAGTTAAATGTTCTGCACCATCAAATAAGTTTTTATGTGAATAGTTGACGTCTACCCCTGGACCAACGAAGTTATTTGAGGAAGAGGAGGCTCCTACTTCTACCCGAATGGATTGAGGTAATAATTGTGTTAAAAACACATCCACGATGAGTCCATTTTCTACAGTTGTCGAGTGTGTAAAACGCACATCAATAAATTTAAATACATCCAAAGAAGATAGTCTACGAATAGTTAAATCGTGGAACTTCGAAGTATATTTATCGCCTTTTCTTAAAAAAATAGCTTCAGCTAAAAATTCATAATCGAAAAAACCTTTTACATCTACAAAATTAATACTATCAATAGTGATAATGGTTTTACCTGCTTTAGAGGTATCTCCACCAAGTTCGTAATTGGGGTAGACATTCACTTCTGAAATAACATAAGGAATTTTGGATCGTGCAGGTGCAGCGTCTTTTAAAGTAAGTCCGATGGCCAGACTATCATTCCCTCTGGTAGTATCTACCTTAAAACCGATATAATCATCACTGAAATAATAAAAGCCTTGATCCTTTACTTTATCACTAATTCTTACTCGTTCTTCTTTGAGTAAATCTAACTCATAAGGCTCTCCTTTTTGAAGAAGTGAATTATCATTATGCTGTGCGATATAGTTAAAAATTGAGTCTTGTGTTTCAAGTACAAAAATACTATCCATATAATAGCGTTGTCCAGGGTATATTCTATATCTTAAATCGACTGAATGTTTTGATTCTTTCACTTTATACTCCACTCTAGGGTTAAAAAAACCATAGTTAAACAATTTACTTTCTATAGCTGTAACAGTTCTGTTAGGAATTTTAGAGTCATATAAAACGGGTTCGCGCCCAAACTTTCTTTTTAACCATTGGCTTACGACCCGATAGTTTTTAGTGCTATCTACACGCATATAGAACCACACGGATGGTCTCATGCCTAAAATCACATCATTAGGTTCTGGAGATAGCTGTTCTTCAGCTACACTCTTTGCAACATTTTGTTCTTCAATTGTTTTGGTATCTTTTAACTTCACCCGCACCGTAGCCCCACCATAGAATTTATCGCCATCCTTTAAAAAACTATTGGCAGTACATCCTTGTAAAAAGATTGCTACTAATACAGTTTTTAGTATTAGTTCAAAGGCTGAAATAAGGGGCAAAAGTCTATTTCTTTTCATCCTTCTTTTTATATTTTTCCTCTATTTCATATTTATCTTTTATTCTAAAAACTGTTTCAAATTCTTCAGTCAGAATAAATGCAAAACCAGTTTTTGTCAAATTCCCATCTATCACTCCAGCATATTCATTTTCACGGTATACTTTTACCCGATATTTCCCATCTTCGGTTAATAGATATTCAGCTCTTACATCACCTACAAAACTGTTAACATTTTGCTGTTGCTGTTGTTGATCGTTGCCTTCCACATTAAAATCACTTCCCACGGAAACAATTAACCGGTCGTTAAAAATCGCTTTTGATAGTTCTATTTCCAAGTCTGTTTTCCCTTGAGCGGTTCCACTACTATAATCGGTATATGAATCTAAATTAAAGTTGATATTAACCGCTTTGATGTAATTTCCAGCAAGTGCATTAAACTGATCAGAAATTAACTGACTTACACTGCCTCTAGCTGAGCTGCTCAATGAACTGGATGCCGTATTCTGACTAGGGTCTTCTGGGATGAATCGGTTCAAAATCAACAAAGAGAAAACCTGTTTATTCATTTCAGATTCTGATTCTTTCAGTCGTTCTAATTTCGTTTTAACCTTCCCTGTTAAACCACTGCCATTGAATGTCGGTAGCTCAATGTTGAAATCCAGCTCTGGAGAAAGCATTTCACCCGTTACATGTAAAATCACATCGACAGGAATGCTTTTTCTTAATGCATTTTTTTCTGTTTCTGATGCTTGAAGTTGCACCAATGGAAGTGGTGAAGCTTTAGTGGAATATTCAGCTTTAATATTGACTCGGGCATTATAAGGATCTCCTGACCAAGTAACAGTACTCCCCTCTTGAATACTAAATCTACGCTTTATGATGTTGTAGTAGGTCATTTGATAATGTCCTTCTTTCACGGTATATAAACCAGTCAACTTCATGCCGCCTCCAGTATTAAGTTCATAGGTTAGGTAAGCGTCTCCTCGAATTTCAAGGTAATCACCTGCTATCGGGTCTATAATAAGACGTAAGGTCACATCGGGATTTATTTCGATTCTGGCATTTAATTGAATCCCTAAAATTTCACTTTTTGCTGTTTCAACAACTTGTTGTTCTATGGGTTTTGAAGGACTACTAAAATCCACAAACTCTACCACATCTTCATAACTTTCTGTTTGTACTTCCTCTTCTGGAACAACAATAGTAAAATCACTGCCTGGAGTTAAAGATAATTTTGCTTCGATTTCTGGAAGTTCATATGTTCCTCTGATATGAATTTTACTTGTCATGGCTACATTTCCATAAAACAACTCATCAGAGGGTTTTGTATTCAATATGGGGAATTCCTTTGTTGAAACGTCTATGTTAAGTTTGTTAGGGAAAAAGTTTTCTAATGAGACAGAGCCATTTACTGTTGCCTTGTTTCCTTTTTTATCCTTCAGTTGAAGGGTTTCTAAGATGAGTTCACTTTGCGAAAAATTTAACTTTGACTTCTCTACTTTATACGTGTTATTAACAGCATTTAAGTGAAAAGAAGCATCATTTAGTGTCAGTTGTCCTTTGAAATCAGGTTTGTTTAACTTACCTGATACACTTACATTTCCTTTTGCACTACCACTTAAGTCTTTTACTGCTCCACCGGCATAACTTTCAACAGTAGCTAGATTAAGCTGTTTTAAATCAAGTTGTCCATTGATGTCATCTGTATCCATGACATAACTTATATTTCCATTCAACTGATTATTTCCTGAGATTTCAAAAGTAGACTTATAGGTACCTGTTTCAGGATTAGTAACTTTTAAATCAATGTTTCCGAGTGTATCACCGGCATAGGCAAAATGTTTAATAGAGATGTCTGAACTCAATGCAACATTTCCAGGCTGCACATCCACGAAAAGACTACCGTTGATACGTCCAGCAATCAACTGATCATCTGAAAAAACGATTGCCGAGAGGTTTTCAATTGTAAAGTTATTGAAGTCAATTTTAGCCCCCTTTTCTTGCGTATTGTTTGCCGTGATGGACTGATTACCATGGCTGATTTTAAAATTATTAACCTCTAAATTTTTATCTGTTAAATAGATTAATTCGTTATTGGGTGAAACTTTCCACGGTTCGTAATAAAGCATCAAACCATCTTCAAGTAAATGCCAACTGTAACCTTGTTCTATCTTCTTTAAAACACCTTCAATTCCGAACTTCTCTTCTTTCTGTTCATTCGCTAACTGGACGGCTATATTTAATTCATTGTTAGTTGCTTCCGCAACGACTTTGGGGTAAAAGAAGGTGTAACCTGCCGCTTTAAGTTGACTAGCATTGAGCTTGGCAGAAAGTGTATTAATATCTGAACTCATGTCAAAAGTCATCGAATCAACCAAAATATCATTGTATTTTAAGTGCAGAATATCAGCATTTAGCATGAGGTTATGCGTGGAGGAAGTATAACTTCCTTTAATGGTGTTGATTTTAATCTCTTCTAATCCGGGTATCAATACTTCTTCAAATATTCGTTCGTTGACGATTTCCAGAGAAAAGGTAAATTCGTTCCCATCGTGTTCCTTTAAGATGACTGAATCACTCATTTCAAAATAATGACTGAACTGATGTTTCATCACATCTGGCATTTTCTCAATGTTAAATGAGCTCTCAAAGTCAACATTTACTATTGGTGATTCCAAGACGATAGAAGAAGACTCCTTTTTAAGCAATAGATTTATTGTTGCGGGAGCAAAACTATAATATCCTGATTCATGAACGATGTTTCCTTTTTTAATGTCCGTCTTCGCTGAAAAGTCTTCTAATGACATGCCTTTGGTGACTAAGTTGAAAGTTGTTTTCAACTCAATTGATTCTTCTGAAAGATTAAACTCTATAAAATCGAGTTCATTTATTGTAATGTCATTGGAGGTGGTCAATGATTCATTTTCCCACTCTCCAGCTGTTTTAATTACAAAGTCAAGGTAATTTTCATGAACCTGAATATTGGAAGTCAGCTGTTTGTTTTTCCATGTCGCTGATACTTTTCCATCTGTGATTACATGTTTCCCTACCTCTAATTTTTTTAATTCGAGATTGGCTGTAGCGTCTATTTTATTGGGATCAAAATAATGCCCTTTTGCACTGAAATTAAAGGTTGTTTTACCCAATAAGGAGTCTTGTCCAGTCAACTTACCTACGGCTAATTCTTCAGCAGATATAGCCACATCATAGTGCTCATTTCCTTTTTCAATATTTACGTCTGCATTTATGTCAGCTGAGCCCATCTGTGACTTCATTTTTAGCTCTGCATCAACTGATTGTATTGTACCTTCTAATGTCCCCCTAAAGTCTATCCAACTGGGTAATTCCACTGATGTAGCCACTTGTTTTTGTGCTGTAGCACGCAAGGCAGGTAGGTTGGTCATGAGCTTATTGATCTTCAAATCATAGGATAACTCATCCACCTCTGGTAATCCAGCAATTTTACCCGAGATATCTACCTTTAAGTGGTTTTCACTTTCCAATTTAAAAGTCGATAAGGTCAAGTCATTTACTTTGCCTTTCAATGCGGTATTTATTGCAATAGTTTGAATACTTGCAGGCACCTCTTCTAAGGGATAAAAATAGTCAACATCACTCCTACCTATTTTTCCATCTACTTTAAATTCATTAATAAATGCATTTTCGGGTGAATCAAGAAAGTCGGATAAACTTTTAAAAGTAGTTTTTAGCGTATAATCAAGTTGAGTATGATTGGTTTCAAGGTGCTGATCAGTTAAATTGAGGTGAGTAGAATCCAAATGAAATTGACCACTGAACGATTTCACAGCCATTTGTTCTGAAAGAGCAAATGCAAAATTTTCAAGTTGTGCATCCACAAACGTTGGAGAGATGTCTAAATCATTCAATTGAATTGTCAAATGGTTGACGTTTAAGTGCGAAGGGTCAAACTGGTGATCAGGTAGCTTAGTAATAGTGGAGTCAAAGTAAATGAGATGATTATCTTGTAATTCAATTGATGCCGCGGAAACATGCCATGGGGTACTTGTGGAGGCAGAATCCACTTCACTGGATTGGGTAGAATCAGAGACAGTTTTACCGACATAATATTTTATATCATTCTCCTTCAACACCAATTCTTCAGCTGAATAATCCATGGCACTGACATCAGCTTTTACTTTAGTGGCTAGCAAATAGTTGATGTCCGGATACAGATACATACCACTCGGTGGACTGATGTAATGCCCTTTTGTTTGTTCAATAATCAATTCCTCTACTGCAATTAACCACTGTGACGGTTCATTACTTGTTGTATCCTCTGGTGAAAGTTTACGTTGCTCAAGACCCCATGTGGTGTTTTTTAACTGTACCTCGTCCAAAAATATTTTCTGCTTATCCAGATCAAACTCATCGGCTGTTGCCTCTAAAGTACCTATATCACCTTGAAAGTATAATCCTGAAACAGCATCAGCATAATCCCCTCTCACCGATTCTAATTGAACTTCATCGATTAAAAATTGTCCCCCTCCTCCGCTGCTAGAAGAAGTATCTTGTTGTGTCGTTGACGTATCGGGACCAGAAAATGCAGTAATGAGATAATTAAAATTATATAAGCTGTCCTGTTCATTTTTAAAAATATGAAAGGATAAATTTTCAGCTGTTACTTCTTCCAAGTGAATCGTATTGTGGAATAAATCCCACAAATGTATATCCACAGCTACATACTCGAAACTAACGAGTGTGTCATTGTTATTGTCGGGTACATACACATCTTTTAAAGCCAGCTCAGCCCAAATATTCAATCCTACTTGCCCTATTCGTACTTCTTTATTGGTTTTTTTTACTAAAAATGAGGTAACTCGTTTTCCTATATAACGTTGTGTAGCTGGTATATTTAATCCAATAAATAGCAATAGCACGCAACTAAGGACGATTATCACCAACCATTTTATTGCTATCAGTAAAACTTTTATACCTTTTTTAAACAACTTTTAATTATTAACTCACCCAAGAAATTTGAAAGTGTATACATCAATGTGCATGTTTTCACTCTACAAATCCCACAAAGGTTTTCTTTTTTATAAGAATAACATATCAAAATAGACAAAATTCAATCCATGGATTAAAAATGATTGCGAATTCTCGCTTAATAATTGTCTTTCTAACTACAAGCAAATGTTTAACAAAGTGAACACGGCACTCTACCCTTCCTAATTTATTTATCTGATTGATCTTTAATTTACAGGCAAGCTTAGTTTTTTATAATTTTTGCGTTTCATATGGCGATTTGGGTTGGTGTAAGGGATATAAAATGTGCGTCCTGGTGTCGTTAACACTAATAGACCTGATCGTCTAAATTTTTGTTTTAGTTGCCATCAATGAAAAAGGAAAAGCCTGGATGGCTTAAGCCGGAAGCTTCTAGTAGAGATAAACTACACTATTGTAGACGGGTAATAATTTTCAACAAAAAAGCACCTGAAATTAAAGGTCAATTTGATGTATTTACTCATCACAGAATCTTTATCTTCATTCAAAAAACTCCCAGTCTTTTTTAACTTTATGTTTCCATTAAATCCATTCATAATTTGCTTTTCGATTATTCTACAGTTTCACTTCCAGTAAAAGATGTTATCCCACAGGTAATAAGTGACTTAAACAATAATCAGTCTGTAATACTCAAAGCTCCTCCTGGTGCGGGTAAAAGTACCTTGGTTCCTTTGGCCTTGCTAAACGAACCGTGGTTAGCAGGTAAAAAAATATACCTACTTGAGCCGCGAAGATTGGCAGCCAAAACCATTGCACTTCGAATGGCAGAATTGCTTGGAGAAGAAGTAGGAAAAACGGTCGGCTATCGGGTGCGCTTTGAGAATAAAACTTGTTCGGAAACCAAAATCGAAGTGTTGACAGAAGGAATTCTCACTCGACTGATTCACAACGACAATGCACTCGAAGACATTGGCTTAGTCATCTTTGATGAATTTCACGAACGCAGTATTCATGCAGATGTCGCCATGGCTTTGTGTCGCGAAATACAACAAATACTACGTCCCGATTTACGGATTTTAGTGATGTCCGCCACACTCGATATGACCTTGCTTTCCCAATTATTGGAGAATGCTCCCACCATCGAAAGCGAGGGTAAATTGTTTCCGGTGGATTTTCATTACACGGGTGAACAAGATCAGTACCTTCTACCAGAACTTACAGCCAAAACAGTAATTAAAGCAATGAAAGAGCATGAAGGCGATGTCTTGGTCTTTTTTCCTGGTGAAAGTGAAATTCGTAAAACAGAAGAAATTCTTCGAAGGCAATTAACAGATGTAGCTATTCATCCGCTCTATGGACAGTTGCCTCAAAATAAACAGTGGGCAGCCATTATGCCAGATCTATCAGGCAAGCGAAAAGTGGTTCTGGCGACTTCCATTGCTGAAACGAGTTTAACCATTGAAGGAATCAGAATAGTGGTTGACACCGGTTTTGGCCGAACAGCTAAGTTTGATCCTAAAACAGGGCTTTCACGGTTGGAGACCGTACAAATTTCCAAAGACGCTGCTGATCAGCGTGCCGGACGTGCAGGTCGCTTAAGTGCGGGGGTATGTTACCGCATGTGGTCATTAGCGACTCAGCTCCGTATGGACGAACACCGCGTGCCTGAGATCATGCAAACGGATTTAGCTTCATTGGTGCTAGACTTAGCAAAGTGGGGCAAAACAGATGCTCATCAACTCTGTTGGCTGACACCCCCACCCCGCGCTGCATTGTCACAAGCTGCTGACTTATTGCATCAACTGGATGCCTTAGCAAACAACAAAATCACACCACATGGTGAGGCGATTCATCGCTTACCTTGTCACCCACGCATTGCGCACATGTTAACAATGGCGGAATCGGCTGATTTATTACCCCTGGGAACAGACATTGCTGCCTTGATAGACGAACGGGATCCGCTTCCTCGTGATGCTGGCATCGATATCAACTTACGCATTGAAGCACTCAGGCGCTACCGCTCCGATAAAGTGGGAAGTAACAACTTTCGGTTTATTGAAAAAGTAGCTGAGTCCTACAGAAGACTCTTCGCCATTGAAGCTGTTAATACCACTTTTGATCCCTATGAGACAGGATTGTTGTTAGCTTATGCATACCCTGAGCGCATTGCCTGTGCACGGCCGGGTAACAATTCCCAATTTCAGCTAGCGAATGGAAAGTATGCTTCCTTCTCTCATAAGGATGATTTAGCGCATGAAGCGTGGTTAGCCGTGTCGAGCATCAATGCTGGTGATGGGGTTGGAAAGATTTATATGGCTTCTCCACTCAACCCGCAGGATTTGCGCCCGCTGGTTAAACAAAAAGACGTGATCGAATGGGACACTCATCATGGTGGGTTAATTGCATCACGCGATTTACGGATAGGGAGCATTATCCTTCAAAGCACGCCACACCCCGACCCAGACGAAAGCTTTTTGGTCAATGCCATCTGTGAGGCGATTAAAAAAGAAGGTAAAACACTCCTTAATTTTAATGATGAGGTCGCTCAATGGCAAGCACGAATTTTAAGTTTGCGCCAGTGGAATCCCTCCGAAAACTGGCCTGATGTAAGCACTCCAGCCCTTTTGCTCGATTGTGAATCATGGCTATCACCTTATCTCACCAACATTCGAACGCCTGAAGCACTCAAAAAACTGGATATCAAAGAAATCCTTCAGTATAGTTTAACACCAGAACAACAAGCGAGCGTAAACCAATTAGTCCCCGAAAAACTCACGGTTCCCAGTGGATCAACCATACGCATCACCTACCAACCAGATGGCACACAACCCGTGTTAGCGGTACGGTTGCAAGAATGTTTTGGACTCCTAGACACACCAACGATTAACAATGAAAATAACAGTGTACTGATGCACTTACTCTCCCCGGGCTACAAAGTAGTGCAAGTGACTTCCGATCTGCGAAGCTTTTGGGACAACACATACTTTGACGTGAAAAAAGACCTGAAAAGGCGCTATCCAAAACACTCATGGCCAGAGAATCCGTTGGAGTCGGAGGCAGTTAGAGGTGTGGTGAGGAGGAAGTAACGATGTCTGGATCGGGATTTTTTGGATTGGGGGATTTTGGGATTTAAAAAATTGAAGACGAAACAATTAAATCTAATAATCCTTAAATCTAATAAATTCAACTACTGACATTTTGAATTGATATCTTTCTGCTGTTCTTTTAGATGATATTTTTAACATTAAGATTTTTAAAATATGGAAAAGGAAAAAATTGAAGACGAACTTACTTATAAAATCATAGGCTGTGCCATGCATGTGCATGCGACTTTGGGCAATGGTTTTCAAGAGGTGATTTACCAACGCTGTTTAGCCATTGCGATGGAAAAAGCCGGACTAGGTTTCGCCAGAGAGTTGGAAATGCAGATTTATTATGAAGATGTACATGTTGGAACCAGAAGGGTAGATTTTTTAGTAGAAAATGAAGTGATGGTAGAACTCAAAGCGGTCACGAAAACAGAAGACGTGCACTTAGCTCAAGGGCTGAATTACTTGGTTGCTTATAAACTAGACAAAGGTTTACTGATAAATTTTGGTACAAAAAGCTTAGAGATAAAACGACTAAGACATCCGAAAAACAAAATGCCCATTACGATACCTACGACAACCAACTCCCCGAAAACTTGATTTATTAGGTGACTAATGATGTTGCGTAAAATAATCATCAAGAGCAAATTGTCTGGATCGGGATTTTTGGATTGGGGGATGATTGAATGAAAAAATCCCACAATCCTTTAATCTAATAAATCCGAATACGGACAAAGGGGTTGGTTTTTTAACGGCTTTTTGATGAATTTTTTAGTTACATTGTGACTGAAAATATAATAAGATATACGAGCTATGACTTGTATTCAATGGTTGCCAGCAAATATAAAAAATGTCAAAAAAAGATATAGATAAAGGACATATTTGGATTATTGTTTTTGTAGTATTTCCTGTAGTGATTTTTATGAACATTGGAGAGTATTTCTCCAACGATAATGGAACGAAAATCCTATATGGTGGTTTATTCGGTGGTATTGGAGGGTTAGTTGGATTCGGACTAAATCAAATAGTTAAAGATAAATCGACTTTGATTAAAGGAGTGACACTTGGTGCTTTTATAATATTTTCTTCTTTGGCTATAAGATTAATTCATTTTAACTACTCGAATACTAAACTTATACCAACTGAAGAAACAGAGTTTGTTACTTGTCCAGTTTGTGGTTACAAAACCCTCACAAAAAATAACAAACTCTGTGGCGAGTGTTTAGTTGAACTAACGGAATCAGAAATGAAAGAAGAAAAATACAGTTCAATTGAGGAATTCATACAAGAAGAACAAATCGTTTTTTTCTCTCCAGACTCACTCGTAGATGATATCGACTTTTACAACCCTAAAATTTCCGAAGAAGGGTTTAAAAAAGATAGTAATTGGAAACCATTAACCACTAAAGCTTCAGTATTAAAGTTCAATAAAAAATATGTTGAGTACATCAAAGAAAATCCTATTGATTTGACAATTATATTAGATAGTATTAAAAAATAAAAAAGGTTGTAACATCATGTAATAAACCAAAGCTGGGATAGTGTTTCTCTCCTTGTTTAGACGTCTATCCTAAAGAACAAACATCCCCTCATATTTCACAATAACCTAATATCAAAAAAAGCGAATGAAAACCATCCCAAAAACAGCTCACCTACTCTTCTTAGCTTTTTCGTTTTTTGCCATTACCAGTTGCGAAAAAGATGAAAAACAAGCGGTCAATTCGCTGGAAGGTGAGTGGAATGTGGTGGCTATCAACTCCATCTATGGCGAGTTTTTAGAAAATGGTTTTATTCCTGATGAAACAATAGCCGAAGAAGGTCAATTGGGTACCTTTCATTTCATGGAAAGTAAAGTTGATTATAACTTTGTTAGAAACGATACTACGTATTCTGGAAATAGCCTCTGGAGTCTTGAGGCATCCAAAGTCAATGACGGCTTTGTACGAACAAATCAATTTACGCTGTCGATTGAAAACGAATTTTTATTTGATGTTACCTTTGGAGATGCAACTAAAAACTCTGAAAAAAATGCCACTGAAGCAACGTTAGTGCAGTCCCCTACTGAAACTGGCTATGGCGTTCAAATTGAAATTTCATTACAGAAAAAATGATTCAAGTTTTTAATTCAGTGGCACAAGCAATCATCTAGTACGCTATTAAGTCCAAGTGGACGCTTGAACTATCCCTCGAAACTATTCCACCACTACTTTCCGCGTAAGCACATTCGTTCCCAAATTTACTTTTACAAAATAGACTCCCAAAGGAAGCTCTTCGTAATCTGAGAAAATAACCTCTGCGGAATCGTTTGAATTGGCGTTAAGCAATCCCTCATCTATCCTTCTGCCAGCGGTAGTCCATAACTCCCACGTTGCTGCTCCTTTAAAATCGGTATCCAATTGAATCTGAATCTTTTCACGTGCAGGGTTCGGGTACACCGATAACCTACTCGAGTACGTTTCTATCGTTGAAATGCTGGTACCTGTTACATCATTAGCAATTGACCAGACTACGGTTTTTGTATTCTGTGTAACGTGATTTGTTTTATGAGTAAAAGAGGTGGTGTCCAATACATTTACAATCAAAGTATTATTGAAGTCTAAGCTTTGGTTACCTAAATCTACTGACTTCACATCCGATGCTAATTCTTCCCCGTTTAAGGTCCAGTTGATTTTTAAGGTGTTAGGATCAGGTTCAACTACCTCAATACTAAATACACTTTCCTGAGACACATTCACATGTGTTGATGCTGGTGTATACTGGTCGATGGAAGAAATTAAGGTGTAAAATCTATCAACAAAGGCTTCGCGGCACACCCAACAGAATTTTCTATTTAAATACCGCATTTCACAGTTTTGATGTGGCCGGTATTGCGTAGTATTTTCTGCATGAGGATATACGCCAACACTGTTCAGATTAACCCAAGAAGCCCATTTCACTTTAGTAGGATCTGATTCGCTGGTCTGATTGGGACGTTCTTGCACTCTGAAATAATACTCATCGGCAAGGTTAGCAAAGGAATGCCCTATTTCATGAATACCAATTTCGCCTGATTGTGAATTCGTAGACATCGTTGCGATGGTTCCACCCGAACCACCATAGGTGCTGGAATTAACCATCATCAAAATTTGGTCGTAGTTCGGAAAACTAGCATTAAGTACCTGATATACTTTCGATGATTTTTGTGGCACCAACAAACGAGTGATTCCGCCTACACCAAATGCGCTCCCAAAATAATTATCAATTAAATTTGAGGGGTTGGTAGAGGCTCCTTCAACATTGGAAGGCACTTTTACTGCATAGACATTAAAGAAGTTTTTATATTCTAAAAAAGGAGATTTATTGAACAGTTCATCCACCATATTATTGACATCGCTGATGTATTTGTCTTGTTGTGATGCGAGGTAACCATCACCTAAGAACACGAATACGATACGGTTGGAATCGGGTCCGGTGACGTAAATATCTTCTACAGGGAATGATTGTGAAAACGAATTCAAAAACGAACATACCCAAATTAATAGTAGTATTTTTTTCATGTTATGGCACTTTAAATAAAAATAAAACGGAATCTTCTTTTACAATTTGAATTTCATCTATAGCTGTTTGATTTACGCGGAGCATAATGGATGAAGCATCTTTTTGAATAACCCCGGTTTCAAATTTTTCATCTTTATACACTTCAAATCTGTAAAGTAACGGGTTTTCAAAAAAAACCGAATCAACCAGCTGATTCTTAGTTTTGAAATAGGCTTGCAATCGGGCTTCTTCTAACTCAATATGATTATTGCTTTTTTTTAATGGGACTCCTGAATGTAAAGTTGCATTTGCTAAAGTAATTTGAAAAGCTCCTAAAGTATCTATGGATTTAAAGTCAAAAATAAATGAGTAAAAACCACTTCCTTCAGTTGAGTTTGTACTGCTTTCTGACAATAGCTGCGGTTGTTTCACACAGGAACAAAAAAATAAGATAATAAAAAAACTACACATTTTTAACATGTTCTTTTATCTATGAATACTCCAATATATACATAATATATAAATGTATTAATGCAATTTAAATTATCTCTAAAATTTTGTAAACACCTGATTATTAATCTATACAAACTACTAAAACGTAAAAAACATACTATTAAAATCACCAAACACATTTTATATGTTTAATCAACAAAATCTTACATTTCTGTCATCACCATTTGAAAACAAGTTGCATAAACTCTACTCAAAAGTTATTCACCGCGTTGTAATTGCTGAATCCATTTATAACACTATTAGCCCTGACAAATAATAAAATATAGTCAATAATAACATCTAAATCTTTTTAATAATAGAAGAACTCGCTAAAACGTGATCTACTATTTTGTCAATATCAGTACTACCTTATTAAAGTCAGCAGCAGCATTAATTACTCTTCGGTAGTCATCAAAATCCTCTTTTGGTAAATCCAACACATCATAATATTCGTCAATGACTACCTTTACAGTATTTCCTTCTTTTGTGTAGCTACTTTTAAACACTAAATCTGGTTGATCAGCATCAGCTGTAGTGAATTCTTCTATGATATTGATATCATCCAAATTTTGAACGGTATAACCTTCTGGGATATTGAAGTTGATTTCTCGGTGGTAAGAACGACAATATACCTGCTGAATAGGGTAGTCTTGTTTACCTTCTTGGTACAGTTCCATCTGTGGACCAATCACTTGACCGAGGTTAAAAAGCACCTTCTCTCCTGCCGTTTCTAAAAACTTATCAGACTCTAAATCCCCTTCAACAATGAAAGGCTTAGTTCCAAAGTTGTTTGCCCCTTCGTTTTTATAACTTAGGTTTTCAACTTCAGCTTCACTATCTATATATTGTAATTGGGACTTAGCTACTTCATCTTGTTTTTCTTTTTCTTTGATGTACTCAAAATAGGGTTGCGTACCCACCGCATTATAACCAGTTACTTCGCATCGAATGTGGTACGTTGGATCATCAAAGGATGCATCAAAGGTGATATCCGCATAGATATTAGATTGACTTGCTTCAGAAAGTGGTGGGTTAATCATTTTTACTTTTCCAATACCTGTTGTATAGTCCCCAATTTTTTCTTCACGAATAAACAAACCGTATGTATTGGTATATACTGCTGGAATATATCCTAAACGATAAAACGCATTGGATGGAGCCATGTAGCTATCCAGTTTAGGTAGATACATCATGGTTTCTTGTAAAAAATTATAAGATTCAAAATCAGCGTCAAATGGTACTTCTGTACGGTTAGAAGTAATAACAAACTGCGTCTCGATTTCTAGTTTTTTAAAAATGTTAGCAAAAAGCATCATGGCGCCTTTTTTATTCATCACTTTGTTTTCATAGATAAAATCAAAGTCCATTAACTGCGGATTTGGATTATCGACTATTGTAAAATTAGTTTTAATGTAATTTTCAATTGACCTTACTTTTTCTTCTTCACTTTTGGAATTGGGCTTAATGTCTTTAATCAACTTAGAAACTATCTTCTTATCTGACTTTGAAATGTTCTCATACATCTGAGCATAATAATTTTGAGAAGCGATACCATAAGAAATTGCTGTGCTGTTATCCAATTTATAGACAAAGTACATCATGTTCGGTTCATCAAATGAACTTTTCTGCTCCTTGAAAGCAGGAATCTTATCGACATGAATCACATACTTTTTTTTGTCCGTAACCGTGGTATCCAAATTCATTTCTGGAAGCCCATTATACGATTTGAATTTAAAACTCAAGTCCAAAGGGATAATGATTTCCTGGGTCACATTGTACTTAGGTTCATAAGATTGTAAGAAAAGTACAACACCAAAATAGTTGCTTCCACCTATTCTATCTAAACGGTAAAAGAACTCTACATCACTTCCCTTCTCCAAGCCATCAAAGGCAAAGTACTTGTACTTTCTTTTAGACTCTTCGTCATAAGCCTCTTTTATAGCATCTTTTCCTAGGTTAATAACATCTCCAGAAGGCTTAATAACCCGAGCTTCGTAAGCTACTAGTTCCACGGATTCATTTAGAGGAATGTAAACTTTGTTATTACTTTCTACACCTTTATCAGTGATGGCACGCACTCTACGATGTACTAGTTGACTTTCATTAAATGAGCCATCTTTTCTAAAAAACTCCCTTACTTGAAATTGTTTGATAACAATTTCGTTTTCCTCTCCCTGTTCTACTTTTTCATAGGTAGGATTAGCTTTTAGTTTATAATCCGCATATTGAAGAGGTAAATTTTGAGCAAAACCAGAGGAGATAAAAAAAATGAAAATGATTAAAACAGAAGCCGATAAGCGCATAAGGATGTATTTATATTTTTTCTAAAACTATTGATTCTTTGTAAGATTTGGATACCGTTTTCACGAAATTATTCCAATCGTTAAACTCACTAAGGGTTATATCCAGTGCATTAAGGTTGATTTCAAGGTTGTATACAATCCTGTTATTCACCTTATCATGTGTGTAGTTCAGGCTATAATTCCAACGTTCATCCGATTGATCTGACTTTCCAGCAGGAAGGTACTTTACACGATGTTTTCCTAAGTCTAAATAAAACTCACAGACAAACCGCTTTTTAAAATCGAGTTCGATTGGGTTTTTTCTATTATCATCAATTTTATTTTCAGAGAGGATGCGATCAAGATTTAAGTTTAAGTAAAGTTCTTTACCATTTTGTTTGATGTAATCGCGTACTTCAAACGAATAGTTTACCTCACCCACATTAGATGATAAATTATAATCACCCAAGGTAAAATAGAATTTGTTACTGCCCTTTTCCAGCATTGCTTTAAACGTTTCCGTACGGTCAAGACTATCTTCCCCGATGATGCCATATTTAATGTCGGATAAGATGTAGCCAGTATAAGTTGCTTGTCCACTCCCAACTAGCTTTAAACCATCAATTGACAAGGAAAGACTATCCTTAGAGAGGTTTTTGGTTTGTGATACCCGTTCAATTTCTACCACTTCAAACGTTTTATCATCTAAATGGACTAATGCCTCTTTACCTTGGATAAATTCAGAAGGGTAACCAAATGGACTGTATGTACCTGTTGCATCTAAAAAGTACCACTTATCAGAAGCATCGCGATAAGCCGCAATCATGTGATTGTCACATCCTGGTGCAGGCAACTCTTCATACCGATAAGGTTTGTCACGAGTTCCGACCCACGCCACATGGGCATCTATTCCTGCAGCTTTTAACATTTCAACTTGCAATAAGGCCATGTCTTTACAATCACCGTATCTTCTACTGTGCACTAAATCAGGTGCTCTTGGGACAAAACCACCTAATCCATCTTCATAAGCAATGTATTTTACTTCTTTTTGTACCCATTCGAACACGCGTTCTACCTTCTCTAATTCAGAACTCGCACCTACTAACAACGAATCAACCGTGGTTTTAATTTGTTCGCTTTCTTCTATAATAGTCATCGCTAATAATTGACTATACCAATTATGGAGGTCCTCAACGGTTTTTAATACCGTGGTAGTTTTCCCATCAATTGTATATTCTTCGATAACAGGGTAAATATGAGGAATGAGAGATAAAAACGAAGGAGTCTGAGATTCATATTCTAACGGTTTTTGGTTATTAACTACCCAAGTATGAATGATATCATCACCATCAATAACTTTCGTGTACTTGGCAAGCGTATCTGCCCCATTAAATTTTCGAAAATTAACCTTGATATCTTTATGATGTTTGAACTCAAACTCTTGATGTTCTGCTACGGTGTATTCGCCAAAAATAAATGGCCGTAATAAATAAGGCATGTGTGATTCCGTAGTGTATTCTAAAATTGTTTTGCTCCCTTCCCGCATCATGGGAAATTCAAAACTGATGTTTTTAGAGTCGTCAAAAAAAATTGAGCGACCAAGTACTGCTTTCTCTTCAAAGTCTTTGACTTTATACTTTTTATATTTTGTCTCTTTTACGGGAGTAAGTGTAGTTGCTTCGATGTCTTTTACACGGTAAAAATAGGAGTCTTGCACACTTCTTTTATTGCTGGCAGCTGCACGCTTATCCGTAAAGATATTTTCTTCGTAAACTTTTGTAATAATGTCCAGACTATCCTTAGCGTTAAAGCTTATCTCTACCTTTGTGGTTGAATTAATGTTTATTCTTGCTCGCTCGGGATATAACTTTTTGTACTTCACTAAGTCCTCATGCAGGACTTGAGAAAATGCAACAACCGGAAGAATACTTAAAATTAGAATTATTTTTCTCACACCAACTACGCCTATAAGTTCACGACTTCAACGACACTACCATCACGGTATTTTACTTTTTGTTTTATTTTACCTGATTCAGTATAATGTACGGTCCATCCGAATAAAATGCCTGAAATAAATTCATTCGTTTCTTTCAATTGACCATTCGGATAATAATAATACTGCGTTCCGTTCTTTGAATCAAGTTCCAGTGTTTCTTTTGACTTGATTTTACCATTCTCATAATACTCAATGCTTTCCCCATCTTCAAGATTATCTTTGTAAAAATTTTTCCCTTTTAACGCTCCGCTTGGATAATACTTAATGTATTCCCCTTCAAACAAGCCATTTTTAATCTGATACTTTCGTGACATCTGACCATTTTTATAGAAAGTTTCAACCTTGGAAGTTTGCCCAATTACAGGAATTGGTGGAACTGGATTTCCGTTTTTGTCCAGATAGGTGTATGACACTATATTTCCTTTAGAATAATTTCTAATGTGTCCAATTTCACCTGATTCATCATAAAAGACAGTCTCACCATGTTTTAGCCCTTCATAATAAGTGATTGTTTGTGAAAGCTTACCACTTTGGAAATAATACTTCACTTCACCTTCTAACTCATCGTAAGCATAATTGTATTCGCTGCTTATCACCCCATTATCATAATATTTAGTCCACTTGCCTTCATTATTGCCATAAAAGTAAGTCCCTTTTTCTCGCACTTTTCCATTGAGATGATACCATACCCACTCGCCATGTTTATTTCCATTATGAAAAGCCCCTTGTGTGGAAATTTGACCCGTTGGATAATACCAGGTGAAAATGCCATCCGCTTTCCCATTTACATAATGTTGTTCTTTATACACTTTACCGTTGGGGTAATTAAACTTAAACTGAGCATTACCGTGCGGCATTTCTACGGTGTTAATTAGTTTTCCAGTGGTATCATACTCCGAATAAGCTACCAAATAACCTTTATCTAAAGTTTGAGTATTACTCAACACACCTTTTGCATCATATTCATAATATTTACCCACTTTTTCACCATCAGAATAATATGTTTTACTTTCAATTTCACCATTTCGGTAATAATCAACGATCTCCCCTGCCCAGTCATTATCGATATAATAACCATCCCGACTTTTTTCACCATTTTCAAAGTAAAACACAAAGTTACTATTGGCTTTTCCGTCTACATATTGATAAACACCATTGGGTTTACCACTTTCATGATAACTGTAATGGGGCCCCACTAATTCCCCTTCTTCATAGTTGTTGGTAGCAGACAAAACACCATTCGAATGATAGGATTTCCATTCGCCTTGTTTTAAATCATCGTCATACAAACCCTCTTCTAACAAAACACCTGCAGGTGAATATTCCTTGTAGTAAATTTTCTTACCTTTTCTTTCATCTTCATGAATCACTTTCCCCTCTTTTGAATAATAATGATAAGCGATGATGCTTCCTTTTTTGGTTTCCACGAGTGAAAATAGTTTTCCATCAATATCGAATTCTTTGATTTCACCAGTTTGCTTACCGGACTCATCGAAATTGATTTTTTTGTATGGTTGACCGTTTCTATGAAAAAACTCCCACTCACCAATTTGAGTTCCTTCAGCATACTTCCCTTTTTTATAAAGATTTTTGTTGTAGAAATAAGACTCATATAATCCGTCAAAATAACCGTCTTCATTGTATGAATACTTGGCTTCGAGTGTACCGTCACCATAATACGATTCGAAGGCTCCAATTCTTTTTCCTTCCTTAAATTGGCCTTTTTCTTCTAGTTGATTGTGATCAAAGAAGTTTTCGTATTTACCATTCAAAACTCCGTCTTTATAACTAATTGTTTGTGAAACGTTTCCGTTTTCATGATAAAACGTAGTTAATCCATTCAGTTGATCGTCTTTAAAGTTGCTCTCTCGAAATTTGTTTCCTAAAATGTTGTAATAACTCACTAAACCTTGAGCTTTACCTTCCTTGTAAGTTAGTTCATAAGAGAGGTTACCATTATCATGGTAATATTTATAAGGACCGTTTAATTTCCCTGATTCTAATGTAGCTTCTTCCTTGATGTTCGAGTTTTCGTAGTACGATACCCATAAGCCAGTTTTAACTCCCTGGCTATCAAATTTCCCAACTGAGGATAATGCACCATTTTCATGATAAAACTTAAACTCTCCAATGGGTTTTTGTGAGCTGTTTAAATTACCAATTGCTTCAAGTGTTCCATCGCCTTTGTACCAGTATTGAACTTCTTGCTCTTTGCCCTCTAAAAGGGCTGTATGTTTCCCTAGCTGATCTTCTAAAGCATTTTGAAACCATGTTTTGAATTCTCTTAAGTCAGCAATATGTTTGTTAGCTTGTGCTAAATGTGAGGCATTTTGACTTGATAAAAGTAAATAATAGCTAAAGTCTTTGAACTTATCCTCCTTCAAAATTTTCTTATAGATTGGTACGTAATATTGCATGAAAAAACCTGGATCATTTTTATCATACTCCAGTTTATTCATCATTAAATAAAACTGTTTAATCAACGGTAACTCTACCTTTGAAGGTACTTTATATTTGGATGACAAAGCTGCATAATTATTAACCAATAAATCTACATCAGAGAAATCATCACCAGACTCTGAAAATTTAAACCCTTTTGGTTCTGCATCATCAACTTTACTTCTTACCGCTTCATTTAGATGATAGAGAACGTTATTTGCTCCTGCTGTTCCTGGTGATAGAATCAAATAGAAACCATACGCCATCATCGTCTTGGTAATCTCTTTTTCATTGTAGGCCAACAGTCCCGCTTTCAAATGAAAAGTTGCATAGTTATGATGTTCTTGTAATTGTGTTTTTAACAAATCAGCACATGCTTCATTTTTTCCTGCATGATCCAAATACAAGATCTTCGCATATCGCATATGCATGTTGTAAGGAAACTCCTCCAGACCTTGGTCTAAAACAGCAATGCTTTCGTCATATTTTTTTTGACCATCTAACGCACTAGCTAGATTTCTATAATGATAATGTCTATCATCAGTCGTTCTTTTTAACCCTTCCCTAGAAACGTTTTCCGCTTTTTCATACTCCTCTAATTTAATATAAGAAACAGCTTTATCGGCTAATGACTCTGAATAATTAGTATCGTTTTCATTAATTAGTTCAAATTGCTCAATGGCTTTCTCATATTCTTCCTCTACATAAAAACCAGCTCCTTTTACAACGTATTCACCACTTTTAGTATATTCTTTAAAATTAATCTCAGGCTTATTTTGTGAGATCACAAGATTCGTAATAAATAAAGCAGGTAAAATGAAAATTATCTTTCTTACTTTCATTAATATAAGTTTTCGGAAATTAGTAGTTGATTTTATGCAATGGTAAGCTATTGGAAAATAGCGTAAAAAACCAATATTAAATTAAAATTGTCGCTCAATTAATTCAAAATGAAGTTTAATGCTCCACTAAAGAAATTAAATTCAGCAGTTTATGGACACTGTGTAATCGTACCTACAGAAATATCTACTCAGCTTTTGAAAGAAAATGGCAGAAGGGTTTATTGTACTCTAAATGAGGTAACACAATACCAATGTGCTTTAATGCCACTAGGTAATGAAACTTACTTTATTAATATAACTAAAGCACTACACAAAAAACTAGGTGTAAAAGAAGGTTCTATCATTCAAGTAGATTTGAAAGCCGACACCAGTGAATATGGTTTACCAATGCCTGAAGAGTTACAAGTACTATTTGATCAGGATGAAGAAGGAAAAAAGGTTTTTCACCTACTTACCATAGGCAAACAGCGTTCACTTTTACACATCATCGGGAAACCGAAAAATTCAGACTTGCGCCTAAAAAAAGCGCTCTCCATTATCAATTACCTCAAGATGACTGGTGGAAAGTTGGATTTTAAAGAGTTAAATAGTGCTATGAAAGGATGAGTAAAGAAAACTCAAACGTATTTTTTTAAATGAATAAACAAGCTATAGCGCCCATTAAAAGTAAAAACTAGAAATAATTGCGATATTTAATTGGGCTTTGGTAAGTATCTCTTCCACCAATGTGCAAATAAATAATTTCTTTTTATTGAATCATAAAACAACATTTTACAAGTTGTAATAGCGTACTAAAATAAAACATAAACTATGAGAACATTATTCATTCTTTTCTTAATCACATTAGCTTTTTCAACTCAAGCTGGTGAAAGTATTGTTGACAAACATGGTCAATTACATGTTGACGGAAATTACATTATGGATGAACACAACCAACCTGTTCAACTACGGGGGATGTCGTTTTTTTGGAGCCAATGGCAAGGGAAATATTACACACCAGGTACAGTAAAATGGTTGAAAAAAGATTGGGGATGTACCGTTGTTCGAGCTGCAATGGGGGTTGAAAAAGGTGGGTATTTAACTAATCCTAAAGAAGAACAAGCAAAAGCGGAAGTGGTTATCAAGTCGAGCATTAAAAACGGGATCTATGTTATCATTGATTACCACGCGCATGAAGCACATAAAAACACTCAAGCTGCAAAAACTTTTTTCGCAGACATCGCTAAAAAATACGGGGATAAAGCAAACATCATCTATGAAATCTATAACGAACCTCTAGGTGGAGCAAGTCATTGGAGTGAAAACATCAAACCCTACGCACAACAAGTAATTGACACCATACGTCACTATGATCCAGACAATATAATAATAGTGGGTACTCCACAATGGTCTCAATTAGTAGATGCAGCAGCAGCAGACCCTATCAACAAACCAAACATTGCCTACACCTTGCACTTCTATGCCACTACTCATAAGCAAGAATTGAGAGATATTGCACAAATTGCACTTGACAAAGGTTTGTGCTTAGTAGTAACTGAATTTGGTACATGCCCTGCTTCCGGGGATGGAAAACTTGATTTGGAAGAAACGCTACGCTGGTTTGAATTTTTAGATAAATATAAAATTTCGTGGTGCAATTGGTCAATAGCTGATAAAGATGAGTCCGCTTCAGCAGTGAAACCAAATGCAAATGAATGGGGCGGCTGGGATATGGATATGCTAACTGAGTCGGGTAAATTCATCAGAAACCAGATTCGTAAAGGAAATGGAGTTGAGTAGATACCCCTATGACCACACCTAATAATCAGCAAAAACTATTTATTGGAAGCAAATTAGCACTGATTGCAACGGCCATGACTTTTGCAATCCGTGCTAATTTAATTAGTGACATCGGTTCCGCATTCTCCATTTCAAATAAAGAAATGGGTATTGTGTTCGGAACTGCTTTTTGGGGTTTCACTCTTTCTATTATCCTTGGCGGCACCTTATGTGCTTACTTTGGATTAAAAAACTTACTTAAAATTGCTTTCGCAGCCCACATTATTGGTGTTTTATTAACTATTTTCTCTACCGGTTTTTGGTCTTTATTTGGTTCTACCCTACTTATAGGTATAGGCAATGGATTTGTAGAAGCAGCATGTAATCCGTTAGTAGCCAATTTATTTCCCAACGATAAAACTAAACGACTCAATCAGTTTCATGTATGGTTTCCTGGTGGAATTGTGATCGGTGGATTAGTGGCTTATTTAATGAGTAAACTACATTTAAACTGGCAATTGCAAACAGCTACCATTTTAATTCCTACAATCATTTACGGATGGCTTCTGTTAAAAGAACCATTCCCTACATTATCAACCACCGACAAACACCAGTCGAGTAATCAATCAATGCTGAAGGCTTGTCTTTCACCACTATTTTTGATCATGGTCTTTTGTATGTTGTTAACCGCAGCCACCGAATTGGGTACAAACCAATGGATTACTGAACTACTCTCAAACACAGGAGTCTCTGCTATTTTATTATTAGTCTTCATTAATGGATTAATGGCTATCGGGCGTTCATTTGCAGGTTCGTTTGAAAAATTACTATCGCCACCGGGAATGCTGTTGTTTTCTGCCTTTTTCACAACTATAGGCTTATTTTTGTTAAGTAGTCTAAGTGGTTACAGTCTTTTTGGAGCAGCAACAATTTTTGCGGTAGGCATTTGCTTTTTTTGGCCTACTATGTTGGGATTCGTTTCTGAATATTTACCTGAAACTGGCGCTATAGGCTTGTCCATTATGGGTGGTGCTGGAATGCTTTCTGTTGCATTGGTATTACCATTTATCGGTGATATTTATGACGTCTATGGTGGTGTGATGACTTTACGTTATGTGGCAATTTTACCCGCATTTCTAGTCATTATATTTGGGTTTCTATTTTCATTTAAAGCCAAGTATAACAAATGATCAGCTTGAAGAAAGTAAGAATGGGAATGGTTGGCGGTGCAAATGATGCCTTTATCGGCAATGTACATCGCATGGCTGCCAACCTCGATGGTCAAATTGAATTGGTCTGTGGTTCATTCAGCAGTTCTTTTGATAAAACACTTGAAACCGGTTTATCCTTGGGTATGGATAAAAGTCGCCTCTACCCTACTTTTCAGGAAATGATTGATGAGGAAGCCCAATTACCTCTTGATGAGCGAATGCAGTTTGTCTCTATTGTAACCCCCAATTATTTACACTTCGAACCAGCAAAACTAGCTTTACAAAATGGCTTTAATGTATTCTGTGAAAAACCGTTAGCTTTCAACTCAAAAGAAGCAGCTGAACTTGAGAAACTTGTGAGTGATTCAAAGTTAATGTTTGGATTAATGCACAACTACATAGGCTATCCGATGGTAAAAGAAGCTAAAGCGCTAATTGCAGCAGGTAAATTGGGTAAAATCAGAAAAGTCGTTACTGAATACCCTCAAGGTTGGTTGGCAAATAAATTAGAAGACACTGGACAAAAACAAGCAGATTGGCGTACTGACCCGAAGCGAGCAGGCATTTCTTGTTGTGTGGGTGATATTGGATCCCATGCTGAAAACTTAACGGAATACATCACAGGCTTACAAATTACTGAAGTAGCTGCTGATGTCACGACCTTTGTTGAAGGACGTTTATTGGACGATGATGCTAATATTTTAGTTCGATTTAATAATGGAGCAAAAGGCGTTATCATCGCTAGCCAAGTTGCGACTGGGGAAGAAAACGAATTGAAAATTAACGTATATGGCGAAAAAGGAAGTCTTGAATGGCTTCAATCAGAACCAAACAAATTAATTTTCAAAAACAATGGACCTCAACAAATTATAACATCCGGAACTGGTTATCCATGGTTATCAGAGGCTGCAAAAGAGCACATTAGATTACCTGGAGGTCACCCTGAAGGATATTTAGAAGGAATGGCTAACCTATACCGCAACTTTGCAAAAGCCATTAGAGCGGGTGAAATGGATGAATTATTTGATTTCCCCACGGTTCAAGATGGTGTACGAGGAATGAAATTTATAGAAGCAGTAGTTAAATCAGGGGTTCATAATTCAAAATGGATCAAACTCTCATGAAGATTTTAATTGGTATTTTAAGTCTTCTATTTTTCATTTCAACCAGTTGCTTTGGTCAATTTAATACCCAAAAAGCCGATTCTATTTTTAATCATTATTATGAAAAAGGTATTTTTATGGGGAATGTCTTACTCGCTAAAGATGGTCAAATTCATTATTCAAAGTCATTTGGTTATAGCGACATCACTTACAAAACACTACACACTGAAAACTCCACTTTTTATTTGGCTTCTCTCGCAAAACCAATTACTGCAAGTGCGATATTTTTATTAGAACAACAAGATAAACTACAGCGAGAAGATAAAGTCTCTAAGTACCTTTCGTCTTTTCCATACCCTAAGACAACCATCAATCAATTGCTTACACATACGTCTGGTTTAGGTGATTTACTTGAACTAATTCGAACTCACGGTGACACGACACAAATCAATTCGAATGAAGACGTATTGACTATCTATGCAACGAAACAACCTTCCTTACTTAGTGAACCTGGCACTAAATGGTTTTATTCTGACATTAACTTCCTGCTTCTAGCCTTAATCATAGAAAAACAAAGCAAAGAGAGATACGAAACATTTCTATATAAACACTTCTTCAACCCCGTTGAATCAAAAATTATTGCTGCACCCACGGAAAATGAAAAAACATATTTTCCAAAAATTGTCACGGGATACCAAATGCACAAACAAACGAAGGTTCTAGAAAACGCGCAACTACTCTCTTCCAATTATTACACAAAATTCATTTCGGCATGTTATGGTGATGGTGGTTTATATGGTTCTATCATTGACTTATTTAAATGGTCAAATGCGATTGATAACCCCAAAATTTTATCAAACAGTAAAGAGATGTATCAACCAGCCGTGTTTAATTCTAAAGAATACGTTAAAACCAGTTGGGGAAACAATGTTGCCTTTGGTTGGGATACTGACTTGAAATCTGATTTGGGAATGAATGGTAATAAGGGTGGTCAATTTATGGGTTATATGGGTGTTATTTATAAATTTCCAGAAACTGGCTACACCATGATTGTTCTTTCAAATATTGAAACCGACCAATTTTGGGAGATCGGCTCTAAAGTTTTTGATTGCATTGAAGACTAAAACTACAACTATGAAAACCATTAAAGGCCCTGCTCTATTTCTCACACAATTTTTAGATGACAAAGCTCCGTTTAATTCCCTGGATAGCATCTGTAAATGGGCTGCCGATTTAGGTTTCAAAGGAGTCCAAATCCCAACTTGGGATGCGCGTTGTATGGATTTAAAATTAGCAGCAGAAAGCAAGACGTATGCAGAAGAATTATTAGGAACAGTTGATTCCCATGGATTAGAAATCACCGAATTATCCACTCACTTACAAGGTCAGTTAGTGGCTAGTCATGATGCTTATAATGAAGCATTCGATGTGTTTGCTCCTAAGGAAATAAGAGGTGATTATAAAGCGAGAACAGCCTGGGCAACCAAACAATTACTTTACGCGGCAAAAGCTAGTAAAAACCTTGGTTTAGCAGCCCATGCTACTTTTTCAGGTGCCTTTATTTGGCATACGGTATACCCTTGGCCGCAAAGAGCAAAAAACACCGTTGAAGATGCTTTTAAAGAACTAGCCAACCGATGGGTTCCCATTCTGAATGAGTTTGATAAGAGCGGTGTAGACGTGTGTTATGAATTGCACCCTGGAGAAGATTTACACGATGGGATAACCTTTGAATGCTTTTTAAAAGCTACTGGTAACCACTCTCGAGCCAATATTCTTTATGACCCAAGCCATTTTTTACTACAACAAATGAACTACTTAGACTTTATAGACATCTACCATGAACGGATCAAAATGTTTCATGTAAAAGATGCTGAGTTTAATCCTAACGGAAAATCTGGAGTATACGGTGGTTATCAAGACTGGATTGACCGACCTGGACGGTTTCGTTCTTTAGGTGATGGGCAAATTAACTTCAAAGCAATATTTAGCAAATTAGCACAATATGACTTTCCAGGCTGGGCAGTGTTGGAATGGGAATGTTGTTTAAAAAACCCAGAGGATGGGGCCAGAGAAGGTGCCAAATTTATACAAAAACACATTATCAAAGTTACAAACAAAACCTTTGACGATTTTGCAGGATAAACACACACATGAAATCATCTATTTACACGCTACTACTAATTGGGGCGATGGCTTGCTCTCAAGCTCCTACATCCGAACAAGCCAATAAAATTCAAACAGACTCCACTGAGACAGAAGAAATAAAGCGCATCAGCACCTTAGAAATCTACAACATTGAAACTAAACAACGAAGAGTGGTATACAGCGAAACAGGACACTTTGAAGCTCCCAACTGGTCGCATGATGGCAACTTTTTAATTTATAATAAACAAGGTGAAATCTACACCATACCCACTATTGGGGGTGAACCCACTAAACTCAACACGGACTTTGCAACCAATTGTAACAATGATCATGGCATCTCACCCGATGGATCTCAAATGGTAATCAGTCACCAAATAGATTCAGGAAACACTTCACTTATTTATACCTTACCGATAGCTGGTGGAACTCCTACCCAAATTACGCCTATTGGTCCAAGTTACTGGCACGGCTGGTCACCTGATGGCCAAACATTAGCCTATTGTGCTCGAAGAAATGACAACTACGACATCTACACAATTCCAGCTGTAGGAGGCAAAGAAATTCGTCTGACTGAAAGTGATGGCCTAGACGATGGACCTGATTACACCTATGACGGTCAGTACATTTATTTTAACTCCGTGCGAACAGGTAAAATGAAAATCTGGCGTATGAAAGCCGATGGTTCAGCACAAGAACAAGTAACTTTTGATGACAAAAACGACTGGTTTGCTCACCCTTCCCCTGATGGCAAATGGTTAGTATTTATTACTTACCTCAGCGAAGTGGACCCAGGCGATCATCCCGCAAATAAAGAGGTATGTATTCGGATGATGCCAATAGAAGGTGGTGAACCAGAAACGCTTTTTGAGTTATTTGGCGGACAAGGGACTCTAAATGTTCCTTCATGGTCACCTGATAGTAAGGAGTTTGCCTTTGTAAGTTATCGGTTAGTAGAGTAATATTTCAATAACCAGAGTGTTCTCGTTTTGTATAATTCTTGTGATTACAAAAAATATAAAGGAGCCCATAAACGCGATGGTTTATGGGCTTTTTTTTATAATTTTTTTTCTCAGATTAAACTTTTCACTATTTCTATATGAATTAAAAAGCAGATTTTAAATCTTTCTATTAAATTAAAGTGAGTATTCTAAATTTAAATATTAATCAACAGCATTTGAACAATGATTTTATACTAATTTAGCTACTGAATAAACAGAATATAAATTAAGCCATTGGATAATGTAGGTACTCAAGCACTAGTGTTTTATAAAAAAATTATGATGCCGAAAAAAAGAATTATTTGTACCGTATTCCTTCTTTTTGGAATATTCAATCTATATTCTCAAACACCTAGCAACTCTCAATCAATTGAAAGTGTAAGCCAAATATACATTGAAACAGATCCCACTGCTTTTTTCTTTAATGGTTTTTCTCTAGCATTAAGAAGAAGTGGTACTTTTTCTAAAAATTTAAATATTGGTATTGGTATTTATAAAACTCAATTACCCACTTTTTATATAGAATCTGTAGCAAGCAATAAAGGAAAGGGTTGGGAAGCTAATAACATAGGACTTGATGGATTTATAGATTATCATATTTTTGATCCTAACAAAGGTCTAAGTGTGGGTTTAACTTTTTCTGTTTATAAATTTAACCTTGAAAGGAATAATAAAAAATCTAGTTACAACTCTTTAGTAGAGACCATTAGAGTTGGATATCTGTGGAGACCGATTAAAAAGTTTGATTCATTATATATATTTCCATGGGTTGGTGTTTCAACTGGACAAACCATTTCTGGAACTAATAAAGTTGATGGAGAGACATTTAATACTCCGGATTGGAGTATTGTACCAGCATTCCAAATTGGATATAGTTTTTAATTCATAACTTTTAAAAAAAATAACACGAACTTAATTTATGCAATGAAAAACAGAAATACATAGGTCTTAATTTTCAATCTTATTCATTTGTGTCCCTCTAGCATAAGTTTGCAACTTGTGTTTTTACTTCACTAAAATTAGAATTTAACCAACCATCATCACTCTCCCGAGTTAATCTGCTCATCGTGAACTGTTGGCTTATCTGCAGAAAAGTCGGATACTATTCTCAGTTTTGGTAAACTATCAGGATAGTTGTTTTGAATGTAAGTGATCAATCCTTCACGAATAAAGCAACGTAAATCCCACGCGGTTGGTGAATCCTTAGCTGTCATTAAGGCTCTTAATTGAATACTTTTTTCAGATGTTTCTACCACTTGAAGTACTTCCACTTTTTTATCCCATAGTGGTGTAGTATTTAATAGCCTTCGAAGTTCTTCACGTAACTTTTCTATAGGAACAGAATAATCAACCCATAGATATACTGACCCCAATAAATCGGATCGGGTACGCGTCCAGTTTTGAAAGGGACTTTCTATGAAAAAAGATAAGGGAATAATCAGCCTCCGCTCATCCCAAATTTTCATAACCACATAGGTTAAAGTAATTTCCTCAATTCTCCCCCATTCGTTTTCTACAATCACCACATCATCTAAACGAATGGGCTGAGTGAATGCAATCTGAAGACCAGCTAACAGGTTAGAAATGGTTTTTTGTGCTGCAAGACCTATAATGATACCAGTTAATCCTGCTGAAGCCAACAAACTAAGTCCCAACTCACGTACAGAGTCTATACTTAGCAAGATCACACAAAGGGTGATCATGAATAAAAGGAAAAAACCAATTTTCTTGATATAAGAAAATTGAGTCATAATTTTTCGAGCTCTTAAATTATCGGCAGAACCCGTATTAATTTGCCGTTCAACAATTAAAGAAACAATTCTTAATACACGAGCACCAAGCCAAGCCAATGAGATTACAAAGATTATAAAAAGCGCGTTTGAAAGAATGGATTGCCATTTATCACCAAAATCGAGCAGATAAAAAAAGGATTTACCCGCAATAAAAGAACAAACACAATAAAAAGGCACTTTTAATTTTTGATCAATCCGTTTATTTTCAATATCAAATGCTTCATGTACCGTTCTTTTAACTAACTGATAAATTACCACCCCAATTAAGAAACCTCCAGCAAGTATTGCTAAAAGTTTTACGATCGGATTTTCAAGAAATAGCTCTTTAAGTGTTTCCATACCTCAAGGTGAATTCATTCTTCGAATTTGTCAAGTAATAAGATAAAAAATCACCTGTATTAGTGATGATTTAAAAGTTTCATAAATTTATTCAAATTTTGAATTGTCATCTAAATAGCTTAAAATCAAGAAACCATCCTTTAAAACATGCATACACATTTCTTCTTATATACTTTATTGTCTTTACTAATTTTCAATGCATCGGCTCAAGTGTATGACGGACATGCAACACATTTTGAAAAATTAGGAGAGCCCTATGGAGGGTGTGGCGTTCCAACTGAATTTGTGGATTCAGATGCTTTTGTTGCACTGAATGTATTTAACAAACCAAATACAGGACCGAGCGACTTTGAGCGCCCAATTAAACCAGCAGATATGGCTTTAATGGGTGAATTCAAAAATGGAAAAAACTGTGGCCGATGGGTTAAAGTAACCATTTTGGAAGATTGTGTAGGTGGCCCTAATAGTGGGGAATTAGGCAAAGGTTTCTGTAATGAACCCAACACTTCGTGGTTAGACGATAATTATTCTGGAGCAGTGCAATACATGATAGTGACAGACGCCTGTGGCGATAATAACGGTTGGTGCAGAGATAGCCCGTATCATCTTGATTTACATACCAGCGCAGTCAACTCGTTTGAAAAGAACGGTCAGCCAGTACAAGACATGTTACCCACTAGTTTTAATAATCGGAAAATAGCGTGGGAATATGTTGAAGCTCCAGAATATACAGGTGATATAGAAATATACTTTATGAAAGATTCATTTCAATGGTGGAAGTCTTTTTTTATCACCAACCTCAAAAATGGCATTCATAGTGTTCAACAAAAAATCAATAATAGCTGGGTAGATTTAGAAATGAACAGTGATATGGGACAGGCCTACATTATGAAAGAATCAAACTTACCATCCTTTACGATTCGTGTAGTTGATGCGAGTGATCAGCTCATTAATAATGGACGAGAATATACTTTTGAGTTCCCTACGGCTTGCGGTAATAAATGCTCAAATGCAGGCACCAAAACCAGCTACACTACTGTTGACCCTGTCGTAACATCAATTCAAAAATCAGATGAACAAGAAATAACACTTTACCCAAATCCATCAAAAAACTTAGTCCTCATAAAAAACCACAACAATCAACGGTGGACGCTCAGAAATCAATATGGCTCAGAAATTATGAATGGCGTTAGCCATAACTTTGATATTACTGCCCTTCAATCTGGCATCTATTATCTTGAAATAAACAATGTAAGACATAAACTTATCAAAATAAACTAGTTTTGCTTAAAGCAAACGGTTTCGCCCCCTATTTCTGCTTATTTTTTAAAGTAGTGATCACGGCATTATTAAAATAGGTTTAGGGTAAAAGTAATTGTCTTACTTTCTTTTTTTCTTAATCGGTAGATAATGGTTAAATATTGACACTCTCCCAGATTTTCCACTTGGTTCAAAAAATAATATACTCACTAACTAAACGGTAAAACAATCTCTAAAATAAAAAAACCCTTAAAAATCTATTATTAGATAATTAAGGGCTTTTCTTGTAGTCCGTAGGGGAATCGAACCCCTGTTACCAGGATGAAAACCTGGCGTCCTAACCCCTAGACGAACGGACCGTGTTTGTTAAGGAGGTGCAAATATAGATAGTGTTTTTTTAAATGCAAACACCTGAACATAAAAAAATCATGTTTCAATAGATCAAAATTAGCAACTCGCTGATTTCCTGTTTTTTATTCTTAAAAATATTTTTCAGTAATATTTAAGATTAAAAGATTTCCACACTTGAACAGATGTTCACAGATATAAAAACCGAATTATGTATTTTTATACTGCTCTAAGAATACTAACAATTTCCGTTTTCTATGTTCCTGATTTTCGATACCGAAACCACTGGTTTACCCAAAAACTACAATGCCCCTATTTCCGATTCGGACAATTGGCCCAGAATGGTGCAGCTGGCATGGCAACTACATGATTATGATGGAACATTAATTCAAGCACACAACTACATTGTAAAACCAGAAGGTTATACCATTCCCTACAATGCGGAAAAGGTTCATGGCATATCTACGGAACGAGCAATGCGAGACGGCCATGAGTTAAAATTTGTTCTTGAAGAATTCAATAAAGACTTAGAGCGGGCAAAATACAATGTCGGACACAACATCGAATTTGATGTTAATGTAGTTGGAGCTGAATTTTTTAGAAAAGGCATTCTTCAACCCATCATAGTTGAAAAAGAAATCATCGACACAAAAGATGAAGGAACCGAGTTTTGTGCCATACCGGGTGGTAGAGGTGGAAAGTTTAAATGGCCTACTTTAACAGAGCTGCACAACAAATTATTTGGTGAAGGTTTTGGTGATGCCCACGATGCGGCCTATGATGTTGATGCGACTGCGCGTTGTTTCTTTGGATTAATTACTGAAGGAGTAATCAAACGGGATGATATCACCGATCATACCAACATCAATTACGAAGCTCCCCAATTAGCCGAGGCAAACTTTAAAGTCGCTCAGGAAGAAACGGCTACAGTTGTACCTCCAATTGGAGAAATTGATGAAGAAGGGTTAGAAGAAATTGTTGAAACTCCTTTTTCTCATTTACATGTTCACTCACAGTTTTCAATTCTACAAGCAACTTCTCAAGTTGAGGCCATTGTCAATGCGGCTAAGAATCATAACATGCCTGCTATAGCCTTAACCGATCATGGTAACATGATGGCAGCATTTCATTTTGTAAGAGCCTGTTTAAAAGCAGATATAAAACCCATCTTAGGTTGTGAGTTTAACCTTTGCCCCGACAGAAGAGATAAAAAGAACCAGAATAATGGCTTTCAAACAGTAGTTATAGCCAAAAACAAAAAAGGCTACCACAACCTAGCAAAGTTATCTTCTATCGCCTTTACGGAAGGTTTTTATTATGTGCCTCGAATTGATAGAGAGGCGTTATTGCAATACAAAGACGACCTTATCGTCACCACTGGTGGATTGTGGGGACAAGTGCCCTATCAAATATTAAATGAAGGTGTTGAAATTGCAGAAGAGTCACTCCTATGGTACAAGGAACATTTTGGTGATAATTTTTATATCGAAATCACCCGACACCAAGTCGAGGAAGAAAATCATGTGAACACCATATTGCTTGATTTTGCAAAAAAACACAACATCAAGTACATCGCTACAAACAACACGTATTATACCACACAACCCGAGGCTAAAGCACATGATGTGCTCTTGTGTGTCAAAGATGCCGATCCGGTTTCTAAACCGAAACGATACATTGGTAAGCGTGGTAAAGAATTCCGTTATGGCTTTCCTAACGATGAGTTCTATATCAAGAGCCAGGAAGAGATGAAAGAGCTCTTTTCGGATTTACCTGAAGCGATAAAAAATGTCGCTGATATTGTTAACCAATGTGAAAGTTATACGCTTGAGCGCGATGTCTTACTCCCAAAATTCACCATTCCTGAACAGTTCAGAGATCCAAAAGATGAGGAAGATGCTTCGCTTAAAATTGGTGAAAACAATTACTTAAGACACCTCACTTATGAAGGTGCAAAGAGGCGCTATGAAGAAATTACAGATGAAATACGCGAACGACTGGACTTTGAATTATCGATTATTCAAAAAACTGGTTACCCTGGTTATTTCTTAATTGTTGAAGATTTTATCCGTGAAGCACGAAGGATGGGTGTTTCCGTAGGACCAGGACGTGGTTCCGCTGCGGGTTCAGCCGTAGCTTATTGCATAGAAATCACCAATGTTGACCCTATTAAATACGATCTGCTTTTTGAGCGTTTTTTGAATCCTGACCGTATATCAATGCCCGATATTGATATTGACTTTGATGATGAAGGCCGTCAAAAGGTCATTGATTATGTCATCAACAAGTATGGAGCTAACCAGGTGGCTCAAATCATTACTTACGGTACCATGGCAGCAAAATCTTCTATTCGAGATACTGCCCGAGTGATGGAACTTCCCCTACCCGATGCGGATCGGATGTCTAAACTTGTTCCTGACATTAAACTCAGTAAACTATTTACACTTGATGACAAAGCTTTAAAGGAAAAGTTAAAAGGTAATTTAGATGAAGTTGCTAAAGCCAACATGTTGAAAGACATTTCAAATGGTAGCAACTTAGAAGCTCAAGTCTTAAACCAAGCACGCATTTTAGAGGGTTCTGTACGTAACACGGGAATTCATGCCTGTGGTGTTATCATCACCCCTGATGACATCACCAACTTTGTGCCTGTAGCTTTAGCCAAAGATAGCGACATGTACTGTACCCAGTTCGACAACTCTGTTGTGGAAGATGCTGGTTTGTTGAAAATGGACTTTTTAGGTTTAAAAACGCTTACCCTCATAAAATATGCTGTCTTAAACGTAAAAGAACGACATAACATTGATTTAGTCCCTGATGACTTTCCGCTGGATGATCAACTGACTTACGAGCTTTTCCAACGTGGTGAAACTGTAGGGATATTCCAATATGAATCTCCCGGGATGCAAAAGTACTTGCGAGACTTAAAGCCCACTGTTTTTGCAGATTTAATTGCCATGAATGCCCTTTATAGACCGGGGCCATTGGAGTATATTCCCTCATTCGTAAAAAGAAAGCATGGTACAGAAGCGATTGAATACGATTTACCAGCGCTGGAAGAGTATTTAAAGGAAACATACGGGATCACGGTTTATCAGGAGCAAGTCATGCTTCTGTCCCAAAAATTAGCTGGTTTTACTAAAGGTGAAGCCGATGTACTGCGTAAGGCAATGGGTAAAAAACAAATTGCGGTACTGGATAAAATGAAACCGCAGTTTATCCTCCAAGCCAAGGAAAGAGGTCACGATGAAAAGAAATTAGAAAAAATCTGGAAAGACTGGGAAGCTTTTGCTGCCTATGCGTTTAACAAATCACACTCGACCTGTTATGCATATATCGCTTTTCAAACAGCCTATTTAAAAGCACATTATCCTGCGGAGTATATGGCCTCCGTGTTGAGTAACAACATGGGACAAATCAAGGATGTGACTTTTTTCATGGAGGAGTGCAAACGCATGGGTGTTCCAGTATTAGGACCTGATGTGAACGAGTCCAACCTCAAATTTACTGTAAACGAAAAAGGTGAAGTTCGTTTTGGGATGGGTGCTATCAAAGGTGCTGGCGAAGCTGCGATTGAAAGTATCATTGAAGAACGCAACAAGGGTGGGAAATATACTGACATTTACGATTTTTCTCAACGAGTCGATTTACGAAAAGTCAACAAAAAAACTTTTGAAAGTTTGGCAATGGCTGGCGGATTTGACTGCTTTAAAGATTTCCATAGAAGACAATATCTTGTAGATGTAGACGGTGACGGCACCTTGATTGAGCGCGTGGTGAAATATGCCAATAAACTACAATCTGAAAAAGAAAGTAATCAAGCTTCTCTTTTTGGTGGTGGTAGTGTTATCGACATTGCTCCCCCAAAAGTACCTAACTGTGAACCTTTCACGCAATTAGAAGAACTCAACCTCGAAAAAGATGTTGTTGGGCTATATATATCAGGCCACCCACTTGAGCAGTTTAAGCTTGAAATGGATAATTTTTGCACGTGCGAAATTTCTAGGTACCACGAGTATAAAGGTCGAGACATTACTGTAGCTGGTATCGTCACTGCTGTGAGAAACGGACAAACCAAAACGGGTAAACCATTTGGCATCATGACCATTGAAGACTTTTCTGGAAACTTGGAGTTGTTTGTAATGGGTAAAACTTATTTAGAAAATGCCCATTTTTTTCGTGAAGGTGAATTTTTACATGTAAGAGGTCGAGTTGAGCTCAACTGGCGAAAAGAGAAAGAACGAAAAGATAACCCTAACATCGTACTAACCAATGATGATTGGGATGTAACGGCACTTTCCTTTAAGTTATTAACTGACCTAAGAGATACACTTACAAAAGGAATTGCTTTAGATATTGACATTCTTAGTGTGAATCAAACATTCATCACGGACTTAACGACTATTTTATCAAATAATGAAGGTAATCTAACCGTTAATATTAATATTGTTGATACATCCAAGAACTTAAAAGTTGACATGGTTTCTCGTAAATTTAAAGTAGAACCAACCAATGAACTGATTAACTCTTTAAGTAACATGCATGGTGTGAAATGTAAAATAATGGCTTAATGAAATTGTTAATAACCTTTCTCATATTTACTCTGAGCTTATCCACACAAGCACTTCCAATTGACTCTCTTACCATGGAGAAAGTGAAAAAAGGTGTTTATTATATGGAGAACGAGCAATATGAAAAGGCTGGCGTCACTTTTGGTGAACTGATGAAACCAGGCATTGTGTTGCCCGATGAAATTTGTTACTACATGGGGAACACGCTATATCATACCGGTAGAACGAGAAATAGCTTGCGGTTTTTGTGGAAATATTTAGACTTAACTGACACTGTAGGAGTGTATTATCACGAAACCATAGCCTTGTTGGAATCTATGGGAGAAGGAAACCCGAATGAAAAAGTGGATGACATAGAAGATGAGGCGTTTATTTCAGTTCAGGATGATCCGTGTCAAGGAAAAGAACATGTCGTTTGTCCTATTTGTAGTGGTACAGGGGTAATTATAAAGCAATCTAAATTTGGTACTGTATATAAAACCTGCGCTTATTCTGACGAACATGGAGTAATGGATTGTGCACGCTATAAAAAATATTTAGACGGAGAGTTAATTGAGTATGACCCCTCACATACTGTTGAAGAATAACTTTAAAGAAGACTAATTTCTGAAGTGTAACAAACTCCCTAATTTTTCAATTTCTTCATTCGAATTAAATGAATGTATACAAATTCGAAGCCTTTCTCTCCCCTCCCTCACCGTGGGACTCAATACAGGTCTTACATCAAAACCATTTTTTTGAAGCATCAAAGCTTTCTTTTTCACTTCTTCGTTTCCAGATATAATAATGATTTGAATGGGGGAATGACTTTCAATAGAAGTCGGAATTTTTTTCCGAAAAAAAGCTATTCTTGATTGCAGCTGTTCTTGAATATCATGATTCACAGCAATATATTTATAAGCTTCCCAAATGGATATAATTCCATGTAAGGGCATTGCCGTAGTATAAATAAAGGGGCGCGCAAAGTTGATTAAAAAGTCTTTTACCTCTGTAGAAGCTATTACACATGCACCATGGCAACCAATCCCCTTTCCAAAGGTATGAATCCGAATAAACACCTCTTTCTCTAGCCCTAAAGCACAACACAAACCACTTCCATCTTTTCCATAAATACCGGTCGAATGTGCCTCGTCAACAATTAAATGGGCATTATAGTGTTTACAAAGTTCCACAAGGGCTTTTAAAGGAGCTTCATCCCCATCCATAGAATAAACCGATTCCACGGCTACATAAACAGTTCCTACTGCCTTTTGTAATTTAACTTCAAGAGAGGTTAAATCATTATGTTTAAATGAATAATGGTTGGCATGACTTAGTCGTACTCCATCTTTAATACATGCGTGAATTAATTCATCATAAATCACCGTATCACCTTTTTGAGGGATGGTGGAAAACACAGATAAGTTAGCCACATAACCCGAATTCATTAACAAGGCTGATTCACCTTGATGTACTTTTGCTAAAAAAATTTCCAAATGTTCTATGTAACTAGAATTACCTGTCAATAATCGTGATCCCCCTGAACCAAGACTAGCACCTGCTTTTTGATATGAAGTGGCAACTTTATCGATTAGCTCTAAGTTTTGAGATAAGCCCAAATAGTCATTAGAGGCAAAATCAATCATGCCTGAGTTTACTTTCAGCGACCTGAGTTGTCCACTATTTTTACGTTGAGCTAATTTCTCCTGCAAAGCTTTGTTCACTTTCTTATAATTAAATCCTGCTTAAAGTTAATAACTTAACCATCAGCCCAGTCATCATCCTCTATTACAACCTCTTCTTTACTCTTTGTCTCTACTTTCACAGCATGTCGATTTTTACTTAAATCCACCCGTTGATGTATTGCATAAGTCGCTGCAATAATACAAATGATAGGCGCAAAAATAATCCCAATATAAGTCACAAAAAACAAGGCGTAAAACAACATTCCTATCGCCATAGTAATACCAGCATGGCGTCTTATAAAACCAATACTCTCTTCCATACTCATTCTTCTTCGTTCATTAGTATAATCCATCATTGATGCACCGTAATAAAAGGAACCAACAAAAAACACTACCCAAAATGTAAACTGATCTAAAAAAGGAATTAATAAGGTTAAAAGGTACCACCCTACTATTATCACCATCTGTCTAAATAAGTTTCTTACAGCAAAATTAATCCCGCGATAAATATCATTCACAAACTGGTTAAAACTAAATGGATATTTGTTTCCTGTAAGAAAAAATTCTGTACGAGCAGAAAGAATAGTCATAATAGGAGCCATCAAAATCAATATGATGTATTTACTCAACTTTAATGAAACCACTACTAAAATCAACTTTACTGCTATAATCAACAAACCCATCTCTTCCGAATCAGTCGGAAATCCCTCAAATCGAATATTAGAAAAATCAGCTTTAAATTCCAGACTCCGTATACTTGATTGAAGATTAATTTTCTTTAATTCTTCAAATAGATATTCTCCACCAAAAAAAATCCCCAAGGAAAATAGAACTGGAAACACAAAGAACAACCAAAGCCAATGTTCAAAAATGAGCACTACAGCTTCAAATATAGATCTAAGCCCAGTATAGAAGTCTTTTATGAAACGGATTAACATAAATTAAAGATAAACATATTTTTTTGGCACGAAATTAGAGTTCTGCTTTTTATCTCATGTTCAACTAAAATAGGAGGTAGTATGAAAAGGCAAAAAACAAAAGAACTTTACATTTCAATCGTAACAATTGCAGCAGCTGTTGCTATTGACCTTGTATATTTTTTCTTTATAGCGGGTTGATTTTAAAAGATTTAATAATTAAATTAATGTTGATTACCAGCAAATAATCAACAGCTATGAAGAATCTTATATTAAAATTTAAGGTTCCTATTATTACCACTATTATCATTATGATTATAATGGCATCAATGATTGTGAATCTAATTTATATTCTAGAACAACTTCAAATAATATAAATAATTAGGTTTTAGATCTAATTATACGGATTAAATGAAAGTGTTTTTAATTTTTTAAGCTACTGAAGCCCTCACCCAATCAGTAACAAGGTAACCTATGCCTATTATTAAAGTATTTATACTCTTTAATTATAACAATGTACTCTTATTATTCCATTGTGAATTATGTTTCTAAAAATACTTGACATTAAGTTTAATAACTTTTTTAATAAACATTAATTCAAGATGACTACCTTTATATAAATATAAATATAAGATGGTCATAATATTTTAAAGCGGCTTTACATTCTTATATATTTGTCGGAGAATAAAAAAAGAAGAATAATCTAATTTAAAGTATGATTTCGGTAGACGGTATAGGCGTAGAATTTAGTGGGAGCACCTTATTTAGTAACATTACTTTTAACATCAACGAGAATGATCGCATAGCCCTAATGGGAAAAAATGGGGCTGGAAAGTCTACTCTTTTAAAGATTATTGCTGGAGCAGATTCACCCACCAAAGGAAAAATTTCTGCACCCAGTAATGCGGTTATAGCCTACTTACCTCAACATCTGTTAACCAAAGATGATTGTACACTATTTGAAGAAACATCGAAAGCCTTTGCTAGTATACTCCAGATGAAAGCTGAAATGGAGGATTTAAACAAACAGTTGGAAACTAGAACCGATTATGACTCCGATGAATATTATAGAATAATTGAACGCGTTAGTGAATTAGGTGAAAAATACTATTCGATAGAAGATGCAAACTTTGATGCTGAAATCGAATTAACCCTGTTAGGATTGGGGTTTTCAAGAAAGGATTTTACCAGAAAAACCAACGAATTTAGTGGTGGATGGAGAATGCGCATCGAACTTGCTAAAATATTGCTCCAAAAACCAGATTTGATCTTGTTAGATGAGCCAACAAACCACCTGGATATTGAATCGATTCAGTGGTTAGAAGATTTTTTAGTGAATAATGCAAAAGCAGTTATAGTAATTTCACACGATAGAACCTTTGTCGACAACATCACCAACAGAACGATTGAGTTGACGATGGGTCAAATTTATGACTACAAAGTAACTTATTCACAATATCAAGAATTGCGAAAGGAACGTAGAGAACAACAACAAAAACAAGCAGACGAACAAAAGAAATTTATAGCTGAAACTACCGAATTTATTGAACGCTTTAAAGGTACCTACTCAAAAACTCATCAAGTACAATCGCGTGTAAAAATGCTTGAAAAACTTGAACTAGTTGAAGTTGATGAAGTTGATACCTCTGCCTTAAACTTACGATTCCCTCCTGCACCACGGTCTGGCACCTACCCAGTTGTAGTGGAAGAGTTGACTAAAAAATATGGAGACCATACCGTTTTTGAAAACGCTTCATTAGTACTTGAAAAAGGCCAAAAGGTAGCTTTTGTAGGGAAAAATGGTGAAGGTAAATCAACAATGGTGAAAGCGATAATGGGTGAAATAGATTTTGACGGTAAAGCTGAACTAGGACACAATACACAAATTGGTTATTTCGCTCAAAATCAAGCAGCACTATTAGATGGGGAATTAACTGTTTTTCAAACAATAGATAACATAGCCGTAGGTGACATCCGAACTAAAATTAAAGATATCCTTGGTGCCTTTATGTTCGGAGGTGAGGCTTGGGACAAGAAAGTAAAAGTATTATCCGGTGGTGAAAAAACTCGGTTAGCAATGATTAAGTTGTTGCTCGAACCTGTCAACCTTTTGATTCTGGATGAACCTACCAACCACCTCGACATGAAAACTAAAGATATACTAAAAGAAGCTCTTCAAAAATTTGATGGAACCATCATTTTAGTTTCTCATGACCGTGATTTTTTAGATGGTTTAGCACAAAAAGTATATGAATTCGGCAACAAAAAAGTAAAAGAGCATATTGAAGACATTAATGGCTTTTTAAGAAACAAGAAAATGGAAAACTTGAATGAGATTGAGAAATAAGACTAATTCCTACAATCAATAATTGTAGGAATTAGACCAAAATATTATTCGCTAATAACTATTTGGCGAACTACACTCTCTGTTTCAGTTATAATACGAAGAACATACAATCCTGCTGTAAGTTGAGACTTTATTGACAATGAATTACCTTCGTTAACTTGTTCTGAAAGCAATACATCTCCATCGAGATTAGAAACTACAACTGAAAAACTTCCTGTCCATCCACTATTATTTATGATAGTGAAATTTCCCTTTGATGGATTAGGATATACATTAACATTTTCTATACTACCAAACTGATCGTTTTTAGCTAATCGAGCATTGTTTTGTGTAGACTTTTCAGTGACTACAACGGCATTTAAATATCCCCAACCACTATTTGATTCAGCAAAAGAGATCATTATTTCCCCGTATTTATCTGGCGATATATTTTTAAATAACACCGTATTGGAATTATTATTAATACTTTCTATTTCAAACGTGCTGTTATTCACTTCAAAAATAGTTTTTCTACTACCAGTTCCACTTCGTCCACTATGAATTTCAATGTCATAAACAAAATTTGAGTTTAATCCATTTAACATACAAATCCCTTGACCAGAAGTGTATGCGGCATACTGTAAAACTGAGTTGGGATATATCCCTCCATTTAATTGATCACCATTGTTAGAAAAACCGTTAATGTTAGAACCGTTTTCTCCATTCCAAACAGTTAAGGTTTTATCCGTAACATTTCTGTTTACATCGAACAAATTATAAACCAACGTTTGTCTATAATTAGCATCAAATGATACCTCGTTCCAATCAGATAAGTTAGAAGGAGAATCTTTACTAGTAAAGTTTATTTGAATTTTCTCACTAACTGAACTTTCAGGTTCCAATCCAGTTGTTAAAGATATTTTTTCACTAGCGGATGATTTGTTTCCTGCGTTATCCACTGCGATAGTGAAATAGGTATATTTAGTATCATATTGCAATCTTTCATCTAGATAATAACTATCAGAAAGCAAGTCTACTAAGAGTACATCGTTTCTATATAGTTGATAATAAGCCAAATCTTCTGCTGATGAATTACTCCAATCGACTTCTATGTTGTTCAAACCAATAAGATTAGCCTGCATATTATTAGGTACAGGTGGTGGATTATCATTAGAAGGAGATTCGACATACTCTTCTATTATAATTGCATTCATATACCCCCATCCAGCATTACTTTTAGAAAAATCAAGGGATATTTCTCCCGAGCTATTTGGTGATGTGAGTTCAAATTTTACCACGTTATTTTTATTCTCGATACATTCTAAATATTTATCTTTTCCGTTTACGGTATATTTAGTCAGGCGTGACCCTGTACCTTTTCTACTTCCTATAACTGAAATATTATACAATTTATCTTTTGGCATATTTCTAAAAACAAGTCTAGCTAATGTGCCAGATGTATAAGCTGTATGTCTAAGGATGTTAGCAGGAAAGATGCCACCACCATAAGTACTCCCATTATCAGCTACAGCATTAATAGTTGAACCTTCGGCACCTGAATAGGCTGTTAGAGTAAATGGAGCAGCAACACCGTCAACCGATTTAAACGAAGAATAAGATTTAATACCAGAAATATTATCAAATGCTAAATCATTCCACCCACTTACGCCAGAATTATACCCTGATTTAGTGATATTTAATTGATATTTTTGACCTGATCCACTAACAGGTTTTGTCTTAGTAGTAAACGGCAGTGAGGTTATAGTACTTTGAGTGTTCTTATTTTTTTCATCATCAGATGCTATTAAAGCTATTTTATAACTTGTGTTACTTGTCAAGTTTTGAACATTGATACTAAATGGCTGTAGACCTGCTGAAATAGTTCCTGACTGAATTGCTGTATTACCTGATAATAACTCATTAACCGTTACAGTTTGATTTTGAGTATACAAACCCCATGATATGGAACCCAATTCATTAATTGAACCAGTTATAGCTACACTACTTGTCGTTATTTGAGTAATTGCAGGCTGGCTAAGAAAGACTGGTGCGGTGATATCTGGAACATCTTCACTTGCTGTAGTTTGTAAAAACCAATCATAGATATTATTTGATCCATTAATATTTTCATATACATACGGTCTAAGTCCGTCATGATCCATTCCTGAAATTAAATTTAATGCCACTAACGGATCTGGCGTAGGAGTACACTGATTAATCGAATTAACCATGTTTTCAGAATGAGAATAATGAATTATATGATCGTTATTGCCATGCCATACCTGAATAGGTAGATCCTTTAGTCGACATGAATAAGTCGATTCTTGCAGATTTACATTAAAAGATTGGTTAGATAAATCTGTACGTCCAGCTACAGGAACTAATGCGGCCACATCTTCTGTATAATTTACTGCATACTGCCATGCCGCCTGTGCACCATTAGAAAAGCCTGTAATAAAAATTCTGTTTTCATCAATATTGTAGGTGCTTTTGATGTGTTCAACAAACTCCTTAAGCAATTCAATGTTCCATGTTTGGTTATAAACTCCACCTATAAAAGCTTGCTGATGCGGAGAAAATACCATTAATGGGAGATCTTTCCCTTTGTTTATCAAATATGCAGGTGATCCATTACCAAATTCATCACTTAGTATTTTAGTTGGACTCCCACCCCGTTCAGCAGCCCCATGAATAGAAATTAATATGGGACGATTTGTAGGAGAGTTATCAAAATCATTAGGGTAATAGACATAATAATCCATTTGTCCCCCACTGTTAATAGAATATTGGAAGTTAGTCAATATCTGCTTACCACTCAATGAGGGCTGGCTTGATTGAGCATTAACATTAATAATTAGTATAATGTTAACTATAAGAAATAAAACTCGTCTCATGTTTTATATATTTTCAAGTGTAGAATAGGGTAATATAACAGAAATAAGTTGATTTTTTTCTGCTAATTGAGTATTTATATTTGAACAAATTATATTCCAATTTTAAACTAAGCGTATTAAAAAGAATATTTCTATATCTAATTCAGTATCAAAGTAATATACCAAGATAGATTTTCATAACAACCGAACTTTTTAGATTACGACTTCTTTTGCACCAGGCTTTAATTTTGAAATGACTTTGAGAGAGTCGGTTTACGCTTTGGGAGGGATACCCACGGCCTCACCCCTTACGACCATTTTACCTAATTGATTGGAGCAAGTGGTTTTGAATTTTACTCTACCCTTTGCATCGTCTTTTTCTATCGCTTCAACTGTAGCAGTTATCTCATCACCAATTTTAACAGGGCGTAGAAATTCAACCGATTGAGAAACATAAATTGCCCCATATCCTGGCAAATCACACCCTAAGACTTTTGATATGAGACCAGTGACTAATATCCCGTGTGCGATATTTTCTTTGAAGGGGGTTGTTTTAGCATACTCTTCATCCAAATGAATAGGATTGGTGTCTCCCGATATTTCAGCAAACTGATTTACCATTTCTTTTGTCACCACTTTTGTGAATGATGCTGTTTCTCCAAGTTGTATTTCTTCGTAAGTCATGTTTTTTAATTACTGTTGAATAGTTAATGATAAATACATTATCAACTAACTATTTATGATTTATTGAGTATTCTACTACGTTTGTTTTAATTCTTGATTTCAGGATTTTTTTAACTGATTTTATATGACCAAGGTTTTACTAATTTGTTTTTTCATTATTCTAAAGGCTAATAATCAATCCATCATATGCTAAGGACATATTTGCAGGAAGATTTCCTTGTTCCGTTTCATGCATTCCTAACTTATGGCTGATGTGTGTGAAGTAGGTATTTTCAACCTCTAATTGTTGAGCTACATCCACAGCTTCTTCCAAAGTAAAATGTGAAAGGTGGGATTCATGTTGCAACCCATTTAAGACAAAGACCTTACTCCCTCTTATTTTATTCAAATTTTCCTTATCAATATAATTAGCATCTGTCAGATAGGTAAAGTCTGCAATCCGAAAACCTAAGACAGGTAGTTTATAATGCAAAGCACGTATCGGAGTGATTTTTAAGCCTTGAATTTCAAAAGGGGTTTCATCAATTTCGTTTAACTGGATCTGAGGCACTCCAGGATATTTTTTTTCAGTGAACGCATAAGCAAACTCACGTTTTAGCTGTTCGAGCACACGCTCTTCCCCATATACAGGCATATCCTTCTGTTGAGCAAAATTAAATGAACGGACGTCATCAAGACCTGCTGTATGGTCTTTATGTTCATGTGTATAAAGTATAGCATCTAATTTAGTAACCCGTTCTCGCAACATTTGCTGACGAAAATCGGGGCCAGTATCTACTACTAGATGTAATCCATCAACTTCAATTAAAACTGAGGTTCTCAACCGTTTGTCTCTAAAATCTAGTGACTTACAAACCTGACAGTTACATGCAATTACAGGAACACCCTGAGAAGTACCAGTACCTAAAAAAGTGATTTTCATATATCAAGTTTAGTTTGTGGTGTGTTTTTAGGTTTAATCAGACCTTTTAGCTCCATGTAAATATTCTCATTCTTTTCGGTCATTTCATCGGTATTCATGTCAACTTCTTTGATAATATCTACTAAGCAGTTGATTTTTCCTTCAGTAGTATAATACTTATTGACAATTACAATTTTAGTGTCTTTCAATACACAAAATCCAGATTTAAAATTCCCCTTTTCATACCTTAAATGGTAATCAGACTCTGACAAGACGTCTTCAAGTTTGTTTAAGAAATAATTAGAATATTTGATTTCCATGGATGAGAAACTAGACGTTAGAAACTTGATAGTAGATTAATTTAACCATTAACCAATTCTATTCTATCTGAATTATTAAATTTGAACATAATTTTACTTTAAATCAACCAAAGAAATCCACAGTTTGAAGTCACGAATCATTTTCTCTGTTACCACGGACATCACCTACGACCAACGAATGATTCGAATTTGCTCTACCCTTTTTGAAAATGGGTATGATGTTTTATTAATTGGTCGCAAAAAACCAGCATCCCTCCCACTCAACTTTGCTTTTAAAACCGATCGCCTAAATTGTTTTTTTCAGAAAGGAAAGCTTTTTTACATTGAGTATAACCTCCGTCTATTCTTCTACCTACTGTTTTCTAAAAGTGACATCCTGTGTGCTATAGACCTCGATTCCATTTTACCTAACTACTATATCAGCAAATGGAAAAACATTCCTTTAGTCTATGACGCACATGAATATTTTACTGAGGTCATTGAAGTTACTAACCGACCCCAAATTAAACGTTTGTGGGAAAAAATAGAAGCAAAAGTAGTCCCCGACTTAAAATACGCTTACACTGTAAACAGTTCATTAGCTTCACTTTATAAAAAAAAATACCACACTAATTTTGAGGTCATTAGAAACATCAGCGTGTTAAAACCTCTAACGCCTCAACCTTCAGATTCTCCTCCATATATTATTTATGCTGGCGCTTTAAATGCTGGTCGTGGATTAGAGGAAACAATTGATGCCATGCAGCACTGTGACATAAATTTAATGATATGCGGTGATGGAGACTTGACCGAGCTTTTGAAGCTACAGGTTCAACGTTTAAAGCTAGCACATAAGGTATTTTTTAAAGGTTATGTACAACCTGATGAATTACAACAACTCATTGAAGGAGCTTACGCAGGAATCTTGGTGTTAAAAAATGAGGGATTAAGTTATTATTACTCACTGGCCAATAAATTTTTTGATTATTTACATGCTGGTATTCCCCAAATCACCACTGACTTCCCCGAATACAGCGCTTTGAATGAGGTTTATCAGGTTGCGCTTTATGCCGAATTAGATACTGGATCAATTGCCAAAGCAATAAACCAACTGCTAAATAATAAAGCACTTTACAACCAATTACAAGCAAATGCTCTATCAGCACGCCAAGAACTGAACTGGCAAAAAGAGTCAAAGAAATTAATTGCCTTTTACGATCAAATCAAATGAAACAAAAAACATTAGTTGTAATCGTAGGTCCCACGGCTGTTGGTAAAACAAGTGTTTCAATAAACTTAGCAAAAGATCTACGTTGTGATATCATCTCATGCGATTCAAGGCAGTTTTTTAAAGAAATGTCAATTGGCACAGCTAAACCAACCATAGATGAAATGAATGGCGTACCTCATCATTTTATAAATTCACATTCAATTCACACACCCTATTCTGTTGGGGACTTTGAACGTGAAGGATTAGCTAAGTTAGAGGAACTTTTCAAAAATAATGATCTTACAATAATGGTTGGGGGCTCAGGACTGTATGTAAAAGCCATTTGTGAGGGTTTTGATGATTTTCCTGATATAGATCCATCGGTTAGAGCAGATTTAATTATGAAGGTAGAATCCGAAGGGATTGAACCCTTACAAGCTCAACTGAAAGAACTTGACCCTGTTCATTACAATAAAGTTGATATTCACAACACGCAACGTGTGATCAGAGCTTTGGAAGTATGCTTGGGTACAGGAAAACCCTATTCAGCTTTTACGAAAAACAAAGTAAATAAACGACCATTCAATATTATTAAAATAGGAATCAACTTAGAACGAGAAAAACTTTATGAACGCATTAATCTTCGGGTTGATTTGATGATGAAGGCAGGACTGTTAGAAGAAGCTAAGACATTATATCCACATAAAGACATTAACGCCCTACAAACTGTAGGTTATAAAGAACTTTTTGATTTTTTTGAAGGAAAGACATTACTAGAGGAAGCTGTAGAATTGATTAAGCAAAATTCCAGGAGATACGCGAAGCGGCAATTGACGTGGTTTAAGCGAGATGAGCAGATTGAGTGGTTTGAACCAACTGAATATCCCTTTATTTTAGACCAAATAAAAAAGTCAGGCATCGCTACCTGACTTTTTAATATAATTATTTGAACGAGTGATTAATATACTCTTCCGTTCAATACTTCAACCACACGAATTAGCTCAGGGCTAATCGGCTTTTGTTTTGTAATAGCGTCTTGCAAAGGTGTAAAGATTAAATCATGGTTGATTATACCCACCATCACATCTTTTTTACCTTCTAACAAACCATCTACAGCTCCCATTCCTAGTCGGGATGCTAGCACTCTGTCTGCTGCTGTTGGGGCACCTCCACGTTGAACGTGACCTAAGGTGGAAACTTTAGTATCGAGTTCAGGAGCTTCCAACTTCACCATATTAGCTAATTCCTGTGCTTTACCTGGTGTATGTCCTTCTGCTACAATGATGATATTTGAAACTTTAGATGCTTTTGAGCCATCTTTCAGTTTCTTTACTATTTCTTCGTTTGTATGTTCTTTTTCTGGGATAATAGCCATTTCAGCACCTCCACCAATAGCAGACCGCACAGCTATATAACCAGTATGTCGACCCATTACCTCAATAAAGAAGACGCGATCGTGCGCATCAGCTGTGTCACGAATTTTATCTATAGCATCTAGTGCAGTATTTACTGCGGTGTCATATCCAATGGTGAAATCAGATCCAAACAAATCGTTGTCAATAGTACCTGGAGCACCAATCACGGGAAAACCATGCTCTTCATAAAATAATCGAGCACCTGTAAATGTACCGTTACCCCCAATAACTACTAAGCCATCAACACCATTTTCCTTTAATTGCTTATATGCTTTTTTTCGTCCTTCTTTCGTCTTGAATTCATCACTACGAGCAGATTTTAAAATAGTACCACCCTTTTGAATAATATTACTTACAGATCTACGATTCATAGGGGTAAACTGACCACTTATCAGTCCATCGTAACCTCTTACAACCCCAACAACCTCAATATCATTATATATGGCTGCACGAACAACTGCTCTTATACAAGCATTCATTCCTGGCGCATCTCCTCCCGATGTTAGTACTGCTATCTTCTTCATCTTCATATTTGCATCTTGTATTCAAAGGCGAATTTTGCCAAAAAAAACGGTTCTTCAAAATTTAAGGACTTTTAAGTATTTTCACAAAAATTAAAGAACACATGCAAGGAATAAAACTAATTGACTTACCTAAAGAACATGAAAAGTATTCTTTACAATTACAAAAGACTCTCCAAGAGGTGGTTCTGGAAGGTAGGTACATTAATGGACCCCATGTTAATTCTTTTTGTAGCAGCTTATCAAATTATTTAAGCGTTCCTCACGTAATACCTTGTGCCAATGGAACGGATGCCTTACAAATTGCTTTAATGGCCTTAGAGCTAAATTACGGTGATGAAGTAATTTTACCTTCTTTTAACTATGTAGCAGCAGCTGAAACGGTTGCTTTACTTGGGCTAATACCCGTATTTGTAGATGTTGACCTGCATTCTTTCAATCTATCGGTTGATGATGTAAAATATAAAATCACCTCAAAAACAAAAGCCATTATCGTGGTGCATTTATTTGGTCTTTCTTCGGAAATGGATAGCATCTTAGCATTAGCAAAGAACCACAATCTCCGAGTTATCGAAGACAATGCACAGTCATTTGGGAGCGAGCATAAGGGAGTTAAATTGGGAACACTGGGTGATATTGGAACGACTTCCTTTTTCCCCACTAAAAATCTTGGTTGTATGGGAGATGGTGGTGCTATTTTTTGTCATGACGAGGCATTAGCAAATAGACTTAAAGCGATAGCTTCTCATGGTCAAAAAGAGCGATATTCATTTGATTTTATAGGAGTTAACTCGAGATTGGATACCATTCAAGCAGCTATTTTATCGGTTAAGCTTCCCTATCTAAATGAAAACATTGAAAAGAAAAGAACAATTGCTGAACATTATTTTTCCGAATTAAACAATTGCGATAACATCGTCTTACCTACCCCCAATGAAGATGGAAACAATTCCTTTAATCAGTTTACTATTAAGGTTGATAAGCGTGATGAAATTAAGATTAAGCTATTAGAAAAGGGTATTCCGACCATGATCTATTATCCAAAACCTTTGCATCAACAACTAGCATATTCGAAATATTCTACTTCTCCACTCCCAGTTTCTGAACAATTGTGTGAAACAGTTTTATCTTTACCAATTCATCCTGTTTTATCGGAACAAGAACAGGCTTATATTATTAAAACCTTGAAAGAAGTTTTATGAATAACTTGAGTTTTGCAGTTGTGGGGATTGGACACATTGGTAAACGCCATGCCAAAATGATACAAGAAAATCCTCAAACCACACTTTGTGCACTTATTGACACCAATACTCATCTAAAAAAAGAATTAGAAAAGGAATTCAACGTGCCATTTTTCGCCACATTAGAAGACTTTTTGACTAGCGATATCATGGTTGATGTTATTAATATCTGTTCTCCAAACCACCTTCATTGTGCTCAAGCACTTCAAGCACTTGAAAAGGCACATGTTGTGATAGAAAAACCAATGGGGTTAACTATAGAAGAATGTGAAAAAGTAATTACCAAAGGGAAAGAAAAAAACAAGGAAGTATTTTGTGTCATGCAAAATCGATATAGCCCTCCTTCGCTCCTACTAAAGTCTTTAGTTTCAAATCATCAACTTGGAGAAGTTCATCATGTACAAGTCAACTGTTTTTGGAATAGAGACGATCGTTATTATTCGCCAAATGGAAAAAAACACACGTGGAAAGGCGTTTTAGAAAAAGATGGTGGTGTATTATTTACCCAGTTCAGCCATTTTATCGATACCCTTCATTGGCTCTTTGGTCCATTAAAGATAACCGGAAAACAGTCGAAAAACTTTCAACATAAAAACCTTAATTTACTTGCTGACACTGGCTTTTTTAGCTTTGAGCTGAATAATGGAGGTATGGGGACTTTCCACTATTCTACTGCGGTTTGGGATGTAAACATGGAAAGTAGTATTTCAATTATTGGAGAAAAAGGAAGTATTAAAGTCGCAGGACAATACATGAACGAGATTGTACATTGCCACATTAAGGATTTTGAACTACCAGAAATGCCGCCAATCAACCCACCTAACGATTACGGAACCTATAAAGGTAGTGCAGCTAACCATCAATATGTAATTGATAATGTAGTTGATGTAATTTTGAACAATGGTAAAATGACTACTCCCGCTGAGGACGGTTTAAACGTAGTAAAACTAATTACAAGCCTTTAAAAAATGTATGCAAGTACCTTTCTTCGACATCAAAGAACAACATCATCTACTGAAGGAAGAGCTGATTGATTCATTTGAATCCGTAGTCAATCGTGGAGAACTTATATATGGTCATTATGTATCCCGTTTTGAAAATGAGTTTGCTGATTATCTGAATACAAACCATTGTGTAGGAGTTGCTAATGGAGCGGACGCCTTATATGTATCGTTAAAAGCATTAGGAATTGGTCAAGGTGACGAAGTTATTACTACTGCACATTCATGGATTTCCTCTGCTGATGCAATCACACGAACTGGTGCTGAACCAGTTTTTGTCGATACCAATATTTTTCATTTAATTGATGAAACCCACATTGAATCAAAAATTACTAAGAAGACTAAAGCTATTTTACCCGTGCATTTGTATGGACAAATGGCTGATGTGCAATCGATAATGTCAATTTGCGAAAATTATAATTTGAGTATGGTGGAAGACTGTGCCCAAGCACATGGAGCTACTTTTCAAGACATAAAAGCTGGAGCCTATGGTCATGTAAATGCCTTTAGTTTTTACCCAACAAAAAATCTAGGAGCCTTAGGTGATGCTGGAGCAATAGTGACTAATTTACCGGAATTAGCCACAGCATGCAAAATGATTGCTAACAATGGTTTAGATCATCAAAAAAAACCAACTATTGCGAGTATTAATAGCCGAATGGACGCCTTGCAAGCAGCTTTTTTATCTATCAAACTTCAAAAACTAGATGAGTGGAATTTAAGAAGACAACAAATTGCGCAACTTTATCTTAAAGAACTTGCCATAATATCCCCCATTCAAATCCCAAAAATAAAAAAAGGAAATTCTCATGTATACCATGTTTTTGCTATTGAATGTGATAATCGAGAACAATTAATAAAACACCTTTATTCAAAAAACATTGGTACAGCTTTGCATTACGATTATTTAATACCATTTACCAAAAACTACGCATATCAAAAAAATGAAAAAGCGGGTTTCCCAAATGCGGTTAGTAAATCAAATCGGTTATTAAGTTTACCGATCTATCCAGAATTGACCAATGAACAGGTTTATTATGTTTGTGAATCAATTCGTTCATTTTATATAAATCAATAAAATGAAGCGAGAAATAATCCTTAAGTATGTCTATCAGCACTTTTCGATGAATTTCGAATTAAACGATCGTATACAGTCTGTTTTTTTAAATTCTGAACACATCTACTTCCCCAACACAGGCGAATCATTTTTTAATTCAAAACAACCAAAACCTAACGCAATCCAATGGAAAAAATGGGATGAAGTCAATTTACCACTCCTTTTTGATTCTAACGTTGAGGATGAATGGTTTAAAGTAAAAGATCGTAAACTCATATTTTACTATGATTTACCTTCCATGATATTTTATTTCCTTAGTGGTTGGCAAGAAGAACATTGCAGCGTGGTGGACAAATTTGGACGCTTTCCCTATGCTGAAAGTATCCAAAAAGAACATGATTTTGTAACACTCCCTCTTGTCAACTATTACTTTATTATTTTACAAAAAGGCATAGAAAGGCTAATTGAAGAACCTATTCCACTAAAACAGCAATACAGGTTAAACATTACTCATGATATCGATTTAGTACATAGTGGCTGGAAGTCGTCAATTAAAAAGCAACTTTTGAAAGGAAACCTTTGGAAGGCTGTAACTATAGCCTATCTAAAACTTGCGAAAAACATAGATCCGTATCAAAATTTGAATGAGATTATTCAGTTTGAAAGCGTACATCATCTCAAATCTACTTATTATTTTATACCCACCAACGATACACAAAAAGGGATTAATAACGCTGATTATTCGCTTAAGGATCCTTACATTCAACAGATCATCAAAATAATAAGTGACGAACCCGATTTTGAATTAGGACTACATACCCCGGTAGCTAACCAACTTAACAAGAAAAAAATTATTGAATACACACAAGCCTTAGGAAGAAATATAACTGCCAATCGTTTTCATTATTTAGCACTAAAACAAAGCGATTTAGCGCATTTTGAAGGCACCGGTATCATTACTGATAGCTCTCTTGGCTTTGCAGAACATATCGGTTTTAGACACGGATCAGCATGGCCATTTCATCCTTTCGACTTTGAAAAAAACGCATCGATGACAATTCTAGAAATCCCTTTAGTGGTTATGGATGTGAGCTTGACCAATCCTCAATATATGAACTTGAAGAATGATGAAGCAGTAAAATTTATCAATGAAATAAAATCAGCGACAATAAAAGTTAATGGGATTTTTACAGTGCTATGGCATAATAATCAGTTCGATTTTTTTAAAACAACAATAAACAAGTGCATTAACCCTATATCTCTTTAACAGTTTTAATACATTTGTTTTCAACTAAGAACAATGTCAAAAAGCAAAAAAGTCCTCATTATATCCTATTACTGGCCCCCTGCTGGTGGTATAAGCGTACTTCGAAGTCTTAAAATAGCAAAGCATTTAGCAACAACGGATTGGGAACCAATAATTTACACGGTTAAAGACGGACAATACCCTATCATAGAATCAGATAATGAAAAGCATGTTCCCGCAGGAATTACAGTCTTAAAACAACCTTGCTTTGAACCTTTTGAGTTGTACAAAAAATTAACTGGAAGAAAAAAAAATGACACCTTAGCCAATGTACTTAATGCAAATAGTTCTAAAAAGGGATTAATTCATCAGTTATCCGTTTGGGTACGAGCCAATTTTTTTATACCAGATGCACGTTCAATGTGGATTAAACCCTCAGTAAAATTTTTATCAGCTTATTTACAAAATCATCCAGTTGATGCAGTCATGTCGATTGGGCCACCACATACAAATACACTGATTGCGTTTGAGCTCTCTCAAAAACTTAATATTCCATGGTTAATGGATTGGCAAGATCCGTGGACAGAAGTTGATTATTATAAACTATTTCCTATTGGAAAAAGAGCTCACAAAGTTCATACAGCTCTAGAAAAAAAATGCTTAAAACAAGCTTCTGCTATGACTATAGTGAGCCCAAGCTGGAAACATGATGCAGAAAAACTTGGCGCTCACGATGTGGAAGTGGTCTATTGGGGGTATGACCCTGATGACTTTCAAGGATTGAAAAAACAAATTACTGAATCATTTATTATCAGTCATATCGGTCTTTTAGGAGAAGACCGAATTTCATTAGCTTTTTTCAAAGCTGTCGGTGAGTTATGCGCAGAAAGCCCTTCATTCAAAAATGATGTAAAACTTGTGTTTGACGGCACCGTTACTGGAACAATTCAATCGATCATTGAATTAAATAAATTGAACAGTGTAACCACGATTATCCATCAATCGCCTCGGAAAAACGCTTTGCAATTAGTCTTGGACTCAACCATTAATTTATCATTTTTAAATAAGTCAGAAAATGCAAAAGGTAGAATCCCTGGAAAATTATTTGAATATATTTATGCGAACAACTCCATTTTAAATTTAGGTCCAGTTGATTGTGATGTAAATACAATATTATCTGAGTTAGGAAATGGAAAAACATATGAATACGATGATTTAAAAGGAATAAAACACTATGTTGAAGAGAACTATATTGATTGGAAAAACAAAAAAACTAAAACTGTAGATCAAGAAATCATTAATCAATATGCGATCAAACAGCAGTTTCGTAAAATTGAAGTCATCCTTAATAATATAAGCAAAAAACCATAATGTTGTTTTTATCCAAAACCCTCAGATTTATTTTTATATGCTTGTACCAAGCTCTTTTTTTTGTTTTGGATAAATGCATTCCATCTGCAAACAAGAACATTTCATTTTATGTGACTGACAAAACTTTTGGTGACAACCTTTTTTTGTTTTATAACTATCTCATCAAAAAAGAGGTAAAAACTTCTCTTATCATTCAAGATAAACAGCTTTTCTTACAGTTAAAAAAAACACATCAAGCAGTTTATTATGCTAAATCATTCAAGGGTTTTTTTAATTATTTTCGTTCAGAGTGTACCGTAATTCAAAATGGTGATGCCAAGCTTTTTTTCTTTCCGTTACTATTAAACCCACAAACAAAGTTTATTCTCAACCTGTGGCATGGAATTCCACTTAAAAGACTAAACAGACAAGTGAAACAATACCAACAAAAACGCTCTTTTATCCAATACCAAAAAATGAGTGCATTAATAGTAAGTTCAGAATTTGAACAGTTACTTATGAGTACCTGTTTTTATATGGATATAGATCACATCTGGGTCACTGGCACCCCAAGAAATGATGAATTACAAACCAAGTTAGTTACAAATGAAAATCTGCACAGCTATGCAGATAAAAAAGTAATACTCTATGCTCCAACGTGGAGAGAATACGGGAATACTACTTCATTCTTTCCATTTAAAGATTACAATGAAGAAGAATTAATTGATTTTCTCAATAAAAATGATCTCTATCTTTTCTTAAGAGGACATCGATTAGAAATGAATCTTTTACAACAAGCATTTGGTAGTTTAATTGAAAAAAGTGAACGAATTATTGCTGCAGACCAACATTTATTTCCTAATACATCAGACTTACTAAAAATTTCGTCTGTATTAATCACGGATTATTCATCCATTTACCTCGACTACCTCTTACTTAACAAACCCATAATTTTCATACCTTATGACTTAAAAGCCTACCAATCTTATAGAGGTTTTTTATTTGATTATGAATCACATACACCAGGAAAAAAAGTATTTACTCAAAAACACTTCATGGATGCACTACATCAATCAGTTAACTCCCATGAGGTTAATAAGTCATTGCTTGTCGAACAAAACTTGATGCACCATTTCAAAGATGATAAAGCAAAGGAGCGAATCTATCATCGATTAAAAGAAAAAATGAACTGGTAACCCCCATTACCACTTATTGATTTTTAGGATAAAGGTGTTGTACATTTTGTTAACATCTTCAGATACATTAGTCTTTATTACCATAAACCAAAATAACGCTGTCAATAAACTTCCTATAATTAAGATATTAACCAGCGCATGAAATTGCACAATACTGGATACATAGAAAATCACAATATACGTTCCAATGATGACACCAGTTGCTTTCACAAACTGGAAATTAAAAGGTTGAAAACCGTGTTTTTTGTAAATAAATACAAACCTCAAAAAGTTAGATATTGCTACAGATAACAAAGTCGAAAAAGCCGCTCCATTAATCCCCCAAATTGGAATAAACAAATAGTTGAGTACAATCACAAGAACCATTAATACCAGCACAAAGTAGGTATTAAACTTATAATATTGAGAGGTAGATATTAACTCATTACTCACTCCTGTGAACATATCAACCAGCTGAGCTAATCCTAATAACAACAAAACATATTTACCCAAAGCATACTCATCAGGTAGAAAGAAGTAAATCTGATCGGCATTTAACCATATTCCCAAAAACAAATAAGCACCAACCAGATACTGGGTTATGCAACTTTTATAGTAAATATCTTTAATTGTTTTGAGGTCATTTTCTTTCCACGCATCGGCAATCATTACGATTGCTACTCGTCTTAAAGAAGTTGTCGGTGCTTTAATAAAAACACAAAAATAAAAAGCAATAGTATAAATCCCTGTATTCGATAAATTGAGTAGCTCACTTATCATAATTTTATCAATTTCAAATACAACCACAGCACCTATACTTCCTATAAAACCATAAAACATCAAGGAACTAATCGACTGTTTATGGCTATTCCAGGTTTCCACCATACTAAAAAAATTAATTGCTAAATGCTGTTTGTAAAAATTGTATACAATTGTAATAACTCCAGGTATCGACAATGAGGCGAAATAAAACAAAACAAATACATCAAAATCTTTTGTTGCACTATAATAATAAAGTGCAATAGCACAACTCATAGCTATTTTCGATAAAAAATTCTCACTAAACACACCCAATACTGTATTATATATCATTCTAGAGACAACATCTAGGTTTCGAAAAAATGACTTTGAAGCAAATAGCATTAAAAACACAAGCGTAATGAAACCGATGTTCTGACTGTCAAGATGATTATTAAAAATGATGTTTCTACAAAAATAAAAAACACTCCCTCCTATTATCACGCCTAGCAAAGTCACATTAGTAACAAAGGCTAAAAATCCTTTTCTCCCTTTAAAATCAAGTTGTCTAAACTCAGGAAATACTTTAATAATTACTAGTGGTAATCCTAAAGTAAAAAATGTGGAAAAGACGTTCCCCAATGAACTCACAAAACTAAGCAAACCTATCTGACTAGAATCAAATAAATGAGGCATTAAAATTATTGTATTAATAAATCCAATGCCTATTCCTGAATAAATAAAAAAAGTTGATAGAAAGGCTTGTCTTTTTATAATACCCATATATTATTACTTTTAAGTTACTTTCAAATATACAATAATAAAACCCGATGAATTGTCCGATATGTAATTCTAATTCTACTGAAACAAGTTTCATTAATCCAATTTTCAATCAAGCAAATTATTATTGTGACCATTGTGATTATTATTTTATCGGAAAAGAAAAAGACGTTTCTGAATATTACAAAACCGATTACCACTCAAATTTTGGGTTCAAAAACACTAAAAAAAAATATAATTTACTTTACTATTTTTCAAAACCACGCAACTATGCACGATTTAAATACTTTTTAAATTCTACAAAAAATACGCAGTTCAAATCCTTTTTAGAAATAGGTGGAGGCAATAGTGATAACTATGTCATATTTGATTCAAAATACGATATTGAGAAATTTATGATTGTAGAACCTAATCCTAATTTTAATCTTAAAAGAGCCAACCTACATTATTTTAACTGTTTATTTGAAGATGTCCCACTAGAGCAATTAAACAATACAGAAGTTGTAATCATGTATCATGTTCTGGAACACATTTATGATTTGACCGACTTCTTTCAAAAAATAAAGTCACTTAAATGTAAATATCTCTACTTCGAAGTTCCCAACATTGGACATGAAAAAGTAAAAGTCGAGTCTCTTACTAAACACCCACATTATCATCATTTTTCTAAAAAATCTCTGGAACTTTTATTTGAGAAAAACGGGATAAAAAATTATAAAATAGATACCATTAATCCCATCACTTATCACCCCTATAATAAACCTCCAGTTGCACGTAGGATAGTAAACAAAATTTTAAAAATAAATGAAGAATACAACCCAAAAGGTTTATATCTTCGAGGTCTAATTAATTTTCAATGAAATTTCAAATTAAGAAACACTCACAATTTTCATCTACCCGAGACGAGCAAATAGTGAGACTTTGTTCTCAAAAAAAAGTATTACACATTGGGGCTACTGACGCCCCTTACACTAAAGTCAAACTAGAAAAAAACCTTTTGCTACATGAAAAAATAAACAATGTGGCTACAGAAGTATTAGGTATAGATATAGATACTGAGTCAATTAATTTTTTAAAAGAAAAGGGGTATAATGATATAATCCATTTTGATATGAATCATTTGTCAAATCTGGATTACAAACCAGATATTATCATTTTTGGTGAAACAATTGAGCATTTGATGAACTTTGAAAGTGCAATATCCAATTTGAAAAATGTAATTACCGACTCAACAGAATTAATTGTTTCTACGCCTAATTCGCTTTGGTTAAATAAAATTATAGATACATTTTTACAGAAAGAACATCAACATGCTGATCATAAGGTAGTTTTCAGTTATGGTACGCTTACAAATTTGTTTGTGAGAAATGGTATGAAAGTAAAATCTGTGTATTATACTTTTTTAAATAGGCCTCGAACAGGAATTACAAAGCACTTAAAAAAATTATTTTGCAGAATTTTCCCAGGTTTTTCTGAAACACTTTTATTTGTTGTCGTTAAACAGTAATTCACTTTCCTCTTTTAATCTTATCATGCTTCTCTCTAATTTTTGCTCCGAAACATTTGTATTGATAGCATCAGAAAAATAGTTAAAGTGATAAAAATAAGTCTGTATTTCAGCTGAAAAACTATTAAAGGTTGAGCTATCGACAATTTCTTCATACTGGTTACACGCCTCTGATAAAGAATTAAAAGAAAACTTATTGTAATTTAACACAAAGTCTAAATCTGAGTAAATAGATTTCCCAAAACAAATAACCTTAACCCCTGAGAGTAGAGCATCAATTCCAAAGGTTGAGTTAATGGTAACTATATAGTCATAATCTGAAATGTCAACTTTATCTACTAAACGAATAGTTGGATTTTTATGATGGACTTTATTGATCAGCTTTGTAGTTAATTTATTGGTTGCTAATAATTCTGCTGGATGCAATTTAATATCAATTTCAAAACTACTATCCGATAGTTCCAGAATCTTTTTCATAAACTCAAAAGAAGACCTAAAAGGTGAAAAAACATGTAATTGTGTATCATGGTTTACCTGTAAAGGTATTAGCACCTTTTTTTTATTAAGTGTGCTATTACGTTGAACCCAGGTATCTACATCAATAAATTCTCCCGATGAAATTAATCTATTCATTCTTGAATCTATTGTTTCTAATCTTCTCAATAAAGCATACCATATACTAAACCTTTTACCTCTAGCGAAACAAAATTGCTGGATGCCATATGTCAATAGAAAAAATTTATTAAAAAGTTTCATGCTACTTTGGGGAAGTTTTTTTTGACTTAACTTCATTTCTCTTAGTTCCTTAGCAGCATCAACGGTTGTGATTTCCTGAGCAACATACTGAAGATTTTTAGCCATTTCCGAAAAATAATTAGTTCCTTCTTTATCTAAATAAACAGTATTTGGATAATTCGTGATTTCACCAAAAAAAACGCTTCCTCCTTTTTCTTTTATTGCATTTGCAAAAGCTAAACTTTCAGTATTATTCCCACTCCAGCAAAATCCAAGTACTCGTTCATTCGGTGTTACTTGATCTGCAAACCAGTTCTTAAGACCGACAAACCTTTTTATGACATGATCACGAGATTTAACCATATATTGAATTTCCCAATTTAGGGTTAGTTTCTCACGTTCCGAAAGAGAAATATCATTAGAATTTACTTTACGATATAAAAAAAGGGGTACAAAAATTATCGATTCCTTCATTACATATTTAACATACAGGTATAGAAAAAAGTTATCCGTAAAATATTTCTTATTTAAGTCTACATATGCACAATCTAATACTTGCCTAAAAAAACTTATATGTGAGTAATGTTTAACATAGCAATGTATACTTGTAATCATTTTTATTTAATTCAATGTTAACAAGCTAAAATAACGTAGAATATGCGAATTATCTTAAAATATTTGCGATTTTGCAAAAATTAGCAAAAACCGAATTGAAAACTTATCAGTTGAAAATGAAAACCATTATTACCTTTGGCACATTTGACTTATTACATATTGGCCATATAAATATTATAAACAGAGCGGCTTCATATGGTGATCAATTGATAGTGGGAATCTCGTCAGACAAGCTTAATTATAATAAAAAAAATAAATATCCAATCTATAATCAAAATGATAGAATGACTATTGTCGCATCATTGAAAAACGTTAGCAGTGTATTCCTTGAAGAAAGTCTTGACTTAAAAAGAGATTACATCAAGCAACACAAAGCAGATATATTGGTGATGGGTAATGATTGGGAAGGTAAATTTGACTTTTGTAAAGATATTTGTGAAGTAGTGTATTTACCACGCACAGACAACATTTCAACCACTGAAGTGAAAGATAAAATCAAAAACTATATATAACATACTCTAAAGAGCGTTTCACTTGTTTTATTGAAAAAACTATATTTAACAATTCAATTTTAGAGTTGACCTAAAATTGATTATAAAGCGACAACTTAACCTATTTATGAAATCTGTTTTTCAAAAATCAATACCACACTTACTTGTCTTTTTAGGCTTGTTCATCGTTCTATTTATTTACTTTAAGCCAGCTTTTGAAGGAAAAATACTTCCACAAAATGATGTTTTTCAGGGAATCGCTGCAGGACATGAGGTATCGTTGCACAGAGCCGAAACTGGTGAAGAAGCCTTATGGAGTAATTCGATGTTTGGAGGAATGCCCATGTACGTTACCAATGTTCAATATAATGGTGACTGGACGCATAAAATAACACAATCTATACGTGGATTTTTCCCCCGTACAGTTTCTTCTATCTTCATTAATTTTGTTTGCGCTTATATCATGTTGTTGTGCTTTCGGGTATCACCTTATGTATCAGCAGTTGGTGCATTTGCGTTCGCCTTTAGTGTTTTTACCATTTTATCGGCAGAAGCAGGACATATTTTCAAAATCTTAGCCATTGGCTATATGCCTTTAATAATTGGCGGTGTAAGGCTGGTCTTAAACAAAAAGTATCTGTTGGGAGGCAGTTTAACTGCTTTAGCCATAGGGCTAGAATTATCTTCTCAACATTATCAAATCACTTATTATATAGCCATATTCATGGCTTTATATGTACTGGTTCATTTTATTATTGAAATTAAAGAAAAGAACTATAAACACACATTACTGTTAACATTAACACTTGTTATTGCAAGTATCGTGGGTGCCGGCCAAACCTGTCTAGAGTTTGGTCTATTGTAGAATATAACCAATACTCTACTAGAGGAATAAAAGAACTAGGAAATAAATCGGCAAATGAAAACAAAAAACAAGGGTTAGACAAAGATTATGCTTTCGCTTGGAGTCAGGGAACTTGGGAAGTTTTCACATTGGCTATTCCTAATATGTATGGTGGAGCAAGTGGAGAAAACATTGGAGCAGATTCACATTTTGGGGAAAAATTAAAAGAACTTGGTGTTCCTCGCAACAACATCAATAACATTACCGAACAGGCTCCCACATATTGGGGAGACCAGCCTTTTACTGGAGGACCTGTTTATGCTGGTATAACTATTATCTTTTTAGCAATTCTAGGTTTCATCACATGCTCTAACAAGGAAAAATGGGCTATAGGAATTAGTATATTATTTTTAACACTTATTGCTTTAGGTAAAAATTTCCAACTCTTTAATTATTTCTTGTTCGACTACTTCCCCATGTTCAATAAATTTAGAACAGTTTCCATGTCTCTATCCTTGACTATATTAGGTCTAGTATTATTGGCGGGTATTGGTCTTAACAACTTTTTATTCAAAGAAGGATTAGACAAAAAGCATCTGTTTTATCTTACAACAATCTCAAGTCTAGTATTTATTTTTTCAATAGGTATTGCCCAGTATATGTTTGCAGACTATCAATCTTTAACAATCAACCAACAGCAAGGAGGTATACCACTCTTCACTCCTATTATTTTATTAATTATTTATCTCGGTCTGGGATTTTTCATCAATAAAAAGACTTATATAATTGGTAAAATTAAAAACACAGACTCAATTAAAAAGTCTGCAAATGTCCTTCTATCTATTTCATATCTAATAATGACTGTTGCAGCTGTGCATTACGGAATGAAAGAAGCAGCAATAAGCTCGGATAAAGACCTCGGAACCTTTCAACGAATGTTTGGCACTAACATCTCACCGAATATACTGAATGATGTAATTGAATCGATAAAAAATGATAGACAAAGTATGTTTATCTCTAGTTGGTTTCGATCACTCATTTTTATGATTTTAACTGCTGTAATACTGTATTTATATCAAACCAAAACTTTAAAAAACACAACTCTAGTAAGCTTTAGCATCCTATTTATTATAGGAATTGATTTATTAACTATTGATGTTAAATACCTTAATCATTCAAAGTTTACTGAAAAAGGGGGCCTAGAGAAAGTATTTAAAAAAAATAGCTCAGACAGCTACATTCTAACAAATGGTAAAGACGATCCTAACTACAGAGTTTTTGATTTAAACAATCCTTTTAACAACTCCATGCCTGCATATTATCATAAACTTGTGGGAGGATATTCTGGACTTAAATTACAACGAATTCAAGACCTAATAGATAGTACTTTAAGAAAAGAAGAATATATCGTGCGTAATACAGTACAAAACTTCCAATCACAAAAGGTTCCTATTGACGTTATAAATACAGAATATGCTGCTCGATTTTTTAGTAATACTCCAATTTTGAATATGCTAAACACCAAATATGTTATGCTTGATTATAACGGAAATGTACTAAATAATCCTAATACATTAGGTAATGCTTGGTTCGTTGACTCTTTAAAATTAGTGAGTTCACCTCAAGAGGAGATAAATTCTGTAAAAAACATTTCTCCAGAATCGTATGCTATTATAAATACTGAGCAATTTCCACAAATTAAAAAAACAAAAAACATTAGTGGAGGTACCATTTCGCTTTCAGAGTATCAACCAAATAAGTTAGTGTACACCTCAACTAATTCAACGGATGGGTTTGCCGTATTTTCCGAAATTTATTACCCAAAAGGATGGAAAGCAACCATAGATGATAAAGAAGTTCCAATCATTCGATGCAATTATGTATTAAGAGGTATAGAGGTCCCTGCAGGATCACACAAAATAGAATTTAAATTTAAGCCTCAGTCATACGTAGTTGGGAACAAAATATCGCTAGCATTTTCAATAATCCTCTTTACATCATTGCTAACTGTTTTGATTTTTGAAATTAAAAATCAAGTGAAAAAAAATGATTGATTTTAAAGGAAAACGTATATTGGTTACGGGTGGAACTGGCTCCTTTGGGCAAAAATTTACTGCTCATCTTCTAAATAATTTCCCCGAAATAGCAGAGCTAATTATTTTTTCAAGGGATGAGTTTAAACAATATCACATGGCTCAAAACTTCCCTAGTTCGACTTACCCAGTCACTTATATATTAGGAGATGTTAGAGACTTTAGCCGGTTAAGTGAAACTTTTAGAGGGGTAGATTTTATTATTCATGGCGCTGCATTGAAACACGTACCACTTGCAGAATACAATCCATCTGAGTTTATCAAAACTAATATCATAGGTACAGAAAATGTTATTAAAGCAGCAATTGAATGTAAAGTAAAAAAGGTCATTTCATTATCTTCTGACAAAGCGGTGTCGCCTGCTGGTCTTTATGGCGCTTCAAAATTATGTGCTGATAAATTAATTATTGCTGCAAATTATCATACAATTAAAAACGACCCAATTTTTAGTATTGTGAGATACGGGAACATGCTAGCTTCTCGCGGTTCGGTAATCCCCCATTTTTTAAAAGAAAAGGTTAATGGGTCTGTAACTATCACCCACCCTGAAATGACGCGGTTCAGTACCACTAAGAATGAGGAAATAAATTTGATATTTAAGGCGCTAAGTAATGCTGAAGGAGGAGAAATTTTTGTACCTAAGTTACCTTCCTATAGAATTACCGAGGTAGCAAAAGCAATAGCACCTGATTGTCAAATTAATATATCGGGAATATGGCTGGAGAAAAATTATTTGAGGAACTAATTTCAGCTAGTGATGCACCTTTCACCATTGAATTCAACAACTACTATATGATCCACCCGCTTCAACCAAAGTGGAACATTAAAGAACGTATTAAAAATGAAGAAGGTAAGCCTGTACCTACTAATTTTGAATATCGTTCAGATACTAACAAAGATTGGTTAACAAGTGATGTGTTGAAAACTCTAATTCAAGAAATACCACAACAGCTTTATTCTCCTGAAAATAATATTTGATAATTATTTTTTATTTACAACTATATAGTCGTACAAACTTTCTTTAAAGGCGCGCATTTTTTCTACACAATCGTCCAAGTGTTTCCTCATGTGTACTGGGTCTTTAAAAGAAAAAGATTCAAAATCAGCTGAATTCTCTTGAATGGCTTCGCGCAATTTTACTTCATGAAAATCAATTTCAACTTTCATTTTATGCAGCTTACTCTTAATATGTTCAAAGCTGTCATAAAAAGCATTTGTGATCATAGTAAATGAGCTATCATTGATTTCTTTTTTATATTTTTCAATCATATGCTCAAAAATGATAATTTCTTTTTCCATAAATTCAATCTCACTTAGCCATTGAATATGCTCTCCGTGTAACTGTTTAATACTTTTCATAATGTATATTTTATAGTAAATACTGGACAAGGCAGTTCATGTATTAATCCTTCGGCAAGGCTACCTTCAAGTATGTGTTTATCAACCCTATCTTCATGATAACCTATCACAACCATATCAATACCCTTTTCATTTATAAAAGAAAAAAAAACTGTTGGCAAATCTTCTGCTTCACGAATATGAAATTCACAATCACTTAATTTCCAGTGTTCTGCTAATTGTTTCATTTGGAGCAAGATCTCTTTACTTTGCGGTTTATTCCTATTAGTCAACTGCTCCACGTAAAAGAAAATTAATTTAGAGCTAAAAATATCGGCAATTGATTTCACATACTCTAACTTCACATCATCTTCTTTATTAAACTCATAAGTCCATAAGATATTATTGATTTGATCGAGTGGCACAAAACCTTTTAATGAGATAATTGGAACAGAACTATTTCTCATCACTTTAGCTGTAACACTATCATTAATTTCTTCTGGCATTCCTGTTACATGTTTTTTTCCAATAACTACCAGATCGAATTGGTTTTTATCCACTACAGATGCGATGAGCCCATCAGCGGTTTCACCATCAGCCAAAACAAAAACAACCTGATTTTTTCTCAGTTTGACCTCATCAAACTTTTCTTGAGATAAATAACCATTGAGTCTATTCCAACTTAACTCACCACACTCCCTTTCATAAACAGTTTTATCAAAATTAGATAATTCAATTAGTGGAGATGGAAGCTTAAGCACATGAAGAACATCAACTAATTTTTTTTTCTCTGGATATTTTGCAGGCAAATTCTAAAGCATAATCAGACTCAACACTAAAATCAAAAGGGACAAGTAGCTGCTTCATAGCTATTTATTTATAGCAAACCTAGTTTTAAAAAAAATCAGAGTAAATTCAAAAATATCACCTCAAAAAATGATTAAAATCAAAAATTAAAATTAACTCCAGTAGTTTCACATAAATTCTGCTGAGTAGCTTTTTCTTTACCGAGCATATCCTCTAAAGTTAATTTTTCCAACACAAAATCTATTTGAGATTGCAAAACTGACCATAATGATCTTACGGAGCAGTCGATGGATTTAGTACATAATTGTCCTTCATCAGAAAATCGAACACAAAAACCTTTATGATAAATTGGTTTATCTAAACTATTTAAAAGCTCTTTTAAACCTATTTCTGAAGGTTTTTTTGCTAATTGATAGCCACCAGCATGTCCCTTTTCTGATGTAAGAAAACCAGCTATTCGCAGCAATCGACAAATCTTAGCTACATTGGGTTTTGTGATTCCCTCCATTAGACTAATATCATTAATTGAGAGGCCATCACTTTGTGCCACACGAATAAGTATTCGCAACCCAAACTCCTCTTGTGCTGATATCTTCATATTATTATGATTCTATTTTTAATTTAAGCAGTTTTTTTGCTCTATGCAACCAAATTTTCACTGTCCCAATTGGCATATTAAACATTTCTGCAATTTCATGGTATTTAAACTCATGCAGATATTTTAGCAAAAAAACAGTTTTTAAGTTCTCAGGGATACTGTTAAGCGCCCCCACTACTTCATCACTAAAACCAGCTACTGTTTCTTTTGCTAGTGAATCATTAAATTCTGAACTACCTAACGTGATCCTCATATCATCAACATCTATTAATTGGGGAATACGAGACTTTTTTTGCTTATCGTTTAAAAAGTTATTTTTCATAATGCGGAACAACCATGATTTTGCATTGGTCCCCTCCTCATAGTATGAATAATATTTATATGCTTTAATTAATGTTTCCTGCATTAAATCCTTCGCATCATCAGCATCATGTGTGAGCCAATAACCAAAAGTATAAAGCGAATTTACATGAGTAAGTATCTCTCTATTAAAAGACTCACCCTTAAATTCTCGGTTTTGTAAATCAATTTCTCTAGTTCTCATAAAATTGAAAGTTTTAATTAACTATTTAGTTAAGTATAAAGTTAACTAAAAAGTTTATAATGAAAAACGGTATTATATTTAATCTTCAAATGATTTATTCTCTCAGCTTTTTATTTAATTTAAATGTTAAACCAAAGTTTATACCAATGGTAGATATCAACTTTGAAATAATTTGGAAACCGAATGCACAATAATGAATAAGCCTTCTTCACAATACACCGCACGAGCAGTAATCGTTGGGTGCTTAATTGGTGGTATAGTTTGTTGTATGAATATTTATATTGGGTTAAAAATTGGCTGGAGTTTTGGATCATCGATTATCTCTGCAATATTAGGTTTTGCTATTTTTCAAGTTATTAATCCAAAAAAGCCTTATACCCTTCTAGAGAATAACATTACCCAAACAGCTGGCTCAGCTGCCTCGTCTATGGCATCAGCGGCTGGTTTATTAGCCCCAATACCCGCACTATACATGATGGATATTGAATTACCCATGTGGGGCTTATTTATGTGGTCGATTTCAGTAGCTTTTTTAGGTGTTATGTTTGCTGTCCCTCTTAGGAGGCAATATGTCGTTATTGAAAACTTACGTTTTCCTAGTGGGTTAGCTACTGCGAATACAATTAAAGCACTCTATGCTTCCAGTGCTGATGCCTTAAATCAGGCAAGAGTACTTTTATATTTTGCTTTCTTTGGATTCATCTTCACTGTTGGTGTATACGTAGCTGGGACATTTGATATTGACATAGAGACTATTCCATTACATACGTGGCTAGGCTCAGGTTTACTTGCTTCTTTAGCTGGATGGGGCTTTTTTATCTATCTAAGTCCTTCGCTTTTCAGTGCTGGTTTTTTAATAGGACCCCGAGTAGGTTTTTCTTTAATGGCAGGTTCGGTTGTTGGCTGGAGTTTAGGTTATTATGCACAACAACAAGGCTGGGCACCGCATGAAAACCCCATGGTTTTAAATGAATCTGCTTCAGGTGTTTGGGGAGCTCGTGGCTGGATTTTATGGCCTGGGGTAGCAATTATGGTCTCGGAAGCATTAATGAGTTTACTGCTCTCTTTTAAAACGATTATTAATTCGTTCAAAGGTTTGGGTGCAGCGTTTACAGATAATACTCAAATAGATTCAAAAGAAATGATTCCTGACAAATGGTGGATGACAGGTTTGGCGCTTGCTTCTGTCTTAACCATGTGTATCACCTATTTCTTTTTTGACATCTCACCTCTCTTAACGCTTGTTGCTATAGCTCTTTCCTTTTTGTTAGCTAATGTAGCGGTAAGATCCGTGGGAGAAACAGATATTAATCCTGTGGGAGGAGTTGGCAAAGTTACCCAAGTAGTTTTCGGGAGTTTATCTTCTTCTATTTCATCCAATTTGATGGCAGCAGGTATTACTGGAGGAGGAGCCTCGCAAGCTGCTGATATGATGCAAGACTTCAAAACTGGACATATCTTTGGAGCATCACCTAAACAACAATTTAAAGCACAACTTTGGGGGATTGTCGCTGGAATCCTTTTCGCTGTACCTGTATACCTTCTGTTTGTGAATGTTTGGGGTATTGGCAGTGAGAAATTGCCCGCACCAGCAGCGCATTCATGGAAAGCCGTAGCTGAAGTAATGTCGAAAGGAATCAGTGTTCTACCCCCTTTTACATTAAATGCTGTAATTCTAGGTGGAATCTTTGGATCATTACTCGCATTAGGACAAAAATTTCTTCCTAAAATCTCTAATTATTTGCCATCGGGATTGGCTTTTGGAATTAGCTTTTTAATTACTGGTCAATACAGTATTATTATGTTCTTAGGAGTAATCGTTTTTTTGATCTGGAAAAAAACAAACCCCAAATCATGTGAGCGCTTAGCTTTTCCTGTTGCTTGTGGTGTATTAGCCGGTGAGGGAGTTGGAGCGATTGTCAGTGCAATTTTAACATTAATTAACGGGTAGTGATCGAAGACAAAAAAAGTATTTTGCAGAATATTGATTTAAACTGAGGCTTTTTTACAGGGTATCATACTAACCATAAACTATATTAACCATGAATATTTCAATAAAAAAAACACTCTACACCACCCTTTGCATTCTTTTTTCAGCCCATGGGTTTTCTCAAAAAGAAAGTAAAGTAGATTCTACCACTTTCAAAATAGGTAGTAACAGGGTTGTTTTTATTAACAGTGCTCCTGATAGCTTATTATATGATTACGACTTCAATAAAAAGGATAGCCTCTGCTCAAAGAAAGACAAAGAAGATTGGCCGAAATTGGTAGTTGAAATAGGAACTAATGGGTATTTATCATCCGATCGAACGATAGGTTTACCTAACGAACAAGAATTGTTAAAATTAAACTATGGAAGATCTCGATCGTTTGGTTTTGCTTTTCACTTTAAAGGATACGAGTCGACCAGCAAACGGTTGTTTATATCTCCAGGATTAGGTGTCACCTGGAACGGTTATCACTTTGAAAACAACATTAATATTAATAGTTCAAACGATACGACTGCTTTTATTTTAGATACTTTGAATAATAATGATAAATATAAATTACGAGTTACCTATTTAGAACTGCCGCTAGTTATCGGTAAACGGATTGGTGATTTAAAAAGACCTTTAACAGTTCAAGTAGGTGTGGTTGCGGGCTTGCGATTGCGATCAATTATTAAACAGAAGTTTGAGAATACTGGACAGGATTTCACAGTCACAATTCACGATGATTTCAATTTAACTCCTTTCAAACTGGACGGCATTATTCGAATAACTTTCGGTAACATAGGCTTTTTTGGGAGGTACTCTGCGACCAATCTTTTTAAAGACGGTAAAGCTCCTGAACTTTATCCATTTTCATTGGGTATCACTCTCGGGGGGTTAAACTAAAAATTAAATATAAACAGTAGTAAAACGCCTTAAGAAAATTATCTTTTCGGGTGTTTTACTATTAAAAACCCATCTTCATCCATTTTCGCAAGTATTTTTGTATCAACCCACTCGCTAAAACCTATTTTTTTCACTACTAATGTTCCTTCGTCCTCTATACCACATAATTGATGAGCACCATTCAGAATTCTTAAAGCAATACCAGGCACCGGTCTACCTGCGGTATCTTCTTTTGTTCCCATCTGAACCACCTGTTTGCCAGTCACGTCTCTTGTTACTAAATCAGGCGTATTTATAGCAATAACTAGATCGTTATGTACAAAAGCTTCTAACACTATAATACCTCGAATTTCCTCGAGTTCTATTTTGATGGTATCGTCAAGATGAAGATCACTTAACAAAATTTTATCAATAGTTGAAAAATCTACTTCTTCATGATATAATTCTTCTAATGTTGAAGAATCAGTTAACAACACAGTGGGTTCCCACACTGAAATCTTCTCTTTTAAATCAATTTTATCTGTATGGGCAAATAACACACTATTATTACTTGTTTGAAATGCCGTGGCCAGCTGATCCAGGTATGATTCCTTTGGATAAGTTGTCAATACCTTTACACCTTCTCTTACAGCTAATATTTCTTTTAAAGCAAACGCTTGAGTCAGTTTCTTTAAGCTTACATTACCAATTAAGTGCTTTCTGGCAATGTAAGCTTGCGTTTTAGCTTCATAATTATATGCTTGAAGTTCCATAATTTGTAAGCGCAGTTCAAAAGCACTTGGTTTATCAAATCTAGGCTCCCCAATTTTAATTCGAATGGTGGGTCTCCGAGACTTTAATTTTGGTAAGACTAATTTTCCAGAACCAACTTCATACGTAAACATTGCACCTACTAAGCCTTGAATATGCATAGGAATAATTGGTGCATCAATGTTAGCACTAATATGCTCAATTCCCTTTTTAAAACCCATTAGGTGTCCAGTCCGAGAAAGTTGACCTTCAGGAAAGATGCAAATAATATGTCCTTCATTAATAACCTCGCGGCAGCGTTTGTTAAATTCATCTAAGCTTTCTTTGGTACGTTTACCAGGAACAGGAATCATGTTTAATCGTTTGAACCACCAGTTAAAAAGCGGATGATCGTAAACTTCTTTTAACATCACAAATCGTATGTTTCTAGGTACACTAGCTACAATTAAAAATGAATCGAGTAACGAAACATGATTTGCTATTAACAGCCCTCCTGTTTTTAAAGGAATACGTTCTTTGTTATCAATTTTTACTTTGTAAAGAAAATTTGCTGTGAAAAAGAAAATGAATCGAACAAACATTGCAGGAATGCGAAACAAAATAAGAATTGTCAAAAATAAGATTGAAAAAAAAGAGAATTTAAAAATAAAACCTTCGTCAAATGAATTCAATAAAAAAGTAAAAGCACCTACTGACACGAGTATAAAAAACAATACCACTAAATTCTTAACTGAAATAACATGTTCTATATGTTGAGAATGTACGCGTTCTCGAATCCAATAATTTAAAGGGAGTTTAAAAAAACCACTAAATATAGCTATAAGAGAAATCATCGTAATAAATATATGAGGAGACAAATCTAAAAAAGCTAAAGATCCAAGGCATATACTCATACCAAACCCACCAAATGGTACCATTCCTAGCTCAACACGACCTTTAGAAAAGTACTTAGCTAACCATACCCCAATAATTGAACTCCCAATTGTAATAGCAATAAAAACACCGGGACTTATAAACTCGCTATGCTCGTGACCCTGAATCCAATGAGCTATTACAGACAACAAAATAAAAAAAATTATAAACCAAAATGCTGCTATTCCAAGAATTGTAAATGGTAAGCCTTTAGTTGATTTTATGACTTTCAGTGTTGTCTTCATTCATTAAAAATATACAATTAAATGTCGTTTCAATCAACCGACATGAAAATCTATTTCACTTCACAACACACTAGATTTAAGTATTTTTCACAAGTTTGTTGTGGTTATAGTATATTACAACATTACTTGTTTATTAACAAAAACATCTATCCTATAATTTTCGCTCATGGCAAAAATCATAAAGCAAATACGTTATACTTTAATTTCTAAAAGAAACATTAGGCTATATGCCTTCTATGCCGTAGCAGAAATTTTGCTTGTAGTAGTGGGTATTTTATTAGCTATGCAGGTGAGCGACTGGAGTGAAGAGGAAAAAAGAAAAGAACAATTACAAAATATTTATAAAGCTTTATATCGAGATCTAAAAAATGACAAAACTAAAGTACAAGAAATCACGACTTTGTTTGAAAAAAATAAAAATCACTACGAAAATATACTACAGGGGAAAGTAAGTCGAGCTCGTTATGCAAAAGACAAATCCTATTCCCATATTTTATTACGACACACCTACTTTTCTGTAAATAAAAGAGGGTTTAATTTACTACAGAATCACTTAGATGCTTCTTTTGCAACTAATGATTCATTAAATGACCACATTATTCAATTCTATTTTGAAAATATCCATAAAATAGAGCGGGTAAGAGAAATGATGAATAAAGAACATGACTATGTTATCCAAAAATGGGCAGATAATTATGCTTGGTTTTATAAGCTCAATGACAAAACTCTCAGCAACGACTATATCGATTTTTTAATGAACGATCCACGGTTTAAAAATGATGTATTAACACGAAAAAACAGAATTTATTTAAACTTTGTACCTACTCTAAAAGAGTATGAAAAAGGTATTGACACTATTTTAAATAGTTTAGATAGTCGTTTAAATGATAATTAAACTAACAATTTTCAACTTTTTAAACGACTTTCTAAGTCTTCTTTTGTTGGATATGATTGAGGCGTGAGACTTTTCTTTTCGGGAAAATTTTCCATATGCATCGTTTGTGTAGGGAAAGCAAATCGGACATCTAATTTTTTAGCCAATTCTAAAATCAATAAGTTTACCTCTTGCCGTGCTTTTAATTCTTCTGGCCATGTTGACACATCAAAGAAAATATAAAACAAAACATCGAGTGAATAAGCATTGAACGTATTAAAATAAATGTTATAATAATCTTTTCTAGTATTAGGATGTGTGAGAACAATTTGCTCTAGCCCCTTTACAAATGCCTCGACTTGATGCGCAGGTGTATCATAAGTTAATCCCAACATTGTTTTATATCTTCGATAATCACGTTTACCAAGGTTATCAATAGTCATATCAGCTAGTTTGCCATTGGGTACATATATTTGTGAATCAGCAAAGGTTCGAATACGAGTAGATCGGAATCCTACTTCTTCAACATCCCCGTCAATATCTGCTGCTACAATCCAATCTCCAATTTGAAAAGGTTTATCTAAAAATATCATTACAGAACCAAAGAAATTTTTTAAGGTATCTTGAGCCGCAAGTGCTACGGCTAAACCACCAATAGAGATACCTGCTAACAAAGCTGTCACATTAAAATTAAGATTTTGAAGCACAAACATCAGCCCTACGATTACAACAAATGTTTTTAATGCTTTCCTCAAGAGAGGTACTAACTGGTCGTCTAAAGTTGTTTCCGTTGATGAGGCTAATCGTTCGAGGTAAAGGCAAAAGACATCAACCAAATAATAAAACATCATCATAATAAACAGTGGTACTGCTGCACGACCAATTAAAATGAGGTAATGACCAAAAGAAACGGGCAAAAGTAAGACTGGAATAAAAATGTTGATGAGTAAAAACACGGTCAACCAAGAAATAGGCTTTGTTATTGGATGAATATATTCAATAGGCACATCAAAGTCACTTAACTTATGTGCCATAATTTGGACGAGACGATCAAGTAACAGACTTAAAATCTTGAACAATACAAAGCCTAAAAAAATGATAATGAATACGCCTAAATATTGCCAGGTATATAACCCTAAGTACTTATGTTGACTTGCTTTACCAGAAAGTAAGTTAACTAAACGATCTGTACCAAAAACAAAAACAGACTTATGGAGACGTGGGATTTGTTCAACAGTGTAATCAGAATAATACCACTTATCACCTACCTTTTCTAGAAAAATTTGCTGACCTAATGAGTCCAAAAAATAATTATGTTCTTCATTGATCTTTGAAACGTAATCAGGATCATCGGGAATGAGGTGACCATAAAAAATCCTACCTCTGCCATCAAAGATTTGTTTGATTTGAATAACTAGTTTAATTTTTTCTTTTTCTGTTAAACTAGTATCATGAATAAGTGAAGCCGCTAATTCCGGATGGTAATCTTCATGATGAAGGTTGTTAAAATGAGTTCTAAAAGCAGCTCTCGGATTAGATAAGTTTACAGGTTCTGCTTCTGAACTGAAAACCCCACATACAAATACAACTAATAGAAAAAGAATTTTATTCAACATCCAACGAATCATCAATTTCTTCTTTCCATGCTAAAATACCACCTTCTAAATTGTATAAGTTATCAAAACCTTGATTTTCTAAATACATGATAGCATTAGCACTTCGCTTTCCACTTCTGCAATGCACTACAACTTGTTTGTCTTTTGAAAATTTATTCGTGTTAGCTGGTACAGTCTGTAGTGGAATCAACTCCCCATTAAGGTTGGCAGCGTCAAACTCTGCTTGTTCACGTACATCTATTAATTGAAAATCTGCACCAGAGTCCATAAGTGCTTTTAATTCTTGAACATTTATAGTTTTCATAATTATTCCGTTTTGTTGTTTTTAAAAACAGATGTTATTTCATCCAGCTTCTTCACTTTATATTCGAAATCATCTTTAAGACCATCTCGTATTTCCGCTAATTTATCTAATAATTCATCAATTTCCTCAGGTAAAACATCTTCTAACACCTCCCTGATTCTTTTCGTCAATGTTGGTGACTTACCATTCGATGATATAGCAATCTTTAAATCCCCTTTTTTTACTACTGAACTCAAATAAAAGTCGCACAAGTCTGGCGTATCGGCCACATTGGTTAAAATCTTTTGTGCTTTTGCTTGTTCCCACACCGAACGGTTAAGGGCTTTATCAGCTGTAGCAATTATCACTACGTCAATCCCTTCCAAGTCGGTATTTTCAAAAGGTTTTTGCCGTAATTCTATTTGAGGAGCATAACATTCTGCAAGCGAGCGAATTTCCTTTCTGATTTCTGGTGCAACAACACGTATTTTTCCATTATCAGCATGACGAAACATCATCCCCAATTTTTCCCACCCTACTTCACCTGCGCCTACCACAAGTATATGCAGTTTGTCCAAACGGAAAAATGTAGGAAACAATTGATTGCCTTTGCTCATTGGGTAAAGTTACTTTTTTAAGGCAATAAGTTCAACGAATGAAATGGATAAGATTATCCTTTATGATCTTTAAACATCGCTCCCATATCATTTTCAAAATAGAGGTACATGTGGTACAAATAATAAAAAGCTACACTAGAAACTATTAACATGATGATTCCTACGACAACATCTCCCATTACAAACGGAATTAACACAAAATATAAAAACAAAAGCCCGATACCGTAAAATATGATTTTCAAAAGCCAAAACAATCCAAAATAAAAATTAAACCAGGGGCTTTTTTGAAATGCTTGATGTTCTTTTAACATCTCCTCATAATTTTTCACCCTGATTTCATTTCGAACTTGATTTTGAACTGCTTGCCATTGAGCATATTCAACAGGGTCTTTAGGAGGAACATATACGTTTTTGTATTTGTCGTATGCGGAAACTACAGGAGATTGTTGTCTAGGAGCTCTACTATATGGATGAGCAGGTATTTTTCCTTCCACCAAATATTCGTAGGCTTCATTAATCTTTTGAAACTTTAAGCTAGCTTCGGGACTACCATTTCGATCAGGGTGCCATATCATTGCCTGTTTACGAAAAGCACGTTTAATAACTTGCTTTGAAGATCCAGTTGAAACTCCTAATATGTCATGAAACTTACTCATGTAATCATTTAAAAACTAATTCGGATTCCTGGACCTAATAAGGTAAACCACTTTTCTTGTGCTAATAAATACCCACCTCCTAAATATAACGGAAATGTCAACTTGCCTTTCGAGCCCATCGGATACACACTCCCAATAACGACCAAGCCTACATCTCGGGTTATATTTTGATTTTCATTATAGTTAAATGCATTTAATGCCAAAAAACCTGCTCCGATTTTATAAGGTCTGTAACGAGCAATTTTATGTGGGTGAAAGAAACTAAACTGCGCCATCATCGCCATACTAATTCCTCCGAAATTCCCGATTCCTGTGTCTCCTTCTTTTCTAACTAATAATCCCGCTGGAAAGGAAACATCAATATCGAACTCAGAATGCCGCTGATAAATTATTTCGATCCGTTGTTTAAACCCAGGAGAACCATATACGGTAGGAAGATGCTCAATTTCAATTTCTAATCGAGACCAACCTTCCATATCATAGGTTTTTTTTCGCAAATAATTATTTAAATTAATTTCCTTCGTAGTTGACAAGTCTTGATCATAAAATTCAAAACGAGGTGAACTTCGACCAGGGCACACCACTAGATTTCGTATTTCTTGTTGATCAATTAACAAGTTGTCATTGGTAGTAATTTTAACCCTGATAGTAAAGTGCTGTTCTCCGTATATTTTTTTATCAGAATCAATCATATTTGGACTAAACGAAACCAAAACATCCTGCATCACTTTATCATATAAAATTGGTTTATTTAGGGATGAAGCCTCTTTACTCCCTTCTCCATAATTAATATTTATAAAGTCAAAGTCTCGTGGCAACTTATACTCTTGAACCCGAAGTTTTTGTCCAGTATTTTGCGAGTGATTATACACTTCAATTACTCTGGTATCAATGTTTACAGGAACCTGTAACGTGAAGTATTTAGTTTTATCATCATTTATTAACGTATCGTTTTCAACTTGACTCACTTCTTTAAAAATAAAGTCCGCTTTGTTTAAACCTTCCCCTATTATTTTTACTTTGATGTTTTCTCCTGGATAAACATTGAGCGTTGTTGTCCAGTCCTCTCCTTTATGCATAACCAATAGGCTTGTAATACGCGTTTGGGGGGTTGAACTAAAGTTAGTAATGAAGCGAACATAGTCTCCATCTTTTATATATAAATAGCCAGCGGATTGTTTATGTAAATTATACAACCTTAGAGTAGATAAAACTTTTCCGTTATTCAAATGACTCTTAGTATATAACTCTGCCACTAAATACCCCCCTGATTCTTCCTGATTTTCAATGCGGTAGGTTTTGTTTAATTGTAATAGACGGTGATCATCTATTTCTATTTCTATTCCTTCTTTTCTTGAAACTTCATCAAAAGTAAAATCTCTAATATTTATACCTAAAAAACTTACTCTACTTTCCTTTACAGTGATTTTTACAGGTTTAGGTTTAATATTATCTGTAAACTCATCATTAATCTTATTGGGGTGTATTGTTTTTAATTCAGGACTTAGTTCCATCTTCCCATATTTTAATGGAATAATGTGTAGTTTCAATTCTCCGTCAGACGCTGTTACTTTATAATCGTAGGCGTCAGTATTTATCCATTGTGGAATAGTTCTGATATTACCGATATTGTTAGAAGCAAGCGGTAAGACTTTTTCATCTCCAATAAAAAAATCTGAATCATCTGTTATAATTGAAACTTCAGTTTCAGTATATGGAATGAGGTCAATCACTTCGATGTGAGGTTTCTTCTTATTCTTAGTAAATATTTTAAACTGAAAATGCAGCAACTCAGAATTATTGATGTTTTTAAACCGGACTTTAAAAGCATAAAACTCATTATTATAATTTAATAAGGAATCCACAAGTTCGTAATCCCCTGATGGAACCAGCTTTAAGTGCTCGACTTTTAAACTATCTGGTAAGTTATTACTTAAAAATAAACGCACTAAGGCAACCTGATCGGGTTTATTGTACTTAAAATTTACTTTAATTGGATTTTTCTGTGAGGACTCACTTAAAAATGAGGTGTCACCAACAGTAACTTCTGTTTTAGTAATAAATCGCTGACCATACGTAACACCTACAACTAAAATGCACAAATAGGCTAGCAATAAATGTCTCATCGATTTCATACCATAAAATAACGCAGCAATAAGCTAACTCCAAAATGAGTGAGAACAAAAATATCTGAACGATTTAAAAATCGGGGTGCAAACTCACTACATCCCCAATAACAATTAAAGCCGGTGGTTTAAGTTGTTTCGCTTCAACGATAATCTCAATTGTATCAACAATTCCCACTACTGTCGCTTCGTTATCTCGACTTCCATTAGAGATTAGTGCAATTGGTAAATTGCCTTTACCTTCATTTTGATAGATTTTAACAATTTGAGGAAGTTTATGCACCCCCATTAAAATAACTACTGTCGCATTTGTTTTAGCAGCTTCATAAATATCTTGGGGTAATTGATGGTTTTCATCTGTTGCTGTAATCACCCAGAAACTTTGCGAGTAACCTCTTTTTGTGACAGGAATGTTTTGTAATTCAGGTACCGAATAGCAACTCGAGATACCTGGTACTATCTCTACTTCTAAACCATGCTGAAGCGCATAAGTTACTTCCTCGTGACCACGTCCAAACACAAAAGGATCACCTCCTTTTAATCGTACTACTGTACCATGCTGATGTGCTTTTTCAACAATCAATTGGTTAATTTCATCTTGAGCCATACAAGGAACGCCTTTCCGTTTACCTACAAAAAGTTGCTCACTACTTCGCCTGGCATATTCTAACAACACATCGTTAGCTAAGGCATCATACAAAACAATATCAGCTTGAGCCAATGCTTTAACTCCTTTTAAAGTAAACAGGTCCGGATCTCCCGGACCTGCTCCTACTAATATTAGTTTTCCTTTTTTCACCTTTATCCCGAGGATTATTAAGCTTTTTCTGCCTTGGCAACTTGTTGCACTCTGGTTGCTACAACCTTATCAATGAATGCTTGTGCTTCTGCTTGATATTGCTTTGCAAAATCCATTGATGGTTCAATTTTATTGAGCTTTGTAATTTGAGCTTCAAAGGTCTGACCATTTAAATCCAACTCACCAGTAGCAACAAAGTGTTTGTCAAAATCTTCAATAATCCCGATTTGTGTATTACACTTTACTCCCGCTCCTACTAAAAGAGCTTTCGCTCCTACAATAAAGGTATTGTAGCTATGATAAATTGAACTTTCCCAGTCTCCCTTTGCCATGGACTTAACCCCTCTGGCAAATTTATCTTTTGCTTCTTCAATGAGTGTACCTACTAAATCAAGAATTACACCAGCACATTCTCCTACACCAATTGCTTTGACATATTCCTCATTTGTACCCCAGTCCACAAAGAAATCAGCCGGTACCTCCGCAGGGAGTTCAGTAAATTCTTTCAAAAGGGTGAAGAAGTACATCTTATCTGAAGCCACTTGTCTTCGATAATAATTATTGAAGTATTCTCCTTCTAAAGCATTATCATCGTAATCTTGTAATAAAGCTCTGAATGCATCAGGCGCTTTTTTGGAAGGTACTTTTACTACTTTATCAGCAATCGAGTAGACACCCTTTCCATCAAAACCACCACCTAACAGAATTTGTAATGCAGGCATTATTAAGGCACCACTTTTAATGGTCATACCCTGAAACCCTATGTTTGCAGCGCTATGCTGCCCACAAGCGTTCATACAGCCTGAAATTTTGATTTTTATATCACTATTATAAATCAAATCAGGATATTCTTCCTTCATCACGCGTTCAAGCTCCTTGGAGATGCCATAGGAACTAGCAATACCTAAATTACAGGTATCCGTTCCTGGGCAGGAAGTGATGTCAGCAGTACTGTTAAAACCTGGAGTAGCAAGTCCTAAAGGATACAACTTATTGAAAAGCGATGTCAAGTTTTCTTCTTTTACAAAGCGTAGTAAAAACCCTTGGTTAACGGTTACTCTTAAGTCATCCGCGGCATATCCTTCTTGAATAACTGCGGCTAATTTACGGGCAGTTTCATTTAACATGTTACCTATCTGTAAACGGATAGCTACTGCTTTATAACCTGCTTGTTTTTGTTCCAGTACATTCGTTTTTAACCATTGCTCGTATTTTCCCGCATTAACAGGCTCTTCAGCAGCAAATAGTTTATCTACAGGTTGTGATTCAGAAACTAAATTTTCATCAATTTCAAAGGTTTTATTGATTACTGCAGTTTTTTCTTTCTCCACCAATTCCAGGAAAGCGTCTAAGCCAAGTTTATTCACTAAGAATTTCATACGAGCTTTACCTCTTGAGGCACGCTCACCATACCGGTCAAATACACGTATACATGCTTCCGAAAAAGGAATTATTTTGTTAGCTGGAAGAAACTCATAAACATAATGTCCTAATGCAGGCTGTGAACCTAAACCTCCACCAATAGCTACTTTGAAACCCTTTTCACCATTTTGAATCTTAGGAATAAACCCAATGTCATGCATTAAAGAAAATGCAGTATCGGTTTCACTTGAAGAAAAAGACACTTTGAACTTACGTCCCATTTCTTGACAAATTGGATTTCTTAAGAAATATTCAAAAAAGCTATGAGCGTAAGAAGTCACGTCAAATGGTTCTTTGGGGTCAATACCTGCCATAGCCGAACCAGTTACATTTCGGACAGTGTTACCACAAGCTTCTTTTACAGTTATTCCTTTTTCCTCCAAATCGGCCCAAAGCTGTGGGGTATCTGTCAACTTCACATAATGTATTTGTATATCCTGACGTGTAGTCGTATGCATTTTCTCCGTAGCATATTTATCTGCCACATCAGCAATACGAATTAACTGCTCAGCATTCACACGGCCATACGGTAATTTAATACGAATCATTTGAACACCGGGCTGGCGCTGACCATATACCCCTCTTGCCAATCGAAACGAACGAAACGCATCTTCGTCAGCATTTGGGTTAGTTAGAAAAAAACTGATTTTTTCATCTAATTCGTAAATATCTTCTTTTGCTCTTTGATTTACTTCTGGAGCTATTTTTAATACACTCATCTGCGGGGTATTTTTAAGGTTCTATTTTTCGAACAGTATCACTTTTGATATTGTTCCACAAAATTAAGTATTATTTCATAATTACCCCTTTTAGGAAAATAAAATTCTTCAAAAAGTCAAAAAACACCTATTATCACAAAATAATATTTTGTAAAAATACTTTTTAATAAAACTTTATAAAGGTATATCTAAAAATAGTAGTTTTGCATTCTGATAAAACAAACCGTTTCTAGTATGAATATTAAACTAAATCGAAAAAATAATGCAGTACATCTCGAGGCAGTAAACGAAAGTGGCAACATGGTTCAACTTGACGGTGCACCAAAAATTGGTGGTGAAAACAAAGGAGCCAGACCAATGGAGTTAGTAATCATGGGGTTGGGTGGCTGCAGCTCTATGGATGTGATTAGCATTCTTCAAAAGCAAAAACAAGAAATTATTGATTATTCAGTAGAAATAGAGGCGGATAGAGATACAGACAACATCCCTTCTCTCTTCACAAATATCCATGTGAAGTTTATAATTACAGGAAAGGTTGATTTGAAAAAAGCGGAAAAAGCAGTGCAACTTTCTATGGATAAGTACTGCTCAGTTACTAAAATACTTGAAAAAACAGCCACCATCACTCATGAGGTGGTAGTGATAAATGAATAATTACACTTAACAGATGTAAACTATTCATTATCAATTATTAATAATTAATTAACCAGAAAGGAGGAGAAATGAAAAACTCAGAAAACTTCGAAACCAGAGCGATACGAACTCAAACGGAACGATCACAACACCGAGAACACTCTGTTCCTTTGTTTTTAACTTCGAGTTATATGTTTGATTCGGCTGAGCATGCTAAAGCACTTTTTGACGAAGAGGTTGAAGGAAACATTTACGGACGATACTCTAACCCGAATGTCAATGAATTCATTGAGAAAATGTGTTCGCTGGAAGGTACTGAAAATGGCTTTGGAACAGCTACAGGCATGGCTGCCGTTTTTGCTAGCATGGCAGCAATCTTAGAAGCGGGTGATCATGTGCTCGTTTGTAAATCAGTTTTCGGCTCTACTATACAGATTAGCCAAAACATATTAGGGAAATGGGGTGTTGAATCTGATTTATTAGACATCTATTCACCTGAGACATGGGAATCAAAATTCAAATCCAATACTAAAATGTTGGTATTAGAAACACCATCAAACCCAGGATTAGACTTAATTGATATTGAATGGATAAGCAAATTATGTAAAAGTAAAGGTGTTTTATTGAATGTCGACAACTGCTTCCCTACCCCGTATTTACAACAACCTGCTAAATGGGGTGCTGACATCATTACGCATTCAGCCACAAAATTTATTGATGGACAAGGGCGTGTATTGGGTGGCGTAGTGCTTGGTTCCAACGAATACATTGAAAAAGTACGTTATTTCTGTCGTCATACCGGACCTTCAATGTCTCCGTTTAATGCTTGGATACTATCTAAAAGTTTAGAAACACTGCATGTGCGTATGGATCGACATTGTGAAAATGCTTTAAAGCTAGCACAATGGTTAGAAACGAATGACCAAATTGACAAAGTTTCCTATCCGTTTTTACCTTCTCACCCTCAATTTGAGTTAGCTAAAAAACAAATGAAAGCAGGGGGCGGTGTTGTTACTTTTCAACTAAAAGGCGGGTTAGCCCAAGGTGTAAAATTCCTTAACGCAAACGTAAACCTTTCACATGGTGTAAATTTAGGGGATACAAGAACTATTATCACTCACCCATCTTCAACTACTCATTCCAAAATGACTGAAGAAGATCGCTTAGCGGTTGGAATAACTCCAGGTCTAATTAGAGTATCCGTTGGATTAGAAAATATTGATGATATTATCAAAGAAATAAAAATGGGGATTGAACAATCGAAGCTTTAAACTAAATTTAGGGTATAGCTTTGTTTAGACATTTCTATCAAGGTTCATTTCGTTTTATTATCTTAGACTTTAAAACCAGACTTACTCCTATGAAGATTTTAAAAATAATACTCTTTTCGATTATTGTATTGATATCATTCACATCGAATGCACAAAATACAACCAGTGAACCCCCCAAAGCAGTATTATCTGCTTCTGATATTCAGTTATTCATAAAAACATTAAAACCCCTACAACAAGATATCGAGAAATTAGGTACCGATTACGATGTCGAGGATCCAACCACCATGCAAGCTTTAGCTGCAAGTGAAGAGATAAAAGCGATATTCAAAAAACACGGTTGGTCCGAAGACTATTATTTAAAAGTAGCTGCCATCACTAGTGCTTTTGCACATTTAAAAATAGAAAAAGAATTACAAAATATACCAGAAGAACAACGAGCTTACATGAAACAAATGATGGAAAGTTATAATGTAGGTGCTAAAAGCCAGTTAAATCCAGCTGATTTAAAAATAGTTAAAGATAACTACGAAGCACTCAATACATATTTTGAGACCTACCAAGAAGATTAATGAAAGTTAATAATCAAGCCTTCCGTACCGTCTGGATAGAAGAGACGACTGTAAAACTCATTGAACAAAACTTACTCCCTTTTGAATTTAAAATTCATAGCTGTAAGTCGTACAAAGACACCTGTGTAGCCATTAAAACCATGATTGTTCGAGGCGCTGGTGCAATTGGTGCAACTGCTGGTTTTGCAATGGCTCAAGCAATTGCAGAGGCTATGGGTGATCGTTCTTTCATGAAAAAAGCAAAGTCAGAAATTGAGCATACACGACCAACTGCTCAAAACCTCTTTTATGCCACCAACAGAGTTTATAATAAAGCATTAAGTTCCAACAATGCAGCTGGCGTAGCTATGTTAGAGGCTCAAGCCATTGCTGACGAAGATGCGGAAAACTGTCGCAAAATTGGTGAGCTTGGAAATACATTGATAAAAGATGGCCATTCCATCGAAACGCATTGCAACGCGGGTTGGTTAGCATTTGTCGATTATGGAAGTGCACTTTCACCTATCTATGCCGCCCATCGGACAGGTAAAAAAGTCTTTGTTTACGCAGATGAAACAAGGCCAAGGAGTCAAGGAGCAAGATTAACAGCTTGGGAGCTGAAAAATGAAGGTGTGCCACATACAATTATTCCTGATAATGCAGGGGCATTTTATATGTCTCAAGGTAAAATTGATATGATGATTGTTGGCTCAGATAGAATTGCCGCAAATGGCGATGTGGCAAACAAAATTGGTACGTTTGAAAAGGCCATTATTGCCAAAGAGTTTGGTATCCCTTTTTATGTTGCAGCGCCCTCAAGTACTATAGATGGAGATTGTAAAAATGGTTCGCAAATTCCAATTGAACATAGAAGTGAAACTGAAGTAACCCACCAGACAGGCCCTAATATAAAAGGTGAATATCACACAATTTTAGTTACTTCACCGGGGTCGCCCGCAGAAAACCCTGCCTTTGATGTAACTCCTGCTAAATATATTACTGGAATAATCACTGAAAAAGGCATATTTAAGCCTAAAGATATTCTTAAAAGCATTTAATCCATTATGGAAGACGAGAACCATATCACCAAATTCAAAACTGAATTCACATCAAATATAGTTCCATTGGACTTCAGAATAGATAATTTAAGACATTATGCGTCCCTTTTTGCTGAGTATGAACTAGCTCCACCCTACCCAGGCGGGTCACATGGTAATTTAAGTTTTCGAATAGCTCCAGAAGAGGAATCATTTATAATTACAGCTTCCAAAACTGCGCTTTTTGAACCTTTAGAAAATAAAGACTTTGTGCAAGTCGATGATGTAGATTTTGACAAGAAAATAGTCTATGCGCAAGGAGAACGACTTCCATCTTCTGAAAGTATGATTCATTATGCTTTGTATCTTCAAAACCCGAATATCAACGCAATTTTTCATGGCCATTCCGAGGATATTTTAGCTAAAGCAGAAGAATTAAGAATTCCGGTAACGGAAAAAGAACAGCCATTTGGAACGGTTGATTTGGTTGAAAGTGTGTTAGAAGTTTCTGGGCACAGAACAATGATTGTGATGAAAAATCATGGGTTTATTGGTATGGGACTACATATGGAAGATTGTTGGGAAACCGTATTTGACTATTTCATGAAAGCAACTAAAAACAATTAATACGCTACATAGTTGTTATAATTGTAACTTCCGATTTTCTAAACCATCCGGTTACGCTTAACCGCTCACGGTTTGCTGGTAGTACTTCATGTTCAATCTCATCACTTTTAAAAAACACAATTTTACCTCCTTGCGGTTCTATTACTTGTTCTTCGCCCTCTAAATACATTTTCAACTGCCCCCCATCAGCGGGCACCCAATTGCTTTCATTTAAATAAAGGATAAAAGTAAAAAGTCGGTCATTACTATTTTTAAAACTATCCAGATGTTTTTTATAGAAAGCACCTTTAGGGTATCGCGCATAGTGAAACTCACTTCCATTAATGCCTGCATAACATGTTGAGTTTAAGTATTCTTTCAAGTTATCCATTCTTCTTAGAAACTCACCACTCGCATCGGAAGTCTCTTGGTCAATCCAGAAAACCTCATCTTTGCGAATAGCTCCTTCAATGATGTGATCTTGCCAATTACCTATACCTGCACGATGAAATTCCGGCAATAAGAACTTTAAGTCTTTCCTGAGTTTTGCTATAAATTCTAACTCAAAAAAATCAGTAGAAATGTAATATCCTTCATCAATGAAGCCTTGAACTAGAAGTTCATGTTTTGCTTCCATAGCTGTACTGCTCACAGATTTATTCTAAATGAATACCATGTATTCTCTCTGCCTCTTGGTTATCCAACTTCGGCTGTTCTTTCTTTTCTTCCTTAGAAACAACTTTTTTACGTGATCGACTAAGTAAAATAATCAACATGCCTGAAAAAAGGCCTAAGAAAAAAGCTATAACAATAGCAATGGCTACTTTTGTTTTTACTTCCGCAAACAACAAACTAATAGTGATTTCTTGTGTGTTTAAAAAAACAAATAAGCCAGACAATGTTAAAACAACTCCTAGCAATAGATACTTTACATTCTTCATTTTGACTCGGTATTATAAATATGGACATCTCTTTGAGGAAACGGAATTGTTACCTTATTTTCCCTAAACTTCTTATCAATTGCAAATCGTAAATCACTTTTAATAAATTCAATGATGAACATGTTTTTAGTGAAAAATAACAATTCAAAATCTAAAGAGCTATCTCCAAAATTAATAAATCGTGCAACAGGTTCAGGTATTTTTGAAACTTTATCATGTTCATTGGCAGCCTCCTCAAGTAATTTTTTTACCAGTTGAACATCAGAACCATACGCTACTCCTACATTCACTTCAAAACGAGTGATATCTCTATTATGTGACCAATTAATTACGTTTTCTGAAACAAGTTTGTGATTAGGTACAATTATAATAATGCGACTGCGTGTTTCAATTTCTGAGGTTCTAAGATAAATGTTTTTCACTTGTCCAACTAAACCACCCACTTCAACGATATCTCCAACTGAAATTGTGCCTTCAAATAACAAAAGTATACCTGATACAAAGTCATTAAAAAGTGATTGAATACCAAGTCCTAACCCTACCAACAGCGCAGCAGAACCAGCTAAAAGTATTGTTATTTTAACTCCGACAAATTCTAATGCTATCAATAAAAAAATCACAAATACCACATAACTAAACAACTGATACATTGCCTTAGCACGACCTCGATCTATCACATTGGTTAATCGTTTGTCAATTATTCGTTTAGTAAGCCTAAGGACACCACGAGCAATAAAAAACAGAATAACAATACCTAAAATATGATGGGTCTTAAAAACGACATCGTTATAATGAAAAATAGTTACATCTAAGGTTTTGTAAAGTTCAGACATGAAATAATTGATTTCGCTACAAGTTTTACTTTTTTAATCAAAAAAGCTATTAATCAAACAAAAAATCGAGACAACAAAAATACTAGTTAGTTCGTTTAAGCCCACTATGAGACTAGACCACATTGCATATCGAGTGGCTGACAGAGATAAAGCCGCCCAATTTCTGATTGAATGTTTCAACTACCGATTGGCAGAAGACCTACCTGATGGATTTGAAATCGAATTTGAAGACAAAACTAAAGCTCAATGTTTGGTTTTACTTCCACCTGAAAAGTCAAGTAACCAAACTCCATGGACACATTTGCACCCGTCAGGAATAGATATTATTGATTATCACATGGCTCCAGAGATTTTTGTATCTCAAGGCACACCTGGTTCTATAGTTGAAAAATGGGTAAAAGACAGAGGTGGGGTCGGTGGCATACACCATTTAGCTTATCAAGTAGACTCTGTAGCTGAAAAAATGAAAGAATGGCAAGAAAAAGGCTATGCTGAGTTTACCACACCAGAACCACTTACCTGCCCAGGACTTGTTCAAGTGTTTACAAAACCATCTTCACTAACTGGGATCATTTATGAATTTATTGAGCGTGATGCTCATGGGTTCTGTAGAGAAAATGTAAAAGACTTGATGAATAGCACTAAGGATATTTAATAGCAACTGATAAATGGGTTTGTTATCTATCTAACCTATTTTCTTCCTTTCTTTCGAGCTTTGCCAAACATCTTTCGTTTGTCATAGGTATTGTAGTTATGGGTTTTTGCATTTTTCTCCTTCTTTGTATGAAAAGCTTTATTCCCTACTTCTTCATCTTTTGATTCAATACGTTTATCCCTTTCACCTTCAATAACTAAATCCGAAGGTAAACCAACCAATTTCATTTTCTTACCAATCTCTACTTCAATTTTGGAAATGATGGGTAATTCTAAATCCGTTGCAAAAAACTGTGCTTGTCTTTTTGTTGCTGATATTGGCAATCTATTAATCACACTGCTTACCGCTTCTGGTAAATCGAAAATTAGCAATTGGGGTACGTCTGAAACATTCACATCAGCATCTGTTTCTTGAGCTACAATTAAAATTTTTACCTCCTCATCAGCTAAGAAATCTTCAATGGTCTCAAAATTCACTTGGGTTGATAACAGTGAATGAAGTAAACCTACTTGCCCATCAATTAGCTTATTTATACTCGTATATAAATTATTAGCAGTTAATCGCGTATTAGTAAATACTACGACCTTGTCTAATGTTTTTTCTTGTTGAACAAGGAGTTTTAAAAAATTCAACTTAGTCTGGAAGTTTGGCAAGTTAAACAACTCTAAATCAATGAATTCCTTTTCTTCTTCAGGCTCAGGAAAAACTTCTGTTATTGAAGGGTAGTTAAGATATTTAGCAATTAAATGTTCTAATCGATTATGATAGACGGTAGTAGAGATAATGAATTGACACCTGTGAAGGCCTTCGATCATCTCCCGAATTGGAACTTGGAACCCTTGTTTTACGAGTAATTCAGCATCATCCAATACGAATAATTTAAGACGATTGAGGTTAAGCCCATAACGTAGAGTCAATGCATACACGCGATCTGGTGTACCTACTACCACATCAACCCCTAAATAAAGGTCTTCTTTTTGGGTGTTGATATTCGCATTAGTGTGGACTGCTTTCACCCGTAAATCAGTATAAGTAGTAAACCGATCAAATTCAGCCACTAAAGCTTCTGCTGCCTCAGTTGAAGGAACTAAAATCAATGCTCTTGGCACATCCTCAAAAGCATATTTTAATTGCATTATTGTACTCAACGCTATCAAGGTAGATTTACCACTGCCAGCTGGCGCAATGGTAATTACGTCTTGTCCAGCTAAAATACGAGCCATACACTTTGTCTGAATTTCAGTAGGTTCTTCTAAACCTTCTTCCTTCATGGCAGTTAATAGCTGTTTGTTGAGTTTTAAATCTTCTAATGGCATGAGTTGCTTTTACAATTATTTCTTTAATACTGACTTATTGATCAGTTATTCTTTTGCTGAATTTTAGCCCAACTATCACGTAAACCTACGGTTCGGTTAAATACGAGTTGACCTTGCTTATCGTACTTTGAGTCAACACAAAAATATCCTTTTCGTTCAAACTGAAAATGTTCGCCAACTTTTGCTTCACCTAATGATGGTTCAAGTTTAGCGCTATGAATAACTTTTAAAGAGTCTGGATTGATAAAAGACTTATAATCCTCTTCCTCAGATGCTGCGGCTATATCTTCCACAGTTAAAAGTCTATCATATAATCTTACTTCTGCAGATATTGCTTCATTGGCAGATACCCAATGAATGGTGCCTTTGACTTTAATACCACTTTCGTCCTGTCCACTTTTAGAATTAGGGAAATATTCACAACGTAACTCTACAATATTCCCTTGTCCATCTTTGATGACTTCATTGCATTGAATGATATAAGCATACTTTAACCGTACCACACTTCCAGGAGCAAGTCTAAAATATTTTTTAGGTGGATCCTCCATGAAATCATCACTATCAATATATATCTCACGACCAAAAGGAATGTCTCGTTTTCCAGATTCGGGATCTTCGGGATTATTAACTGCACTAAGGGTTTCAGTTGTGCCTTCAGGAAGGTTTGTAATTACCACCTTAATTGGGTCTAAAACAACCATTCTTCGTAAAGCCACTTTATTGAGATCTTCCCTTACACTGAATTCAAGCAATTGCATATCGATCATTCCATTTCTTCGTGCCACCCCTATTCGGTCACAAAAATCCCGGATGGATGCGGGAGTATATCCTCTTCTCCTTAAGCCTGAAATAGTGGGCATACGTGGGTCATCCCACCCATCTACTAAATTCTCTTCAACCAACTGCAATAATTTACGCTTACTCATTACCGTGTAACCTAGATTCAAACGAGCAAATTCGATTTGCTTAGGTAGAACAACATCGCCAAATATTTTCTCATTAAACCACTCATAAAGAGGTCTATGAACCTCAAACTCTAAAGTACAAATTGAATGCGAAACCCCTTCAATAGCATCGGAAACTCCATGAGCGAAATCATACATTGGGTATATACACCAATCATTACCTGTACGATGATGATGCACTTTGCGTACACGGTACATAATAGGATCGCGCATGTGCATATTAGGTGAAGTCATGTCCACCTTTGCACGCAAAATATAATTATCTTTTTCATCAAATCCGCCTGCTTTCATTTTAGCAAACAGCGTTAGACTTTCTTCTACAGGACGATTTCGAAATGGGCTTTCTATACCAGGTTTAGTCGGAACACCGCGTTGCTCACTTATTTGTTCGGGTGACTGCGTATCAACATATGCATGTCCATCAGAAATTAGCTTGACTGCATAATCATACAACTGCTGAAAATAATTTGAAGCAAAGTACTCACCATCCCAAGTGAAGCCTAACCACTTCACATCATTACGAATAGCGTCTACATATTCCACACTTTCTTTTGAAGGGTTGGTATCATCAAAACGAAGGTTACATTTTCCATTATAAGATAAGGCTAAACCAAAATTTAGACAGATGGATTTTGCATGACCTATGTGTAAATATCCATTAGGTTCGGGAGGAAAACGCGTGTGTACTACATTTTTTACTCCTTTTGATAAGTCATTGTCAATAATATCCTCAATAAAATTGTTTGACTTCGTCTCCGTACTATTCTTCGTTTCCTTATTCATTCCTAACAACTTGATAATCGAAACCGCAAAATTAACATAAATAGTGGTCTAATAGTGAGAAAAGGTGAAAATTACATTTAAAAGGGATAAACTTTGGATGACGCCTTTTACAAGACAAAAAAATGCCAGAAAACACAAACATTTTCTGGCTTTAATGAAAAAATTGGACACGATACAAAGTAGTTGCTTTTTTGCATACAGTTCAATAGCCATTTATGGTCATTTTTATTACTTTTAAACATCCGAAACCAGCTGTTTATTGATGTTTAATAAAAAATTAAATTTAGAAAATTTAAAAAAAGGTTGGTTAGAAACCCCCTTACCTCTTACGAAAAACAACCTTGTTACTCCCGAACGATTTGAGGTTTATGCAGACAAGTTCATATTACCCAAACACTATTGTGTCTATGTTTTTAATTTCTTTGATGCGGTATTTACCCACAAATTAGTTCAGACACCTGATTTTCCTTTAATGCAGGATAAAGAAGACTTAACTATTAAGGACTTTAGTGACACTTTACATCCAGAAGACCAATATCGATTAATACAAATTGAAAAGACAATAATTGATTTTTGGACTAAAAATATAGCTATTGAAAACTTTCCTTATTATAAGGCTCAATATGGTTTACGAGCTAAGATAAAAGGTGAATACCAACCCATTTTACTTCAAAGTATAATTTTAGATGTGGATGAAGAAAGTAAAGGGATTAGGAATAACTTAGTTTGCTTTTCCGACTTTCCATTTAAAGATAGAAATTACTTAGATGTACTTGATGGAGTTTCATGTAATCCAAACCTCCCCTCTTATTATGGAATTAGTTCTGAAAATTTAGATGAAGTTAAGCAGATTATTAAACCTCACATTGACTTATCAGCACGTGAGTTAGAAATTTTATTACTTATTAGTTATGGTAAAAGTAGTAAAGAAATTGCTGAGATATTATCAATAAGTAAAAACACAGTTGATAACCATCGAAAGCACATGCTTGAAAAAAACTCTGCAAAATCAATTACTGAATTAGTTAGAATTGGGATAAAAAATGAATTGATTTAATAATGAATTCATCTAATTAAACCGATTGAAAAAGCTTCCTTTACTAACTCTCCTGTAGTTTTGATTTTAGATCGAATTAACATATTTTTTCTGTGATTATTCACAGTATTTTGGCTAATACAAAGGTGTTCGGCAATATTTTTCGATGAAAATCCTTGGCTTATTAACTGTAAGACTTCCAGTTCTCGCCTCGAAAGATCAATAGAAGGTTGCTGAGTAACATATTCTTCCGATACAATTCTTTCATAAATTCCTGAACTATTTTTTATAGAAATGTTGAAATCCATTTTTTCACCACTCTTATAATCATTAATATCCGTAACAATTTTTAAAGCCTTTAATGGTAATCCAATAGAATCAGTCTCAATCACTGTTAACTGGTTTAAAAACCATCGGCAAGAATTATCTTTGCAACGAATAATTGTTGTGTAGCTTACTCTAACTTCCATACATTTCTTATTCTTCCCATAATCAATAAAGGTCTGAAACATGGTCGGTAAAATATTATTGACAATAATTTCATATTGATGAGCTGCAAATAGTCCTAAACCTACAGTTATACCATGTTGTATGTATTCAGAAGATTTCACTCCAAACAGTGAATAAGAATTCTCACTCACAAAAGTATACCCCTTGGTTTTGTAATCACAAATAAAAACAACACTTGGGCTATTACTTAAGGTAGATTTTATTATTTGATCATTAATAAATTCTTTTTCGGTAAGTTCTCGAGGGTAATAATGAGCGTAGCACTCAAACAACTTATTTTCAAACTCATTTAAATTTATCATACTCAATCAGTGTTTTACTTTATAATACCAGATGACAAAACAATTTTAATCTACTTAATTATTGAATTAATTTATAAAGTCAGAATCATATTTTTTGAATGGCAATTTATCATAATTTCACTCATCAGTAATTTCTCTGTAACTATACTTGAAGAACCTTCACTTGTAAATAGTAATATCAGAATCTCATTTAATAACTTAACAAATTAGGTGTATCATTTTAATAAATTGGCATAAGGTAAATGACTCAAAATTCAGCTATTTCTTCTTCTAAAAAAACTTGGAGATCAAAGACTTATTTATAAATACATTGATTAGGAAAAAAAAGAAAACTGTAACTAAAAAAATCACTTGAAAACACAGCCCTAATTGTAGAGTTTTTTGTTAACAAACCATCTTTGTAAAGTATATTGGTTTATAGTATTCAAAACTAACTATCATTTAATCATTAAACTAATCGAAGTCATATTTTTTCATCTCTGAATTTAATTTCAATCATAGTAGATACAATATTTCTAAAGAAAAACATAGCATAAATACTCGGAATCATGTTTTAAGACTCTTAATTCAAAAAATATTAATTAAACAGTTAAGTCATTTTAATAATATCATCGCCACTCTACCCGAATCCTTTTTTCATTTTTAACAAAACTTTTGGGAATATTTGATAGAATACCGCTTCGAATTTTATCAATTAAAGGTTCTTTTGAAAAGCTCTGGTGAACAACTATACTCACTTCCCGAACGGGTTGTGGTTCATCTAATCGAATAACATTATCAGATTCAAAATCATCCAAAACAGATAATTCGGGGACTAACGTCAATCCTATACCCTTTTTTACTAACGCCTTTAAAGCTTCGATAGAGCCGCTTTCGTATTCAAAACCTAAAACAGCACCAGTGTTGGATTGATTACAGATCTCTAAAGACTGATTGCGAAAACAATGTCCTTGATTCAATAGCAAAACTTTTGAAGTATCAATTGCAGATGGATGAATACTTTTTTGATGCTCCTTATTATAATGGTTAGGTACATACAATAAAAAAGGCTCATAAAACAACGGTACTTCTCTTAAGTTTTTTTCGTTTAAAGGCGTCACCAACAACCCTAAATCTAACGTATCATGTATTAAGGACTTAATAATATCTTCGGACTGCATTTCATAAATTTTTAAATGTGTCTGCGGATTCTCCTGTAAAAATGATTTTAAAAATAAGGGTAAGACATAGGGTGCTAATGTAGGTATAATACCAATTCTAAACTCGCCTACTAATGTTTCTTTATTACTAGAAATCATTTCTTTAAGCTGACCTACTTCTCGTAAAATTTGCCTAGACTTTAAAATAAATTGTTCTCCAGCCCTCGTTGGTACCAAAGGTTTCTTCGTTCGATCAAATATTTGAAGCCCTATCTCTTCTTCTAATTTCATCAACTGCATCGTTAATGTTGGTTGTGTTACGAAAGTTTTTTCAGCCGCTGTCACAAAATGTCTGTAGGTGTCGAGCGCGATAACGTATTCTAATTGTTGTAAAGTCATAATATAAATATAATCTATATTAATATAACAAATATCAATTTGAACTATAATTTAATCGTAACTACTTTTGAGTCATACCAAAGAGACGAACAGATAAACTAACTCATTATGAACAACATTGGATTAAACACTGAAAAAACTAAAGCATTAGCACACCAACTCAATGATTTGTTAGCTAATTATCAAGTGCTTTATGTCAATACCCGAGGCTACCACTGGAATATCAAAGGTGAAAAATTCTTTGAGCTCCATCTTAAGTTTGAAGAGTTGTACAACAATTTCATCTTAAAAATTGATGAGATCGCTGAGCGTGTACTAACCTTGGGAGCCACTCCTCTCCACAGTTTTACTGAATACTTAAAAATTTCCGCAATTAAGGAAATTGAAAATTTAACCAATGGAAAAGTAATAATAAAACAATTACTCTCCAGCTTAGAGGTTTTGCTAACAAAACAACGCAATATTCTCTCGCTCTCAAGTGAAGCAGATGACGAAGGTACTAACGCCATGATGAGTGATTACATCCGTGAACAAGAAAAATTAGTGTGGATGTTAAATGCTTACTTGAATTAATACATACCACTAAGTTGAAGTACAATAATAAATTTATAACAATCTAAAATTTAAAATTATGATAACTATAGGACAACAATTCCCTGCATTTAAAAAAACAGCAGTAGTAAGTTTAGAAAAAGGAAAAGAATTCGAAGAAATCAACTCTAACTCGTTAGTAAACGATAATGGGCAATGGACGGTAATGTTTTGGTGGCCTAAAGATTTCACGTTTGTCTGCCCTACTGAAATAGCTGAATTTAATAACAGTTATGAAGATTTTACGGACAGAGACACCACACTAATAGGTGCTTCAACTGATTCCGAGTTTGTACACTTAGCCTGGAGAAATAACCACGATGATTTACGAGGCTTAAAATTCCCTATGCTTGCCGACACCTCAAAATCACTTGCGTCTGACTTAGGCATACTTGAAGCCAATGAAAAAATAGCATACCGTGCTACCTTTATTATCGATCCACAAGGAATCATACGATGGGTATCCGTTAATGATTTAAACGTTGGACGAAATGTCAAAGAAGTAATTCGAGTACTTGATGCCTTACAAACGGATGAACTTTGTCCTTGTAATTGGGAAAAAGGTCAAGAAACAATTACTGCATAAATGGCGAAGGATACCACAACCGTTATTCACTCTCAAATAACGGTTGTGAGTCATCATCAATCACCAAATTAATTATTTAAAAACTTTATTCGAAAACACCATGATAGCAACCGCAAATGAATTAGCAGGTTTATTAAACCTACCAGAATCGTACTCCAATCAAGTCTTAGACTCCCTTTCCAAAGCAGATTCAAGATATATTCGAGACTTAAAAGTGAATTTTAAAAACACCTTAACTTCAGAAAAGTTAACAGAAAAAGAAACCGCCTTGATCGGTTTATCCATTGCGGTAAACGAGAACAATTCAGTACTAACTACTTATTTTGTTGACTTAGCAACATCAAAAGAAGCTTCGGAAAGTGAAGTAGCAGATACAGTTGCTTGTGCTTCACTCTTAGCAAGCAACAATGTTTTATACCGGTTTAGGCACTATACTGGTCAAGAAATATATGATCAATTACCTGCTAAGATTAAAATGAACATCATGATGAACCCTAGCACGGGTAAAGAGTTATTCGAATTAATCAGTTTAGCGGTCTCCGCTGCGAATGGATGTGAACGATGTGTGAATGCACACGAACATTCATTAAAAGAAATGGGTACTTCGGAAGAGCGTATTTTTGATGCAATTCGATTGACAAGTGTTTTAGTCAGTCTAAGTAAGGTGATTTTTTAAATCACCTTACATTTATTTCATACGACTGAACTATGGTATTTTTTTTGAGCAAAAAGTTTATTATTGATAATAAAAACATTTTAAATATCACAGCACATGAAAAAAACGTATGCCATAGTCAATTTCATCATCATCTTACTGGTAATTTTTTGGAACTACTGGGCAAACAGCGCTACAATCAATGGAAATACTGTTGGAGAATTAAGTAGACAATACAATAGTCTTTTTACCCCAGCTGGTTACGCTTTCTCCATCTGGGGATTAATTTTTTTAGGATTGATAGTCCACGGAATTTATCAGCTATATTGTGCATTTACAACCAATCAATCAGATGATTTTATTGTAGAAATAGGTCCATGGTTATCTATTGCTAACCTTGCTAACGGTGCCTGGATCTGGTTTTGGCTTCATCAACAAACGGGCATAAGCGTGTTAGTAATGTCCATATTAATGATTTCATTAATTATCATCATACATCAACTTAAAATGGAATACTGGGATGCCCCAAAAGCCATTATTGCTTTTATTTGGTGGCCTATTAGTCTTTATTCAGGTTGGATAGCAGTTGCTACTATTGCAAACATATCCGCTCACTTAGCACGCTTAGAATGGTCTCCAGTATTTTCACCTACAGTTTGGACCATTATTATGGTAATAGTAGCAACAGTTATTAATATAATGTTAGTACAAAGTAGAAATATGCGAGAATTTGCTTCTGTAGGTGTTTGGGCTCTTATTGCAATCGCTGTTCGACATTGGGGCAATATTCCAACTATTCAATGGACAGCAGCAAGTTGTGCTTGCATTTTGTTTGTTGTCATCTCCATTCACGGTTATCAAAACAGAGGCTCTAATCCGTTCTTTAAAAATTAATAAAAGATATAGTTACGTATAAAAAAAGCAGTTCCTAAATGAATAGGAACTGCTTTAAAAATTGAATGGGTATAAGTGAATTATACTGCTGATTTCACAGTTTTAACAATTCTAGCAGCAATTTTATATGGATCACCGTTAGAAGCTGGTCTTCTATCTTCTAACCATCCTTTCCATCCTCTATTAACTGTAATTAAAGGAATTCGAATTGAACATCCTCTATCAGAAATCCCGTAAGAGAAATCATTAATTGAGGCAGTTTCGTGCTTACCTGTTAATCGCTGTTCATTGTGAGCACCATAAACTTCGATATGTTCTTTTGTTACAGGTCTAAATGCTTCACATATTTTTTCGTATACCGCTCTATCACCGCAAGTTCTTAACACATTATTTGAGAAGTTAGCATGCATACCTGAACCATTCCAGTCCGTATCACCTAATGGTTTTGGATGATATTCAATATACATCCCTCTATCTTCTGTTAATCGTTGTAATATATAACGTGCAACCCACATTTCGTCACCCGCTTTTTTAGCACCTTTTGCAAACAATTGGAATTCCCATTGTCCACATGCAACTTCCTGGTTAATTCCTTCAAAGTTTAATCCAGCAGCAATACAAAGATCAGCATGCTCTTCTACTAAATCTCTACCGTGGGTGTTTTTTCCACCAACAGAGCAGTAATACATACCTTGAGGAGCAGGATAACCTCCAATAGGGAAACCTAAAGGTAATTGCGTTGTTGTATCCATAATGAAATACTCTTGCTCGAATCCGAACCAAAAGTCATCGTTTTCATCATCAATTGTTGCTCTACCGTTTGACTCATGCGGAGTTCCATCTGCATTCATCACTTCACACATTACTAAATAACCATTTAATCGTGCTGGATCAGGGTATATTGCAACAGGTACCAATAGACAGTCTGAAGACCCTCCTTCTGCCTGCTGAGTAGATGAACCATCAAAAGACCAGTTTCCGATCTCTTCAAGAGTTCCTTTAAAATCTTCGTGTTCCTCTACTTTGGTTTTAGATCTCAAATTTTGAGTGGGCTTATAGCCATCCAACCAAAGATACTCTAACTTAATCTTAGCCATTTTTATGTATTATTTAGTTTAAATTTTTAAACAGATCATATTTGATTATTGAAGAACCAAATACGGATGCCAATTTAGATGATTCTTTATTAATTCAAAAACTAGCAACTTGTTTTTTTACCATCTATACATGCCTATTTCATCCTTTTAAGCTTAAATTATTAGATAAGTACAATTTTAAACAATAGAGTATAAGATTCAAAAGGTGCATTCCCTTATTCCCTTCGCGTATATTTACGTATAGTAACTTTTCAAATTATTAGTTAAAGTCAATTCGATATTTTTTTTACACAAAAAACACTTTAAAGATCAAACTCAGTCTTTCAATAAAAAAAACGTAATTTTACCTTATGAAAAATGTGGCGTTTTATACACTGGGTTGTAAACTAAATTTCTCAGAAACATCTTCCATCTCCCGCTTATTTGAAGAAGAAGGTTATCAAAAGGTTGACTTTAACAACGGTGCTGATGTCTATGTCATCAATACGTGTTCGGTAACTGAGAATGCTGACAAAAAATGTAAGCGTGTTGTAAAAGAGGCTAAACGTTACTCTCCGAACTGTTTTATTGTAATTATAGGTTGTTACGCGCAACTTAAACCAGAAGAAATAGCTGCTATCAAAGGCGTGGATGCCGTTTTAGGTGCATCAGAAAAATTTAGACTTATTGAAATATTAGGAGATTTTGAAAAGAAAAAAGCGACTCAAATATTTTCTCAGGAAATAAAAGAAGCCAACACATTTAACACCTCCTATTCCATAAATGATCGTACACGTACTTTTTTAAAGGTACAAGATGGTTGCAATTACAATTGTAGTTTTTGTACCATTCCACTTGCAAGAGGAAAAAGTAGAAGTGATAGTATTGCAAACATCGTAAAAACTGCTCAAGAAATTGCTCAAACTGAAGTCAGAGAAATAGTGCTTACGGGCGTAAATATTGGCGATTTCGGGATTATAGACGGTAAACGTAGTGAACGTTTTGCTGATTTAGTCAGCCAATTAGATAAAATAGAAGGAATTGATCGCATTAGAATCTCATCTATTGAACCCAATTTATTATCTAATGAAATTATTGAGTTTGTAAGTCAATCTAAACGATTTGTACCTCACTTTCATATACCATTACAATCTGGTAGCGATACACTTTTAAAATCCATGCGGAGGCGATATGATACGCAATTGTACCGTGACAGAGTAGCTAAAATAAAGGCGTTAATGCCCGACTGTTGTATCGGTGTCGATGTGATTATTGGCTACCCAGGTGAAACAGAAGAAGAATTTTTAACTACTTACAACTTCTTAAACGATTTAGACATCTCTTATTTACATGTGTTCACGTATTCGGAGCGTGATAACACGCATGCTATTACTTTAGATGGAGTTGTCCCGTTGAAAGAGCGAAATAAACGTTCAAAAATGCTCCGCATTCTATCAGAGAAGAAAAGAAGGAGTTTTTATGAAACACAATTAAAAACATACCGTCCAATTTTGTTTGAAAACAATGTTTCAGAAGATGGTTTAATGACCGGATTTACTGACAACTATGTAAAAATTGAAACAGCGTATGACCCGCTTCAGATTAATAATATTGTTCAAGGGTACTTACGTGCTATTACTAATTCTGGCAATGTAGCGTTTACCGAAGCGGTAGAAGTACATACACATTAATTAAAGTTACTCTCATTCATACAGTTTCTGTGGATGCTTAACCACACATTGTGGACAGCAAACCATTTAAACAATTAATAAAAAATCCCAATTTAAATTAAAACTCATATTCTGCTCTTCTATATCTAAATTATATACCCTTTCATTTTAGGGCATATGTTTTGTCTAAGTTTGTTATGAACAATACTTAAATAACAAAATATGAAAAAGTTAAATATAATTATAGCAAGCACATTTTTAGTACTAGGTACTTTAAGTCATGCCCAAACTCATCACAACCTGGACAATGACGATAAAAAAGATGTCGTAATGACAAAAAATTTTAAAGCTTGGGATTCCAATAAGGATGGTAAAATTGATATGAAAGAATTTAAAATTTCATTCAACAAAACAAATTCCTATGAAGAATGGGATACCAACACAGACAAAGTCATCGATGAAAAGGAATGGCATAAAGGAATATCTCTAAACTATGAAAACTCCGATTTAAAATACATTGATTGGGATCTTAATGGAGATAAGCTTATTGATCAGATGGAATACTTTCAGGGTAGCTTTGACGCATGGGACAACAATAGTGATGGTTTTATCAATGAATCGGAGTTTTCTCATTGGCATAACAAAGGCATGAAATAAAACCTAGTCTATAATTAATTTACTTATAAAAGCACCTGTTAAAGAGGTGCTTTTTTATGTCCAACAATACACAACATCCCCCCTACTTTTATCTTACTTTTTTTGTGGAACATATTATCATTAACAAGAATTACTTTCCACACAAACAACCTATAAAACACTACCAACCAACATATTAACACATATAAAACCAGTTATGAAAGCGGTATTACTTTTGTAAAAAAGTCATATAATTAATATAACTACTAACTAAATTTAATTGCACATGAAAAATTTAAAAATAAGTGGATTTTGTCTCTTTTTATTAATTAGCTCAACAAGCTTTGCACAAACTAATCAAGACAAAAAAAAGGATTACACCCATCATAATAAAACAATGGTTAAAACTTATGAAGATTGGGATTCTAACCACGACAAAAAATTAGATGAGAAAGAATTTAAAAACACCTTCGAAAAAATGGACTCATTTAAAATGTGGGATACTGACAGTGATAAATACATTACTGAAAAAGAATGGGAGAAAGGATTAACTGTTCATGGCGACAAACTGGAAGATAAAAAAATTGGTTCTTTCGAAGATTGGGATAAGAATGGTGATGATAAAATAGATAAATCAGAATATATTAAAGGCAACTTTAATATGTGGGATAAAGACAATAACGGCTATGTTGATAATACTGAGTTCGGTGAATGTCAAAAAAGAAAAAAATAAACGAATTACGATTATTTAATGAAAACAATAATCAAACACACCTTTTCATTGAAAGGTGTGTTTTTTAATTCGCTATATGCGAATTAATCTCTTTTAAAAGCATCATACAACTCGCTAAACTCGTAACTCCTTATCTGAAGATGCTCTCCATCTCTAAAGTAATTCAAGGGAATAACAATCTTATCTACATCCTCAGCAATTGCCCAATGTAATGTTTGCATGATTGTTTCCCGATCTGATGCTGGCAAATTCCTTAATTCAGGTAACATGTTGGAGCTAAAGTATTGCATTTTTTGAGCTATTAGTTATGAGGTTTTGCCTATTTCTGTAATACAATTTCCTTTTATCATCTTCTGTTTTGACTTCTCTATCTTTACAAAAAGATTTCCTTCTGCGTTATTTTATATTCCTCCTACCCATTTCTAGGTTCTTCAATCTAGCTAAAAATTTTACTTCTTAACGATTCGGAACTCAACCCTTCGATTCAACTTTCGAGTTTGTTCATACGTGTTATCGAACTTGGGCTTAGAACCGCCATATCCCTTACCACTAATTCGTGGTGGATGAATCCCTTTTCTTTGTACCAAATAGTTCCGTACGGCCGTTACTCGGTTTTCTGAGAGTTCAACAAGTTCATCTTCATTACCAACATTATCTGTGTGACCAAACAATTCAATCTCCATAGTGGGGTTTTCTTTCATCATTTCTGCCAATTTATCCAACTCGGGGTACGAACTCGCTAATAAAAATGGTGTTCCTTGTTTAAACAACACATTATGAAGCAAGATAGGATCTCCTGCTGCCTCAATTGGCGCAAGGTACAAGTCACGTTCAATCACTTCGTAATTCTTCACTCCTTTTAAATCAATGTTGTCTCTTACCGAATAAAACCCTTCTTTTTCAGCAAAAAAGCTATAGGCTAGTTCCAAAGGAAGTACAATTTCATATTCACCCGTTTCAGGATCTGAATGAGCAATTCCTGTTTCTTCGTTACTTTCAAGATCTCGATAAGTAATACTAGTACCGATTGGCTCTTTTGTTTTTTCATTTAAAACCCGCCCTCTAATGATAACAACAGGTTGTGGTTTGACTTTTTCTGGCAACTTTACCCGAAAGATGTCGGTCGTCTTAAGTGTTTTGTCTGTCGACACAAAATAAGCATACTCCCCCGAGGCAGGAACACTGTAATAGGAATCTTTCCCTAATCCATTAATCGGCTCACCCATGTTTTTAGGTGTACTCCAATTAAGCCACGTATCGTCTAATCGTTTTGACATGAAAACGTCATTTTGACCATAACCAGGATGCCCGTTTGAACTAAAGTATAGTGTAACTCCATCTGAAGCTAAAAAAGGGGATAGTTCTATGCCTGGTGAGTTAATGGTTACTCCCATGTTTCTCGGCTCTGACCAGATATCATTGCCTTCATTGAAAGATACATAGAGATCGCGACCGCCCATTACATCGTTCATTTCTATCGCTAAAATCAATACTTTACCATTATTACTTAAGAAAAATTCATTAAACCCGGATTTGTTATAATACTGGCGAATTTTAAATTGCTCAGGTATAGACCAACCTCCTTTTACACGCGAACTCACCGAAATACCTTGACCTTTTTGTTTTCCATTAGGCTCATATAAGTTCATTAACAAAAGTCGATTACCATCTGGTGTAACGGCATGCACTGCATTAGGGCCGTGGTTGTTAATAGGCTTGCCCATATTTTCAGCGCTGCCCCATGAACCGTTAGAAAACTTTGAAAGATAAGCATCTTCCAAATCAGTAGGTCCACCTTCATTGGAAGGGTGCTCTTTTCGAGAAAAATAAAGCCGTTCACCGTCAGCAGAAATAACAGGGTTCATTTCTTCATATTGACTGTTTATGGTTGAGGGGAGTTTTTGAGGCTTTTCTGGAAAGTATACTCCTTCAATCAAATTAAGCGGTAAAACTTTACCTGAAACTTCAAAATCATCTATTGCGATTGAGGATGAACCAAATAAGATAAACCCAAAATACTTACCATCAATACCTCGATAAGGTTCTGAATAAATTTTATCACCATTAATATAATAATTCACCATTCCTGATTCTTTTGCAATGGTAACTTCGTTATTATCTAAACGAATCTTTAAGTTCGTTTTATACTCGGTGGAAGTGAGTATTTTACCTTCTTTTGCTCTAAAAACACGGAATTTATTTCCCTTAAGGTTAAAATAGTAGGCATTACTTTTATCTTTCCCTCCCCACAAAAACCCATATTCAGACCCTAATTTTCGTGACGAAAAAGTAGCTTTAATCGACCAATCATTTTTCTCGTCTAACCGGTTTAAATATTGAACAATTACATCAGATTTTTCCGCATTGCGTTTCCAGTTGAGCGTTCCTTCAGAAATAGAAGATTCATTACCATACCCATTAATTAAATCCCAGTGGCGGTCATTATTATCAAAGGATTCTTTGAACACATTTTGGGAAAAAGAAATTGAACAACAACCAACTAATAGTATTAAAACTAAATTTTTCATAATGCTCTAGAAATATAAGTAGTCTTTAATGATACAATTTTCAACCAAGAAATGAAACAAAAAACAGCGTATGACGTGCAACCAAAAATACAGATTTGGTCATAACTAGAGATTTACGATATTTACATACTACACAACATCATAGAATGAGGCGAATAAACGCACTTATTATACTTCTAACTATATCATTTTCATCACCAGGTCAATCAACACCTTGTGCTGAAGCTAAAAAAATAGTTGCTCTACTCAACAGAGAGCATGTGGATCCTATTGGTTTAAATGATTCTCTTTCATCCCGAATTTTTCACTTAACTCTTAACAGCTTAGACCCAAAACGGGTCTACTTCACGGAAGCAGACTTTGATAAATTAAAAAACAAGCAATATTTATTAGATGAGGAAATCAAACATGGTCACTGTCATTTCATAAACAACATTACTGAAATTTATAAAAAAAGACTTGAAAGCACGATTGATTATCTAACTACTTTAAATACTGAAATTACTAGTTTTAATGATAATGATGAATATATCGCATATGATAAAAATGAGTTTGTATTTCCTAAAAATGAACATCAAAAAATAAAACGAATCCAAGAGCGGGTGAAACTGTTAACTCTCTACCGTCTTATGCATGATTATTACCAGGATTCCTTAACTAACTTTCCCGAAGAAGCGCTTGCAAGGATTCAAATAACTAAGTCAGAAGTTATTGAAAAGTGGATTTGCCAAATCAATCACATCTTAAATCATGAAGATGGATATCAAACACATATTGCGGAAGAATATTTGAACGCAATCACAAAAAGTTATGACCCGCACTCAGCTTATTTTAACAAACGAAAGAAAAAAGAGTTTGATCTTCACTTATCAAGAGAAAGTGAAACATTCGGATTATATATCGAAGAAGCTGATAATGGTGACTTTATTGTTTCTGATTTATCTCCAGGCGGTCCAGCTTGGAAATCAAACCTTATTCATGAAGAAGATATATTAGAAGGGATCACTTGGCCCAATGGCGATAAAGAAGAAATCACTTGTGCTACCGAAGCCAAAATCAATAATATACTTAACACTACCCCCTTCAAAACCATTACCTTACATCTAAAAAAGAATGATGATAAACTAATTAACGTGTTCCTTCAAAAAGAAATCCTAAGAGTGGATGAAAACACCATCAAAAGCTTTGTAATTCATGATCAAAAAAACATCGGTTATTTATCTATTCCTTCTTTTTATTCAGATGAGGGTGGAACAACAGTTCAGGGCTGTGCCAACGATGTGGCAAAAGAAGTAATCAAGTTAAAAAGAGAAAACATAAACGGGTTAATACTGGATTTAAGACATAATGGTGGCGGTTCCTTACGAGAAGCTATTGACTTCGCTGGTATATTTATTGATGAGGGCCCAATTTGTCTAATGAATGAAAAAAATAGCGGTACTCAAATCGTTAAAGATTTTAACCGGGGACGAATTTACAATGGTCCTTTAGTGGTACTTATTAACGGATTTAGTGCCTCTGCATCCGAGATACTGGCTTCTAGTCTACAGGATTATAATAGGGCTGTAATTGTGGGGAGCAACTCGTATGGAAAAGCAACAGGACAAGTAATTATCCCTATTGACACAAGTTATAATAATTTTGAAGAACTTATTGGTACCACACAGAGTTCTTCTAACCAATATAAAGCTTATATAAAACTAACTAACTCGAAGTTTTATAGAGTCAATCAGGTAAGCAATCAAAAAACAGGTATGGTTGCAGACATTCAATTACCTTCCATTTGGGAAAAATATCATTTCACTGAAAAAGATCAATATTACGCTCTAAACAATGATGTATCTAACAAAAATGTTCTCCTGAAAAAATACCCCGAGCTGCCGCTAAGGGATTTAAAAATTAATAGTAGCAATCGAATGAATCAAGACAGTAGTCTAATTATGCTCAACAACATAGCTATCGAATTCAAAAAAAATAATCCAAAGGTCTATACCTTAAACATTAACGATTTTTGGGAATTCAGTTATCCTGAAATTCATTTAATTGATGAGTTTTATCGACTTTCAAAGAGTGAGAAAAGTCTTCTAAAAATTAAAAATAATGACTCTGATGCAATTTTCATTGAAATGGATGAGTTAATAAATTCCATCAACAATCAAATAATAGACGATTTGGAAAAAGATGTACTCATACTCGAAACTTATCAAATTATCTCCGATTTAATAGACATTATCAATAGTCAATAATGAAATATATTTTCGTTTTTACATTCCATCTCATCATTACACAGCTAATTGCACAGTCGTTTTCTAACCCTGCAGAATACATGAACGTGATAGGTGAACATTATTCTCAAATAAAAAATGATACCTGGGATTATACTCGAACAGTGGCTCACAATAAAGGTGGAAGTAAAGTGGAGAAAAAACGCCTTGAGTTACTAAGTACAATTTCAAATGCAAAAAATACAGTTGCAAAACTACCTGGTTTTCAAGGAGACAAAAGTTATAGGGATAGTGTTGTTAGTTATTTAGCTATTAACTACGATGTACTTAATAATGACTACGCTCGCATCGTTGATATGGAAAAAATAGCAGAACAGTCTTATGATTTAATGGAAGCTTACCTCCTCGCCCAAGACATTGCCAATGAGCGTTTAAAAACAGCAGCAACAAACTTACAGGAGAGCCAACTCACATTTGCCACTAAATTTAATATAAAACTGGAAGAAGACTCCGATGAAACCACAAAGAAACTAGAAGAGGCAGACAAGATGTATAAGTACTATAACAAAGTATATTTGATATTTTTTAAATCATATAAACAAGAAGCCTATCTTGTCGATGCCTATAGTAGAGCTGATATTAGCGCAATGGAACAAAATAAAAACCAACTACTGGAATATTCTGAAGAAGGACTTAAAGAATTACGTCACATGTCGGCATTCTATGGAGACCACTCTTTGCTTGACAAAGCCATTAGCACGTTATTATTCTATAAAGTAGAAGCCGAAAAACATGCTCCAAAACAAATTGACTTTTACCTTAAAAAAGAGCGATTCGAAAATGTAAAAAAAGCACTAGATGCTAAACCCAAAGAGAAAAGAACTAAAGAAGATGTTGACAAATATAACAACAGTCTCACAGACTATAACAATAGCATTAAATCATTCAATGATATTAATGGTGAATTAAATAGTCAACGAAGTGAGATCTATAATTCATGGAATAAAACTTGTCAGGAATTTACGGCAACTCATGTTCAAAAAAGGTAAAGACAACCATCCTATTAATGGCTTACTCAATAAACACACACAACAGGATGAGACTATTTATAACACTAATAATCACTTTTTTATTGCTTGCGGTCAGTTTAACTGTTCAATCACAATCAGGTAATTATAAATACTGGGATGAAACACCACTTACATGGGAAGATTTTTACGAAGTAGCACCAAAATCTGACTCTAGCCTTTCAAGTTTTGAATACCGAATTGGTGTTAGATATGAAAAAGATAATAGTAGTGATACCACTTTAATTCATTCAGAAGTGTATGGCTACATGTTTAAAAAAGATTCATGGGTCAAAGAAGAAGCCAAGTCAAGACAATTTTTGGCTTATCACCAGTTACTTTTAGGGATGTTAGAGGTATATCGAAGAAAAATTCAAATAGTTTATTATGTGGCAGAAGACCCTTATACTGCAGATTCATTATTTGATCAAAACATAGTTGAGTTTGAAAGTCAGAAAAAAGAATTTACTGACCGATATTTCTCAACCAAAAATAAAGACAGCCTGATTACTGTCTATCAAAAAGTTATCAACAAACAACTTCAGGATACAGACATTGATAAATCCACTTTTCTATCTTATAGTAACTTTGATTATGGCGTAAATGTATCTGCTGGATATTTATCCTTTAACAATTCTTTAAAAGATAAATTTAGAAACAGTCCAGTATTTAATGCGGGTTTGGATTTTGGGTACAATAAGATACGGTTTGGGTTGAGTGGTACAATCGGATGGAATAAAGTAAAAAATACTTTTACAGATATTAGGGAGTGGGAAAAAGGCTTAAATGTTGGAATAATTGCCGTTGAATTAAATGCGGGATATAATTTTTCGATTTCAAAATTCACGCTGAGACCTTATGGTGGAATTATGTATTTTCAGCTGTCCCCCACCGGGGATATTAACGCTTCAAATGACTTCACAATTGGTGGCGGGTCTATGGTAACAGGACTTATGGTCGACTATAAACTAATAAAAAAACTCAATTTGATTCCAGGTTCACTTTTCTATAACAGAACCTATTCAGAAATGGACATTCGATTTAAATTATCATTTATTCCAATGAATTATGGGAATGATTATCAATCAAACACTATACAACTCACACTTGGTATCAGTAACCTCAACAAAGTTGTTACCACTAAATAATTTTTGTTTGTCTAACTAAGTAAACTTTAAACAACCAAGTATTAACATTACATGATGTATTCGTTATATTTGTAATTACATCATTTAAGTTCTCATTAAAACGAGCTTATCCTTATGAAGTTAACCGGAGCAAGTTACATTGTACGCATTATCGAGTTATTAGACGCTGGGCATTTATTTGCTTATCCTGGTGGTGCTATTTTACCTATTTATGATGCATTAGCACATACTTCGTTAAACTGTGTTTTAGTGAGACACGAGCAAGCAGCTGCTTTTGCAGCTCAGGGTTACGCGAGAACGCTCCCTAACAAACCAGGTTTTTGTTTAGCAACATCTGGTCCTGGCGCTACCAATTTAGTTACAGGTATAGCAGATGCTTATGCGGATTCCATTCCATTAATTGCAATAACAGGTCAAGTGGCTACGAATCTTTTAGGTACAGATGCTTTTCAAGAGACTGATATCACCGGGATTTGTATGCCGATTACCAAAAAGACCTATTTATTACGTGAGATAGCAGATGCTGAAAAGGTGTTTAAAAACGCCTATGAAATAGCAATTAATGGTAGAAAAGGTCCGGTATTAATTGATATTCCAAAAGATGTTCAAAATGCGGAGATAGAACTAGCTGATGATTGGGAAGCCAACTTTAAACAGCCGGAGTTCAAACGCGTTTATAATGCCCACTCTCCTATGATTGATAAATCAATCGATATGATGGTGAAGGCTGAAAAACCATTAATTATTGTAGGACACGGTATCATTTTAGCTGATGCGGTTGAAGAATTCAGACGTTTTGCAAAAGCGGAAAACATTCCAACAATAAGCACGGTACTTGGTATTGGGGTTTTAGAAAAAAACAACCCCTTATATTTTTCGTGGTTAGGCATGCATGGGATGAAATACGCCAACGATGCTGTTCAGGAATCTGACTTAATTATTGCTTTAGGAATCAGGTTTGATGACCGCATTACAGGCAAACTCAATGATTTTGCTCCAAATGCTAAAATCATTCATGTGGACATTGACGAAAGCGAAGCATCTAAAAATGTTCCTACAAATGCTTTCATACATGCTGACCTGAAAGTGTTATTAAAAAGTTTTCCTTCGACAGTTACTGCTCAAAATAAAAAGAGCCGATCTAACTGGATTAAACAATTGAATGAAAACAAAGCTAAGTATCCGCTTAAAAAAGCAGATCACGGAATATTCACAATGTCTACAGCTCTTGATTTGCTGAATGACTGTGCTGATAAAAACACAATTGTTTCAACTGATGTAGGTCAACATCAAATGTGGGCCGGGCAATATTTGACAAATCTTGGTCCTTATAATTTCTTAACTTCAGGTGGTTTAGGATCTATGGGTTTTGGACTACCAGCAGCTATGGGGGCGCAAGCAGCACAACCCAACAAAACTGTATGGAGTATTTCAGGTGACGGTTCATTTCAAATGAACTTACAAGAATTAATGACGATTGTTCAAGAAAAATGGCCAATAAAAATACTTATCCTTGACAACACATACCTTGGTATGGTTCGTCAGTGGCAAGAACAGTTTTATGACCGCAATTATTCTGGTGTTAATTTAATTAACCCTAATTTTGCACTAATGGCTGAAGCATACGGAATACAATGTATGGCTGTGGATAATACAGAAGATTATAAAACAGCATTAGAAAAAGCTAACCAAACGGCTGGGCCATTTCTAATACATGCACGTGTTTTACAAGAAGATAATGTTTACCCAATGGTACCTCCAGGGATTAGCTTGAGTGAAACAATATATTACCCAGAACTTAAAGAAGGAATAGAGATCAATGAAGAAGCAAAACTTTTGGAAAATAAGATGTAACCACACTCCTGAGGTGATAGACAGAATATTAATGCCTATCAGAAAAAGAGGATTAAGTATTGACAAAATGAGCTATGAACGTGAAGGCGAATTTGGCAATTGTGTGTTAGAGTTTGAAATGGATGAAGCAGATGCTGTTAGAATCTATAAAAACCTCATGAGAATTACAGATATACTGGAAGTTGAAAAACTTTAATAAATAGCAAAACTCACTCTTCAGTGAGTTTTTTTTATATTTTTTTAATCAAATAGGCATCTTTTTTAACCTTTTTATCGTCTACTCTATATCAACAAATGAAACCGCTATGCAAACCAGTAAAATTAACCCCACTATTTTTTTCACTCAAAAATGTGAAAAGAAGTTTCAAGAGATAAAAAACAAAATCAAAAACTTCAATAACGGTGAACACCGGCTATTTCACATTGGAAACGATTTTAGCTTTTTAGAGCTCCAACAATTTAAGCCAGATATCATCATTGAAAACTTTGATGAAGGTAAAATCTTTGTGCTTGACAACGACCATTTCAAACAAACCAATCCGTTTATATAATCGTTAGCGTTTGATTTTCAAGAAACTAATAGAAAGACTTTTTTCAAGGTCTTTTATCTTTTTGACTTCGTTTAACAACACAAAACTAACAGAAAGTCCTTTTCTACCGGCACGAGCTGTACGCCCGCTTCGATGGGTATAGTTTTCTAATTGCTCTGGCAGTTGATAATGTATCACGTACGATAGGTCTTCTACATCTATACCTCGTGCAGCAACATCTGTAGCTACTAAGACTTTTAATTTTTTGTTTTTAAACGCACGCATTACTTTATCGCGCTCTTTTTGGAGTAAATCACCATGAATAGCTTCTGCTGAAACATTTTTAGCAACTAATTGACTTGCCAATTTTGCAGCCCCAGCTTTTGTTTTACAAAACACTACCCCTCGTGCTGCTCCTTGGTCACTAATAAATTGAGACAATAAAGTTAATTTTTCTTCTATTTCACACACAATATATTGGTGCTCAATGTTTTGGTTGATTACTTTTTTAGCTTCTGATTTTATTTGAAGTGCATCTTTTGACATGTATAGTTTCACCAAATCCAACACACTTGGTGGCATGGTAGCGGAAAACAACCATGTAACCCTCTTTCCTTCCGTATGCAGCAATATTTCATCTACTTCTTTTCGAAAACCTCTATTCAACATTTCATCAGCTTCATCTAATACCAAAGTGTTAATATGGTTTAAGTTAACTGCTTTACGTTTTAACAAGTCAATCAATCGACCAGGAGTAGCCACTAAAATATGTGTGGGTCGTCTCAAACTCTCCATTTGTTTGGCAATATGTTCACCGCCAAAAACAACTTCTGTAAATACTTTCCCGGAATATTTAGAAAATTTAAAAATTTGCTTACCTATTTGTTGCCCTAATTCACGCGTGGGGCTCAAAATAAGTACTTGAATATGTGGTTTAGAAATATCGATCTGTTGTAAAATAGGAATTGCAAAAGCAGCAGTTTTACCTGTTCCCGTTTGAGCTTGAGCAATAATATCAACCCTTTCGTTTAATAACACAGGTAACACTTTTTCCTGAATGTCAGAAGGAGATTCTATTTTTTGTTCCGCTAAGGCTTGGATGATATTTGCTGAAACACCTAATTGTTTAAATGAAGTCACTTATTTTTATTTTGTTAGACGTACAAAGTTTGTCATAAAATATGGATATCAATCCTCTAAATCAAAATAAAACAAAAGCAATCTAACTTATTTATTGTCTCTGTAAGCTCATATTAAAGTTTAACAGTGAAAAACTCCCATTTTTAATGAATTAAGCTTACTTTTGTCATCGCTTAATCTTTTGAATACAATACACTTATGCGTTTAGGACAATTAGCTCGAAAATTAGATATAGAAACGAGTGAGATTATTAAATACTTAGGAGAAAAAAACATACAAGTCGACAACCACTTAAACACGAAGTTGGAAGACGATACGGTAACGTTAGTTTTAAATGCATTTACCCCTAAAGAAGAATCAAAACCGGTTGTTAAAAATATTGAACAAGTACCACAAGAAACTGTTATTGAAGAACCAACAACAATAGTTGAAGAAGTTGTAGTGGAAAAAGAGGACATTACACCCGATCCAGTCGAAGCTACTGAGGAGGTTAATACTGCTGAAACTCCAACTGAAAAAGAAGCTTTTACTGTTTCAGAATTACGAATCAAACAAGAAACAGAAGAAAAAGAAAATGAAGAACGACAAATTGTTGAACTATCACGCGAAGACAAAGTTCCAGAAGACCTGAATGTTGCTGTTATTCGTGCCCCTAAGGTTGAGCTTCAAGGAATAAAGGTTTTAGGCAAAATTGAATTACCAGAAAAAGTTAAAAAAGAGTCCAAACAAACTTCAACCGAAGCAGTAGATAACAGCGAGAATAAGCTCCCTAGTGACAAGACAGAAAGCACAAGTACCGCTAAAGACGGTAAACACCCTAACAAGAAAAAGCTTAAAACTAAAACCATAATAATACCTGATTCTGACATTAAAAAGGAAGAAGAAGGTCCTCAAAAGCCGAAAAAAGCGAAAGAAATCAAAGCTGAAAAAAAGGCTAAAGAAAAAGCAGTTAAAAAGAAAAAGTCAACACATAGACAAGAAGAGTTATCTGAGCGACAAAAAATTCGTGAGAAGCGAAAAAAACAGCGCGAAAAACAAAAAGAGACTCCAAAGAAAAAACAAAAAAGCTGGCTGAAACAGCTTTGGGATGCTATAAAATAATCAACCAACTTAAAGGTTTGGTCAAATTCAGTTAACAATATTTTATTAAAAATCTGTTTGATTTTATTTGATTTTTACCAAATTTTATACTCCTATTAAAAAAAGAAGTTAAAGATAAACAGCCATCCGTCTCGATTAAAATCAAATTTAAGTCAAGGGCTGAGTAACAATTATGAGGTTTTTTTGCGTTTATATTTCATTTTTCTTTTTCACAACATTAATTTTTTCACAAACAAACATTGATTCCCTATCATCTTTTTGCGCGCAAGATTTGTTACGGTCAATTCAACAAAAACATGACCACCGATTAAAAATGCGAGAAGAAAATGTAGATGAAGCCATTTCTGAATACATTTTAAGACAGCGAAAAAAAAGAACCGCTGGAAAAAATCCAGGACAAATATACACTATCCCCGTAGTGGTACATGTCGTGCACTCTGGAGTACCTATTGGTACGGATGAAAACATCTCCGATGCGCAAATAATTAAAGGGATTGAGCATCTGAATGATGCTTTTCGAAATCGATCTACTTATAATCCATCCACAGGTGCTGATGTTGAAATAGAGTTTTGTTTAGCCATCAGAAACCCCCAAGGCAATGCTACTAGCGGAATCAACCGTGTGGTGAGTCCTTTCACAAACGTAACAACTAATCGACAAGATGATATAGCATTAAAAAACAACATTACTTGGGACCAAACCCAATATTTAAATATTTGGTTAGTAAAGGAGATCACCTCTCCTACTCAAGGTTCGGGTGTTGCTGGCTATGCCTATCTGGCCGCAGCTCATGGCCGTCCAATTGACGGGGTCGTAAATGAAGCGCGCTGGTTTGGTAGTTCTGCTGATAATTCAAAAGTTCATATCCATGAAGTAGGACACTACTTAAACCTCTATCATACATTTGAAGCGGGATGTCCAAACAGCAATTGTATGACAAATGGAGATCATGTGTGCGATACGCCTCCCGATGCCTCTACTTCAGCAGTTATATGCAATTCTTCACCAAATACCTGCTCCACTGATGCTGATGACCCTTCGTCTAACAATCCATTCGCTTCCTTAGGTGATCAAATTGATATGTTTAATAATTACATGGATTATGGTTATCAAACCTGTCAGGATGCTTTTACAAATGGGCAAAAAGAGCGTATGGTTGCAGCGTTGGAAACCGCTCGAAAAAGTTTGTTGTCATCCTTAGGTTGCCAAAGTCCCTGCACCAACTTAATTAACCTCTCCGCATCAGTTGATAATAGCTCACCTTTCTTGGGTCAAACAATCACTTTTTCTAGCGGTGCAAAAGCAGGTGTTACTTACACATGGGATTTTGGAGATGGTACCACTACTTCCACGGGCAATACTGTCACACATACTTATAACCAGATTGGAATCTTTACAGCAACAGTTACTGCACAAAATGCTGATCCCAACTGTAACGAAAGTCAGCAATTAACCATTAAGGTTTCTTGTGCAGTAAATGCTACATTTTCATCACCAAGCTCCAATGCAACTATTGGTACTCCTATAACCTTTACTAACACATCTACTAATGCTACAAATTATGAATGGTTTATAGACGGAAACTCAGAAGGTATTACAACTGATTTGACACATACATTTACAGCACAAGGCTCCTACTTTGTCCAATTAGTTGCATATAATGGGATATGCTCCGATACCTCTCAATCAGTTTTCATACGTGTAGGTGCATGTAATCAAAGCGGTGTCGCAAACGTTTGGAATTTTGGTTCGGGTGCTGCTGTTGATTTTGCTAATGGAGCCCCAATTGCACTTACAGGCAGTCAAATGAGTCAGAGGGAAGGTGTAGCAAGCATAGCCGATGCTAATGGGAATTTATTGTTTTATACAGATGGAATATCCGTATGGAATGCGAACAACCAAATAATGCTCAATGGAACAGGCTTAGGTGGAGCAGGTACATCGGCACAATCATCTATAATTATCCCTGCTCCAGGTTCTACAACCCTCTATTATATTTTCACTGTACGTGACTGGACGCAATCTGGGGCATTTAGATACTCCATAGTAGATATGTCCAATGATGGAGGTTTAGGAAGTATTACTACAAAAAACGTATTAATTCAAAGTAATATTAACGAACAGGTTACAGGTGTTTTTCATCAAAACTGCCAGGATATTTGGATAATATCTCATGAAAATAGAGGAAGTAATCCGAACCGATTTGTAGCCTATCTTCTCACCCCAGTGGGTTTATCAGCCACCCCTGTTACTTCCGATATAGGATTTAATTATTTAGGAAGTAATCGATATGGTGGTCTTAGAGCATCGCATAGTGGTCAAAAAATATGTACCACACTGGGAGGTTCATCCACAGGTGTAACTACTGCTCTTTTTGATTTTGACCGAAGTACAGGAATAGTCTCTAACCAACAAGTACTTGCCAACAATGGAGCTTTAGAAAGTGCTTATTCTTCTGAATTCTCCCCTAATGATAACATTTTATATGTTACTGCTTACAATGGAAATTTTATCTATCAATATGATTTATCCGCTGGATCTACTGCAAATATTCGTGCTTCACGCCAAAATATTGCGAGCGGAAAAACTACAAAACCGGTCTTACAAATGGGACCGGATGGAAAAATATATTGCACAAATCAAAATCAATCTTTTTTAGGTGTCATTGATAACCCTAATGCTATAGGAACACTATCAAATTTTTCAGAAAATGCTGTCTCATTGGGCTCAGGAACTGGAAGTCTTGGGCTACCAAATTTTTTACCAGGCTTCTTTGGAGATGCTATTTCCATCAGTGGGCCAACGGCTCCTTGTAAAAATGCAATTGAAAAATATGAGATAAATGCATCAAGTTGTATCAATTCAATTGTTTGGAATTATACAGGAGGAGGAAGAATAGTCAATCAGGATAATTCGAGTATCACCATTGATTTTTCAGGGGTTGTGGGCGCTCACAGTTTATCGGTTCAAGCACAAGACCAATGCGGGACAATTTCTAGCACGCTCAATATCAACACGAACAATAATAACGCACCAATAATAGCTCTTGGAAACGATACCACATTATGCTCTGGCACCTTGGTTTTAGATCCGGGTAGTGGATTTGCCAATTATGAATGGCAAGATGGTTCCACCAACCAAACACTAACAGCTTCTACTGCAGGCACCTATCACGTTTCCGTTAGTAGTGCGCAAGGTTGTGTTTCATCTGATACCATTGAGATAGACATATATACTTCTCCCATTTTAGATTTAGGTAAAGATTCGACACTTTGTTTTGGTGAAATTCTCGCATTAAACGCTGGTAGTGCTTTTGATTCTTATTTCTGGCAAGATGGATCTGGTGACTCTACTTTTACGGTTTACCAACCCAATCCTCAAGCGGGTACATTTACCTATTCGCTTACTGCTTATGATGACTGTGGAAACATGTCACAAGATGAGGTCGATATTACTTTTGAACAATGTGATAGTACTGTGTGCTCAACATCTCTAGGAAACGATACACTTATTTGTCATGGAGACGCTATTCAATTAAATGTGACGGAAGCAGTGGTCTATGACTGGAGTCCTAAGCCAATCATTTCTGACCCAACCATAAAAAATCCTTTTGTTAAACCCACTACTGATTCTACTTATATTTATTTAACCACCACAGATAGTACAGGATGTGAAAGTAGCGATTCTCTGCTTATTTCATTTTACGACAAACCTGTTATTTCCTTAATGAGTTCCTCATCCACAGAAGTCTGTCTTGGAAATAGTGCTCAATTAGAAGTAACAAGCGATAAAACAGTTTCTGAATGGTTGTGGGTTGGAAATACTTCTCCTTTAAGCTCAACTACTATTCCTAACCCCACTGTATTGAGTGCTTCAACAGCTGATTTCACTGTTATTGGAACCGATACAGATGGTTGTAAAGATACCTTAATAACAAAATTAACGGTGAACCTACCTCCAATACTTCAAATGAGTAATAACACGACAATTTGTAAAGGAGAAAGTACAGTCATAAGCGTTGTGGAGCAACCTGATTTTATTAAATATGACTGGCAACCCGCTGGCAGTTTATCCCAATCAACTATTTCTGCTTCCTGCCGCTACCCCTACTCAACCTAAAACCACCTATATTATTGAAGTAACTAACAGTGATAATTGCATAGCTAAAGACAGTATAATCATTACCATGCTGGATAACCCGATACCTAATGTTCATATTATTGCAGATTCAAGCCTTTGTGAGGGTGATAGTCTATATGTAAGCGTAGACTCGAGTCAATTTCTAGGAAGCCCTTCCCTCACTTGGAAAAAATTTGACCTACAAGGAAATGAAACAATTTTATCGAGTGATTCAATGAGTGTTTTAATTCCCCATTTAAAAAAAGGCGAAACAATTCAACTCTTTGCTACTTCTAATGAAAAATGTGTGAAAGCGAATAATCAATCGATTCAATCAAATACGCTTCACCCTGAAGTTAATTTATATCCTAATTTATACCTGAGCGGTGATACACTAGTTTGTTTAGGACAGCAACTTCATCTCAATGTAGTTGATTCAAATAATGTTAGTTCATCGTATACATGGACAAATACCACTACACAGCAATCAAGTACATCCAACACTTCAACTTTTGTTTCTGATTCTCTTTTTTACAAACAACTATTTACAGTTAGTGCCACTAATAAAAACTGTAGAAGCACGTCCTTACCTCATGACTACTTATTTATTCCTATCGAAATAAATATTACAACAGATAGAGATACTATCCGAGGTGGAAGTGTTTATCTATCCGTTAAAACAAACACGGACTCTTTTAATTGGAACACCGTTCCCTCCACAGAATTTATCCCAGAGAACACGTTAAACACAACACAAACACCGAAAGAAACTACCACATATATAGTCACTGGAGAGTTATCTAGTTGTCTTGTTACAGATAGTTTAAAAATTGTAGTCCTCAATGATATTCAAGCTCCCTACCTGTTTTCTCCCAACAACGATAACAACAATGATGTATGGGTTATAGATGAATTGCTAAATTATTTCCAAACAAATGTAAAAATATATAACCGCTGGGGTATGCAACTTAGAGAACTGACTGATGGTGTAAATACTTGGGACGGTACCAATGAAACAGGAACACCTGTACCTGATGGAACCTATTTCTATACCATTACTGCTAGTTCTCAGGGAGAACAAATTGCTTTCACCGGATATGTAACTATAATAAGATAAATGAGAATAGCTATTCGTAAATATCTGCCCAGTTATTTATTTTTTTTATTTATTCAATCAGTAATCATTGGGAACACTTTTGCCCAACAAGAGATGCAAAGTTCTAACTTCATGATTAACCCTTTTTTATTTAATCCCGCTTATTCTTCAGTGGATGACAACATGGACATAAAGTTAGGATATCGCTATCAATGGGTTGGGCTTCAAGGATCACCACAAACTTCTTATATTTCGTTTCACACACCCATCAATAAATCTCATTTTTCACGCTCCAGTGGAGGTGATTTTCATAACTGGCATGGTGTAGGTGCTGTTGCTATGCATGATAGAATTGGAGCATTCAGTAACATAAAAATAAAAGCTAACTACTCCTATAATTTAGCACTTACAAAGGGACGTGGTTATGGTAAAAATCATCAAGATGGATTACGAATAGCTTTAGGCGTATTTGTGGGTTGGAATCATTTTACGCTCGACAAAGATATATTAGCACAAAAAAACACCTCGGGTGCTACAAATGTTTCCAGTAGTTCAACTTTAAATGACCCAACCTACCAATCACTTAACCGATATTCGTCACAACCCGTGATGGATATCGATATTGGAGGAATGCTATATTATCAAGAAACCTATTATCTAGGTGTATCTAGTTCTCCAGGTTCTCCAGAGTAATACTCAAATTAGTGAAGGAAGTGACCTGAGCAGACATTTTTATGTGACGGGACTATTAAAATTACAGCTAAATGAATCCTTTTACCTTATTCCATCGGTGATAACAAAAATGACTTCTGGTGCCCCTTTTTATCTTATAATTTCAATACACGATTAGATTGGAAAGACAAAGTTTATATTGGTGTGGGATATCGCTCAAAAGATGCTATAACAGGAATGCTTGGCACACAAGTTAGTTGGGGAAGTCAGTTACAAACACGAACGAAAAGATAAATATCTCCTCAATGTATTTTATAGTTATGACTATACTATTAATGGTCTTAAAAATTCCATTTACCAACATCGAAGTTCAGGCGCTCATGAAGTTACCATTGCGTTGTTTCTCTCTCCGTTATATCGAGAAAGAAACGCTGAAGATACCTGGTAATTGTTACTTCTTTTTTCCCTTCTACTCTTCCCTCGACAACCTTTTTAGTCATCTCCCCTTATTTTTAATCGTGATGCAGCTGTTTCAAGGCTATTAGGATAATTTTGAATTAAAAGTTTATATACCTCCAAAGCTTTTCTGTAGTCGGCCCATTGACTCATAGTTAATTGCTAAGTTCATCAAATACAGAAATACATCATTCAACTTATAAATGCATTTTCATTGGCACATCAGATCTCTTTTTCTTTGTTAATGATCATAAACTTCAGCTGCATGATATCATTATTTTGAACCTCTAACAATCCTTTTAATTTCTTTACTTCTACCTCCAGATTTTTCAACTTCAGTTTTGCAATAGTCTACTTGATGTTTTAAATGACTTTGAGAAAACGAATAAAAACTCCCTCCTAAAAAGAGGATAACATAAGAATTAATCGATACTTCATAGATATTTGTTTGTATAATTACAAAAGTTAAAAAAGGATAGTTAAGCAGACAAGTTGTTCTTATGGCGATTCTGTCTGCCTGAAAAGTTATAATAAATCATTAGCAACATTGCCAACTCGGAACGTTCCCCTTTTTCAAGAGTGACATGTGCATGGATCTCATGAGAATGAATCCATCAATCTAATAAAACACTAGCCATACGTTTGCGTATCCAAATACGGTGAATCAATTTGGAATATATCTCCCGTAAATATGATTTTTTATTCCACCTGCTCGCGTAATAATGGTTTTCACCTCATGTGGTGTCAAGTTCTGAGCTTCATCTACGATGGAACGCGATATTTTTGACAAGCTTCTACCTCTAATATAAGCCAGTGGGCTAATCATCAGTTTTTCCTGTTCAACCATCTCTGTTAACCGCTTATAGTCTTTCTCGGTCTCCTTAAATTGACTTTGAATGGTTTTTAAATTATCCCACAGCGGCTCCATGTATGGATTTAACTTTGATTTGATATCACCAGGTAAATACCCTATATCTTTATTACTCAAAGGAACAATTGGACGCCCAAGGTAAATTTGACGATAATTCGCTTTTTGTTCTATCGCTCCAGAGAGCGCCAATAAGGTTTTACCAGTACCTGCAACACCTGAAAGGGTAACGAGTTTAATATTTTCATCAAGGATAGCATGGAGAGCAAATATTTGTTCTGCATTGCGAGGTTTTATTCCATATGCAGACTTTTTTTCAATTCGCTCTAACATCTCTGTTTCAGCATTATAGAATGCTAAGGCAAGTACTTCTTCCATTTTTAAGAATGAAATAATGATTAGGAAAAGGTTTTTCGTCAAGCACCTCCTTATAACTACATCCTCCATCATTATAAATTTTGTCAATAATAGCTGAATCAACATTTTCTATTTCAGAACGCCCTGTATAGAGCGAACTGACATTTTTAACCATTCCACTCGTAAAATCATCGGATTGAACCTCCATTGATTTCGCCTTAATTCGCAAGTTGATGTCCTTGGTTACAAGCGTAACAAGTTTATCAGGGTATTCATTGCGCATGCGAATAGCAACATTCAAGATGCGGTGATCTGCTTTGTTTCACCAAGTATTTTACATGCATCTGGCTCTGCACTCTCATTCATTTGAACACGTAATCTACCATTGAACCCGTTATCCAGTGGAATCCAGTCGCTCAGGGTGTCACCAGCTGAGAGGTTATCTAACTGTCGAGCAAACTCCCTCGCCTCGAAGTTAATCATGTCATTTCCTTTCTTGAAATGATCCAGTTCTTCTAAAACTGAAATTGGGATAACGACATTCGTTGTCATCAAAACTATAAATAGCATTGTGGTCGTGTCAACTTTCCCGAAGTATCTAACACGAAAATCTTTTTATCTCCCTTCTTTTTCTTAGCCATAAACTAGTTATTTATTAAATAAAAAACCTTTCGCTGAATATAACGAAAGGTTTTAGAAAGAAGTTAGATTTTTTATTTCAAGTTTCTATAAGTGGATAACTTCATCATAAGCATCTGCTGCAGCTTCCATTATAGCTTCTGAAAGTGTTGGGTGTGGGTGAACCGACTTAATAATCTCATGACCAGTTGCTTCTAAGTTTCTAGCTACTACTGCTTCTGCAATCATTTCAGTCACATTTGCACCAATCATATGAGCTCCTAGCCATTCACCGTATTTGGCATCAAAAATAACTTTTACAAAACCTTCTTTGTTTCCTGATGCACTTGCTTTACCTGATGCTGAGAACGGGAAACGTCCTACTTTAATTTCAGTTATCCTTTTTCTTTCGCTGCTTTTTCAGTTAAACCAACAGAAGCAATTTCAGGACTGCAGTAAGTACAACCAGGTATATTACCGTAATTCAACGGATGAGGATTTTGTCCAGCAATTTTCTCAACACAAATAATTCCTTCTGCTGATGCTACGTGT
>CAWKJU010000006.1:0-258876 GCA_963849955.1 uncultured Cytophagales bacterium | reverse complement strand
TTAGAGCTCCAACAATTTAAGCCAGATATCATCATTGAAAACTTTGATGAAGGTAAAATCTTTGTGCTTGACAACGACCATTTCAAACAAACCAATCCGTTTATATAATCGTTAGCGTTTGATTTTCAAGAAACTAATAGAAAGACTTTTTTCAAGGTCTTTTATCTTTTTGACTTCGTTTAACAACACAAAACTAACAGAAAGTCCTTTTCTACCGGCACGAGCTGTACGCCCGCTTCGATGGGTATAGTTTTCTAATTGCTCTGGCAGTTGATAATGTATCACGTACGATAGGTCTTCTACATCTATACCTCGTGCAGCAACATCTGTAGCTACTAAGACTTTTAATTTTTTGTTTTTAAACGCACGCATTACTTTATCGCGCTCTTTTTGGAGTAAATCACCATGAATAGCTTCTGCTGAAACATTTTTAGCAACTAATTGACTTACAATTTTGCAGCCCCAGCTTTTGTTTTACAAAACACTACCCCTCGTGCTGCTCCTTGGTCACTAATAAATTGAGACAATAAAGTTAATTTTTCTTCTATTTCACACACAATATATTGGTGCTCAATGTTTTGGTTGATTACTTTTTTAGCTTCTGATTTTATTTGAAGTGCATCTTTTGACATGTATAGTTTCACCAAATCCAACACACTTGGTGGCATGGTAGCGGAAACAACCATGTAACCCTCTTTCCTTCCGTATGCAGCAATATTTCATCTACTTCTTTTCGAAAACCTCTATTCAACATTTCATCAGCTTCATCTAATACCAAAGTGTTAATATGGTTTAAGTTAACTGCTTTACGTTTTAACAAGTCAATCAATCGACCAGGAGTAGCCACTAAAATATGTGTGGGTCGTCTCAAACTCTCCATTTGTTTGGCAATATGTTCACCGCCAAAAACAACTTCTGTAAATACTTTCCCGGAATATTTAGAAAATTTAAAAATTTGCTTACCTATTTGTTGCCCTAATTCACGCGTGGGGCTCAAAATAAGTACTTGAATATGTGGTTGAGAATATCGATTGTTGTAAATAGGCAATTGCAAAAGCAGTAGTTTTACCTGTTCCCGTTTGAGCTTGAGCAATAATATCAACCCTTTCTGTCTAATAACACAGGTAACACTTTTTCCTGAATGTCAGAAGGAGTATTCTATTTTGTCCGCTAAGGCTTGGATGATATTTGCTGTAAGCACCTAATCTGTTTAAATGAAGTCACTTATTTTTATTTGTTAGACGTGCAGAGTTTGTCATAAAATATGGATATCAATCCTCTAAATCAAAACAAACAAAAGCAATCTAACTCATTATTGTCTCTGTAAGCTCATATTAAAGTTTAACAGTGAAAAACTCCCATTTCTCATGAATTAAGCTACTTTTTATCGCTTAATCTTTTGAATACATACACTGATGCGTTAGGAAATCAGCTCGAAAATTACAGATAGAAACGAGTGAGATTATTAAATACTGAGGGAGAAAATACATACAAGTCGACAACTCACTAAACACGAAGTTGGAAGACGATACGGTAACGTTAGTTTTAAATGAATGACCCCTAAAGAAGAATCAAAACCGGATGTTAAAAATATGAACAAGTACCACAAAAACTCGTTATTGAAGAACGAAAGCACAGTTGAAGAAGTTGAGTGGAAAAAGAGGAACATTACACCCGATCCAGTCGAAGCTACTAATAAGGCAGGTCAACAACTGCTGAATACTCGAACTCAAAAAGAAGCTTTACTGTTCCAGAATTACGAATCAAACAAGAAACAGAAGAAAAAGAAAATGAAGAACGACAAATGCCGAACTATCACGCGAAAGACAAGTTCCAAGAAGACCTGAACGTGCTGTGGGTCGTGCCCCTAAGGTTGAGCTTCAAGGAGATAAAGGTTAGGCAAAATTGAATTACCAGAAAAAGTTAAAAAAGAGTCCAAACAAACTTCAACCGAAGCAGTAGATAAGCAGCGAGAATAAGCTCCCTGAGTGACAAGACAGAAAGCACAAGTACCGCTAAAGACGGTAAACACCCTAACAAGAAAAAGCTAAAACTAAAACCATAATAATACCTGATCTGACATTAAAAAGGAAGAAGAGGTCCTCAAAAGCCGAAAAAAGCGAAAGAAATCAAAGCTGAAAAAAAGGCTAAAGAAACAAGCAGTCAAAAGAAAAAGTCAACACATAGACAAGAAGAGCTATCTGAGCGACAAAAAATTCGTGAGAAGCGAAAAAAACAGCGCGAAAAACAAAAAGAGACTCCAAAGAAAAACAAAAAAGCTGGCTGAAACAGCTTTGGGACGCTATAAAATAATCAACCAACTTAAAGGTTTGGTCAAATTCAGTTAACAATATTTTATTAAAAATCTGTTTGATTTTATTTGATTTTTACCAAATTTTATACTCCTATTAAAAAAAGAAGTTAAAGATAAACAGCCATCCGTCTCGATTAAAATCAAATTTAAGTCAAGGGCTGAGTAACAATTATGAGGTTTTTTTGCGTTTATATTTCATTTTTCTTTTTCACAACATTAATTTTTTCACAAACAAACATTGATTCCCTATCATCTTTTTGCGCGCAAGATTTGTTACGGTCAATTCAACAAAAACATGACCACCGATTAAAAATGCGAGAAGAAAATGTAGATGAAGCCATTTCTGAATACATTTTAAGACAGCGAAAAAAAAGAACCGCTGGAAAAAATCCAGGACAAATATACACTATCCCCGTAGTGGTACATGTCGTGCACTCTGGAGTACCTATTGGTACGGATGAAAACATCTCCGATGCGCAAATAATTAAAGGGATTGAGCATCTGAATGATGCTTTTCGAAATCGATCTACTTATAATCCATCCACAGGTGCTGATGTTGAAATAGAGTTTTGTTTAGCCATCAGAAACCCCCAAGGCAATGCTACTAGCGGAATCAACCGTGTGGTGAGTCCTTTCACAAACGTAACAACTAATCGACAAGATGATATAGCATTAAAAAACAACATTACTTGGGACCAAACCCAATATTTAAATATTTGGTTAGTAAAGGAGATCACCTCTCCTACTCAAGGTTCGGGTGTTGCTGGCTATGCCTATCTGGCCGGAGCTCCTACTGCTGTTGAATTGACGGGGTCGTAAATGAAGCGCGCTGGTTTGGTAGTTCTGCTGATAATTCAAAAGTTCATATCCATGAAGTAGGACACTACTTAAACCTCTATCATACATTTGAAGCGGGATGTCCAAACAGCAATTGTATGACAAATGGAGATCATGTGTGCGATACGCCTCCCGATGCCTCTACTTCAGCAGTTATATGCAATTCTTCACCAAATACCTGCTCCACTGATGCTGATGACCCTTCGTCTAACAATCCATTCGCTTCCTTAGGTGATCAAATTGATATGTTTAATAATTACATGGATTATGGTTATCAAACCTGTCAGGATGCTTTTACAAATGGGCAAAAAGAGCGTATGGTTGCAGCGTTGGAAACCGCTCGAAAAAGTTTGTTGTCATCCTTAGGTTGCCAAAGTCCCTGCACGAACTTAATTAACCTCTCCGCATCAGTTGATAATAGCTCACCTTTCTTGGGTCAAACAATCACTTTTTCTAGCGGTGCAAAAGCAGGTGTTACTTACACATGGGATTTTGGAGATGGTACCACTACTTCCACGGGCAATACTGTCACACATACTTATAACCAGATTGGAATCTTTACAGCAACAGTTACTGCACAAAATGCTGATCCCAACTGTAACGAAAGTCAGCAATTAACCATTAAGGTTTCTTGTGCAGTAAATGCTACATTTTCATCACCAAGCTCCAATGCAACTATTGGTACTCCTATAACCTTTACTAACACATCTACTAATGCTACAAATTATGAATGGTTTATAGACGGAAACTCAGAAGGTATTACAACTGATTTGACACATACATTTACAGCACAAGGCTCCTACTTTGTCCAATTAGTTGCATATAATGGGATATGCTCCGATACCTCTCAATCAGTTTTCATACGTGTAGGTGCATGTAATCAAAGCGGTGTCGCAAACGTTTGGAATTTTGGTTCGGGTGCTGCTGTTGATTTTGCTAATGGAGCCCCAATTGCACTTACAGGCAGTCAAATGAGTCAGAGGGAAGGTGTAGCAAGCATAGCCGATGCTAATGGGAATTTATTGTTTTATACAGATGGAATATCCGTATGGAATGCGAACAACCAAATAATGCTCAATGGAACAGGCTTAGGTGGAGCAGGTGGACATCGGCACAATGATCTATAATTATCCCTGCTCCAGGTTCTACAACCCTCTATTATATTTTCACTGTACGTGACTGGACGCAATCTGGGGCATTTAGATACTCCATAGTAGATATGTCCAATGATGGAGGTTTAGGAAGTATTACTACAAAAAACGTATTAATTCAAAGTAATATTAACGAACAGGTTACAGGTGTTTTTCATCAAAACTGCCAGGATATTTGGATAATATCTCATGAAAATAGAGGAAGTAATCCGAACCGATTTGTAGCCTATCTTCTCACCCCAGTGGGTTTATCAGCCACCCCTGTTACTTCCGATATAGGATTTAATTATTTAGGAAGTAATCGATATGGTGGTCTTAGAGCATCGCATAGTGGTCAAAAAATATGTACCACACTGGGAGGTTCATCCACAGGTGTAACTACTGCTCTTTTTGATTTTGACCGAAGTACAGGAATAGTCTCTAACCAACAAGTACTTGCCAACAATGGAGCTTTAGAAAGTGCTTATTCTTCTGAATTCTCCCCTAATGATAACATTTTATATGTTACTGCTTACAATGGAAATTTTATCTATCAATATGATTTATCCGCTGGATCTACTGCAAATATTCGTGCTTCACGCCAAAATATTGCGAGCGGAAAAACTACAAAACCGGTCTTACAAATGGGACCGGATGGAAAAATATATTGCACAAATCAAAATCAATCTTTTTTAGGTGTCATTGATAACCCTAATGCTATAGGAACACTATCAAATTTTTCAGAAAATGCTGTCTCATTGGGCTCAGGAACTGGAAGTCTTGGGCTACCAAATTTTTTACCAGGCTTCTTTGGAGATGCTATTTCCATCAGTGGGCCAACGGCTCCTTGTAAAAATGCAATTGAAAAATATGAGATAAATGCATCAAGTTGTATCAATTCAATTGTTTGGAATTATACAGGAGGAGGAAGAATAGTCAATCAGGATAATTCGAGTATCACCATTGATTTTTCAGGGGTTGTGGGCGCTCACAGTTTATCGGTTCAAGCACAAGACCAATGCGGGACAATTTCTAGCACGCTCAATATCAACACGAACAATAATAACGCACCAATAATAGCTCTTGGAAACGATACCACATTATGCTCTGGCACCTTGGTTTTAGATCCGGGTAGTGGATTTGCCAATTATGAATGGCAAGATGGTTCCACCAACCAAACACTAACAGCTTCTACTGCAGGCACCTATCACGTTTCCGTTAGTAGTGCGCAAGGTTGTGTTTCATCTGATACCATTGAGATAGACATATATACTTCTCCCATTTTAGATTTAGGTAAAGATTCGACACTTTGTTTTGGTGAAATTCTCGCATTAAACGCTGGTAGTGCTTTTGATTCTTATTTCTGGCAAGATGGATCTGGTGACTCTACTTTTACGGTTTACCAACCCAATCCTCAAGCGGGTACATTTACCTATTCGCTTACTGCTTATGATGACTGTGGAAACATGTCACAAGATGAGGTCGATATTACTTTTGAACAATGTGATAGTACTGTGTGCTCAACATCTCTAGGAAACGATACACTTATTTGTCATGGAGACGCTATTCAATTAAATGTGACGGAAGCAGTGGTCTATGACTGGAGTCCTAAGCCAATCATTTCTGACCCAACCATAAAAAATCCTTTTGTTAAACCCACTACTGATTCTACTTATATTTATTTAACCACCACAGATAGTACAGGATGTGAAAGTAGCGATTCTCTGCTTATTTCATTTTACGACAAACCTGTTATTTCCTTAATGAGTTCCTCATCCACAGAAGTCTGTCTTGGAAATAGTGCTCAATTAGAAGTAACAAGCGATAAAACAGTTTCTGAATGGTTGTGGGTTGGAAATACTTCTCCTTTAAGCTCAACTACTATTCCTAACCCCACTGTATTGAGTGCTTCAACAGCTGATTTCACTGTTATTGGAACCGATACAGATGGTTGTAAAGATACCTTAATAACAAAATTAACGGTGAACCTACCTCCAATACTTCAAATGAGTAATAACACGACAATTTGTAAAGGAGAAAGTACAGTCATAAGCGTTGTGGAGCAACCTGATTTTATTAAATATGACTGGCAACCCGCTGGCAGTTTATCCCAATCAACTATTTCTGCTCCTGCCGCTACCCCTACTCAACCTAAAACCACCTATATTATTGAAGTAACTAACAGTGATAATTGCATAGCTAAAGACAGTATAATCATTACCATGCTGGATAACCCGATACCTAATGTTCATATTATTGCAGATTCAAGCCTTTGTGAGGGTGATAGTCTATATGTAAGCGTAGACTCGAGTCAATTTCTAGGAAGCCCTTCCCTCACTTGGAAAAAATTTGACCTACAAGGAAATGAAACAATTTTATCGAGTGATTCAATGAGTGTTTTAATTCCCCATTTAAAAAAAGGCGAAACAATTCAACTCTTTGCTACTTCTAATGAAAAATGTGTGAAAGCGAATAATCAATCGATTCAATCAAATACGCTTCACCCTGAAGTTAATTTATATCCTAATTTATACCTGAGCGGTGATACACTAGTTTGTTTAGGACAGCAACTTCATCTCAATGTAGTTGATTCAAATAATGTTAGTTCATCGTATACATGGACAAATACCACTACACAGCAATCAAGTACATCCAACACTTCAACTTTTGTTTCTGATTCTCTTTTTTACAAACAACTATTTACAGTTAGTGCCACTAATAAAAACTGTAGAAGCACGTCCTTACCTCATGACTACTTATTTATTCCTATCGAAATAAATATTACAACAGATAGAGATACTATCCGAGGTGGAAGTGTTTATCTATCCGTTAAAACAAACACGGACTCTTTTAATTGGAACACCGTTCCCTCCACAGAATTTATCCCAGAGAACACGTTAAACACAACACAAACACCGAAAGAAACTACCACATATATAGTCACTGGAGAGTTATCTAGTTGTCTTGTTACAGATAGTTTAAAAATTGTAGTCCTCAATGATATTCAAGCTCCCTACCTGTTTTCTCCCAACAACGATAACAACAATGATGTATGGGTTATAGATGAATTGCTAAATTATTTCCAAACAAATGTAAAAATATATAACCGCTGGGGTATGCAACTTAGAGAACTGACTGATGGTGTAAATACTTGGGACGGTACCAATGAAACAGGAACACCTGTACCTGATGGAACCTATTTCTATACCATTACTGCTAGTTCTCAGGGAGAACAAATTGCTTTCACCGGATATGTAACTATAATAAGATAAATGAGAATAGCTATTCGTAAATATCTGCCCAGTTATTTATTTTTTTTATTTATTCAATCAGTAATCATTGGGAACACTTTTGCCCAACAAGAGATGCAAAGTTCTAACTTCATGATTAACCCTTTTTTATTTAATCCCGCTTATTCTTCAGTGGATGACAACATGGACATAAAGTTAGGATATCGCTATCAATGGGTTGGGCTTCAAGGATCACCACAAACTTCTTATATTTCGTTTCACACACCCATCAATAAATCTCATTTTTCACGCTCCAGTGGAGGTGATTTTCATAACTGGCATGGTGTAGGTGCTGTTGCTATGCATGATAGAATTGGAGCATTCAGTAACATAAAAATAAAAGCTAACTACTCCTATAATTTAGCACTTACAAAGGGACGTGGTTATGGTAAAAATCATCAAGATGGATTACGAATAGCTTTAGGCGTATTTGTGGGTTGGAATCATTTTACGCTCGACAAAGATATATTAGCACAAAAAAACACCTCGGGTGCTACAAATGTTTCCAGTAGTTCAACTTTAAATGACCCAACCTACCAATCACTTAACCGATATTCGTCACAACCCGTGATGGATATCGATATTGGAGGAATGCTATATTATCAAGAAACCTATTATCTAGGTGTATCTAGTTCTCAGGTTCTCCAGAGTAATACTCAAATTAGTGAAGGAAGTGACCTGAGCAGACATTTTTATGTGACGGGACTATTAAAATTACAGCTAAATGAATCCTTTTACCTTATTCCATCGGTGATAACAAAAATGACTTCTGGTGCCCCTTTATCTTATAATTTCAATACACGATTAGATTGGAAAGACAAAGTTTATATTGGTGTGGGATATCGCTCAAAAGATGCTATAACAGGAATGCTTGGCACACAAGTTAGTTGGGGAAGTCAGTCAAACAGAACAAAAGATAAATATCTCCTCAATGTATTTTATAGTTATGACTATACTATTAATGGTCTTAAAAATTCCATTTACCAACATCGAAGTTCAGGCGCTCATGAAGTTACCATTGCGTTGTTTCTCTCTCCGTTATATCGAGAAAGAAACGCTGAAGATACCTGGTAATTGTTACTTCTTCCCTTCTACTCTTCCCTCGACAACCTTTTTAGTCATCTCCCTTATTTTTAATCGTGATGCAGCTGTTTCAAGGCTATTAGGATAATTTTGAATTAAAAGTTTATATACCTCCAAAGCTTTTCTGTAGTCGCCCATTGACTCATAGTTAATTGCTAAGTTCATCAAATCCAGAGATACATCATTCAACTTATCAATGCGTTCATTAAGCGCATCAATCTCTTTTTCTTTGTTAATGATCATAGACTTCAGCTGCATGATATCATTATTTTGAACCTCTAACAATCCTTTTAATTTCTTTACTTCTCCCTCCAGATTTTCAACTTCAGTTTTGCAATAGTCTACTTGATGTTTTAAATGACTTTGAGAAAACGAATAAAAACTCCCTCCTAAAAGGAGTAACATAAGAATTAATCGATACTTCATAGATATTTGTTTGTAACACAAAGTTAAAAAAATAGTTAAGCAGACAGTTGTTTATGGCAACTGTCTGCCTGAAAAGTTATAATAAATCATTAGCGACATTTGCCAACTCGGAACGTTCCCCTTTTTCAAGAGTGACATGTGCATGGATCTTATGAGAATGAATCCGATCAATTAAATAGGACAAGCCATTACTTTGCGTATCCAAATACGGTGAATCAATTTGGAATATATCTCCCGTAAATATGATTTTTGTATTCTCACCTGCTCGCGTAATAATGGTTTTCACCTCATGTGGTGTCAAGTTCTGAGCTTCATCTACGATAAAGATGATGTTTGACAAGCTTCTACCTCTAATATAAGCCAGTGGGCTAATCATCAGTTTTTCCTGTTCAACCATCTCTGTTAACCGCTTATAGTCTTTCTCGGTCTCCTTAAATTGACTTTGAATGGTTTTTAAATTATCCCACAGCGGCTCCATGTATGGATTTAACTTTGATTTGATATCACCAGGTAAATACCCTATATCTTTATTACTCAAAGGAACAATTGGACGCCCAAGGTAAATTTGACGATAATTCGCTTTTTGTTCTATCGCTCCAGAGAGTGCCAATAAGGTTTTACCAGTACCTGCAACACCTGAAAGGGTAACGAGTTTAATATTTTCATCAAGGATAGCATGGAGAGCAAATATTTGTTCTGCATTGCGAGGTTTTATTCCATATGCAGACTTTTTTTCAATTCGCTCTAACATCTCTGTTTCAGCATTATAGAATGCTAAGGCAGATGCTCTTCCATTTTTAAGAATGAAATAATGATTAGGAAAAGGTTTTTCGTCAAGCACCTCCTTATAACTACATCCTCCATCATTATAAATTTTGTCAATAATAGCTGAATCAACATTTTCTATTTCAGAACGCCCTGTATAGAGCGAACTGACATTTTTAACCATTCCACTCGTAAAATCATCGGATTGAACCTCCATTGATTTCGCCTTAATTCGCAAGTTGATGTCCTTGGTTACAAGCGTAACAAGTTTATCAGGGTATTCATTGCGCATGCGAATAGCAACATTCAAGATGCGGTGATCTGCTTTGTTTTCACCAAGTATTTTACATGCATCTGGCTCTGCACTCTCATTCATTTGAACACGTAATCTACCATTGAACCCGTTATCCAGTGGAATCCAGTCGCTCAGGGTGTCACCAGCTGAGAGGTTATCTAACTGTCGAGCAAACTCCCTCGCCTCGAAGTTAATCATGTCATTTCCTTTCTTGAAATGATCCAGTTCTTCTAAAACTGAAATTGGGATAACAACATCGTTGTCATCAAAACTATAAATAGCATTGTGGTCGTGTAGAATTACCGAAGTATCTAACACGAAAATCTTTTTATCTCCCTTCTTTTTCTTAGCCATAAACTAGTTATTTATTAAATAAAAAACCTTTCGCTGAATATAACGAAAGGTTTTAGAAAGAAGTTAGATTTTTTATTTCAAGTTTCTATAAGTGGATAACTTCATCATAAGCATCTGCTGCAGCTTCCATTATAGCTTCTGAAAGTGTTGGGTGTGGGTGAACCGACTTAATAATCTCATGACCAGTTGCTTCTAAGTTTCTAGCTACTACTGCTTCTGCAATCATTTCAGTCACATTTGCACCAATCATATGAGCTCCTAGCCATTCACCGTATTTGGCATCAAAAATAACTTTTACAAAACCTTCTTTGTTTCCTGATGCACTTGCTTTACCTGATGCTGAGAACGGGAAACGTCCTACTTTAATTTCGTATCCTTTTTCTTTCGCTGCTTTTTCAGTTAAACCAACAGAAGCAATTTCAGGACTGCAGTAAGTACAACCAGGTATATTACCGTAATTCAACGGATGAGGATTTTGTCCAGCAATTTTCTCAACACAAATAATTCCTTCTGCTGATGCTACGTGTGCTAATGCTGGTCCATGAACGATGTCACCTATGGCATAAATACCAGGCATATTTGTTTTGTAGTAATCGTCTACTAAAACACGTCCTTTATCGGTAGCAATACCGACATCTTCCAAGCCAATGCCTTCTAAGTTAGTTTGAATACCTACCGCAGAAAGTACCACATCACATTCGATAGTTTCCTCTCCTTTAGCCGTTTTAATTTTTACTTTACAGCCTTTGCCTTTCGTGTCTACAGACTCCACAGCCGAGTTTGTCATCACGTTGATACCTTTTTTCTTAAAGCTTTTCTCTAGTGCTTTAGACACTTCTTCATCCTCATTCGGGACAATATTAGGTAAAAACTCTACCACAGTGACTTCACAACCAATAGTTGCATAGTAATAAGCAAACTCAATACCTATGGCACCGGACCCAACAACAACCATTTTAGCTGGTAATTTATCTAATACCAATGCTTCTCTGTAACCGATGATTTTTTTACCATCTTGTGGTAAGTTAGGCAACTCACGTGAACGGGCACCTGTTGCTAAAATGATGTGACTAGCACTGTATTCTGTAGTTTCACCCTTGTCATCAGTGACCATTACTTTCTTACCAGTAGCTAATTTCCCAAATCCTTGAATGTGGTCAATTTTGTTTTTTCTAAATAAAAACTGAATCCCTTTACTCATTCCAGCTGCTACTTCCCGGCTTCTTTTCACCATTGCTTCAGGGTCTGCTTTTGGAGCAGCTACTTTGATACCATAATCAGCCGCATGGTTGATGTATTCAAATACATTGGCACTTTTTAACAACGCTTTTGTAGGAATACAACCCCAGTTTAAGCAAATACCTCCTAATTCAGCACGCTCAACCACACCTACTTTCATTCCTAGTTGTGATGCTCTAATTGCAGCCACATATCCACCTGGGCCACTTCCTATCACTAATACATCGTACTTTACTGCCATGTTCTAAGTAATTATTATGTTCATTTGTCAGTAGTTTTTCTACTAACTATAAATTCTCTTTAAAGGATTCCAAAGATATAGTCTCAGGGGGAGTAAAGCAATTTGAAGATTAATTAATTTACGTTATTTGCTTCTTCACTTTTAATGCAAGTAGAATATCGCTTATTTGGCATCAATTGTGGTTTGATTGTAAGAAACTCACAGCATAATCTGTATGAAAATATTATTTATTATTAATCCCATTTCGGGCGATACCGACAAAGATTTTTTATATGACTACATCAAACAACTAGAAGAGGAAGATACTTACTATGTAAAGTATTACGAAACTCAACCAAAAGGTAATGTAGAAAACATCAAAGAAAAACTCCATGTTTACCAACCTGATCGCATCATTGTAGCGGGTGGCGATGGTACAATTCAACTCGTGAGTAAATGTGTCATTGAGTCTGAATCAACAGCGTCCATAGGTATCGTCCCAACAGGTTCGGCAAACGGGCTATCAACTTGTTTAGAGCTACCAAAAGATTTAGATGAAGCATTAACTATTGCTGTCAGATCAAAAACCGAAAAAGCCATAGACGTTCTTTTGATTGATGAAACACATTATTGTGTCCACTTGTTTGATTTAGGTGTTAATGCACTATTAATTAAGTATTATGAAGCCGATGGTGCACGTGGCATGTTAGGTTATACAAAACACGTGCTATCTGCCATTAATGATTCAGAAGTGTTTGATTTTACCATTGAAAATGAAACTGGTAAATTTAAAACCTCAGCACAAATTGTGATTTGTACAAATGGAAACAAATTTGGCACAGGAGTAAAAATATCAAATGGATCCATCTTTGATGGGTATTTTGACCTCACCATTATTGAAGAGGTTAATTTTGGAGAGGTAATAAAATCAGGTTTGTCTTTATTAGACATTCAGTTAACCGATGATCAGTTTGATCGATGCATACAAAGTAAGGATACAACCATTAGTACCAGTTCGCCTGTTCCTTTTCAAATAGATGGTGAATACATGGGAGAAATATCAAAACTTCATGTTAAAGTATTAGAATCAGCAATAAAAATAGTATTGAATGAGTAAACACAAGCCCCCTTTATTAATCAATTTTTTCTCAATTTCAGATGGTCACGCCATCATTTTAGGCGGACAAATTATCTACTCAAAACGAGGTGATATTGAATATGAAACCCTCAATAGATGGCAAACAGCAAAAAACTTAATTCGTTTGTACCGAGCCAAGCCTCTGAAAAACAAAACACTTCATTTATTATTTGATGAAAAAAAACACACCACAGCAAAAACTGATGGTCGGGGTTTTTTTTACATCAATAAATTAGTTGATGGGTCAATCACTAACCTAGATGCTATCCATTTAAAAGATGGTACCATAGTGCAGTTAGCACAACATATACAAACCCTCCACACGCAACCTTTTACTTCTAAGCATTTACTTATTTCTGATTTAGATGACACATTAATTCAATCATTTATAAGAAATAAATTCAAGAAAATCTGGACCATGCTTTTCACACGGGTAACTAAACGTAAGTCGGTTAAGGATATTCAGAAATTAGTTAATTACACAAAAGCTCAAGGGTCAGACATTGTGTATTTGTCCAATAGCGAACAAAATTTAGGTTTACTCATCTCTAGCTTTTTAGCTCACAATCAACTACCAGAAGGACCTATTTTTCTAAAGAAGTTTAGAGGAACTATAGATTTACTACTGAACAAAAAAGTACCTGAAGGCGAAACACATAAACTTGAAACACTTCGAGAATTACTTCGCACCTTTCCTACAAAACAACACATATTAGTTGGAGACAATACCCAGCATGATTTAGAGATTTATCTGACTGTTGCCAATGAATTCCCAAGTCAAATCAAGCACATCATTATTAGGGAAGTATACCCTCAGCCCGAAGACAAAACTACAATTTCTAGTCATGAATTTTTTTTGAAAGAACATCAGATCCAATTGCATTATGCTCCTTCTTTTGAGGAAGTATTATTCGATGAAGGATATTTTACGGTATAATCGGTTAAAATTATTTTTCAGTTAATCATTTACTACTATCTTAGATTTAAAATACTTTTATCCATAATCATCAATAAAAACAATTACGTAATGAAAACAACAGCATGTAACATTAATTTCATCCTACTGTTTTTTCTTTTAGCTTTTAATACGAGTTTTTCTCAATGTGTGGAAGAACAATTAGTAATAGGTGGAAATCAAGGCCCAAATGTGGGTAGTAGTTCAGGACAACAATTTGTAGCGTGTGAAACTGGTGAAATTAATAATGTTGAGCTTAACATTCATTCTGGAAAAGGAATGATGAAATTAGAAATTTATGATGGTGGCAACAATTGGAATAACCTCATGTGGGTTGTAGACAGTATCCCTATAGATTCATCTGGAAATATAGTAATTGATTTAAAAAATGGTAACGGTAACTCATTAAATGTAATTCAAAACAACCATTATGCTTTAAGATTTTGGAGCATTGACACTACTCACTTTACATTGGGTTCTAAATTATCAACAATTGACCCCTATCCTTATGGAGCTGCGCTTAAACACAATGGGAGTGTACAAAATTTTACTCCATCATTTATGGATTTTTATTTTCGAATAGAATTCAATAGTGTGTTGCTCACTTCAAATAAGCATGAGAATATTCAAAACAACATCAATATATATCCCAACCCCACTTCTGATTACCTATCGATTGAAGGGATAAACCCCCAAAAATTGAGCATTTATGATATTTCAGGAAAAGAAGTTTCTGAATTACTAATTGATAATGAAACAATTGATATTTCCGAGTTAAAAAAAGGTGTGTACTTCCTGAAATTTTCCATGAATGATCAAGTATTTTTCAAGAAAGTGGTTAAAAACAAATAAGTACCGACAATTTTAGCGTATAAAAATCTGGCTACATCATGTAAGCTTTTTATCGAATCAGTTTGAACGGCTAATTCCTCTAAATCACAACAAATAACAACTCACTCGCTCCCCTTGCTTCAACTCATTACATTCCCAGGGAATGTAAACTTGTGCATTAGCATCCGTGAAGGCAGACAGCATAGATGAAGCCTGTGATCCTAAAATAGTTACCGAACCGTCACTTATTTTTGCCTTCAAAAACTCTGCACGATCACCTTTTTTTAAATAATCGTGTGCTAGCGGCAAATGTAAATCAACCATTCCTGCAGTAGTTTTACCCGACATCAAATCTAAACCTGTTAATACATATTGATAATAACACGATAAGGCAGCATACGGGTTACCGGGTAAAGCAAACACCTTACAATCTCCCAATTGCCCTACTAATAATGGCTTACCAGGTTTTTGTTTTACTTTATAAAAGAATACCTCACAACCTAATTCCTGCAAACTCCGCCAGACAAAATCGTAATCACCCACAGAGATTCCACCTGTCAAAATCAACACATCATTCATTTTAGCGAGTTGCTGAATTGCTTCTTTAGTGGTCTCAAAATCATCAGCTAAATTAGCTACTCCAAGCACACGATAACCCGTGGCCTCAGCAGCAGATTCAATAGTTATGGAGTTACTCTCATACACTTGTCCGGCTTTTAAAGAATTACCCGGTTTCACCAATTCATCTCCCGTTATCGCTAATGCTATGCGGGGTTTACAAACAACTTTTAAAGCCACCAATCCCAATGAAGCAGCAAAGCCGATAACCCCTGAAGTCATCACTGTACCTTTTTTAATTGCAATGCTACCTGCTTTAATTTGTTCCCCAACAGGACGAATATTCAATTGTTTCCTTAAGTTGTTGTCTTTAATTAAAATTGTATCTCCATCAACTTCTACTTTTTCTTGCATCACCACTACATCGGCTTGGTCAGGCACCATTGCTCCAGTAAATATGCGTAATGCTGCTCCATTTTCTAATACAGGTACTTCCACATCCCCTGCTTTTATTTCCCCTTGTAAACGAAGTGGTTTGTTAGCTTCCTCTAACCGAATCGCATACCCATCCATCGCACTTTGCCTAAATGGCGGTAAAGCTATAGGTGCTTTAATATCCTCTGCCACTACCCTACCCAAGACATATTGTAAGGATAAAACCTCAGCTGATAAGGGTGTGAAATTTTCTTGAATTAGGGCTTTTGCTTCGGGAACAGTAATCATTTTTTTAGGTAGTGAGATTTGAGTATTGAGTAGCTAGATGTTAGTATTTAGATATGAGATTATTAGATATTGAAAGTTAGAATTTTACAACTTATAACTCGCTACTTAATACTCATGACTTTTCACTTGTTTCTTGCTCTGGGATCTTGTTTCTTTTAAAACATAGCAAATATCTATATTTTTTCGTTGTATCCTATTGGATATAACGATAGATTTACCTTATGGAAATCAAATTCAAAGTCTGGTTTGAGCAAGAAAAACATGTGATTGCAGGTAGTGGTCGCGTGAAATTGCTGGAGGCCATTCACCAACATGGATCCATATCGAAAGCAGCAGCTTCTATCAATCTCTCCTACAAAAAAGCCTCAAAATTAATTGAATCGATGAACGCTACAGCAGGGCTTCCTTTAGTGGAAACATCCACAGGAGGTGCTGGTGGCGGTGGCACTTTACTAACCAAACGTGCTTTAACGATTATTCAACAATACAAAAAAGCGCACCAAACACTTACCAACACCTGCCATGAACTGGAAACGCTTTTTTCTGAGTAGTTTATTAATGGCGATCGTATTTGGGTGTAGTCAACAAACCACCCATCAAACTCCCATACGCGTAGCTGTGGCTGCGAGCAGCGCTAAAGTATTAAAAGAAATTGCATTGGCTTACGAAAGTGAACACCACACAAAAATAGATGTCATCACTGGTTCTTCTGGTAAATTAGCAGCTCAAATAGAACAAGGAGCACCTTTTGATATTTTTTTAGCAGCGGATTCGTCCTATATCCATTCATTGTTTCTGAAAGGAGTGATTGCTGAACAAGGACAATCATTCACCACTAATCGATTAGCTGTATGGTCTTCGTCACCCATCGATACTCTGCAAACCTTACTAGAAAAAGCAACTATCATCAGCATCGCGAACCCACAAACAGCACCTTTTGGACTGGCCGCTTTGAAAACATTTAAAGACTTAGGTATAAATCCAACGAATTTAATATATGGTAGTAGCATTGCACAAGTCAATCAATACATAGCTAATCAAAATGTGGCTATTGCTTTTACTTCTTCTTCCTCAAAAAGTGAGCTGGAAAAAGCGGGATTTAAGTCCGGCTACTGGTTGTTATTAGACTCACAACTAGAGCAACACATCGTAATGCTCAATAGCACTAAATCAGTTACCGACTTCTACCATTATCTGTTTACAGGTAATGCCAATCAGATATTAAAAAAACACGGATTTAATCGTTGAATTGGACACCGATCATATTGAGTCTTCAATTAGCAATAATAACCACATTTTTGCTCTTCATTATTTGCATGCCCTTAGTGTATGGAATGCATCGCTGTAAAAGTAAGTGGATATTAGTAGTTGAAACGCTCACCACTCTCCCACTCATTTTACCACCTTCAGTCCTGGGATTTTATTTATTACTTTTTTTTAACCCTAATTCGGGAATAGCAGCCTGGTTAAAAGCTATTTTAGGAGTCGAACTTTTGTTTTCTTTTACAGGATTAGTCATTGCCTCGCTTATCTATAGTCTTCCGTTTATGATTAGCCCTTTGCTCTCAGGATTACGAAGTCTGCCTCTTTCTTACGGAGAGGCAGCGGCCACACTAGGGATGTCATCGTTTGCCATATTTCGAAAGATTGAATTGCCAAACATCATTACCTCTATTATTTCTGCTCTCACCTTGAGTTTTGCTCATACGATTGGTGAGTTTGGAGTGGTATTGATGATTGGTGGCAGTATTCCTAACCAAACAGAAGTAGCCTCAATTGCCCTATTCAACGAAGTGGAAGCATTAAATTATAACATGGCCCACCACTATGCTGCCGTATTGTTAGCGATCTCATTTTCAGTGTTGCTTACAGTAAATTTCATCCGACATAAAAACACCACAGCTACAGTCTGATGTTAGAAATTAACACATATCATCCCCTGGTTCATTCTACCTTAGCGTTTAACCTCTCAATAAATCAGGGAGAAATTATTGGCTTAAAGGGACATTCTGGCTCAGGAAAAACTACGTTACTAAGACAACTTGCTGGTTTATCTATTCCACAAAAAGGATACATTAAATACAACAACGATTTATGGACAAACGATGGACGAGTTATTGTCTCTGTACAAAATCGAAACACAGGATTTGTATTTCAAGATTATGGATTGTTTCCCCACCTTACTGCTTTGCAGAATATAGAAATCAGTAAACATCCACTTTCTGAAGAAGTAAAAACTGCTCTTGAATTAACACCATTCCTTCACCAAAAGCCAGGTACCCTTTCAGGTGGACAAAAACAGCGAACAGCCATAGCGCGAGCAATAACTGCAACTGCTGAACTCTTATTACTGGACGAGCCGTTTGCGGCATTAGACAACTCAATGAAAACCAAAACAATAGAGCTACTGAATACCTATATAAAACAGAAAAGAATAACAACTATAATAGTTTCGCACGATACACCAGCGTTGAAAAAAATATGCTCAACACATTATACCTTAAAAGAAATTGATGGCTCCACAAAATTGATCAAATCCTATGTTTGAAATAGCTATACATTACTTCGGAATGTTAACCGACAAAACTGGAAAATCCACTGAAAAAATAAGTATGGATAGCCAACTTACTATTGAAGCATTAAACCAATTGCTGATTGCAAAATATCATGGGCTAAAAAATAGTAAATATAAAATTGCCCTAAACAACGAGTTTGTAGATCAACAAGAAATTATTTCTGCTAATGCTGAAATCTCTTTATTACCTCCATTTTCGGGGGGATGAGTTAAAGTAATAAGTATTAAGTCGTGAGTTATAGGTGAAAATTAAATTCTTATATCTGCAAAATTACGAACTACATTAATCTAACTTCTCATATCTAACAATCTCTATACTAACATATGAAAAACATATTCGTACAAGGCCCTATTACCCCAGAAAAGATAGCTACTTCTATTGCCCATCACCAAGTGAAAACCAATATTGGGGCTCACGATATCTTCTTAGGTCAAGTCAGAGCTGATGAAATTGAGGGCAAAAAAGTGACAGCGATCGAATACACTGCCCAAGAAGAGATGGCGTTAAAAGCAGTCCATGAAATTCGTGAAGCTACCTTTGCGAAACATAAAGACCTTACCTGTATGCATATCTACCATAGCCTGGGAACTGTTAAAGCTGGTGAAATATGCCTCTTTGTTTTTGTGTCCTCAGGGCACCGAAAAGCTGCCTTTAGTGCCTGTAGAGACGTAGTCGAGCAAATCAAAAAAGAAGTACCCATTTTCGGAAAAGAACTCTTTGAAGATGAGTCACATCAGTGGAAAGTGAATACTGAGGAGTGAAAAAGTTATAAGCAGTAAGTTGTAAGCACCTTTCTAGCTAAAAAACAGGATTTCAACTTAAAACTTATTACTTACAACACAACGACTTCTTTTCAACTTAAAACTTATTACCTATTACTCAAAAACTCCAATGGTTAACATCACCCACAAATCAAATTCATTACGCACCGCAGTAGCGCAAGCAACGGTAACGGTGAGTAAAACAGCGACTATTCATGCTATAGAAAACAACCTTGTACCAAAAGGCAATGTATTTGAAATGGCAAAAACGGCTGGACTATTTGCTGTGAAGAAAACAGCTGATATCATTCCAGATTGTCACCCTTTACCAATTGAGTACACTGCTGTGGAATATGCGATTGAAGGGTTGAATATCTACATCAACATTACTGTTAGTACTATATACAAAACGGGCGTTGAAGTTGAAGCAATGCATGGAGCAAGTGTAATTGCCCTCACCATGTATGACATGCTCAAACCCATTGACAAAGGTATTGAGATTAACAATGTAAAACTGTTGAATAAAAAAGGTGGTAAATCCGATTTCAAAAACGATACGCAAGCAATTTTCAAAGCCGTGGTAGTAGTCTGTTCAGACACCATTTCCGCAGGAAAAAAGGCAGATAAAGCAGGATTAGCAATTTGTAACAAGTTGAAGTCGTGCGATGTAACGATTCAGCATTATACCATTATACCGGATGAATTTGATCAAATTCAATCCCTTGTAAAACAATATGCTAACGAAGTAGATTTTTTAATCTTCACAGGTGGAACTGGACTTTCACCACGTGATGTAACCCCTGAAGCCATAGAACCTTTACTTGACCGCAGAATACCTGGAGTAGAAGAAGCGATACGCAACTACGGACAACAGCGTACACCCTACTCGATGCTTTCAAGAAGTATTGCTGGAAATATTGGAAACACATTAGTATTAGCTTTACCAGGTTCTACGAATGGAGCAAAGGAAAGCATGGAAGCAATTTTCCCCGCTGCAAAGCATTTGGCAAAGGTATTTAGAGGTGGGCGACATGATTAAATTGTCTGTGCTGGAAAAAATTTAGTAAAAAATTAACAGCAGAAATTTAATCCAGTATTATTCTAGGAAATGAACCAAGAAAATTATGATATTCGAAAAATAAATTTAAAACATATGAATACTGTATTGTTATTCGGAATGCCTGGTGGCATGGAATGGGTGTTAATCATCTTCGTAATTGTGTTACTCTTCGGAGCTAAAAAAATTCCAGACTTAGCACGTGGTCTTGGTCAAGGTATACGAGAGTTCAAAGACGCACAAAAAGAGATCACTGATCAGCTTAACCAAAAGCCAGGAGAGTTTAAAAAACCTGCATAATTTAACAGAAAGGTATATCAACCTATTTTTTTTTAATTTAGTTGATATACCTTTTTTTAACCCTTTTAAAAATTCCTTTTCATTTAATTTCACATTCCATTGCTTAGCAACTACCTTTACACCGTTGTCTCCAACCGAACATAACGCTTCATCTTCCCTTATTGACCAATTTGGTCGTGTGCATAACTATCTCCGTATTTCCCTTACTGATAAGTGTAATTTCCGATGTGTGTATTGTATGCCTTCGGAGAAAATGAAGTTTATGCCTTCTAAAAAGTTAATGACTGCGGAAGAGATTTTTACCATTGCAAAAACCTTTACAGAATTGGGTGTCAATAAAATACGCTTAACAGGTGGTGAACCACTGGTTCGGCTTGACTTTGACGACATCATTCAAAAATTAAGTACGCTGCCCGTTAGTCTGCATATGACAACTAATGCCCTACTGCTTGATCAACACATTGACACGTTAGTAGCCGCTGGATTAAAAAGCTTGAATATCAGTATCGACTCGTTGGATGAACAGCGGTTTTACAAAATGACGAAAGTGGATGCTGTTAAAAAGGTAAAAGCCAACATTGAGTTGGCCCTTCACAAAGGAATTCATGTGAAACTAAACACTGTATTGATGCGAGGCGTCAATGACCACGAACTTATCGACTTAGTTTCCCTTGCTAAGAATAATCCGCTAAGTATTCGATTTATTGAGTTTATGCCTTTTGATGGCAATCAATGGGAACAAAACAAAACTATTGGTCATGATGAGATAATTAAAATAATAACAACTCATTTTGATCAGCAACCAATTGCCATACCGGCTAAGCCAAACGACACGGCTAAAAACTACCAACTTAGAGACTTCAAAGGTAATTTTGGGATTATTGGAACAGTCACTAAACCTTTTTGCGATAGCTGTAACCGCATTCGACTAACAGCGGATGGCAAATTGAAAAACTGTTTATTTTCCGCTTCAGAAACGGATATACTTAGTCCGCTTCGTAATAAGAAAAAAATCATTCCTCTTATTGTTCAAACTATTTTTTCAAAAGCTAAATCAAGAGGTGGAATGGAAACCAATGAACTTTTCACGAATACTTCTAACCACGAAAACCGAAGTATGATACAGATAGGTGGTTAATATCCTACAATTAATGACGTGAGGATTTACACCCACTATATGTGATAGCAACACCTCAAATCCTCTGACCAAAAAATTAGAATAAAATATTTAGATAAGCTTTTTTAAATAATGCTGACATATATTTTTACGAATACTTTATCCCACGTGTTCGTAAACACTATTCACACACCCACAACTTTTTTAAGTTTAATTTTAAATAAGTAGTAAAGGAATATAAGGCTAGTTTTTTGGTTTAAAAATTTCATAAATTGCTGGAAACATTTAAAAATTAAATACAACACTTGTGAAAAACTTACTTTATTTAGCTTTAGGTATACTATTACTTTCTTCTTGTAAAAAAGATCCCGAAACATGGGAGTCTAGAGGTAACAATGGTTGGGAATATTATGAAGGAGATGGAGAAATCCAATACTATCATGATGTGGTAGTCAATTTTGATATTGAAAACAACTTGAATATAGATGGTAGTGCTACCATCACTGATAATTTAAACATTGGAAATGACTTAAACTTAAATAAAGGTGGTTTAACTATTATTGATACGTATTATGCAGACGACACTGTCTACATCAAAGAAAATATGAATGTTAATGATAGCTTATTAATATTTAAGGGTGTAGTAATTGTTCATGGCAATTTAAATGTGAATGCGACAGGTATTCTGAATGTATCGGATAGTGCTCGCCTTTATGTAGATAATCATTTAAATAATGCTGGACATATTCACGGTGCTCGCAACATTTATGTCAATCCAGGAAGGTTACATGATAACAGCAATTTTTATAGGACTGAGCCTCTTAATCTAAGAACAAGATAATCACATTTAAATACCTTAATAATGAACTATAGAAAACTACTTATTTGCCTTTCGGCATTTATAATTACAACTACGTCTTTCTCACAAACTATGGAAGACTTTACCTTTGGATTCCAGATAGGGCCTGGAAGAACATTCGCTACGATTAAAGACGATATGCCGCTTTCGAGTAGAAGAGATTTAGCTTCTGATGGACAAACTTCGACTTTAGAAACATTGGCAGGGCGAACTATTCGGTTAATTGCAAATTATAACCTCAATGAATCCTTTGCTTTAAGTTCAGGTTTTTGGTTTGGAAATAGAAGAATCCATGTAAGAAATGATGATGGTTCTTATATTGGAACATCCGTATACCATGTTAATTATATGCACTTACCCATTTTACTTCGCTACAGAAGCAATGAAGTGGCTGATTATATGCGAGTGATTGTAACCGTAGGTCCCACCATTGACTTTAGAACAGGTGAAAGAAATGTGGGGGGAGATTATGCACACTTTATGAATTTCGCACAACACCGATTTGATCAGGATCCTCAAAGAGGTCGTAACGGAAATGGTAAACCTATGAACTTATTTAATGGAACTGGATTATCTATTTATCTGGGTGTAGGACTCGAATATGCTTTCAGTGATAGTTTTAATGCGTATGCTGGTTTAGGATATCATCAAGGACTAACAAATATTCTTAATAATGATTTGTTATTTAACGATGCTGAAAAAACACCTATTACCGAAACTACAACTTGGCGCACAGCATTACTATCACTTGATTTAGGTGTAGGATTCAGTTTCTAATTGGGAGAATTATCAAATGTAATCTTAAAATAGGCGACTTCGCCTGTTTTAAGATTTAAATCAAAGCGCTGTTCTGTAACACCATCGTTAATGGTTCCGGCCAATGTATTCGGGCCACTAGCTCCCTGATTTACGGCATATAACATTAGAAAGTTGGTAGCTGCTTCTTGTATTGTCAACTCAATTTTTTCTCCATTTTTAAAAATCATTTTATTTTCAATCTCCCATTTATTATTTACGTTAACTGAAATAATGTCTCCGTCCTCGGCTGCATCGTCAAAAATGAATAGCGAAATAGTTCTACTTTTAACCTCAAATTCTTTTTGGAAATCAGTTGAAGTAGGCTGTTTTACAGGTGCACCAGGAATGTTTGCTCGAATACCTATTTCATTACTTTCATTTCCCTGCTCATTTTCAGTATGAAAATCAATCTGAAGATAGTTTAAATCAGTGGAATCTGTGGATGTCGAATAATTGAAGCAGTAGCTTAAAGCAATAGTATTACCTGAGATCAAAATATTATCAACAGAGATCAGTTGTTCTGATGTGTCAAACTGAGTGAGCTCGTTACCATTGATATCATAAAACTTCGGTTTTATTTTCACCAGGTGAATACAATCTTGATTTCCATCAAAATCAAACGATATTGCAATTTTTTCATCACCACAATCACTGTTTTTGCTAAACGAATAAATAGCATTGTCGATAAAAAACTCACTACAGGCTGTTTCAATCACCTCAAGTTCTAAATCTTTCTTGTTGCATTGTGTGAACAATGACAGAACAAAAAGTAGGGCAATATTGGGTATTATTTTATTTTTTAGGAACATATTTGATTTCTAAAGCACCACTTTCTTTTAAATCAGACTCTAATATGATTGTATGTGTTTCATCACCATCTACAACAGAAACAGAAGCAGTGTTAGGTGCATATTTACCTAAATTATGGGCATATAAAATAAAGTTGTTTCTTCCCTCCTGCAGTTCGACATAAAACACTTTTTTCTTTTTAACCAGCTCATAGTTTTGAATAATCCATCGGTCATTTAATATCAATGATATTATATCGCCATCTTCCATCTGGTGATCCCACACCTCTATTCGTACTGTTGGGTTTTGGACCTTTACCTTATTGGTAATTTGATAATCCCGGTCGTTCGCTTCACCATGTTTTACTTCTACAGTTTTCACGCTATCAGCAAGAGGGACAATTTCTACCGGGTCTTTTACTTCACGAATTGGTTTTTCTTTTTTGGCTTTATGCCATAACAGCAAACTGTATCGAAAAGTAAGGGCAATGTTAGAACCTGAAAGTTTCATACCGTCTTCAGCCACTAAATCCTGACCTTTTGTAACCATATAATCAGCATGCATCATCGGTGCACTCATCGCAGTATATTTGAGTCCGAGCCCAATCATTCCTCCATTGCGCAAAAAAGACTCTATACCTATTTCAGGAGTAATTGCAGTGTTTTCTTCAATATAATTAGTTGAAATAGTTAAATCTTCAAAACCAACGATGTAAGAGTCCGTTTTAGTTAACTGATCTGCACCAATTTTATTGATTTCATAACCTACTTGAGTATAAGCATACAACCCACTATGGAGACGGTGAGAGTATTTCAGGCTTACAAAATAGTTAAGGTAATTCGATTTTATTCGAATAGGAACTTCAAACCCTTCGTTTCTGGTTTCAAAATTTTTATCTTTTAATTGAATCGATTGGCGGTTTAGTCCTACCCCACCGGAGACATGTAAGCGATTAAAAATGCGATAACTTCCTGAAAAGCGTAAGTTAATTTCACTGCCTACACTATTACCTTTTAATACTTCACCTTTTTGATCCATTTGTCGAAAAAGGTAGCCATAATCAAACTGACCATCTAAAAAAACATGTTGTTGACCAAAAATTAAGGGGGAAATACCAAGGAATAATAAGAAAGATAAAAACCGCATCAAGATTATTTAATCAATTTCTTCTTTTGGTGATGATGTTTCAGTATTTTTTTCTTTCTTTTTCTTTTTTACACCATCCAACACCAATTCATCTGACTCACATAAAATCGTTTCTGTTAGTACAATATCGCGAACTTCCGTTTCAACCGTTGTTACGGTTGGCGAAACAGGCTTATGATGCAATCCAACTTCATCAGCATGAATTTCTTCTTCTTTCAATGGAACAGCAACAACTTGAACAGTACTTAACTCACAGTTTTCCATTTTTCGCTCATCTTGTAATTTAAGTACATAAATATCTTGTTCAGTCAACTTGTTAAAACTTTCAGTTCCTCCAGCCATGATGATGTGCTTTTCAGCATTCACAAAGGCACTTAAACCCATGTCATCTTCTTCGCCTCCAAAAGTTTTTGACCATTTGAAATTCCCTTTATGACTTAGGCGAATTAATAAGGCGTCTTCTTTTTTAATTTGATCGTTATGGCTGTTTGTCATCCCTGTAATAATATAACCATCATTATCACCCACTCTGCTAACCGTCTGTAATTGCTCGTCCCCTTCGTTGCCTAATGTCTTCGCTTGAATTACTAACCCCTCATTATCTGTTCGAATCATTAAACCGTCACGACCTCCCATGCCAAAACTTAAGGTGTTACCTAACATAAAAACACCATAATCTACATCTACAATCATATCAGTGATAAAGTCATCATCATCACCCCCGTAGAGGTACGACCAAATTACTTCACCATTAAAGTCAATTTTCAATAAAAAAATATCATTCACACCATCATGAGTTCCAGTAGTATCATGTGAGTAACTATCTGTTTCCCCAGCAATTAAGTACCCTTCATCTGTTTCGTGCACAGCTTGACCAAACTCAATATGACGATCTCCATAAATGTGTCCCCATTCCAAATCACCTACTGCATTCACCTTAATGGTTAATAAGTCATGATCTTCCGCTTCAAAGCTATTTGTTTCTCCTACTACAATATATCCTCCATCAGAACAAGCCTCTACATCAAAGCCATATTCTATGTATTTGCCACCATACGTTTTTGACCACTGAACATCACCATTACTTGCTATCTTCACTAAATAAACATCTTTACGAGTTACTTTAAAGCTAGCAGTAGTGCCAACAATAATATATCCACCATCTGGTGTAGGTTTAATCTTACTAGCAATGTCTGCTTTTTGTCCTCCATAAGCTTTGCTCCAAAGAACGCTGCCGTCTGGATTAACATTAACAACTACCATTTCTTTACTATTGCCAAAACTGGAAGTTAAACCAAGCAAAACTACTCCCCCCTCCATGGAAGGACAAGTAGAATAAACAACATCTTTGGCATCACCACCAAAAGTTTTATGGTATTCAAATTGAGGGAAAGCAAATTGAGCTGATAAAATCAGAAAAAGTAACAATAGTGATTGCTGCATAAATTTCATAGTTACAAATTTCTTATACTCTTAAAACCAATTTTAGTTGCATTAAAAATAATCAGAAATAATAACGGCAACCAATTCCCAACTCTAATTTTGAAAGATTTATCTTCTCTGTTTCGTCTAACGTAACTTCAACTGGAATTAATCCATCATCATAAGTGACTTTGGACAAATTTCCATACACAAAATTAGCTTCTGCCCCCACGGCAAAGTGCTTACTGACTAACACATCAATACCACCTGAAACGCCTACTACTAATGCGTTTCCTTGGTAAGAAAACGATAACTCATCCCCGCGTTCTGATTCTTGACTATAAAAGGCCATTCCCAGTCCAAGGCTGGTCCAAGCGATTATATTTTCACTGTTACCCAAGTATTTTTTGCTTGAAATTCTAAGCAACAACTGTTTAATCCTTATCACATCTGAAAAGTTACCTGTAGTAGTATTATTCAGGGTATCAATAAATGTTTGATTAGGCAATAGTTTTTGAGCACTGTGTTGTCCATACGTAATCCCTGCATTCAGCTTATTAAAAGCACCGTAGTCAACGTTAAATTGATAATAAGCACCAGATTTTAAATCATTGTAATAAAAGTGAGTATGGCTAGGTAACTGATCCAAACTTCCAAATCGTCTTGAAGTACCTAAACTAAACCCTATTCGCATTTTATCCTGAAGAGGAGCAGCCGTTTTTTTGCTTGGTTTATCTAATTCAACGGTTGCTGTTTCAACTACTGTTAACGAGGAATCGCTATTTTGCTGAGCATACCCAGAAAAAAAACAGCAACACAAAATTAGAAACAATGCTTTTCTGATCATTTTATAGATTTTTGATTAATTCACGAATGATTAACGTCATTCCTGGCTCAGACTTGCCTGCCGATGCAATTATTTCTTCAATTTTGGCTTCTTTTAATAAATCAGGAATTCCCATGTCCGTTATTACAGAAATTGCAAAACAAGGTATGTTCATGTGTCGAGCCGCAATTATTTCTGGAACAGTAGACATCCCCACATTATCTCCACCAATTAATCGCAAAAATCTATATTCAGCTCGAGTCTCCAAATTAGGTCCAGGTACACTCACATAAACCCCCGTATGACATCGGATGCCATTTTTCAATGCAATTTGTTCTGCTTCAACAATCATTTTTAAATCATAGGGTTCACTCATATCGGGAAAACGACCACCTAACTCATCAATATTTTGACCAGTCAACGGGTTTTCATATTGCATGTTGATGTGATCTTTAATAATCATCAAATCTGATTCGCGGTATGCGGGATTCATTCCTCCTGAAGCATTGGAAACAAAAAGTTTTTCTATTCCTAAAACTTTCATCACGCGAACAGGAAACACGACTTGTTTCATGTTATAACCTTCATAATAATGAAAGCGACCTTGCATCACGACTACCTTTTTTCCTTCTAGCGTACCAAAGTGTAGTTTGCCACTATGTGTTTCTACAGTAGAAACAGGGAAATGAGCAATATCTTTATAATCGATAGAAAACTCAATCTCTACTTCATTAATCAATGAACCTAAGCCTGTTCCTAGGATTATTCCAAATTGGGGTTTGAAGTTAGAGGTCTTAAGCTGAATGTATTCAGCAGCTTCTTTTATTTTTTGAAATTCTGTCATTTGTGAGTTCATTATCAATGTTTCAATTTTAGCGCTTTATACCACATTATCCAAGGCTTCTTCAATGGCATCATAACACTTTTTCAATTCTGAATCTGAAATAATATAGGGGGGGTAAATATAGACGACATTTCCCAACGGTCGTAAAAGTAAACCTTTCGAGATAAAAAAATCATACAATACCCTTCTCAAATTATTAAAATAAGACGTTTCAGTACCCGTATTGATTTCTAGAGCAATACATACACCCAAAGTTCTGACCTCATTGAGTTTTGGGTGTTTTTTGATTCGATTTGCAAAGTCAATATGGGATTTTTCAATGCGTTTAATATTTTTCTGACAACTTTCCTCTTGAAGCATTTTAGTGCTCTGTAAGGCTGCTGCGCATGAAACAGGATTACCTGTAAATGAGTGACCATGATAAAAAGCCTGGTCTACACGATCATTGTCAAATGCTTCTATAATTGATTGTGCACAACTCGTTATTCCTAGCGGCAAGATCCCTCCAGTTAAGGCTTTAGACATACACACCAAATCCGGTTTTTCGGTCATGTAATCTGAGGCGAAATACTTACCAGTGCGGCCAAAACCAGTTAACACCTCATCGGCAACGCAAAACACACCATATTGGTGGGCTATTTCCATTAACTTATTGAGTGTTTCAGGTGAATACATTCGCATACCAGCTGCGCCCTGTAAAAGTGGTTCATAAACAAAAGCGACATGGGCTTGAGTGGATACCATTTTTTCAAAATCCTCAATTACTTCTGCGTCATTATTTCCATTTGGAAAAGCTACCTGATCAACTTTAAACATTAAGTCAGTAAATGGAGCATAAAAACCTTCGTCAGCACTTACTGACATTGCTCCAAACGTATCACCATGATAAGCTCCTTTAATAGAGATAATTTTATTACGTTTTTCATCTCTATTATAAAAATACTGTAATGCGAGTTTCACAGCTACTTCTACGGCTGTACTCCCATCGTCAGAGAAAAACAATTTCTTCTGATTTTCAGGAAGTATTTTCATTAACTCCTCGGCCAACTGTTGAGCAGGTTGGTGCGTAAACCCTGAGAAGATGACATGATCAAGCTTTAAAATTTGATCATAAACAGCTTTAGCCAACTTTTCATTACCATGGCCGTGGATATTAACCCACCACGATGAAATTGCATCGATAAGTATTTTACCATTGGTTAATTTTAGTTCTACACCTTTCGCAGAGTCCAGTTCTTCAATAGGCCAAGCTCCTTTTAAAGGTGCAAAAGGATGCCAAATAGGGTATTCTTTATTCAAATCGTATATTAGCTTAAATTAACTTGTGCAGCTAGTGCATCTACTGCTTTTTCATCCACCGAAGGTAATGTATCTAACTCCAATAAGATTGGAAGTTTTGCATAGTTAGTAATAAAGGCTTTTCCTTCGATATAGTCCCCTCCATTAAAAACCATCCCTTTAATGACCACTCCACTACTTCGGAGTTTATCAATAGTCAATAACGCGTGATTAATTGCTCCGAGGTATAAATTTATCACCAAAACAACTTCAAGGTTAAGATGTTTAATTAAGTCCAACACCAAATCATTGTCGTTTAAAGGCACCATCACTCCTCCTGCCCCCTCTACAATTAAGTTATTGTCTGTTTGCGGTAATATAAGTTGTGATAAATCAATGGTTATACCGTCTAATTCTGCTGCTTTATGAGGCGATGTTGGTTCGTTCAACAGGTACGTTTCTTCATGAACTATAGAGGAAGGCACCAGTTTTTTAATTGTATCACTGTCTTTGATAGAAACACCAGATTGGATGGGTTTCCAATAATCAGCTTTTAAAGCTTTACATAAAATTGAACTAACTAATGTTTTACCACTATCAGTCCCTATGGCTGTTACAAATAATTTCACAGTTGAATTAACAACTTAGTGAGTAGAATTAAAAAATAAAAGGAAATATTTCTACTTACAGAGTGTTAATTTTTTGCAACAAATCATTTCTATAGGTACTGCTGATTGGCAGTATGTGACTCATTATTTGTAAGGTAGAGTTATCAATATTTTGGATTTTATCTAATCGTACAATAAATGATCGATGGATACGCATAAATTCAGATTCAGGAAGTTTCTTTTCCACATTTTTCATTGTGGCATATGCCGTATAAACCTTATCCGGGGTATGTATTTTCACATAGTCACCAAAAGCTTCTACATAGATAATATCTTCCATTTTAAAATGGACTAAAAGTGAATCAATTTTAATAAAAATACCTTTTTTCACATCTTCCCGATGCTCTAATTCTCTATCGTGATTTTCTTGCGCTTTTAGCACCGATTTTAAAAACCGAGAATAATCATCTATTGGCTTGACTAAAAAATCTACCACACTATGTTCAAATGCCTCTAACGCATAATCTTTTTTTGCACTGATCAAGATAATCTCGGGTCTTACCTTTAAAGTTCCCAAAAGCTCAAAACCAGATAAACCAGGCATTTCAACGTCTAAAAAAATGATATCTACCTCATTTTTTTGTAAAAACATGGAAGCTTCAATAGGATTTGTGAATGATTTAACTAGAGTAATAAATTCAGTTCTAGCAATTAATCCTTCAATGATTTTTTGTGACACCAAGTCATCATCAACAACAATACACTTCAATTCGCTCATAAAAACATAACCTATTGAAAGAAAAACTTTCTTTTTAAAATTTAAAAATGAAACTTCGCGGTTGAAAACAAGAAATTTCAATAAACAATTTAGTAAAAAAAATTAAAATAAAACAATGAAATATAGCATACTAGTTTTACTACTGAGCATGAGTATTATGGTAGTTGCTCAAACCACTCCTACTGATACCTCTTACTGGAAAAATGGAGGATCGTTTAACCTTAATTTTAACCGTTCCACAATTAGTGATAATTGGGCTGCTGGAGGGCAGGATGCGATTTCTCTATCTTCAATGCTTAAATTATTTGCTAATAAAGAAAAAGATAAAGTTGCATGGAGTAACTCCCTAGACCTGGCATATGGTTTAGCTAAAATAGGTGAAAGTGGCTTCAGAAAAAGTGATGATCAAATCTTACTTCTTTCAAAATACAGTTATAACTTCAAAAAAAGTTGGAATTTCACGGCCTTAGTGGATTTTAGAACTCAATTTGCAGCAGGTTATACTTATACAACTGATCCAGAAAACCCCGGAACAGAAGTTGAAACCCAAATATCAGGGTTTATGGCTCCGGCTTATTTATTAACTTCTATAGGTTTTGAATACAAAAAAAATAACTTCTTTGCTTTAATTTCTCCTTTAACAGGAAAATCAACCTTTGTAATAGACGAAGACTTTGCTGATGATTATGGTGTTGATCCGGGAAGTAATTATCGATTTGAACTAGGAGCCTTATTAAAAGTAGGTTACAAAATTGAATTGATGGAAAATGTAGAGTATACCACTAACCTCAACCTCTTCTCAGCTTATGAAACATTTGGACACATTGACGTTAACTGGGAAAATGTAATCATCTTCAAAGTAAACGATTACTTAAGTACAACATTTACTACGATGCTTATCTATGATGATGATATCGATGGCGAAGTGCAGTATAAGGACGTATTAAATATTGGACTACTTTATAAGTTCTAACTCTGTTTTACCTGATATTAGCCACACCTATTAAACGGTGTGGCTTTTTTTTATGGTTTTATTCTGCAAAAATAGATTTTAAATCACCGAAGATTCTAGTAAATTCCCTAGTGGACCAGCTCAACCAGCTCATAAATAAGCTTAAGTCACTTCAACTTACTGTGTTACTCGCAGAAGATGAAGGTATTAGTCAATTTGTTTTTAAAAAGTTAGTTGACACCATTAACTGTACCTCAATAATTGCGGACAATGGTAAACAAGCCATTTCCTTTGTAACACAAACTAAATTTGATATAATATTTCTGGATTTACATATGCCTTATTTTTCGGGTTATGAAGTACTTGATGAGATAAAAAAAGAATCATCACTAAATATTGATACACCAGTAGTGCTAGTTTCTGGTACTGCTTCTGAAGAAGAAAAGAAAAAAGCGATCATAAAAGGATTTGACAAATTATTGATTAAACCATTCACTCCCATTCAACTTTATTCAACGCTAAACGATTTTTGTTCATCTGAGTTTGATATATCAATTGACTCGAACAGCTCTATTGACTTATCAATGATAAAAGAGTTGTATAACAATGAACAAGTTTTAATTGATTCAGTTATTGTAACAATTAAGCAGGAACTAATTAAAAATCTTAATGAAATGAAAGACCCTGCATTTTATGATGATATTCAGTTGATCAAAAACTTTATCCATAAAATTAGACCGTCCTTTAATTATTTAGGACGTAAGGATGTAGCAGACCAACTTTTGCTACTTGAAAAAAAAATTGAATATGGTATCCCAATTAATAATATTAAAGAGGTAGGTGAACACATAGCTTTTATTACAAAAAAGACTCTTCAAGATTTAAAATAAGGGGTTTTTAATAAAGCTTTTTATATTTGTAAATAAATTCAAATAAATGGCCCACACCCACACTCCAAAAGTACATTCTCCAATTACTGCCTTTATTAAGAAAATGAGTTCTTCTCATTTCAACTATTGGTTTGGTTATGTGTCCAATTTAACCATAGTATTTTGGCTTTCATTTCAAGGTTTTCAAAACGGACAATCCGTCCTAACCTGGTATGAATGGATTTATATACCCGCATTAGGTCTTTTTGCATGGACATTCTTAGAGTATTTTTTACACAAATATGCCTACCATGTTTGGGAATCACCATTTGAAAAAGGCCACGGACTACATCATGAAGAACCCTACGATTTAATGGGTGTTCCCTGGTATTTAACAGCTGTAGTTATTATGTTGACTTATTATGGACTATCGTATGTTTTTAACCCCGCCTACTTAGGTGTAGTCATGTCATTTGTGTGGTTAGGTTACATTGGTTATTGCATTGTACATCATGCTATTCATCATTGGAACTTCAACAATGCATGGTTTAAAAAACTAAAGCGACACCACTATATACACCACGCAAAAGATAATAAGAACATCGGGATCACTACTACTTTTTGGGATCATGTATTTGACTCCGCAGAATAATTTGAGCTCTGACAATCAACAAGAACTCACCAATAAGCCATCTGCATGGGTGGCTTTTTTTCGTCATCAGATTGGTGCAGTTTTAGCTACATCTGCTGATTTTGGTGTTTACCGCATATTATATGACTATTTTGAAACTCCTCCGCACATAGCTACAATTTTTAGTTCATTAATTGGAGCTACTATATCCTATTCTTTGGGGCGGTACTGGGCATTTAAAGCTACTACCTCAAAACATAAACATCAAATGATTAAATATGGCATTGTAAGTCTTGGTAGTGCTGGATTGAATAGTCTTGGAATATATATGCTCTTTGACATTTTTGAATTCCATGAAATGTGGTCAAAGGTGATTGTAGCTACTTGCATAGGTATACCCTATAATTTTTTCTTACACAAGTATTGGGTCTTTAAGTAAGGTTAGTTATTCAGAAATTATTAAAGGAACTAAAAATCAAATTAGCCTATCTATCAATCAATAGAGCAATAATTAAAGACCAACTATTGCTCTATTAATCAAACTATTAAAAATGAACCCAACCTTGTGCTTTGAGTTGGTGGGCTTTTCCTGAGGGTGTCACTATGTGAATACCATCTTCTTCTTTTGTGGTAATTCCAATAGCAAAAACTTCTGGTAATAGTCTTATTTTTTCATAATCTTCTTGTGTAACAGTAAATAAAAGCTCGTAGTCCTCCCCGCCATTTAGTGCGGCTGTTGAAGCATCTAGATTAATTTCCATTGCTGCAGATTTAGTTGCTTCATCAATTGGTAATTGGTCATCAAATATTTTTGCTCCCACCTTTGATTGTGTACAAATGTGTAACAACTCTGACGCCAGTCCATCAGAAACATCTATCATTGAAGTTGGTATTACATTTTTCTCTAACAAATCAAAAATAAAATCTGCCCGTGCTTCTGGCTTTAACTGCCTTTCCACTACATATTCATGGAAGGTTAAATCTGGTTTCATATTTGGGTCAGCCATAAACACTTGTTTTTCTCGCTCTAGTATTTGTAAACCTATATATGCACCTCCTAAATCCCCTGACAAACAAATCACTTGTTCAGGTTTAGCTCCATTACGATAAACGACTTTATCCTTATCAACTTTACCTATTGCAGTAATACTAATAATTAGACCACTTGTGGAAGAAGTAGTGTCGCCCCCTACTAAATCAACTTTATAACTTTCACAAGCCGCCTGAATTCCTTTATATAATTCATCCAATGCTTCAACTGAAAAGCGGTTGCTCACAGCAATAGAAACGGTTATCTGTTCAGCAATTCCATTCATTGCAACAATATCTGACACATTAACGGCAACAGATTTATATCCTAAATGAGCTAACGGAACATAGGATAAATCAAAGTGAATTCCTTCCACTAAAAAGTCTGTAGATATCAATTGAAAATGATCTCCACAGTCAATCACCGCTGCATCATCTCCAATGGCTTTTATTGTAGATTTATTTCTGATAGTATTATTGGAATGAATACGTGCTATCATTCCAAATTCACCTAAAGTGCTTAATTCAGTTCTCCCTTCTGACATTTTAATTTTTTTTTTCAAAGATAGTATTTTGATTTAGAAATTATTAGTTGATCGTTAGCGTATGGCTAGACCTATTTAATATGAGGATAAGTCAAAAATGATACTACTCTCTTATATAGCAAAGATTTAGATTTTTATCATCCTATTTCAAGGCTTTCAAATGATCTAACCAGTACAGAAAAACATTTATGTCCTAAGAAAAAGTAGAATGATGATGTAGTTAACTTTTTTGTTATGATTCAGCTTTAATTATTAATTTTACATGAAACTTTCAAAACACAGTTACTGTTAACGTTACATGATTACTATTTCAGACAAAGCAAAATCTCAACTCGCTATCTATAGAACTAGCGAAGGTCACACTGAAGATGCACACGTACGTGTATCCGTAAAAGGAGGTGGTTGCTCAGGCTTGATGTATGACCTCACTTTTGATGAAACGATTAAAGACTCCGACCAAATATTTGAAGACGCTGGGTTTAAAATTTTAGTGGATAAAAAAAGTATTCTTTATTTAGCGGGTACAGTCCTTGACTTTTCTGATGGGTTAAATGGTAAAGGATTCCAGTTTGTGAATCCTAATGCTTCTAGAACTTGTGGATGTGGGGAAAGCTTCTCTGTTTAAAAGCTATTTCTTTATTATACGCCTGACTTCTGTACCATACTCATTTTCTATTTTCACAAAATAGATTCCGTTTCTGTATTCCCTACCAAATTTAAACACCTCATTTTTAGAGGTCATTTTTTCCACGATCATTCCAGAAATAGCGTAAACTGACAACGTAGTTTCATTTAAAGTATTTAGCGAGAAATCGGTGGATGATATGGTGGGGTAAACATGGAAGTAATTATGTTTCAAGTTTCCTTTTGTAGTATTGATAGTTCCTTCAAATAATGTGTTAGCCAACTGAAATGCTTCCGCACCTATTTTTTTTCCAATTTTCCTACCTGGTATATCATCAGCAGGCGGATGAATACCACCCCAAATTCTTGATAAACTGCATTGATCCGAAGCATCTCTGTAAGTTGCCCATTGCAAATCAATTGATTCACTAGGCCCCTCTTCAAATACTAAGAACTCATTTTTGGTAGCATTAAAAACGCCCATACCACCAGGGAAAAAAGCATCTCCTGTTAAATAGGTTAGTATCTCAGCAGCAGTGCGAGAATATGTTGAATGTCCGGATATATAACCTGCAAATGGTGGGGTAACAAAACTAGGACGTTGATATGGCCACCAATTTTCTGCTAAAATCCACCCAACTCCAGCGACATCTGACAGAGGTTCATTTACATACTTAGGGCCACGCCACGCATAGATTTTAATTTTATTAAGATTTTTTAAATTATTGCCAATTAAAGGATCATCTACTCCGACAAGTTCGATAAAACCAGGTATTAAATGAATTCCTTTTGGAGAATAGTGTGGTAAGTCTGGGTCAGAACATTGCCCTTGATCTGCCAGATAACGAATTGCACTGATTGGACGAATATAGTCGTACCAGCCCTTAATTCCCCAAGAAGCGATAGCCGCATCATGCATAGCCCCACCCAGAAGAAAATAAGCTTTCACATCCCACTCTAAATCGTTTAACAACTCACCAGTGCCCATGAACTTATTCTTATGTAAAGGATGATCGTTTACATAATTCAATATCGTAAACCAATGACCTGGTGGTGTTTCTGAATTTGGACCGTCAGCCCAAAACTCCGCTAGAACTCTTGTATAGTCACCACGGTACACCATATTTGAATCATACGGTAATGCAGTTACGGGATTAATTGAATACCCTCTACCCGGATCACCCCCATTTTTCAAATCATAAAAGTCTTTAAATTCTGCAAATGAGGTTGGAAAGGCTGCTATATTTCCTGAATTCCTAGGGGAAATATCCCACAACACACTATCTTTCGGATGAAGATGTGATGACCACATGGCCACCAACTCAAAGTTCCATTTGTATTCATTAGATATCGCGTCATCTCCACTCTCACTTAGATAAGGTGGTGGACCAGGGTCATGATACACGTGATATTCATTTCCATCACGGTTGTAAATTGTTTTGTTTTCCTCTTTTAAAGAAAAAGGTTGAACCCTTCCCCACTCGGGACTCAAAAAAGTCGGAGTGGTCTCTTTAGTAATATTTCCATTTTGATCAATAAATACATCAAACGCCAGAGGCTGCCAACGATTAGGGTTTATTATTCGTGGATTACCAGCATTGGCAAGAATTAAACTTGGGTTAGAGGGCGAATAAAAGGAGTTTAAATATTCATTTTGCTCATTAGCTCCATCCTGATAACCATAATCAATTATTCCTTCAGCTAAATAGTTACCAAGTGCTGCGGGCGAACCATTACTATAGTCTGTTGATAAAAAGTTTTTATCATAGCCTAATGAATCAAAAACGAAATTTATTCTTTCAGTAATACTGGTCGGTTTAGCCGAATTTTTAAACCGATGAAGTAACAACCGATAACACGCATAACTAATGGTTGTCTTTTGAGCTGAATCGATTGAAATATTAGGTATAGTTTCATGAAATGGCAAAGAAAAATCATGGACAATATTACCCAAGAGATAGGTAGATGCCTTCTTATCATATACTGCCCAACCATCATACATTGCTATAGAGGTATGAAATAAATTTCTTGCATGAATTGTTGGTCTTGCATAATCATTTCTAATTGCATTTAACAAAACCTCATTCCAAATTCGAGCTACCGATTGTTGCGAGTAACCATCATTAAAAAGAACTCCAAAAAGTAATATAAAATATACGTTTCTAAACTTCATAAGTCTCAAATATACATTTTTATTGTAAGTTTTAAATGTTATAATACAAGTCAAAATTTATAATAAAATTGATTTTTAGGCTTAAAAACGATACATATAGATTTATTTTAATCCTTTTTCAAATCATAAATTTGAAATAATAATTGAAAATTAAGTTTAGAATTTTTAATGTGTTATTTTCAGTTAATAATCTTCACAAAACAGTCAATGATATGAAATACAGAAAATTTGGTAGAAAAGAATGGCAAGTAAGTGAAATAGGTTACGGGATGTGGGGCATGGGTGGATGGACTGAATCCGATGACTTACAATCCTCAAAATCTTTGGACTTAGCTCTGGAACAAGGAGTTAACTTTTTTGATACTGCCTGGGGTTATGGTGAAGGGCACTCAGAAAAACTACTCGGTCAGCTAGTCAAACGTCACCCGAATGAAAAAATATATACTGCAAGTAAAATTCCACCCAAGAATTTTTCCTGGCCAGCTAAACCAGAATATTCTTTAGAAGAGTCTTATCCTCATGCACATATCCTTGAATACACAGACAAGACTTTAAAAAATCTGGGTTTGGAACAAATTGATTTAATGCAATTTCACACTTGGGATGATGGTTGGACCAAATCTGAAGAGTGGCAACAAGCAGTTGAAGATTTAAAAAAAGCAGGGAAAATAGATGCTATAGGAATTAGCGTTAATCGTTGGGAGCCCGAAAACGTCATTAAAGCGTTAAAAACTAATTTAATCGACTCGGTACAAGTGATTTACAATATTTTTGATCAAGCACCTGAAGATAAACTTTTTCCTCTTTGTCGAGAAATGGATATTGCCGTGATAGCTAGAGTCCCTTTTGATGAAGGAACTTTAACAGGAAATATCACTAAAGACACCAAATTTCCTCATGGAGACTGGAGAGCGAGTTACTTCGTTCCTGAAAATTTAAAAGCAAGTGCGGAGAGAGCTGACCTTTTGAGGCCTCTTGTTCCACCAGGGATGACTATGGCTGAAATGGCACTCCGGTTTATACTTATGAATAAAGATGTATGTACTACCATTCCAGGAATGAGGAAAGAAAAAAATGTGATGGCAAACACGAACACCAGTGACGGGTATGGATTAACCAGTGAACTTTTCCATAGACTTAGAGCGCATAGCTGGGATAGAAAACCAACTTCTTGGTCTCAATAAGTAAACAATAAACCCTTCCTTCAATTAAAAGGCAGGTTGGTTAAATGATTAAAAAACTTCTTTGAAACTGCACTTTCACCACCTTAATAACGAATTCATTCTAAAACGAATGAATTCGTTGTTTTCAATTAAAAATTATTTTTCTCATTCTCCATACATTGCCGTAACACTACCCATTCTTGTAGATTTATTTGACTAAATAAAACCTCTACTCAGTGACCAGTATTGAAGATACATGCATTTATTTCCCTTTTTTATATCGCATAGTAAAATTAAGAAAACCAATGTATAGATATTTTTTTAATAGTTTTAACACCTATAAATACATAAACTTCAAACAGGTAAGTTAAATTAACTTAGTTTGTTTTTTTAAAACTTATTAATCAACAACACTTATTATCATGGCAACAAATAAAATAAACACTTCCATTGACTGCGTAATCTTTGGTTTTGACAATGCTACCTTAAAAGTTTTGTTGATAAAAAGGAATAATGAACCACAAAAAGGATTCATGGCCCTACCTGGTGATTTTATTGGTTTAGAAGAAGACATTGACGAGAGTGCTGTTAGAGCCCTACAAAAGATAACTAATTTGACTAATATCTATCTTGAACAAATAAGAGCTTTTGGTGCTACAGATAGATTTCCATCAGAAAGAGTCATTACAATAGGATATTACGCTCTCATTAATATTGAAAAATATGAACCCTTGGCTGGCCATACTGCTGAACTATTAGAATGGTGTGATGTGCATAGTTTACCAACTCTAGCATTTGACCATAAACAGATAGTTGATGCCGCTATGACTATATTAAAACGAAAGGTGAGGCATGAACCAATTGGCTTTAATCTCCTCCCCGATATATTTTCAATCACTGAATTGCAGCAATTATACGAAGCTGTATTAAACACAACGTTGAACAAACGAAATTTCCGTTCAAAACTCGCTCAAATGAAATTGCTGATTGATACAGGTAAAAAACAAGCCAATGTATCGCATAAACCTGCTCAACTGTACCGCTTTGATGAAGAAGTATATGCGGACTTACTGGATCAAGGATTTTATTTTAAATTATAAAAAAGAATGCTATTTAATGTAACTAAAACAATTGGTATTGCGTTAGACAAGTATTGGTTTTAAAAGGGAAGTAGTTAGCCCAATTAATGATAGTTTAGTTAAGTTTGTTTAAACCACCTCTCAGAAAATGAGAGGTGGTTTTTTTTTTATTATTGAACAACAATTTTATTAATTAAATTATTGACTCTAAGAAGATAAACGCCTTTCTCTTCATTAGAAAGATCTATATTTCCTTCACCTTCAAGTATAAACCTCCCTTGAATAGAATAAACTTCCCAGTGAGAATCTTTTGAGAGGGTGAAAAAACCACTTTCACTTGGGTTGGGATAAACTACTACACCCTCAGCATTGATGGAACCAGAAATGTTACTTATAACTTTCGAATTAAACTCTAATTTGTCAATATTGAATGCATAAGGATTCGTAGTATTAAAATCCAATCGCAACGTGCCAGCACCTATATCTTCAATTGTGATGATTTTTTGGAATTCAGAGTATGTTGTCCAACCTGTAGTGGAAGGAATTTCCATCGAACCAATCACTAATCCATTTAGCGAAAACTGAAGTGTTCCACCAGCATTGGTTGCCGCAGAGGCTGAAACTGTCACTTCATAGTCTCCTGACTTCGTAACATTTACATTATACTCTGTAAAAGTATTGTTTGTTATTGAGCTAATGATTTTACTGCTCCCTCCATTTTTTATTTCAATGATTGGTGATTTAGAAATGAAGTTTTCAGCTTCAACTATTCCTGGAATGCCTGAAACGATTGGACTAGGCGCTTTCACATTAAATTGAAATGCTTTATCAGTAGTTAAACAACCTCCTTGGTAATAATATATTTCCCACATTCCAGTATCAAACCCCGATTCAGTAACAACTATACTTGGGTCAGTATTTTCTGGTAAATACCTTCCGTCTGGTAAAGGTGCTTGCCATTGGTAGTCTCCACCAAAAGTAGGTTTTAAAACAATTGTATTGCCATAGGAAACTGTAGCTTCTTTGGCTTGTCTAAACGCTGTATTGTTTATTGAGTAACTAATGGCATTATCAGCATTCGAAAGCTCTGCGGTTACTCGTATGTTAATAGTGTCAGAAGGTATACTTTGTCCTTGGGCGGTAAAGATAAAATCACCAAAGTCTGACGCTTCGGTTGGATCAAACACAAACTCTTGCTGATAAGAAGTAAACTCAAATATTGAGTCAGATGGTGTTTTCATAATAACATTCAGTGGTGAAAATGTTTTAAAAGGATGACTAACACTAAGGTTTTCATTACTCATCCATTTATTAGCTAAGTACCCTTCCAACTGAACACGTTCTGATTCATTGATTGATCGGTCAAATACTAACAACTCAGCTATCGGGCCTTTATGGAAATTATTTCCTGTTGTAGTACCTCCATCGGCTTGTCCTAAATAAATAGCATCATTTAATGTGATAGCAACACCATTAGGGATAGTAAAATCTTTGTCTAATTCACCATCAACATAGGTTCTGAATCGATTACCTTGTTTTACTACTACCGTAATAAATGAATAGGGTCGCGCACGAAGTAATGTCGATTGCTGTAAAGTATTTCCAACCCCAATTTGTGAAGAACCTTCATCATCGAAGCCAAAAAACCATCCATCTGTGCCTGATGTCATATTCCCAATCAAATCGGCCGAACCAGCTGTTCTGTCTTTTCCTTCTCCAAGTATGGCAATAGACCAATCACTTTCAAAAAAATCATCTTCCGTGGTATCAAATAGTTCTAACCCATCTGGTAAATTGTCCATACCAAACATTACTGCTGGCAAACCATTTATACCAGCGGGGTCATAAGCTGGTCGTAAATCTAATGTTGGTGCGACCACTGTATAATTATTACCTGACTTATCTTGCCATTTGTCAATTCTAGAACCTGGTGTAGGTTCACTACCTGCGTTAACATCCATAGCATCCAACCAAAGCATAGGTTGCATACCTAAGCCTATTCGTATTGTCAATTGATCGTCTGAACAAAGCACCTGATCTTCAAGCACACCCCAAGGTTTGGTGTTTTTTCTAGCCTCAACAGTAAATTGTTGAGCTAATGTAGTAGAGAAAATGAGAAATAGAAATGGTAATAAAAAGCAACGAGATTGAAGTATACTTGTTTTCATACGAGTAATTTAGGTTAAACATACTAACTAAGAAATGAACAACGAATGAAAAAGCAAAGGTCCCCCGACTATTTTTTTTCGTTTAAAAGCATCTCTCATTAGTTGTATACTTCAATTATGTAATAAAGGTTTATAAAACAGTATTTACTTACCTCCATATACCTGATTAATAGAAAAATAACTCAATTAAGTAGCACTTCCTTATAAAAGGATATTATTTTAATCTAAAAATCTTCATCACCCATATCACCGCCTCCCCCATCTTTCATACGTTCATTTTTCTTTCGGTTAGGCGGGTTAATATGGTAGGTGAAAGTAAGAGTGAATTGTCTTTTACTACGTAAATAGTCTGATTCAAGGTAATAGGTTGGCGCATCCACCACCCTTCGCCATCTTCGTGAGTTAAATACATCCCTAACACTAAAAACAAGTGTTCCTCTACTACTTAATACATCTTTTGATAAAGCTAGGTCCAAACTAGAAATTGATTTACGTCTACCTTGAGGAGTGTTTTGTGGGGATAAGTAATTTAGCATGGCTTGAAAAGTTGTTTTTTTGAACAAATCTATTTTTGAAGAAAACTGTCCTCTCCAGCCCATTGCATTTCGATCTAAAACAAAATCTTCATAACTCCCTATAATTTTTGTATTAAAAACATTTAAACTGGCACTTGTTTTCCACCAAGTGGTGAAATCATAATTTGCTGTTAACTCCAAGCCTGTAGCATGTTCTGTAGCTAAGTTTACTGGCAAAGTTTGAGTAATCCCTATGCTGTCAGAGATGGTTATTCGCTGAATCACACCAGTACTGTGTCTATAATACATACTGGCTAAAAATGACCCTTTATTTAGGTAACTTAAATAACTCACATCAAACGAATTGGTATATTCAGGGTTGAGGTTGGGATTACCTGTTCTTAAGTTTCTATTGTCATTAAAGTTGTAAAAAGGCACAAAGTGTCGCGATCGAGGTCGGCTAATTCTTCGGCTATAGCTCCATTGCAATGTGCTATTACTGTCTATTGGCGTAGATAGAAAGACGCTTGGAAAAAAATTCAAATAGCTGCGATTATTTACTTCATTTGTTTTAATTAATGTGGTGGTAATATCAGAGTATTCCGATCTCAACCCCAGTTGATAAGACAGATTTTTGTACTTATTCCCATATTGTGTATAGGCTGCATGGATGTTTTCTTCATAAGTAAAATCATTGTTGAATGCTGGTAAAATAGCCTGCTGTCCTGAAATAGACAATTGTGTTACCGCAAAATTATTTTCGACTACCCGAATTGAACTTTTGAATCCTGCTTCCATTCGTCCATTTTCACCAACTGGTTGTACATAGTCCGACTGGGCTAAAAAATTAAATTCATGTTCTAAATTATCTGAAAATTGATTAAGTAAACTATCGGGTGTTAAGGAGTAAGTTTGAGTAATCGCGGAGTTTTCATTGTCATTACTCTCAATTACTTTCACATAATTTGTCCAGGTATGGTTTTTCTTTTTGAATGTCTTTTCATGTCGAATACTTCCTTCTATCAAATTTTCTTTCTCTAGTTCATTTTCCTCCCTTAATGATTGCTCTACAAACATCCTGTTTTCATCAAAATCTGTATAACTGTTCGTACTTAAATTATCTCCAGACGATTGCTTATAAACACTACTTACCGTTAAGGTGTTTTTTTTATTTATAAATATATCTGAACCTAGTTGAATGTTAAACCCTCTGTCACTGCGTATTCTTTCATTATCTTTTTGATAATAAAAAACAGAATCATTTTCATTAAAAGTCTGGAAGCTATTTCCTACACCCGGGGTTCGCCTATAGTACACTCCAATACCAGTAAATACATTCAATGTCTTCGTCCGGTAGTTGAGATTTGTGGAAAGTTGGTGTTTATGGGGATAACCCGTTGCAACTTCAAAGTTCGCATTTAGGCCTTTTTCTCTTTCTTTTTTCAATACAATATTAATAATTCCAGCCCCCCCTTGCGCGTCATACCGAGAGGATGGATTAGTGATTATCTCTACTCGCTCTATCATGCTTCCCTGAATTTGAGTCAAACCAGCTAAGTCACTACCGACAAGTCCAGATGGTTTACCGTCAATTAATACCTGAACATTTTCACTTCCTCTCAAAGAAATATTCCCATCGACATCAACAGAAACCGAAGGTATATTTTCAAGAACATCTGTCGCATTAGCGCCAGCATTAGTCAAATTTTCTTGTACGTTATACACTCGTTTATCCAACTCTAATTTCATCTGGTTTTTTTCTGTAACTATAACAACTTCATCTAATTGTTTAGCCTCTGGTTCTAACATTACTTGACCTAAATCAATGTCTTTATCACCAAGGTTGATATTAGGAATCGTTTTAGTTTGAAAAGAAAAAAAGCGCACATATAACACATATTCATTAGGCGGAAGGGTTAATGCAAATTTACCCTCTAAAGAGCTAGTCATTGTTTTTGTTGCTAATGAATCCCCTTGTTGGAAAATGGAAATTGAGGCAAATGGAATTGGTTCTCCCATTGGATCTACTACAGTACCTTTCACCTTAAATTCTTGAGCAAATGCACTGATATTAATAATTAAAAAAACAATGACTATTAAAATGACTTTCTTTTTTAGCATCCTACAAAGACAAACAAAAAAGCAGAAGGTTTAAAATGAAAAAATAAATATATACCTATTAGAATTTTAAGTATTGAGATCATAAGATGTTGGTAATGCACATTATCTTACAAGTACTTTTGATAGCTAAAAAATTACCGCTATTCATAAAACTCTGAATATCTAACAATTATAATGATTACACTTCAGTTAACACATAATAACTTTTAAAAAGTGTTAATATTTTTTTAAACCCATTATTATCCAACCTAAACAGCTGATTTTTTTCATTATCACTTTTATGTCTTGATTATTCTACACGGTAAGAATCTTTTTCTACACTTTTAATACTTATAGATGTTATTTAGTCATAAGGAAATATCGCTTTATTAGAAGATTTGTTCTACTTAATTGTTTGTAGGCTAAGTTTAAAAACATGTTGGTAAATCTTCTTTTTACAAACCAGTATTCGTTGGTACTTGGCATAATTATTTTTTGTTTTTCGAAATAAAGTGAATAACAATCTTTTAAAAATTAAGCAAATGAATATATCGAAACATTCAATACTGTACGGGATAGCTACTGCTATTATCATGTTACTATTTCTCGCATTATTAATTGGTTTGCGCCAATCCCATAATTTTAATTTAAGATTTTTAAATTTTATCATTTTAGGTTTTGGAGTATTTTTCTCAATGAGAAATTATATTACTAAACGACCAAAACGCCCTCATTATTTAACTGGTATAGGCATTGGTGCACTTACATCTTTATTTGCTTCGATAATTTACGCAGTAGTTGGTGCTCTTCTATTATTTAATAGTCCAAATTTTGTTCAAGGTGTTCAAGAGTTTGAACCTCAAGGTCAATTTCTAAACCCCATCTCTATAACGGCAATTATGTTATTTGAAACTTTTGTTTTCGGTGCGTTTTTTTCATATGTTACTATGCAATGGTTAATAAGTGACAGACCTATGGTTGAGTCGCATAAAGCAGATAATGATATGAAAAAGGAAGACTATATATCAGACAAACCAGTGGTATAAACTATCCTTAGTTTAAATATTCACTTTACAATATAGAAACAATCACCCTAAACATCTCTCTCCATTAGGCAAGAAACTATACATCCAATTTTCTCATTTTAAAACATAGTTTAGTGGATTGATTTGGTTTCGAAGCTAGGGTTAATAAGTCTCATAGAAGGAAAAAATCCATATGATGCGTTTTTTTAAACAACAAATTTAATTATCACATACATTACGAAGTTATTAGAATGCTTACTATCCAAAATCAAAATTAAGTTTCAATGTCTGCATTTTTGTTGCCTGTATCAAAATAAGTTGATGTACTACTTTTTAAGAACTACAAGATAGCATTGAACAACCTACTTTGTTTCTAGCCCAATCTGGTCGTCTCACAAACCATTTTTCTGACTCATGTTGTTCTTCATAGGGTTTTTTCAACAACTGATACAGCTCCTCAATCAATGAATAGTCTCCTTTGTCTGCGTCATCGATGGCTAGTTGAGCCATATAGTTTCGTAGTACATACTTAGGATTCACTTTATTCATTTCAATTTTACGCAATTCATCGGTTTGTTCCTCTTTCTCTAAACGTTTGGCATAACATTCAAACCAATGAAGCCATTTTTCTTTAATTACTCCGTCAATTTCACTTGGCGTATAAAATGAGTCGTGTACAAGCGTCACGCCTTGAAAGCATTTGTCTGGTTGAAAATCTGACAGCTTTCGAAAAAATAACGTCATATCTGTTTCGGACTGCTGCAATACATTTTCCAAAGCTTCTATCAATTCATCATCGTTATCATCCGATTCTTGTAAACCTAGTTTTGACTTCATCATTGACAAATATTTCGAAGTATAGGCTGTCCGGTAGTTATTTAAAACCATTTCTAACGGCTTTGCATCATCAATTAGAAAGTATAAAGCATCAGCTAGCTTGTATAAATTCCATAAGCCTATTTCAGGTTGATTCCCAAAACGATACCTTTTGTATTGTCGGTCGGTTGTGTTAGGCGTCCATTCTGGATCATAACCTTCCAACCAACCATAAGGTCCATAATCTATTGTTAACCCTAGTATTGACATATTATCCGTATTCATTACCCCATGCACAAACCCCACACGCTGCCAATGGATAATCATATCTAAGGTTTTTTGAGCCACTTCTTCAAAAAATTGTACATATGACTCTTTCGATGGGTTACCTAAGTGCGGATAAAAATGTCTAATGGTGTAATCGGTGAGTGTTGCTAAGGTTTTTTTATAACCCCGAGCCGCTAAAATCTCAAAATTACCAAAGCGTATAAATGAAGGTGATACACGACATACCACTGCCCCTTTTTCATATTCCGGGTTTCCATTGTATAGCACGTCCCGCAATACTTGATCACCAGTTAATGACAACGACAGTGCTCGTGTAGTGGGCACACCTAAATGGAACATGGCTTCACTACACAAATACTCTCGAATAGACGACCGCAAAACAGCCAAACCATCCGCTGTGCGTGAGTAAGGAGTTTCTCCAGCCCCTTTTAGCTGCAGCGCCCATCGCTTATTGTTGTATACTACTTCGGCTAAGTTGATTGCTCTACCATCACCCAATTGTCCTGCCCAATTACCAAATTGATGCCCCCCATAACTCATTGCATAGGGTTGTGTATTTGGTAATACGGAATTACCAGTAAAAACTGCTAAAAACTCCTTAGATTGAGTATTCTCATCGGTTAAACCTAATTCATCTAACATTTCGGTGGAGTGATGGATAAGTTTTGGCTGCTGAGTATGTTGAGGTGTTACATATGAATAACATACATTTTTAACTTGTCTTCTGGAATTATCCAGCAAGGGATCTGCGGGTAACTCTTTATTGAACGTATCTTGGATGTTGAGTTTCATAGTACACTTAATTCTTTCTCAGTTAAACTTATAACCAGATAAACAGCTATTCCGTTTTAAAATGGACAAAAAAAAACTGATTACTTATCGTAATCAGTTTTAGGACTCTTATTAAAATAGGATTATTTATCCTAAATATGTTCTTAATATACTACTTCTTGAGCTTTTTCTTAGACGTCTAGTCGCTTTCTCTTTGATTTGACGAACCCGCTCACGAGTAATATTAAACTTCTCACCAATTTCTTCTAATGTCATTGCGTCTTCACCATTTAGCCCATAATAATAGGTAATGATGTCTGACTCACGACCAGTCAATGATGATAAAGCTCGTTGTACTTCTCTTCTTAATGAATCAGCCATCAAATCTGAATCTGGTGTTCCAGAATCAGTATTTTCTAATACATCAAGTAAGTTGTTTTGTTCACCACTAACGAAAGGGGCATCAACAGAAATGTGTCTTGCTGACACCTTCATGTTGTTACTCACTTCATCCGCAGTAATTTCTAATTCTTCTGATAATTCGTCAGCCGTAGGGTCACGTTGAAACTTTTGCTCAAGCTCAGAAAACTTTTTAGATATCTGATTGATAGAACTTACTCTGTTAAGAGGTAGTCTTACAATTCGAGATTGTTCTGCTAAAGCTTGCATAATAGATTGTCTAATCCACCATACCGCATACGAAATAAATTTAAACCCACGACTTTCATCAAATCGAGAGGCGGCTTTTACCAAACCTAAATTACCTTCATTAATTAAATCTCCGAGTGTTAACCCAGAATTTTGATATTGTTTGGCAACAGAAACAACGAAGCGCAAGTTAGCTTTCACCAACTTATCTAAAGCTAATTGATCACCGGCACGAATCTTTTGTGCAAGAATTACTTCTTCATCTGCAGTAATCAAATCAACTTTACCGATCTCAAGCAAATACTTATCAAGAGATTGACTTTCACGGTTCGTTATTTGTTTTGATATTTTTAACTGTCGCATAACTAAAGTTCGTTCTACTTACCTTTTGGTATTCCTTATTTATTAATACTCGTAAACTTATTTAAAAAGTCAACTGCTAGTTAACGTATAAAAATGAAGTTTATGATTAAAGTCAACTAAAAAAGCCATCCAATTAGATAGCTTTTTTAATTAATTGATAATAATAGTTAGTCGATTAACTCAACATTCACGGCATTTAAGCCTTTTTTACCTTGCTCTACTTCGAATTGTACTCTGTCGTTTTCACGAACTTCACTGATTAAGCCACTTACGTGAACAAAGATATCTTCACTTGAATCTGCTGGTTTAATAAATCCAAAACCTTTAGACTCATTGAAAAATTTTACTGTTCCTTCTTTCATAATTATATAATTTACTCTTTTTTTTATACTGTTTTAGTGGCACAAGACTTATACGTCAAAAACTACTTAATGGTTATTATCTATTTTCAAAGCTAACTCAAAATTTATAGATAAAGTTTCACTTTCACGAAAACACACCAAATTATAATTACGAAATTCGATTTCGTTTTGTATTAAAACAATAATATTGGCAATGTGTTGAGGGAGAACAATATTATTGAAATATTGTGTGAGTCCTTTAAATTGATTTTTCAGAATGATATTCTTGTGTCTAATTATTATTTACTTCTTATAGTAGGCTAGTCAAATTTAAAAATAAGAACTCACCCAGCCCATTATTACACAAATGTAAATTGAAAATATGTTTAATCCTATATTTTATAGATTTATTAAACGCATAAGTACAATAACTAATAAAACATGGTTTCTGATAATCCTGACGCGTAAAAAATCATTGGGTCAGTGCCCATCTTCTTTTAAAATACTTACTGGGCTTTAAATTTCCAGACGATGCTTCCTTGACTTTGTTCTGGTGGTCTGCTGCCTGATGTTCTTTCAAATGAAAGTTCATTTTTAATTCTATCAATAAGAATATTTTCTTCTTCTGGTGTAAAGCCAGAACTTAATACTTTAATTCGACTCATATCGCCATATTCGTCTACCACAAATGACAGTTCAATGATACCTGAATGTTTAATTCTTTTTTCTACAGGTTGACCTACAGCTTTCCATCCTCCGCCAATGCTAGCGTTAAATGAGCCATCTGATCCTTTTGTCCCATCGGTTCCGCCACCTGGATTTTTATACAGTAAAGAAGAATCAACAGATGTTTTACTTCCCTTATCTCCAGCTTTCTCTGTGTCGCCATTATTGTTGGGTTTTGGATTACCTGCCTCTGTTGTTTTAGGTTTTGGATCAACCACGGGTTTATCGCTTGGTTTTTTATTTTCTACTGGTTTACTCTCTACGGGCTTAGGCGTTTTCTTTGTTTCACTTGCGGCTGTTTCCGGAGATTCAACATCCGTCACCGCTTCTGAAGCATCTCTAACATCAGCGACTTCTTCCACATTGTTTTCAGGTCCTTCTACCGCATCCACTGGTTCCGACTCCTCAGGTGTCGCCTCCTCTTCACTTTCCTCGGTTGCTTCTGTTGGCTCAGCATCACTTTTTAAGTCACTGCTTCCAAAATCAGAACTACCCATGTCCACGATAACGCCTATATCACTCATACGGTTTGGTGGCCCTGGTGATTTATAACAGGTCACTAAAAGAAACGCAATCAATATAAAAAGCAAATGAACCACAATTGATGTGGTCATCCCGATTTTATCGTTCCGTTTTTCTTTAGGACTGAGTTGATTCATTAAAGATTAACTTATTTTGGGCTTGTAGATAAGGATACTTTGGCTTTGAGGCTTGCGGCAATTGCGGCAACCTCCATTACGTCATTGTATTTGATGTCCTTGTCAGCACGAATTGCTACTACATTTTCAACACCTTCTTTTTCTGGTAAAATCGCTCTTAGTTCCTCTTCCAAGGTTTCAAGTGTCACTAATTTATCTCCAATTTGATAACGCATATCATTGGTTATTGTCACACTGACCGTTTGAGGAATAATAGGAGATTTTTTTGAACTCGGAAGGTTTACAGGTAAACCTGACTCCACAACACCAGAAGTAAGAATAAAGAAAATCAATAGTAAAAACACCAAATCTGTCATGGACGACATGTTAAATGATGGATCTACTTTATGTCTCGATTTTAAATTCATACAATCTTATTATTGATGCGGTTCTTGTAATAAATCCATAAACTCAATCGCACTTTGTTCTATTCCATGAACAATTTTTTGTATTAATGCTACTAAGTAGTTGTAGGCGATGTAAGCAATTACTCCAACAATTAAACCAGCTGCAGTGGTAACCATTGCTTCGTAAATACCACTTGCCAGGTCTTTTGCACTCACTTGTCCTTCAATTTGTGCAATGGAGATAAAGGCTTTAATCATACCGATTACAGTACCTAAAAATCCAATCATAGGACCTGCCCCTGCTATAGTCGCTAAAGCGGATAAATTTTTCTCTAATCGGTTCACTTCAATTTTAGCAACATTTTCAATCGTTGCTTCAATAGTGCTCATCGGGCTTCCTAAACGTTGAATTCCTTTCCCTATCATACGAGCAACTGGTGTGTCTTCCGACTCACACCATGCTTTTGCACCTGCGATATCGCCTTTTGCCACGGCTGCTTTTACTTTTTCAACTAAGCTCGATGGATCTTTTGCTGCAGCGCGAATGGAAAGGTAGCGTTCAATTAAAATATAAACAGTCACAAATGATAATATAAAAAGGGGAATCATTACCCACCCCCCTTTAATTAATAATTCTAACATGTTTACATCGTTGCCTTCTACAGGAGGCAAGGTCACCTCTGTTGAGGTTAATTGTAAAAAGACTGTTTTCATTGTGTTAAAATCCAAATATCGTTTCCTAATTCATTTATAAGACCTTCTCTACGCTCTAATGCTTTATCTTTGGAGTCATAACGACCTACTGATACTTTGAAGTATCCGTCCAAGTTTAATACTTCTCCATCATATTTACTTGCTAAGCGATTTGCGTACGATTTTTTAGAAAAAACGCCAGCAATCACATGGTAATTATGGTTATCTACAATAGTTTCGCTTGCTGGTTCACTAGGTGTATCTGTTGTATTTGCTGTACCCCAAGTATCACCAGTAGTGGTAGCGCTTGACGCTTCTGTTGTCCATCGGTCAGCAGTTTTTGACTCACCTGAAGTTAATTTAACTTCCTCATTATCCACTGAATCGGATTTTAAAGAAGGAAAAACTGTTGCCATTAAAATATCTCCATCATGATCTTTCACTATAAATAATGATGCTAACATAGCCACCATCAAAACTATTGGCAAGATAATAAACAAAGACTTCCTGGATGTTTCTTCTGTTTCAACTTGCTCTTCTTTTTTGATAGGCCCTCTTGGTGTCGGTGAAGGTGTTTGTTCCATAGCTTTTTCTGTTTCTCTTCTTTCTATTGGTTTAAAATATAAATCAGGTAACCCAAAACTCTCTTCTAAAAAATTAGTCGTACTGGTTGATTTAAATTGTAGTCTTTTCTCGGTGTTATAGCTAAAAAAACCTATCTCTTTCAAATGATAAATACCATCTTTATCTAATACACCACGAATACCTTGCACAAACTTTGCAACTTGTTGTGTAGCTTCTTCTGGTGAAATTGCTTCGTATTTGGCTACAGCACTCACTAACAAACCATCATTTTCTTTTAAACTTTCATTAAAAGCTAATCGCTTGGATGGGGGTGTAAAGGTATTTTTTATTGGGTGGATTTGAGAAGAAGCATCATGCGTTATAATCCCTCCAAAATTGGGGATAACCACACAATTATGTTGATATAATAACGCTTTTAATACTTGCTCTATCATGTGCTCTAAAATGAGTATGTTGCTCCTAACATTAAGTTAAAGCCTCTGACAGGATAGTATTGATAAAATTGATAATTCTTTGACAGCAAGTTATTTAACTGTAAAAATGTTGAAAGTTTCTTATTGAAAGAATATTCAACACCCAAATTTAAATCAATAATCGGATCAAGCTTTATGCTTTCCGATGTCAATACGTCCAACGACTTTATTCCACTAATATAGAAAATATCTGTGTTTACCGTCAAATTCTTCTTGATTTTATATTCAGCAAATAGTTTTGTTTGAAGGGTCGGACGGTGATAAGCATGATCAAAATTGCTCATATTATACGAGTTAATATCAACAACTAACCCTACTCCATATTTTTCTGGTTGAGAATATTTCAACTCTGTTTTAAAATTTACTACCGTGGTATTATCTTCATCATATGCTACAACAAACTCCATAGGAGTAGATAAATCATTCAAGAAAAGGTTGAAATATTTGTAGTTCTGATAGGTCAAACGGGTGTCGTAAGAAAGTTTGTCACTAATTGCCCCTTTTACTCCTCCGTAAAACTCAATCGCTTTATTGGTGTTTAAGAGAATAAAATCATTTCCTAAAAATTGATTCTGTCTAACTAGTGAAGTATAGGTATTGCGGATCATATCGCCAGAAACACCTACATACCCTAACAATTGATCAACTACTTTCACTTCAACATGCAATTGTGGGTACACATGTACATTACTCCTATCAGACAACGTATCATTTTCATACACAACCTTAGCGCCTGCATTTACAGTCAAGCTGCCTTTCTTGTAATAATACATTGGCTTTATTCCCACAAAGTTTCTAGTGATGGATGAGGAATCGCTTCTTTTGGTAAAAAAAGACTCCACATCTAAACGAATAAACGATTCATCATTTAAATTATATTTCCCATTAGCTCCTAAGCTAAATTGTCTTTCTCTTGCATCGAACTTATCGCCAGCCAATGCATAGCCGCCATCCATACCCAATGAGAACTTATCTGTAAGTTGGTTGTGGTAGCCAATGTTAGTGGTCAAAAACTTAAGTGCCTGTTGGCTTGAATAATCGTCAAATGCTGAATCTTCCGGAATTAAATTTACTCCATAATATTTAAACCCTAAGCGCTCAAAGTTCACATTAACTTTAAAAAACGAAGCATCATTGAGATTATACTTTCCCGTGAAGTCAAACAAATTTTGGCTATTGCCTGAAGCATTTTTATTCACCGGACCATTTTTAGAAGACAAATGCCTGAAGTTGGCTGAATAAATAAAATCATCATTTCTGCCACTACCTGTGAAAATATCTAAATAAGGGGTAACATAATTGCCAAAACCTGCACGTACATAATGTTTTTCTAATGGAGATAAGTCATCACTTTTAACCGTAAAAACTCTAATTTTTTGATCTAAAGGTGATAGTTGAAGTGAAAAGTCTTGTGCCTGATAGGTTTGTTTCTCTACCTCTACCTTTCTTGGCACAGGATAGGTTGCTCCCTCGTACACGCGTTCGGCTGAATCTAACTGAATCTCCAGTTCTACTTCTTGTACGAAAGAGGTAGAAATACCTGAACCACCACCGTCTTGAGCGAACGTAGTTCCCCAAGTAAGTAGGATAACAAAGAGAATATGTAATTTATTCAGTTTCAACATTGACAGAATCGATTGCTTGTATTGCCTTATCCTCAGGCGCATTTAAATCTATTTGAATCACTTTTTGAGTCTCTACTTTTTCTTTTGACTGTAGTTCCTCCAGCGTTTTCAATTTGGCTTTTGCTTGTTGTACCACCTCTTTTACAGGGGAATTGTCTACGAGCGATTGTAATATTGCTTTCGCTTGAAACAACTCGTTCAATTCAATGTCATTCTCTGCAATTAATAAGTACGACTTACCTACCCATTTTTGGTAGGATGGAAAGTTTTTATTCATCTCATACAACACTTCAATGGATTGTCTGTACTTTTTCTGATCGTATAAAATTTTTCCTACATAATAGTTTGCTTCTGCCCCGAATTCGTCAGCGGAAGAGTTTACAATATGTAAAAACTCATCGGTCGCTTGATCCAGGCTGTCTCTTTGGTAACTTACCTTAGCTGCAAAAAGCCCTGCTTCAGTTTTTACATAACCTGGTATTGATGGATCATTCAGCACCCTGTTTGCATACATCATGGTGCTATCCAAGCTATTCAAATGATAAGTGGCATTTACCAACACCGTTAACGCATCGGCTTGTTTTCTTCGATTGGTAGCTACATTAAGCAATTGTTCTGCATTGGTTTTCGCTTTTTCGTATTTGCCTAAATCCAAATACATTTTACTCAATTTGATTAATGACTTCTCATAATTGTCTTTGGTACCATTTGTTTTTACTTGCTCGTAATAATACGCAGAACTGTCATATTTTTTCAACTCATAATACGAATCCGCTAAATAGTAGATTGCTTGGTTTTTGTAAGAAGAGTTGGGATAGTTTTTCAAGAATCGGTTGAATTTAGTAGCTGCTAACTCGTTTTCAAGTGCGCGATAATTAACCTCTGCGGCTTCAAATCGAATTTTTTCTATTGACTCATTGGTAGGGTTACACGATTCAAATTTGTTTAATCGTGAATCGAATTCATTACTTCGGTTTAAGTTAGACAACGCTTGTTGTGCTCCAGCAAGCGCACTTTCTGCCACCTCTTCTTGGCAGAAATTATCCAACAACTGATCGTAATCCGCTAATGATTTTTGGTATTTACCTAAGTTAAAATATGTTTTACCACGCTTTAACAAAGCCACAGGGTACATTTTATCTGCACTGTATCTATTGATATAATTGGTATAAAGACCTTCAGCTTTGTCGTATTTACCATTTTCAAATGCTACGCGAGCTCTATTATAACTTGCTTTCACGCGATAAGGAGATTGTGGGAAGTTCTTTTCCAAATAGGCAAAACTTTCATCACTCTTTTCTAGCTGATCGCTAATGGCATATACTAGCCCCAATTGATAATACGCATAATCTGCACCTGCAATTTTTCTATCAATGGCTGCTTTGTATTGTTTGATGGCCTCATCGTAATTCTTTTCGAAATAATAACAATCACCCAATCGTAAAAAAGCATCTCCATACATTTTGGTGTCTTTTACTTCAGAGGCAGCTAAAAATTTAGAGAAGTGTTCTTTTGCTTTTTTATACTCATTGCTATTAAAGTAGGCATAACCAATTCCATAGCGTGCTTTTAAAAAGATGAGTGAGCGCTCAGAGGTCAACTGAAAAACACGTGCATAAGCGTTGATGGCTGATTGCCAATTATGTTTCAGGGAATAGGTTTCACCTTGTAAATATTGGCATTCGGCTTCTATTTCCTTATTAGCGGGATACTTAAGGGATTTATCTAAGTAGACCAATGCCTTGTCAAACTCTCGTTTATTGTATAACTCCACTGCTTTTAAATAAGCCACATGCTGGTAGTTTTCTTTCATCTTTGCCGTGAGGTAGGGTTGCGACTCCAAATACACTAGGGCTTCATTATAGTTATTAGAATACACATAGGCATCACTCAACAGCTCTTGACTTTTTTCTTTTCGTGAACTTCCAGGAAATAACTTATCAAATTCTGCAAAGGCTTTAATTGCGCGATCAAAATGCTCTAATTCATAATTCAACCGACCAACATCATACAAAGCGGCTTCTTGGATACTTGTATTATAGGTTGATCGCGAAGCTTCTGTTAAGGCTGTAAGGGCATATACTTTATTGTTGTCTGCGATATAAGCCTGGCCTAAATAATAAGAAGCGTATTGGCCTAAGCTGTCTTTAGAGTCTGCGACTTCCTTAAAGTATTCAATGGATTTTTGGGTGTTGCCATCCTTCAAGTTAGCATAACCTGCTCTGTAATTAATTTCTTTATCTGGACTCTTTTTAGCGTCTAAATAAGCATTGAAATAAGTTGCTGCTTTGGAGTAGTTTTCCATTAAAAAATAGGATTCTGCAGTCAACTCGACAATCTCAGCTTTAGCGGATACCTTTTCATTGCTCTTAATAATAGGTTCGGTATAGTCGACTAAAGTTTTGTAATCTTTTTTCTTGTAATAGATGTTGGCAATCATGTAAGGTACAATTTGCTTGTAAACCCCATTTTCTTCTGCCACTTTTAAATCACGGATGGCCGCGTCATAGTTATCTTTTTTAAACTTAATGTAGCCTGAATAATAGTTTGCAGCATATTTATACTTATGATCGTTATTTTTTACTGCTTCAAAGTGTCTCTCTGCGTTGTCTAAATCTTTGGTAATAAAATACGCATACGCCAGGCTGAATTCCACTTCGTAACGCTCTTTTTTATCGAGGAATGAAAAATCAGTTTGGCTTAAATACTTAATCGCCTTTTCATATTTCTGCTTTCGATAATAGTAGGTACCTAACTCGTAATAAGCGCGGTTTGCCAAGGGGTCATTAGGTGATTTTTTTAGGAAGTCTAAAAATAAATCTTCTGCATTAGGCTGCTCAAGCTGTAAGGCACACAAAGCCACATAAAAATTTGCTTCTTTGCGTCTTAATTCACTGGTGGTGGTCTTCGCAATTTCCACAAATAACGGATATGCTGAAGCGTATTTTTCTTTTTGAATTAAATCTTTCGCAGATTGATATTGGACTAAATCAGGAGTCTTTTTCAAGGTGTTTTGCCCGAAACAACTTAGGGTTGTCCACAAAAAACTAACAAAAACAAAACAACTAATTTTTCTCATATCCTAACAACTACTACTTCTTCTTTATTGATTTTATTATCTTTTAAGCAGAAGAATTATAGTAAAACTATAAAATATTAGTTCGAGCTAAATGAATAGTGAAAAAGTATTTATCCACATTTACACATGTAACAATTTAAACACCAATTCTTTCATGATGTCTTCTTCTTTCATGCTGCCGCCTTTGATTCCTTTGGATTGTAAATCGGCATCTTTTAAGAAACGAATGCAATTAAACGTGGCGGTCAAATTGTAATTTCGGATGCCGGTCAAGTAGTCTTTTGCAAAATAAGGATTCACTTTTAACACGGATGCGATGTTACGCTCGGACTTGTCTTGTTGGTGATGTGCCATGAGCAAACGAGAATAAAACCCAAATAATACCGTGATAATTGGAATCAAGGGGTTGCCTTTGGGGTCTTGCGCAAAATAGTTAATAATGCGGTTCGCTTTCACGACATCTTTAATCATTAAAGCTTTCTGAAGCTCAAAAACGTTGTAGTCTTTACTGATGCCTACAAATTTTTGAATGTGATCCTCTGTGATCTCACTGCCTTTTGAGGGCACATTGATGATGATCTTTTCAATTTCATTGGAAAGTCTTGCCAAGTCGCTACCTACAGACTCCGCCAATAATGCAGTAGCTTTAATACCAATTCGATAGCCGCGCTCTTTGACATAGTCCCCTACCCATGCCGGTATTTTATTGTCATACAGCTTTTTGGTGGTCACCAACACCGCGTTTTTATCAATGGTCTTTGCTAATGCTTTTCGACCATCAAGCACCTTGTTCTTGTGACAAAACACAAGTATGGTGGAAGGCAATGGGTTGGCGATGTAGTCCATTAACAACTTTGCTTCGTTTTCACGACCAAGTCCTTTTAAGTCTTGTGCTTCTTTGATGATGACCACTTGCCGTTCGCTCATCATGGGAAACCTACGCGCATTTTGGATGACTACATTCACATCGATATCGCGACCATAAAGAATGACTTGATTAAATCCTTTCTGAGATTCTTCTAAGGCATTTTTTTCGATGTAATCAGAAATTTGATCAATATAAAATGCTTCCTCACCTTGTAAAAAATACACCGGGCGGTATTTACCTCCTTTGAGTTCGGTTATAATTTTGTTCGCATCAACTGCAGCCATGTCGCAATTTATAACAGAAAGTTTAAAGATTATGTAAGTGTTGAAAAGTAGTGTTTTAAAATGTGACTTCAAGAACTCATGGCAATGTACCTTGCATTGTTTTTAAATTTTTAGATACAAATGAATTCAGTTCTAAACCTATGTCGTCATGTCAGAAATATAGGTTTATAGTTAGTCTAGAAATTAATTTAAACCTTACCTCTTCTTATTACAAGTTTTCAAAAAAGGGATTTGAGATGACCTAGATGGCTTAGATATTCTGGAAGTTGAAGTGATTAAAGAAAATTAAAATCATCAAGAAATAGTAGATGCTAAAGGGGAAATCTTAGAGTTGATACCAGCTATTTATTTATTCTATATATCCCTTTCAACAAAAACAATATATCAATTTTTGAATTTATCGACAAATAATTACGTACTTAGCACAAAATTTCCTACACGCTAATAAATAAACCAAGGTCACTTAGTCAACTACTACCTTTTCTGATAACTTATTAATTAAAATCACGTGAAAAAATTCGTTTCAATACTCTTAATCACGGTCATTTTGACTGTAATAGTGAATTCATGTAAAGATAAAGATGACAAAAAGGAGAATGAACCGAATGCCACTACAAGTGACACCACAGTTACTACTGATACACTCGTAGAACCACCACTTATCGAAGAAAAAACTGCTGTGGAGTATTATTCTCCTACGGTAGTCGCTCCGGGTTCTCAATTGCAGTTACATGGAAAGGCATTAAGCAAAGCAACTGTCACTATAGGTAATATCATCGCTGAAATTGATTCAGTATCTAAAGATGGGTATGTTCTCTATATTAAAGTTCCAAATGAGTTATCCATTGGATCACAATATTCTGTAGTGGTGAATTATGATGAAACTGAAAGCGTTGAATTTACTACTAAGCTCAAAATATCTGCGAGTACATCGCTTGTTAAAGAATTGCTCATCAGTGATTTTGACGGTGGAGGCATACGATCTGCAATGGTAACAACCGATTTTACCAATGGCTTTTTTGAGGCGAATGCAGGCGTAAATTCATCTGTAGGTATCAATACGGATATTAATGCCATTGCATCAAGTCCAGCTGGAGGGAATTATGTTTACGCAACGGTTGAAGGAGGTGGTATTTTACCCAACACCTTTGGCTATGTGGCGGACATCTCATCAAAGACCGGCTTTCAAAACGATCTGGTCTCACCTTGGCCTGAGAACTTTCTCAACTACCCTGGTAGTGTTATAACTAGTGAAAATCAAGATTTAAAAGAATATTACATCAATTTTTTAGTCAACTTCAATAACACTAAAGAAAGTCAACTACGAATTTTTATTGGGAACAGTGATGTGAAATTAGCCAAACAATTTGCAAGAACTATTAAACCAAGAGGCATCTATACTGTAACGGGATGGCAAAAAGTTTCTATCGCTTTAAGTGTATTTAAAGATGAATTTGGATTTGGCACCGCAATGAAGTTCCAAGATTTCCTTCAATCCAACAAAATTATGTTTCAGTTTATGGATTCATACGAGAATTACTATACTGATTGTTGTAAACCTAGTGGAGATATAAATAACGATTATATATATGACTGTTGCGATACCGCTATCAAAGACCCTGTTCAGATATACATTGATCAGGTCGTTATTTCCCAAGGAGGTGAAGCACTATCTATTCAATAGCAAAGAGATTTTCAGTTTCTCTATACCGCAAAGTTATGCGTAGCTCTCCTTGGGCTTACAAAGAAAAATATTTTGCCATTGTTGGTCTTATGACCGACAACATTTATACTATTTAGGGTTATTTTGAGTTGCTCTCTTGTTGGTGAGAACACCCACAATGGCGAAGACAACACCAACAAAGACCAATCCTCTCAGAAATTTATTTTGAAAGTATCCTAACAAAAACCTCCTACAGCTATTGATAGAAAAAATAGTTAAATTTGAAACGTATCTTATAAAAGCCAATTGAGATAGTGACCAATATTACTTGAATTCGCTCAGGGTGTATTAAAAAAATGATTATTCAAGATACCGGTTGGTAATAAAAAGTGAACAAGGAAACACAGATATCCCCCAACTGGACGGTTTGTCCTGAATGCAAAGGCCATGGTAAAAAAAGACGGAGGCTTCGCAAAAAAGACCGACTTAACTACCAGCGTGCGTTAGATGCATTTGAAAAGTCGAACAGTGAAGGTCCTGCCCCCGTGCGACCGAAGGGACATCTGTACTCCTGTATAAACTGTAACGGTTCGGGGTTAATCCCCTCTCCCAACCCTCCAACTCCAGATCACGACAACTACCCGCACGTAGCCATCATTGGTGGCGGCATTGGCGGTGTGGCTTTAGCAGTGGCTTGCCTACATCGGGGTATTCCGTTTACCCTTTATGAACGCGACAGCAATTTTGAAGCCCGGGCACAGGGCTACGGCCTTACGTTACAGCAAGCAAGTAAAGCGATTGAGGGGTTGGGTATTTTTTCATTACAAGAAGGTGTTGTTTCTACTAAACACGTCATCCATAATACGGAGGGAAAAGTTCTGGGTGAATGGGGAATGAGAAAGTGGGTGCAGTCAGGTGTGACTACTGCTCCTAAACGTACAAATGTGCATATCGCAAGACAGTCGTTGCGTTTGGCGCTGCTGGAGCAACTCGGTGACCATAAGTCCATACAGTGGGGACACCACTTCATCAATTTTGAAAAAAGTGTTAATGAAGGAATGCTACTTAACTTTCAGGTGGATGGTAAAATCAAGCATGCCAGGGCCGATTTGGTGGTCGGTGCTGATGGCATACGCAGTGCCGTCCGTCAGTTAATCATTGGAGAGGATGCTACTCCGCTACGTTACCTTGGGTGCATTGTCATTTTAGGTATTTGTCCCTTACACGCACTCGAAGGGGTAGAAAGTGATTTGCTGGACTCCGCCACGGTATTTCAAACCGCCAATGGTAATGAACGAATTTACATGATGCCGTATACCTCCGATTCGGTGATGTGGCAGCTTAGCTTCCCTTTAGCAGAAGAAGCGGCCAAAGCATTAAGTGCACAGGGGTGTCAAGCACTCAAAGAAGAAGCCTGTCGAACAACACCATGGCACAATCCCATTCCTCAGATATTAGCAGCCACCCCAGCAACACACGTTTCTGGTTACCCCGTATATGATCGAAAATTGCTCGCACCACATTTATTTGAAGACGTTGGAGCAGTCACGCTCATCGGTGATGCTGCCCACCCAATGAGTCCTTTCAAAGGACAAGGTGCCAACCAGGCACTGCTGGATGCCTTGGCACTGGCACGTGAAATTGCCAGAGGTTGCCGACCACTTTCACAGTGGCGAGAGACAGGAATCAGAGAAAATGTGTTGAAAGAATTTGAATCAGCGATGTTGGAACGCAGTGCCTCCAAAGTCAAAGATTCAGCCGCTGCTGCTGAATTTTTACATTCTGAAATCGTACTCCATGAAGGTGATGAACCACGAGGACGATGTTTAAAGAGGTAACCGTTTATTCCTTTTACGATCAATTTACTCATGCTTTATTGAGCAACTGAACTACAATTCATATATTCGGAGGAGGTGTTATGGTATTAATCCCGCCCTCGAAATTAAATAGACAAACAATATATCACAGCTATGAGTAAGGTAATTGCAGCTATAAACATGACTATTGACGGCTTTTGTGACCACACAGCGGGTATTCCCGATGAACAAATCCATCAACACTATACAGACCTCTTAAACAATGGTGGCACTGCCTTGTACGGTAGGACAACCTTCCAATTGATGAAATACTGGCAAACCATACTCAAAGAACCGACTGGTAATCAACAAATAGATGACTTCGCAATAGCAATCGACCACATCCCCAAAATTGTGTTTTCTCACACGCTGAAACAAGATGACCCGATTGCAATCGGGTGGGAATCTGCCCGGTTGGCGAAAAAAGACCTTAGAGAAACGGTTGTGGAACTTAAACAGCAAGCAGTAAAAGACATTTTAGTAGGAAGCCCGAGTTTAATTGTCTCCTTAACCCAACTTGGCTTAATTGACGAATACCAGCTGTGTGTGCACCCACTAATCATCGGTAATGGTTTACCCTTATTTAAAAACATCCGTGAAACCATTACCTTGAAACTCTTACAGACGAAATCATTTGACTCTGGAGCAATCATACTGTATTATGAGCCGAAGAATAACCTAGAATAGATTTTATTTCTATATTGGAAAAATAAAGTACCATTCTATTTCCTAGTGGGAGATTCACTTTATAGTTGTAAGCAGCAGTTTAATTATTGATAAAACATACCTACCGATGATAGAAAAATTAAGAAAGGCATTATATCTTCTCCTTTGTATTCTGTCCGTAGTGCTAGTGGTAGGATCATTATTATCCATTTTAAGAAACACAGAAAGTAGGTTTTTAAAAATGCTTGACTTCCCTCGCTTACAGTTTTTCTTAACGTCAATCATAAGCCTGGTACTCTTTTTACTCATCACGAAAAGATGGAAATGGTATGATTATACCTTTCTAATAGGGTTTATAGCGGCATTGGGTGTACAGAGTCACTATTTAATCAACTATACATATATGGTGGGTACAAAAATACCTACGGCAGAACAAGGAAAATTTTCCACTAATGACCAAATCAGTCTTTTAATCACGAATGTTAAAATGACTAATCACGATCCAAAGCTTCTTTTAAAGTTGATAGAGTCCAAGAAACCGGATTTAATTTTAGCAATGGAAATCGATAGTTGGTGGACAGACCACTTAAAAAGTATTGAAGACAACTATCCTTATGCGCAAAAAACTATCAATGAAGTTACCTACGGCATGGTGTTGTACAGCAAATACCCGTTAGAAAACATTCAGGTAAATTATTTTCAAAATGAGCATGTACCGTCATTTGAAGGTCAAATAACACTCAAAAACGGTAAACAATTTAACATCTTTACTGTGCACCCCGTTCCTCCTTCTCACTTTGAGGACTTACCTGATAATGTGGGACAGGATGAAATGGCCATGATTAAACTAGGGGCAAAAGTTCAAAAGAAAAAACTCCCCACCCTGGTCGCTGGAGATTTGAATGATGTTGTCTGGTCGGATACGGATAAACTAACCGGTACTCATAACATCTTACATGATGTAAGAGTAGGACGAGGATTTTACAACAGCTACAATGCTAAAAACATCTTTATGCGTTGGCCATTGGATCATATTTTTTTAACAAAGGAGTTTCAACTAATTAAGCTAGAACGGCTACCAAGCATTGGGTCGGATCATTTTCCAATTTATGCGGAAATAATGTTGTGAGGCGTACCCATAACTAAATAGGCCTAATAAAACGCCTTGAACTAAAAACGCTATTTGCCTGAACAGCCCTACTATAGCAAAAGTACCCTGTACATCCCTGTACGAACTAACAGCAGCAACGTCTGCACAAGGTACACCTTTGCCATCCATGTTAACAAATTGACATGGAATAAGGTTAATAGCCTTTATAATCATCAACAAAAAAACAAAAGACTTCATGAACTGCTCTAATGAGTGGTTGTATGACCACCTTATAACAAAATTAAACAGGTGTGATTTTTTGAAAAAGTGTTAAGTTGTCATCTGTAAATTACTTTGCCGCGGAGGCTTTGCCTCTACTACAAACCACAAAAACAACATCTGGTAAAACAAGATCCCATAATTGGTTTCACCCCAAATGCCAAATTCGGTCAAGCTATTGATAAACAAAGGAGTAAACATACACCAAAAGAAAAACTTCTTCTGTCCATTTTTATCAATGATGACACTTCGGAATGTAAGCACCATTTGAAAAATCACGATAAAAAACCCGACTAAGCCCAGGTTCATGAGTACCTGAACAAACGTGTTGTGGGTCATTGAAGCGGGATAAGTATTTTTCCCTTGAAAAAACTTCGTGTAGTAAATGTTCTGAAATCCGAAGCCAAAAAATGGTTCTTGGGGTAACCCTTCCGTCAATAATGCTTTCCAAAACGGCAGACGTCCGGTCATACTCATTACTTCATCCAACCCACCCTTTTCTTCATTTAAGATGATTTCGTTCACGGCAAGTGGTACTACAAAGATAAACCCTGCTACCATCAAGGCTTTTATTTTCAGGTTATTCGAACGCAAGGTCAATAAGCCACACACCAGGATAAAACCAATGCTAGAAGATCGAGAGCCTGTCAAAAACATCACATACAGGTTTACAGCTAAAAACACGACATATAACCACTTCTTTTTTTCGCGGGTAAAGTCCAGGATGATTACTGAGGCGCCCAAACTACTGAGCATTCCTAATTCATTAGGGTTCATGATATATCCTCCCAGGCGGGCTACTTCTCCCCCATGCGTTAAGCGCATAAACGTGTCGGGATCAATCCAGTAACCAAGCAGAAAATACAAGGAGCTAAAAAAAATACCATAACTCCACATCATCGGTAACTGAAGTTTTGCTTCGCTATGATAGGCGTTCAAGGTTTGCATAATTCTCAAAAACAAAAACGAAAACACCAATAAATCAAAGTCACGAAAGATTTGAATGATGGCAAAATGATAATCATTGGCCCAAAAAATAGAGGCAGTACCTAAAAATAAATACGCAACATACAACCATAAAGACAAACTGTTTCGGGCATCCGTTCGAAACTGATAACCTTTCCGCGACATCATTAACGTGAGTATAAGCACACCTATTGTCATGGAGGTACCCATACCAATTTTTATCACTTTGTTGACTCCAGCGCTTTCAGAGATGGCTAAAAAGCCAAATATTTTAACCACAAGGAAAAACCGTAGCAATAATACATACCTGGGAGGTACTTTATCGGATAGGACGACTGAATTAACCGGCATAGAGGGCAAAAGTTTGTCTTGAGATTACATTCCAATCAAATGACTCCAGAGCCATCTTTAAAGCATTTTTTCCTTTATCTACTAGCTCACCCGAGTGAAAAGCCGCTTCTGCTTGCACAAAAACCTGTGCGACCGCATCAGTCTCAAGGCTTTGTAATGCCCAGCCTGCATTGTGATCGGTGATGTAACGATCCATGCTCGTCATCTCACTAACGATGGAAGGAATGCCCAAAGCTGCTGCCTCTATTACTGCCGTTGGCAACCCTTCATTCCGTGATGTATGCACAAAGACCTTCATATTTTTCAATAGAATCACTTTCTCCTCACCAAACTGCTTTCCATGAAAGATAATTTGGTCACTTAAACCAGCCGCAATTGCAGCCTTTTCCATTTCATCCCTATATTCACCATCACCCACGAGATGCAAGCACCCTTTTCCCTGATACTCTTTCTTATACCGGATAAATGCAGCTAACAAAATATCCATTCCTTTCTGCCACCGGCTGACACGACCACAGTAACCAATTATAAATTGCTTGTCGGGTGAAAAATCTTTGTTTACTATCAACTCCTCCCAATTTTGTCCATTGGGTATGGTGGTAATCGCTACTTTATCGTATAACTTTTTCAAATCGGTCACTTCACAATGCCCCAGACATTGTACACCTGTGACTCGGGAAAGTAATCCTTTTTCCAACAGAGCAAAATAGATTTTTTTTACTACACCATTCCCTTGCATCGCCCCTTCGGTATAAGTCCCATGAGGCGTGAGGAAAAAACGAACGCCAGCTTTTTTCAACAAACGAGAGAGGTGATAAAACACAGGAATAAAGCCCCCATGCAAATGGAATACTGCATGCGCATGATTTTTAATGGCAGTCTGTAATTCTTGTCCGACCACAAACTTCCAGGCTGCTGGTTGAAACCAACGCGTAGTATAAGTACGTTCTAATTCATCAGGTAAATCGGCTGATGCGGTAATTCCCCAAACAGCTACATCAGCACCTTCAGCGGTTTGAGCTGTCGCCAAATTATGTACCACACGGTTGACACCATTCATCCGATGAGGGTTGGCTCTACCTAAGACTATATGAATGATTTCCATAACCTGTAAATTGAGTTAGACGATAATAATACCACAGTTGCATAATCACTTGAGTAGCCAACAACCCTAAACATATTCCATGGATCCCCAAGGAATTAACCCACCAGTGGGCTGTTGCAAACCCCATCAAAGAAGACAAGATATAGGCTTCAAATAAAATACGGGTTTGCGACAAGGTTCGAATAGCAAAACGAAACGGAAACCCTAAAAAATTAAATAATAGAATGGGTGCAAACCAATATAAAACGAACGTATAATTTAACAACGCATTGCCATAAAACAATTCCCAAATTTGATTGCGAAAAACGATCAACACCACACCTACCAAACTCACCATCAACCCACCTTTTACACCTAGGTTAAAGAGGTATTTCGACACACCTTCCCAGCCATTATTTTTATATATTTTTGCTGCTAATGGCGGCACATAATTTTCAAGTGCTTGAATAAAAACATTCCATACACCAATGATGCTTTGACCTATCCGAACAACCCCCACCATCTCAGCCCCCAGTAGCGTTGCACCAACCGTGATGTAGAAATTTCCTGAGAACCATTGCAGGGCTGAGTTTCCTAACATCCATTTTCCAAAATGCCAGTGTTTTAAAATGAGCTCCAGCGTTGGTTTAGCAACAAACCCCGTATAAAAGAAAAAGAACACATCTACCACTAAATAAGTGCCGCCCAAAAGCCAAAGCACATCTTGTACGGTGGAAAGTTGGAACCAGACGTGAGCGACTATAATCAGTACAACTTGTGAAACCATCACAACCGCATCTTTTAATAATACTAACTGATAGCGCTCTTCCAGGTACATTTGTTTTCGATTAAAATCGAATAAGACAACACCTACAAAATAGACAAAAGCAGGTAAAATTACCGGAGCTGCTAATCCAAGATCATAATTCAACGTAATTACTTGAACCACAGAACACAATAACAAAATAGCCAATATTATTAGCAACTGCATAGACTTAAGCATTTTTACATACTTATCTATTTGTAATTCAGACCATAATGACTGATAAGGTGAAGTAATAATTGATTGGTTGATGGCAACCACTCCCTGAGCAACAATTAACACTAAAGCAAACTCACCGAAGACATGAATATCGGTGAAACGGACGAGTAAAATACTCAACAAAAAACTCACACCACTAACGATAGCCTGATCGGTTAATATAATGATTTTGCTACGATATGTGTGCCAAAGACGAATCATATATTCCACGCATTTTTATAACTCTCCCAATAATGTTTAACCTTTGCAAAGAAACCTTTTGGCTTGTTATAAAGGTAACGGCTTCCATAGAAATCGCCTGAATAATTCACTCCCTTAGGTACATCGTTCAACACCAACCCTACCCTTTCTACTCCATACTTCTGAACAATAGCATTGATGTTTTTCACATATTTTGTATCCGTAAAATTGTGTCTTACCACATAAATATTATAATCGGAATACCCCATATACACATCCGCATCTGAAGCAATAGCATAGGCAGAATTGTCAATAATTACCACATCATAAACGTTAGTTAATTCCGTTAATTTATCTGAAAATTTATCTGATAAATAAAACCGATTTGGTTGGAGTGAATTTTCAAATCCACCCACTTCTAAATTTTCGTATCTACTTGAGTTTGTTGTTTCCGACACAGCCGTTTTACCAGAAAAATAATTCTCTAAAGAGACGGCATTATTATCCTCGCCAAGGAGTGTTTTCCATGAACTATTTCGGCTATTAAAATCGAGCAATAAAACCTTGCGACCTACACTGGCTAAGGTGACTGCAACTTGATGGGCTAAGTAAGTTTTACCCTCTCCTGCTATTGAAGAGTTGAATGCTATCTTAACACCTTTTTTGTTATTGATGTGTGGGATGAGCGATAAGATAACGGCATCCAAACTACCATCAGCGTTAAGATGCACATCCTTTTTTACAGCACCTAAAACGGGAGCATCTGACATATTTTCGAGCTGGTAGCGGGAGTTTATTTTCCCACGTATGGCTTGAGCGATATAGACAAAAGCGATAGAAAACAACAAGGACAAGAAGCCCGCTAACCCAACATTAAATCCACGGTTAGGACTAGCAGGTTCTTTAGGAGCAATCGCTTGATTGATAATCCGGTGAAAATTCAGCTGTGCCAGCTTGGCAATTCCAGCTTCCATCTGCTTCTTTTTTAAGAAATTAAATAAGTCCTCATAATGCTTAAACTGTCTTTCCAACATCACCATTTTCTTTTCCCGTGAGGGTAGATTATCCAATTTTCGTGTCTCGCGCTCTATCTCTGCCTCAATCAGATTGAGTTGATGAACGGTATTAATGCGGTGGTTTTTAATATTTTCAACCAAGTAGCTTACTAAATCATTGATTTTTTTATCGATGATTTGAATCTCTTCACTCGCAGTAGTAAACCGGTTTAAAAGATCAATTTTCTCTGATTCCAAAGATTTCAATTTCTTCATCAACTCCGTGTACAACAGCCCTCCATAAGCTTCGAAACTTGGAGCCAATTCAAGAAAACGATCTACATCGGTAAGGACATAGTGCTCTAAGCTATCCAGAGTGACTTTTTTCATATTTAAATTCACTTGTTGAATATCGAGTTGCGCTATTTTTCGCAAGTCTGTTTCTGTCTCCTGTTCAATGTTTAACACTAAATTTTGAAGACGATAGCTTTCCAGGTTGTTTTCTGCTTCATGCAATTGATCCAAAGCCTCTTGAGTACGGGAATCTAAAAACTCTTCCGTCATTTTAGCCGCCTTCATTTTGTTTGAAATGTGATCTTGGAGGTATGCTTTGGCAACCGCATTGACAAAATCCGCTACGCGATGAGGGTTTTCACCTTCAAAATAAATCTGTATGACGGCTACATTTTTATCGATTTCTTTTATAAACAGGTTACCTTTCACAAAATTGGACAACAGAAATTGATTGGTGTTCACGCGAAACTGATAAGCATCGGCCAGGTTTTCTTCACCATGTTCTGATGACCAAAAAGGTGTTTGATAAATTGTCAGTCGATTATTTTTGAAGAGAAATTCTTTCCCAAATTCACCCACTAACGTATCGGCTTCTTGGCTGATACTAAACCATTTTTCATTTAAGATATTCAGGTGAAACAGTTCATTATAAGACGCAAACCTATTGGTGTCATACTCAATATAAAAAGGTGATTTGTTATACAATTCAGAAGTGCGGAGTTCACCCACGCGATAATACTCAATGTTCGTTGGCATTAAATCCAATGCGGCCAACAGTATAATATCCGATTTAATCGTTTCCACTTCTGTGAGCACGTCATTTGTTTCTGAAAAAATATCTAAGTCTTTATACAGGTTGTTATCAGAAAATCCAGTAGCATGATCATCTAACTTAATCGTAGCCTTGGCTTCAAAAATTGGTGTTTGATAATTAGTCATTCTCCAGACCACAACCACAGCGGTTGTAAACACCAGAAGAACCAATGGCAAACCTTTTACCAGCGGGTACAATAAACGCTTGATATCTTGAACTTCTCTCATTTTTGGCTGGCTGAAAAGATTAGGAATAACGTGGTAATGATACTTGCGGCAGCTAATAACACGGGTGATTTTTTATCCAATGATTTGCCTTTTTTAGTCGGGAAGTATAAAATATCTCCAGGCAGTAAATTGATTCTATTCATCTGTAAAGGAGTCATTTTAGTAAGATCTAATTCATAAGACATGTCCCCACGAGCTAATTTCACCTTATGCAATTGCGCATAATAATCTGTACCTCCAGCAGCTCCAATCATGTACCCTAAGGAGTTTTGCCCTCGGTAAATGGCGTAATTACCTGGTTTAATCACCTGACCTAGCACCGTTACTTCATGGCTGTGTACTTTAATATCGATTACGGGGGCTTTCAGGTGTTCTGCATAGAGTGTTGTCAAATATGCTTTCGCTTCCTCCATGGTCATCCCACCTATTTTCACCTGACCAATTTTAGGGAGTATAATGGTACTGTCCTGGTTAACTAATAACCACTTTCCAAAAACCTCATTAGAGTTGTAGATACCAAATACGGACCCGATACTCATACCTTCATGTCCCCAAACACTCACACTTACCTTATCGTCAATTCGAATTTGTGGTCGATACGCTTGCTGTGACGCAATTAAACTATCTACTTCCGATTGGGTATTGTCAACCGTGTAAATGTTTAGTTTGGAGCAAGAGGTACTCATCCCCAAGAGAATTATAACAACTGATAAATGTAACAGACGCATCATTAGAAAGAAATTAGCGTGATAGCACCAATTAAAACCAAGAGGACCGTTCCAACTAGCAGTTGTTTTTTATATTTCTTTTTTTGGTGAGCAACGACCACTTGTTGTCCTTCGCTAATTCGAGCGATGATGTCCGCTAACTTATCGAAGGCGTAGTTGTCCTTTTGGATATAATCAAAAGCACCAAATTTGAGTGTATCAATCGCTGATTGAATTGAAACCTGACCTGAAATGAAGACAACCGGTGTATTGGAATCAAATGAAACAATCTCCAACATAATATTCATCCCTTTTGTGTCTGCAAGATTATAGTCGAGCAATACAAGTTGTGGTCTTTTGTATATGTTTTTTAAACATTCTTTTCCAGACTCATAAATCGCTATATTTTCAAATCCCATGCTTTCTAAATAGGCACTGACTGCTGAAGCATAAAAATGATCATCTTCTACTATAAATATTAAATCGGATTTTTTCATGGTGTGATACGTTTGTTTAAAAAATAGTGTTCCAAGAGTGTTCCAACATCAAAAAAATGCAAAAAAAGCACTTTATACCTTGAAATGATTTCGGTTACTGGACATTATTCCAGATTTTGGAAACCTTCTTCCGCCATTAACGCCAGGACTTTATGAGTAATCGTGACCACCCGACTCACTTTCTTTTTTTTCTCTATTTCTGGTAGTGTTTGATAATCGACTTCCAAAGCAAGAATATCGTCAGATAAAGAATTGATAGACATAGTATTTAAGGAAGCCTTTAGACGATGACTCAGTGCACTTACCTTCTTCCAATCATGTTCATTAGCAGCGATACTTAATTCATCCAGTACACCAGGCGTGTGTTCAACAAATGAGTCGACTAATTTCTTAACTAATTCAATATTACCACCGAAGAGCGTATTAATTTTCTTCAAATCATATAGCTTGACTTCGTCAGCCTTCTGCGGCTGCCTACGGCTCTCATTTTTCTTTACCAGAGCAATTATTTTGCTATAAAGCTCATCAGGTTGAAATGGTTTAGATAACGAGTCATCCATTCCATAACTTTTATATTTTTCCAGTTCTTTTTTAAATGCGTTGGCAGTTAGCGCTAAAATGGGTAAGTCATTCCACTTGGTCTCTTTCCGAATTTGTTTAGTTGCCTCAATCCCATCCATTACGGGCATTTGAATATCCATGAGAATGATATCATAGTCTGACTCACTAAGTTTCTCCAACACTTCGGCACCATTATTAGCAATTTCTAATTCTATGGAATGCTGATGAAATAATGTCTGAATAAGTACTTGATTAAACTCATTATCCTCAGCGAGAAGGATACGTAAATCATTCAATGCACCATAATTAATATTGGATGGTTTAACCTTAAGAATTTGCTCCTCTGCCCCAATAATATAGCCTATTTGAACCGTAAAGGTAGTTCCTTCTCCAATCGTGCTTTCTACTGCAACCGTTCCATCATGCAGTTCTACCAGTTTCTTAGTAATGGATAATCCTAATCCTGTACCTCCATACTTTCGTGAAATGGTTTCATCTTCCTGACTAAAGACATCAAATATAGTTTCCAGTTTTTCAGGCGATATTCCTCGCCCCGTGTCCTCAACCTTAAATTGGATTTGTTGAATGTTATCATGAATCCCTAGAGAGGATACAGTAAATTTAACACCCCCTTTTTCTGTGAATTTATTGGCATTACTCAATAGGTTTAATAAAATCTGCGTCAATCGGAATGGATCCCCAATAAGGATATCATGTACATCATCTGAAATGTTAAATTCAAACCAAATATCCTTAGATTCCGCTTTGATTTTTTTTGTTTTAACTATGTGAGTCAAAACCTCTCTCAGTTTGAATCCGATTTTTTCAATGGTCAATTTTCCAGATTCAATTTTTGAGAAGTCAAGTACGTCATTAATGACAACCATTAAATTTTTAGAGGATATCTGTACCGTTTTAAGCATTTTTTGTTGCTCAGAATTCAAACTGGTATCCAATAGTAAATCAGTCATCCCAATAATTGCATTCATTGGGGTTCTAATCTCATGGCTCATGTTAGCCAAAAACTGCTCTTTGGATCGTGATGATTCTTCGGCCTTAAACCGGGCTTTTATCAGCTCTCTTTCAACATTTTTTTGATTAGTAACATCTAAGTGAATGCCAATGGATCCTGTTATATTCCCAAAATCATCGTAGAGAGGTGCGCCACTAATAAGCACCCACGCTTCTGTACCATCTTTCTTTTTTAAAAGTGCCTCGTAGACGGTTTCTTCACCACTGAAGCGTTTTTCACGATGTTCCTGAACTTTTTTACGGCTTTCTTCATCCGTTAACACGTCCATCGCTTTTTTACCTACCAGCTCTTCTTCGGAATAACCTGTGAGTTTACAAAAATGGTCATAGACCCGAATGATTTTATTATCATTATCGACCTCTAATAACCCGAGCTTCATATTCTCGATAATTCGCTTATACTTTTCTTCACTTCGAAGTAGTTTATCCTCAATTATCTTTTGTTGAGTAACATCACGGGCGATAATGGTAAAAGACGAACTCGTAACCTCCGTACTTCTTTGCAGGTTTTTGGATAACCATCGCACCCCTTTTTCTCGTGTTTGAACAGAACAGACCATGTTGGAGATGGGTTCTACTTCTTTACGACTTATCTTACCAAAAGAATTAAAAAATTTTGATTTACATTCTCCAGCAAGGAGGTTCGAGTAGTTTGTTCCTAATAAATCTTTTTTGGTATAGCCAAAGAATTTTTCTGCTGCAGGGTTGATATAAATTAAATCACCATCACCATCAATTTTGAGTATAATATCAACTGATTCTTCAACGATTTTGCGGTAGCGTTGTTCACTTTCTTCAAGTTTTTTAGTGGCTTTTCGTTCGCCCGTAATATTTGAAAAATAGAAATTCGCATAATCATATTCTGCTATGGGCACGATGATCACCTTATATTCTGTATCATCACACTGAAGCGTTTTAGTCAAGTTGACTTTTTCCAAAAAAGCTTCTTTCAACCAGGATTTAAAGACATCTTTAACGTTGATCTTATGGTCATCAAATGACTTAATTAAGGCAGCTGCTGATCGATTAATGTATTCAATTGCGCCCCCCCTATTCATTCGTATGAGCGGAGAAGGACTTTCTCCTGGGAACCGTGCAATGCGTTCAAGTTCCTTGGTTCTATCTTGAATTTGTTTTTCAAGACTAGCGTTTATATCTATTAGCTTCTGATTGGACTCATCAAGTGATGAAACTTTTTGTTCCAACGTCTTTTCTGTGATTTCTCTCGATTCACGTTCACGCTCAAGCGCTTTTTTTAAAGCATTTATTTCCTCTAAACTCATAGCTCTTCTTGAATAAAAAATGTTATCTCTGTTTTCATCTACTTAATGGTTAATTCTTCATTTTTTATCATTTGATAAATAGTAGACTTTCCGACATCCAATTTTTCTGCCACTTTGAGCACATTAGAATCATACTTATCGAGAAAATGTTGAATAATTTTACGGGTATAGCCTTTTAATGTATCCTCTACAATCATAAAATCATCGGTAGAATTTAGCGAGTTAAAGGTGATGTCATCGGCTTCTACAAAATCACCTTCTGCCATTACTGCGGCTAATTCTACAATGGATTTAAGTTCTCTGACATTTCCGGGATAATGATACTGCAATAGTTTTGCTTTAGCTTCTTTAGAAAATGCGTTTGCTGTTTTATTCGATTTAGAAAACTTTTCTAAAAACACCTTGGCAAGCAATACAATATCCTTGTCGCGATCGCGTAATGGAGGTAATTCAATGGGTAAACCAATCAACCGGTAATATAAGTCCTGTCTAAAGTTACCTTGTTGTACTTCTTCAGCTAAATTTTTATGGGTAGCTGTAATAATGCGAACATCAAATTTTATGGGTTTATTCCCACCTACGCGCACGACTTCATTTTCTTGAATGACGCGTAACAACTTGGCTTGAAGACTTAAATCCAACTCCCCTATCTCATCCAGGAAAATTGTTCCACCATTGGCTTCTTCAAATTTTCCGATTCGTTGGTTGGCTGCTCCTGTAAAGGCCCCTTTTTCATGCCCAAAGAGTTCTGACTCTATCAGGTCTTTGGGTATAGCGGCCATATTTACCGCGACAAACTTTTTTTTCTTTCTGGCTGAGTTAAAGTGAATGGCATTTGCCACTACTTCTTTACCTGTACCTGTTTCTCCACAAATTGTAATATTAATAGCTGTTCTTGCCGCTTTATCGATCAGTTTTAAGGATTTTTTAAGTGCTTCACTCTCTCCAATAATACTGTTGGCAAAATCGAATTGTTGTTCTACTTTGCCTCTTAAATCTTCAACCTCTTCTTTGAGTTCTATTTGACTGGTTAAGTTTCTAAAGGTGCTCCAAAGTCTGTCTTTAGCATCATCGTCTTTTACAATGTAATCGTAAGCGCCTAATTTAAGTAACGAAATCGCTGTAGCAATGTCTTCTTGAGAAGATATCATTATTATAAAAGCTTCTGGACTTCGTGATTTGATTTTTTTCAGCAACTCCTCTCCCGACATGTCTGGCAGTGAATAATCAACGGTCACAATGTTTGGATTACGGTGTAAATTATCCAGGACTTCTTTCCCGTTTTCAAATTTTGACACCTCATTTTCAGGATTCTGTTCTAGTACGTATTGTATTAGGTTGGCATAAAAAGGGTCGTCCTCAACAACAAAAATCTTCATATATCAAATTTTAAAAACGATACGCTAAAACTATTAAAGAGTTCTACAAGCTAATAAGTTATACGCGTTTTGCATAAAAATTTAGAAGAAAATTAATTCAAATTCCATATCGTTTTATTTCTATAATAGGATTACTGATTTTCAATTGAATAATTAAATAGCTTTCCGTATTGTTTTTTTATCTTTGCAGCTTCTTAAAAAAGCACAACACCAATGCCCACGATCCGATTGACCAAAATATTTGAAATTGAAATGGCTCATGCCCTAAAAGGGTACGATGGCCCATGTAAATATATTCATGGTCACTCCTACAAACTGGAAGTAACGGTGCTCGGTACAACTATCCAAGACAGCACCCATCCGAAAAACGGAATGGTAATGGATTTTAAAGACCTGAAGAAAATTGTGAAAGAACACATTTTAGATGTGTATGATCACGCCCTTGTGCTGGAAGAAGGTTTTGATGACGAATTGATTCAGGTACTTACTCAACGGAATGACAAAACAGTCTACACTCCTTATGCACCTACCTGCGAATTTTTAGTCTATGGATTTGCTGAAATAATTAAGACACACCTTGCACCTACAATTAAATTACATAGCTTGAAATTGTACGAAACCAGCACCTCTTTTGCTGAATGGTATCAAAGCGATAACCTTTAAGTAAGTTAGCGATTGAAATCGCTCATTGAAAAATCGCCCTCACAGCTATAAATGCTGGCTAAAAAGGTTTTATATTGTCAACGCAATAGGACCTATTTCTTCTATCCCCATGAATCCCAACATCCAACAAGAAAACGATCCTGGAATTGGTAAAATCTATTTCCGTAAAACAAAACGGTTTATTAACCATCAAGGGGATTTCAACATCAAACGGGCGGGTGAAGGATTTAATTTTTATAACACCTATCAATACCTGACTACTATCTCCTGGGTTCATTTTTTAAGCTTAGTTTTATTAACCTATTTAATTATTAACCTTTTGTTTGCCACCCTCTACTTAGCTGTTGATGCGAACTTATCAGGAGGAGGCGAACCAAATGATTTATTATCCCAGTTTCTTAAAGCGTATTTCTTTAGTGTGCAATCGCTTACTACTGTGGGATATGGTGGAATTATTCCACAAGGCCTGGCGGCTAACCTTATCGCTAGCTTCGAAGCGTTGTGTGGCCTACTTAGCTTTGCGATGGCAACGGGTTTATTATATGGTCGGTTTTCGAAGCCCAATGCAAAAATTCGTTTTTCTGACAAAGCAATTATTAGCCCTTATCAGGACAAAACTTCTTTTCAGTTTAAAATCATTAATAAACGAAAAAGTCAGTTGATGGATTTAGACGCACGTGTTATCCTATCAATAGTGGATACGGCAAAAGATGGTTCCTTTAATAAGAACTACCACAACCTTGCCCTAGAGACGAGTAAAATTGTGTTTTTCCCATTGACCTGGACCATTGTACACGCTATTGACGACAAAAGCCCTTTATTCAACTTAACTCAGGCAGATTTAGCAAACTACGAGGCTGAGTTTTTAATTCTCATTACAGGGTTTGATGATGCCTTTAACCAAATTGTACACAGCCGCCACTCTTATGACTTTAAGGAACTGGTTTGGAACGCTAAATTTGCCCGAAACTTCCACACGGATGATGAGGGGTACATTGTGTTGGAAGTCGATAAGATTGATGAGGTGGAGCAGTTGGGATAGTGATATCAATCATTAAAATTCATTCTCCTACTATTTAGCATTTTAGCAGAATTTTTAGAACTTGACGATTACACAATCGGTCCATTAACAATGCAACAATTCGTCACATATATTCTACTACTTTTATTGTTCTTCACTTCGTGCAATAATAAGAAAAACGAAGTCATCCACCCTCAGAAAGAAAAAATTATAGAGGCGGTGTATTCCTCTGCTACGGTGCGGCCTTATGATTATTACACGGTTTATTCTACCCTTTCAGGCGTAATTCATAAACGCTACATCAAAGAAGGGGACGATGTAGAAAAGGGGGCTCCCCTCTTTATGGTGGAAAGCAAAACCACCGACCTCAACTATGACAATGCTAAAATTGTGTACGAGTTAGCACAAAGAAACCTCAACAGCAGAGCTACCGTGCTCAAAGAAATTGATGCTGAACTGGAAAACGCACAACTTAAACTTAAAAACGATTCACTCAATTACTTCAGACAAAAAGTGTTGTATGATAAAAACGTAGGGACTAAACAGGACCTAGAAGCCAAAAAACTGGCTTACACCACATCAAAAAATGCGCTGGATATTATTAAAAGCCGCTATGCACGCACCTTGCAGGAATTAAAAACAGATGCTCAACTCAAAGAAAACCAGTTGAAAACCAACAAAGAACTTTCGAAAGATTTGTTGATGACGAGCAATTTGAATGGACGCGTCTACGATGTCATGAAAAAAGAAGCTGAATTTATTGCGATGCAAGAACCTTTTGCCATCATCGGTAGTGCCGATAGCTTTAAAGTAGAGCTCCTTGTGGATGAAATGGATGTAGCGCGCGTGGAACTGGGTCAAAAAGTCATTATCTCCTTAAATTCCTACCCAAATCAGGTGTTTGAAGCTGAGGTGGCTAAAATATATCCGATGATGGATACGCAATCGCAGTCGTTTAAAGTGGATTGTTATTTCCTTTCCAAGCCGCCAACACTTTATATGGGTTTATCTGGCGAGGCTAACATCATTATTGATCAAAAAACAGCTGCCCTTACTATTCCCCGGGAGTATTTAGTCAACGACTCTACCGTTTCCACCGTGGATGGTTTAGTCACGGTAAAAACAGGCATTTTAGGGTTGGATAAAGTAGAAATCATATCAGGCCTGCAGGCGGATACTGAACTTAAAAAGCCGGAATCCAAGTGAATCTGCTCCTCCTAAATATTGCAAAAAAGCACCTGCAATCCCGAATAAAACAATCGCTAATCGCAGCAGCAGGAGTCACCTTTGGAATCGCTTCTTTCATTATTTTGATCAGCTTCATGACGGGGCTCAACAAGATGTTAGATGGGTTGATTTTAAATAGTGCGCCCCATGTACACATTTTTAATGAAATAAAACCTAGTGAAAAACAACCTGTAGAGTCGTATTTTGACCTCGAACAAAAAACGGTTCAGGTACACTCCATCAAACCAAAACACACCAAAAAAAGCATTCACAATGCAGCTCCGTTGATGAAACAGTTGCGAAAAGATACTGACGTTAAAGGGGTTGCCCCATTAGTAAATGCTCAAGTGTTTTATGTGGATGGTACCATTCAACTCAATGGCATCATTAAAGGAATTGATGTTGAAGAACAAGTACGCCTCTTTAGCTTTGAAGACTATGTAATTGAAGGTAGTTCAGATGCTTTAAAATACTTTGAGAACGGTATTATTCTGGGTGCGGGTATTGCCGATAAAATGTCGCTTAATATTGGTGATAATATCCAGGTGACCACCGTTACTGGTGCGCAACACCATTTAAAAGTGGTCGGATTATATCAAAGTGGTTTGGCCGATGTCGACAACATGCAGAGTTATGCCAACATTAACACGACACAAAAGATTTTAGGGCAAAACAAAAGCTACATCACCGACATCTATGTTAAAATGAATGATGTAGAAATGGCTTATGAAAAGTCGAAAGAAATTAGAAAGAAATATGGCGTCTATGCCATTGATTTTCGATCTGCAAACAGTCAAATAGAAACAGGAACCAGCATCAGAAACTTGATTACCTATGCGGTTTCAATCACGTTATTAATTGTTGCTGGCTTTGGCATTTACAATATCCTCAATATGTTGATTTATGAAAAAATGAATGACATCGCCATTCTCAAAGCCGTGGGGTTTAGCGGAAAAGATGTGAAAACTATTTTTATTAGTCAGGCTATTATAATTGGCTTAGTCGGTGGTTTTGTTGGTTTATTATTTGGCTTTGGTGTTTCGTTATGGATCGATTATGCTCCTTTTGAAACAGAGGCGCTACCTACCATCAAAACATTCCCGGTGAACCACGACATCAAATACTATGGCATAGGGTTATTTTTTGCTTTGGTATCCACCTTTATGGCAGGTTATTTACCAGCACGAAGAGCAGAAAAAATTGACCCTGTAGAAATAATTAGAGGACAATAATGGAGACTTTACTTGAAGCTAAAAATATCAACAAATATTTCCTGGACCCCGTGAAGTTCCATGCCTTAAAAGACATTAGCTTTCGCGTGAATAAAGGAGAGTTTGTATCCATTATGGGGAAGTCGGGTTGTGGAAAGTCAACCTTGCTCTATATTCTTTCCACCATGGATACTGAATATGAAGGTGAATTACTTTTCAAAGGACAAAACCTTACGACCACACCGCATCACGATTTAGCGTTAGTGCGCAATGAATCCATTGGCTTTGTATTTCAGTTTCACTACCTCCTACCTGAATTTACCGTGCTTGAAAACGTGATGTTACCGGCTAAGAAGCTAGGAATCAAAAGCCATCAGGAAATTGAACATGACGCGATGGAGAAGCTGAAGCTCCTGGAAATCGATGACCAGGCTCACAAAATCTCCTCGCGCATTTCTGGTGGACAAAAACAACGGGTAGCTATCGCACGTGCACTAATCAACAACCCAAGTATTATCATGGGTGATGAACCCACCGGAAACCTGGATAGCCGAAATGCCGACAATGTATTTAACATTTTTAAAGACCTCACCCAAGAGCTTCAATTAACCTTACTCATTGTAACCCATGACAAGGACTTTGCTGCTAAAACCGATCGAATTATTGAGATGGAAGATGGACAAATTGTCCATTAAGGAACTCTACCAACGACTATATTTTACTTAATTCACTCCCCTATCACATTGCAACTAAACAAACTTTAAGTGCGATGAACTGATATTTTATACTATTTTAGAGGAGAAAATTATGTTTGTCGGAGAATTCCAACTGAATATTTTATTCCTGCGTGTTGTGATTTTAGGATGAATTAGTTCGTATTAAGAATAACGACAAATAATAAAGTTAAATTTATTATAAAACTTTTAAAGATAGACCTTAACAGTTATATAATTAATAGTATTGATTTAAAAAAAGACAACAACAATGCTACCTCCAGAAAATACTAAAATCATTGATTTCCCTAACTCAATCATGTGGTTTGATGAGAATGGAATACTTTGTTCTGTAGCAAAAAAAGTTCCTCAACAAACGGTTGAAGAAGCAAAAAAAACAATGGTAGAATTAAAAAAACTTACAGGAGGAAAAAAAATCTGCCTACTCTCTGACAGTTCCGATGCTACCCCCGCAAACAAAGAAATGCGTGACTATGCTGCCGAAGTAATTCCGGAAATTGCTAAAGCGGTTGCAATCATTTCAAGATCTGCCGTAGGAAAAATGACGGCCAATTTATTTTTCAGCATTAAGAAGCAACCCTATCCTGTAAAAATGTTTAATGAAGAAACAGAAGCCAAAGAATGGTTAAAGCAATACTTATAAAAAAATAGCAGTGGGCAAATATTTCTTTTTTAAATGGGTTCAAAATAGTTCTGTTTCAAAGAAATTGTATTTCGTTGTTGGCATAACTGCTTTGTTTATAACCGTTGAACTCATCACACTCTATTTTGCTTTTGACCAATTGTCACCTATTACTGCTTTAGTATTACACACTATTGCATTAACCTTAGGACTCAGCGGATTGCTACTTACTTTTTATATTATAAGAGAAATTTCTAGTGGGTTAGAAGAACTTACTCGCGTGTCTAAAAACATTGTTCAAAGGGATTATAGTGCAAAAGCACAAGTTGCTTCCAATGACGAGATTGGCTTTCTGGCTAGCGCCTTAAATACGATGAGTGAAGAACTTGCTCATTGGGTGCAAAAACAACAACAGGCACAAAAAGATTTAATTTTTAAAACCAATCTCATCCAGGAAAATGAAAAAAGAATCAATGTAATTATGGATGCATTGATAAAAATCACTCAAATGGATTTTTCAGAAAAAATTGAGATTAGTGATAAGGGTGATGAGCTAGATGCTATTGCCGTTGGCTTAAATACCATGTCAGAAGAGTTGGAATTTCATCTGAATGAATTAATACGAAGTGAAGAAATACTTAATGATGCTCAGCGGTTAGCTAAAATAGGAAACTGGGAGGTGGACATGCTGACAAATAAAGTACGATGGTCGAACGAGATGTTTAACGTCTATGGTTATGGCAATGTACGGTTTGATGTTACAATGGAAAAAGCCATGGAACGTATGGCACCCGAGGATGTTGCTAAATCAATAACACGAATGAAAATAAATCGTGAGAAGGCATTAGCTGCATTTAAGGAGAAAGGCGAGTTAGAATTTCAAAGTGCACCAATGCCATTCACGATTCTATTGCCGGATGGCAGCTCAAAAGTTATTCAGGGAATTAGTAAACTAATACTAAACACGAATGGAGAAGTGATAAAAATGGCTGGCACCGTTCAAGACATCACAGAACAGGATAAAGCCGAAAAAATTCTTAACCAAAAAAATATAGAGCTTAAAAGAAAAAACAAAGAGATTGAACAGTTTGCCTACGCTGCTTCCCATGACTTGCAAGAACCACTAAGAAGCATTTCCAATTTTTCTACCTTATTAGCTAAAAAATTAGAGCACAACTCTAGTCAAGAAATCAACTCCTACATGAGCCGAATAAGCGGTGCAGCGAACCGAATGTCCAGCCTCATCTTTGATTTACTTGAATATTCAAGAATTGGAAAAGACATGGCAAAGTCAACCACCAATTGCGAAAACTTGCTAAAAGAAGTGCTCAGCGATTTAACTGTTATTATACAAGAAAGTGGCGCAACAATTCACATCAGTCAATTACCAGTTATCAATTGTTATGATATAAAGTCAGTCTTTCAGAATTTAATACTCAACGCCATTAAATTTAAAAAACATGACACGCCTCCTATCATTACTATTTCTGCCTCAGAAACAGAAAACGCACATGTATTTAGAGTAGAAGACAATGGCATTGGCATCGAAAAACAATACTATAACAGAATTTTTATTATATTTCAACGTCTACATACTCGAGTAGAATATGATGGTACAGGTATCGGACTTTCCCAATGCAAAAAAATCGTTGAATTGCATGGCGGAGAAATTTGGGTGGAATCAGAATTCGGGATAGGCAGTACTTTTTATTTCACAATACCAAAAAACAAATAGCAATTACACATGAGAAAAAAACTTAACAGTATATTATTAATCGATGACGATATTGATGATAACTACTATCATCAGATAATCATTGAAGAAATGGATATTGTCAATAAGATTGATACCGCAATGAATGGTATCGAAGCTTTAGATTACCTCAAAAAAGAGAATCAAACGCCTCCTGATTTAATTTTTCTGGATCTCAATATGCCAAAAATGAACGGATGGGAGTTTTTGAATGAATACAAACAACTTAGTGAGGTACAAAAAGCAAAAGTGTTGATTGTCATTTTAACGACCTCAGCAAATCCTGATGACATCAAAAGAGCTAAAGACATTCATGAAGTGATGGGGTTTGAAACAAAACCATTGAGTAAAGAGTTGCTCACCAAAATTCTACAAGAAAAGTTTCCCGACTGCTTATAAAAACAGTGGATCATTTTGCTCCACACGCTTAATACGCTAAGTAAGTAGTTGATAAATTTTTCCTTAAATTCCACGCAAGGTGTGATTAATTACCTATTCCTAATAATAGTTAGTCTCTAAAAAAATTGGTATAAATCGCATCAGGTGTCTTTTGAAAAATAAAGAGGTACTAAACCTTTTAACTTTTCCAAGGTATCCATTACGGAAAGTTCACTCATTCCTCCTGCTGCGTTAGCATGACCACCTCCACTGAAATTTTCCGCAGCTAATACGTTTACGGGGTTATCCTGACCTTTAGAGCGAAAAGACATTTTCATCATTCCATCCCGCTCGGTAAACACAATGGCAGCTTTCATTCCCTTAATTGATAATGCCATATTTGCCAAATTATCAGTATCTCCCTTTTTGTAATTATACTTCTCCAACTCCTCTTTTGTCAACGAAATGATGGCTACTTGATATTCCTCCATCACCTCTAATTTTTCACTCATCGCATAACCTTGCAAACGCAATCGGGATACGGTGTTGTTGTCACTTAGCGTTTCATGAATTAAATGATGCTTGACCCCTGCTGCTAATAATTTTGCTAACAACTCATGTGTACGAGGCTGCACTGATGGAAATCGAAAACTGCCCGTATCGGTTAATATGCCTAGATAGAGCGGTGTACCTACTTTTTCATCCAACAAGTCTGAATGCCCTGTTTGATCGATTAATTCAACGATCAATTGTGAAGTAGAAGATGCAGAGGTGTCAGAGATTATTAATGAGGGAAATGGTTCAGGGTTTAAGTGATGATCAATCATCACCTTTTCAGCAGTAGCTGCTTCCAATAAGGCTTGCATTTCGGGTCCAACACGATTAGTAGCGTTATAGTCTAAACAAAAGATCAAATCTGCTTTATCAAAAACAGCTTTCACTTCATCTGGTTGGTCGGTCATTAGTAGTATTGAGGAAATATCCAGCCAAAACAAAAACTCTGGAGCAAGATCTGGATGACAAACCACTGCTTTTTTACCCAGTTTTTCTATAAAATGTAATAATCCCAATGAGCTACCGATTGAATCTCCATCAGCTGATTTATGTGAGGTGATTACTATATGATTTGCTTCAATAATTTTCGCTTCAATTTGTTGATAGATATTCATCGATTGTTTCTAAAGGATTTTGTTACTTATGAAATACCGAAGGTACACAAGTATTTTGCAATCATAGAATGGAACGGGTTTAATTGGGATTAGCTCTATTGATTTTGTTCTATCCTAATATTATCTTACACAAACAGAAGATTCCAATTAAATGAATTCAAAGGTTACTGAATATATAGAAAACGCATCACAATGGCAGGAAGAGATGCAACAGTTAAGAGCTTTGCTCCTCGAGTGTCAACTCAAGGAAGAATTGAAGTGGCGGGTTCCCTGTTATACTTATAATGGGACCAACATTCTATTAATAGGTAATTTTAAAGCATATTGTACGCTAAGTTTTTTTAAAGGTGTCTTGTTAAATGACGCGGAGCAGATTTTAGTGGCTCCCGGTGAAAACTCCCAGTCGGTACGAATGGTTAAATTGACGAGTGCTGAAGAAATTGTGGCGATGAAGGCTACCTTAAAAGCTTATATCTATGAAGCCATTGAAGTTGAAAAAGCAGGTATTAAAGTTGATTTTAAAGAAAGTACTGACTTAACTTATTGTGACGAGTTTAAAAACAAATTAGAGGAGATGCCTGCCTTAAAGACTGCCTTTGAAAACTTAACCCCTGGCCGACAACGTGCATATCATCTTTATTTTTCTGGCGCCAAACAAGCTAAAACACGTGAGTCTCGCATTGAAAAATATATGCCTCGAATTTTAGATGGCATTGGCATCAATGATTGTACTTGTGGGTTATCTAAAAAACAACCCTATTGTGATGGGTCACATAAACAACTGGATGAAAGTAAATAATGCCTTTATTGAGTGAACTATTATTAAAAAACACTTTGCAAGTCCCTAGTCCACGAGGTAGATAAACATATCCTCTTATAAGCAAATCATATTACAGACATTACCCTTTGAAAACTAAACATGTGTTACAAAATGTTCGAAATTGTTTCTACTTGTTGGATATTTTTTATTTGAAACTCTAGGACAAAGGTAATCTAACTTACAATTCTTATCTTTAATCTGTGTTATCTAAAAAGTCAAAATACGCTATTAATGCGCTAGTTTTTATCGCTAAGCACCTGGATGATCAACCGATATCTGTAAGTCGCATTGCTGAAGAGCAGAAAATTCCTTTAAAGTTTTTAGAATCCATTTTGACAGAGCTAAAAAATGCTCGTGTATTGAACAGTAAGAAGGGAAAATATGGCGGATATTCTCTCAATGGTACGCCACAAGAAATTCACATGGCACGAGTAATGCGATTATTTGATGGTGCAATTGGTCTGCTCCCCTGTGTCACACATGAATTTTATGAACGTTGTGAAGAATGTATCGATGAAGCAACCTGCGGAATACGACAAATTGCGATGGAAATTAGAAATGAAACCGTTAAGCGACTAAAGGCTGCTACCCTGGCAGATATCGTCAAGCGAGAGAAAAAACTTAAAAAATAATTTTTTTTAAAATTTTATATCCTACTAATTTGGTAGGTATTATAGCTTTTAATTAGATTTGCGTGAACTATCTAAAAAAGCAACAATGAGCCCAATAAAACATACTTTCCTACTACTTATCACGATTGGCTTATTGGCTAATAGTGTGAGAGGACAAAAACATATTGAATCACAAAAATTATTATGGAATCGCTACAACTTAAAATTAAAGGTAAATGAAAACTATCAGGTGATACAGGAATTAGAAGAACGCACGTACTGGTTTCCCTGGAGACAACATCAATTTGTCTCGCGTACCCATCTCGAAAGAAAATTAAGTAATGGCTGGAGTTCTGGTATCGCCTTCACTTATTTTAGACAAGCACTTCCTCATGATCCAGAGATCTCTAATTATACCATCAATAAGGAATTACGTCCACAAGTAGAATTGGAATACAAACAAGTGCTGTCAAAAAAAATCACCTTCAGTCACCGCTACTGGTCAGAGTTTCGATTTTTTGAACAATCGGATGGCTCCTATGACTACAGTAATAACCGTACCCGCTATAAATTAGAACTGAGGTATAGTCCTACATCAACAATCACCTTAAAAACTTTTGATGAGATCTTCATCAACATTGGTGGTCAAATTGTTCAAAATGTATTTGACCAAAATCGTTACGGTGGTAGCATTCAGTATATGCCTCAATCCAACTTTGGTGTGGAAGTAGGCTATTTCAACTGGTTTCAACAAAGAAAATCAGGAGTCGACTTTTATAACAGAAATATTGTACGCCTCACCATTCATCATACCATAAATTTTAAACAATCTAAATCCTTATAACCATGACCGGACTATTCAATGAATTAACTATTCCATTTCTTTTAGCGATGTTCTTAGCCGTAAACATGGGGGGAAGTGGTACTGCACCAGCCTTTTCTGCTGCTTATGGATCCAATGTGATCAGGAGAAGGGTCATTCCCGGCTTATTTGGTGTGATGGTACTTGCAGGGGCATTATTAGCGGGTAAGCAAGTATCATTAACACTAGGTAATGGGTTGTTGGAACAAGCATTCTTTACACCATTAAACACTTCCATCATATTAGGGTCTATTGGCTTAGCTTTGCTAATATCCAATTTAATTGGTGTTCCTCAATCAACAAGTCAGGCAACAGTCTTAGCTATTGCTGGTGCTGCCACTGCGTTGGATGGTTTGAACACGCACAAATTATTCTATGAAATAATCCCAACATGGGTCATACTACCAATTATATCCTTTATTATCTTGTTGTTGCTTTCTAAGTACATTTTCCCTTTGCTTAAAGAAAAAGTATTTAGTGCAGATTACGCTCACTTATACCAACACAAAGGGCTGAACGCATTGTTAATTGCTTCCTCGCTCTATGTTTCGTTTTCTATTGGTGCCAACAATGTGGCCAATGCTGCTGCCCCTATTGCCTCGTTAACAGCAAATGCTGTGGGTCAAACTTCCATTCAAAATTTTATGCCTATTATCATCCTTTCTGTTTTACTTGTAGCCCCATGTTTCGCAATAGGAAGCTCATTATTAGGGCATAAAGGCACAGAAACTACGGGCAAAGAAATTATAGAGGTGAGTCCATTTTATGCCACAGTAATCGCAATTACAGTAGCTAGTCTACTTTTATTAGCCTCTGTGACTAAAGGGATTCCAACTTCGCTGGTGCAGTTAAACGGTGCGGCCTTTATTGCCTTAAGCATTAGTAAAATAGGCTTCAAAAACACCTTTAAAAATAAAACTGTTAAACGTTTCTTCCTCGTGTGGGCAATTGCGCCTGTGTTTGCTTTTGGTTTGACTTATCTATTGATTGCGCTGATGAAATAAAAATCGAAAACACCACCTAGGAAATCATAGCGGAATCGGGTAAACTTATTCCAAAAAACCTCGGAGACGATCTTCGAGGTTTTTTTAGTTTAACTAAAAATTAATAAAATACTTAGCCGTAAATTATACGTATACTATACGTATAATTTACGGCTATTTTATGGTTAGGCTCCACCTCTTTATTCTAAAAAACACTGCTACTAGTATTTAACAAAGATTTTGTGGTTATTCGTAACTATAGACTATAAAAAAGATATATGAGCAATAGCTTATATTCGATTGTTATGTGCAACGAACTTTTAGATGAGCAAATTAAAATTAAACCATATTCAAGGTGAAATAGATAGAAAAGTCAAAGACTTGATTGATATTTCGGACATTTCACAATTTTCTGGTGAACAACAAGAGCAAATGTTGCTATCTCGTTCCTTTGCTCTGTATAGCTTAAAGCATGTAAGTAATACAATTCATTATTCAGACCTTAAAGATTCCATAACTGACGGATTCGGTGATAATGGTGTTGACTCTATTTATTTTGATAAAAAACACAATCGATTTTACTTACTACAATCAAAGTGGATTAAAAGCGGAAATGGCGCACCTGATAAAGGTGAAATTCTAAAATTCGTCAAAGGAATTAAGGATATCATAAATATGAATTTCTCTGATTTTAATGAGAAAGTTAAATCCAAAAAAGACGATATAAGGGATGCTTTAAGTAACAGAGATATAAAGATTAAAATAATTCTCGCTTATACTGGAAGCAATGCATCTGAAGAGGCTCTTAAAACTATTACTGATTTTATATTTGAAGAAGATGGAGGTGACGGAATAATTGAGTTCGAAGAATTCAACCTAAATCAAGCCCATAGATGCCTTACTCTAGGTATTGAAGGTGAACCCATAAATGTTGAACTTGACCTTACAAACTGGGGGAAAATAGATGAACCATTAAAGTCATATTTTGGGATATTAAATTGCGCGCAAATTGCTCAAGTGTTTTCGAACAATAAAAAAAGGCTCTTTGCTCAAAATATAAGAGGATTTATGGGGGATGGTGACATTAATAACAATATCACAAAATCCTTGATAAGTAACCCTGAAAACTTCTTCTATTTAAATAATGGCATTACTATTCTTGCAAAGAAAATCACTCGTGCCGCCTTGGGTGGTGCTAATAGATCGAATGGTAAGTTTTATTGTGATGACATTACTATTGTTAATGGAGCGCAAACTGTTGGAAGTATTTATCAAAGTTTTTTAAAAAATCCTGAAAAAACTGTAGAAGGAAATGTTTTTGTTAGAATTATTTCACTTGAAAATTGCCCCCCAAATTTTGACAAAAAAGTAACAATCGCTACTAATACTCAAAATAAAATAGAGAAAAAAGATTTCGTTTCATTAGATGAAAATCAGCATAAATTAAAATCAGAACTTGCGTTAGAAAACATAAATTATGTTTATAAACGTGATGATTCAATTATAAAAAGTGACAATAATAATTTTCATTTAGAAGAAGCTACTGTCGCTCTAGCGTGTAGAAATAGCTCTGTTGATTTTTCATCTTTAGCAAAACGGGAAATAGGAAAATTGTGGGAAGACACAAACAACCCTCCTTATACAATACTGTTTAACTCCGATCTATCTGGTATTGAACTAGTGAGAATTTCAAAAGTATACCGAATTATAAACAACCATGTGAAAGACAATATATGGGGTGAAACTGAAACAAATGCCTTAATTCTTACTCATGGACTATATTTCATTATCCATATTGTTTTTCAATCAATCCCTGTCAAACAACTGAAAATCAAAAACTATGAAATTGATGAAAATTTCGAAAATGAAATCAAATCATTATATAGTAAATATTACGAATTAACACTACAGAGCTATTCACGTTTATTTGGTCAGAAATTCCCTCTAATTGTATTTAAAAACTTTAATAGCATTAGAAAATTAAAAGATGAGATTTATAAAAAAGAAGGCAAACTTCAACCTGGAGAAACTTATAGTCTGTTCGATTAAAAAAAGCACATAACACCATATATGAAATTATAGCTGTTTCAGTGGTTTATCAAAAGTCTGTGGTTACTTGTGAGTGCGCCAAATCTGCGATTTGGCATTTATGTCGAGAAGAAAATAAAACGCCAAATCGCAGATTTGGCTTTGTGGTATCCCGATAGCTATCGGGATGAAAGTTCATCGCTTTCTATTCAGCTACAATTCATATATTTAACGTTATGGAGAATAGAATAAAAAAATGAGAATAATTAACATAATATTTTTACTGACTTTTAGTATAAACTTTGTTCAAGCTCAAGATAGTATAGTGGTCACTCTTATAAACCTCGAGGATGAAGAATCCCTTATAAAGATTGCCAAAACATTGACTATTAAACAAGTTCAGGAGTATGACTCAATTTCAAATGTTGTTGCAGAAGGTGATTCTACTGATTACAGAGAAATTAGTCAGGTCTATTTATGGATGAATGAGTACGATTTAGCTATCGAAAAAACTAAAGAGGAACTAAAGGTTTACCCTAATAATGGTCATGCATATTTCAAAATTGGATATGCATATAATGAATCTAATAGAGCTTTTCAAGCTTTAGAGTATTTCAACAAAGCAATTTCATTAATTGATAGCAATGAAGTTTATTATTACAATAGAGGATGTTGTTATTATAGATTGAGGCAATATAAACTGGCAATAGAAGATTATACAAAATGTATAAATATTGACTCTTTAAACAAGCTGGCCTATTACAATAGAGCATTAGCCTATGAAGGTCTTCGAATGTTTACAGAAGCAATCAACGATTATAACATTGAATTAAGAATTAATGGTGAAACTGCTCGCACCTATAACAATCGAGGAAGATGTTACATGATTCTAAACCAGAACAAAAAAGCACTTTATGATTATAATAAAGCTTTGGACTTAGAACCAGATAAGGCAAATACAATACAGAATAAAGGGTTTCTCTACTTGAGACAAGATAAAATAAAACAAGGTTGTAAATACATAAAAGAAGCAAAAGAACTGGGGTATGATGATAAAGGAATCATTGATAAATATTGTAAATAATCACCATAACAAGCTGTATAAAATCATGGCTAGTTAGTGGTAAGAAAGCCTTATGTTCTTCATAGAAGGTCCGTCAATCCGCAGGATTGACTTACTAGTTAGAATAATTTAGCAAGTCAATCTTGCAGATTGACTCCGTGTTAAACCGTAATTTCACTACCTTTAATTCAGCCACGAAAACATATAGTAAACGTTAGCACAAACAAACTCAATCAATGAAATTCTTCTTAATCTTCACTCCAATTCTACTTCTTTTTTCTTGTAACACAACTAACACAGATACAAGTGTAAACAGTAACACAAGCCCAGTTGAAGCGACTGTTATAATAGATACCACTCCACCACCATTAGACACTTTTATGTTTAATAATACCGCATTAAAATGTTTTTATCATCTAGGACATTCAACTGGGGGTGAGTTTTACTATAACTCATCCATTGAATCAGTTCATAATACTATAATAGAAGTATTACAGAAACACGGGAAATCAGGGGCAGACATAGTATTTCTTATTGATAAAACAGGGAGTATGAAAAATGATATTGATAGTGTCAGAATCAATCTAAATCTAATAATTGACCAAATTGAATCATTAGATAATGTTAAACTTGGAATAGCTGTTTATGGAGATAAAAATGTAGATGGTAAAAACTGGTGGGCAGAAACGAATCTTACAAATAAATATGATAAAATCAGAAAATTCATAAATCAACTTACAGTTTCAAATGGTGGTGATTATCCTGAATCTGTTTATGATGGAATAGCCAACGTAATTCAAAAAACATCATGGAGAAAAAAGTCAACTAAAACGATATTAGTTATAGGTGATGCTCCATCTTTAGAAGATTCACTAAGTAATTATAATAGAGAAGAGATTATTTCATTATGCAATGACAATAATATTAAAGCGAACATATTCCCTGTTCTTGTTACTCAATTTTCAGCAGAAACTTTTGTTCTCATGACCCAATATCAACCCAAAATAGTTAAACCTCTTCCTACTGAAATTTCAACTGATACGATAATAATTAATGCAAACACCGATTTGAATTACATTGTTACAATTCTTGCACTAAATGGAAAAGTTATAAATCAGGTAGAAAGAAAGGGAACTAAGCTAGAAATCAACTTCCCAAAAAACTCAAACAAAGGATATTATATTATTCGAGTTACAAATAAATCAACCTACGCCTACAATGCATTTAAAATTTCAAAAATATAAACTTGTGCTAACAAGGTGTAAAATTGCAATTGCTGTTTAGTGGGTTCAGTTGCCCCCTACTTATCGAGTCGAAAAATCATAGATTTTTCTGTTGTGTTAGATAAATTACAACCAAAAATCTATGATTTTCTAAGTGCTAAACCGTTAACTTTATCTTAACTAAAACGCAACTGATATTTACACAAGCGTTGGGCATAATTTGAATGAAGAACTATCTTGACATAGACGAACAAATAGAACTTAACAATAAGGTTCTCGATTTTTACTACTCTAGTTATCAAAAGACACAGAGTAAATATCAATTCTTGTCATGATATATTCAGTAATAACGATTTATATTTTACAAGTAGTAAAGTACCCTTTTGAAACATTTCCAGACTCAAATTGAGTATTGAACGGTCAACTTTTTGACCTATATTCACTATTCAAGGCGCACACAACACATATAGCTTATGGCGGGGAACGGCTGTCAGCAAGGTTTTCGCCCCGTAGCCAGCTTTGTTCTTGGTGGACAGGAAAGTGCTCCGAAACCGCCACAAGCCATATGCAAACCATTAAATCAAAATTTGATTTTTATACCAATTTTTGGTACTTTTAAAGTAAACTATAATGAAATGGCAAAAAACACATCTATATCACTCGGGAGTTATTTCGATCAATTTGTTAGTAATCGCATCAATGAAGGAAGATTCAAAAATGTAAGTGAGGTTATACGAGCTGGATTAAGGCTTTTAGAGGAAGAAGAAAATAAAGCAATAGCACTGAAAAATGCCATTCGAGAAGGTATTGATAGCGGACTCGCTTCTGATTTCCAACCAAAAACGCATCTTGAATCTTTAAAAAAGAATAAAAAGATAAATGGCTAAATATCTATTAACCAATAAAGCAGTTGATGATTTAGCTAATATTTGGAATTACACTTTTGATAAATGGTCAGAAAATCAAGCTGACACTTATTATCAAATGTTAATTTCAAACTGCAAAAAAGTTGCAATTAACCCAAATCTTGGTGTCAAATATCAAGGAATTACAAATAATTTATTTGGATTAAGGGCAAACAGACACATTATCTTTTATCGAACCATTGATGAAAACACAATCGAAATAACCAGATTCTTGCATGTGTCAATGGATTTGAAAAACAGAATTCTTGAATAAACCTTCCATTAATTTAATCCACAAATTCGTAAATGGATTTTTTGCCTGTCTCATGGGAAGCATAGAGTTAAAGGTGAATTTACTGCCGGTGACGGTGTAATCTATGATATTGGTTATTCTTCATTGTCAGTATTAAATGTTATTAAAAATTATATTGAAAAAGGAGAAGAAAACATTTGGATTCAGAAAAGGGTATAAAGTACCGCCAACATTGCCTATAATGCCAAAGCGTGTCCGGTGGGATAGATAAGTGTGTTGGTAACTTGATATCCCGCGAATTCTATGAATCGCAAAAAGTGTGAGAAATCTGTTTTGCAAATTCGCACAAATCGCTACTTTCAACGAGCAAACTTCAAAACTACTTATTACACTTCAGTACATTGAGGTGGCGTTACAGTACATTTCAACAAACTCGATTAATAATAGAAAATGGACAACGACATATTCAAGCTTTTATCCGCTAAATCAGAGCATGTAAAAAAACTCCAAGAAATTGTTAAGAAAGCAATTGAGGAAGAAACTTTAATAACAAACAATCTATTAAATCCTCCTAAAGAAATACTCACCAGAGGGCAAACCATATCGGATAAGGTTGCAAAATTTGGAGGTAGTTGGGCTTTTATTATTTCTTTTTTTATCATTCTCGTCACATGGGTGCTCTTTAACACGTTAACGCCCGTCAAGGATAACTTTGACCCCTACCCCTTTATCTTGATGAATCTTATTCTCTCCTGTATTGCAGCATTGCAAGCTCCGGTTATCATGATGAGTCAAAATCGACAAGAGGAAAAAGACCGAAAAAGAGCTGAAAATGACTACTTGATTAACTTAAAAGCTGAACTGGAAATAAAAACATTGAATCAGAAAATTGAACTTCTTATCCAAGAACAAATTCAAACATTATTTGAAAGTCAGGCGACACAATTGGAAATCTTAAAAAAGCTTGAGAAGAAATTATGATAAATTCAATTTTTATAGATTTTAGAATAGCATTCATTGTAGGAATCGTAATAATCACTACAATTGTTATCGCTTTTTCTTTTAATTATTTGTCTGGTAAATACATTAAGAAACTTACTCTTACAAAGCATATCGACCCGACCAGTTATGTTTTTGCTAAGAAAGCCATTACAGCAATTATCTATTTAATTGGGGTTTCATTTGCACTTATACAAATACCTGAAATGAAAACCGTAGGCCATTCACTATTGGCAGGTGCAGGTATTTTATCTCTTGTAGCTGGGTTAGCTTCGCAACAAGCCCTTAGCAATATTATGAGTGGTTTTTTAATTGTAATGTTTAAACCATTCAAAATTAATGACAGAATAACGTTTAATCAAACCTATAGTGGAATTGTAGAAGAAATCAATCTGAGGCAAGTAGTTCTTAGGGACTTTGAAAACAATCGTGTTATTGTGCCAAACTCAATAATTAGCACTCAAGTAATTGTTAATCAAAACTTGACTGAAACTAAAGTCTGTAAGATGATAGAAATTGGAATTGGCTATAGTTCGGATATAGGTAAAGCCCTCAAAATAATGGAAGAGGAAATAATGAAACACCCCCTTCATATTGATAATAGAACTATTGAAGACAAACAAAACAATATACCTGAAGTTGTTTCCAGAGTGGTGGCACTAGGTAACTCTTCCGTAACATTAAAGGCTTGGGCTTATGCTGATACTCCCGCGAATGGATTTATTATGTATTGCGATTTATTGTACTCTATAAAAGAAAGGTTTGATAAAGAAAAAATCGAGATTCCGTATAGTTATCAAAATGTTATCTTAAAAAAATCAGAATAAAAACGACACCAAGAGCCCAAGGTTAAGCAGAGCGAGCCTGGTGCTTAATAAGCTTGTTGGCAGTTGCTCGTTTGTTGGTGACAACACCATTAAAGACGAATTTAGTTGCTAAGACCCAAACTCATCCAAAGCCGCAAGGATAGGGCCTAATTCTTTACCTTTTTCTGATAGGTCATAAAACACCTCAGGAGGAAATCCATTTTCTTCGCGCCTTACTATTAAACCTTGAATTTCCATTTGTCTTAAGTGCTCAATTAACACCTTTTTAGATATTTTAGGCATAGTACGCCAAAGCTCATTGAACCGAAATTCACCTTGATGAAAAAGAAAATATAGAATCAATGGCTTCCACTTTCCAGAAACCATATTTAAAGCTTTTTTCAACCCACAGTTTTCAAAATCTTTATAATTCATTTTTTATAAAAAACAAAGTTACCTCCAAGTAACCTTCTTGCTAGGTGTAACCTTCTATTTTAAGTTTGTTTTAAAACGGTCAAAATATATAAAATTAAAACAAAAATGAAATTACAATTATGGCGCAATGCCACTCTACAACTTAACATCGATAACAGCACTTTTCTTATCGACCCTATGCTAGGTGAAAAAGGTTCATTTGGCGTTTTTCCTTGGACAGATGATCAAAGATTAAATCCTCTTGTAGACTTGCCTTTTTCTGATGATCAGTTAAGAGAAAAGCTAGACCGCATTGATGCCGTCTTTGTTTCTCATCTCCACCCAGATCATTGGGATGAAGCAGCAGTTCAACAAATTGATAAAACCACTCCAATCATTTGTCCAAGTGCGGTTATTGAAGCAATTACTGCTTACGGCTTTCAGAATACACTTGAGTTAAATAATCAAATCAGCTTTAACCAAATCAAAATTTATCTGACCAATGGGCAACACGGCACAGGTGAGATTGAAGAAAAAATGGGACAAGTCAATGGATTAGTTTTTCAACATCAAGATAATACTGTTTATGTTGCCGGAGATACAATTTGGTGTCATGATATGAAAAATGCTATTGATACCCATCAGCCCAAACATATCATTGTGGCAGGTGGTGCAGCTACATTTGCAATTGGTAAACCTGTTACTATGACAGCTCAAGACATTAAGGAGTTAGCAACTTACCATCCAAACTCCACTATTTGGATAACCCATTTGGAAGCAATAAGTCCTTGTAAAGAAGACCGAATCTATCTGACTGACTTTTTAGAATTGAATCACTTACAAGAGCAATGTTACGTTTTGAACGATGGAGAGGAAGTTGAATTGACTTAACAGTAAACTGAACATCTCATAGCGCAAGGTTAAGCAGAGCGAACCTTGTGCTTAATAGGCTTGCTGGCAGTTGCTCATTTGTTGGTGACAACATCAACACAGGCGAAAGCATTACCAGTCATTTTCCCGCAAACTGATAATTATATTTATCCTTATACTCTAATGGAGAAATTCCAGTGATTTTTCTAAATAGATCCCTAAATGCTTTTGCATCACTATAACCTACATCATACATCACTTCATTCACGTTGAGCCGGGTATTTTCGAACATTTTTTTTGCGGCTTCCACTTTAATACGTTGCAGATATTCCAAAGGCGTAAACGCTGTTGCCTTTTTAAAACGCCTATCAAAGCTTCTTCGTCCGACATTCAACTTATCAGCTAATACCTCAACGGATATTTTATTTTGATAATTTCCCTCCAAATAAGCTTGTGCTTCTAGTACAATTTCATCTTCGTGATTTTTATGTCCGTTAAAAATAGAAAATTCAGATTGCAGGTTTCTGGCAACATCAATTTGAAATACTTTAGAGCAAAAAATCGCAGTCTCCCTGTCATAAAACTTTTCTACCAAATAAATCATCAAATTTAGAAATGAATAAGCACCCCCATTGGTATAGATTCCATCTTCATCCGTTATTAGTTGATCGGTTTCAAGCTTAACTTCCGGAAACATTCTCTTGAAATTTTCGGCCGCTGCCCAATGTGTCGAGCAACTTTTACCATTAAGCACACCGCTGGCGGCCAGCAAAAACGCACCCGTACATATACTTGCTATTTCAACACCGGATTTATATTGCTCGCGAATCCAGGATATCAACACTTCGTTGCCCATAATTGCCTCCTGATAATTGTGATTTAAGGAAGGTATGATAATCAAATCCGTTTTTGGGACATCCTTAATATGTTTATGAATGTTGACGGTAAACAAACCTTCATAAAAGTTGACTTGCTCGTTTGTTCCTACCAATTCCACCTTAAAAATTTTCCTATTATGATTTTCTTCAAAATAGGCATCTGCCCTATTAAAAATTTTATAAGGCCCTATGATACTACTCAAGTTATTTTGTCCATTAGGCACTAAAATGGTTAAATGTTTCATCTTCTGTTTTTTACAAAGCTAAAGCATGAACTTGTCTCAATCAACCCTTAGCATTGTCTAATTTACCCTCAAAAATTGGTGTTTAAGCACATATCTTTGTTACAGAAAAATTTTAAACCTATAACAATGGATACAAAAGCCTCAAAACATTCATCGATGGAAATGGTAGAATCGAAAGACTTTTCATATTGTTTTGAATCATCAAAATCGTCAAAAGATATTTACACGCTGCTTTTGCAAGTTGAAAAATGGTGGACTGGATTTTATGGGGAAACCCTTACCGGAAAAAGCGAAACGCTAGGCGATGAGTTTGAATTCTTGGCAGGCGGTGCACACGATACCAAACAAAAATTAATTGAACTGGTACCCAATAAAAAAATTGTTTGGGAGGTAATTGATTGTACCCTTCAATTTGTGACAAAACAGAATGAATGGGTAGGAACAAAAATAGGTTTTCAAATTGACGACCTGGGTAGTATCCGAACAGTGACTTTTAAACATAGTGGACTGACACCAAAATTGGAATGTTTTGGAAATTGTTCAGGTGCTTGGACTGAATATATGAATGCTCTTGAGAGAAAATTAAAATAATTAATTGCCGTATAAAATATGAAAATCTGGACACTAGCGTCATTGATAATGGTATTAACCCATACGGTTGAAACAAAGCATGATAGAACAGAAAACAATAAGAATTTAAGCGTCAATAAAATCAAAAGTATACCAATGAAAAAAACGGATTTCACCACCAGCATTGTGGTAGACAATAGCCCAAAAGAAGTTTATGAAGCCATCAACAATGTGCGTGGATGGTGGTCAGAAGAAATTGAAGGACCAACTGATGAGTTGAACAAGGAATGGTTTTATCACTATAAAGATATCCACCTTTGTAAAATGAAAGTCGTAGAACTTGAACCCAACAAAAGAGTAATTTGGAAGGTGATAGCGAACAGTTTTAACTTTGTGAAGGATCAACACGAATGGGTTGGCAATGAACTGATTTTTGATATCCAAAAAGAGGGAAATAAAACAAAACTTACCTTCACGCAAGAAGGACTTACACCTATGTATGAATGCTATAACGTTTGTCAGGAAGGTTGGACTAACTACATCAATAATAGCTTATATAAACTCATTACCACAGGTAAAGGAGAACCGAATCCGAAAGAAGGCGATGGTTATAATAAACAACTAGCCGATAAATGGAAATTGAATTAAAATCCCAAAACATCAGAGAGCATGGTTAAATATAACGACCCATGTGCTTACATAGTAAATATTTTGCCATTGTGGTTCATTTGACTGGCAACAATTATGCAATTGAGAGGTTGTTTGCGGTTGCTCGTTTGTTGGTGACAACACCAACACAGGCGAATGAAAATTTCAAAGACTAAAGAATAAAAACTAATAAATCAATACTAATCTTGTTTCATAATCTGCAACATTATAATTCACCATATTCCGTTTGATGCATGTCAAAGAATCTATTTAAATTTATTCTACAATTACTTTACCCAATAACTCAATTTTTTGGTTATTAGATAAATGAATGAAATAAACTCCGGGTGAAAAACCGCGTAAATCAAGGTGATTTTGGTATTTGACTTTACTCACTAAATTTCCAATGGAGTCATAAATCCATAAAACGGATTTTCCTAGACTATTATTCAAATAGGTTATTCCCTGAGTTGGGTTTGGATAAAAGGTTGATTTATGATTAAATAGTTGATTGTCTTCTAAGTTAGTTACAATAGAATTTATTCTTACATGAAAAATATTTCCGTGACTTGTTATCTCGCTGGTTGAATTAATTTTCATTTCTCCATCTAAAAGTCCAGAAGCATATAGTACATTATCTTTATTGACTTTAAACGTATATACTTTTATAACCCCACTACCTTCTAGTTTCGTCTGGTTTACAATTTCTCCATCTTTATTAAGCCAAAGGAATAATACGTCATCTTCACCTAAGGAATTATTACATACTCGATCTCCATTTAACTGATAACACAGTTCCTCGTCAAAGATTATAGAAACTATAAAATCGCCATCAATTGAAACTTCAGAATCAAAGGAAGAAGCTCCCCCACTCCCCTCAAGTTGATTAACCCAAGAGACAGCACCTTTTTGATCTATTTTAAGGATTAGAACATCTCTACTACCATTTAATGGTATGATTTTTCGGTTCACGCCTTTTACAGTTAATGACAAAGTATCAACGAAAGAAGTTGTAGTATAAATATTATGATTTTTATCAATCTCTAAGGACCTAAAAACTGTATTAGTAGGACTATCAATAGTTTTTACCCAAATAAAATCACCTTCTGTAGAAAAAACTGTTAAAAAAGCATTATTCTCAGCTTGAGAAACCTTTATCAAAGTATCATCACTAGGATCAAAATCAACAGTATTACTATATGCGCCCGAAATCACCAATTGGCTATCCGAAAGAAAAGCTAAATTATGAGCATTATCATACATACTACCTCCAAATCTCTTAGACCAAACTTCATTACCATCAATATCAAACTTCATCAAAAACACATCCGAATAACCATTGGAATAATAATTCGGGCTCCAAATCTTATAGGGAGCAAAATAATTCCCCGTACAATAAACATTTTGAAATTCATCAACAACTAACCCAACCCCTTCACTATGATCATCAAGATTATTAATTTTTGTAACCCATATCAATTCACCATCACGACTCAATTTGCAGACAAACCCCAATCTTGACCGCTCTGACCCTTTTAAAATAAATTTTGATTCGCTTGGGTCAAAGTCTACATCTCTTCTGAAATAACCTGAAAAATAGATGTTTCCTGCGAGATCACTAACTAAATCATTAATAGAACCATCTCCAACACTTCCAAATTGCTTAACCCATATCCATCTACCATTTTCATCCATTTTGCTGATAAACATATCGTTCCAATTGGTTGCACTAAGTATTGTATCAACTTCATTAATATTCACACTTAAATTATATTTGAAATTACCTGCTTGATAAACATTACCCTCTGAATCAATCTCAGAACTGGATACATAAATCCCTAATTGATCCCATTGTTCATACCAGCCAATTTGTTGGCTATAGCCTAAAAATGAAAATAACGACACCAATGAGACTAAAAAAAGATTGCAAAAAAACCTCATGTTTTTCATCTAATACTGTTTCCGCTTTATAATCTCTGACAATACAAAAGCCTTTTTAAAACTCTCAGAATCGTCTAACATATCGGCAAAAATATTCCGCTTCTCTTTTTTTATTTCGTAGTCATCAAAACGTCTATCCGGATCACGGTCTTTGTCCGTCATAACCACCGAAGAACCGTACTTTTCTTTTAATTCTTTTAATGAATTCACCATGGGCTCATGCTTCGGTGTTTCCTTCTTAACATCTTGTCGTACAACATTTGGACGCGATTCTCGCTTTAGCTCACCAGAAAATTTGCGTAGCACCTCATCAAAATCATTTGTTGGTACCGCAGTAACATCCCGTTTTCTGTCGTCTAAAAACTGTCCACCTTCTTCTTTTTGGGCTTTTTCCTGGTATTTTTTGTACAATTGAAATATCCATCCAATGACCGCAATCACGATGTAAACCCAAAAATCAATCCCGGCTTGAAGATAATCCATTTCCATTCTCTAAATGTCTTATTTTTATTTTAAATTCGATGCGCTTTTCAACTTAAATTCAATTTAGGACAAAAGATTTAAGTTGAAGGTATATGGTAGAAAGAGTAAAGAGTAAAGTAGAAGGTAAAAAGACTATCGTAAAGAAACAAAAAGCAAGAGTCAAGACAAAAAGGAAAGTAGAAAGACTATCATAAAGAACTAATAATCAATATAAAACGTCAATATCTGGTTTCTTATATCTAATCGTCTACCCTCTCACTACTCAAATCTAACAATCTAATATCAAACAGTGCAGCTAAGCAAACTTGAAATAAAAGGATTTAAAAGTTTTGGGGATAAGGTCACTCTCAATTTTGATGATGGCATTACTGGAATTGTAGGCCCTAATGGATGTGGGAAGTCGAACATCGTAGATGCCATTCGTTGGGTTTTGGGTGAGCAAAAAACCCGTGCTTTACGATCTGATAAGATGGAAAACATCATTTTTAACGGAACAAAAAACCGTAAAGCTTCGCAAATGGCAGAAGTGTCGTTAACCTTCAACAACACCAAAAACCTGCTTCCTACTGATTATTCTACCGTTACCATTTCCAGACGTTATTACCGTTCGGGTGAAAGTGAATATTTACTAAACAATGTTGCTTGCCGACTGAAAGATATCACCAACCTGTTTTTAGATACTGGTATCGGATCCGATTCGTATGCCATTATCGAGTTAAAAATGGTGGATGATATTTTAAATGATAAAGACAACTCCAGAAGAACGCTTTTTGAAGAAGCTGCTGGGGTTTCGAAGTTTAAAATCAGGAAAAAACAAACCCTCAAAAAATTAGAGGACACCGACAAAGATTTAGAACGGGTAGAGGATTTACTCTTTGAGATTGAGAAAAACTTAAAATCACTTGAGCGACAAGCTAAACAAGCTGAGAAGTACTTTTCAGTAAAAGAGGAATATAAAAAATTTAGCATCGCCTTAGCGAAACTGAGCCTCGAAAAACAGCGGGAGCTATTCAACTCCCTCAACAAACAAATTGACGAGCACAAAACACAAAAAATAGAACTCCACAAGTTAATTGACCAAAAAGAGGCGGAAGTAGAAAAGAAAAAAGCCGATTTAATTAAAAAGGAAAATTTACTTTCCTCTCGTCAAAAGACACTCAACGAACACATCAATAAAACCCGTCAATACGAAAGCGATAAAAAAATAAAAAATGAACGCTTACGTTATTTAACAGACAAAAGCACCAACCTAAACGAGCAAATCTCGCAAGATAAAATGGGCCTTGAGCGCATCCATGTTGAAATCAAAAACCTGGAAGAGCAAAAGGAATCTGCTGAGAAGATGTTGGCGGAAGTAGAGCTAAAACTGACCGGCTTGGATGAAGAACGACAACTTCAAAAGGAAAAAACAGTACAGCTGCAAGAAGAATACAATGTTCTCAACAACCGTTATCGCTCACAGCAAGAGGAAGTATTTCAGCTCCGCAAGTCATTGGAGGTAAATGAAATACAGCTCAGTAACCTGAAACAAGAGTTAGAGAAAACATCGAGCGATAACCAGGACCACTCACTATCAGTGGAAGAAACAGCGGTCAAGCTAAAAACATATGCCACTTCCTTAAAAGAGGTGCAACTGGCTTTGGACAACTTAGTAGCGAAAGACGAGGCAAACAAAAAAGCGATAGAAGCGTGTGAAGCTGAAATTGAAAAAATCAGAACAGAACTTTCGGACTTGAATCGGGAACTCGACTCCAAGCAAAACGAATATAACTTAACAAAGTCATTAGTCGACAACTTAGAAGGCTATCCTGAAGCCATTAAGTTTTTAAAGAAAAACTCTAAATGGGGTGAGGATGCCACTCTCCTCTCTGACATAGTCACTTGTGATGAAAAATACCGCATCGCCATCGAAAACTACCTCGAATCGGTAATGAGTTATTACGTAGTGGATGATTATGTACATGCCTATCAGGCAGTCAACTTGCTTAGTGAAAGCTCAAAGGGACGGGCTAATTTTTTTGTACTATCAAGCTTCGATAATGTAAACTATGCTGCGCCCGAACCGATTGAGAAATGTATCCCTGCCTTGGACATAGTTGAGTATGATGCCAAATACAAAAGCTTAATCGAGCACGTGCTTCACAAAGTATATTTATCAGAAAGTGAAGTTTTACCCGAAGGAAGAGATGAAGTTTTTATCGCGAAAAATGGAAAAGTAACAAAAAAACCTTTTAGCATATCCGGAGGTTCGGTGGGGTTATTTGAAGGAAAACGCATCGGAAGAGCCAAAAATTTAGAAAAGCTGGAAAAAGAGATTAAAAAACTCACTGAAAAACAAGATAAAATAAAACTAAACTTAACGCGCAAACAAACAGAGTTACAGGAATATAAAGCCATCAACATCAAACAAACTATTGATTCCACTCGCAAAGAGTTTAATGAAATCAACGAACAGTATATTGCTACGAAGATGCGTAAGGAGCAAATTACTTCGATGATTGAAAACAACACCACCAAAAAGGAAGATATCCTTCAAAATATTCGGGTGATGCAGGATGCACTGGAGAAAAACAAACCTAAGCTTGATCTTCAAGAAGTGGAGTTGGCAAACATCACCGAACAAATTAACCAGTTGAATGAAGAAGTGACGTACCAAAATGATTTATTAAATCAAAAAGCGAACGCATTTAATCAAGAAAATATTAACAAACACCAACAGCAAAACCGCGTTCAAAGTATTGAACAAGAAGCATCATACAAACGAAACACAGAAGATAGCACCAAACAACGGATTGAAAAAAACACAGCTGAAATACAAAAAACGGATGGTGAAATCAAACAATTAGCTGAAAATAGTGACCACAACGATACCGAACTTCTCTCTCTTTATGAAGAAAAGGAAAGTATTGAAAAAGGGGTAAATGAAGCTGAAAAAGATTATTACCAAAGTCGTGGTCAAATCAATGAAGTTGAAGTTGAAGTCAAAGAGATTCAACGAAAACGTGAGAACGCTGATGCCCTACTCATGGAAATGCAAAACAAACTGAACGAAACCAAGCTTGCCTTGACTTCTACTAAAGAACGACTTTCGGTTGAGTTTAACATCAATATTGACCAACTCCTGTTGGCAGAAGATGAAACAGATGAGGAAGAAGACACCATTAACTTATCTGAAGAACAGTTGCATGAAAAGGTAGACAACGCCAAAAGTAGAATCCACAGCATGGGACCTATCAACCCTATGGCGATGGAGGCCTACAACGAAATAAAAGAACGCCACGACTTCATCGTAGTACAACGTAAAGACTTAGCGGAGGCTAAAACTTCGTTGTTAAATACTATCAAAGAAATTGATGAAGTAGCCAAAACTAGTTTCCTAGAATCTTTTGATCAAATAAAAGCGCATTTTATAACCGTGTTTAGGTCATTGTTTACCACTGAAGACAAGTGTGATTTAAAACTAACGGACCCCGATAACCCATTGGAATCTCCGATTGAAATTATGGCACAACCCAAGGGAAAACGTCCTTTAACCATCAACCAACTCTCGGGAGGTGAAAAAACGCTTACAGCGGTAGCCCTGCTTTTCTCTATTTACCTTATTAAACCAGCACCTTTCTGTATCTTTGATGAAGTGGATGCCCCCCTTGACGATGCCAATATTGACAAGTTCAATAACATCATTCGAGAATTCTCTAAAGATTCACAATTCATTATTGTCACACACAATAAGCGTACAATGTCCACTACGGATGTCATTTATGGTGTAACCATGCAAGAATTAGGCGTTTCAAAACTAGTACCCGTAGATTTAAGATCGTTGAACTAATATGAAAAAAATAGCACTACTCTTTTTATTATTTCCTTTGTCTCTTTTTGCACAAGAGAGTGAACAGTTTGGATTTAAAGTAGGTCCTTCAATCATTAATTTGCGTAGCACTGTTACAGGACAACAGCTGAACTATAGCTATAATTGGCGTATTGGATATCAAGCTGGCATGACTTATAAGTACAACATGGCAAATGGATATACTGCATTTATGCTTGAGGTTTTGTATGCTCAAAAAGGCACAAAGCAAGGAGTATTAGTTCAAAACGGAAATTACAATGTCAAACTTCATTATCTGGATGTGCCGCTGCTTTTCGCTTATAAAGCGACAGAAACATTTGATGTGTATGCTGGAGCTGAACTAGGACTATTAATAAAATCTCAAATCAACTTCAGAGGGCAAAACTTAGCCTTAGGCGACCAATACAAACGATTTGAACTTAACCCCATTATTGGACTGCAATTTACCCTGCCTTCTGATGTGTTTTTTGATGCACGATATAGCTTCGGGGTGTTGGATATTGATAAACCAACAGATAGCAGTGGCAATGCCACTCAGGGTGTGAACTCTGTAAAAACAGTCACACAGTCCTTTCAATTTTCCATTGGGTACTATTTCTCCAGAAATGAGTTTTAATGAATAAACTGGAAAAATACCTCTATCACACTGGTATCAAAAAACTGACCTTTGATAAGTTAGAAGCATGGCATCAGCAAAAGGAAGTTGAGCGTTTAGTTTGGGCATTATCACTAAATGATTTATTGATTCAAGAAAAAGCATTTAAACTACTCGCTACCAACCCTTCAGAAATTACCGTTTTCGCTTTGTGTGATTATGCTTCCACCTGTAACTGGCAATTGAATCATGTCGTTTTTTCGACCTTATTATCCTTATTGGAAGAAGCTGATTTTTCTCAGATTAAACGTCAAAAAAGTATGCTTATTAAACAGATGACCAGCATATTAGTCAGTGAAAAAATCGAACGTACCAAAGCCGCAAACGAAGGTAGAGAACTTCCTAGTGACCGGCTAAAAAAGATACAAAAGGATCACAGGCATTTCATTGGTAAGGGTTTAAGTCAGTTAAGGAAGAAGTAATAACTTATCCTTATATTGCTAACATCAATCCAATGACTGAAGCAATGAAAAATATATTTAAAGAAGAAGTTGTTAAAGAAGTTGTAGCACGCATCAATCAACTGACACCATCCACTCAACCATTATGGGGTAAAATGTCCGTAGATCAAATGCTTGCCCATTGTAATGTAATGTATGAATTCATCTATGACGACATTCACTCGAAGCCCAATCCAATTAAAAAATTCTTATTAAAGACTTTCGTAAAAAAAGCCGTTGTCAATGAAAAGATGTATTCGCAGAATACAATGACAGCTCCAGAATTTAAAATGAAAGCTTCTAAGAACTTTGAGGAAGAGAAAATCCGATTAATTGGCTACATCACCAAAACGCAGTTACTGGGAGAAGACCACTTTGATGGGAAAGATTCTCATTCATTTGGTGTGCTTACCAAAACGGAATGGAATAATATGTTTTACAAACATTTAGACCATCACTTAACTCAGTTTGGTGTTTAAATAATCTCCTTTAAGATGCTTAGCGATCTAGATAATTTCTATTTAAGCAAGGAAGAGCCAACCAAAAGTTGTTTACTTGGCCTTAGGGATATCATTAAACGGTATCAACCAGAATTAGACTCTACCATTAAATATGGCCTTCCATTTTTTTTGTATAAAGGTAAAATGTTCTGTTACCTGTGGGTAGACAAAAAAACAAAACACCCCTACATCGGCATCTGTGATGGAAATAAAATTGATCACCCTGACTTATTTCAAGGCAACAGAAAACGCATGAAGTCGTATTCGGTCAATCCTAATGAGGATATTGATGTGGATACGATTTACCACATTTTTGATTTGGCTGTGAAGCTTTATTAAGAAAAAAAGCTTATTCAACTTTACAAAAGTAGACAAATCGTTAAAGAGAATCTAAAACCGAAATCATCAAAGTTCGAGTTAAAACCTCTTATCGATTAGAAAACATCAGTCAGCAACAACAATTGTCTTTTGATTCACAAATTCCCTGATCCCCAGGAAAGACAACTCCCTGCCATAACCGGAAAGTTTAATACCACCAAAAGGTAAATGCGGATCACTTTTCACCATATCATTAACAAATACAGCTCCTGATTCAATCTGACGAGCTACCTCCTCTCCTTTCACTTTATCCGTAGTCCAAACTGATGCGCCTAACCCATAGTCCGTATCATTGGCGATCCGAATCCCTTCTTCTAACGAATCATACGTCAATACAGAAGCGACTGGTCCGAAGAGTTCCTCCTCATAGGCAGGCATTCCTTTGACCACGTCCGCCAAAATAGTCGGTGTATACAAGCATTTATCCGGATCATAAGAAGCTCCACCGGTAATCACTACAGCGCCTAGAGCAACAGAATCATCCACTTGTTGGTCTAACTTTTCCAACAAATCTATTCGAGCCATGGGGCCAATATCCGTAGACTTATCCATTGGGTCTCCCACCTTTAAGGCCTCTACTTTTTCCATAAAAAGGGCTAAAAATTGTCTTTTTAACTTATTCGGAACGATGAATCGTTTCGCAGCAATACAACTTTGACCACAATTAAGGAAACGAGCTTTCACAGCCATGTCTACCGCTTGAGGCACATCCGCATCTTCCAACAACAAAAAAGGATCGCTCCCACCTAACTCCAGTACTGTCTTTTTGATGGCTTTACCTGCTGTCGCCGCGACTTTACTTCCAGCGACCTCACTCCCTGTCAACGTGACCGCCTGAATCGTTGGGTGTTCAATGACATATGCAACTTGTTTAGAGTTAATTATGAGTGACTGAAAAACACCTTCATCAAACCCAGCTTCAATAAATAATTTCTCAATTTCTATAGCACACTGAGGAACATTGGAAGCATGTTTTAATACCCCTACATTCCCCGCCATAACCGCTGGAGCTGCAAATCGAAAGACTTGCCAAAACGGAAAGTTCCAGGGCATTACTGCTAATACGGCTCCTAAGGGCTGGTAGGCAATGAAACTTTTTCCCGCGTCACTTTCTACAAAATCATCTTTTAAAAAACCTTCAGCCTGTTTTGCGTAGTATTCACATACCCAAGCACATTTTTCGATTTCAGCTTCAGACTCCGTCAATAATTTCCCCATCTCTGAGGTAATTATTTTTGACAAATGTGATTTTTTGCTTTTTAACAAAGCTGCTACTTGTAACATGCGCTCCGATCGCAATTCAAAAGTAGTTAATTTATGTGTTTGAAATGCCTGAGCACTAAGCACCAACTTCTCGTTGATTTGATTTTGATTGAGTTCTTCAAAAATAGCTAATGATTCGCCTGTATAGGGATTAATGGTATTCATATCTTGGTTTTGGTTTTATTCCAAAAGGCAGCACTTTCACTACTACTGTTTGTGCCACATAATCGTGAATAGTTCGGTGTCTGTTTGAGATCACCACTATTAAAAATTGTAAAATCATCCATGAGGTTTGGGTGTAAAAAAACAACCTCAGTTTATCCCCCTGACCTTGGGCATAGCGCTCTAAAACCAAAATTGACAATAAAACAATGTAACTACCTAACACCTCTCGTAAAACCACTTGAGACATTCGGGGAGATTTCATCGTGTTAACATCCACTAAACTAGTTCCCGCAACGTACATTCCTACGGTTTGAGAATATTTACTCAACAAATACACATAATAAAAAAAATAGCTCACCGCAATGATGTATTTCAACACATACTCATCCAAATTTAATCCCCACTCTACAAGGTAGAACACAATAAAAATCAGAGAGAAGTCAATTAATCGAGCTATGACTCTCCGAGGCAAGGTGTTATATTTATTAAGATTAGGTTCCAATGCTTTGCTATTTCAAGATAGGCTTTTATTGAAATGATTTATAATTTATAAACTCGTAAGACGAAATCATAACTTATACTCAATAATTCTATAAAGAAAACTAATGACCTTAAAAAAAATGTATCAAAAGGACTATACAATTACCCCATCAACCATTTCCAATCTACGGTCAGAGATGGAGGCCAATGCCTCATTATGGGTGACAATGACAAACGTTTGTTGAAACTGATCGCGCAAAGAAAAAAACATGTGATGTAGTTCTTCTGCATTTTTAGAGTCCAGATTGCCACTAGGTTCATCTGCGAAAACAATGGTCGGTTCATTAATCAGTGACCGTACCACACTCACGCGCTGTTGCTCGCCCCCTGACAACTGCGATGGTTTGTGCTTCATGCGGGATTCTAAACCCAATAATACTAATAACTCTTTCGCTCTTTCTTCAATTTCTTTTTTTGGTTTTCCAGCTATTTGAGCTGGTAAACACACATTTTCAAAAGCAGTAAACTCAGGCATTAAGTTGTGAAATTGAAAAATAAAACCAATCTGTTCACTTCTGAACTTTGCTAAGGCATTGTTACTCAAACTAAAACAATTGGTACCATTAATAGTGATATTTCCTTTATCGGGCGCATCAAGTGTGCCTAATAACTGCAGCAAAGTGCTTTTGCCTGCTCCAGAAGCACCAACAATAGAAACCACCTCGCCTTTTTGAATTGATAAATCAACTCCTTTTAAGACTGTTAAGGATTTATATGCCTTCCAAATATCGTGTGCTTCCAATACAACCATAGACACAATTCTACTTATTTGGCCTTTCATTTAAAAACTTTTCCTCAATTAAACACTCCTACGTATTTCTACTTGTTTAAGAAAACTAAAAAAACTAGTTTAGAGGGTCAAATTTTGAGGAATTATGAATATACACGAATATCAAGCGAAAGAGATACTAAAAAAATATGGAGTAAAAGTTCCAATGGAAATTGTTGCTTCATCGGTAGAAGAGGCTGTTGAGGCCGCTAAAAAAATCAGTGCAGAAACAGGTAGCAATATTTTTGCAGTTAAGGCTCAGATTCACGCAGGTGGACGAGGTAAAGGCGGAGGCGTGAAAATTGCTAAGTCATTAGACGATGTTAAAACATATGCTTCTCAAATTTTGGGAATGACCTTAGTAACTCCTCAAACCGGTCCAGAAGGTAAGTTTGTTAGAAAAATATTAATCGCTCAAAACGTGTATTATGATGGTCCAAGCAAACCTCAGGAATTTTACATGGGCGTTTTATTAGACCGAGCAACTTCTCAAAACATTATCATGGCATCTACAGAAGGTGGTATGGAAATCGAAGAAGTTGCGGAACATTCTCCAGAAAAAATCATTAAAGAGTGGATTGACCCCGTAATTGGACTTCAAGGTTTTCAAGCCCGTAAAATTGCTTTTAAATTAGGGTTAGAAGGTGCTGCTTTTAAAGACATGGTTAAATTCATTTTTGCGCTATACAAAGCATATGTTGAGTCTGATTCTTCCATGTTTGAAATTAATCCGGTATTTAAAACATCTGATGATCAGATTATGGCTTTGGATGCTAAAGTTGACCTGGATGACAATGCCATCTTTAGACATAAAGACTACCCAGAATTAAGAGACGTTCATGAAGAAGATCCTGCTGAAGTAGAAGCTTCTGAGTTCAACTTAAACTATGTAAAACTAGACGGAAACGTTGGTTGTATGGTAAATGGAGCTGGACTAGCGATGGCAACCATGGACATGATTAAATTATCTGGTGGTGAGCCTGCTAACTTCTTAGACGTAGGTGGAGGGGCAAACCCTACCACTGTTGAAGCTGGTTTCAGAATCATCTTAAAAGATCCAAATGTGAAAGCTATTTTGATTAATATCTTTGGTGGTATCGTTCGTTGTGATCGGGTAGCTAGTGGTGTTGTTGAAGCTTACAAAGCTATTGGTGATATTCCTGTGCCTATTATTGTTCGTTTACAAGGAACGAATGCAGAAGAAGGTGCAAAAATCATAAAAGACTCTGGGTTGAATGTAATCCCTGCAATTATTTTAAAAGAAGCAGCAGAACGGGTAAAAGAAGTTCTTGCTTAAAAACTGTTAATACACTTAAAAAAGCCGAAATCAAACCTTGATTTCGGCTTTTTTTATAACTAGTTCGTAAATCTTTCATATCATTGAACTAAAATCTTTCATCATTCCGTTATACAGCCGCAGAATGAATTGTTTTAATCCACCCGCTATATGACCCCAAAAGATTCCATCTGGTATTTTGAAGATGTTGACCTTTACCGCATATTTTGCCCTCATATTGTAAAAGAGGCCAACAAAACCCAAAAACACACCTACATTAATTTTAAGAAAAATGACTTCATCTACTTCGAAGAAGATAAGTCAGAACAAATTTACCTTGTGAGCTCAGGCAAAGTAAAAATCGGAAGATACCTGGATGATGGACGCGAGCTTACGAAAGCTGTACTTACCAAAGGGGAGATTTTTGGTGAAATGGCTATTATGGGAGAAACCGAACGTAAAGATTTTGCTCAAGCGCTAGATAACACCACCATTTGCCCTTTAACATTGGGTGAAATGGACGATTTAATGTTGGAGAACAAAAACCTGAGTCTTAAAATGCGACAGCTTATCGGACTTCGTCTTCGAAAAGCGGAACGCATGATTGCTTCACTTCTTTTCAAAAGTTCACGCCAGCGTATTATTGAATTTTTAGTAGACCTTGCCAATGAATATGGTCAAAAAGTAGGGTTTGAAACCTTAGTAAAAGAGTTTTTTAGTCATAAAATAATCGCAGGTCTAACAGCAACTTCCAGACAAACCGTTACTACTGTTTTAAATGAGTTAAAGCGTAAAAACGTTATTAACTTCGATAGAAAAAGACTTTTAATTCGTGACTTGGATCTCCTAAAAAAGGAAATCAACGAAGAGTAAGTTTACAAGACCTTTAATTCAATTCTGCGGTTTTGTTTTCTCCCCTTCTCTGTTTTATTATCACCAATAGCTTGTGTTGATCCATATCCTTTATAAGAGAGTTGGCTAGGATTGACACCTTTTGAAATTAAAAAATCATATACTGATTTCGCACGATTGAGGGACAACTGTTGATTGTATTTTATATTCCCGATATTATCTGTGTGTCCACCAATTTCCACTTTTATATTTGGTGATAATTTTAGAACCTCTGCTAGTTTATCCAATTCCAGAAAAGATTTATCTTTTAACTCATATTTATCGGTATCAAAAAAAATATTTTTTAAGGTGATGGATTGTTTTGAACTCAATGGTCGCAAATAAATATCTAATTTCAGCGGATCAAATTTACCATGTGTATAATCAAAATTATCACTGTAAAACAAATAACCCTTACTTCTCACATGTAACGCATATTCCTTCCCTTCAGTCAATACAACTAGATAATTACCATTCACACTATCGGAATTGACACTTTGAATCACTAAACCACTATTTAAATCTATCAATTCAATCTTTGCTGCTAGTGGCATCTTTGTTTCATTATCATATACATTTCCCTTAGCGTATAGTGTTCTATTTGTCGATTTTAGTTGGTCTGGAATATCGAATTCAAAAATTTCGGAATGGCTCTGTTCATTATTCGATATATATTTTTCAAAATAACCTTTTTCAAAATCTGGGGTCACATAAAAGGCACCTTCATTTTCAGGAGTGTTTATCGGGTAACCCACATTAACTGGTTCTGTCCAAAACGGACCATCTTTCACACTATAAAAGATATCATACCCTCCCATTCCCCAAAAACCATCCGAAGCAAAATAAAGGTGTTGTTTGTCGGCATGGATAAATGGTGTAGCTTCATTCATTTTTGTATTCACTGAAGCGCCCAAATTTTCTGGAGTACTCCACGTTTGATCAGGCAATAAATTAGTCACCCAGATATCTTTTTTACCAAAACCACCACTTCGATCAGAGGAAAAATAAACTGATTTTCCGTCAGCGGTAATGGATGGATTGGATTCCCAACCTGCGGAGTTCACCTTGTCTCCCATGTTGGTGGGTACTGACCATACCTCTCCCTTTTTTTGAGCAATATATAAATCACAGCTACCTCTTGAATCTTTTTTACCACAGGAAGAAAACACGAGGGTTTTGCCATCGCCAGAAATGGATGCTGCGCCTTCGTTTAACTCCGTGTTGATATTATCCGATATTAGAGTCGGCTTCGTCCAGTTTCCATCATCACCTTTTTTAGAAATCACAATGTTTTCATCCGTTCTGAGGTTAAGTTTCACAGAATAAATCATTTCCATCTGATCAGCTGTAAGCACAGGGTTGGATTGAATTTGAAATTGATTAATGGTATTTCGCGGTAACATACGCGGTTCAAAATCATAGGCTTTAGCAACTAACTCCTTCGCAAAAGTTGATTTTTTAAGTAAATCTTGAGTTTCATTAATAATAGCTACACCCAATCCATCCATTTTAAGCACTTTTTCCAACACACCAATTGCAAAGTCATACTGTAATTTTTCAATATAAATCTTACTCAAATTCATAAAAGCACCAACCATCAATGGGTTAGTGGTGTTTGAATTAATAACTTTTGTATAGTATTTTTCGGCTTTTCCGATATCACGAAAATAGACATAGAAAATGTCACCCACTTTTTTATTGGCTTCCACAAAGTTCTCGTCCACTTCCAAGGCTTTAGATAAAGAAGCTAAACTAGCGTCCAGATTACGTTCAACGTTGAGTTGTTCCAGTGCCTGCTCATATAATTTAATAGCTTTCTTGCTTGAAGTGGAGTAAGTCTGTTTTTGTGCAAAGGAAAAACTCAAAGTCACACACAACATCCATACAAGTAATCGTCTAAAGTAAGACCCCATAATATTCATATTAAATACTCGAATAACTCTAAATTACTCAAAAATCAGCAGCCCCCATGCGCATTTAGATGAATTTATAGAAAAACCTAAAAAGTAATTTAATTAGCCTAATTACTTAAAATCACTAAACAAATACCAGGTGATTAGGTTAATCATAAAAATGAATTGTTGAAATCAAATTAATACACTTTAACAATGAAGAATTACAGACAATATAGAATAGCTAACATATAATAAAATCATTTAAAATAGAAAAGAACAAATACGCCTTAATGCGCAATAATGGGGATTTTTCACCCCACTAATTTATTTATTCTTCTTTTATACATCCTTTACTCACGCTTATTTTTTTATTAATTTGGAGACTAAATGTTATAACCTTACTTCACATAAATATTTATGGATAAAAGTAAAGAAATTGATTTAATAGTAGGAATAGGTGCTTCAGCAGGTGGACTGGCAGTATTGAAAAAATTAGTAAGTAAATTACCTAAAAATGGTAATATCGCCTACTTAATAGTCCAACATTTAGATCCTACACACGATAGCATGCTGACAGAATTACTCAGTAAAAGCAGCACTTTACCTATTCGTATTGCTGAGGATGGAGCAGCTATTTTGCCTCAGCACATCTATGTTATTCCCCCTAATACCTACCTTGAAGTAGACAAAGGCAATTTAAAACTAACTCCTCCTCAGGAAGTACGTGGCATGCGTAAAGCGATAGACCACCTATTTCGATCACTAGCGGAAGAATATGAACATAAATCAGTAGGTATTGTGCTATCGGGCACTGGCAATGATGGCACTTCAGGACTTCGTGCTATAAAAGCAGCGGGTGGCTTTACCATCGCTCAAGAACCTACTACTGCCGAACATGATTCCATGCCCTTAAGCGCTATTAATGCCGGGATTATTGATAAAACCCTCGAAGTAGAAATGATTTCTCAAGCTATTGAGACCTATATCAGCCACCCCTATTTAATAGAAGAAGACAAAGAAATTAAATTAGGTCTTGAAGAAGGATTGCATGATGTTGCTAAACTCTTATCCACTTACGAAGACTTTGATATTAAACAATACAAGCCCAGCACGATGCAAAGACGTATTGCTCGAAGAATGGGTCTTTCAGGATTGGAAAATTACGTGGATTATGTGGAACAGATCCGCAAAGATCCAAAAGAACGTAAACTATTAATCAAAGATTTACTCATTAATGTTACCGACTTTTTCCGTGATCCTGAGGCATTTTCTGTATTGGAAAAAAAAGTTTTACCAGAAATACTCAACAGCTTAAACAATGAAGAAGATTTAAGAATTTGGGTAGCAGGTTGTGCTACGGGTGAAGAAGTCTACTCCTTAGGCATTGTGCTAATTGAGGCCATGAAAGCGAAAAGTAAGCAAAACCGGATTCGAATATTTGCTACTGATATCGATGAAGAAGCTATTACGATCGCACGCAAAGGTATATATCTTTCCAGTGTTGTTTCTGAGGTACCTACCCCTTATTTAGAACGTTATTTTATCCATTTAGATGAAGAACACTATCAGATTAAGCGTCAAGTCAGAGACCTCATATCATTTGCCATTCAAAATGTAGCAAATGATCCGCCATTTTCCCAAATGCACCTAATAAGCTGCCGTAACTTACTTATCTACCTAAAAAAAGAAGTGCAAGAAAGTGTGATCAACTCGTTTCATTTTGCTCTTAAGCCGATTGGTCATTTGTTTTTAGGGAGTGCAGAAACCATAGGAATAAACACCAATAAATATGAAGTTGTTTCTAAAAAATGGCGACTTTACAAGAAAGATACTAGTTCACATGAACCAATATTTTTTCAAAAAAGGTTTACTATAAAAGAACAGTCAACAAGTAAAAAATCTGAAGAAGTAAGACCAAAAGCCATTACCCGTGCAGAACAAATTCGCAGAGATCTGCTTGGCACACTTTTACCCCCTACCATAATTATTGGTTCGAAAGGAGAAATACTTTACAATCACGGCAATTTAACGCCTTACTTAATCGTGCCAGAAGGCGAACCTCACAATGATTTATTTCGAACCATTCATCCAGCGCTCAGTTCCCGAACTCGAAGTGCTATTTTTAAAGTACGAAAAAGTAAAGAACCCATTATTTTCAACTATACACCACCAACCTCACACCCTTCAAAAAAAGTAATCAATGTAGAAGTTAAACTTCTGGAAAAAAAGCATAGCTCCATCGATGACGCAATCTGCCTAACTTTTATCGAGCGCGATTTCAAAGAAGAGGACAAAAAAACTACGCGAGAGTTAGATCAAGATAACGCAGTTGAACAAATTGAGCAGGAATTGGTGGAAACCAAGGAAGAACTTCATAATACAATTGAAGAACTGGAAACCAGCACAGAAGAATTAAAAGCTTCTCATGAAGAAGCCTTATCAACTAATGAAGAGCTCCAGTCTGCCAATGAAGAGTTAGAAGCAAGCACAGAAGAACTCCGTTCGCTTAACGAAGAACTAAGAACGGTCAATGAGCAATTGAAAGAGAAGATTACTCAGATGCAAGCATTGAATGACGATTTGACAAACTTCTTTACGAGCACTAATATCCCTACTTTATTTCTTGACACTTCGCTTAAAATTCAACGTTTTACTCCTACCTCTGAAATTTTGCTTGGGTTAGGACAAATGGATATAGGAAGACCGATCTATGCATTAAACAACTCATTATTAAATGATAATTTAATAGAAGAATCAAAGAAAGTACTTCTCACGTTTAAAGCATCGCAATCGGATGAAATCAATGCAAACAACCGCTGGTTTGCGCGAGGCATTAGTCCATATAAAACTGAAGATGGTCGCATTGGAGGTGTGGTGATTACTTTCCAAGACATTACCAAGCTAAAGAATTTATCTGATGCAGCCAACCGTAGAGAGCGACAACAAGCAACTGTTGCTCAATTAGGTATGCTGGCTTTAACTGGTATTCAGTTAGATGAACTCATGGATAATTTAGTGCGACAAGTAGCCCATGCATTAAATGTTGAATATTGTAAAATACTCAAATACCAACCCGACCAACATAACTTATTATTAGTATCAGGAACTGGATGGCGAAAAGGACTTGTAGGCCAAGCCACCGTACCGGATCAACAAGATTCACAAGCGGGTTTTACCCTCATTCAAAATGAGACTGTTATCGTAAATAACATGCGTGAGGAAAAACGTTTTCATGGACCTGAACTTCTTTTCGATCATGATGTGGTATGTGGCATGAGTGTAGTGATTAGCCACTCCTCCCCTCCTTATGGTGTTTTAGGCATCCACAGTCGATCTTTTCATGATTTTAATCATGACGATGCGAACTTTTTGCAATCTGTTTCTAATTTACTCTCAATTGCAATTAAATTCCACGAAGCCAATGAAGCATTAAAAGAAAGTGAAAACAAACTACGCATTGCCAAAGACTCAAGTAATATAGGGTCATTTGAATATTATTTAGAAAGTGGCCTCACCTACTGGGATCCTTTGCTGAAAAAGCTGTGGGGGTTATCCGAAAATGAAGTTGTCACACAAGATAAATTCTGGGCAGGTATTCACCCTGAAGATAAAGATCATACCCATAGAGCGATTGAAAAATCAGCACAGCATGACGGTAATGGACATTATTCTGCTACTTATCGGGTAATCAATCAAAAAACAAAGAAAACTTTCTGGATACATGCTAATGGCCAAATTGTATTGGATCGTGATAACGCGGCCAAAATGATTGGAATGGTTCATGACATCACCGAGGCAAAGGAAACAGAGCTTTCGCTGAAACAAGCTGTAGAAGAGTTGAAAAACATCAATGCCCGAAAAAACGAATTTTTAGCTACACTAGGTCATGAACTTCGAAATCCATTAGCTGCTATAAGTGGCGGGGTCGATTTAATGATCACCAACCAAAAGGAAGAATCAAACCTAAGTGAGATGATGAGTCGCAACGTACAGCGTATGTCATCAATGTTGGATGATTTATTAGACCTGGCACGCATAGCAAGAGGTAGTGTGCGATTAGATAAACAAGCACTGGATTTAAAAGCACTGGTCAAACGAATTGTGTATGAGTTTGAACCTACTTGTGCTTTAAAAAACCAGGAGCTTCTACTCAATTTGGTAGATCAGGATATCACCATCAATGGTGATATTACACGGTTGGAACAAATACTAAGTAACCTATTAAACAATGCTTCTAAATTCACTCATGAAAAGGGGGAAATTAAAGTCGATGTTTTTACTGAGGGAAACCAAGCTATCATTATTATCAAAGATAATGGAATTGGTTTGGAGGGCGATCCCAATATTATTTTTCAACCATTTGCTCAAGTAGACCCTACCAAAGGAAATAAGGGAATAGGTATTGGATTATCCTTGGTAAAAAGTTTTATTGAAATGCATGATGGCACAGTAGAGGCGAGCAGTCAAGGGCGTAATTTAGGTTCTACTTTCCACCTTACTTTTCCGCTTCTGAAAACCAGTAAACAAGTCGAGAAAAAAGAGAATAAAAAAGTAACGCCAGATATTAAAAATAATTTAAGCGTGATGATTGTCGATGACAATGTTGACGCGACTCAACTGCTTCAAATAAGGCTAAAAAAACACCAATGTGAAATAGCTGTAGCGTATACTGCCAAACAAGGACTGGAGATGCTTGAAAATGTACAACCAGAAGTTTTTATTCTAGATATTGGTTTGCCAGATATGGATGGCAATTTGCTGCTCAACGAAATCAAAAACAGGTACAAAGAAAAAGCGATTTATATTGCACATACGGGTTTTGGTCATGACGATGCAAAAAAACATTCTTCGGACTCAGGTTTTGATTATCATTTAACGAAACCGCTAGATATTAAAAAACTACTTGATATTTTGAGTAGCGTAAAATAATTATAAAAATAAAGCCAACTCGAATAATTCGAGTTGGCTTATTTATTAAATAGATAACTTGTGTTTTAGTTATTTGTCAAAGCTATAAGGTGCTGATCGACCAATTGGGTTCATATTAGCGATGTCCAACATCCCAAAGCCACTATTAGCAAACTCACCAAAGCCGCATTCGAAAACAAACTGCTGTACTTTAGGGTGTGCGTATAATGTTAACGGCAACGTGTAACCTCTCACATCGATCGGCATATTTTGATACCGAGATGAATAAATTCTAGAGAACTTTTTCGCTTTGTCAATTGTCTTTGTCAAATACTCTTTGTCTGGAACAACCTGAAACTTGAAGAAAGATTGAAAATCTTCATCGGTAAACAAACCTGAAGCTTCCATACGAATCATTGTTGACTCATACAGGTAGTCAGAAAACAAATCATCAAATGGATTGATGAAATTTGTGTTAATTTCCTCAACCGTGTTAGGACCAGCCAACACCAACGGAGAAATACAGATGTACTTCATCGTTTCAGTGAACTCCGTATAGTTTTCTTTCTCTACACTTTCAGGAACTACTTCCATCTCTCCCAAACGAACAGTCGTTCGTTTGAAAAGTGCCTGAAGAACTTCATCTACGAATTTCTCATTGGGACTTGTGAATACTACAGTTACACGACTAGAATAATAATGTAACCCGTCTCTACCTACTTTTGTCTGCCCTTTCACTCCGGAAAAGGTATAAAGGTCGTATTCTTTGAATTCATCAGATAACTCTGATTTTAATTCGGTCACCAAATTTGATAACAAATATTGGTGATGAAAAGGAATACATGCTCCTCTATTGTTCAGCAAAAAAATTAATCTTACTCTCAAAACTTACACTTATTTAATGAATCCAAAATAAACTACTACAAGTAATAACAAGTCGAAAATTGAATAGTTTTAACAAAGTTAAATAAATTTATTCTAAACATTAAATCTAAAATGCATTATATCTCCATCGGTAACCACATATTCTTTACCTTCTATCGATAACTTACCTGCTTCCTTACATGCAAGTTCTGATTTAAAAGTTTTAAAATTTTCATATTTTATTACTTCGGCCTTGATAAAACCTCTCTCAAAGTCTGTATGGATAACTCCAGCTGCTTGAGGTGCTTTCCATCCTCGGGTTATTGTCCAGGCACGTACTTCTTTTTTTCCCGCAGTGAAATAAGTAATCAAGTCTAATAATTTATAGGAAGCTTTAATTAATTTATCTAAACCAGACTCCGCTAAACCATACTCCTCCAAGAACATTTCTTTTTCTTCCGGCTCAGTAAATTGAGAAATCTGCTCTTCAAGTGAAGCACAAACAACTACCATCTCTGCACCTTCGTTCTTAATGGACTCAACCAACGCATCCACGTATTTGTTCCCAGTACTAACAGATTCTTCTCCAACGTTCGCCACATATACTATGGGTTTAATAGTCAAAAGTTGAAGTGGTGTAACAAATTCTTCTTCATGTTCTTCAATTTCAAGCTCCCGCGCATTTTTTCCTTTTTCCAAATGTTCTTTTAAACGCAATAGTACTTGGTGTTCGCGTTTTGCCAGGGCATCACCTGATTTAGCCATTTTTTCAATGCGCTGAATTCGTTTATCAATTGACTCTAAGTCTTTAAATTGAAGTTCGATATCAATCACTTCTTTATCAGAAACAGGATCTACTTTTCCTTCCACGTGTACAATGTTATCATCTTCAAAGCAACGAACTACATGCACAATCGCATCAACTTCTCGAATATTACCCAGGAACTTATTCCCTAACCCTTCACCTTTACTCGCTCCTTTTACCAGCCCTGCTATATCAACAAACTCGATAACTGTTGGCAACACTCGCTCAGGATCAACTAATCCTTCCAATACCTTCAACCTTTCATCTGGTACCGTCACTACCCCTACATTGGGTTCTATTGTACAAAAAGGAAAGTTTGCAGCCTCAGCACCTGCATTTGACAAAGAATTAAAAAGTGTTGATTTTCCAACATTAGGTAAGCCAACTATACCACACTTAAGTCCCATCTCTATAATATTTTACGCGTTATGAAATTTTTAACTCGCAAAGATAACAATCTAAACACAAGGATTTAACTCTAAAAAAAATAACATAAAAAAAGGCTCCATAAAGAGCCTTATACTATTTCAAAATATTCACTAACGATTAATCCCAAGTGATATCATCAGCAGAATCGTCTTTATCTTGAGAATCTGACGATTCATTTTCAAACTGACTGAAATCCACATCAGCCATTAATTCTGATTTGATGTGATCAATGGAACCCTGCAAAGCATGAATGAACTTTGCAAAATCTTCTTTATAAAGAAAGATTTTATGCTTCTCAAAAACAAAACCATCATCTTTAAATTTGCGCTTACTTTCTGTTATTGTTAAATAATAATCATTAGATCTGGTTGACTTAACATCAAAAAAATAAGTTCTCTTTCCTGCTTTTACTCTCTTCGAGTAAATTTCATCCTTTTCCATTTTTAACTGATTTGTATTAAAAACACATTCCCAAACTCTAACTAAATCTACCCATTACCTTTCTTATTTCCAAGAAAGGTAGAAAATTATAACTATAATGTAATTTGAAGTAACTTAGAAGTTCTAAAAAAATATAAATTAATGATTACCATCTCTGATATCCAACAATACGGCAACCTTGATTTATTAGCAAAAAAGGCTGTTGAAGGTTTTATAACAGGACTTCACAAGTCTCCTTACAATGGTTTTTCTGTGGAATTTGCTGAACACAAACAGTATGGATTTGGTGATAGCATAAAAAATATCGATTGGAAAGTTTATTCCCGTACAGACAAATTATTCACTAAAAGGTATGAGGAAGAAACAAATCTTCGGTGCCACATATTAATCGATACCTCTCCTTCAATGAAATTCCCAGTGGAAACGAAGGGTAAATTATCATTTTCGCTGTTTGCTACTGCTGCATTAGGGCACCTCCTTCAAAAACAAAAAGATGCTTTTGGAATTCACTTATTTGATGACAAAATCAACTATTCTACCGAAGTAAAGTCTACCAAAACCCATTTAAACAACATTATCACAGTATTAAACAAGACGCTTAGTGATAAAGTGGATACCTCTTCTTATTCAAAAACGCATTTAGCACAAACGATTACACAAATTGCGCGCACCATTCATAAGCGATCATTAGTCGTCATTTTTAGTGACATGTTTATTAATACTGACTCCAGCGATGAATTGTTCAAATCATTGCAACACCTAAAGCATGGCAAACATGAAGTGATAGTATTCCATACGTTGGATTCTTCGCAAGAATTAGAACTCGAGTTAGAAAATAGGCCCTATGAATTTACGGACTTAGAAACAGGGGAAAAAGTAAAACTAAATCCTAATCAGATTAAGGATGAATACAAAAAGCAGATGACGGCTACTTCACATGATTTAAAATTGAAATGTGCCCAATACAAAATTGACTTTATTGAGGTTGACGTCAATAAAGGGGTGTTTCCAGTGTTAAGTTCTTATTTTATTAAACGAAAAAAGATGAGATGATTATTTGCTGTAAAAGTATAACTTATCATCTTCCCGAGCTTCTATTAATTTAAACCCATAAAATGTGCCTGTAGGTCTTATATCATTAAATACAACAATATTCTTAATATCAGAACGAATGTTTTCCTTATCATTTTTAAAAAAATCTGCTTTTCTAAAAATAACATTTTCATAATCCGTAGCTACATTCACGCCATCTCTGGATAAGCTATCAAAGCGTGGTTTGTCATAATAATACATAAAACCGATATTATCTCCTTCGGTACTTACCACAGTTAACTGATTGGCTACGGCATGTTCTTTAATAAATTCAACACTTGATTTAATACTATATTTATTTGAAGGAGAATATTTAAGCGTTGCTATAGCACAACCAATTGGTAAAAAAACTACCAGATTCCGTATCCATTTATATTGTATAAAAAAACTGATTTGATATAGCATATACGCATAAACTATATATAGAAATGGAGCAAATACAAAAACATAGCGTGGCAAATACATAGGTATTTTATAAGAAATTAGAAACACACCGAAAAACCCAACACAAGCAGCAAAGCAGCTTTCAGCAAACTTTGTATTGTAAATAACATGTTTTTTTAATCTAAGGAAAATAAAACACAGGATGGCTGCAAAAAACAGCAACACACATATAACTTCATTTAACAACACTCTAAACATGTTATATATTTCTTCTATTTCGCCAGAAAAAGTAACCCAAGTTCCTTGTGAAGAGGTAGAGAAAAAGCGAGATAAAAAGATGGGTAAATACGGGACAAAAAAAGCAACAGTTACCATTATAGAGATCAAATAATTTTTGGTAATTGATCTTCTGTAAAATACTAAAAAGGATAAAAACTGAAATACTAAATATAACAACCCTGTAAAATGAGTATAAGCAATTGCTGCATTTATTAAGCCTAATAAAAAAATATGTTTTTTATTTGAATCAGACATTCTACTCATTTGCCAAAAATAATATTGGGACATGACGACCAACATCACCAATAATGCATAAGCTCTAACTTCAATTGAATGGAATGCAACTTCACTTGAAAAGACAAATAACATCCCAGCTATCAGTCCAATTTTCTCATTAAAAAAATCTCTTCCAATAAAATAAATATACATTACCGTGATGACTGAAAATACCACAGACATAAAACGGAGAGAAAATGCAGAAATACCAAATACATCTCCCCATATCTTTAATAACCAAAAATGTAATGGCGGATTGTTTTCGTTTTTAAAAAACTCCCACATCTGAGCAAAAGACATGAGACTTTTTGAAATGGAAAACGGTTCATCATGTGCTATATCACGGCTCGTAATAAATACTAATCGGAGAACAACATTCGCCAAAATCAAAAAAATCAGACTTTTATTATTAGAGATTGATTTTTGAAAAAAACTCACAAGGAAAGAATTAAAGAGGTCTCGAGCGGATTCGAACCGCTGTAGATGGTTTTGCAGACCACTGCCTAGCCACTCGGCCACGAGACCTTCTTGTATTAAGGATTGCGAAAATAAGAAGAAAATCTTTAAATACTAACTCAAAATGAGTTTTTAAGGATTATTTTCCCATTAAATTTGCTAAGCCTTTTTTGCTTCCTGACAAATTATTCATCTGCTTCATCATCTTACGCATCTGATCAAACTGCTTCATTAAATTGTTTACTTGTTGAATATCAGTACCACTACCTGTAGCAATCCGCTTTCTTCTGCTACCATCAATGATGTCTGGGTTTTCTCTTTCTTTAGGGCTCATTGAACGAATAATTGCTTCGATCGGAACGAATGCATTGTCATCAACATCTACACCTTTCATCATTTTACCCATTCCTGGAATCATGCCGACAAGGTCTTTGATGTTCCCCATTTTTTTAATTTGCTCTAACTGCGATAAAAAGTCGTTAAAGTCAAACTGATTTTTACGGATCTTCTTGTTTAACCTTCTTGATTCTTCTTCATCAAATGCGTCCTGCGCTTTTTCAACTAAGGAAACAACGTCTCCCATGCCTAAAATACGCTGAGCCATACGATCCGGATGGAAAACATCCAAGGCTTCCATCTTCTCTCCTGTACTGATAAACTTGATTGGCTTATCCACCACATTTCGGATAGAAAGAGCCGCACCACCACGGGTGTCACCGTCTAACTTGGTTAACACCACACCATCAAAGTTGATGCGTTCGTTAAAGGTCTTAGCCGTATTTACAGCATCTTGACCAGTCATGGCATCCACTACAAAAAGAGTTTCGGATGGTGAAATCGCTTTTTTAACATTTTCGATTTCAAGCATCATCGCTTCGTCTACTGCTAAACGACCTGCGGTATCGACTATAACGATGTTTTTACCATTCTCACGAGCGAATTTGATTGCATTTTTAGCAATATCAACCGGGTTTTTATTCTCTATTTCAGCATAAACCTCTACTCCTACTTGTTCACCCAGCACTTTCAATTGGTCAATTGCTGCTGGACGGTACACATCACAAGCGGCAACTAAAACTTGACGGCCAGTGGATTTTAGTCTGTTTGCTAATTTTCCTGTAAAAGTGGTTTTACCAGAACCTTGCAAACCTGCAATTAATATAATCGCTGGAGAACCAGTAATATTAATATCTGCTTTGGTGCCTCCCATCATGTTTGCTAACTCATCGTTAACAATTTTGGTCATCAACTGACCAGGTGTGATGGAAGTCAACACATTTTGACCTAATGCTTCTTCTTTAATTTTGTCGGTAACCTCTTTAGCAACTTTGTAGTTTACATCGGCATCAACAAGGGCTCTACGGATTTCTTTTACCGTGGTAGCGATGTTAATTTCTGTAATCTGACCATGACCTTTTAGGGTCTGAAACGCTTTATCGAGTTTACTACTTAAATTATCAAACATAATGCTTCTGTTAATCGAACTGCAAAAGTAATCATTTGTGGCATTAGATACCAAAAAGATGTGAAAGCTTTATAAGTTGTAGGTGCTGTTTTTTTCTTTCTATACGTGGCATAGGTATTTACTCTCTTAAATAACCCCAGGTATGTAGTTTATCACTGTCTTCAAACCACCGTTCGCCAATGTCATCACGATAATACATGCTCGGAATGGTAATGTTTCTTGTACGCTGATAAAGTTGTTTTTGAGCGGCTTTCATGGATGTTGCTTTAGCTGTTACTACTAAAGCCACCCCTGAGGTGCCTGTAATGACCCACTCATCATCTTTAAGTTTTAAGTCTTCGAGATGCACACCTTCTTTGTCCTTGCTATTGTTCTTAAACAATACTGCTGCTCCTTTCGAGTAATTTTCAAATGTTTCCATATCACTGAAAGGAAACGGAGGAACTACAATCCGCAAACCAACCTGGAACCCTTTTTCATAGGAAAATTTCTTCAATTCTCCTTTAGCCATTTCATAAAAAAACTGACCATAGTTCATTTTTATCCCTTCCAACTGAATCATAATGGTAGGATACCCAAATCGAGATGTGAATTCTAAGGGATAGATTCCTTGACCGTTTACGATACAATTAACATCCATGTAACCGACATACTTTTCCCGAGCGAGGGCTTTTTCCATTTTTTTCAAGGTGTTGTTGAACAACTTATTGGGTTCGCTCCAAAACATGCTAGTTCCCATTTCACCTGTTGCTGGGCCAATGTTACCAGGAAACAATTTCTTGTGCTCGAAGTTGATGTTGATGGGTGTCAAAAATTCATTACCATTAAAAAACGCTCCTACAGCCACTTCTACACCTGTAACTCGTTTTTGAAGTTGGAAGACCTTAATTTCATTTGACCATGATTTTTTATAGGCTTCTAACACCCGTACCACATCTTTTCCGTCATCTTCTTCTCCTACAAAAAGTAGTTTTTTATTGTTCTGAGCTTCTCCACTTGGTTTTATCACGTAGCGGGAAGGTTTTGATTTGACTAATTCTATTGCTTCATCAAACGAGGTGAACTCCCAATAAGGCAAAATAGATACCCCTGCTTTTTTTAATTCATTTTGACCAAAACTTCGGTCGTCTTCCAACATGTCGGTGTAGGGTGAGCCGCCAACTACTAACTTACCTTTTTTCCGCAATTCATCAGCCCATGTGCCGTGTCCTAATACATCATCAAAGAGTACTACTTCTGCCCAATCCACCTCTTTACGCCAATCGTCTGTTTTTTCAACAAAGCCATCACCGATATCTTTACACTTTTCGTTCTGTATAAAATATTTTACCTGATGGCCTTCTTTTGTTAATTGCCAAGCGATATCTGTCGCAAGGGCATCGTAGGATACGATTAAATAGTTTATCTTTTTACTCATTAAAAACAGTGTTTTGATCAAAATTCATATTACTAATTAACCGACTAAATTCAAACTTCTAAGGGCTTTACTAAAACTACTTCTTCTTTATTTACCATCACCGCACCTGCTGGAGCTCCTTTAATTTTACGTACATATTTCCGCGGGGTAACCATCACAGGGCATAGCGTATCTGTTTTTCGTTTGGAATAAAAAGCAGCAATTCCTGCGGCATATTCAATCACATCTTTGGGAACTTTCTGACCTGACTTATTTTTTATAATCACATGTGAACCTGAAACATCTTTAGCATGCAACCATAAATCGTCTTTGTGTGCAGACTTAGTTAGTTCATCGTTGTTTTTAGAGTTACGCCCCACATAAATGGTATAGCCCATGCAAGCAAATTCCTTAAATCGTGGGCTTGCTTCTTTTTCCACTTGTTGAGCAGTTTCTTTGCGGTACTTGTTGAGGTCACGCATTGAGTCTGTATCTTCGATTTCAGATAAGGTCTTGTTTAAGTCGACCAGTTCTTGTTCTAAAAAGTTGAGGTTATGTTCCAGGGCATCAATTTCTTTGGATCTATTTTTACTTTTTTTATACAATTGGGCAGCAATATCCTGAGGGGTTTTGTCGTGCTTCAATGCGACCTCAATGTCTTTTTCTTGGTAAAAATCAAAAAGGGTGACTTGTTCGACATTTTTGGGAATCTGATGCAAATTCGCCATAATGATATCAGCCACTTGATTGAGCGGTCGCTCGTTCATCAATTCTTCTAACCGTATTTCCAATTTCTTTTTCCGCTTAGTCGCCTGCTTTATCTTGGTGTTTACATCACGCTTGGCTACTTTTTTACCATCATCCAGGGAATGGATTCGAATGTATTTTTGGTAAAATTGATTGATTGCCTCCAACGGACTTTGATAGACTTCATGGTTACCTACTGTTGGAAACAATGCCAGCTGTGGCAAATCACCTTCTAATGAGAGGTAGATAGGCGAATATTCTAAATTCTGTAACGCGAGTTGGAAGGTGTGTAAGTCCTTGACTTGTTGTGTCAAATAATCGGATAATTCCTTACCTAGCGTTGGCCATACTTTATATAATTCATCTTGATGAGAAGCAATAGCATCATCTGTAACCGACAATTCACGATGCCAGCTACTTTTGGGGTGCGACTTATCCTGTTCATATTGTTTGTTAAACACCTTTATGCCTTGTTCACCTTGATAAAGGATACAACTGGACCGGTTTCCGAACAATTTAAAGACTAAGGAATAACCATTTTTAAACTCCAAACAGATGGCGCGTTCATTTTTATAGATGAACACCTGTTTTACCTTTTGGTTGATTAATTCGGGGAAAAGGTTGACACTATTGCGTTTTGCTCTTGCAAAATTTTCTGGGAAATAAAGACACGAGAAGGTGCTTTTTAGATCCGCTTTCCAATAAAAATCTTCTTTACTTTTTAGGGCAAATCCCAGTACCAGTTCATCTTTACTTTGAGAAAAACACTCGACTAATACCGCACCTTCAAGTTTCTCTTGCAGTTCATTGGTGAGGCGTTTTAAGAAGAAATGGTTGTTGTGCATGTGGTAAAGATATATTTTTGAGAAACAAGAAACCTTTTTGTTGTTTACTATTCTCATAATGATTTTCAAACCACTACTCAGCGTACTAGCTACCTTACTCACTTTTATAGCTTTCTACCCTTATATTAAATCGATTTATCAAAAAAAGATCACCCCCCATGTGTTTTCTTGGGTGATTTGGGGTTCAACAACACTTATTGTTTTTTTCGCACAATATGAAGCGAAAGGTGGCATTGGTACTATTCCTATTGGTATTTCTGGGCTTATAACCTTTTTTATCGCCTACTTATCTTATAGGAAACGAGGTGATATTAACATTACCAACCTGGATTGGTTCTTCCTTATTTTGGCCTTTTCATCTTTACCTTTTTGGTATTTCAGCTCCAATCCCTTACTTGCAGTCATCGTACTCACTGTGGTGGATTTGGCAGGTTTTGGACCCACGGTGAGAAAGGCCTATTCGCATCCTTACGAGGAAAACATCAGTTTCTTTGGTTTATTTGCCTTGCGTAATGGTTTAGTGGTGGTAGCAATGGAAACCTATTCGTTAACAACTATTTTATTTCCTGCTGCTGTGGGTTTGGCTTGTGTGTTATTGATTGTACTTTTGTTGATTAGAAGGTCATAATGTAATCACACAGTCACATTCAGAAACTAAACACCTTATTCAATCATAGAAAAAAATGCAACCTCTTCAAATTCAAATTATAGAGACTTTAACCGTACTGGTTTTAACTATTATTGTTAACCGATTCACTTCGGTGTTGCTTAAAAAGATTTCTTTGAATTTCGAGTTTCAACAAGAGCGACTTCGGTTAATTGTTAAGATAAAAAACATCATCGTTAATCTCATAGCTGCAGTTTTAATTCTCACCATCTGGTCGGTGAATCAGGATCAAATCATCCTTTTCATCACGTCATTCTTAACCATTTTGGGGATCACTTTATTTGCACAATGGTCTTTGTTATGCAATATCACCTCTGGCATTATCCTTTTTGTAAATCACCCGACCAAGGTTGGGGATCACATCACTATTATGGACAACGAATTTAATATCAGCGGTATCATCAGTGATATCGGCTTGTTTTTTATCTTAATCAAAACCGATGAAAATGAAACCATTACGGTGCCTAACGTGGTGATTTTACAAAAAATGATTAAAGTTAACGCTCATAAAAACATCTAGACGATTAAGTGGGCTATTGTTAATATAGACGCGCTTGTATACTTGAGTGACATTAAAAAATTAACGCTTTTCATTTTCAAAGTGGCATTTTTTACCCTTATTCATCCTATAAACAGGAGCACAAAAGTACATAATACAGTAAACCAGTTACTTTTGAATTTTTAAACTGTTTTCACGGAAGAAAAATAACAGTACGAATTACATTTTGATGAAATATTGCACTTTAGCACTACTGGCAATCCTACTACATTGTCAACTCTTTGGGCAAACACTTAAAGGGAAAGTTACTGACAAAAAAAACGTCCCTCTATTTGGAGTAAATATTAGCTTAAAACAAACTGAACACCATGCTCATACCAACGAGCAGGGCAAATTTGAGCTTCGGCTTGCTACAACGGATGACACATTAATAGTAGAGCATTTCGGCTACAAAACCCGTGAAATTAGTCTTTCATCCCTCTCGCTTAGTGACTCACTGGTTTTTCAACTACAAGAAACCGTATTTGAATTATCAGAAATTGTCATTGACAAAAACATCAAAGCTCTCAGTGTCACCTCAGAAATCGATGTACAAACCAACCCTGTCAGTTCATCACAGGAGTTGTTGCGGACTGTTCCAGGTTTAATCATCGGGCAGCATGCGGGTGGTGGTAAAGCCGAACAACTTTTCCTTCGTGGATTTGATATTGACCACGGCACCGACATCAACATTACGGTCGACAATATGCCGGTTAACATGGTGTCCCATGCACACGGACAAGGCTATGCTGACATGCACTTTATTATCCCAGAAACAATTGAAACCATCGATTTTGGAAAAGGAAGTTATTATGCGGATAAAGGTAATTTCAATACCGCGGGTTATGTCGGTTTTCAAACGAAAACACACCTGGACAACAACCTTTCAAGCGTTGAAATTGGCCAATTTAACACCCAACGGGTACTTTCCCTTTTTGAAGTAGTCGACAACCACAACGAATATGCCTATGCTGCCATTGACTATAACTCATCGAATGGGTGGTTTGACTCCCCTCAAAATTTTCACCGCCTGAACTTATTTTCTAAATACAGCATCCAATCAGAAGGTGGTAGCCGCACCAACATCACCGCCTCGCACTTTACCAGTAGCTGGGATGCTTCCGGACAAATTCCAGTGCGTGCAGTGAACAGTGGTCTCATTACGCGCTTTGGTGCGATTGATGATACCGAAGGTGGTAACACCTCCCGAACCAACCTCACTGTGAACACCACTAAAATTATAGGTCAGGAAACCCAGTTGACCAACTTGATCTATTATTCGCATTATGACTTTGAGCTCTATTCCAACTTCACATTTTTTGCCAGGGATTCCGTGAATGGGGATCAAATTCGGCAGAAAGAAAACCGTCACTTGTTTGGTGGAGAAAGCCAATTACAACACACCTATCACTTTACACCATTTGATTTAAAACTCACGGGTGCTGCTGGTTTCCGCTACGACCAGATCAACGATATTGAGTTGTCTTACACCAAAAACCGAGTGACTACCCTTGAGCAGGTGCAATTAGGCGATATCTCCGAGACAAACGCCTATAGCTATTTCAATGCCGACTTCGATTTTGGTAAGTGGTTGATTAATCCCGCTGTGCGCCTTGATTATTTTAACTTCAACTACACCAACAAGCTCGATTCCAATTACAATTCTCCGTCCTCACAAGTAGTAACGGCTAGTCCCAAATTCAACATTGTCTATCAAGCATCTCCCAAATTTCAAGCTTATCTGAAAAACGGGATTGGATTTCATAGCAATGACTCACGGGTAGTCGTGCAACAAGGGGCAAATAAGACACTTCCTTTAGCTTATTCCTCTGACCTGGGTGTGATTTTAAAACCGGCCTCTCCCCTCTTAATCCATGCTGCGTTGTGGCACTTATACCTGGAGCAAGAGTTTGTATATGTCGGTGATGAAGGTATTGTAGAACCCAGTGGTCGTACCCAACGCTATGGTGTAGATGTTGGTTTTCGGTATGAGCTTATCAAAGGCCTATTTGTCTTTAGTGATGTGAGTTTAGCCCATGCACGAGCAATGGATGAACCCGAAGGCAGTAATTACATTCCACTTGCACCACCGATAACGCTCAGCGGTGGGGTGACCTACAAACATGCCTCAGGGTTATCGGGGAGTGTACGCTTCCGAGGAATTTCTGACCGACCAGCCAATGAAGATAACTCGTTGGTGGCAGCCGGTTATTTTGTGACTGACTTCAATGTGAACTACACCCTTAACCATTGGCAGCTAGGTATCGTCATTCAAAACGCGTTCAATACCCAATGGAAAGAAACCCAGTTTGCCACCGAATCACGCTTAGTAAATGAAGCTGTGTCTACCGATGAAATTCATTTCACGCCAGGAATTCCTTTTGCCCTACGCGGGAAATTAACTTATCGGTTTTAGGTAAATTCCCCAATTTTAGAATCCGATTGTAAACGTTTGTAACCGTTTACTTCCGTTTACAAACGGATAAACTGTGATTAAATAAAATATGACGGCTTTTTGATGAATTTTTTGTTAGATTTAACTAAAACATATAAAAGGAATAAACCACATATGTGGTTTAGCCAGTTGTTGTAGTTAATAAAAAAATGAACCTTAGATTTTTAATTATACTTCTAGTTTTTCCATTAATAGCATTTAGTCAATCAGATACCCTTTACTTTCCTGAAGACAGCCTTAAAGCACTTGGGTCATATAAAGATAATTTGAAAAACGGTACTTGGAGTTGGTTTTATTGGGATAATAATTTACAATCAAAGGGGGAATACTGTAATGACAATCCGTGTGGAATTTGGGAAAACTGGTTACCTAATGGAAAAAGAAAGAATATTGTGACCTATGATTCTTTGGGTATAAAACATGGGATGTACATCGAATACGATTACAGAATCAATGAAACACATAACATTAACTATTCTCATAATAGCATTGAAGGACAGGCTGTATGGATTTCTTTTGAAGGCGACACTCTATTAACCGGGAATTTCAAAAATAACAAAATGGATGGTCTCTACTTGCGATATTGGAATAATGGCACAATTCGAGCTAAATATCATATGAAAAATTCTAAGCAAAATGGTATATCATATAGATATAATGAGGATGGAAACCTATTTGAGAAAGGTGAATATTGGAATGACAAATATATTGGGACTTGGACCTTTTGGGATAGCCTAAGCCGAATAACAAAAACACTAACTTATGACTCTATTGGACAAAAACATGGAGAATTTATTTGGTATAACTACAGTGACACCACCACTATTACAGAGAATTATAAATTTGATGAACTTAATGGAGTGTGTTACACAATTGACTCAAAAAAAGATACTATTGGCATAAAATATTATTCACACAACAAGAAAGATGGGGATTGGAAATGGTTTGATTCTACTAATAACCTCACAATATACGCTTCATTTGAAAACGATTTATTGAACGGTCAATGGATTTCCTATTTTGAAAACGGCAAAATCCATGAAAAAGGAAAATTCTACTTAGGTAATAAAACTGGAGAATGGATAATTTATGATGATCCTTATAATCGAAATTTTTCAAAAGGTTTTTACGAAAACGATAATAAAATCGGTGTATGGTCATTTTATGACTCAAATTCTCAATTAATAAAACGTATTAAAAACTAACTACAACACCATATATGAAATAATAGCTGGTTCAGTGAGTTTTCAAAGGTTTATGGTTACTTTGTGAGGGCGCCAAATCTGCGATTTAGCATTTATGTCGAGAAGAAAATTAAACGCCAAATCGCAGATTTGGCTTTGTGGTATCCCGATAGCTATCGGGATGAAAGTTCATCGCTTTCTATTCAGCTACAATTCATATATTTAACGTTGGCAACTATAAAAAAATGAACTCAATTAAAGCCATATTTGATAAAAGTGATTATGAAATCTATGATGATTTTTTAAACATCAAGATAGATGATTATTGGCTTGACGAAATGATTGATTCTTTGTATCCTCAAAATTCATTTAAAGGCTTAATACCAACACTCCTACCTCAATTAGAAAATCAGTCTGAAAAAGATATCATTTTAAACAGAATTTTACCATCTGTGGGACAAAAGACGATTTGTCCAATTTTAATGTGTCCAGATGATTGTGATTTTTCATGTACTTTGATAATTGCTGAAATAGAAAATACTGGACAAACTATCAAATGGAATAAACTTGGAATTAATAAATCTCAAGAGTTAGAACCTAAATTAATTGGGTCAAGTGTTGATTGGTTTGATAAAATATCACCAGTAGAATTTGAATTAACTGCTTATCACAACTTCTTAAATAAATTCAATATCAGTATATCTTATTAAAAATTACTTCACCAAAGTTGGCTTAACTCCTTTTCTTTTAGCATCACTTTTCAAACATGAACGGACAACCAGAACGTAATAAAACGCCAATGGTTTGTACCAAATGGATAAACAAGATTCACAGTATTTCTGGACTGTTTAACACAGAAGAAATAACCAATAGTTTGTCGATGGACGGATTCGTCAAAACCAACTTTACCGCTTTACTAATTGGCTGTTTAATACTAGAATGACTTGACATCACGCATAAAAAACGTGCAGAACGTGAGAAAAAAACAGTTGCCAACAAGGTATATAAAATCATAGCGTGGTTCGGTGGGTTAAGCTAGTTCTGTGCTTCGTGGTAAGCACGCCAATCCTGCGGATTGGTTCGTAGGTCGTGAAAAATTACGAGCCAATCCGCAGGATTGGCTTGGTGGTAAACAGAATCTTCTTTACTTTTAGGCACACTACGATTTATATACTCAGCGTTATGCGTTACTAAAAAAACCATCCCCGTACAATAAAAGCATGACAGAACTATTTAGATATTTTGACAGCATTCATGAAATTGACAGTCCTGACAAACTTGCTATTGATAAAATCACCTCTAAAATAGTTATAAAGAAAAATGAATTATTGCAAAACGTAGGGCATACTTGTAAAACTATTTATTTTGTAAAATCTGGTATTGCACGCATTTTTTACTACAAAGAAAGCGTAGATATTACCGAATGTTTTGCTTTCGAAAACAACATTATTGCACGAGTAGAAAGTCTATTCACAGGCAAACCATCCAAAAAAGCTATCCAAATTTTAGAAGATGCTGAAATTGTTTCTATCAATGCAACACAACTTTTCAAGCTTTATGATACAAACCCAAACATTGAACGTCTTTTTAGACTCATTTTTGAAAAAGCGTATGTTGAAACTGTAAACCGAATTGAAAGCATACAATTTCATACAGCAGAAGAGAGATATAAGCATCTCTTACAAGAGACCAATTATCTGCAAAAAATACCGCTCAAACACATTGCATCTTATTTAGGAATCACCCAAGTCTCTTTGAGTCGAATAAGAGCTACTATTAAATGATTATTTAACATTTGTAAAAGGATTAAGGTTTTATTCCTCCCAACTTCGCATTATCAACTTAAATGATAATAAAAGTTATGGCAGAAGTAAAACAAATTGACGCACTTACCTTGGTGTCATGGATAAATAGCAAGAAAGATTTTACAATCCTTGATATCAGATCTCAAACAGAAAGAGAAGAATGGTTTATTCCAGAAAGTAGCTATTACAATGCTTATGACCAGTTAAAAGCCGGTGATGTAACTGCTCTAGATGGCTTGGAGTTAAATCTAAACAAACCAGTTGTCACACTTTGTGGTAAAGGTAGATTAAGTTTGTTTGCTGCTGAAATTCTAGCAAATAAAGGTGTAGAAACTTACTCTTTAGAAGGTGGCATGCAAGCATGGAATAATGCTTATGACACGCAAGAAATTGATTTTGACACATTCAAAATCATTCAAGTAAGACGAGTTGCAAAAGGTTGTTTATCATATATCATTGGGTCACTAAGTGAAGCCATTGTTATTGACAGTTCCTTAGATCCATCTGTGTATAAGCAAATAGCTGAAAAAGAAAACTGGCGAGTAAAATATGTTTCAGATACGCATATTCATGCTGATTATGTTTCAAGAACTTTGGAACTGACAAAGGAAACCAATGCTGTACATCTTTTTAATGCCAATGCCTCGGTATCATATCCATTTAAAGCCATTCAAGACAAAGAAATTATCAGGTTAGGGCAAACAAAAATTGAAATCTTATTTACGCCAGGACATACCTTTGAAAGCACATCATTTATAATTGAAGACAGAGCAATCATAACAGGAGACACGCTTTTTATAGATGGTGTTGGCAGACCCGACCTTAAAGCAGATAGTGTTGCAGTTATCTCAAAAGCGACCTCCCTGTATCATTCACTTCAAAAAATCCTCAAACTTAATCCTGAGATTTTGGTAATGCCTGCTCATAGTTCAACTTCAATATTTATTGGACAACCTTTCATAGCCGATTCTCTAAAATCAATTAAAGGTACAATTGCGTCATTAAGTTGTTCAGAATCTGAATTTGTGGATTCAATATCTTCAAAATTGCCTCCGACACCTCCCAATTATCTGACCATTGCCGAAATAAACCAAAAGGGTAATCATGATGGCTTTATTTTACCTGAGCTGGAAGCTGGTGCAAACCGTTGTGCCATTTCTTAAATCAATATGCTATACTATGAAAATACTAATCATACTACATGACGGACCTTATACCAACGAAAAGTCTTATAACGGCCTACGGACTGGAATTCAATTACTAAATCAAATCAAAGACATTGAAATTAGCTTTTTTATGTTTTCTGATGCTGTAGGTTGTACAGTACAACATCAAAAACCTACTGCAACAAAATACAATACAGGGGAACTTATTGAAGAATTAATTCAAAAAGGAGCATCTATAAAAATTTGCAAAAGTTGTATGGATGCGAGAAGTGCCATTCCTCAAACGGAAGGTGTAAAAATTAGCAACATGACCGAGTATGCTGACTTAATTATTGAGGCTGATAAAATCATTAATTTTTGATGGGAACGAAACTAGGTTTAAAAGAAAATTGGCAACAGTTTACATTGCTTGTGCTCATCAATGCTTTTGTGGGTGGAATGATCGGTTTAGAAAGGAATATCATTCCACAACTAGCTGAAAAGGAATTTGGTTTAGCTTCAAAAACAGCCATATTTTCATTCATAATCGCTTTTGGAATTACTAAAGCGATTATGAATTATTTTACTGGAAAACTAGCTAACAGTATTGGTAGAAAAAAATTGATGATAATAGGTTGGCTATTTGCCTTACCAATTCCGTTAATTTTGATTTTTGCTACTAATTGGAACTGGATAATTTTTGCTAATGTACTTCTAGGTTTAAATCAAGGACTTACTTGGAGTATGGCAGTAATTATGAAAATTGATTTGGTTGGTAACAAAAAAAGAGGGTTGGCTGTTGGTATCAATGAATTTGCAGGTTACTTATCTGTAGGTGTTGTGGCATTTTTAACAGGCTATATTGCCAACAAGTTTGGTATTAGACCTTATCCGTTTTATTTAGGTATTTTATTTTCTGTTTCGGGTCTTTTGCTAAGTGTTATATTCTTAAAAGATACCAAAGGACATGTGGAAGCCGAAAGCACACAAAGTAACATTCCATTCCTCAAAAACATTTTCCTTGATACATCATTTAGACACAAATCATTAAGTGGAATTACTCAGGCGGGCTTAGTAAACAATTTAAATGATGGAATGACTTGGGGTCTTCTACCTTTACTCTTATTATCAAAACAATTCACGCTATCACAAATAGGCGTATTAACAGCCATTTATCCATCAGTATGGGGCTTAAGTCAACTTTTCACAGGCAAACTTTCAGACATCTACTCAAAAAAAATGTTGCTATTTTGGGGTATGTTATTACAAGCAATTGGCATAGTCTTACTAGCATTTGCTATAAAAGAGATTCATTTTATAGTAATAGGAATTGCATTGGGATTTGGAACCGCTTTAGTTTACCCAACATTTATAAACGCCATTTCAGACTTTACGCACCCAACACAAAGAGCCGAAAGCTTGGGTACCTTTAGACTTTGGCGAGATTTAGGATACGCCTTTGGTGCTGTTTTGACTGGTTTAATTGCAGATCGTTTTGGGATTGATAGTTCAATAATAGCAATAGGTATTTTAACTGGATTATCAGCATTTGTGATTCTATTTAGAGTGACCGACCGAAAATAAAAAAACGCATAACACCATATATGAAATTATAGCTGGTTCAGTGGGTTTTCATATGGTTGTGGCTACTTGTGAGTGCGCCAAATCTGCGATTTGGCATCTAGAAGAAGAAAAAGGTAAATACCAAATCGCAGATTTGGCTTTGTGGTAAATTGAAAGTTCATCGCTTTCTAATCAGCTACAATTCATATATTTAACGTTGGGGGTAATATCTTTTTTTGTGTTAGAAAATTTTATAATCATAGCATTAGCCACTCTTGTTGGTTGTATTTACCTCTTTTGGATTAGATCATATGACAAGTATGAAAAAGAACCAATCGGTTCATTGTTTTTTGCTTTGATAGTTGGAGGGGTAATTTCAATATCAATCAGCTTACTTATTTATTCTCTAGTAGAAGTAAATAGAGACTTCTTACATGCTATAATTTTCATCGGTCCTATTGAAGAATTCTCTAAACTTTTAGCATTAATAATCACATATAAAATCATCAAAAAAGATTTCAACGAAATAACTGATGGTTTGATTTATATGTCTGCAATTGCTCTTGGTTTTGCTACTATTGAAAATATATCTTATGCATTAAATTCCGACTCTCCTTATTTCCTTCTGTTTATCAGGTCTATCTTTTGCATATTGGGACATATAGCTTTCTCTGGATATATGGGGATAGCTTTTTATATTCATACTAACACAAAAAGAAACCTTTTAGGGATCTTAATAGCCATAGGTATTGCTGCTTTAACTCATGGACTTTATGACGCATTCATATTCACTATTGGCTTTAACTCCATTGTCTTACATTTTTGGAGATTTCTGATTATCGCACAGTTATTATTTCTTAAATCAACACTGACATTATCACCTTATAAAAAGAAGTTTGAGAACAAACATTTTACCCAAACGAATGAAACGGCATTTGTTAAGTGCTGCAACTGCGATAAAAGCATAAGACCTAAAGAAAAATCATTTGAAAACATACGGTTTGTCGAATGTCCCGATTGTAAGAACATAGTGTTTAACGGAGAAGGCATTCACAAAATATTAACCTACTACACCCCCAATTTTGGATTACAGGAGTTTTTAAAAAAGATACCTGAAAGCAATAAGACAATTCAAATCAATGATAATGACAAATTGAAATTCCATTATAACTTAACCATACTTAGTGCTGAACACTCTGAACTAACGAAATGGTTAGAAACTCTAGAAAGAGAACATATAGAAAAGATGACCGACACTTCATTTCAAGGCTTAATAATGCAATTGTTAGGTATAAATAAACTTCTAAAAAACACCCCCAACACCATATTCCATGAATAACCCTACCACTTTAATCATAATTACAAATCACTAATAATCAACATTTTTACTTTTGTTTTTCATTCCGTATCGCTCTTAAATACAAAAAGTAAAGCTGTCAAGCTAGACATAGTTTAGTCTGCGGGTAGTATATCCACTCGCTTGAGCCTTCACTGCTTTAGGACTTGTGTTTTTAGCTTTTGAAAGAAGTAAAACAAACATGCTTCCAATTTCACTCCATCAAAGTGACGCAAAGAGAACACTGCATGATTTCTTTAGTATCTTTAAACCCACAATTATTTTGGAGAAATATTTGTAAAAAATGGCAATAAAATTTATGCCTTGTGTGTTAAACTCAAAAGTATTGATCACTATGAAAAAAGTAATTACAATTCCAGCTATCCTAATTGTGTTGACATTAGGACTAATAACTTGTTCAAAAGACTGCGGCTCAACGCTGGTCACCTGTAGCGACACACCGCCAGCTAGCGAACTTTGTGACGCTGCATTTAACCGATGGTTTTACAACCAGAAAAAAAATAAGTGTGAGCAAATTAGTTACAGTGGTTGTTCACAAAAAGGTTTTGAGACAAAGCAAGAATGTGAAGAATGTGAATGCGACTAATGCCTGAGAAAAAACTTCGTACGCAAAGTCTGAAATCGCTACTCCCTCATGCAAGTAGTGCTAGGAATAACGAAGAAACTGCTATACGAACGATATTTTTTAGCATCATTGGAAATACTGCTTTAGCCCTTATTAAAGGGATTGCGGGGTTCTTTGGTAACTCCTATGCGTTAATTGCCGATGCTATTGAGTCCACTACCGATATCTTTTCTTCGCTATTGGTGCTTTTTGGTTTAAAGTATGCCAAACGTCCAGCTGATGATAACCACCCTTATGGACATGGTAAAATAGAACCGCTAATTACCTTTTTAGTCGTAGCTTTTTTAGTGACTACTGCGACATTAATTGCTTATGAAAGCATCCAAAATATTCAAACCCCGCACAAGGTTCCTAAGCCGTGGACGCTATTCGTGTTAGGAGGTATCATCTTATGGAAAGAAATCTCGTTTAGAGTGGTGATGAAAAAGGGCAAACAGACGAACAGTTCTTCCTTAAAAGCTGATGCGTGGCACCATAGAAGTGATGCAATTACCTCCGTGATGGCTTTTATAGGGATTTCCATTGCGCTATTTATGGGTAAAGGGTATGAAACAGCGGACGATTGGGCTGCTTTATTTGCTTCAGCATTTATTCTGTATAACAGTTACCTCATTTTTCGACCAGCGTTAGGAGAAATAATGGATGAACACCTCTATGATGATCTTTTAGAGGAAATTCGGGAAGAATCAATCAAAGTGAAAGGCATTTTAGGAACCGAAAAGTGCTTTATTCGCAAAGCAGGAATGAAATATCATGTGGACTTACATGCCATTGTTGATGGCGACATTTCTGTAAAAAAGGGTCATGAAATTTCTCATGAACTCAAAGACTATTTAAGAAAAGAGATTCCTAATTTAGGACATGTGCTTATTCATATTGAACCTAGTGAATATCCAAATGAGTAAATTTAACTTATAGAGTAAATTACTAACTATAAGCTCACTACTTGTTTTTTCATTACATAATTTAACTTAATTCACCGTTCTGGTTTCAAATTTTTCGGCATATTTTCTTGGTTTAATGGTCTTATCAAATTCTTTCGATAGCACAAAAGTCAAAGCTGCACCAAAGTAGATAATCATGGACGAATAAAAGATAAAGAGTAACACCAACACGATGGAAGCAGAGGTTTCGAATACATCACCAATGTTACTGTTCACCAGGAAATTTTCCAGCCCAAATTTACCCACCATAAACAATACACCCGTAATCAATGCGCCTATGATAATGGCTTTCCAAGGCACCCTGGCGTCAGTTAGATAACGAAAAAGGGTTATAAACCAGAGCGTAATAAAGAAAAGAGAAAGTACCTTACTTAATATCAGAATGAGATAAACTTGACCAACCGGTACAAAGTCCTGTAAATAATCACGAAGGATTAAAACCGCACTATCTGCAAAGACGGATAGTAGAAATAATATCCCAGTGAGTAAAATAATCCCCAATGCTATGGCCCGACTTTTCAGTTTTACTAATACTTGTCGGGACTTCTTCGGTCGCACATTCCAGATCTGATTAATGGATGTTCGGATGACTTTAAATAAGTTGGTGGCTACAAATAATAAAAAAATAGATCCTGCGATTGTAATCCAAGGTTTACCGCCCATATCGCTTAAGTTACCAGCTATTGTTTGTAGCTGTTCGGCCGCTTCAGCCCCAAAAACCTCACCTATTTGATCGTTAAACTTCGTAGATAAACTGGAGGTTTTAAAGTATAAACTCAACACATTGGTTAAAATAATGATGATGGGTGGAATGGAAAACGTAGCAAAAAATGCAGTTGATGAAGCCAAAATTAATGGGTGATTTTCCCCCAACTTTTTAGCTGCTTCTTTTACAATACGCACGATTTTTGAAACTAGCGATACAAACATACAGCATTCTAATGGACAAAAATTTTACCAAAGAAAGATCAGCTAGCCAATGGGCTTTAATCACCTTAGCCCTAATCGCCATAAGTGTTGTTGTAATTATAGGTCGTGGATTTATTTACCCCATTTGTCTGGCCATCTTATTTTCTTATTTAATATATCCTGTAGCCAACTTTTTAGAGCGCTACATTAAAAACCGAGCCATAGCTACCCTCATCAGCGTATTGCTGGCTGTTGCTGTGTTGGTAGGGTTAATCATGTTTCTCTTCAGTCAAATTTCGTATTTCATTGAAAACTCATCTTCTGTGGTTGAGCAAGCGAGAGCAAACATCAAAAGTTTAGAGAACTACCTCAACAACAACACCCCCATCACTTTTAATGCGAAAAATGGTTTGGATGACAGTTTAAAAAACATGGTGGCAGGAGGTAATGAGTCTATGAAAAAAATAATAAACTCCACGACCGGCACCCTTGTACATCTGGGACTGCAACCCGTATACATTTTTTTTATGCTTTCTTATCGTGATCATTTTAAGGAATTTCTATATAAAATTACCGACCAAAACAACCATGACCGAGTAAAATCTATATTAAGCGATGTTTCCTCCATCACAAAAAGTTACGTAAGCGGAGTTTTTATTGTGGTATTAATTCTTTGTGTGCTTAACTCCATCGGGTTAATGATTGTTGGCATTCAATACGCCATCATGTTTGGGATTCTCTCTGCACTCATGAATTTTATTCCTTATTTCGGAACACTCATAGGTGGAGCATTTCCACTGCTCTATACACTTGCCTCTGATGAACCACGCAATGCCTTTGGAGTCTTAATTCTATTTGTAATCATTCAGTTTACAGAAAACAACATCCTCACCCCCAACATCACTGGTGGACGGGTAGCCATTAATCCACTTTTTACCATCTTTATTATCATTATTGGAGGCATGGTCTGGGGCATTCCAGGAATGTTTATCAGTGTGCCCTTCTTGGGTATGTTCAAAGTTGTCTGTGAACATGTAGAATCACTAAAACCAATTGCCTTTGTTATTTCCCCCACTGAAGAACAAAAAAGCAAACCCTGGGAAAAAATTAAGCATTTTTTTAGTAAACATTTTTAAAGCCTGAATTTTAACCCATCTCCCCCTACTCTTTCACCACCGTAATTACTCGGGTTTGTGCGACATTTGTGAGTTTTAGAACGTATATCCCTGGAGAAATCTCCTCACCAAGTTGACAAGAGTTATCACAGCTACCTTGTTCAACCACATGTCCTTGAGAATCCATTAACTCAAAAGCTGTCGTGATGGAAACACCTAACTGCAACTTATTGGAAAACGGGTTAGGATATACGTCTGCGTTATTTTCATGTACTCGAATTCCAGTGACTACCTCGCTGCACGATGACCAAACGTGATGTAAAACCACATCTTCACTCGGGACCGTATACCCCCTATCCTGCCAATAAACCACACATGGCAACGGTACTGTTTCGCGGGCATTCCAGTCGTTTGCATGGAGGAAATAATAGGCTAACGTATCACCCGGATAAAATTCATGTACATAGGAAAAATTATTACTCCCTTCGTATTGCATCGGCAATATTTGCCAGTTCCCGTTGGTGGCAGTCATTGTTCCGGTGATGTAAGCCATTTGAGAAATGTCGTTATCTGCCAGGTGTAACTTGAAAGTCACTTGTACTTTTTCACACGGTAACTTGCCAGTATTGCCACCGACACATTGGTCACAATGATCAAAATATGCCGTGCCGTTGTCCACGTTATTACAATCTTTAGTAACAGCGTCACAGTGATACTTAAAGCCATTCATGGCATTCGTAGCTTGATATGCATTTTGGGTAGTGTTACCATTCCAGGCTACTTTACCATACCCACGCCAGTTGTATGCTTGTGGTTCCCACCAAAACACTCCTAAACCTCGGTTGTTGGGTAGGGCTTGTACATTTTGAATGACTTTTTCTACAAACTGGAGCGCTTCATTGGGGGCGTTGGATGCTAAGCCAATCTCTGAAATCATAATATCTTTTTGGTAGGTCGCTACCATGTCCTGCATGTTTGTAAGTGTCTGCTGTGCATAAGTTGACCAATCTGCAGGCGTATCGGGGTACATAGACATTGCGATGATGTCAAAGTGTGCTCCATTGTTAATTAACCCGCCTATGTTCCAGCGAAACAAACCATTATCGTAGCCGTTGGATACATGGACAATCACCTTAGCGGACGGAAAGACATTTTTTACTGCCTGGTAACCGCGCTCCACAAAAAGCGCATAGTTCGCCATGTTTGTGGAAGCTTGCCCTTCGGGCCACAACATGCCGTTGTTGGTTTCATTACCGACTTGTACCCACTCTGGGGTAATGCCCTGAGTTTTTAAGCCATTGAGTATATCCGTGGTATGGTCGGCTACAGCTTGAGCCAGTTGGTTAACAGAATAATTCGCCCAAGCAGCCGGTTTCGTTTGCTTACCCGGATCAGCCCATGAATCACTATAGTGAAAATCAATCATGAGGCGATAGCCTTTGTCAACAGCCCGCTTCGTTAAGTTGATGACATCTTGTTTGCCACTCCAACCATCAGCAGGATTCACCCACACCCGCAAACGGATGGCATTGATGCAGTAGTCTGGCAGAATATCCAAGAGGTCTTTTTGTACACCATTGCTATCACGCCAAGTACGACCCGACTGTTCCATTTCCGAAAGCCAACCGATGTCTGCTCCACGGGCTAATTCTTGTGCATTTGAAGTAGTAGCAACTAAAAAAAACAAAAAGGTAATTAGTCTGGTAATCATGGCTTTTGTGTTTATATACTAACTCAAAACATCTGAGAAAATTAAAGGTAATGATTATTTATGAATCGTATTTTACCAACCGTTGTTAAGAGTTGTTTTTTGAAAAAATGAGGATTTACCACTTTTAAAAAGTTGAATTATCTGTTCATATGGAAATGAGAAATTTTTGATATGCGGTTTTATAATATTTGAATAACTGGTTTATTACTGGGCATTTTATTGTCTTACGTCATTAGAAAAGTAACAGCACTTTTGAAAGAAAAGCTGGCAAACGTCTAAACTTTGATTTTAATGATTAATAGGATACCTATGATTCTTTTTTAACTTTAATTCATGATTCTCAAAAGAAATTTTCATCTATAAAAAATAAGTAGAGTCTTATTAGAGGAGGATTATCAGCAGACTAACAACTACAGTATATTTGTTAATAATTAAAAATGAAAACTAAGATTATTTATCTATTCTCGAATTAAACGTAACATTACAAATGGAAAAATTTGGTTGGATCATCGTGACTTTTCTTGCTGGGGCTTTTCTTCCAATACAGGCTAGTATGAACAGTAAATTAGCTAAAACTGGAGGCAGCCCTGTACATGCTTCATTGATTTCATTTGTTGTAGGAGTGGTCGCTTTGGTGCTCTACATATTGTTTACTTCACAACAGATCTCCTGGAAAGGACTAAAAGACGCACCTTCTTACGCGTGGTTGGGTGGAATACTGGGGGCATTTTATGTGACGGTGATTGTGTTAGCTTTTCCAAAGATTGGGCCTGGATTAACTTTCGGATTAGTGGTGGCAGGTCAATTACTGATATCCATGTTGATGGAACATTTTCAAGTGATGGGTACACCACACATGCCTATTTCTATAGGTAGAATTTTGGGTATGCTATTGATTGTTGGTGGGGTAATTATGATCAAGAAGTTTTGAAGTAATTTATCAAAAAGCAATTCTCGCCTGAGTTGGTTTATACTTGCTAACCGATATTTGAAAAAGATAAACTATTTTAAACTCCTGAATGATAATAAATCACTTTCTAAATCTGAGTCTAGATTTGTCCAAGCATCTCTTGTTCGTCTTCCTTTTTTAAAACTACCTTTAACCGCTTAGGGTTATGAGCAACTACATAATAATCATCAACTTTTTCCTTTTTAAACTCTACAGGCAACACTTCGTTATAGGGTGATGAGATGCTTTCCAGAGCTGCCAATTCGGGCATACTAATTTCAAACCCCTCCGGCTCCACTCCCCCATTATCTTTGATGACTTTAACGGCCATCATTCTAGCATGGAAAGAATAGATTTGTGCTTGATTAAATTGTCTATCTCTAAATAAAAAATATGCATACGCTTGATTCAAGCATGTTTTAGTCAACATCCCATTATATTTTTCTCCTATTTGAATTTGAAGTTGAGCAATTTCTATGACTTCATGTGTAGCTTTAAGAATTCGCTTCGTTTCTCTTCGTAGTGAAATCATTGGATCAACAGCAGGATCTGATGCGATTGTAGTAGTACTCCAAAAGAGACAAAGGATTAAAATTAATATGGGTGAAAATTGCTTCATAAATTCATATTTAACGATGTAATAAATAACACCCAATAACCGCGCAATTAATAAATCAGTTAGAAAATGCTCCTAATTAGAAGTATATCAAAAATAATGAGGAATAGTATCCTCAAACAGTGGAAAACGAAAGTAGTGGGAAGAGGTTTAAAGTTATTTCCAAAAAATGTATTTTATGAGGCTTAAGTATTATTATTATCATTCGCAATTGATATTAGTAAACTTTCTTACTAGCATCTGTCTAAAAGTTGAAAACAAATAAATAAATTAAATGGCGATATACGCAATTGGAGATATCCACGGCTGTCTTACTGCTTTAGAGACTATTTTTAATGAAGGTCAGATCCAAAAAGAGGATACCGTGGTCTTTTTAGGGGACTATATTGATCGAGGCCCCAACAGTAAAGGTGTTTTTAATTGGTTGCTTGATAAAAGTAAACAGTACAACTTTAAATTTATCTTGGGCAACCATGATCTCACAATGTTAGCTGCAAAAACAGATCAGGATCAGTTTGCCTCGTGGCTACAATTTGGTGCAGTACAAACCCTTGCATCTTACGGTATAGTAGAAGACGATCCTAATTGGGTCAATAAAATTGACCCAGCACATTGGGCATTTATCGAGTCCTGTCTGCCCTACCATGAAACGGAACAATTTATTTTTGTGCATGCAGGTCTAGAAGCTGGAAAAAAGCTAACTGAACAGGATGCACACCACCTGTTCTGGCAGAAGTACGAAACTCCAGAGTTGTATTCTACCGATAAAACAGTGGTTTGTGGACACACCGCAAGAAAAAACGGACAGATTGCGGACTTTGGACACACCGTCTGTATTGATACCTATGCTTATGGCGGGATGTGGCTCACCTGCTTAAATGTAGAAACAGGTACTTACATCAAAGCTAATAGTCAAGGTCGTGTTGAAAAAGGTGAACTCAACGATTAAAACGAAAATCACATTAGCTGTTTAAGCGAATCTTAAACAACTTCAAAAAGCACTTTTTTACAGGTTACTTTTTTAATAATAAAAAAACACAATTTAAACTGTTTACTTTTTATAACAATTTGTGTAGTAATAGCTAGGGGATTAATATCATCTTTTTCTATGATCAAAAGCTATTACAATTTTATTCTTTATGTCAATGCTATTTTAATAGGATTAATGATTTCCTCTCATCATATCGCTAACGCACAATGTTCCGCATTAAGTAAACCCACCTTAGAATATACATTTGGAAATGGTACACCACAGTTTAATCAATTAGAAGCTGAAGATTTTGGTTTTACAACCACCTATATACAAGAAAAAGGAAATACAGAGATTTACACCAATGACGGTGAGTTTTCATTTGTAAACCTTGTTTCTGACCCTTGGGGGGTGTGGCATGAAGGCATCACCGACCACACTGGTGATGGAAATGGTTATATGATGCTGGTAAATGCCTATTACGATGCTGGACAGTTTTATAAAGACACAGTAGAAGGTTTGTGTACAGGCGTTCACTATGAATTCTCCGTTTGGTTAGGCAATATTGATGAAAATAACGCTGGTAGAATTAAACCAAATGTGCGCTTCGAAATACGGAATGCCTATAACGATAACCTCCTTGCTACATATGAAACAGGTGATTTACCAGTGATGCCCAATTTCACTTGGGAAAAACACGCAGTCGAGTTTGATGCCACCACAGATAAGGTTGTGTTACTCTTAATTAATAACAACCCAGGTGGAAACGGCAATGACCTTGTGCTCGATGATGTGGCTTTTACCCCATGTCTGCCTGTTTACGATATAACAGGAGATACTGTCTTATGTATCGGAGAAAATTTGGACTTGGGTGCAAGCTTACTAGCCTCCTCTTATACTACTCCAGAGTATTTATGGCAAAAGAAAAACCCAACCAATAATGAGTGGGAAGATCTTATTATAGCGAACAACCTCTCCATTCCAGCGATCGATCAAGCTGACTCGGGCTGGTATCGGTTGTTGGTAGCAGAAATGGGAAGCATGATTTCTGGTGTACATTGTCGATCCATTGATTCCGTATTTATTCATGTAGTGACGCCTTTACTAGCGGGGAAAATTGCCGCTTCACAAAACATCTGTTTCAACACCTCCCCTTCACTTTTTATTAGCGAAGAGGACGCGTCAAGTACTTCCGAAACATCTATCTACCAATGGGAAACTTCCACAGACTTGGCTACCTGGACAAATGCTAATTCAACCGCAAGCACCTTTCAGGAAGCTGCATTAATTACTAATCAGTATTACCGCAGGAAAACTACTACCGCGTGTTATACGGCCTACAGTGACACTATTTTAGTTAACGTCTATGATTCGCTCACCAATAATGTTATTGGAGATAATCAAGTGGTCTGTGATGGCGCTACACCTTCTTCAGTCAATATTAGCACCACTTTAACTGGTGGAAAAGGAGTTTATGCTTATCAGTGGCAACGCTCGTCCGATTCATTAACATGGAGTGATCTGGCGGGAGAAACAGGAATCACCTACCAATCACCTACAATTTCTAATGACACCTATCTGCGCATAGCGGCAAATGATTCCTGTGGTATCCGTTACTCCAATGTCATTAAATTAGATCATCAATTCACAGCGATGCCTGATTCCATTCATGATACCATTTGTGAGGGATCTCCCCTTCCACCTTTGACGGTTGCTGGTACTGATATCCAGTGGTATGATAATTCCCTCACCCCAATTACTCCACCAACTTTTAATAACACTAGTCTGGGTACACAACGTTTCCATGTCACAGAAACCCTATTAGGGTGTGAAAGTAAATTATCACCCATAACACTTACTGTTCATTCAACACCTACACTCACCTTGACTTCCCAGGCAACCTGTGAAGGTGATAGTGCTCAATTTATACCAACCATCAATGGAGGCACGCCTCAATATAACTTCAAGTGGTTCACAGCATCAGAAAATTTGATCAATTCAGATTCCATTCTCAATGTAAAGGCCCAATCAACCACCTTTTATAGTTTAGCTATTCGCGATCAGAATGGATGTACAGACTCTAATACAGTACCTCTAACCGTTTTCAACAAACCTATCTTAGCGCTTAATGATACTTCAATCTGTGCAGGCGAGACCATCAACCTCCTTCCAACAATTAATAATGCTACTGCACCTATTACTTATGATTGGTCCAATTCAACAGGTTCGTTTGCTACAACTCCATCCATTCCATTTAATAAGCTAACTACCGAAAAGGTGGGATTAGTGATATCCGATGCAAATAATTGTAAGGACACCACTGAAATAACGGTTACAGTAAACCAGCGACCTCAAATTTCACTAAAAGATACATCCATGTGTGAAGGCGCTACGGTTACACTGACTCCTTCGGTGACCAACGCTACAACTGGTGGGAATTATGAATGGTATAATCCAACAACCACCGTTATCTCGAATTCTCCGACAATTAATTATGATGGTGACATTAACACCAATTTCTCAGTCGTTTTTGAAGATGCCAATTCATGTAAAGATACCGCACAAGCAACCGTTACAGTAAATTCTAAACCTAAGGTCACCTTATCCGATGCTGCTATATGTGAAGAAGCCACCGTTACGATAACGCCTACAATTACCGGTGCTAATGGTACTATCATATATGCGTGGGAAAATTTAACTGACCTTACCATTTCAACGGCCGCAACCCTTGATTTTTCGGGTTTAAGCAGCACCAATTATGAATTAAGAATTACAGATGGAAATGAATGTAAAGACACTGCAACAGTTCAAATAACGGTGTTTGAAAAACCTGCTATCTCAATTGAAGGAAACGATGTTTGTAGTGGCAATGCTTCAACACTTAAAGCAACAGTCAGTAATTATTCTACAGGTTTAGTTTATAACTGGACACCATCATCAGGGTTGTCTAGTACCACTTCTCCCACAGTGAATGCCTCACCAACCAATACCACTAATTACCTATTAACCGTCACGACTGCGAATAATTGTGTGGATACGAAGAGTCATGTGGTTGGAGTTACTTCCACTCCCATTGCATCTATTTTAGGTGAGGATACCATTCTCTGTAAAGGCGAAAATGTTACCTACAGCGCATTTAATGACGCTACGGAAAACTATACCACCGAATGGTATTATAGTGAAAATGACACATTAAATTTTTCAGCGTTAGCCACCAAAGGTAATTTAACTATTGGCACACAAGGTTTCTACCGTATATTAGTCAGAAACGGAGGGTTTTGTCCTGTATGGTCGGATATAATTTATGTGAAAAAAGAAAATATAGAAGTAGCACTTACCTCTGAAAAAGAGGGAATTAATGGCGGTGAATCCATTAAAATAGAAGCGATTACCACACCCGATGTGCTTGAGTCAGTTTGGTCGACAGGAGCTATCAACATGTCCGATATTACTGTATCACCCGAAGAAAAAACGACTTACTTTATTGAGGTACGGGGAGAAAAGTGTACCGCATCCGATTTATTAACAATAGATGTATACCCTCCTATCATTATCCCCAATGGATTTAGTCCGAATGGAGATGGAAAAAACGATCGCTGGTACATTAAAGGCATCGCCTATTTTCCTAATGCTGAGATAAAAATTTATAACCGCTGGGGAAATATCGTCTACCATTATACTTCAGGCTACTATGAACCCTGGAACGGAATTGATTTAAGTGGTAGTGAATTACCCATCGCTACCTATTATTATGTGATTGATGTAAATGACACAAAAAATCAAATGTTTAATGGCTCAGTTTCGATTCTACGATGAGAAAATTTCTATTGACCATATTTCTATTTACTTCATTGGTGACTTTTGCACAGCAGGAGCAACAATATTCACAGTATATGCTCAATCAATTCGCTCTTAACCCAGCAATTGCCGGAACAGAAGACTTTATTGATGTGGTAATAGGAGGACGTAAACAATGGGCTGGATTTGAATCAGCACCTACAACTACTTTTATTAGTGCTCATATGGCACTGGGGAAAGAAGAACATCAATTCCATCATGCGGGAGAACATAAAGCATGGCATGGTGTAGGTGTACAAGCTTTTCTTGATCAAACAGGCCCTATCTCCCGAACTTCTGTTTTGTTGGCCTATGCCTATAATATCCCCATCACATCCACAATACGATTATCTTCAGGAGCATATGCTGGATTTACCCAATGGGAAACTAACAAAGATAAATGGCGAAATATCGATAATGAAACCGATTATTTATTTGCCAACGACCTTAATAGTGGTGCCGTGCCTGATGTACATCTCGGTCTTTGTTTGTATAGTCCGCGATTCTATGTCAATTTCTCTTCTTTTTCTTTATTGCAAAACAATGTGAATTTTAGTGCTGACAATGCTAAGAATGCTAGAATGAATGCCCATTATTTTTTAAATGGAGGAATAAAACTGTGGCTTAATGAAACAGTACAAATCACACCTTCAGCAATGTTAAAATACATGAATGGCACGCCCCTGAGTGTTGATTTGAATGCAAAAGTTACTCATAACAATAAGTTTTGGTATGGCTTTTCCTACCGAATAATGGATGCTTTTAACACATTTATTGGTGCTGAATTTGGGAATCAGCTTTATGCTTCTTACGCTTTTGAATGGTCACATACTTCAATAGGAAGATACATTGCAGGCACGCATGAAATTATTATCGGTCTTCGGCTAAAACACCCCAAATCAATCGATTGCCCTTCAAAATATTGGTAATGGATACCCGCTACTTGTTAGAGATGAATTTGAGCAACTTTTTTAACCAATAGCTCCTCGTTAACTAGCAGTTAATCACTTATATAACTTGCACCCAACTCGGTAGAATTTAACCAAACAGGGGTTTGGGAAAGTACCGCGGAATTGTATAAAACACTAATCGTTACAGGAAAATAATCGTTGACAATTTTCACCATCGCCTGAAAAGCTACCCCCCTACGCTGCGTATAAATACTGGAAATTTCAATCCTTTTTTTATAACCAACACTGACTCCTCCCAGCCATTGGTTGGTAACTTCGGGCAATACGCGTAAAAGCACCTGAGGTTTTAATTCCCATTGCTCTGAAAGTGTAAACCTTTGTTCACAATACAACTGATAGTAGCTATTCAACTTTAGCTTAGCTTCTATCGCGGTACCTTCAGATTGAAACAGCTGATACATGGCCGCGCTGGCGTGAAACTGTTTATAGCTAAATTCAATACCAGCATTCGCATCAGGCATAAACACATTACCTGCTCCGGTAGCAGAAGGAGCAGAAAATTGACGGCTGACAAACCCCATAGCAATACCTGCACTCAAACTGGTTCCTTTCGACAAACTAATGCGATAGGCATAATTACCATATGCTCTCGGAGAATTGATATAAGGCCCTTCTTTCTCGTTATAAAAAGAGAGTCGAAAGAGCTGTTTATTATTATTTTCAAGATTTTTTACCACAATTGCACTAAAATCATATAATGCGATATTGGCCTCACCGGGTTTAAATTTATAGACGCCAGATAAGCCATAGTTACCATTATCTGGAATGAACGAAGGGCTCAAAACTACCCTATTTACGTTGTATGAGGAATAGATATCAGGATATAAGGGGATTTGTGCTTTTATATATTGATATAAAAGAATGAAAATGAGGGTCGTTATAACGTTATTAATTTTCAATCAACTGTAATGATACGAATTAATAAATATATTTTTAATTCCCATTTCGTTACTTTCAGTTTGAAAGAAATGTATTAGTTGTAGTAAGTGAAAATTGAAGAAAAAGAGATTCCGTCACTCATCCGTCAAGGAAAAGATAAAGCTGTAATAGAACTGCTCTATCAAAAAGTTTTCCCTATGGTGAAGAACTATATTACCACCCGTGGTGGAATCAGGGATGATGCAAATGATATATTTCAGGATGCCCTTCTTTATTTCTACAATCAGATCATTGCAAAAGAGTTTAATGAAGAGAAATATAAAGTTTACGGTTACCTGTTTCGATTAAGTATTAACAGGTGGTTGAATAAAATAAAAAAACATAACCGATTGACTTTAGTGGATGATGTGGCAGATAATGAATTCACAACAGATAGTACTGAAAATTTTGCTGTCATTGATTTCTTAAATCAAGAAGAAAACCTAATTAAAAGTTTGTTTTCAGACTTGGGTGACAAATGTACCGAACTATTAAATTATACGATTTACAGCCAATTACTACTGGAAGATGTAGCTATTCGCATGGGCATGTCATCGGTAGGGGCTGTCAAGATGCAACTTAAACGTTGTAAAGAAAAGTTATACAAGGAGTTAGAAGAAAAACCTGAGATAATTGAATTGCTGACCAATGGCTAATAATAACGACATATTCGAAGTAGTTGAAGTTTACTTAAATGGTGAGCTGTCGGGCAGCGAATTGGCTAATTTTAAGGCGGAATTAAGCACAAATATCCACCTTCAAAAGCAATTGAAACTAGCTCAAGCTGCACAAAAACTGGTTATTCAAAACCGCTTATTGCAAGTAAAAGCATTAGCAAAAGAAGAATCTGCTCGAATTAAAAATAAAAGAAATAAAATACAAAAGTTCCTTCTTGGAGGAAGCGTTGTTTTAGTTGCCGTAGTAACTGGTTTGTTCATCATCACAAAGTCAAAAGAGCCAAACGAAATAAAATTATCTGAACGTCAAGAAATTCAACAAAAAGAAACATTGGTATCCCCTACTGAAATTAGTGAGCCACATGAAAAAGTAAATAACATACCGGAGTCTCCACCCCATACTAGTTCTCAGAAGGAAACCCAACCCCAACCTGTAACTGTGACGAAGGAGGAAACCCCAACTCCACCTACAACTATTCAGAAATACCCCATTCAAATTGTTGATACACCAGCAGTAGTGAACAACCCTATAGAAATTCAAACTACCGAAGAAGTTATTACACCCCAGAAAGCTGTGCCTGTATGTAACACGGCAAATATCAAAGTCGATATTCATGCTATAAGTGGCTGTGAAGGTAAAAATGAAAATGCGATTGAAATAGGTGAAATTAGCGGATTGACTCCCCCCATAAACAAACAAATTTTTAATGAGGAGAATCAACTCATTTTGTCTAACTATGGGTTAAAAGATGGAAACTATACCGTTTTAGTAAGTGGTGCTCAGGAGTGTAAAAAACGCTTTCCTCTTACCTTAAAAAGTAAAAAGTGCGCCATAAATGTAGATTTTAACCCTAATTTTGGAGAGGTTTGGGAAATACCAACTGCAAACGTTGCCGGTGTATTAACCATTTATACTAAAACTGGATTAGAAATAATACAAAAAATAATACCTGCGAATGAATCATCGACATGGGACGGCAAAAATTCAGCAAATGAAATTCAAGCTGGATACTTTATATTTACAATTAATTATGAAGACGGCAATTTCTTAAAAGGAGGAATTACAGTCACTCAATAATGAGACAATTAATAATTACCATAGCGTTAATTAGTATTTTTCTAAGTCATAAAGGTGTCCTTGGTCAAACGTATCCTATTGCCGATCCTCCATTTAAAAGTTGCATTGAGCAATCCTTTACTGGAATGTTTGATACACAAGGTAATTTGATTTTATCACAGGCCGCACTCCCTGATACTTTAAATTGTAGTGGTTTTGATATTATTAATGCTGACGGTATTCAGTTTTTCACTAATCTAAAAGTGATTGACCTTAACAATAACAACTTAACCCACGTGGATGAGTTAGTAGATTTACCTCTATTAAAAGAGCTTACTATTGAGGAAAATGAGTTAGTTGAATTACCCGATTTTTCAAACTCAACATCAATAAAAAAAATAATAGCTAGAAACAATTTCATCACCACCAGCCCTTCCTTACCTACTCAACTGCAGTACTTAGATCTTAGCCAGAATAATTTAACATTGCTAAGTGGTTTATCTAATCTAACAGAATTAGAATACTTACTCGTTTTCAGAAATACAGACCTTAAGGAACTACCCTCCCTTGTCGGGCTATCAAAGTTAAGAGAGCTAAGTTGCTATTTATGTGGCCTTAGCCAATTACCTGATTTATCTGCATTGGACAGCTTAGAGTATTTAAACATTGGGTACAACAACCTTACATCACTTCCTGAGTTATCTTCTAATAAAAAATTAAAATTCTTATATGTGAACAACAGTTCGTTAACCTCTTTTCCCGATATGAGCATGTTACCAGTGTTAGAAAAAGTTAGACTATATAATAACTTTCTAAGTTTTGAGGACTTCACACCCCTTTTAGTTAACCCCAACTATAGCGACATTTTTAAAATCACACCTCAATGGAATTTTTCCAACCCGTTAAAGCCCAACTATTTTGAGTATGACTCAGCAAGTTTCAGTACAGGAATTGCAACCAACACGGCTAATGTGACCTATACCTGGTATGTGGATGGAGAAATTTTAAGTACATCTAACAACGACACCTATTCAATTGATTCTATGCAAATAGAAAATAGTGGACTTTATAACTTCGTGGTGACTCACCCGCTATTTCCAGATTTAACTTTATTTTCTGACACTCAAAAAGTTACTGTATCAAGCTGCCTTAATCATTTAGGGTTTCAATTTGACATCGCAGGTGCTACTTGCCAAGAAGCTGGAAGTTTAAAAATAAAAGCCTTCAACCAACCTCAAGAAAATCTACAATATCATCTAAGAAGTAAAGCTACGGATAGAGTATTTACAACAACAAAAGGTGTTTTTAACAACTTAAGTAACCCCAACTACCTACTCTATGCGCAAGCTAGTGACCGTTGTGTGAAATTGATTGATGATAATATCGAAGTACCCATTGAAAAATGTAAAGATGCCTTTTTTACCCCCAACAACGATGGTGTTGATGATAACTTCTATTTTGAACAAGTGGGTGAAGCAAAAATTTACAATAAATGGGGGCAATTAATCCAAACACTACGAATACCTGGTGAGTGGAACGGTGAATTAAATGATTCTAAAAAAATAACCCCAGGATACTACACCATTAATATCAACGATGGTGAAGAAATTTTTCATTTATCCGTAGTTTATTAATAGCCTCAGGATTCTTTGACTAATGAAGTAATATGGCTCATATTAATGCTTCAAGTTAAAAAAAATTGCAAACAACAGCACTTTTTGAATTCATCATAAATCATTATATTACAAGATATTACACTTATATAATTATGAAAAAACACCTGCTCATTTCATTAAATTTATTTGCTGGATTTTTGTGTGCGCAAACCACATTTAATCACGAAAATTATAAGCTTGTCTGGTCGGATGAGTTTGATGTTGACGGCCTGCCCAGCACTGCTAATTGGCGTTATGAAACGGGTTATTCTATTCGAAATAATGAAGCTCAAAACTATACAGCTAATCGGTTGGAAAATGCGCGCGTTGAAAACGGTCATTTAATAATTGAAGCCCGAAAAGACAACTATCAAAATCATGAAATTAGCAGTGCTAGCTTAGTCTCTTGGGGAAAGGTCGTTCACCAATACGGACGATTTGAATGTCGTGCAAAAATTGATATTCGCTCGGGTTCATGGCCCGCCTTCTGGACCTTAGGAGAAAGTGGTGAATGGCCCAGTAATGGTGAAATAGACATCATGGAATATTATAAAGGGAAACTGTTAGGCAATGCTGCATGGGGTACAGAAACACGCTGGTCAGGTAAATGGGACTCCCAAACCATTCCAGTCTCCTCCTTTTCAAGTGATTGGAAAGACCAATTTCATATTTTTATGATGGAATGGACACCCGACTACATTCGATTGTATGTCGATGGTATCTTAATTAATGCGGTTGATTTATCGCAAACATTTAACGGAAGTTTAGGCGATTATAAAAATCCGTTCCGCCAACCACATTATCTTATTTTGAACCAAGCTATTGGGGGTAATAATGGCGGTGACTACTCCAACACACAGTTCCCTATAAAATATGAGATTGACTACGTAAGAATCTTTCAATTGGGCAATGGTGATTTAGATTGTAATTGGGATAAAAACGGTAATGCTTATTTAGACGACTGCTCTAACTGTGTGGGCGGTAATACCAATAAGAATGAATGTGTATTAAGCTGTAACGGAAATATAATAAAGAACCCCGGGTTCGAAGACAATGGGTTAACTAACTGGACCGGTTGGGGTACTCGCAACCCTACCTCAAACAGTTATGAAGGTGCCTATGCCGTATCCGTTGGAAATGGGGCTGCAGAGCAAGTAGTGTCAGTATTACCAAACACCACCTACAGCCTTCGCGTGCGCGTGCGAAAAGACGGTGGTGGAGCCGCTTTTATAGGTGTAAAAGAATATGGCTCTGCTGAATTAAATTTAAGAATCGATAACAATGTATGGCAAGAGAAAACATTCACCTTTACTACTGGTAACACTTCATCTGCTCGCATTTATTATTATAACCCTGAAGGTGGTACCGCCTATGCAGACAATTTTTATTTGGAACAAAAAGGCTGTGAACTCATTACGAATATAAAAAATAATGAATTAGATAATCATCTCGCTGTCTACCCTGTTCCTGCGAAGGAATATGTTGATGTAGCTTTGTCTAAAACGACAAACGATATAGGCAACATTCAACTTATTAACATGAAAGGTGAAGTGATGTATGAAAGTTTAATTAATACACAAACTCGAATTAATTTAGAACCGTTTGCTTCCGGTGTTTATTCTTTAAAAGTAACCACTAATAAAAACACCCTTGTGAAAAAAATCGTGAAGGAATAAATTATTTCTTTACCAAATTCTCTAAAATGAAAAACCTCCTTTTAAAAAGGAGGTTTTTTTATATCGGTTTATTCAATTATCACAACTACATAATATAGGATTGAGAAAAATAAAGCCAAAAATGCGTGTCGATAAGGTTTGAAATTTTACCTGCAAAATAACACTCACATTTTTTAGTTCTTCAAAACTATCTTTGTTATTGTTTCATCTCCATTTTGGAGACGGAGTAAATAACTGCCTTTTGCAAGCTTGTTTCCAATTTGTTTATTGTTTTTTACTGATCCTTCTTCCATGATTCTTCCATCAATACTTATAATTTGATATGTGGTTTTTTCAGGTGCCTCGATCAAAAATCCGTTCGTAAATGGGTTAGGGTAATAACTTAAAGACGAAGTGATAAAGGAAGAATTACCCGTTATCAAAGGTTCTGAGACGAGTTTGGCTACACCAAATAAAGACGGGTTTTGCCATGCATCGTCAGCCGTAGCAGACCATGAAAGTTTTCCATCACGTCCCGTACCATTATCATCATCATTAATCATAAAGTCAATGCCTATCAATTGATTGACAGCTGGTGTACCTTGAATGGTTGTCCATGGAATACGTGCTTCTATAATGTACCCATCATCAGTATTTATTGCTGCATAAGTAATTCCCGTGGTTGATCTCCCTGATGGCAACGAGCCGACTACATCACCGTCATCCCAACCGAAGGTATACTGCACATCATTTGCACCATAAGTAGCTGCCTTGTCATTATTGATATCAATATATATTTCTACAGCGTCATCTTCATACGAATTTTGGCTATCGTTATTTTTGCTCTCATCAGTAATGGTTGCAAAAACATACAAATAATCATTATCCCACAAAAACTTAGCGTTACCGCTCAAATCAGTTTCATTAGACACCGATTCTACAATTACATTTGAAGCTTCTACAGAGGGTACTAAAGTATTTTCCCAAATTTGTTCTGCCTGCCCATCAATAATAATTGGTGTGAGGGTCTTGTAAATCTCTAGCGGTGGTGGAATTACACTTATTGCAATAGCCGAAGAGGTACCTGTATTCGCAGAAGCATCCGTAACAACGGCTGTTAATGAATAATTCCCTGCAGTAGGTGGTGTCCATGAGAAGGAATATGGTGATGAAGCATCTTCTCCTATTTTATTTGTTCCTGCAAAAAACTCTACTTTGGTTACATTATTATCCGCGTCAGTTACTGTGGTGGTAATGTTTATTGACTCATTCAGTTCAATGCTTGTACCAGCTACCGGAGCGGTAATAGTTACTTTGGGTGCATTTGGATTAAGCGGCTCAAAAGTAATAGTTGGTGTAGTCCAGCTAAAAACTGCAGAATTTATTGTTATATTTTGTTGCGTACCTTGTGTCGGGTTCGTTCTAATATTAGTATTGGTTGAGGTGTTATTTTTCAAAAATTTATTGACAAATGCACCTACTGCCGTATTTTGATCATCTGAGGCATAACAGTGTGTATGACCAGGTGTAAATACAAAACCTAATCTATCTGATACCCCCATCGCCTTCCATACTTCTGCTGCTGCCATGGTAGATTTATAACCCGACTCATCACATAACCACTCTTGTGTTGGATTACCCAATATTAACAATGCTCTTGGTGCTATCATAGCTATCAGCTCATGATGATCGTGGGGTAATGTATTTGGATTTAAATTTCGCATACTCGATTTAAACCAGCTGTAGTTCGTGTTGTCAATTTTCTCTACGTTTACTCCTGTTCTAGTCGTGTATTGTTGTGACATCCTCCATGAGTTAATCCCCCCACCACCTGATTCCTGGGCTACTGTTAGGGCAATTCTTTCGTCAAATGCACCCGCAAACAAGGCCATTTTACCTGCGTACGAACACCCGGTTACACATATACGACTAATATCTAAATTATTTTGAGCGGCAATAATTTCTAAACCATCAATCAAACGACTAACGCCCCAAGACCATGCGCTGTACTTACCAATAGTAGTCCCTGGATATAATTTAAAATAAGGATCACCAGCATTCATAGAACCTGATCCATTAGCATAGGTTACTACCTGATCATGATCAAAAGTCATTCTAGCCACTCCATTAAAGGAAGAGGACTGCGGTAAAGCTGAAAGAGTTCCCATTCCAATTACGATGGGATGAGGTCCTCCCCCGGATGGTATTGAAATGTTAGAAGTCAGCGTTAATGTTTGACCGTTTTGAGTACAAACCACGGTTAATTTACCTCCTGAATAAGTCGCAGCAACACTTGAGGGTTTCGGTGGTTTTGGACCTATTTCATAATTTTCAATATCCGATTTTATTTGGTTTCTTCTGCATGTCCAGTCGTCAAAGGTAGCTACTCTGCCTCCAGTTGTAAAAGTGAAAGGATCGGGTAATGAAGAAATACTTGTGTTGGTGTTGCCTGCTGCCGTATTACAGGTTCCTGATGAAGTTCTATTTTCAACATCAAAAACTAGTGGAACCTGACCATAAATAGTGGTAATACTAATGGCACAAAACAAGAGCACCAAAACAGGTAATAACGCGCATATTTTCCTCATCTTTTTTATAAGTTTTTAGTTTGTTTTTTGATATTTCTAACCTCATTTTTCAACAAACAAACACTTGTTTATTAATTAGTTATGACAATCAAATTCACTTTGAAACTGAATTACTTGACTACACTAAAAACTACGGCTGATAAATGAAAAAGTAAACAGGTAAGTCATTGATATTTAATAACTATTAAAAAAAAATCCCTGAAACTTTTCGAAAAAAATTTCAGGGAAAAAACCTATTAAGGCTACTGAGTTACGGGTTTTATTGAATAATGATCTTTATTATTTCCTTCTTATTATTTGGGTTTAATTCCAAGAAGTAAATCCCTTTTTGAATATTTTGAAGCTGAATAATATTTTCTACATTTCCTGATTGTACTGATCTACCTGTATGGTCATATATCACATAGTCAAAATTTCCGTTTATTCCGTTTACAAGAATTGTTTCTCTTGCAGGGTTAGGATAAACTGAAATATTAACTTGTTGATTGTTATTACCAATGGAAGTAATAACTTCTTCAGCATACAACTTACCTGTACCAAATAAAGAAGCATTTTGCCACGCATCATCAGTAGCAGCATTCCAGGATAATTTACTATCACGACCTGAACCATCGTCATCATCATTGATCATAAAATCAATACCAATTAATTGTTCGGCCGCTGGAGAACCTTGTAAAGTAGACCAAGGAATTCTTCCTTCAATAATGTAGCCATTGGTAGTAGAAACGGCACTATATTCTATTCCTGTAACAGCTCTTCCGGAAGGTAGTGAACCCACTACTGCCCCATCATCCCAACCGAAAGAATATTGAACATCATTATCACCATAGGTTGCAGTCTTATTATTGTTAATATCAAAATAAAACTCTACCGCATCATCTTCATACGAGTTCGGGCTATCATTTCTTTTACTATCATCTGTAACCACTGCTAGTACATACATATAGTTGTTATCCCAAAGAAGTTTTCCATAGCCACTCAAATCGGCAGCATTTGTAACTGTTCCGGTTAATAATTTAGTCGCATTCATTGGAAGAACATTTCCATTTGTCCAAACATCGTCTATAATTCCATCAATCGTTATCGTAGTATTTACTTTATAAATTTTATACGTATTTACAACATTTACTGTGATGGTAGCTCTCGAACTTTCACAACCATTCCCAGTTGCAGAAACATAATAAACGGTTGTTCCAGCAGTAGATGTATTAGGTTTTGGTGCAGTTGAACTGCCTGTTCCACCTGTTGCTGTAGTGTACCATTTTAAGTTTGTGCCAGAAGCAGTTAACGTTGAAGCCACATCCCCAACTTCATAAGTAACTGTTGGTGTAACAGTTGGAACCGGTGTAGCACAAGAAGCACATTCTTTTACAGTAATATTAGAATTTCCACTACTATTATATCCTTCTGATTCCATAATCTGATAATCCCAAGTAGTACCCAGTTTCATATTCCCCATAGTTTCCCAGGCTTTTACATGGTTTGCAAATGTTATAGTACCAGAAGAACGCTGCTCTGTACGTACACTCCAAAACTGTTGAAACGTAGCATTGCCTACAATGGAAGGTTTGTTTTCTCTCAATCCTGTGTACATTTTATATGTCCCACCATCTGAAGTATAGGTACCTTTAAATTGTACCCCGCCAGTATTCCCTGGTGGTTCCCATTGACCATGTTTCTCACAAACATAATATTCTATCAAAGGATCTTTTGTCCAACCGTACAAGGCTAAAAAACCATTGCTACCTCCATTATAAGTACCTTCAAAACAAACTGTTCTATCTGGCTTACCCACTTTCCAACCTTTTCCAGCAGTAAAATTTAAAGTATTGTTCCATGTAGTACTATAATTTCCTCCAGGACCTAGAGTCATTGATGCTCCATTATTAGGATTTTCTGTCCAAAATGAATAGAAGTATCCATCATGTGTACCTTGTATGTTCGATGTGATTGTTTGTGCTAAAGTCACTTGTGACATTAGTAACAATGCACTTGAAAAAACTGCAAACAACAGCTTTTTAACTTTATTCATGGTTCGTAATTTCTGTTTCATATTTTTGAGTGATTAAATTAATAAGTGGTAATTGATTTATTGAACAATGATTTTGATTGTTTCTGTAAAAGGACTTGTTGGAAGAGTTAAGAAATACAATCCTTTTTCCAGGCTTTCTAATTGGATGTTTTTCTTTGTTTTACCCGTTAGCACAGTTTTTCCAGCTATATCAATAATTTGATATTCAAATTCACTATCTAAACCATTTACTGTTAATACATCTTTTACAGGATTAGGAAAGACGGATAGTTGATTTGATTTAATTGCAGTGAATGAAGTTATGATATCTTGACCTACTAATTTTGCAGTACCAAAAAGCGAAGGGTTTTGCCAAGCATCATCAGTTGCAGCGGACCATGAAAGTTTGCCATCGCGACCTGTACCATCATCGTCATCATTAATCATAAAATCAATTCCTACGAGCTGATCAGCTTCAGGAGTTCCTTGTAAAGTCGTCCAAGGAATACTCCCTTCAACAATGTAACCTGCTGATGTAGATACTGCGCTATAAACGATACCGGTAACTGCACGACCAGATGGTAATGAACCCACAACTGCACCATCATCCCAACCAAATGAATACTGTACATCATCAGCTCCATAAGTGGTTGCTTTGTCATTATTGATATCGAAATAAACCTCTATTGCATCGTCCTCATATGAGTTTTCGCTATCATTTATTTTAGTATCATCCGTGATGACAGCATAGAAATAGATGTTGGTATTATCCCAAAGGAACTTTATGGAGCCACTTAAGTCTGCTGCACTCGACACCGTAGGCACGATTGTTTTTCCAGCAGTGATTGTTTGCACTTCTGCATCTTGCCATTGTGCATCTTCAGTACCGTCAATTAGTGGAGCATTTGACGTTTTATAAATTTTATAAGTACTGGTTACCTTAACCGTTATTTCTGCTCGTGGTCCTTCACACTCATCCAAGGTTTGAGAAACGTAATAGTTAGTAGTTCCTGTAGTTGCTGTTGATGGCGTAGGTGCTGTAGTAGAGCTGGTACCGCCAGTAGCACTAGCATACCATTTTAAACTTGTTCCTGTTGCTGTTAATGGTGCTGCTGTTTCTCCTAGTTCATAATTGACAACAGCTGTTACCGTAGGCGCAGTGGTTTTACAAGCATCTTCACAATCTTTCTTCCACACTTTGAAATCACCTGAACAATTCAACAAACCTAACATGTACAACATGCCATCATAATAGCGATAAGTACCTGTAGGAACACTTACATTCCAAAATTCATTGAGGAAAGGCTGTGTTAAGGTAGTATTGTCAACTGCTAAGCTTGCTACCGCATTACAGGCGATTAAACCCGTAGAGTGATCTCCATTGGCGTTAGATCCATTCCAATCATAATGATTCACATAACCACTACCTTGATTTTTGAAGAAATTAAGATAACGCTCCGCAATCACGGGCTGTTGCGCATCAGCTTTGAACCAATGATAATCCATTCCCAGGTTCATAATTGTTCTCCAGGCATCATACATAAATCGGTCTGCGTCCGCATTAAAAGAAACTTCTTTTGGTTGACCGTTGAATTCAGAATAATCTGTGGTAAGACCCGAAGTTTGATGTGAAGCATCACGGATTAATTTTCTTGCCGCAGCAGGTGTTTGCTCCCAAAATGCAGTGTTTGATGTACTCCATCTCCCCCATAATTCAAAGAAACCAGGTAAATTGTAAGAAGGATCTGTAAAATCATACGATCCACCATTTGGCCCAAATGTGATTAGCTTTGAATTGGTGTTAAACAAACTGTTAATGCCTCCGGCACCGGTTTTACTTTGTACTTTTTGAATTGTGGACTGAGCTTCAGCTTCGTAGTTGAAAATCCCTGTACCATTCCCCCAACGGTGAGCGGCAAAAAATAAGGCAGTAATAAAATAAGCTTCCCCATCTGGAGCCGGGTTGTTATCAATGGTATTTCCATTCGTGTTTAGTTGCCATTTGAAAAAACCATCAAGGTTTCCAGAATTATGCTGCATATAGGTTTTAGTCCATCTCCACAGTTTATCAAACTCTTCTTTTTTATCAAGTTGCACACAAATCATCATACCATACGACATTCCTTCAGAACGCACATCATTGTTATTTACATCCAGGATATAGGCCATATCCGCACCGGATTCATAGTATAATTTTTGGTTTGAAGTACCGTAAAAAATGTGTTGAAACGCAGCTTCTACTTTCGCATCTATTTCTGCATCTGTTTTATTTAACACTTCTTTAAACATGTTGCGATAAATGCCAGTATGGAAAGCTCCTTCACCTGGTTCAACGCAATTACCAGTGCCTGTTTCACCGCCTCCGCCACCTGTTGAGGGTGAACTTGACAGGGTATAAGTACCATTGTCAGGGATGACATCAAACTGCACATACTTTGCATTGTTCACCGTAACAATTGTAGAAGGAACTTCAGTAGCCCCAACTTTTACATTTGCTGTAGTCCACGCTGCAGGTAACTGTCTGCGAATAGTAACTGGAACATTGTAAATAGCATTATCTAAGTTGTCTGTGGGTGTAATAGCAAACTCATTGGCACTAACAGTAGTTTCACTAAACGACAATGCATTCCGTTCTTTGATGTACTTGGTAACACCTCCAAAAGTGCCTACCCAATAATCTGCTTTATTGGTATTCACATAATTTAAATGAGAAGATAACACACTGGAAGCCAAGGGTGAGTAGCCACCATCGTTATCTATTCCATGGATTAAAAATACTGCCCATCCGTTAGAAGATTTGGCTGAATTGGCACGAGCGTTCATATCGGCTGACGTATTTACCCCCGTGTTTCCACAAATTATTGAACTCAAACGGTAAAAGTCTGTGGGGTTTTTTGAGATAATTTGACCACTACACGTTCTTCCAGCGATGTAATATTTTTGAATGGTAGCCACATCACCGATGTTACAATTTGGATAAGCTACTGTCACACACTTTTGTGCAGGAATTTGCGAATTGATTGTGGCTTGTGAATTTTTTAATTCTGTGTCTTGTGTTTGCATATTGGAGTTACTCAAATCAGCATGTGTAACGGTATGACTGGCTATTTCATGACCATTAGCAGCAGCATTTTTAATGTTTGTCCAATTTGGATTCATTGATTGTGTTACGGCAAATAATGTGGCTTTGTAGCCATAGGTATTTAGTAAGGGAAGAGCAACAGGAATTTGGTTGCTGGTGTTATCATCAAAGGTGTAAGAAAGAGCAGACGTCTTGAAATCTTTCCAAGTACCTACTTGATAAGCGGATGGAACTTGTGCCCACAGAAACACATTAACTAATGAGCAAAGTATTAGAAATAGTAACTTTTTATTTAACATATGATTAGACGGATTATTATTTAAATAATTATGATTAAGATCGTTAAATGAAGAACAGTTTTGCATAATTAATACAACTACGACTGACTATTTGAAAAGTAAACGGAGGTAAACATTAAAAAACAAAACATTTTTGAACCGAAATATTTTCTTATCACGGAACACCTTATTCTTTGATTACTTTTTTAGTAATAGAATCCCCCTTTTTATCATAAATTCGAACGGTATAAATGCCCGCAGGATAGTTTTCAAACATGGTTAAAACCAAACGCTGATTATTCGATTTATTCAAAACCTGCCCCATTTTTTGGCCTGTAGCGTTGTAAATTTCTACCAACTGTACCGATTCATTAGTTTCTATGACTATGACACTATTAGTTGGGTTGGGAAACAAGTAATAATCATCTTCTAGTAACTGTTTATTGTTAGCACTTGTAATTATACATTCACCTGGTAAATTATCATCGAGAAATTGAAGTCGGTTATCCAACCAGTCTTTTATGATTGTTATTTCTTCCGCATAACTCCCTACCCGGTAAGCACTAAACCAAAGTGGATTATTCCAACCTCCACCACCTGATTCATTACTTAACAAGGTATTCCATTGCTGAAAATGTCTGGCTTGTGCTTCATTCAAGGTATCGGCATATGCGTCAATAAAATTGTTCAAATACGCATCTCCCAAAATGCCTTCGCGCAATTCGAGGTAGCGACATTTTAAGGCATTTACAAAATTAGGGTCTTCCAATAACCGTGTCCACATAGCCGGTGTTGGTAGTGTTTCACACCCTTGATATGTCCATGCATTGGGTTGATTAGCTTTGCAAAAATTACAATTGCCATAAGCTAAGTTGTAATCCCACACGGGGCCGGCTTTCAGCTTCCCTTTACTTCCGTCTTCATCTTGTTTTTCTTTATAAAAATAGGCACTCCGCTTAAAGCCATCTGCATTTAAACTTAATTCCGTATGAATAAAATAATCGATGAATGAACGTAAACTTAAATACTTTGAATACCCATCGACAGGATCAGCAAAACTGGCAGATTGTATAAGGGTCTCCACGGTGTCAATATATTTGTGGATGTAGTTTTCTTGTTCTGGGCGGATATCTTTTGGGTCAGGGTAATGATATAACCAAGTAATTGTCTTTGCTCCAAAACCTGTACCTACTCCTGGCACCAACGAAGTAAACGATTTATCATCTTCACTGTTTGAAGCATCTATCTTCATAATATACCCACCAGTCAACTCTCGACCTGAAATATCCTCTTCACGTAACGTGGCGGTTTTCACCCGTTCATCATCACGTTTGATTTTTTCACAGAGGACATACACGCCTTGATATTGACCATTTAATAAGACTTCACATAACCGTGTGCGGGGACCCCAATGCCCCATTTTATCCCAAAGATGATAGGCCATTACATTTCTAATCATGGAAATGTCATTCCACGGTGCATATAATACCCAATCATTTTCTTCCGGCATTCCTAACAAGGAAACATTTAAGTTTTCACCTGCCTCATCTCGGGTTTCCACGGCATATTGTTTTTGATCAAAACTTTGGGAACTATTACCTCGAAGCTCTATGCCGATGAATCCATTATAATCATATTGTGTATCAGATATGGAGTTTCGTTGTCCTTCCGCATTTGTAATAATTTTCATCCGAGCAGTCAACTTCGGTTCATCTGGAATGGATTGTCCGTTGGTTTCCAATAAAACAATAGGCAAATTAGAACTGGTAAAATTGACCTGAGCAATTAAACTTAAAGAAAGAAGTAAAAAGATGCTCGTTAATAAGTGTTTCATCTAACTAGTTTAAAATTTTAATTCTAAACTAGCTACGAACCCGATTTTAATAGGTAAACAACAGTTGATAAAACATTCACTTAGAACTTATTATGAAAATTGTTGATTCCCCACTGTGCCTTTGCTTAAAAAGACCTAAATGGAACATTATTCAACCTAAAAATATCTATATCAAAAATTAGCTTTTAGATTAAAATAAAAGCTAACTTGATTTCATCAAACTTAAATCTAAAATCATGAGAGACATTATCTGGCTTATTATTGTTTTATTAATTATTGGCTGGCTCATAGGATATTTTGCTTTCCCTGACTTAGGAAGCATCATCCATATCTTAATAGTCATAGCTGTTATCATGCTGATATATCGGCTTGTTACGGGAAGAAGGTTATAACTTTTTTTCCTCTATTAATTTAAAAACTCCAAGTGTGGACTAGTTGAACAGTCCACACTTGGAGTTTTATTATTAAAGTCACTAGCTATTTCCAGCGTTAGCTATTGCTTACTCTTTCACAATTTTCATTAGTTGCTCATTTGATTTCAAAAAATAAATCCCAGCAGGTGAATTACTCAAATCAACGGAATTACTTTTTCCTTCCATAATTATTACTCCGCTACTATTGAACACCTGCCAATCAATAGACTTGCTTAAACGAACTCGATTAAGTGTCGGATTCGGATAAGCAGTGGTTGCCGGAGCAAGATGCCCATTTATTGAAGTAATCAAGCAAGAAGTATTAGAGACACCTTCCGAGAAGTAGATGATATCAATATTCGCCAGACCTTGAACACCTGTTGCGGTGATGATTAGCTCATTAGATCCAGCTACTAAATCAATATTAGCAGAAAACATAGACCAGTTAGTCCAGTCGCCTGTCGTATTGAACGTTGCTTCACCAACACTGTTTCCATTGATCGTTATATCGCCACTACGTGGGTTATCACCACCATTCGCATATCGAAAAGAGATAGTTGCCTGCTGTGCTGTTGTTGAGTTCAACACCCATGATGCTTGAGCACCTAAAATGTTCTCTGTATTCACATATCCTTGTCCAAAGAATCCAGCATTGGTGTTTTCCAACTGGATACCATCAACACTACATGCTGTTTCACCTTCTACCTCACCTACACAAGTTTGAAAAGAAGAATTCCCTCCTACACATACGCCACAGTTATCTAAATAAGCTGAACCATTCATATCACCGTTACAATCTACACAAGCATTTAATCCTCCACACACTCCGCAATCATCAACCATTAACGTACCCCCCCATTCTCCTGCGCAATCTTTTATACATGCTGTTGCTCCTGTATTGCCTCCTACACATTGATTACAATTATCAATATAGGCTGTTCCATTGGCGACATTATTACAATCATATATTACTCCTCCAGTTATAGTTATAGTACCTGATTTACTCGTATTATTTGTTGAACCAACTGTGGTAATTGTATAATCAAATATTCCTGATACGATGGCTGTACCACTAAAAGTTACCGTCTTTGCCTCATTATTAATTGCAGTTTGAATTCCTGCTGGCATTCCTGTAACAGTTACTGTAGTCGCATTGGTCCAATCATAATAAAAACTTTCAATTGCGGTACCAAATATCATCGTTTGTGTGGATGAACCCGAACCATGTTTTGTCAAAGTAGCGTCTCCACCAATTACTATAGTTCCAACAATTATCGAAACTGTAGAAGAGGTAGTTGTAGCCCCTTTGTCATCCGTAGCTTTAGCTGTAAGTGTATACGAACCACTTGTTACCCCAGACCAGGTATAAGCGTATGGATTAGTATTGTCCTCCCCTAATTTTGTAGCTCCTTGATAAAACTCCACTTTGGTAACTGATCCATCCGAGTCGTTGGCATTAGCAGTAATAGTAATTGTAGCGGGAGAAGTATTGAACTGTTGGTTATCGGCTGGTGAAGTAATAAATACTGAAGGCGGGTTGTTTGTAGGAGTGACCACGCCACCACCGCATGATGAACATGCTGTTGGAGAAGCTAATTTAGCTCCTGCACAAGTTCTAATGGGTGTAACAATACTTGATGCACTTGCAATAGCGATGGAATAAGGACGTGTAAAAGCACTACCCTTCGTCATGTTGTTAGCCCCTGTGTTATTATTAGCATAAATCGCGGTGTAGTCTTTGTCAAATTCATCAATCGGTTTTGAATAACCAGAAATAAAATAGTTTCCTTCAACTCTGATATCCGCTTTATAGCCCGCTCTTACGCCTTGGTTAGCTACAGAACTTGAATAATAATTATTTACCAGATCAACCTTTCCATACCGCACGCGAGGCATTCGTTCTTTACAACCTTCACCCCACCAACAATATTGAAAGGTAACGCGTAACTTTCCTTCATCGGCAGTTGCGCCATCAGAAGAACCAATTAAGTTGGTATAACGGTGATCGGATGAACCTCCCGAACCACCTGATTTTGGAGGTTTTTCATAGCTAAATGTACACCAGGTGACTGAAATAAAATCAGCCTTGTTTTTAATGTCGAAGTTCCCATCCATTCCATCATGAAATTCACAGTGGTCCACCCATACATTACGGCTATCATCGACTGTTAAATTGTCATTTCCATCATTATCATAAGCACCTGGACCCTCAAAGTACATGTTACGGATAATAAGGTTATCAATTCGCTTCACATAAAAAATTCCAGATCCTCCTGAAGACATATCTGTTGAAATCAACTTTGAGCCTGGTAAACCAAAAATGGTTTTACCAGACTGGTCTTGAATATTTATCCTTCCATTACTAGGAAAGGTAATTACACCTTGTACATGTATTACTTTTACATTTTTATCCGTTACGGCATCTTTTAAAGCAGCATAATTGGATACTACTACGGCCGTTGCATTGCCTCCACCAGTTACTCCACCATTTTGTGTGGCCCATCCTATGGGTTTACATAAATCTTGAGCTGAAAGTTGACGCGTGAAAAAACTGAGCGCAAGTACCAAGGCAAGCCAAGTGATTGCCTTAAGTACTTTGTACGATTTTGGTAAGAGTATTTTTTGTTCCATATCAAGTTTGTGATTTAATAATTGTTCCCTGTTTTGATGCTTATACAACCTCGTATCCAAGAGGTAAACAGCTGATAAAAAATTGTCGATGCGTGCATACAAAGCGGTGATTAATAATTGGAGGTTCATAGGTATTGAATATTTTACTTAGCGAAACTGCAAAGCGATTAGATCAACTAACTCTGCATCCTAAAAGGAATTAGTACAAGGTTTACATGAGTAAATACAAACAACTACTCGATAAAGTAACGAATGGAGAATTCGATGGAACGGTCGGTAGTGGAACTTAGCTTACGGGTGTTGTACGCTAAAAAAGAAACCATTAAGTCAAAGTTACTGGATCCGATTTTTAGCTTCCGCAATCCGATGTAGGCATCAATACCTTGATTATAGTTATAACCACCACCCACTAAAAATTGCTTACGAAGAACAGTAATCAACGAAGCCTTCATCGTCAATAATCCTGCTTCGTAAAAGGATGCTAAAGCATAGAGTTCTAATGCCACATCCTGATCTATCGTCAAGCGGTAATAGGAATTGGCGTTATAATAGCGCGTTAATCGGATGCGCTCATTCAAAGGACTAAGTTCGGGGTAAAAAATTTGATTGACAGCTATCCCGACATTGAAGTTTGGGTAGGCATAAACTGCTCCAATATTTAAATCTCTCGCAAAAGCGGACCCTCCTCCATTAGCAACACTGGATTCAAAAAGGTAATTGATAAAACCCAACGAGGTACCCAACGACACACGCGATTTTCTGCTGATAGCTACTTGCACCCCGTAACGCAAGTATAGCCGATTCCGCTTAATGTAATCGCCCTCATTTTTATTAACGGCCATTGCACCAAAACTATGTCGTGTGTTTTCGGAGTTGCCTGTACTGGATAAATAAACATTTAAATAATTTTGACTAACGCCATTAAACACTCCTACCAAAGTACGATTGGTAAAGTCCACTTCAAAAAAATTAGTATCGCTACCGATTGCACTATTGATCAACGATGTTTGATTAAATGTCTGACTGATGTTATAGGGGTATAATTCTGTGGATTGTGCAAATCCATTATAGAATTGGCACACCAAAAAAAGAAGAAATGAGACGCTAAGATAATACGTTTTCAATACCACATTTGAAATAAGCAGATGTTAAAAATGAAAAAAATATCACTTAAGTTTAGAATTCTGTTTACCTTTTTTGTGGAAGCTTGTATTAGATTTGAATTCAGTTGAACAAACAAGACGAAATATTACAGTGTATTAAAGCAGGTAATGACGACCGTGCACTTACTCACTTATATAAAGAAACCCTCCCTAAAGTAAGGATTTATATCAGAAAAAATAGTGGCACAACAGAAGAGGCTGATGACCTGTTTCAAGACGCAGTAATAGTCTTCTTTCAAAAAGTGAAAGAAGGTTCATTTAATAAAAACCATGAGATTGACGGGTTTATTTACACAATTTGTAAAAACCTATGGATCAACATCAATAAAAGAAAAAAAGTCAACAAAAAGTATGTTGACTATACCATGCATGAACATCAACCTGAGGAAAACCAACTGGATCAGGTTATCAATAAAGAAAAGGAAAGTGCCATGCACCAACTTTTTAATAAACTGGATGAACGCTGTCGCCAACTGATGAAAAGTATCATATATGACCGCAAGTCAATGGCTGAAATATGTTTAATACTCGGTTATAAAAATGAACAAGTGGCCAAAGCAACTAAATATCGCTGCAATCAAGCGCTGATTAAAATTGCACAGGAAAACATGGAGTTAATTAACTCGATACGCAAGTGAACAAACACGAAGAAACATACTACCTCATTGAAAATTATCTCAACGGAGAGTTGGCTGGCGATACTTTGCTTCAGTTTGAACAGGAATTATCAACTAACCCTGAAATGGCTACGGCTCTCGAATTACAACAACTCACTCGTGAAATCACTGTACAAGCAAGTAACCACGACCTCCGTACTAAAATGAATGCTGGAATCAAACAATATGATCAACAGCAACTACAGAATAAATACATCAAATATGGCATTGCTGTAGCTATTATTGCTTTATCAATTGCAGGATATTTCTTTTTTCAGTCGTATAATGAGTCAGCCAATATAATACCTGTTGAACCTGTTGACATTGAAACACCTGCTCAAGTAGTAGTTGCTATCCCAACACCAACAGTAAAAGCTCCTCAATGGATAGATTCAGTAAAAACTCCAACAAGCAAGCCACTGGAACCTGCTACACCTTCAAAAGAGCCATCAACAGCGAAAGCAGATTCAGAAGTATCAACAACGCCTGATGTTACAGTAAAAGAAGAGAAAGAACCTCTCTCTGCCTCTGCTATTGCACCGGCAACAGTCGAGAAGAAAAATCCAATAAAGGAAATGCCAATACAAGAAACAACTAAAGAATTACCACCCGTTAGAAAAACTACTCCAACGACATTTGATTGTAGCAAAGTAAAAATAGGTGCAAAACCAACCATCGATACAGCCTGCATTGGTGAAGCGAATGGTGGCGTTAGTTTCGCTGACAAACCTTTTTCTGGTGGCCAATCCCCTTATACGGTTTATTACAAAAACAAAGCAGGTGAAACATTTAAAAACTTGTTTGCAGGTTATTACAACTTTAGCATCAAAGACCAAAACGGATGTACCACAGACAAGGAGGTCGAAGTACCTGAGAAGTTTTGTCCTAAAACAAACCATACCCTCAACTTGGCGTTTGAATCAGCAATCATGTTATATGAGTCAGTCGGAGTCATGGCTACCCTGAAGGTCTACAATAAAAACGGTGATCTGGTGTATGAAATTAGCAGTGTGGATGAAATTAAATGGGATGGGAATAACAATAACGGAATCGAACAGCCTACAGGATTATATTATTACACCATCAGCACCGAAACTAAAACCACCAAAGGAGAAATTACTATCCTGAACTAATTTGGTATGAAAGGCATCACCTCTATATTATTTATTTGTCTACTTGCATTAAGCCCACTCTTACAAGCTCAATGTACGAATGACTGTTTTATTGATGTGACTGAACAGTATGATTGTGACAAAAACACCATAACGTTGGAAGCCCATTCCAATGGTACCTTTATTGGTTGGTACGAAAACTCAGTTTTACTCTCAAATCAACCTGTGCTGACCACCACCCCAATCAATCAGACCATTACCGCGGTGGCTGCTGGTACCTTTTCTAATAACTTAATCATCAATGGCGACTTTGAAAGTGGGGTGACTAACTTCACTTCCGACTATGACCTTACCGCTATGAACGATACCGTTTTTAATAACGGTGATTTTAACCTCACCCCTAACCCTTCGGTGCTTTCCGCTTTTGTCAACATCCAAGACCACACAGGCAATGGTGGCAATATGCTTATTGCTGATGCCAGCAAATTTGACTACAAGGCCGTTGTCGAATACAAAGTCAATGTAGTTAAAGGGAAAATTTATCGCTTTGCTTTTTGGGGAACCAACATCCACCAAGACTTCCTCACCGCATCTGACCCTAAAACGCTTAACAGTGCTAAATTCGGGGTCTACATCGATAGTACTTTTATTCAATCGATGAGCTTGCCAAAAAACATTTCGTGGAATGAACTTACCGTTGATTGGGTTGCTGATACCACTGGTACGTTAGAAATCGCTATTAAAAGCTTAAATACTGCCAAAGAAGAAAATGACTTTGCTTTAGACGACATTCAATTTTATGCCTTAACTACTGTAGAAAAAAGTATCACATTGGCACCTTGCGCAGACTCCTCGACTGACTTGGATGTGTTCTCCCCCGATGGCGATGGACACTACGACACCTTCCCGATTACAGCAACGGGTACCGCCAAAATATATAACATTGAAGGTTTTTTAATTCAAGAACTTCAGGCTCCCACTTCATGGAATGGATATACCAACAAAGGCGAACCCGCTGCAGTGGGTTATTATATCATTGTAATTGATGATGAGTTCGTAAAAAAGGTTAGCTTAATGAAATGATCAAACTACAAAGTATATCATTAATTTTTTTAAGTATTTATTAAGTTTGTTGGATCTTCGCTATACTTAAATTTTTATTACAAATAAACAATAAAATTATTTAATCGATTTATAGGTGAAATAATAAGCGATTCTATGAAATATAAATCAAGCAGCCCTTTTTACCTCCGCTCAGAGTCACTCCCCAGAGGACTCTGAGCAGCTAGGCATCTTGTGATAACTAACTTAGAATTTACAGAAAAGTCAGTATTTTTAAAAAAGCAAACATTTTTAGATATGCCAACACATAGCATTCATGAACAGAAAGGAGCATTTTATTTCACAACTTTTACGTGTCATAACTGGCTCCCACTCATAGAAGAATCAAAGTTGTATAGCTATTTGCCAGATTGGTTTAACCATCTAATTAAAAAGGGAATAATAGTTAATAGGTATGTAGCCATGCCTAATCATTTACATTTTGTGTTTTATGTAGAAGAAAGTAGTAAAGGACTAAACCATGGAATAGGTGAGGGAAAACGGTTTATGGCGTATGAAATTGTAAAAAGATTAAAACTACAAAGTCAACATGAGTTACTAGCAATTTGGGCCGAAGGAGTACAGATAAAAGAGAAGGAAAAAGGTAAGAAGCATCAAGTATTTAAGTTGTCATTTGATGGTAAATTGTTAGAAAGTCAAGAAGCAATATTGAAAGTGTTAGATTATATTCATCATAACCAAGTAAGTGGAAAATGGCGATTGGCAGAAGACTTTGTTAGTTATCCCTATTCGAGTGCAGCATTTTATGAATTAGGAATAGAAAATGATGTGAAAATTTACGATTATAGGTATTGGTTCTAAAGTCAGAGTCTTCTAGCGAGTGACTCTGAGCGGTAGGAACCCTATGAAAACCCCATTAAACTAAATCAATTATGAAAACTCCAATTACATTTTTAATGCTCTTTTTTTCACTTTCATCATTTGCACAAAATGACTGGACTACCATATTAAGCGGAGGCAATATTTCTTTAGAAGCAATTTTTTTTAAAGATTCTTTAAACGGGCTTCTTTCAAGTGGTTCTGCTTATACTTATAAAACATCAGATGGTGGTGTTAATTGGAATGGAACATCGTCATACGGAATTCGAGATTTTAGTTTTTATAATAATGTCTATGGATATGGTGCTTCATTGGTAGGGGCATCTATGACAAAAACAACAGATGGCGGCATTAACTGGAGCTTGATTTCCCCGCCAACTTCAAATTCTCTTTGGGGTGTTTCTGCTCCTAGTGCAAACACAGCATATTTTGTAGGAACCGGTGGTGTCTTCTGGAAAACCACCAATGGTGGACTCTCCGTAACCGTTGGAAATTCTGGAACAACAAACCTTTTAACAGATGTAGTATTCACTAATGAAACAATAGGATACATAGCAGAACAGGGTGTAGGTGTGAAAAAAACTACAAATGGTGGTATATCATGGACTACTGTGTGCCCTACTCCTTCTGTTTTATTAACAAAAATGTATTTTGTGAATGAATACATCGGTTTTGCAGTAGGCTCAGGTGGTAGTGTTTTTAAAACTTCAGATGGCGGAAATAACTGGTCATCGTTAATAACAAATAGTACCAGTTATTTGCAAGGAGTAAATTTTTATGATGAAAATAGTGGGATTGTAGTTGGATCTGGAGGCACCATCTTATACACTAATGATGGAGGTAGTACGTGGTACAAACATGATGCGGCAACCTCGGTAACGCTCAATAATGTATTTATGTTATCATCTACAAGTGCCGTAGTTATAGGAGATGAAACTACAATACTTAAAAATTCAAATATCGTATTAGGTATGGAAAACATTCCTTTATCGACTATTATCTTACTTTCCCCCAATCCTGCAACAAACAACTTAACTATTACATGTCCAACCATTATAAAAAATATTGAAATAGTAAACTTAAACGGACAAGCAGTTTACTCAAAAGTAATGAATTTGGATCCCCTAGAACCATACCAGATTAATACATTAAATTTACCAAATGGAGTATATTTCGTGAGATTGCTAACAGAAAATGGCATAGTAATGAAAAAATTTGTAAAAGAATAATAACGGACAATGGCATTTCTGATTGGTTCAAAATAAATGGTTTATAAACAGGAATGCTACCAATTAACTTTGACGAATAAGACAGCTGAGTACTCCAAATTCCCTAACCCAAGGTTAAGCCTAGCGGTTCTTGTGCACACCTGAACAAAAACGGTATTATTCCTATAAACTCAAGAATAGCAACTTAAGTGTGATTAATCAATTTATAGAGAAAATGAAAAAAACCGACCATACACATTAAAACAAATTTCAAATACTCCTTCTTAAAATCTTTTAGAGTACCTGTAATAGTCTGACGGTAGTTTTTTCTAAAAACATAGATTCGTTAATTTTGCAGTAAAATGCACACCAATGATTTGTAAACTAAAGAAAAAGGATATTCGCGATCTTAGTCCAACAAATATATTACCCCAAACGCCTTACTGGGGGAAGTTAAAAGACAAACAAGGATATCAACCCTCTGGATTTGAATTGACTGTTTCGAAGGGTTTGTTGTATACCTCCTCCAAAAGTTCCACTCACACACAGGACGACTTATTGGTGTTAATCAAATACATCAGTCCAGAACTGTGTTATGCATATGTTCCTTATGGCCCTAAAATAGAACCAAGCATTGAAAATCAGGGCATATTTCTTGAAGAACTTTCCGAAACCATTCAACCCCATCTGCCATCTAACTGCGTTTTCATTCGGTATGATTTAATGTGGCAAAACCAATGGGCAATGGAAGATGAATATTTTGACCAATCAGGTAACTGGAATGGGCCACCACAGAGTCGCATTCAGGAAATGAGGGTCAACTACAAAACAACCAATTGGAACTTAAAAAAAAGCCCCAGTGATGTACTTCCTAAAAACACCTTCTTTCTAGACCTGAAACAGAAAGAAGAAGATTTACTCAACAATATGCGCTATAATACTCGGTACAACATTAGACGGGCAGTCACCGAGGGTATTGAAGTGAAAGAATATGGTGTTGAACATATTAGTGACTGGTACAAACTTTACGTAGAGACAGCACTTCGTCACGATTTGCTATTACAAAATGAAGCCTATTTTGCCGCTATTTTAAAAAACCAGGATGAAAGTAACACAGGAGTACAGGTAAAAATGTTAATGGCTGAAAATAAAGGTCAGTTTTTAGCTTCCATGTTTTTAGTGATTTCTAATCAGCGGGGTAATTATTTATATGGTGCATCATCCGTTGAGAATAAAAGAGCCAGCTATGCACTCCAATGGGAGTCAATTAAACTCGCTAAAAAGTGCGGATGCACCGAATATGATATGTTTGGTTCTGCACCTAATTTGAGTCAAAACCATCCTTTGCACGGTGTACATGTGTATAAAAAAGGGTTTGGCGGAGATTTATTTCACAGAATGGGCTGCTGGGACTATCCCTATCAGGAAAAAGCCTATGATTTGTTTAGATTGCAGGAGCTAAGCAATTAATGCAAGCTCAAAAAACACTATACTATTCGTAAGAAATCATTTTGGAAGAAAAATTAAACAATATCATATTCAATAACCTGCAACTGCTTGAAAACACACCAGGTCACGCCATACGTGCTAATCAGTTTGTAAACTCCCAAAATAAACCAATAAAATCACCCCAGCCACTTATCGATTTTTTAGATCGTGAACACTTAATTGAACAAGAATTAGGCGTTGAAGACAAATACTTCTTGACTGAATTTGGTTTCAATGTGTTGGATGGTGAACAGGTTTATGTTCCTAATTTATATGAAGATGAGCTGGTTGAATTAGTGAAACAATGTGAGGAATCAGATGAGGGAACTAATGATATCCTCGAGTCCCAATATAAAACAGTCCGCAATGACCGAAGATCTTCGATGGAGGAAAGCAACGGGATGCAGCTACATAAAATAGGAATTTATGTGTTTATCGGATTTGTAATGTTCTATGCAGGTTGGAAATTTATGAAATTGGATAGTACTCAAGTAAAGGAGACTCAAACACCACCATCACAGGAGTCAGACTCCATTGGAACACTAGGGGACACGCTGTAAGCGAGGTTTATTAATTACTCTCAGTTTTACTTACCTATCCACACCAGTCATGAAAGACCTCTGCTTTATTCCTTTTTCATGTGACAATCTCCTTTCATTGATTCCGGAAAAATTAAACGATCCTTTTAGCACCCTTATTCCAGAAATTTGTCGACTAGCAGCCACAGATTTACAAACATACATTCAAAACAATCACCACAACTGGAAGCATAATTTAGGTTTAACAGCCCATAAAAGTGGCAGAGCAAAAGGTAAAATGTTTGGGGTACTGGTGGTGAAAAACTCGAACAATGAAATCGGTTACCTCAGCACCTTCTCGGGAAAATTAGATGATGAACCCCACCCTTCGCAGTTTGTGCCCTCACTGTTTAACATTGCTACCAATGATTATTTTATTACCAAAGGAATGACTGAACTTGCTCATATGGGAAGCGAGATAAAACGGATGCACGAAGAAAATCCAGTGCTGTTTACCTTAGAAATTCAGCACCTAAAAAATGAACGTAAGTTAAAGTCGGTATTACTCCAACAACAGCTCTTTGATCAATACAACTTTCTAAACCAATCCTTAGAATTAAAAAATCTGTGTGCAATTTTTGAGACTTCTCGGTACAAAAAACCCGCAGCGGGTTCCGGGGAATGTGCAGCGCCCAAATTACTACAATATGCGTATGCAAACCACATGGAACCGCTAGCTATTGCTGAATTTTGGTGGGGAAAAGCGACTAAATCGAAAGACCGAAAACATGGACATTTCTACCCTGCTTGCAATGAAAAATGTGGCCCCATTTTGAGTTATATGCTTTCTGAAGAAAAAGTTACAAAACAAATGTCTTCAATAGACTAACCCTTTATTTTGGAAACTGACACAGCCAAAAAAATAATGAGAGGTTCATCGATTAAATGATGCTATCGAAGACGGATGGGACTAAGCTTCATTCTTGATTTAATAAGCTCACCATTATTCAATCGATTATCTTTTTCCATTTACCCATTTTTTTTCTGGTCTTCATCACTATTTTTATGACATACAACTTTCAATAAGCCATCTTCACTTGTATTGACTACCATTAAAAATTAGAAATGAAAAATATATTAGTTACAATCGATTTTAATAAAGATGAAGCGCTACTGATTGATAAAGCCGTTCAGTTGGCAAAAGCATTTGATTCCAAATTATGGTTAATGCACATTGCTGCTCCTGACCCCGATTTTGTTGGGTATGATGTTGGACCACAATACATAAGAGATAGTAGAGCAAAGGAACTCAAACAAGAACATCAACAGCTTCAAGAATATGCTGACAACCTGAAAGAAAAAGGGGTTGACTCAGAAGGTTTACTTATCCAAGGTCCAACTATTGACATGATTTTAGAGGAATCTAAAAAGTTACATGTTGACCTCATTATTGCAGGTCATCATAAACACGGTTTTTTTTATAGCCAATTTGTAGAAAGTGTTTCTTCAGAAATCATTAGAAAGTCAAAAATACCCGTGCTCATCGTTCCATTTGAATCCTAAATTCAAGGTTTTAAGTGACCTATTAAATATAAATAAACCATTTTAAATACTTTGAGCGAAAGCCACTAAGGCGTTACCATTTTTAATAAAAAGTAATTGTAATCAATTGGATTAACGGAAAATCATGAACAAAACCATTGCAAAGAAAATTCTGACCGTTTGTGATCAGAAAATTGAACAAAAAGGAGAGAATGTAGGACTTTCATTTTATGCATTTTTTGCAAACAAAAACGAAAACCCTCAACTCCTCATGGAAGTAGCAGAATGGTGGATATTAAAACATCAATTAGATCATTTCGAGAAGGCGGTTAAAATTAAAGCACTAGTCACTAATCACCTGTAAACTGCTTTTCGCAAGAAGTAATTTATGAATAAAGGTGAGCTTCCGTATCACTGGCTCAGAAATCACAAAGGGATAGACATCAGGAATTCCCATTGCTCGGTTAATACTATTTACTGCGTATGAGAGTGGTACACATGTCTGAACAATAATTTCAAAATCAAACATCGTGTAAGGATCAAACGTGACGACCGTTGACATACTATCATTAATATGAGTTGATTGCACTTGCAAACCAAAAAAATGAGACGTCTCAACCATGTCCATAATATGTAAATAATGTGCCCATGTTTCGGCCCAGTCTTCCCATGGATGAGAGGTGGCATATTTACTGATAAAAGATTCGTTCCAATTGGCCATTGCCCCTTCTCTATAATATTTCTGTAAAGCCTCACTATAATCTTGCTGCTCATCGCCAAAAATAGTTCTGAAATCTTGCAAGACTTGCTGATCTGTATACACTAATCTTTCCCAAAAATAGTGACCTACTTCATGTCGTAAATGACCAATTAAGGTACGATAAGGTTCTAACAGTTGTTTTCGCATTTGCTCCCGTAATACGGAGTCGGCCTCACTTAGCAAAATTGTAATCACACCATTAGCATGCCCCGTCATAATGGTGGGATCATGCTCTTTCGACACAAAATCAAAACACACCCCGTGTTCATTATCCATTTTGTTGGGTAATTCTAAACCTAATTTCTGTAACTGGTAAACCAATCTATGCTTAGCTACTTCTAAATTTTGCCACTTCGGAAAATTCTTATTATCCGAAAGGTTAGGTATGGTTCGATTAAGTTGACAAGCACTGCAAAATTCGTTTGGGTCATTGATATCCAGCAACCAGTTACAAACACCATATGCTTCGTTTTTACAATATTTATATTGAAGTTGTTCGCGATCTGAAATAAGTCGATTTTGACTTGAATCAAATGTTAACATTTTGCGATCGGAATCTCTGTAACCAGAGATATGCCCACAATTTTCACATCTCTTGCTCTCAAAGAACAAAGGATGGTTGCAATTGCCACATTGAAAAATTTTCATATCTGTAATTCGTATATTTTTGTGAAGCTAGTGACTTTAAAGGATAGTTTACCTGTTTTTTAAAATCACTAATAAATTAAATAAAGCCCTTCTTTATTAAGTTGAATTTTTACTGTTTTTCACTTTCTTCCTTCTGTCTTTTTAAGAAGAATAATTTTCACTAAATGGTCACTTTTCATTGGCGATGTAATGATTAAGAAAAGTATTTCTCATGTCCAGGAAGTAAATGAATAACTTCGATTATAAAGTTATTATCACACCCAGTGCACCATAATGAATCAGAGAGAAGTTGTACACTTGATCAACATCTGCTCCACCTTCTAGTATTCGATACCCCCCTTTAAACTTAATACTTTCATTTACTGTATAATTAACCCCAGCAAACACATCTTCCGCCCTACCTTGTGGACCGACCAAAGCATCGCCAATGATAATAAATGACAGTGGGTCGTTAGGTAGAAACTCAATACTAAAGTTAATCAGTGGAACAAAACCTACATCCGTTGTTTCGTCTGTTTTAGCATCGGTTGAAAAAGCCACTCGAGCATCTCGAATTTTACCTGTTAAACCTGCTCCAATCTTAATTTTTTCTTTCTCTAAAAACACATACCTGTACGTTAATCGATAAGAATTAAATTTATAGGTAACCGTAGTTTGATCTTGTGTATCAAAAATTTCATTTCCAAAGCGAATAGGTTCATTAAACTGCCCCTTAGTTTCAAATTGTAAGGGTGCATATAGGGCAGAAATCACATGTCTATCGTTAATGACATAAGAACCTCTTAATCGGTAAAAAAACGTTTGACCTGTACCTAATTCATCGGTCACATCTAATAAATCGGCTAGTGAGTTATCACCATTAGGAAATCGAATTTGATTTTTGGTATTCCAGGAAATCCCAGATTCTACATCCAGTTCAAATTGAGCATAAGTAATTAGGGATATTAATAAAAAAATTGACGTACAGGCAAATCTCATAAAGGTATTAGTTGACATTTTAATTCGATTATAACCTTAAAACATCAAAATATAGTCCATATTCAATGGACTTATAAAAAGATAATCACTTGAACTATCAAACTTATCGTCTACCTCTCGATGTACTAATGAAAAAGTAGTAAATCACTCTATACCAATGTATTTATGTAACTGTAAAGAGAGTTGCCATTCGGGATTTTTTAAAATATATTCCAAAATTAGCGGCATCATTTCTTCGCGTTTATCCCACTCAGGTTGTAAATATAACATACAGTCTTCCCCAACTTGTGCAGCTTGTTCCTCAGCAAATTGAAAATCGGATTTATTAAATATAATCACTTTCAGTTCATCAGCAGCTTTGTATGCTTCTTTTACTGGAAGTTTAAACTTTTTCGGAGAAAGACAAAACCAATCCCAACTACCTGATAAAGGCGATGAACCGGAAGTTTCAATATTTGTTTGAAGGCCCGCTTTGTGTAACTCCTCTGTCAACCCCGAAAGATCGTAAAGTAAGGGTTCTCCCCCCGTGATTACTACAATGGTGGCCATTGTATCATCTGCCCTGCGTACAATCTCTGCCACAGAGGTTAACGGGTGCTTTTCAGCGTCCCAACTGTCCTTGACATCACACCAGTGACAACCAACATCACAACCGCCTAAACGCACAAAATAAGCTGCACTACCTTGATAGAAGCCTTCGCCTTGTAGCGTATAAAAATCCTCCATCAGTGGTAACTTATTCATCCTTTTCTATTTTTAGCTGCAATTAATGTGTTTTGAAGTAATGCGCAGATCGTCATCGGACCAACACCACCAGGTACAGGGGATATGTATGAACATTTTGGAGACACTTCGTCAAACTTAACATCTCCTTTTAATCGAAAACCATTTTTGGCTGTAGCATCTTCGACACGGTGAATACCCACATCTACTACTACAGCACCCTCTTTAACCATTTCTGCGGTTACAAATTCAGGCTTACCCACTGCTACGATTAAAATATCTGCTTGACGAGCAATCGCTGCAATATCTTTTGTTCGGCTATGCGCCAAAGTTACGGTTGCATTTCCAGGATTTGTATTTCGAGACATCAAAATACTTACTGGTGTACCTACAGTATGACTTCTACCTATGACTACACAGTGTTTACCAGAGGTTTCAATGTTGTTTTTCTCTAACAACATCATAATCCCTTTTGGTGTAGCTGGGGCCAATGTAGGTAAGTCCAATAACAACTTCCCTAAATTTTCGGCATGAAATCCATCAACATCCTTGGTCGGATTAATCGTCTCGACTACCTTATGCTCATCTATATGTTTGGGCAATGGCACCTGAACAATAAAACCATCAATATCAGGGTTTTGGTTTAACTCTTCTACTTTTGATAATAAATCAGCTTCAGAAATAGTTTCAGGCAGTTCTATTAGTGTTGAAACAAAACCAATATCAGCACACGCTTTCACTTTGGCATTTACATACGTGCGACTCGCACCATCACTACCGACTAACACCGCTGCTAAGTGAGGTGCTTTGCCACCATTTTTTACTATCTCTGCTACTTCTGCAGCGATTTCTTGTTTAATTCTTGCTGAGGTATCTTTTCCGCTTAGTAATTTCATTTTTGAGATATGAGATTTTTAATACTGAGTAGTGAGTTTTAAGTATTATGCTATAAGTTTAAATTGTGTTGATTTTTTCTTCCTGCTACTTTATAACTTAATCTTGACTCTTGATTCTTGGCTCTAGCATCTTAACCCACACTAACTATCTTCAATTTTTATATCAATTTCTAATTTCTAACAATCTAACTTCTATTAATCTAATTTTAACACTGCCATAAACGCATCCTGAGGTATTTCTACGTTACCTACTTGGCGCATGCGTTTTTTACCAGCTTTCTGTTTCTCCAGCAACTTACGTTTACGCGAGATATCACCACCATAACATTTCGCAGTCACGTTCTTTCGCAAGGCTTTCACACTTTCACGTGCTATTACTTTAGTACCTATTGCTGCTTGAATAGCGATTTCGAACTGTTGACGAGGAATAAGTTCTTTTAGTTTTTCACATAACCGTTTACCCCAATCATATGCTTTATCGCGATGCACAATTGCAGATAAAGCATCTACTTTATCACCATTTAATAAGATGTCTAGCTTAGAAAGCGTGGATTGTCTAAATCCAATTAATTCATAATCTAAGGAAGCATAGCCTCTTGAGATAGTTTTCAGCTTATCAAAGAAGTCAAACACGATTTCAGCTAGAGGTAATTCAAACACCAGCTCTACCCTGTCTTGAGTCAAGTATACCTGGTTGATTAGCATCCCTCTTTTTTCCATGCAAAGCGTCATAATCGCTCCAACATAGTCAGATTTACTTATGATCTGTGCTTTAATAAATGGTTCCTCAACTTTTTCGATGTAGTTAGGTTCAGGGAGTTCTGATGGTGCATTCACTTTAATGACAGTACCATTGGTGAGATAAGCATTAAACTGCACCGAAGGAACAGTCGTAATGACAGTCATGTTAAACTCACGCTCTAATCGTTCCTGAACAATTTCAAGGTGAAGCATACCTAAGAACCCACAACGGAAACCAAAACCCAATGCAGCAGAAGTTTCTGGTTCCCAAACTAAAGCCGCATCATTCAATTGGAGTTTCTCCATCGAAAAACGAAGCTCTTCAAATTCCTGGGTATCAACTGGATAAATACCCGCGAATACCATCGGCTTTACATCTTCAAAACCTTCAATAGCCTTGTCGCATTTACGGTCCTGGTGAGTAATGGTATCCCCTACTTTAACTTCTTTAGCAACTTTTATCCCTGAAATTAAATAACCAACATCACCTGTTTTAATCGATTTACGGGGTTCCTGGTTAATCCGAAGTACGCCTATTTCATCTGCTTCGTATTTTTTACCTGTATTTACAAACTGAATCTTATCACCTTTATTGATAGAGCCATTCATCACGCGAAATATAACTTCAATACCTCGGTATGAATTAAATTCAGAGTCAAAAATCAATGCTTGTAATGGTCCTTCAGGGTCACCAGAGGGAGCAGGTATTCTATTCACAATGGCGTGTAGGATATCATCAATTCCAATTCCTTCCTTGGCACTGGCTCTGATCACATCTTCAGGTTTGCAACCAATTAATTCAACTATTTGATCGGTTACTTCCTCGGGCATTGCCCCTGGTAAATCTATTTTGTTTAATACTGGGATAATTTCCAAGTCATTATCTATAGCTAAATATAAATTAGAAATAGTTTGTGCCTCAATTCCTTGAGCAGCATCCACGATTAATAAAGCACCTTCACAAGCCGCAATTGAACGCGATACCTCATAAGAAAAATCAACGTGTCCGGGAGTGTCAATCAAATTTAAAACATACTTCTCACCATTATACTCATAATCCATTTGGATAGCATGACTTTTAATAGTAATTCCTCGCTCACGCTCCAAATCCATATCATCCAACAACTGTGCTTGCATATCCCTGTCTGAGACAGTACCCGTTGATTGAAGTAAACGGTCAGCCAACGTGCTTTTACCGTGATCAATATGTGCGATGATACAGAAGTTCCGTATGTTTTTCATCTAGTATTTTTTAATGTTTATTTATCAATAATAATTTACTTATTTAATTCTTCGTTTTAACAACAAACAACTCACAGTTCACCGTATAAAGATAAATTTAGTGGACAAAAGTAGAAAGAATATATGGAATGATTTAATCTGAATTGAATAAGCCGAAGAAATTTATTCACATTTATACGAGATATGGTATGTATAAAGGAAAGAGTATGTTATTTTACTGAGAAGTTTAAAGTGATAATTGGAAATGTTTAGGGAAATCAAACGTGTATTTGGACTGCTAAAGGAGTTCTTTCCTATTCAATTATTGATTTTAAGTCTCAAAAAAAATCAAATCTTATTGATTTTTTGGTTTTTCATTTATGCTATAATTACGGGACAATTAGGAAAAAACTTAGGTATCCCTTACCTTTTTCTAGACCCTGAATATAAGAATCAAGTTAACTTTTGGAGTCTCTTCATCCTTGGTGTAGCTTATGGTATATTGGTAATCTCCTACTTTATCACATCATATATTCTTGATAGTCATCGTTTTCAGTTTTTAGGCACCATCCGAAGACCCTTTGCACACTTTTGCTTGAATAGTTCAATTATTCCATTGTTCATCTACATTGTTTACGTAATTGAGTTTTCGCAATTTCAAACCTTACAGGGAAACCAAACTGTTAGTACTACTGCAAAAGAATTATTAGGTTTTACCTGTGGCATCATATCCATTATCTCTGTTACCTTTTATTATTTCAAGAAAACGAACAAAGACCTATTTAAGGAAATAGCGAAGAACATAAACATTACCCTACGAAAAAAGAAAATCAACACCGTAAGTGTTCTCCGAAAAATTAAAGATCAGAAAAAAAGATACTTCATCACTAACTACCTAAGTTTTCCTTTTAAAGTAGCTAAAGTGGATCAGGAGCTTTCCTATGATCGTAAATTTTTATTCAGAATAATAGATCAGCACCACTTAAACGCGGTAACTGTTGAGTTAGCCATTTTCATCATTATCCTTATTATTGGTGCGTTTCGTGATAATCCTAACTTTCAAATACCTGCTGCGGCAAGCGTAATGCTCTTAGCTGCTTTTTTTATTATGTTCTCTGGAGCGATTACCTATTGGTTGAGAGGATGGACAATAACGGGAGTCTTGATCCTCGCTTTTAGTTTTAATTTGTTGATGAAACATGAAATTATAAACTCCAACAAAGAAGCTTTTGGAATGGATTATAACGGTTCCAAAGCGGAATACAGCTACCACCGGATTGATGCTCTGAGTGATCCAGCTATTTATGAGAAAGACAAAGCAAGCACGATTAAAATTTTAAACAACTGGAGAAAGAAGTTTCCAAAAGACAAAAAACCAAAACTAGTATTTATCTGTGCCTCAGGGGGCGGTCATCGGGCTGCAGTATGGACGATGAAAGCACTACAATATGTTGACAGTACTACGAATGGTCAACTGCTCGACCATACCATTTTAATGACTGGAGCTTCTGGTGGGTTAATTGGTGCTAGCTATTACCGTGAGCTTTACTTACGTCAGGAACAAGGTAAAATCAATGATTTGTACAGTCAAAAATACTTAGACAATATGGGTAAAGACATTCTTAACCCTATGGTTTTTTCTTTGGCTGTAAGTGATTTGTTGTTTGGATTTCAAAAATACAAAGTTGGTGACTATCAATACTATAAAGGAAGAGGTTACTCATTTGAAAATCAAATTAACACCAATACAGACTATGTGCTTGATAAGCGAGTTAAAGATTACCAGCTTCTAGAGCAGGAAGCAAAAATTCCGATGGTGTTCATGACTCCTACTATCATTAACGATGGCAGAAAACTCTACATTTCAGCTCAAAATATCTCTTATATGAATTCCGCTCCCATACAGGAAATGGAACGGTTAAACACCCGGACAAAAGGAATTGAGTTTAATCGTTTTTTTAAAGAACAGGATGCAAAAAACTTGTTATTCATGAGTGCCTTGCGTATGAGTGCAACATTCCCATATATCACTCCCAATGTTCATTTACCAAGTAAACCTGAAATGGTAATTATGGATGCTGGAATGTCTGACAATTTTGGAATGAACGATGCCATTCGTTTTTTCCATACCTTTAAAGAATGGGTTGAGGACAATACAGATGGAGTAATTTTTGTGAGTATCCGTGACACTGAAAAAAACCCCTTTATTAAACAAGATGTATCCGAAGGAATATGGAGTTTGATATTTAACCCAATTGCTAACCTGTACAATAATTTGGACAATATTCAGGATTTAGCCAATGATAATGCCATTGAATTTTCCGATAGCTGGATTAGAGATCGGGTAGATGTTATAACTTTTGAATATTCACCCAAAAACTGGGAGTCACTAGCAAAAGAACCTGATTCAGATTTGACAAAAATTGAAAAAGATTTTAAGAAAGAGCGGGCATCTTTAAGTTGGCACTTAACAGCAAAAGAGAAAAAAGGAATTAATAAAGCTATTTATAACCTTAAAAATCAAAAATCCTTATTGCGCTTAATTTCCCTATTAAAGACTGAAGAATAGTCCCACTTTTTTAACTATTTTTGAATGTGTTTCGACAAATTATTTTCATCTGTTTTGGCTTGCTAAGCTACGTTGCTGGTTTATCACAATCCAGTAATAGAAGGCATATTTTTATCGATAAAATATCACAAATCCCTGTTCCTTTTGTTGAAATAGATACGGATAAAGGAACCGTTTTTAGTAACATAAAAGGTGAAGCTTATCTTGATTCACTAATTGCTATAGATGTTAGTCATCCGATGTATTTGCCGGTTGCCACAATCATTAGTTCTTCAGATACTACTGAATTAACACCGATTGACATACAAGAAAAAGTAGCCTACACAAACCTGCAATCCTATGAGTTAATTGAGAAAGTACTTGCCAATAAAATTATAAATGAGCCCAAATCGCACGCCCCCTATTCATATAAATCATACAATAAATTTTACATTAACACCAACAAAACCACTGATACAAAACAATATTTAGAAAAACTACTCAACCCATTTTCATTTACTTTTAAAAATTTTGAAGGAGAACATTATTTAATATTATCTGAATCGATAACAGAACGGGTGTATAAAGAAGATTTAAAAGAAGAAGAAGTCATTATTAGTTCACGAATTTCTGGCGTTGACCGTCCCCTTTTATTAAGTCTTAACTCACAAGTTCAAAGTCTTTCTTTTTATGGAGACTACATACGAATAAGCGGCAAAGATTATCTTTCTCCTTTGGAAGATGGTGGTTTAAAAAGGTATAACTACAACATCGTGCAGACGAGTTATGCGCTAGATGGTAGCATAGTTTACACCGTATTATTTTATCCTAAAAAAAACAAACGCTTTGAGTCTTTAAGAGGAGTATTATACATCAACTCCAATAACTATGCTTTACAGTATGCGATTATGCAACCAGCGAAAGAAACAAAAACAACAGCTCAAATTAGTCATTCGTCCATATTAACTGAAAGCGGTTGGTTTCCTAAGAGTTCAGTGACTACTGTCGTATTAGACAATTTGAAGAATGGTGAAATGCAATTCTCTGCTGTGGCAGAATCTCATATTTATGACTTAGAAAGTCACATTGCAATGGGGGATAAAAAATTTAATGATATTGCAGTATACTATGACGAATCTAAAGTCAATGACAGTACATTACTCAATAATGAACGTTTGTTTGAGTTAACAACTAAAGAGGAAAAAACCTATGCGTTATACGACACTATTGGTCATCTTAACAACTTCACGCGGGCAATAAATTTCGGAGAAAAGCTCTACTATAAACAAATCCCATACAAAAACTTTAACCTTGAACTCAAACACCTGTTGGATGTCAATGATTATGTGGGTGTTCAAATTGGAGGAGGTGTGTCTACCAATGATAAGTTCTCGGAGATTTTTTCTGTAGGGGGGTATATGGAATATGGTTTTAAAGATAAAGAGTCAAAGTTCGGTATCAATGGTGCCATTACCGCTCCATGGGAAAGAAAACTAATGCTTCAAGCTTCACTGTCCAAAGATATTGCCGAAGCAGGTGGATTGCCTACGTTCTTTCAGCATCGAAACATGTATAATACAGAATGGTTGAGAAAACTGCGACTCAATCGATTTGATAAAAATGTAACTTTTGACTTCGGAATCGAATCCAATCCAATTAATTATGTATTCATAAGAACGGGAGTCACTACAGAACACTCTACACCAGCATATGAATACAGCTTTTCAAGTGACAGTTTATCGAGTTTTAATTATACTGATTTATATATCGGTTTTAAAATAGCTTATGGTGAACGTTTTTTTAAACTACTTAAAGAACGAATTTCCTTAGGTAGACCCTACCCAGTTTTTTGGATGGAATTAACACGAGGAGTTACGGGGTTAAATGGTGACTTTGAATACCGAAAATTATATTCAAAAATTGAATATAAATATCCACTACCAGGAATTGGCACCTTAGGTATTCAAGTAAGTGCTGGTAAAGTTTGGGGTAGCTTACCTTATGGTAGACTCTATAATGGAAAGGGAAGTTTGGGTGTACGTACCGTTGCTCATAACTCATTTGAAACGATGAGCTACAATGAATTTTTATCCAGTCAATACCTTACATTCTTTTTATCCCATGATTTCGGCTACATGAATTTCCTCGAGTATAAGAATTTTCGCCCACGATTTGAAGTTGCTCTAAATATGGGGTTTGGCTCATTAAGCAATAATGAGCAACATAACTCAATCACTTACAAAACAATGGAAAAAGGTTTTTTTGAAGTTGGAGCTATGGCCAACAATATTCTTTCCATCAATATTTCTCCCGTGAAAATGGGCTTAGGAATAGGTTTTTTTCACCGCTTAGGCGCCTATCGACTAGATGGCTTTTCAAACAACACTTTTTTAAAATTAGCCACTACATTCAAACTATAAACTTTACTTAGAAGTCACATAGAAAGCATGGAGTACCCCTGGAAGCCAGCCAATCAGGGTTAATAATAAACTAAGAAAAAACGCACCACCTAAACCTTTGTTTAAAAATACGGACAATGGTGGCAAGAATATATTTAATAGAATTGTGATTATAGACATAATAGTTTTTTGGATTATAAAATTTTTATAGGATCTACAACTAATTTCAGACCAATACATTCTATTAACTGTAATGACCATTCGTTAACTATACACCGTAGATAAAACACTACGTTTTGGGGTTCAAAAAAATAAAACATATAGAAAACTGGTGACATTTTAATATATTAGGTATTGACTCGTAATGAAAGATGACCAAATTATAGCACAATTAAAGCTAGGCAATCACACTGTCTTTAAACACCTATATAATCACTATAGTATAATTGAAAGCTATATTCTAAAAAATAATGGTAATACTGAGGATGCAAAAGACACATTTCAAAACGCTCTTATCATTTTTTATAAGAAAGCAATTTCATCTGACTTTGAATTAACGTCCAAAATAAGCACTTATATTTATGCCACAGCACAAAACTTGTGGTTAAAAAAGCTCCGAGATACTAAAAAAAACATAGTACCCCTAAACGAACAACAAATAGAACAAGAAGCGAATTTAGATGAGACCGAAGAACCAGCTCTTTCTTTGAAAGAATACATCAAACAAAAGCTACTTGCTTTAGGAGAGCCTTGCATCAGCATACTCATGATGCATTCATATCAGAAATTAAGTATGGCAATCATTAGTGAAAAATTGGGCTACGCCAACGAACATACTACCCGACAACAAAAGTACAAGTGTTTAAAACGTATTCGAAAAATGATTCCAGAAGAAGTCAAAAATCAATACCTCAATGTCTAATGAATTTAACCATATCGAAGCATTTGAGGCTTATCATAATAATGAGCTTTCCGCCCTTGCAATAATCGATTTTGAAGAACGACTAGAATCAGACCTGGAATTCAAAAGCGAATACATCCTTTATCTACAACTTCAAGAGGCAATTGAAGAGCATGGCGATCATCAATTAAAAACTTCGTTAAACAAACTCCACGCTGAGTACGTCAATTCTCAAACAGAAAACAAAGCTTCATTAAGGTTCAAAATATATCTAGGAGGCTTCTTTTTAGTCTTAATAGTTATTGGATTGCTCCTTCTGTTCTTCCCAGAAAAAACCGCTCATCAAAGAATTGAAGCTCATACAGCTCATATTGAAGTGAACACCAATACAGAAAAAATTATTATAAAAAAGCATGAAGAATTAACAAAAGAGGAACAAGATACTTACTTACCTCCTAGTGTAAGTACTACAACAACTATAGCAGAAACCATCATAAAAACCAACCTGACCAAGACCCCACTTAAGAGGTATAAAACACCTCCTACCCCACTATATCAATTGAATGATTCTATTTTCCATATTTATGGACTAAGTCTCAATAAAGGAGGATATATTTTAACCGAGCAAAACAACCTTTACTTAATCACCCCAAATAGCTCCTACCTACTAGAAAAGTCTACAGAGAAAAAACCATTACAAAAAGTAAAAAAGCGGTTTTATGAATCCATAATTAAATCCAAGAACCAATCAGTGAGAACCACAAAAATGCACCAGGTAGTTTTTGAGGAAACAACTGACAGTATAACAATCAATTTTAATAAAAAACTACCTAAGGACGTTTATTCGTTCGATGGGACAACGCTTAATATAAGTGACTCACTTAATCACCCGTTACAGTTAATTAGTTTTGAGACGAATACTTTTTTGTTAAATAACGAAAATCTTTATCGTCTGGATCAAGGTATCGATAAGAAGATAAAACCTGCCAGTCAGACCGAAAAAAACGGATTGAAATCCACGACAATAGAACTACCACTACTCACTGAAACAGTTGAACAATCTGTTGAATGGCAAAATTCCAATTAATCTTTTAATCGCAGGCTCACCGCATTTTTATGTGCAAACAGCTGTTCTGTTTCTGCCATAATTTCGATAGCTGCACCTAAGTTGTGTATTCCTTCTTTAGTTATTTCCTGGAAAGTAACTTTCTTGATAAATGAATCTAACGAAACACCAGAATAAGCGGTTGCATAACCATTAGTAGGTAATGTATGGTTGGTACCTGAAGCATAGTCACCTGCAGATTCAGGGGTATAATGTCCTAAAAATACCGATCCAGCATTCATAACTTTTGGAATCAGACTTTCGAAGTCTTTCACTTCCAAAATCAAGTGCTCTGGAGCATATGCATTCATCATTTCCATGGCTGTATCCATGGAATCAACCACAATAGCGCGACTATTTAACAATGACTTTGCCGCCATTTCTTTTCGGGGTAACTCAGATAATTGATTCACCACCTCTTGAATGACCTTATCTACAACTGCTTCCGAAGTGGACACTAAAATTACCTGACTATCCACTCCGTGTTCTGCTTGAGACAACAAGTCAGCAGCTACAAACGCTGGGGTAGCAGACTCATCTGCCAACACAGCGACTTCTGAAGGTCCAGCAGGCATATCAATGGCAATGCCTTCCTTATTTACTAATTGTTTGGCAGCCGTTACATATTGATTTCCAGGACCAAAAATTTTATATACTTGAGGTACGGAATCTGTTCCATAAGCTAACGCAGCAATAGCTTGTGCACCACCTACTTTGGCAATTTTTGTTACTCCAAGTAAGTCAGCTGTATATAATATAGCGGGGTGAATCTTACCTTCTTTGTTAGGTGGCGTACACAATACAATTTCTTTGCAACCAGCAATTTTTGCTGGCACAACCAGCATTAATATGGTTGAAAAAAGTGGTGCCGTTCCACCAGGAATATATAAACCAACTTTTTCTATTGCTCTGCTTTCACGCCAGCAGGTTACCCCTTTTGTTGTTTCTATTTTTGAAACACTTGCTTCTTGTGCTGCATGAAATTGCTCAATATTGACCCGAGCAATCTCAATTGCGTCTTTTAATTCTTGACTAACTAAAGAAGTCGCTTCAGCCAACTCTTCTTTGGAAACTAAAATAGTTTGTAACTCTACCCCATCAAATTTATGCGTCATGGCTTTTAATGCAGCATCCCCATTTTCTTTTACAGATTGAAGAATAGGCACAACACGCTCTTCTAAACTTGTGGCATCAAAAACAGGTCTTTTTAATAATTCAGACCACGTATCTTTGGTTGGATAAAGAACTTTTTGCATTCCTTATTTAATGATTTTTTCAATTGGCAACACTAACACTCCTTGTGCCCCCAAGGCTCTAACTCCATCGATAATATCCCAGAAATCATGTTCATCAACTACAGATGAAATTGAGCTCCATCCTTCAGTGTATAAAGGAGTAACTGACGGACTTTTAACACCAGGTATTAAATCTATAATCGACTGAATGGATTCGTTGGGCGCATTCAATGTGATATACTTTTTATTCTTAGCATTCATCACTGCTTTGATTCTAAACAGCAGGCTATCTAAGATGTTTTGTTTTTCCGGTGAAAGGTTTTTATAGGCAATTAATACGGCTTCTGATTTAAAAATAGCCTCAACTTCTTTCAAGCCATTACTAATCAATGTACTTCCAGAACTCACTATATCGCAAACCGCATCGGCTAAACCTATACTTGGCGCTATTTCAACCGAACCACTTATTTCATGAATTGATGCGGATACGTTATTGTTTTTAAGGTAATCACCTAAAATATTTGGATAAGAAGTAGCTATTTTTTTACCCTCTAAATCTTTGATGCTTTTATACGCATCACCCTTGGGAACACCTATTGACAAACGACATTTTGAGAACCCCAACTTGAGTACTTCATTAACTGATTGTCCTTTTTCAACTAATACATTTTCTCCAACCACCCCTATATCAGCTACGCCATCAGCAACATAACCTGGAATATCATCATCTCTCAAATACAAAAATTCTAAGGGGAAGTCATAAGCTTCTGACTTTAGTTTACCACCCGCTTTACTAAAGTTAATTCCACATTCAGTAATTAACTCCAATGATGACTCACTCAAGCGACCTGATTTTTGTACTGCAATTCTTAATTTTGTATCCATGCTCTAAAATCCAACTTACGTCTATTGTTTAGCGGCTGCAAAGTTAAGAGTTTTGAACTATTGTTTAAGTATATGGGCAAGAATTGATAAACTTTAAACGGTTTTAATTAATTTCGAAGTTAATGATTCAGCGATACACCGTTTGCCACCCAAAAAAAGTAATATCCAACCGATTTGAAGCGGGCATTCTTGTCCCCTACAAACCGAGCTTTAATGCTGGTGCTGGTCAAAAACTTCCCGTAATCACTAATAAAGCGCCTGATAGAGTCTCTCTATTTCAGTGGGGACTTGTGCCTTTTGATTCAAAAGATGCTCAAATTGGTGATAAATTACTTAATGCACGTGTCGAAACAATCAAAGCAAAACAACCCTATACGGATTTGTTGCCAGATAAAAGATGTATCATTATTGCTGACAGCTTCTACTTCTGGAAAGAATTACATGGAGTAAGTACTCCTTACCGCGTGATCATGAAAGATGAATCACTTTTTGCTATTGCAGGAATCTGGGATGAATGGAAAATGGAAGATGATGACGAAAACGCTTCTTTTTTTGGTAGTTTTTCAATGGTAACTACGGAAGCTAATAATTTAATTGCTGATTTTTCTGAACGCATGCCCGCTATTTTAGAGCCATCACAGGAAAAAGTTTGGCTCGATGCTATTGAGGATACTCCTTTAGAGGATTTATTAAAACTCATTAAGCCGTTTGATTCGGCAAAAATGCGCTTTTACAAAGTATCTAATTTGGTTAATAACCTTGAGATTAATTCAGCCAAAGTAGCTAAAGAGCTTAACAACACCTCAACAGGTCATACGCTTAGCCTATTTGACTAACCTAATCGGTCAGTACATTAGCCAAAATCTTTAGTTTGATTAGTTCAGAGTAATTAGATTCCAACGAAACAATTTTTCGCTGAATCCCTTCTTTACCTGACGAATTATAAACGATTTTAATTTGTCCTTTTTGTTGCGGTAACACGGGTTGGTCAGACCATTCAGGTGCGGTACATCCACATTGAACATGAACTTGAGAAATAATAAACGGGACATTGCCTTCGTTGGTAAATTCAAAAATGAACTCACGCTTTTCTCCTTCCTTCAAATCTCCAAAATCATGTTGATATGTTTTAAATACCGGGTTAGGTAAAGTTTCTTGTGCATATACTTTCCCGAAAAAGCATATAGACAATAAACACAGAATAGAAATAAATAATCGCATATGTCTAATTTAAGTATCTTTATTCAATATTATGGATAACATGCAAGATATAATACAAGCTACTTTTGGTGGTAAAGTCCGAGTAAGAGTCTGTGGTATTCTTATCAAAGAAGGTGCCGTATTATTACTGAAACATCATGGTGTTGGTGAAAAGGGGTACCTATGGGCACCTCCAGGGGGTGGTGTGGAGTTTAATGAAACCATTGAACAGACATTAAAAAGGGAATTTAAAGAAGAATGTGGTATTGAAATTAAGGTACAAGACTTTTTGTTTATAAATGAATTTATTGAAAATCCACTCCATGCTATTGAACTTTTTTATCGCGTTGAACAGGTTGGTGGAATTATTAATGTTGGAAATGATCCCGAAACAGAGGGGAACTCTTTTTTGGAGTACCAGTTTTTATCTCAGCTTGAATTAACAAGAATGAACAACAACATCATTCATTCAGTATTAAGCAATCCCGCTACAATCAACCTCATCTTTTCTTAATTGTATAAGCTTATCGATACCTTCGCTTTTTACCTTTATAATGTCCACTATGTCGTGGCTGATGATCTTCAGGATTGATTTCAATAGATTTAAACTGAATCCGGTAACCTAAAGTTATTTCATGAGTAGCGGCTGCATTTCCATACCTTCGGATATCTGTGGTTGTAAAATCATAAGAATAGGCAAATTCGTAATCATCATTAAATACAAGACCTGCTACTACCGACAATGCATCTAAATGTCTGTATGATATCCCTACAAAATAGTTGTCTTCATACACAAACTTGTTATTAAGGTCGATAGAAAGAGGGGCATTAGCAGTAAACTTCATTAACACCGAGGGACTCCATACTAGTTGTTCATTAATGGAATAATTGACTCCTCCTGTAGCAAAATAATGTCTTGCTAATGTAGCATTTTGATTACGTTTATCATTTGAAATCGGAAAATTGATTCTATTGCCAAAAATATGATCTCCAGAAAGTCCAAAAAATACTTTTTCATTATATAACCACACACCAATAGAGGCGTCTGGCATAAGCTGCGTCACATTGCCACTATTACCACCTCTTAAAGGCTCTCCGTCATCATCAGCAAATCTTAACTTATCCCAATCCAATGAATATTGTTGAAAACCTAAAAACATCCCTGTAGACATTCTCAATCCACCGTGTTTGTTAACACCTGAACTCTTAGGTTTTATAATGCCCATGTTGTAAGTTCCGGACACCATATAACTCCCCCAGGATGATGGTCCTGTTTGATCATAAACTACCTTTCCACCTACTCCAAACCAGTTTTGTGCTTCACTCACAAAATGCCTTGCCATATGTGGTTTTCCAACGGGAGCGTGACCTGTTAAATACATCGTGCGAGGGGCTATGGCATCAGAAGAAGTAACTGTGTTTTTTGTATTATCACCTAAATTAGTTTGTTTGAACCCAACCCATTGAGATCGATACCCTGTCTTGATATCAATCATGTCTTCAACACTTGAGAGTGCAGGATTCATTAAATAGGGGTTCACCATAAATTGTGTATACTGAGCCGCTTGTTGCGCAGTAGTACCGCCAAAAACAAATAGAATAGCGAATACAATTAATAAAGTTCTTTTCATAACAGTCATTTTTTTCACAACTGTATATACCTAGTTAGAACTATAACGTAACCCTAAAAGATTTTTTAATTTAAAACTGTATAAAAAAAAATCCCCTGTTAATTAACAGAGGATCTAAAGCTTATCGGAATTGATAGTTGATTACTTATATTTTCTTTTCTTGTGATGTCCGCTATGCCCCCAGTTGTGGTCTTCCGCATTCATTGATTGAGGTTTAGGTGCAATTCGATAACCTAATGTGATTTCATGCGTTGCCCCAGCTCTACCAAAACTTCGAATATCAGTTGTTGTGTAGTCATACGAATAAGCTATTTCATAATTGTATGTAATAATGGCTCCCACCGCTATTGAGATAGCATCTAAGTGTCGGTAAGAAATTCCAGCCCAATAACTGTTGTCATAAGTTATCTTATTATTAACATCAACTGATAAAGGAGCTCCAGGTGTAAATTTCATTAACAATGAAGGAGTCCATACTAATTCTTCTGTTAGTTTTTGGTTGATTCCAGCAGTCAAAAATGAGTGTCGAGCTAACCGAGGATCAACAATAGTATCAGAATCGTAAAAAGATTTCAACCGGTTTCCTAACACGTGATCCATTGCAATTCCAAAGAAAAGCTTTTCATTATAAAACCATGCTCCAAGTGTTGCATCTGGTTTAAATTGATTTTGAGTACCAAGACCAGATTTAGAACCTTCCGATTGACCATTTATTAAAGGTTCATTATTTGCAAAGATTAATTGACCCCAGTTTAAGCTATACTGCTGAACTCCGATAAACAATCCTGCAGACATTCTTAAACCACCTTTCGTATAAATCCCTGAACCTTTTGGTTTAATTAATGCCATGTTATATGTTCCAGAAACCATGTAACTACCCCAAGAAGTTGGTCCCGTTTGATCGTAAACAGCTTTACCCCCCACACCAAACCAACTCTTCGCTTCAGTAACATAATGCATTACGGCATGTGGCTTACCAATAGGTGTGTGACCTGAAACATAATATGTTTTTGGCGCTATACCAGGAGTTCCATCAGGAACATTACCTCTATTATCTGTTTGATTAAAGCCTACCCATTGAGCTCGATGACCTACTTTAATATCAACCATATCCTCAACACTTGACAGTGCTGGGTTCATTAAATATGGGTTAACCATATATTGAGTATACTGGGCTGATTGCTGTGCATTTACATTCATAAACGCAACAAACATGAATAAACCGGTAACTATTTTTCTCATTCTAAATGGAATAAAATTAATATCAAACTAACACTTAGTACACTTTAGCACCATTATGTAACCCTAAATATAAGAAAATTTGTCATTATTTTATAAAACAAAGAAAACAAGTTGTTTTCTTTGTTTTATATCACCCTTGATTTGTTAAAACATCTAGGAAGCCAAATTTCTCACCTTTCGTCTTTGAAATGTATAAAGGAATGTCTGAATGGTGAATTAATTTTTCAGTAATACTTCCTACAAAGAATGCTGATAAGTTAGTTCTTCCTTTTGCTCCCACTACAATTAAATCTGCTTTAGAGGCATTAGCAGAAGTTATTATATGCTCATAATCATCATCTGAATCTGCTAAAACATAAATAGGATTAATTTCAACACCCTTTAAATCAACATCCGATAAAAATTCTTCACAATCTTTCTGAGCATTTTCTTTCATGATCTGAGCAAACTCTTCAAATGATTTGCCTGTTTTAGAATAGCCATGCGGCACGTGATACACATGCAATAAGTTAATTTGAGCATTTGAATGATCAGCTAAATCTATCGCTTTTGTTAATGCAAGTTTGGAATGTTTTGAAAAATCAGTTGCAACTAAAATGTTTTTAATATCTGTTTTTGAAGCTTCGGTTACAATTAATATATCACAATAAGAAGCTCGTGCTAATTTATCATGTGATACTCCTTTACTCTTTGTTTTTTTCTTCCCAACAACAATGAGGTCAGCATCCTTAGATTTGGCTGCCTTCATAATTTCTTCTAAAGGATTTCCTTCATGAGCAATGTATTCGATATCAGCACCAACTATATTGAAATTATTGCATTCGTTTTTTAATTGTTGAATGTGATCTTGTGCTACTGACTGCTTTAAGTCAGGAAATTTTTCCAATAAATCTTTTGAAAGGTGAACCTCATCATGAATGTTTAAAAGTGTAACCTTTTCAGGTCTTGCAATCATATTGACGGTTTTAAGATAGTTTAATACTGTCTCATCAAACTTTGTTAAATCTAAACCAACTATAATTTTCTTAATCGTTCCCATATCCTAATTAAATTGACCTTACAATATTCAAAGTAAGCCTAAATTATCAAAGAAAATCCATTGATAATAATTAACATTTGATCAATTATCTGAAAAACACCCTATAATTTGATTGCGATAGTTACAAACTATGATAATTACTCATAAATCTGTTATTTCGCAGTCAAGTAAAAAAACACAGACAAAATGCCTAACAACTTTATTGAAGAACTGACATGGCGTGGCATGATTCACGACATAATGCCTGGAACAGAGGAGCAATTTAAGAAAGAACTCACCACTGCTTATATTGGCTTTGATCCAACGGCTGATTCGCTTCATATCGGTAGCTTAGTGCAAATCATGATTTTAGTACACCTCCAAAAATGTGGACATAAACCTGTTGCGCTTGTTGGGGGTGCCACAGGAATGGTTGGCGATCCATCAGGGAAATCGAAAGAACGTAATCTACTCTCTGAAGACCTCCTTCAACATAACTTGAATTGTGTTCAGAAACAATTAGAGCAATTTTTAGATTTTGAATGTGGTGAAAATGCTGCTGAAGTAGTTAACAATTACGATTGGTTTAAAGAATTTTCCTTTTTAGGCTTCATCAGAGATGTTGGAAAGCACATCAGTGTTAATTATATGATGTCTAAAGAATCGGTTCAAAAACGGTTAGAGTATGGTCTCTCGTTTACCGAATTTAGTTACCAATTAATTCAGGGATATGATTTTTATTACCTCAACAAACATAAAAACTGTAAGGTACAACTCGGTGGTTCCGACCAATGGGGTAACATTGTAACGGGTACAGAGTTAGTTCGAAGAATGAGCGCTGGTGAGGCTTATGCGGTAACATCTCCTCTTATTAAAAAAGCGGATGGGACTAAGTTTGGGAAAACTGAAGAAGGTAATGTATGGCTTGACCCTGAAAAAACTTCGCCCTATAAATTCTACCAGTACTGGATGAATACGTCTGATGAAGATGCAAAAAACTTTATTAAAATATTTACGCTATTCAGTGAAGTCGAAGTAAACAAACTAATAAAAGAGCACGATAAGGCACCCCACGAAAGGGCACTCCAAAAAGCACTTGCAGAAGATGTAACTGTTCGTGTTCATTCCAGAGACGATTATGAAACTGCAGTGAAGGCTTCTGACATACTATTTAGTAAAGATGCTACGGATGCCTTAAAAACAATTAATGAAAAAACGTTATTACAAGTTTTTGAAGGGGTTCCTCAAATTGAGGTTGCTAAACAAACATTGATGGATTCAGATACATTAGTTGATTTATTATCCGATGTGACTGGTGGCCAGATTTTCTCCTCGAAAGGAGAAGCCCGAAGAATGATTCAAGGTGGTGGTGTGAGTATTAATAAAGAAAAAATCAATGACCCTTCTGCAAAGCCTGAGTTTGAATTGTTGCAAGAAAAATATCTTTTAGTGCAAAAAGGAAAAAAGAACTATTATTTGGTGAAAGGAATATAATTGATCCATGAAGATAGTCTTACTTGGTATTGGAAAAACAGATGAGAGTTATTTAACTTCAGGTTGTGATATCTACCTAAACCGATTAAAGCATTATTTTAAAACAGACGTACAGTTCCTTCCTGACTTAAAAAAAAGTAAAGGGTTATCTGCCGAAGAACGCTGTAAAAAAGAGGGCGAGGAACTATTAAACCAACTTCAATCTGCTGACACAGTTATATTATTAGATGAAAAAGGGTTAGAGTTTACTTCGAGAAAGTTTGCTGATTTCATTCAAAAACAAGCTAACACAGGTACTAAAAGAATCGTATTTGTGATTGGGGGGGCTTTTGGTTTTTCAGAAGAAGTATATAAAAGGGCTAACTATAAGTTAGCCCTTTCAAAGATGACTTTTTCGCATCAAATGATTCGTTTATTTTTCTTAGAGCAACTTTATCGTGCTTGTACTATCTTAAACAACGAACCTTATCACAACGATTAATTAATTCGAAAGGTAAACACAGGAATTTCAAAGTGATTCACCACATCCTCGGCTTTGCTTCCTCCGTGATAAAAATAGTTAAAACCAGTTCTGCCATGTGTTCCTATCGCAATCATGTCTGCCCCTACTCTTTTTGAGTATGCTTTTAAACCTGCTTCAAATTCTTCATAGTCAAACTGCTCAATGGTACAGTTTCCAACCCCATGCCTTAGCACAAAATCTTTCATTAATTTTTCTGCAGCAATAGTATTTTCAAATTTAGTTGGCGTATTTATTCGCACTAACTTTATCTCTGCATCAAATAAACTAGCAACCCAAATAAGATCATCGAACTTTTCACTTGTTGTCTCCTTAAAATCGGAAGCAAAAACAATCGTGTTAAGCTCAAAGTTAGTATCTGCATGCACACTTATCACTGGAATTTTTGAGTCGCGAACTATACGTTCCGTATTTGAACCTACAAATACTTCCGAAACACCACTGGATCCAGTGGTGCCCATAACAATTAGTTCAATATCATCAGAAGCTACTAAGGAGAGTATCACATCGCGAGGTAAGCCCACTTCTGATTTAGCGGTTATCGGTATTAATGAATCGTTTTCATCAATAATGGTTTGCATTTTCTGATCTGCATCGGCTTTTAATTTCCCAAAAACATCTACCAATAAAGCTTCATTTACACCTGCATCAAAAACAGAAGATACATGGGAAGAATAATCTAACACATTGAGTAACAAAAGTTCATTTCCAGACTTAGCAGCTATTTTCTTTGCTACTTTTAGCGCATTCATGGAACAAGGAGAAAAATCTATAGGAACAAGTATTTTTTTCATCAGCACATTTAATAGTTGATTATTATACCAAATTATAAAACTGAAAGACTATTCCTAGTGATCACAGTCAATAATTAGAAGATTTAATTTGATAAAGGTCAGTTCTCTATATAACCTAAGTCATATTCCAACTTCAATCTTTATAAGAACTTTACAGCGTAACAAATCATACAACTATGCATCCTAATTTAAACGAACTTGGAATTATTATTCGATTAATCATCGCTACAATTTTTGCTGTTATTTCACTTATGACTAGCTTTTTTTCTTTGTACGTAATAGCTGTTTTACTTATTGTATTTGCACTTAGTGGCTACTGCCCTATTCAGCAATTTATTGACAAAAAAAGAGGGACTCAAGTTTAAATGATCCATACAACTTAAACACGTTGCCCTTAAGTGTGCAGCGTATTTTAAGTATTTTTAAAATTCCGTCTCAATGTCTTACTTCATTCCAAAAGGTAAGTACCTTACAAAAAGATTACAGATATTAGCAACTTAATCGGTTTAATAGGTAAGCTACTATTAACTTCGTGTAATAGTAATTATCAAAAAACAATGGTTGACGGACAAACAAGAGCGAATATCAAAATTGGAATGGAAGTAGATATTGTAAAAAAACAACATCAACGAAGTGGTGAGCTCACGCGTGGTATTGTAAAGGCAATATTAACCAGTGCCCCCAAACACACGCATGGTATTAAGGTGATGTTAGAAACCAATGAAGTAGGCAGAGTTAAAAACATCATTTAATTCATCATGTTTTTAACAAAAAAACTTAACCCCAAAGATAAGCTCCCCCTCACTTGTACCCGAACTGGCACATGCTGCCATGGAAAAAATGTTAATTTAAATCCGTGGGAACTAGTTTGCTTAGCAAAAGAAAAAGGAATTAGTCCACAAGCGTTTGGGGATCAGTATTGTGAGTTTGGAGGTATTCGACTCCGGTTTGACGGTGAAGCGGGTTGGAAGGGATTGCCTGCATGTAGTCAATATCAAGCGGGTTTGGGCTGCAGTGTGCACTTAGGGCGCCCATTAGCTTGTCGCCTTTATCCACTTGGTCGTCTAAAGCAGGCCGAAGAAACTCACTATATATATCAAGGTAAGGAGTTTCCATGCTTAGAAGGTTGTCCAGATGTGGTTAACCTGCCAAAATTGACCGTTGAAAAATACATCAGCGAACAAGGTGCTGAAATTTTTGAAACTGCCCAGGATGAATACCTGGAAGTGATGCAAAACTTAGCTGACGTAGCTTTTGTCTTATTACTTGAGACTGATTTACGCACTTCAACCGAATGGAAGACCTTAGCTACTTGGAGGGAAATGGCAAATAAATCGCCTGAACAATTAGCAGCGCAACTTGACCCAGCATGGTTAACCTTATTATTAATACCTGAACTTGAATGCAGTACTATTGATCCATGTGACTTTATACATCAACACAATGAACTACTACAAGCAAAGGCGCAAGCAAGTTTTGGTGGATTACACGAACTAGAAGCATTATATCACGCCTCAACATTAATGATGGGACTAGCCCTGCATTTAAGTCGCAGTCTGGGTGCTGAACCGGCCGAGATGGCTGATCTTTGGATAAACATTGCAAAAGAACACGGTGCAGTTGAATAATATTTCTTCAAATAACACGAATGCTATAATATTCAATTAGCTTTGCAGCAAGTTATCTCCGCTAATAGGTAAGTTCACCCTTTCCTAGGAGATAGTCAGAGTAGTTTTCAGGTGGTGCTGAAACTGCTCGCTTTTTTAAACTAAAGCTTACTCTTCCGATTTCTTTCTTTCTGTTTTTCGATATTTAAACGAGTTAAATACATGGCGTTTACAAAAACGAGTTTGTGTAGATGAATTACATAGTTTAGCGTAAACACTTTCTTTTACACCAAAGTATTCGTACGAATTGCCATTCGTGAAAAATACTTCCAATACTTGTTTCGAATAAGTAAAATCAGCAATATCAGCTGTCGCAATGGTTTGTTTGTACCCTTCTAAATTAGCTTCAATGGTTTCTGGAGCTATGCTTACTAAAAAGTGATATGCATCTATAATGGTCTTACTTTTCGCTTCGGCTTCTGCTTGTTTTTCAGCATCATGACTAAACTTATCCGGGTGCCACTCCTTCATTAGCCCACGGTATGTGGATTTTAAATCTTTTAAGGTGGTTTCCGGAGTTACACCAAACTCTTTCTTATATAAAGCTATTCTTCTCATTGCAATAATTTGGCTGCAAAAGTGGGCAGAACTTATTTGATATCATAGAATTATTAGCAATAGTCTTTTAATATTCTTTATTATTGAAAAATGAAGACGGCAACTATCACCGAACTTAAAAAAGAACTGAAACATCGCTCACCAGATGAATTGGTTGAACTATGCTTAAAATTAAGTAAATATAAAAAAGAGAATAAGGAGTTACTGACCTACTTACTTTTTGAAGCTGAAGATGAGTCAAACTACATTAAAGAAATTAAAAGTGAGATGGACGAACAGTTTGCTTTAATAAATACCTATAACATGTATTTAGTGAAGAAAAGTGTCCGCAAAATCCTTCGGCTAATTAAGAAGTATATCCGGTTCTCTAAAAAGAAAGAGACGGAAGTTGATCTCCTACTCTACTTTTGTCATCTACTAAAACACTTCCAACCAAGTATCTTTGGCAACACTGTCCTGGAAAACATCTTCCATAAACAATTAGAAATAGCAAAAAAAGCCCTATCAAAACTGCATGAAGATTTACAATATGATTACCAACTAGTGATACAAAAACTACAATTGAAGAGCTAAATACACTGCTATAAATACAATAGCAGAAGATTAATTAAAAAAAGAATTCACCCTATACTATCTCCGCTTATTTTAAATAGAACTGAATTCATCACTTTATAAGTAAAGTGATGATTGAATAGAACTGTGAAGATTGTTTAAATCAAATGAATAATACTTTAATTTCAATGCTTATATTTGAATGATGGAGAACAGTCTAATAATTACGCCAACCTTTAATGAGATTCAAAATATCGAGTTAATTATTCGAAAGGTATTTTCAGTGTCAAACGTAGCGCACATGCTAATCATTGACGATGGTTCTCCTGATGGCACTGCTGATGTAGTGAAAAAACTGCAATTAGAGTATCCTGAACGTTTGTTTTTAATTGAACGGCAAGGGAAACTAGGTTTAGGCACTGCCTATATCCGAGGCTTCAAATATGCACTTGAAAATGGTTATGATTATGTCTTTGAAATGGATGCAGATTTCTCACATAACCCAAGCGATTTGCCTAAACTGTATCAAGCATGTAAAAAAGGAGCTTACTTAGCCATTGGGTCTCGCTATAAAAATGGAGTTAATGTTGTGAACTGGCCAATGAGCCGTGTATTAATGTCCTACTTTGCTAGTGTATATGTAAGAATTATAACAGGTATGCCACTCCACGATGCCACTGCTGGTTATGTTTGTTACAAAAAAGAACTTTTAGCTTCATTCAACCTCGATAAAATCCGTTTTGTTGGTTATGCTTTTCAAATCGAAATGAAGTTTAAGACCTGGAGAAAAGATCTGAAAATAGAAGAAGTACCTATTGTTTTTACAGATCGAACTCAGGGGGAATCAAAAATGAGTAAAAAGATTTTTAAAGAGGCTATTTACGGTGTTATCGATATGAAAGTACGTAGTTGGTTTACCCATCCAACTAAATATTAATAAATAAAAAAGTCTGGTAAGCTTACCAGACTTTTAAATACTTTTTCAAATCAACTTTTTATTATTAGTTATCAAAGACAATTCTAATAGCTAGTTCTCCATCTTCACCTACATCCTTGTATTTTGCTATTAATTCATCATCTGTTAACTTCTCAACATCCCAAGTCAATGGTGATCCATCTTCTGGATCTAAAGTAATTTTATCACCGTTAACTTCATATGTTCCTTCTCCTTCGACAAAATCATTATCTCCCTCCACGTTATATTTCCCATCGTCAAACGTGATTGACCAATCAGGATCTTCATCAGTAGTAGTTACACCATCTCCATCATCATTTTTAAGAGTTGTTTCTACCTTTTGAGCATGCCATGTATCTTCTATCTGAGCTTTAACTGTTACTTCATTTTCATCTTTACATGATTGCAAAAACAAAACACTAATGTAAATACTGCTCATTATCAATAAATTGCTTTTTAATATCTTTTTCATGATTTTTTTATTTAATTCTACATGTGTGTTCTTATATTAAAAACGAACCAAAACATAAACCCTTATAAATCAGTAACAAAAGTAAAAAAAGTCAGTAAAAATTGTAGAACAAAAAAATCACTATGTAGCCTGAGGTCTACAATAGATTAAAAAATTTAAAACTTTACTGTTAATTGTCCGTAACGACTTTCAAAATAATAAACTTTACTTATGTGCCTCTTTAAACCTTATACGTTGACTTTTCTCCTTATTTTATCGTTTTCTGTATTTAACTCACCAAGCTCTTTTGCTGAAAAAAGTAAAAAAAACACAAAGAAAGCTGACGTAAAAAAAATCTCACGAGGAGAACATCAAATTGTTAAAAACTGGGATAGTCTTCACAAAAAAAAGGTAAAGAAAAGGAAACGAATAAAAAAACAGTTCGACTAATAAGCCCGAACTGTTTTTCCTTCCATAAAATTAGCATATGCTTTATTAACTACTTTGCTGCCTCCAGCAGTAGGATAATCGCCCGTGAAATACCAATCACCTAAATGATCAGGGCATGCTTTGTGCAAGTTTTCTACGGTCTGATAAATCACCTCAACTTCTGCATTAATACCTTCAGGCTTAACTATTTCAGCAATTTTTTTAGAGATCTGTTCGTCAGTAAACAAGTCATATAACTTCTTCACATAATTCGGTGAAGTGTTTCTTGAAATCTTCGATTGATTACAGTTTACATACACTTCCTCTAACAAATATTCTTGATTGGTCTCTTTTAATAAAGCAAGTAAGGCTCTAAAAGCTACGAAATCTTTCATTCGAGACATGTCAATACCGTAACAATCAGGGTAGCGGATTTGAGGAGCTGATGAAACCACGATTATTTTCTTTGGATTTAACTTATCCAACATGGTTAAAATACTTTTTTCCAGCGTTGTTCCTCTAACAATGGAGTCATCAATTACTACAATGGTATCAACACCTTTTTTCACCACCTCATAAGTCGTATCGTAGACATGAGAAACCAGGTCATCTCTACTTGAATCATCGGTGATAAAGGTTCTCAACTTGGCATCTTTGATGACTAACTTTTCAACTCGTGGACGTAAATTTATCAAGCGTGTCAACTCACCATTGTGAGCAGCTCCTTCCTGAAGCTTTTCAAGTTTGTAGTTATTGAGGTAGTCTTCTAACCCTTTCATCATTCCTAAAAACGATGTTTCAGCGGTATTCGGAATATAAGAAAAAACCGTGTTTTCTAAATCGTAATCAATCGCCTCTAAAATCTGAGGGACTAATAACTCCCCTAACTTGGATCGTTCTCTATAAATATCAGGATCATTACCTCTTGAAAAATAAATTCGCTCAAATGAACATGATTTTTTCTCGATAGGCTGAATAAACTGGTGTTCCGCAAATTCTCCTTTTTTATTGATGATTAATGCGTGACCGGGTTGAATTTCTTTAATCTGGTCGTAGGGTACATTAAAGCTTGTTTTTATGGCAGGCTTTTCTGATGCGACTACAATTACTTCATCATCATAATAATAATAAGCAGGACGTATTCCAGCGGGGTCTCTGGCTACAAAAGATGCCCCATGACCCGTAATTCCCATCATGGCATAACCACCATCAAAGTCTTTACATGCTTTACGCAACACGTTTTCTAACTTCAACTCATTTTCTATGACCTTAGAAATCTCGTGGTTGGAATAATCGTGTTTATATTTTTGAAAAAGGTTTTGACATTCTTCATCCACGAAGTGACCTATTTTCTCTAACACTGTTACCGTATCCGCTTTCTCTTTCGGGTGCTGTCCTAATTCAACTAAGCGATTAAAAAGCTCTTCCACATTCGTCATGTTGAAGTTACCAGCCACACACAGGTTACGGCTTCTCCAGTTGTTTTGTCTTAAAAATGGGTGACAACTTTCTATACTGTTTTTACCGTGCGTTCCATAACGCAAATGTCCCATCAATACCTCCCCGGTGAACGCAACATTCTCCTGAAGAAACTTGGCATCGTTATATTTTCTAGGGCTATTTTTTAGGACTTTGGAGAACTTCTTATTGATTTTTCTAAAAATGTGGGCAATCGGTTGTTGATCAATGGAGCGATACCTTGAAATGTATCGTGTACCTTCGGGTACATCAATTTTTATGGTCGCTACCCCTGCCCCATCCTGGCCTCTGTTGTGCTGCTTCTCCATCAACAAATATAATTTGTTGAGGGCGTAAAGCGGAGTCCCATACTTATCGATGTAGTATTGGTAAGGTTTTCTTAGTCGGATATGTGCAATTCCGCACTCATGCTTAATAGCATCACTCATAAGTATTGCGCTGTACGCTATTTAGTTAAATATTGAAATCAATTCTAGCAGCCAGTCAATTTTGATAAAACTTCCCACAAGTAATATCAATGACAAAATTAGAAAGATTTTATGTCCATCACTAACATTAAATTCACTATTCTTTTCAATTGCCTTAAAATACATGTAATACGGTATTTTAATGTAATAGAATAAAGCCACTACGGTGTTTAACAGAGCAATAGCCAATACCCACCATAACACGGGTTGATCCAGTACTGTTGCCATGTTCCAGTAACCTGAAAACACCAGAAATTTAGCCATAAACCCACCTGTTGGTGGAAGTCCAGCCAGAGAGATTGCCAACACAATTGCCGATACTCCTACTAGTGCGTTTTGTTTGCCTAATCCTTTAATGTTATTGAATGTGGCCTCCCCTTTTTCTTCTAATACCTGAATTAATAAAAAGGCAGAAAAGTTCATTATGACATAAATAAATAGAAATAATTTTAAGCTCTCAAAGTGGTGTGAATCAAAAGCGATTAATGCCATAATAATGATTCCTGCATGGGCTATCGATGAATAAGCCATTAACCGTTTTAAATTGCTCTGCCACAAGGCAGGTAAGTTGCCAATCAAAATTGTGATGACGGCAAATAATGACAACACATCCATGCCTACCCAGCCTAATTTTTCACACAGGTTAACCAACGCTAAGGCACCACCTATTTTAGGTGCGGTAGAGTAGAAAGCAACTACGGGTATTGAAGCAGCTTCATACACATCAGGAATCCATAAATGCATCGGGAAAGCACCCATCTTAAACAAGAAACCTAACATGATGGTAATAATCCCTAAGACTAAAATATGGTAGTTGGCTGGTGAAACGGATTCAAAAGCATACGACAATGACTGATAATCAAAGGAATGTGCTACACCATAAATCAATGAAATACCATACAACATGACAGCCGAAGCTACGGCACCAAACAGTAAGTATTTCATGCTCGCCTCAGCACTTTTAGCCGTGCTGCGGTACACCAACGCATACGAAGTCAACGAAACTAACTCGATGGACACATACGTCAACAATAAATCGGAGGAAGAAATCAATAAATTGATTCCTAACATAATGGCTACCACAAAGATGAGCGGCTCGGCTTCAAAGGGTTTTCTTTCTTTTAGAAAAAGTAACGTAGTGAACATCCCACATAATAAAATCAAGGCTTTAAAAAACAACACATACTGACTGAGGTTTACCAGTCCCATAAACAAGTCGCCCCCCACAACAGCACGTTGTTCTAGGACATAAAGCAGGGACAGCATCAAGGATAACAACGTGACACCGACAAACACCCAACGGTACTTTTGGTTATCCGCAATAATGCTTAAGAGCAATAAAAACAATACCAAACCACCTAACACCAATTCCGAAGAAATGTAGGCGGCACTTGCAATAATATTGTTTAAACTACTAATAAGGAAGGTTTCCATACTTATCGAATGCTTGCGTTAATCAATTCAACAAAGGTGTTTACTGACAACGACATTTTATCTAACACCAAACCTGGGAATATTCCGAACAACAACGAAAAAACAACAAGCGGTATCAACATCGTATATTCTCTGCGGGTGAGGTCTTTCAGTGCGGCATTCCAAGATTCTTCCTTTACCCAATAAGAACCGAAAAACATGCGTTGCAAGGTCCATAAATAGTAGGCTGCGGTAAGAATCAGTCCCAAGGCCGACACCATCACCATCCAACGAGGCACTAGTCCGTTCAGGGATTCGGAGGTAAAACTTCCTAAAAACACTAACACTTCCGCAATAAACCCGGAGAAGCCTGGCAAACCTAAGGAAGCGAAGAAACCCACCATCACAAATGCGGTGAAATAAGGCATCTTGGTAGCTAACCCTCTGTAATGTTCTATTTGTCTGTCGTGCGAGCGATCATACACTACACCAACAATCAAGAATAATAATGCTGAGATGAACCCATGACTAAACATTTGGTAAATGGCACCGCTTACCCCTTCAATGGTAAAGGATGCAAGCCCCAGCAAAACAAACCCCATATGTGAAACGGATGAATAAGCTATCATCTTCTTCAGGTCCTTCATTGCTAAGGCGTTGTAAGCACCGTAGATGATGGAGATTACCCCAATCAGTGCTACCCACCAGGAAAGTTGTGCTGCAGATTCTGGAAAAACGCCATAACCTAAGCGAATTAATCCATACCCACCAACTTTCAACAACACGCCCGCTAAAATTACGGAGATGGGTGTTGGTGCTTCTACGTGTGCGTCAGGTAACCACGTGTGTACAGGCACCGCTGGTAATTTAATTGCAAAACCGATGAACAGGGCTAAGAAGGCAACCATTCGTGGTGCATAGCCAAATATTTGTAAGGCCGTTTCAGAACCAAATAAAGAATCAGGAATAAAGTTGCGAGCATCGGTCATGTAAACCATGTTAAACGAATGAACAAGCTGAGCACTGCCCAATTGATTCGTCTTTAGCATCTCGTATAATACTTCAATGTTCCCACTCGATACACTGGCAACCGATTCTGCTAACCCTGCCGCTACGGCTGTTTTGTACGGGTCGATCACTGAGTTGGACAAGCCAATCATTACCAACAAAATAAACACGGATCCCAAAAGGGTATAAAGGAAAAACTTGATGGAAGCATACTCTCTTCGTGGACCGCCCCATATTCCAATTAAGAAATACATCGGCAACAACATAAACTCGAAGAATAAGAAAAACAGCAACAAGTCGAGTGACAAGAAACAACCGAAAATGGCCATGTTCAATAACAACAGCAAAGCAAAGTAGCCTTTTACTTTTTCATTGATGCTCCAGGATGAAATGGTGGCAATCAACATTACGATGGCTGATAACAAAATCATGGTGATGTTTAAGCCATCAACCCCAATAAAGTAATCGGCTGACAAGGTTCCTAAGCCACCTAATGATAGGTTTATCCATTCCGCTTTTTCTACAAACTGAAAGGTAGAGATGGATGACACGCCCGCTAAAGCAGTATCAAAGCCAAACCATACCATACCAGCGATCACTAATTGAACTGCCGTGACACCCAAACTAATCCACTTGATTAGTTGGTTTTTACCTTCGGGAAGTGCCAATATCACGGGGATAAGCACCAAGGGAAGAAATATAATTATACTTAATAAACTCATGAAGATTTCACGATTAGAAATACCAATAGAATAACCATCACTATGGAAATAGCAATGTAGTTCTGCACTTTACCTGAAAACTGCGAACGTAAAATTTTACCAAAAACACCTGTGATGGTGGCTGAAAGGTTCACCACGCCATCCACAATGTATTTATCAAATGAGCCAACGAGGTTCGCCAGAATTAGTTGAATTACCCCTACGGAGTTCACAATTCGATCAACGACCAACACATCAAACTGATGGGCTAATGTGGCTTTAGTTAATGTGGCTCGCACGATGGTTGCATGGTAGATAGCATCCAAATACCAATGATTCAGCGATAAGCCTTTCAACACTTTTTTGAATGCGTTCTCATCACTGATGATCAGGGACTTTTTGTAATACATCAAATACGCCAGGAACAAACCAGCGAATGCAATGACCATCGAACCTACGGAAACCACTACATGATTATGGTGCATTTGTTCTAAAAAGGCCGGTGATTGGGGAATAGCAATTGCAGCGGTAAACCAACTTTGGCTACCATCTACCGGGTTAATCGAATAAATGATTCCCAATGATAAGGCACCCAACAAAACAATCGGTAGCAACATCAAAACGGGGGTTTCCTTTACTTTGTCATAAGCACCCTGATACTGTTGTCCGAGTTTTTCCAGCTTAAATTCACCAAAGAACACCATAAACAGTTGTCTGCCCATGTAAAAAGCAGTCAACAACGCAGACACAAAACCTAAGGTAGGGATAAGGTAACTGATGCCTCCTTTCATTTGCGCCCATGATAAAGCACCGTTTAATATGGCATCTTTGGATAAAAATCCGGAAGTCAAGGGTAATCCCGCTAACGCAAGGGTAGCAATTAAATATGGGTAAAAGGTGGCCGGCATTTTCTTGCGTAAGCCTCCCATCACGCGCATGTCTTGTGCATCAAAGTGTACCTCCTTTCCTTCGTGTTCCAATTGATGTTCCAACTGATGCATGTTATAGATCACTGCTCCAGCAGAAAGGAATAAACACGCTTTGAAAAAAGCATGCGTCAATAAATGAAACAATGCGGCATCGTAGGCTCCTACGCCCATTCCCATCATCATATATCCTAACTGAGATATTGTAGAAAAGGCTAATACCCGTTTAATGTCTGTTTGTGCTAATGCGGTAACGGCTCCAATGAATGCAGTAATGCCCCCTACAAAGGCAATGGTAGTTAACACATCGGGTTGTAAGATAAAATAGGTGCGCGCTAATAAATAAATCCCGGCTGCCACCATGGTTGCTGCGTGTATTAATGCTGAAACGGGGGTTGGACCTTCCATGGCATTGGGCAACCACACTTGTAAAGGAAACTGTGCAGACTTCCCTATTGCTCCACACAAGATTCCAAAACCGGCTAAACTCAACAACCAAACTTCCCCTGAAAAGGTGGGCAACTGTGATTTCAAGGTTTCTAAATCCAGGGTTCCAAATTGAGACCACAAGACCATTAACCCAATGATGAAACCTGCATCCCCTATTCGGTTGGCGATAAAGGCTTTTTTATTGGCGTATATTGCTTCTTCTTTTTGGAAATAAAAGCCAATCAACAAATAGGAGGATAACCCGACCAGCTCCCAAAAGACGAACATAGCAAACAAGTTATCGGACAAAACAATGCCTAACATCGAAAAAGTGAACAACCCTAAGTAAGCAAAGTATTTTTCAAAATGGTGATCACCACGAATGTATTCAATTGAAAATAAATGGACCAGAAACGATACCCCTGTGACTACAATCAACATAAATGCAGACAGGTTATCCAGCTGGATTCCTAAGGTGAACGAAATATCTTTTCCCAAATTAAACCATTCCCATCGGGCATGAAACTCATTGGCTGCCCAGGTGTTGCAGGTCACCACAATAGCCATGATTAAGTTGATCAACATCAACACGGTAGCGGTGATTCCGCGGTATTTATTTATTCTTCTTCCGAAGAAAATCAAGAAAAAGAAGGCAAACAAGGGCAATAACAAGATGGCTAATGCCAACTTCGTCATCGAATCAAAGGGTAAGATTTCGGTATGGATTGCCGCTAGATTCATTAATTTTTTAAGCTATTAATTTCATCCACATTACTGGTTCGGTAATACTTGACTACCTTCAAAACAATGGCCATGGCAATTGCTGCTTCTGCGGCTGCCAGCATGATGACAAACAAGGCAAACAGTTGTCCGTCCACTTCTTTTCCTCCAAAATAGTTAAAGGTGATGAAGTTTAAATTTGCTGCGTTCAACATCATTTCAATCCCTATCAACACAAAAATCGCGTTGCGCTTCGTAATGACTACTGCTAGCCCTGTAGCAAAAATCAATAAGCTGATGTATAGGTAGATTTCCTGATTATTCATTTTTCAAATCTTTAGAAATATACACGGCTGCGACTAAAGCGATTAATAGGATGATGCCTACAATCTCAAAGGGTAAAATATATTTGGTCATCAACCCAATGCCTAAGGCTTCAGTTTTTCCTAAGGAGAAATTCTCGATTGGTCTTGTGCCCCACTCTGCTTCATAGATTAAAAACCCCACGCCTGCTACGATGGAAGCAAAAATAACGAAGCCCACAAACTGATTTTTTATTCCCGACACCACTTTAAAGGTCTCTCCTTTTCCGGTGCTCAACATAATTCCAAAAATAATTAACACCAGAATTCCTCCGACATACACCATTAATTGCGCTACAGCGATAAAATACGCTTGAAGAAACACATATAACCCAGCTACTCCTAAAAATGTGGCTAATAAGGCAAACGCTGCACGCATCACATTTTTGGTCAACAGAATATAGATGGTGGGTACCACTGCCAGCACCACAAAAAACCACCAGGTTATTTCCATAATCACTTCACTCATTCGTCCTCTGATTTTGGTGGTTTAGGCTTGATCACAGGCTTTAATACAGACGGCTTTTTGGGTTGATCGTCCTCGTCTGTTGTTGGCTTTTTCATTACCGGCTTCAGTGCCGATGGCTTTTTAACCTCTGATGTGTTTTCAGTTTTTTTAATGACGGGCTTTAGTGCTGATGGCTTGGGTTGATCGTCTGTTTTTTTCTTGATGACAGGCTTCAACGCTGAAGGTTTTTTATCTGCATCAGCTGGTTTTTTAATCACAGGTTTTAACGCAGAAGGTTTGTTAGCTCCCTCCGATGGTTTTTTGATGACTGGTTTCAGTGGTGAAGGTTGCTTTGTCTCACTAGCTCCTTCCGCTTTTTTAATCACAGGTTTCAACGGTGATGGTTTTGCTCCACCAATCTTTGGTTTTAACGCAGCTGATTTTTCCGGTTCTATCCGATCGCTTGGCTTCGCTTCAATTTTTGGTTTGAGCGCTCCTGCACCAGGTATCTTTGGTTTTGGTGCCGCTGCCGTAGCTGCTTTTTTAGCGCCTGGAATCACCACTTTTGGCTTAGCGGATGAACTAACATCCGCTGATGGTGCTGCTTCTTTGATCGCTTTTTTAGCTTCCAGGTTGGTGTTGTATTCGTCACGCTTTTCCTGGGCTTCCGCTGGTGTCATTTCTGAAAACTCGTACACCATGTTGCGAATATCAAACTCACTGTAATCAAATGTTTTGGTCATGGTAAGGCATTCGGTGGGGCACACCGTTGTACACAACCCACAGTAGCAACATTTGGCCATGTCAATATCAAACTTCGCAGCATGCAAGCGGATAGACGATCCATCCGATGCTTTTCGAATTTCTTCCGTACTTTTTATCGCTTCAATGTCGATGCAATTGACCGGACATACTTTCGCGCATTTATCACAGACGATGCAATCCTCAATCTCGTTGTGCAATCGGTAGCGCCCGTTATCAGGAATAGGCAACGACTCATGAGGGTAATAATTAGTAAAAATCCCGTTTTGATGGTCAAAGTAATTCGCATCAGACGCACCAACAGGTTGTCTTCGTTTTTTCAACAAAGCATCCTTGAAGTGCTTCCACGACAAGACAAGACCTCCAGCTAACGAGCTGAACCCCTCTTTAATGTTTCCCCAATATGATGCGTTTGCTCCTTTGATGTTTTTAGTTTTTAGTTATTAGTCCTGAGTCCTGAGTTAATGGTTTTGAGTTTTAAGTTGTAAGTTATGAGTTATGAGTTAATTTAGTCTTGCATCTTGGTTCTTGAATCTTGATTCTATATATACTCATGACTCTTTTATCTTTATTCTTTCTACCTTTTTATTAAGCTTTAAGCGATTAACTGTTAGCTTTTTCACTTCTTACTTCAGGTTTCGAAGTTTCGAGTTTCTTGTTTTTCAATCCTTCTACTTTATTCTTGAATCTTGGTTCTTGTATCTTGATTCTATTCATACTCGTTACTCAATACTCAAATCTCACTACTCAATACTCTGTACTCTATACTCACTACTCAATAACTCTATACTCCAAGTAACCGCCAAACCCCAGCTACTAAAACCAGAATTAAAGCAAATGGTGTTAATACTTTCCAGCAAAGATACATCAATTGATCTACCCGCAAACGTGGATAGGTCCAACGTACCCAAATTTGTAAGAAAACCCATACAAATGCTTTGGAATAGAGCCATACTATCCCCCAAATATAGCCTGAGAGTTCACCTGAAATTCCTGTCGTCCAGGTAGCAAACTTAGCTGCGCCTATGTTAGGTAAAGGGGTGTTCCAACCTCCTAAGAATAAGATCGTACCGAAGAAAGCGACCAACAACATCATCGCGTATTCAGCCAACATCAACACCGACCATCGAAACCCGGTGTATTCGGTTTGAAAACCGGCAATAATTTCTGATTCTGCTTCTGGAATGTCAAAGGGTGCTCTGTTGGCCTCCGCCAGAGAAGCAATGAAAAAAGCCAATAACCCGGGAATCAATAAAGGGTAACGGAAAATGTTCCACATCAAAAAGCCACCAATATGATTTAACTGCACCCCTAAAGCTTTTAAACCAAACAAATATTGAATCTGTGTGCTTAAAGTCCCTTGCTGCATAATGATTTCCTGCAAATCCAACGATTGACTAATCATAACTACGGACAACACCATTAAGCTAATGGGCACTTCGTAGGAGATAATTTGAGCCACGGCACGCATGGCACCATACAGCGAAAATTTATTGGCTGAAGCCCAACCGGCCATTAAAAACCCAAGCACATCCAACGAGACAATAGCCATCAGATAAAATGCCCCAATGGCCATGCCTGCCCCCACCAGCTGAGGTGCAAGCGGTATGGTTGAAAATGCTGCAAATACGGCTACAAAAATCACTACTGGCGCAGCAACAAACATGGTCTTATCTGCACCCTTGGGAATGATTTGTTCTTTTTGAAGGAGTTTTAATCCATCGGCAATGGTTTGAAGAATCCCTTTGAAACCTGTTTCATCAGGGCCGACACGGTCATGCATAAAACCTGCTATTTTTCGCTCAGCCCAAACGCCAAAAACAACGAACAATAAAACAGTTGGAAGTATAATTAATAGTGTAATCAAATGACCATTCCTAATTGAGGTGGCAAAAGTAACAAATCAATGCATGAAATGGTAAACTAAAGTGGATGATTTTGTCAACAATAACGATTCACGTTACTAGACATCCAGTTCAAGCAATACCGGGCAATGATCTGAACCAAAGACTTCATTTAAAATATCCGCTTGCTTGTAGGTAGACACTAGTTTGGGGCTCGTTAAAAAATAATCAATTCTCCAGCCTACATTTCGCTCTCTTGCTCCTCCCCGAAAACTCCACCAGCTATATTTTTCCTTGTCAGGGTGCAGGGCTCGAAACGAATCCACAAACCCGGCTTCAATGAGCGCATCCATGCCATCAATTTCTTCTTGCATGTATCCCGCAGCTTTATTGTAGTTCTGCTTTGGTCGCGCTAAGTCAATGGGTTTATGAGCCACATTTAAATCACCACAAATAATTACGGGCTTTGTTTTTTCTAAATTGACTACATAATCTAAAAAAGCTTTGTCCCACTCCTGACGGTACCCCAGGCGCTTTAATTCACTACCTGAATTGGGAGTATACACCGTTAGTAAATAATAAGCGTCAAACTCAGCACACAACACACGACCCTCTTGCGCATGTTCTTCCACCCCCATGTCAAAGGTAACAGAAAGTGGTTTTTGTTTGGTCAATAGTGCCGTTCCCGAGTAGCCTTTTTTCTCAGCCGAATTGGAATAGATGTGATACCCTTTAATATCGGCTAAAGCTTCCACCACCTGATCATCCTGTGCTTTTGTTTCCTGTAAACACAAGGCATCGGTATTCATGTCCTCTAATATTTGAGGAAAATCTTTTTTCATTACCGCTCTTACTCCGTTTACATTCCAGGAAATCAGTTTCATGTTTGGGCTTGTTTATGTTGAAGTCCGAAGTTAAAAAATGAATTGAAAAGTTGAGGGATTTGTGGATAAACTCTGTTTAAAAACACGTGCTTTATAAGCAAGCCTGGTTATTCAAGAGACGCTACTTTTATAGCTTGAACCCATCCGATTGTAAACGTTTGTAACCGTTTACTTTCGTTTACAAACGGCTAAACAATGATTAAATAAAATATGACGGCTTTTTGATGAATTTTTTAGTTAGATTTAGAGGGAATTATATAAACGGTATATGAAGCTATAGCGCATATACAATTGTAGGCGTCAGGTAAAAAAAACGAACAACTAAAAATAATTAGATGGAAAATACAATATCTATAATTGCAGATGTATGTGGAATTTTAGGATTCCTAATTAGCCTCTTTGCCGTTAATAAAGTTTATAGCATTAAAAAAGAAATTAAAGAAAATAACAAAGTAAACGTTTCAGGTAAGAATAAAATAGGTGGCGACTTTGTTGGCAGAGATAAAAATTAAGGTTGATGGCAGAAAACGAAATATCATTATCAGACAGCTCTGTTGGGGGGAATTTTACAGGACGAGATGATAAATCACTAAACATCATAAATAGCTACGAGCGATCTACTTATTTGCAAGACTTATATGATAAGTTTCAAAAGGAAAAAGAGGAAAATCCTGAATTAGTGGAATTTTGTGAGGAGTTAGATTATTTTAACTCAATTATTGATGGAGATGTTATTGGACTTGATGAAAAATTAAGGTTAGGTGGACGTGAAAAACTTATTCATTATGCACTTGATTTAAAAGATAAATTTCACAGAAAATTATTTAAAACCTCGCAGTATTCTCTTATTGCACAAGACATAAATGTCTATCTATTAACAAAAGTACGGAGAGGATTTATGATGGAGGTTTATTCATTAATATGCAACAATGAACCCGAAGAAAAAATTAATATACTTATTACTGAAAGAATTATTAGACCAGTTCAAGCAGACTTGGGAATAAACCTTTTTAAATATAACGAAGAGGACATTATGGGAATGATATTTTTCCTTACTGGTAATTGTCATATAAAATGGAACTAGAATTATGTTAGTTTATCACCCTGCATTTGATATTTATAATTGTGTTTTTAGAATGTTACAATTACTAACATCTATGAAACGGGACAAGGTTGAATTGGACAGACTCAGGATTTGGGATTTTTACTTGACGTTTCCGAACGAAGCAAGAAAAATAAGTTACCCAAGAGATCTTTTTGAATTAAAGAAAATATTTAAGGCAAAAGGTGAAAATCCATACGAAGATTTAATAGATCCCAAAAGGATTATTGAAAGGATGAAGCCTTACCAGATGTCAGCTATAAAGTGTATCGCTTCTTATGGACTAATAGACAGTAAATTATTGTCAAAAAATGTAGTAGCAAGAACGGATAAAGAAATACCTAAAGATTTATTATCTAAGTTTTCAGAGCTTACAGTAGAAAAATCCAATATCATCAAGTTAATAACTGGTTTTAGCGAATTGCCTTTGTATGGAAAAATGGGGTTGAAATATAGAACTGGACTAATTGAATTCAAATATGACCAACGATAAACCAACTCTATTTTTAAAAAGATTAATTGTTAGAAATCATAACAATTCTATAGCCTATGATGAAACATTTCATAATGGTGTAAACATAATTAGAGGTAAGAATAGTTCGGGAAAATCAACTATTGCGAACTTCATATTTTACATTCTCGGTGGAGCTTATAATAATTGGACTTCCGAAGCATTAAGATGTAAAGAAGTTATTGGAGAAGTTATGATTAATGGTGCATTAATTACTTTAAAAAGGAATGTTTCAGAATCATTATTTGAACCTATGAGTGTTTATTGGAGTAATTATGAAGATTCAAAAAATGATAGCTCTAATTGGCAAACATATCCTTATAAACAAACGACTAATCTAATAAGTTATACAAACGTACTTTTTAATGCTTTAAACTTTCCAGAAGTAAAAAGTGATGCGGATAGTAATATTACAATGCACCAAATTTTAAGATTGCTATATGTTGACCAAGACACGCCAACCCAAAGTTTATTCAGATTCGAAAGATTTGACCCGCCACTAACCAGAGAAGCAATTTCTGAAATACTTTTAGGGATATATGACGACACTCTTTATACACAAAGATTAAATTTAAAGCAATCGATAAAAGAGAGTGAAGAGAAAAAAAGAGAATTTGATAGTTTAAATAGAGTTTTCGGTCAAACAGGGAATGTTACAAATATTGCTGGTGTTCAAAAAGAAATTGAGAACGCTAAAAATGAATTAGCTGAAATTGAAAAATCTATTGCTGATTTGAGAACACAGCAGATTATTAAAACAACAAAAAGAACCGAATTAAATTCTGAAAAGGTCCAATCTGACCTTTCAGATGTAAAAAATAATATTCGAAATCTGCAATCCCATATTAACCAATTTGATATTGAAATTGCGGATTCAAGACAATTTATAACCACATTAGAAAAACGAATTTCCGAACTAAATAACTCTTTAATTACTAAAAAAATTCTTGGAGAACTACCTTTAACACATTGCCCACAATGTCTGGAAGCATTGGATAGTGACGTTCCAGAAGGACATTGTACCTTATGTAAACAACCACTGGCAGAAGAAGCAGAAAAAGCTAATGCAAAAAGGCTTCTTCAAGAAATGGAACTTCAAGTAACTGAATCTAAAACTCTCTTAGAAGAAAAAGAAAGAAAATTCACGGCATTTATTGGCGAACTCCCTTCCCAAATTCAGCTTGCTAGAAACCTACAAAAACAGTTAGATGCCTCAATTGAAAACCCTCAATCCACTAGGGATGAAAGATTAGATAATTTGTTAATTACAAAGGGTGGTGCAGAAAAGAAAATTGAATACTTGACACAGCAAATTAAAGCTGTTGAACTAATAGAATTGCTAAAAAAGGAACTTGCTGAACTTAATGCAATCATTACAACTTTGCGTTTGGAAATAGACCAAAAAGAGGAAATGCAGAAAAGAAATTATCAAGTTGCAATTCAAAAAATTAGGGAATTAACTTTATTTATTCTTAAAAATGATTTAGATAGACAAGAAGAATTTAGAAGCGGCAAAAAAGTAGAAATTGATTTTTTGAGAGACACATTTTCTCTTGATGACGGTAATAATTTCTCAGCTAGCTCAAAAACATATTTTAAGAATGCTATTCTATTTTCGATATTTTTTGCAAGCTTGGAATTAAATTTTTTCCGCTATCCAAGGTTTATATTATGTGACAATATGGAAGATAAAGGAATGGAAAAGGAAAGAACTCAAAACTTTCAAGACCTTATAACAAGTATGTCTGATAAATACTCTGAACCACATCAAATTATTTTCACAACGTCAATGATATCGGATGATTTAAATGATAAGCCTTATTGTGTTGGAGAAGCATATGATAGATTCAATAAAACACTTAAACTATAAAACCCAAACGCCTAATTGAGTAGACGGTCCCCACTTATTTAGTCAATGCCCCAGCTGCCGCCAGTTTCTAACTCGTGTCCATAGTAGAGATGAGGAAGGATTTGCTAGGCAAAACAAATTTATCACACAAAGACTTTAGATATACGGATGTGATATCCTAAAAATCAATTAACTTTTTTAGAGGAACTTCTAACGCATTTGCAATCTCCAAAAGTGAATAAAGTGTTGGATTAACTTTTCCATTCTCTAATTTTTCAATTGCTTGCCTGTCTTTTACACAAGCCCTTGCTAAATCGGATTGACTCAACCCCTTTTGAGTTCTCAACTCAATAATTCTTTGACCGATTTTATATTTCAATTCATCTTTAGTCACGAAACAAATGTCAATTAATTATACGACAATATTGTCATATAAAAGTTTGACAAATCAGTTCTAATCATTATATTCGTCATATAAATAGTTGACAAATGGGAAAGCTACGAATTTTAAAAGTACACAGTAAGGTCCGTTATCGCAGATGGGATAATACCACTGTACCTGAAATTCGATTAGAAGGAAAATGGTTAGAACAATTAGGATTTGAACAAGGGAATGAAATTATAATTAAGCAGAATAAGAAAAAACTTACCATTACTTTAAAGAAAAAAGAGCAAAAATAAGTGAGCCATACCCCAGCTGGCGAGTTTGTAACTCGTGCCCCCCTTTAATTTTTCTTACTAGCTAATTCTCTTCTTATCAACATTCAAAAACGATTGTAAACGTTTGTTACCTTTTACTTTCGATTGCAAACGGATAAAATGTGATTAAATGATATATGACGGCTTTTTGATGAATTTTTTGGTTAGATTAGAGTTCAATTTATAATCTGGATATGTGGACATATTCAGCTATTAGAAACAAATAGAATGAAAATCAAACCCACTTATACATCTTCAATAGATTATATAAACAATCTTGAATTCGATTACTTGGAAACTTATTCTTTACAACGAGGCGGGAAATATGATGGGAGAATTATACACGATCCTGAGTATAAAGAATTTCAATTTTTAAAAAAGAAAAAACAATTATCAGAATTGGAAATATTAAGACTGGAACAACTAAATAAACTTTATGGATATACTCAATATTTAGTTGATTCAGATGGAATGTTTCATCCTTCAGCTGAAAAATCAGGAACATATAAAATCGATAATGTGATAATTGAAAAACTGAAATCAATTTTGAATACTCCGATTAAAGAAGTTCCAAGTTGGATGTGTGCTCCAGTTTATCGAGACGCAATCGTATTCTATAATTCGGACAACAAAATAGTCTCAACTTTGAACGTATGCTTGAGCTGTGAATATATGGAGACCAAAATGTCAAATCATATAAATGCAGATATTGAAACATATAATCTGATGCGTGTGTTTTTTATTGAACTTGGACATAGAGTAGAGGAAAAACAACCCCCAACTGCCCCGAGTTTCTAACTAGTGCCCACACTTAATCTTCCTTAAAACGCATTTCAGAATATTAAAACGCTTCCGCAAAAAGCTTAATACCCTTCTCTTTTTAAGAACAAGCTCATCGAAGTATTCTCAAACATAAAAATATAGTGATTTATCAGTAGTACCGCTACCCATCACAATCCTTCATGATTCTCCCGGTTCTCTATTTCAATAAGAGGGACCCACCCCTAGCCCCTCCCAAGAGGGGAATGGAACACAATAGTTATTTCGGTTGAACCATAGGAATCAATTTTTTTACTGTTTTACCACCACTTTCAGTCGAGCCAATCCCCACAAGCTGACGCCAGTTCATAACTCGTGCCCACACTAATCTTCCCTACAATCGCATTTCAGAATATTAAAACGCTTGCACAAAAAGCTTAATACCTTCTCTTTTAATAACAAGTTTATCGAAGTATTCTCAAACATAAAAATATCGTGATTTATCAGTAGTACTGCTACCCATCACAATCTTTCATGATTCATCCGATTCTCTATTTCAATAAGAGGAACCCACCCCTAGCCCCTCCCAAGAGGGGAATGGAACGCAATAGTTATTTCGGTTGAACCATAGGAATCATTTTTTTCTGTTTAACCACCACTTTCAGTCGAGCCACTCCCCTCCTCGGAGGAGTTGGGGGTGGGTGTTTTTTTAGGCTAAATCAATACCCTGTTCCATGACAAAGAGATTGTCGCACTTCAGTTGCGTTCACAAAGACGAACAGTGAAGCCTTAACTTAACGACATTGGACACGAGTTGCTAACTGATGTCTCCACTTTTGAATAATGATTGGTTTGGAGTTCTTATTTCTTCGCGTTTTATTGGCTGATTATACTAATGCGTTTTATATATGTACAGACATTAAAAACAGTATTTTTTGGTTAGATTGCTACTCTAACAATTATGGATATACTGAGTTATAGTTCATGTATGACTGATAATAAATTAAAAATCTAACTATGAGGAAATATTTTTTAAAATACTATTCAATCGGAGCATCATTAGCTATAGTGTTTTTAATATTTACAAGTTTAATTTCTGTGAACAATTCCAGTTTTTTTAATCTTAATAATATTATTCCCCTTGTAGATTTAGAAAAAACAACCTATTCGAAAGGTGAAATTGTAAAAGGGAAAATAAAATATATTATACATCCCGACAGTATTGACATTGACATAAAACACAGTTTGTCCACTGGTATAGATTCAATATATCAATTGAGTAATATATGGAACATTACTTCATACTCAATGGCATCAATCCCCTACAAACATTACAAACCTTATCAAATAGAGTTAAGTGTATTGGGAGAATCATTTAAGATCCAAGATTCCATTTTATTTGAACATCAAAATTTACCGATTTTAATGGATCCAAAAATCACAACTTATATTGGGGCGGAAAACATAATAAGTCTTGATCTATACAATATAGAGGTATCCAAACTTCACATCATTGCCAATAACTCTGACACACTAAAGATTAATGGTGATTTATCCAACAGTAACAGTTGTGAATTCACTTTTTACCCAAAAAATGAAAAGAACATAATCCAGTTTTATTATGATGAGAAATTAATCAAAGAATCAAAATTAATTTCATTAAAAATACCTTTACCTCATATCACAATTGAACATGGGAACCGAGAATTACAGCGAAACCTAAATCAATTGCCTAAGCATTTAACACTAAAGATTAACCCAAATCAGTCTTTTCGAGCCTTCTTACCGAGAGCTGCAAGATATAAAATTAACAACTTCGATTTTTCGCTTCTCAATGATATGAAAGACACCATTTATACATCTAAACTTCACCAAGAAGAAATTTTAAGAATACCTGAGGAATACAATACAAATACAAAAGAACTGATTATACACATTCAAGATATAATGCAAAAAAGTCAAGATGGAAATGTCTCTATTCTAACATTCGACCAAACTGAAAAATTCTTAATTTCTAAATAAATGCGCTATATCCATTCCTTTTTTGGTTTTCTCTTTACTGTCTGTATATTTTCCTTTACCATGGATGACAATACAATTACAGATTTAATAACTCCTTTTGTACATAAGTCAACTTCCCATACAAGCGGAACAATAATACCCTATAAGGGAGAAATTTATATGGAAATAGATTCAAATTATATAAAAAACCATTTTCATATAGACATAAATTCAACTATAAACGATTCTTTAGGCTTTGGTACCTTGAGCACTACCGTCAAAATTTCAGATAGTGATGATACTAGGAGTTTCCTCTCTAAATCAAAATTTGATTATCAAACACCTAAAGTTTATTTTGCAACAAGTACACATGCATCCCTATTTAAAGGGATTACTTATCGGACATCTATACTTCGTTTTTCCAACATAAACATTAAAGACTTATTAGTAAGCGTAAAAGGCGCTGATTATAAATACGACACAAAGACTCAAATTCTTGAATTCACACCCTTTAAGGAATCGGAGACAGTCTCAATACTTTTTTCACAAGATGACATAATAATACACCAAGTAAACTTTCGAACACATCAATATTATGAACTTATAAAAAATGTTTTTGTAAACGATATACCTAAAACTAAAATCCAATTGAACAATGGTATAATTATTAGCAAAGCTAAAACAATTGAAATCAAAGCTGATTATCTAATAGAAAATGTCGATTCGGTATCTTACGAAATGGAAGCTTGGCTTTTAAATAAGAAAAAGAAAATTCATGGAAATGGTTCAATTGCAATAACAAAGCTTCTAAAAAAGGCTTCTTCTTCTGATACTCTTGTCTTAAAAATTCTTAATAGACAAACATTTCAAGAGAATAAACTAATTGAAAAAACAGAATTAAAAAACTCAAATTATCTCATCCCTCTAATTGAATAAAACTACTGCCAATAACTAACCATTCATCTGATAAATGGGAAGGCTACAAATTCACTAACCGCACTTAACAGTCAAACCCCAATAATGCCTAAGGGCTGACTAATGATTGGTGTATAGTTCTTTCGATAACATCTTACTTCTTCGCGTTTTATTGACTGATTATACTAATGCTTTTAATGCATGGACAAATATCCAACTCATGATTAAGCTTATATAATTATCTCATTCATTTTTAAACACTTAATTTTCCGTCCCCTCAGAGTGACCACAGGTACGAGGACACTCTGATGAGCCCCAGCTGACTGAAACTCGTGTCCAACCTTTAATTTTTCCTACTAGCCAATCCTCATCGTATCCACATTTCCGTCCCCTCAGAGTGACCACAGGTACTAGGACACTCTGATGAGCCCCAGCTGACTGAAACTCGTGTCCAACCTTTAATTTTTCCTACTAGCCAATCCTCATCGTATCCACATTCCAAAACGATTATAAGGATTGTGGCTGCTGGCTATCGTTTAAGTTGGAAAGTAATACCACTAAATCAGATGAATCATCTAAATTCTAATCGACCGATAATTTGCAGTTTTTTGTTACAAATAGTTACACTTGTTCAATAGTGTTTGATGAGCCCCTGCTGGCTGAAACTCGTGTCCAACCTTTAATTTTTCGTACTAGCTAATCCTCTTCGTATTCCGTCCCCTCAGAGTGACCACAGGTACGAGGACACTCTGATGAGCCCTGCTGGCTGAAACTCGTGTCCAACCTTTAATTTTTCGTACTAGCTAATCCTCTTCGTATTAACATTCAAAAACGATTATAAGGATTGTGGCTGCTGGCTATCGTTTAAGTTGGAAAGTAATACCACTAAATCAGATGAATCATCTAAATTCTAATCGACCGATAATTTGCAGTTTTTTGTTACAAATAGTTCCACTTGTTCAATAGTGTTAGTTTACAGCTTTTAGAAGCTTTCGGCTCAAGCCGCCTGGGCTTTTCCTTTTTCATTGATAAAAAGGAAACAAAAATCTAGACGATTTGGTCGACTAGTGTTAACGGGACTAGGTCGCACAGTTTATATCCTTTTCACATCCACAAATCGTCACATGAAACGCAAATATTATAAAAAAATAAGCTTGCCCCAGCTGGAGGGAGTTTGTAACTCGTGCCCACCCATTAATTTTTCTTACTAGCTAATCATCTTCGTACCCACATTAAAAAAGGATTGTGGCTGCATACTTCCATTTACTCTCGTCTACAGTTGGATTTGAGAATAAATGACGGCTTTATGATAAATTTTTGGTTAGATTTAGATGGAAATATATAAACAATAGATAAGCAATAGCTCATATATAACTCTTGTGCTTAATTTGCTATACGATGAAAAATCTTCTTATCCTTTTTTTGATATCACTCTCCATCACATCTTATTCTCAGACCGATTCTTGTGAAGTTATCTTGGTAAAAAAACTGAAGCCTACCTCCAAAAGACTTGTAACTGAAAATTATCATCCCGATGGATTTTTACTCGTTAAAAATGCCATATACAACTTTACCATATCGGGAAAGACTTACAAAATGTATCGAATTAAAGATATACAACAAGACACTTTTAAAATTGTATTTGCAGCAGATTCCACACCCGAACATACCTTTCTTATAAGCGAACTAGAAAAACTCACGCTCTTCTCTTTAGACAATGGAGTGTACGGGATGCCAATAAAAATTACCAGAAAAAAATATGATTTTTCTGCCATCAAGCAAGATTCAACATGCGGAATTGACCAAGCTAAAATATGTGAATCTCAGGAATGTAATTTCCCTATAATTGGGTATAAATATATGACTGCTGGATACGGGTGGAAAGCAGTTTATAAAGAGGAAGGAGAAACTTACATGATCGATAAATCTATTTTACATAAAATAAAAAAAATAAAGTACCAGGTAGCTAATGATACCAAACCACTGTGCTAACTAACGATAAATAGTTTTTAAGCTAACTTAAATCCCCTACTTTTAGATGAACCTAATCCAATGCACATGCTAAAAAAGATTGCACTTATATTTTTAATTCTTATTGTTGTTTCCCTCCTTGGAGGGCTAATTTTTCGCTACCACCTTATGCACAGGGCCTTACCTGACTATGATGAGTCACTTTCTTTATCACACCTCACCGATGAAGTTACGGTGCATCGGGATGCTTATGGTATGCCCCATGTCTATGCCCAAAATGAAGCGGACCTTTACCGTGCTGTGGGTTACCTAAGTGCACAGGACAGATTTTGGCAAATGGATTTATTACGAAGAGTAACCTTAGGAAGGGTTTCTGAAATTGTGGGTGAAAAAGCTATTCCGCTCGATCTTTTAATGCGGTCGCTCGAACTGACTAAAAAATCTAATCAACTGATCAACAACACAGATCCTAAAATAGTCGCTGCCCTCACCGCCTATGCAGATGGTGTGAATCAATATTTGGAGGACTACAAGGATAAACTTCCTCAGGAATTTACCATTCTCGGCTATACTCCTGAAAAGTGGGAGATAATGCATAGTGTCAACCTGATTGGTTACATGGCCTGGGACCTCACCCCTAACTATAATGCCGAATTCATTTTAGAAAAAATGAAGAAAAAGGTCGGTCAACAAAATTTGAAACACTTTGTCCCCAATGAATCAGACACCACAGCCTACATCTTCCCCGATTTTGAACTAAACAACGCCACCACCACTGCTCTGGGCATTCTGGATGACTACGATGACTTAATGCAGGAATTGGGTATTTCTATTTTTTCAGCAAGTAACAACTGGGCTGTATCGGGTAAAAAGACGGCTTCTGGTCAACCTATTTTGTGTAACGACATGCATTTAAAACTGGCCCTTCCGGGAATTTGGTACCCCATGCACCAGGTGGTTGAGGGTGGCGTGAATGTCACTGGAGTTGTACTTCCAGGGCAGCCATTGGTGGTCTCAGGACACAATGAAAACATCGCCTGGGGAATGACCAATGTCACCGTGGACAACATCGATTTTTATCAGGAAAAAATCAACCCACAAGATACTTCTCAGTATTTATACAATGGGGAATACCGCTCGATTCGCCAAGTGGAAGAAACGATCAAACTAAAAGGCGGTGAAGAAAAGAAAAGAACTATTCGCTACACGCACCACGGCCCTATTATCACCGATTTTCGTGAATTGGATGGGTCCCAGCCACTGGCAATGAAATGGGTCGGTAGTGATATTGAAAGTGATGAGTTTCGCACAATATATTTATTGAACAACGCCAACAACTGGTCGGATTTCAAAGAAGCAATCCGTTCTTTTGGTGCGGTAAGTCAAAACATCAACTATGCGGATGTGGAAGGTAATATAGGTCTATATTGTGCTGCGGGCATTCCTATCCGTAAAAGCCAGACACCCTATACCGTTTCACCAGGCTGGACCGACAGTACCGAATGGCAAGGGTATGTTCCGTTTGAAGCACTTCCTTTTGAATATAACCCGGAAAGCGGTTACGTTGCCAGCGCGAACAATAAAACAGTCGCAAACTACCCCTATTACATCGGGAACTGGTTTGCCCCTGAATATCGAATTTCCAGAATTCGCGAATTGCTTGAAGTCGAAAATAAAATCACTCCCAATTACATGGAGGGCATAATCACAGATTTTCACTCCAACTTGGCGGAAGAAATAGTTCCTACAATTATAACCGTTTTACAAAGCCATAAAACTGAGTTATCCACCACCGAAAAGGAATCTATACAATTGCTAAGTAGCTGGAATTATGACATGTCCACCGAAAGTGCAGCGGCCTTGATCTATAACCAAACAATCGTTTCATTTCTGGAAGTCGTGTTAAAAGATGAACTGGGTGATAGCCTTTTCACTGAAATGGCAGGCAATAACATGCTAGCCACTTCCATTTTTGATATTGCCTGGTTCCACACCGACTGGCCATTCCACGATAACATCTCGACTGAAAAACATGAAAACCTGGAGGACAATATTCTGCTTGCATTTAAATCATCCATAGTACAGCTTACCAAAGACATTGGTACTGACCCTAATGCGTGGCAATGGGGTAAAAACCATCAGTTAACGCTGGAACATCCGCTAGGAAAAGTGGCCATCGTAGACTTACTATTTAATTATAACAAAGGTCCTTATGAAATGGGCGGCAGTAAAAATACGGTTGCTCCTTTCCATTATCAATTTGATAATCCTAAAAAAGTGACCCACGGTCCATCACAACGACACATTTATACGGTAGGTAATTGGGATCAATCACAAACAGTCATCCCTGGGGGAATTTCAGGTCAAACTGCCAGTCCACATTACGCTGACCAACTGGAACTTTACTTAAAAGGGACATCTCATGGAGACTTCTTTTCTAAAAAAGTAGTGGAGAAAAACACGACCTATACCATGACCTTTACCCCTAAATAAGCGTTACGAGCCTAGAAAAAGCATACTGATAGACCTTTAATTATCAGGTATCTTCTTTATTGAAAATAATTACCCGGTGTAAATGTTTTCGTTTATATGGTAAAGCTGCTTTAGGCTATAACTCCCTGCGCTTTGGTATTTTAGGGCTAAAATGGGTAATCAGAAAAATCATTTTATAAAATCAACCGCAAAATCACTTGATAAGATATTCCAGAATCATTAATATAGATATCTTAACTAAGACTTATACATATTATGACAAAACATAGATTAGACACCCTATCTGAAACCATGACCGCTTTATTAAAAGAGGGTTATAAGGATGATTTTAAAGCAACAAAAATTGCTATCGAGGCTATTTACGCCAAAAGAAACTACAACCCGGAAGATTTGAAAATTGTTGGGACTTATCGCTTTGAAGGAGAAACCAACCCAGCCGACCAAACCGTACTATTTGCTATTGAAGCGAATGATGGTACAAAGGGTACGTTGACGATGTCATACGGTGCAGAGGCTAACCAAAATGAAGAACTGATTAAAAAAATCAAAGTTTGTGAGGAATAAACTTTAATGGGAGTGTTAACTCTTACGTTAATACTCCCATTTTACATTTTTCATGTTAGTTTTGTGGTCGCAATCGAGTGACTATAAAATCTATAATGAGTAACAAACCATCACTACCGAAAGGAACAAGGGATTTTGGCCGGAAAAAATGGCCAAACGCAATTTTATCTTTGACAACATCAAGTCTACATTTCAGAAATTTGGATTTCAACCCCTTGAAACACCAACAATGGAAAACCTGGATGTACTCACTGGTAAATATGGTGATGAGGGCGATCAACTGATCTTCAAAATCCTAAACTCAGGAGATTTTTTATCTAAAGTGAACGAAAGCCAGCTCGCTCAGGGTTCCAAAGAAGTCACCAAAGCCATTTGCGAAAAAGCCCTTCGATATGATTTAACCGTACCGTTTGCGCGTTTTGTTGTGATGAATCGCAACGAAATCTCGTTTCCATTCAAACGCTTTCAAATTCAACCCGTGTGGCGTGCTGACCGACCTCAAAAAGGACGTTACCGCGAATTTTACCAATGTGATGCGGATGTAGTGGGCACAGACTCTTTGTTGTGTGAAGCTGAAATCATCTTAATGATTAAAGAAGTTTTTCAAAAACTCGGTTTGACTGACTACACCATCAAAATCAACAACAGAAAAATTCTTTCGGGCATTGCTGAAATAGTCGGTGCTCAAAACAATGAAACCGATCTGTTTGTTGCAATAGACAAACTCGATAAAATTGGTATTGATAAAGTAGCAGAAGAGCTAGCAGCTAAAAACTTCTCTTCACAAAATATTGACCAGGTAAAACAAGTGCTTGAATCCACTGGCACCGTAGATGAAAAATTTACTTTCATTAGTCAGTTACTCAACACTTCAGCAGTAGGTAAAAAAGGAATAGAAGAAATTAAGGCAATTTTCGAAATTGTTAATCAGTTAGGTAATAACCTTGAGAACATCGATTTTGACCTCACTTTAGCAAGAGGATTGTCCTATTACACGGGAGCAATTTTCGAAGTAAAAGTCAACAATGTCAGCATTGGAAGTGTTAGTGGTGGTGGCCGTTATGATAACCTCACAGGCGTATTTGGTTTACCTGATGTTTCCGGTGTAGGGTTTTCGTTTGGTGTTGACCGATTATATGATGTGCTGGAAGAGTTGGATTTATTTCCCACTGACAGTTTAAAGTCAACGGAAGTAATTATCTGTAGTTTTGATCAGGAAGGATTAACGTATAGTTACCCTTTATTAACCCAACTCAGGACTGCGGGAATTAAATCAGAATTGTATCCTGATGCTGCAAAAATGAAAAAACAGATGAGTTACGCCAACGCGAAAAACATCCCTTATGTGATCGTAATTGGAAGTGATGAAATGGAATCAGGAAAACTTACCTTTAAAAATATGATAACAGGTGAACAATCGTTATCGACCATAGATGAAATTATTAAAACATTATCTTAATTGAAGCAACTTATAGCGCTTATATCGCTCCTGGTTTTAATACTGCCATCCGAAGTACATGCGCAATGTACTGGACCAGCATTTACGACTAATGACACCATTGGCTGTGTTCCTCATACAGTAAAAGCCATAAATTTAAGTGATTGCGTGCCTCGATATAATTTTGGATTTGGACGTGACACCGTTTCCACTCACACCTATACTACACCTGGAATTTATTATGTTTTTCAAGAAGTTGGGATTGGAGAAATTATTAGCTCTGACACCATAAAAATTCGAGCCGTGTCTGACTACGCGCCTAAATTCACAATTAATTATTGTAAGGATAGAATCATTAAATTAACCTTTTCAGAGGAAAACCTCTATGATAAATATATCATTAACTATGGTGATGGATCTCTTGACGACACCATAAATTCAAATGAGGTTCCTGAAAAACAATATCTAAACGACACCGAAAAAACGATTAGTGTAAAGGGAGCCTATAATTTCGCGCCTTGCGACAGTACAACTACTAAAACTATATTTCCACAACAGAACTTATCGCTGCCACGGGTTGATACGGTAAGAACAACAAACCTGTCTAAAGAAGAAGGTAGGATTCAAATAAAGCTGAATGCCCCCTCCTACTTCGGATATCAAATTTATTTATCCTCCGATGGAATAAAATATGATTTGGTAGACTCGGTTAATGTAGCCACAGGTGACACCACTGTCACCATTACTCAACTGAATACCCTTGAAAAGAGCTATTGTTTTTATTTCACGACTTACGACTTTTGTGGGAACACCAAAACCAGTGATACGCTTTGCTCGATTAGTCTCTTGGCTCAAGCTGAAAACAATCAAAACCTCATTAATTGGAATAACTATCCTCAAGAAAGTAAAATTACTGAGTACAAACTTATAAAAAACAAAGATGTATTTACAGTGAATAAAAGTGATACGAGTTTCACTGATACCACCGTTATCTGTGCCAACAACTACTGCTATACGGTGTATACAGTCGCTAACTCTAGCTCAAACACCTTAATATTTTCTAACACAAACTGCGTTGAAAGTATCTCTACCGATACACCACTTCCAATTGAAAACTTTCAATCCAGTGTGATAGACTCTCAATCAGTTGTTTTAAATTGGAAATCACCGCTTCCTGACCATGTTTTTGCGACAACTATTCAACATTCAACAGATCGAAATAGCTTTACTCTTATAGCAAACACTAGCAATTATGACTCGAGTTATATACACAACTCCGCAGTAAACTCCCCCATGTGTTACATCATCGATTATCAGGATGTCTGTGGTAATAAATCCAACGAGCAGCAGTCTGATTCCACATGTACAGTGTATTTACAGGTTAATAAATTACAAGACACCGAATACCAGCTCGCATGGACTGATTATTTAGGGTATGATTCAAAAACATATACTATCCAATACCTTGATGAGAATGGAAACGCAGTTGTAGAAAGACCCGCGACAGAGGGGTTATCCTATCGTGATAGCTCTCCTGTGGAAACTTATCAAAAATTGCGATACAGAATCAAAGTTAACTCAAACAATAACCAAACATCGTATTCTAATATTGTAAGTTTTGAACTCAAATCGAGGATATTCATACCTAATGCATTTTCACCAGATGGTGATGGCTTAAACGATTACTTCAAACCTGACACACGCTTCATCAAATCATATACGTTATCTATTTTTGATCGCTGGGGTGAGCTTATTTTCTATGAGCAAAACAGTCAAAATGGTTGGGACGGTTCCTACAAGGGTTCTAAAGCAACATCAGGCACATATGTTTTTTTACTAGAAGGAATGGACTTTTACGGCAACACCATCAACAAAAAAGGTACAGTAACGGTCTACTATTAGCGTTGGTGAATTTGGAAAGGTGTTTAGTCTTCCAAATTCAGAATAAATAATTAGTTTTACACGTTAAACAGCATTCAAACAATGGATTTTAATAGCATTTTCAGCAAAGTTCAAGAGGCACAGGAAAACTTAGAAAAAGCCCAGGAAGGTCTTGTAAACATTTCAGAAACAGCCGAGGCAGGTGGTGGAATGGTTAAAGTTACCGTCAATGGAAAACGGCAGTTAACAAATGTCGCCATTGATTCAGACATCATCTCTCAAGATGACAAAGAGATGATGCAGGATTTAGTAATTGCTGCTACAAACAAAGCACTCGAAAAAATTGAAGTAAAAATTAAAGAGGAGCTAGCAAAATCTACTTCTGGTATGATGCCTAACATTCCAGGACTTGACTTATCAAAATTCATGTAATGGTGCAACGCATTGCCGTAGTCATACTCAATTGGAATGGCCAAACTCTTCTTGAAAAATTTCTACCCTCAGTTGTCAAGTATAGCGCAGAAGCCGAAATTATTGTAGTCGATAATGGATCCACGGATAACTCTGTTAGTTTTTTAACTGAAAAATTTCCAACGGTTCGAATCGTAGAACTCAATAAAAACTATGGTTTTTGTTCTGGTTATAACTTAGCGTTAGAACATATTGATTCGGATTATTATGTACTCCTTAACTCGGATGTAGAGGTAACAGAAAACTGGTTGGCTGCGCCTATCCAAATGATGGATGAGAATGAAAACATTGCTGTTTGTCAACCTAAAATTCTCTCTTATAATGATAAGTCTTCTTTTGAATATGCAGGAGCAGCTGGTGGTTATTTAGATAAATATGGATTCCCGTTTTGTAAAGGCCGCTTATTCCATGAATTAGAGCAGGATAATGGTCAGTACAATGAAAACGCCCCTATTCAATGGGCCACAGGAGCAGCGCTTTTTATTCGCTCTGAAATATTTCATCAACTCAAAGGCTTTGACGGTAACTTCTTTGCTCACATGGAAGAAATTGATTTATGCTGGCGCGTAAAAAATATCGGTAAAGAAATCTGGTATAGTGCAAAGAGTACGGTTTATCATGTAGGAGCGGCTACACTTGACAAGTCAAACCCTAAAAAAACTTACTACAATTTTAGAAATGGACTGGCATTAGTCATTAAGAATACACCAAACAAACGCTTATTTAAGACGATATGCGTTCGCTTTCTATTAGATGGTCTAGCAGGTTTTTACTTTTTATGCCAAGGTAATCCCAACCACATGTTTGCAGTTATTCGCGCACACGCTTCTTTTTATAGGAATACGTCTTTATGGATTAATGCAAGAAAAGCAACGGTCAGGTTAGACAAAAAAAATAAGGAAATTTATGATCGGTCTATTGTGTGGCAATTTTTTGTGCGAGGAAAAAAAACGTTCAAAGAACTTTCCTTCTACAATTCATAAAAAAAGCTTCTATTCTTCCGCAAATGTTTACGCATATTAATTATAAAGGCCAAGGCCAAATAAACAATTACAGGAGAGCCATAGGCTAAGAATGAAAAATAAATAAAAAAAAGACGAATGCTAGCAGATGAAATACCCATTTTCTCTCCTAGTTTGTCACAAACCCCAAAAATTTGCTTCTCTAAATGATACTGTAAAACTTTCATATGGAGTGATTTTACTTTAAAGGTATTAATAATAGCTTTGATATAACAAAAAGAAGGTTAAAAAATCAGCCTCATGATTGTAATATTTAATATATAGCAATACATTAGAGACTAAATTTTATGCTTTAACAAAAGTAATCATGGTTATAAATAGAAAAATTCTTTCAACCCTTTCTATAGCAGGTATCCTAATTGGAACAGGTTGTAGTACTCAGCAAATGGTTAAAATGGCTGAGCAGCAAGAGCTTAAAGTAAATCCTTCCCCACTTGAATTGCATGGTGACTCTGTTGCTTTCGATGTTCAGGCGACTTTGCCGGTGAACATGTTAAAGAAAAACAGACTGTATACTATTAAGACATATTACTCTTACGGAGATCCTACACAAGAGTTGGCTCAAATCGAATTTAAAGATACTGAGTTCCCGAATCAGAAAGTTGAACAACCGCAACAAAAGCGTCACTTTTCATTTTTCTATGAGGAAAGCATGAAAAGTGGTGAGCTAAAAATAAAAGGTTTAGTTTCTAACTTAGAAAAAACGAAATACAAAGAAACACCAGAACTATCTATTGCGAAAGGTGTGATCACAACTTCAAGATTGGTTAAACCATCTTATAAAGTATTGTATGCTGACCATGGTTATAACAACCAGGAAGAGTTAGTTCCTACTCAAGTTGAATTTTTCTTTGAAAAAGGAAGCTCAAAACTTCGTTCTTCTGAAGTAAAAGGGGATGCAGGTCAAAAATTAAATGCTTTCATTGCTGCTAAAAACAAGACAAAAACGGTAACCATTTTGGGTAGCCACTCTCCAGAAGGTTTAGAAAGTGTGAACTCTAAATTGGCAGAGCAAAGAGCAACTGTAATCAAAAATTTCTATGCTAAGCAAATGAAAATGTATGATTACAAGCAAATGGCTGATTCAATTAAATTTGAAACTAAAGCTATCTTCCAAGACTGGACTGCATTCAAAAAAGAATTAGCTGCTAACGAAAATATTTCTGCTGAAGAAAAACAAAAAATATTAGCAATAGTTAATGGTTCTGAAGGTTCTTTCCATGATAAAGAAAGAGAATTATCTAAACTTCCAGTTTATAAAACTTTAACTAGCGAGATTTATCCTAAGCTACGTATCTCTAAAACTGAAATCTTAAGCGTTAAGCCAAAGAAAACAGATGCTGAGATTAACGTATTATCTAAGTCAATTGTACAAGGTTCGGCATCAGCTGATACATTGAACATGGAAGAGTTACTTTACTCTGCTACAATGACTCCTTTAATTGATGAAAAAGCAGCTATATATGAAGCAGCTACTAAAAAAGGAAGCAGCTGGGTAGCACACAATAACTTAGGTGCTACTTATGTAGAAAAAGCAATGAAAGCAAGTGATGCGGACAAAAAAGGTCTGTTAGATAAAGCTGATGCACAATTCAAATTAGCTGCTAACCTAAAAGAAACTGCTGTTACACTTAACAACAGAGGTATTTTAGAGTTATATGCTAACAAAAAAGATGCTGCAGCTGCCACTTACGCTAGCGCATTACAAAAAAGCCCAAGTGCTGAGGCTAAGAAAAGTATTCAAGCTGGAATGGGTGCTGTAGAAATCATGAGAGGTAATTATGTTACTGCTATTGACAACTTAGGTAGTGCTGGTTCTGATGTAGAAAATGCAATATTCAACTTAGGTTTAGCACAGTTGTTAAACAAAGATTATGTTAATGCTGAAAAATCTTTTGAAACTGCTATTTACATCGACAAGAAAAATGCACTGGCTTATTACTGTTCTGCTATCACTGCAGCTAGCCAAGACAATGTTGAGAAAATGGGTATCCAGTTAAAAGAAGCGATTGCTCTTGATGCTAAATTAGCAGACAAAGCTTTGATGGACTTAGAGTTTGTTGACTACTGGACAAACGAAACATTCTTAAACGCGCTTAAATAATAAGCAACACACCATTGATAAAAAAAGGACAGTGATTACATCACTGTCCTTTTTTTTTCTTTTTCATTCCCCCTCCTTTTTTACAATTGATTAAATCCTATAACCAAAAAATCAACATAAACTAAAGAGAGAATTAGTACTTGGTATGTTTGTATAAAAGTTAGTTAAGAAAGGTAGAATTAAGTTAAATGGAGAAGACTGAAAAATTAAGATACTAAACTTTAAAAAAGGCTTTATTAAACCTGTGGTCGATTACCAAATCTTTCCTGATAGAGTTTAATTAGATGATTACTATTTTTAAATCCAACCTTTGCTGCTAACTCTTTATGTGATTGAGCCTCTTTTTTTTCATAAATCTCTCTTGCTCTTTGTAGTTTGATTTCACGTATAAACATATTTGGAGTTAAACCAGTAAGGGACTTAATTTTTCGGTGCAATGTTCGCTCTGTAACAGCAGCTAAATCTGCAAAGTCACTAACCCCAAAAGAAACATCTTGTAATCTATCCTCAACAAGTATTTTTAATATAATTAACTCCTGATCATCAAAACATATCTCACTATTATTTTTAGAAATGAAATTTCTACGTTCTTTATAATTTAAAGTACATTTATTAATCCTGATATGTAACTCTTCCTCGTTAAAAGGCTTCGTGATATAATCATCTATACCAATCCGAAGAAAATCTAGCTCGTTTTTTTTATTTGTATTTGCTGTCAGTACAATTATGGGGGTATCCAAGTTTAGCTTTTTCACCTCTTTTATAAACTCATACCCATTCATTTCTGGCATCATATAATCTGTTATGATGATATCGAAATAGCAATTATTTACTAAATCAAGTGCCTCTATTCCATTAGAGGCTTCTTTAATATTATTATTTAGATCTAGTATTCCTTTTAAAAAGTCTCTCATTTCCTTATTATCTTCCACCAGAAGAATGTTAAAGTTATTCTTGTTATCAGTTAGGCGAGTAGTTTCATGTATAACCTTTGTTGGTTCAGAGTTATCTATTTCAGCGGGTAAGAGGATTGTAAAAGTACTCCCCACTCCTTCAGTACTATACACTTTAATAGTTCCTCTGTGTAGAGCCAGTATCTCTTTTGCAAAGGATAACCCTATTCCCGTCCCTCCCACATTCTTTTTACTTTCTCCTCTATAAAAAGAATCGAAAATATATGGGAGATCTGCATCAGAAATGCCACATCCACTATCCTCTAGACTCAAAATAACAACTTTTGACTCATAACTTACTGTAAATACTATCGCCCCGTTTTCGGGGGTATAATTGTATGCGTTGATGAATAAATTATTAAAGACTCGCTCTAAGTACAGTTTATCAATGTCACAGATTAACATGGTATCCCTTGTGAGGTCCTTAAAAGAGTATTGAATGTTTTTTTGTGAGTAAATAGGCTCAAAAGAATTAAAAAGCCTGTTGCAAAATGAAATAATAGGTGTTTTTTTAAATATGAGTTTTAGCTTACCAGCGTTCATCTTAGCTAAATCCATAATATTATCACTCAAGAGTTGAATTTTTTCAGCATTGTCGCTAATACGTCTGTTCAGGGATAAAACAGCATCAATTGAAGATTCTTTTAATATTAATGAAGAGTTGCCTTTTATCAACGTCAACGGAGTACGGATTTCATGGGATAAGTTGACTAGAAAATGTGATTGAAACAGGTTTAGTTCTTCTAATTCTTTTCTCTGGCTTTCAATTTTATTTCGAATTTCTACCTCTCGAGCATGCTGTTTTTCAAGCATTATTTCATTGTTTTCATTCAAATTTCTAAAATAATTGAATGTGAGGAAGGTCGTTAAAAACAGGATAAACACTAATGTAAGACTCAAATTGATGTTTGAGTAATTATTAAAAAAAATAATTGACAACAAAAAGCAGCCGAAAGCGACTAGCAAAGCAGATATATTAAGCCAAATATTGTCAAATAGAATAAGTGAAACGATCGGAATTAAGATGAGAAAAAGCTCAATAAATGAACCTGGGTGTAGAAAAAAAGCAAATATGAGAATTTTGACCAATGCAAACATCAGAAAAATAATTCTTGAAATAAAAAAAAGCTGCTTATGTTGTAAATAAAGAACCAGAAGTGCTATCCCAATAGAAATTAAATGTGCTAAAAACCTATGGTAACTATGGCTATCAGATTGGTTAACAAAAATCATTATTATACCTATGAATAACCACGCTAGACAACCATAATTCAGAATCTGAATTTTTTTTAATTCTCGTCTTGGAGTATTCACCTTTTTACCAATAGTCAGTAATTTTTGAATTAGTTTTTTCACTCGGAAATAAAAATATTAAATAAGTAGATTACCTTATGATTTTGTCAGATTTGGAAGAATTATGTCAGGTTTGAAGTATTTATAGCGCTTAGTTTTAAATGAAATTATTTTCAAATTAAACTATAACACTATGAAAACAAAGTTTTTACAATTTGTATTTTCGAGCTTTTTATTATCAGTTATGATAACATCTTATGCTCAACAAGAGGAACAAAAAATTTTTCCTTCCAACCTTAAAAGAGCTTCATGGTTCGGAGAAGATTTACTGGTAAAGGATAACACGCTCTTTGTTTCTGATCCCGAATGGAAAAAAGAAGACCCTGCACAGCAGCAGTATTGTTACCCTGGATATGGTGCCTTATCAACTTACAAGAAAAGTGGAAACAATTGGGTTTTTGACCAATTACTCAAACACGATTACAACAGTGCTCCCGAGAATAAATTTAGTCGAAATTTCTCTTATAAAAACAATGTGTTGGTTGCGTCATCAGAACGAGAAAACTATAATTCTGCCACCACACGTGCAGGGGCTATTTACATTTATAAACGTAACTGGTCTGGTGAAAGCTTTACACGAATAGCCAAAGTTTTTTCACCTAATCCAGAGTCATACAATGAATTTTCTTCTGGTGGTGTAGCAACAAATGGGCAGTACATTGTAGTACATGATTTTAGAAGAAGGATGCTTTATCTTTATGAAATACAAGGAAACAATGTAGTATATAGAACAAGTGTTTCTACAACTTCTTATTATGTAAAAGGGATTACAGATGGTAACATTGTTGTCTTGTCTGGTGGTCAGGGAGCTAATACACAGCTTTTCAAAATTCAAAACAACACTTTTCAATCGGTTTCTGCAACTGGTATAGCCCCCAACTATCTTGGTGGGCTTACTGGAGATATCTCTATTGATGGTAACACCATAGTTTATGGAGCTTATTCTGAAAGTTACGCTGGTCCTGGAGGAGGGTGGATAAAAAAGTTCTATTTAAAAGTAGTGAAGATACAGAATGATGCCATTCAAAGTATCGATAACATTACTTTTCCTACCTATGCCAATTGGGATGGCGATTTACTGGATGTTTACGTGAAGGAAAATGATGGAATTGCCGTTTCTTTTAGAAGGTATAAAGATGAGCCTTTATTTAAGCCTAGAACATTTCTGTTAAAGTATTATAATGAAGCATATCATGTTTCAGATGCCGCAAAATTAAACTATTCAAATGCTAGTGTTGAAGGTGGTCAGTATGGTGTAGGTGTAGCTTATGACGGAACTGATTTATTTGTGAGTGACATTCATGATAAAACCAATGCTACTAGTGGAGGTTATCCTTGCGATAATAAAAGTGCCTCTGGTGCTGTATATGTTTACCGAGTGAAAAATGCCATAGAAAATTCAATGAATGGATCGCAGAAAGTAACAACTGCTCTTGGGTCAGAAAATGAGTATGAATATAATGGATATAGTACAGCAACCAACGGAAATTGGGCTTTTTCAGGATCTCCCTATGATCAAGATGCCAACTTATCTGGGTCGGTCACTGTTGCAAAAAAAGAAGGTGGTCAATGGAAGTTTGTTAAGAAAATATATCAATCCTTAGGAACCAGTTATGACTATTATGGTAGAGCTTTAGATGCTGACAATACAACATTGGTAGTTGGGGCACCAGGTGTAGAAGAAGGTGGGAAAAACCAGATTGGAGAAGTGTATTTATATCAAATAAATTCCTTGGAGAATAACTATATCAGCTATTCAACTGTGAGATGTCCTGATAAAGTTAATGGACAGTACTTTGGATATGCTGTAGCCATAGATGGCAACTACCTCGCTGTGGGGGCGGTATATGATGATGCCCAAGGAAGCAATGCAGGAGCTGTATATATTTTTAAAAAGACTAATAACGTCTGGACTTATCAACAAAAAATCACAGGGATAGGAGGAACAGGTAGCCAATTTGGTTATGCTTTGGCAATGGATGGAGGTAACTTAGTTATTGGAGAACCGTTCGCAACCAATACAAGGGGGGCTTCTGCTGGTTATATTTATTACTATCAGTTATCAGGTAATACATTTAATTACCTTAACCGTTTCTCACCACCAGCTGCTGGTGATTATCAATATTTTGGTTCTTCAGTTTCTTTATCAGGAACTATTGGCTGTGCAAGCACCTATCGCCACAATAATAATTCAGGGTATGTAAAATTATATACTAAAGGAGCCAATTCATGGATAGCAGGTACTACTTTATATGGTGATAATCAAACTAATTCGAATTTTGGTCAAACTGTTGTTGTTGAGGGAGACAAAATAGTGGTAGGTGCTACAGGACAATCAAAAGTATTTAGATACCAAAAACAAGGAAGCTCTTGGATAGAAAATGGAGCAATAGAAAATACTAATGCATACTACTTTGGTTTTAATGTATCTATAAGTGGAGACCAAGTAATGATTGGGTGTCCTTATTCTGAAGACTATCAAGGATCAGCGTATCTTATAAATTATTGGAACATAAGTGGTGCTAGAATAGGATCAGAACAATTGGATGAAAACATTTCTTTAGTGGGTGACATTGTTTTATATCCCAACCCGGTGTCTGGAGAACTTGTCAACATTAATTCTATTGGGGAAGTACTGAAAGTCACTGCCTATAGTGTAGTAGGTGGTGAAATAGGAACGCTTTCTGTAGAAAACAACCAGATAAATCTCTCCCATTTAGATGCAGGAGTCTATCTGCTGCAAATAGAAACCACAGAGGGCAGTTTCACTAAAAAATTACTGGTAGAATAATAATTTTAAATTTTTTAAATATGGTCTACTCTAGTTATGGTGTAGACCATGTTTAATTAAACATCATATTTTTGTCAGATTTGGTACAATAATGTCAGTTTTCGAAAGATGAAGCACCTTACTTTTAGTGAAAAATAAATCCTATTCACACTAAACTTTTATACTATGAAAACACGATTACTACGATTTGTACTGAGTGGTATTCTATCATCTATAATGATGGTATCAAACGCCCAATTACAAGAACAAAAAATTTACCCCACAAGTCTGCAAAGAGCAGTAAACTTTGGAGAAGACCTACTGGTAAAAGACAATACATTATTTGTAACAGACCCGGAATTTAAAAAAGACGATCCAGTCAATAACTCCTATTGTCAAGAAGGTTATGGAGCTGTCTCTATCTATAAGAAACTTGCTAATAATTGGTATTTTTTTCAATTATTCAAACACGACCCAAATACTGGAATAGAGAATAAATTTGGAAGAAACATATCGTATAAAAACAATGTATTTATAGCCTCTTCTGAAAGAGAAGACTATAACAGTAGCACCAAACGAGCGGGAGCTATTTACGTATATAAAAGAAGTTGGTCAGGTGAAGATTTCACCAGAATTGCCAAGCTATATTCTCCCTTTCCTGAAACTGATAATGAGTTTTCTTCCAATGGTCTAGCAACAAATGGTCAGCATATTGTTGTCTATGATAATCAAAGAAACCTATTATATCTTTTTGAGATTCAAGGGGATAATGTAGTGTATATCACGAATACAACTGTTTCATCATCTAAAGTTATTGGTATAACAGACGAAAACGTTGTAGTTCTGTCAGGCGGCCTAAATGGCAATACTCACCTTTTCAAAATTCAAAATAATACCCTTCAACCAATATTATCTGGATTTATTTCACCTCAGTTTAATACTGGATTAACAGGAGATGCATCGGTAGATGGTAACACGATAGCCTATGGCGCTTATTCTGATAAATATATACCTTCTGAGGGATGGGGAAAAGAATACTACATAAAAGTATTGAAGCTAAAGAATAGTCAAGTAGATACTGTTGAATATATCAGTTTCCCAACTTATGCCAACTTTGGCGGTCAACTTTTAGATATATCTATTCATGAAAATAAAGGTATTGCAGTTTCTTTTCTGTCAAATCAAACAACCAGTTTTAAACATCGCGCATTCCTTTTGAAATATATTAACGGACTATATCAACTAGCAGATGCTGCTAGACTTAATTATGATAATAATGCAACAGATGGGGGTAAATATGGTGAGGGTGTAGCTTATGATGGTACAGACTTTTTTGTAAGTGATTATGGTGACTGGAGGCATACGCTAACCAACCAAACATCACCTTGTAACAACAAAGCACCATCAGGATCATTGTATATTTATCGAGAAAACAACCCCATACAAGCATCTGCAGGTAATTCACAGAAACTAGTGAGTAATTTAGGTTCAGAAGGATCAGCTCAAGCGCTTGGATATAGCACAGCCACTAATGGCAACTGGGCTTTTTCTGGCGCACCTTCTGATGATGATGTTAGCAATTCTTCTGGCTCTGTCACCGTTATGAAAAAAGAGGCTGGGCAGTGGGAATTTTTTAAAAAAATATATTCTCCACTAGGTGATGACTATGCTAACTTTGGTCAAGCAATTGATGCTGATGCCAACTCTCTGGTCGTGGGTGCAAGCCAAACAGATAGAGATGGGTATTATAATGTCGGTCAAGTTTATATTTATGACATATATGATATAGAAAACGGCTATACCAATACTACCATTATAGAATGTCCAGATAAAGTTCATAACCAATATTTTGGAGCCTCCGTTTCCATTGACGGAAATGTTTTGGCGATTGGAGCACCTGGCGATGATACTAAAGCAACAGATGCAGGAATTATTTATATGTATTTGAAACAAAATAATAAATGGGCACTTCATACAAAATTTTATGGTGTAGGTGGAGAGGCAAATGATAATTTTGGATATGCCATAGACTTAAAACTACCTGTAATGATTGTAGGAGCACCTTATGCAGACAATGATGCAGGAATAAATGCTGGAGAAATACTTTTATACAACATAAGCCAGTACGGTAGTCCCGCATTTAGAGATCGCTTTTGGCCTACAACTAACCGAAACAATCAAAACCTAGGTAAATCAGTAGCGATCTCAGGTGAATATGCTGTAGCAGGTTGCCCAAATTACAGCAACAATAAGGGGTATGTACAGACTTACAAGATTAAAGATAATATATCCCATAGATGGAAGATTGATAGTAAAATTTATGGCGATAATATAGATAATAGTCGCTTTGGTTATAGCGTAGCACTTGTAGGTGATAAAATGCTTGTGGGTGCAGTTGGTCAAAGCAAGGTTTTTAGATATCAAAGACAAGGTAGTTCTTGGATAAAAAAAGGAGCAATACAAAACACAGATTCGTATTATTTTGGGCATAATTTTGACCTTAGTGGAGATCAAGTTATTATAGGTTGCCCCTATGCCGATCAATATCTGGGAGAAACTTATCTAGTTAATTTTTCAAACATGAGTGGCGCAAGATCAGGAAATGAAGAACTTAGCGAAACAGGAACTTTAGGTGATAATGTAGCTATATACCCTAACCCTGTGTCTGGAGGACTTGTCAACATTAACTTTATTGGGGAAGTTCTAAAAGTCACTGCTTATAACACAATTGGTTATGAAATAGGTGCGCTTTCTGTGGAGAACAACCAGATAAACATCTCCCATCTATCCGAGGGAATATACATTCTTAAAATTGAAACTACTGAGGGTAGTTTTACTAAAAAATTACTGATTGAATAGATTTAAAATAGCTATTTATATAAAAAAACAGTTTGTTGCTTACTGCGCGAACGAAACATTCTTGAATACGCAAAGTCAACTTTTATAAAGTAAAAAGGACAGTAATTTAATTACTGTTCTTTTTTTATGTCATATTTTTCAAAATCGTATTAACCTGCTTCAATTAAAAAAATACTTTTTAGTGTCACAAGTCCACAGTTACCCCATGTGAATACTCTAGATGAGAGGTGAGTAATCTGTAAGTCCCCTACTATAAAAAGTCTACGCGATTGCTTAAACTATCTATTTCCACCCACCTTACTGGAGTACGATAAAGCTTACTTTAGCTTATTGACTTTCTCCAACTTCAGGATGTTCATCCCATTGGGTTTTAATCCAGTGATGTTTTTCTGGCGAAGCTGAACGACTTCATCATAATACAAAGGAACAATCACCGCATCAGCAGCAACGATGTTATCCATTTGATAATACAGTTTTTGACGTTGCTGTTTATCTAAGATGGTTCGAGCAGCGTAATACAGACTGTCATAGTGTTCATTCTCATAACGACTTTTATTGGGGCCATGTGGTGTTTTGTTTGAACCTAAAAACAACGAAAAATAGTTCTCCGCATCCGGATAGTCCCCCAACCATGAAGCTCTAAAGAGTTGTGCCTTTCCGGTCCGCGCTAAATCACGACTAACCCCTGCTTCAGCGATGTCGATACTTACTTTTATGCCTAAGACATCCTTCCACTGTTTCACTAAAAACTCTGAAAGTGCTAAATGTTCTTTAGCAATATTCATTCGAATCACCGTGTTTTTATTGATCCTGGCTTTTTCTAAATGTTCCTTTGCCAAAGCAGGGTGATAACTATAGCCCTTTACCTTGGAAATATCATACCCTGGAACAGAAGGTGGAACAATACCAGCTACTCCCGGAATCCCCAAACTGTTTCTTAGGTACACCACCAATCGTTTCTTATCAATCGCATAATTTAATGCTTTTCTGAATTCAATGTTCAACAACGGATGGTCTTTGCCCTGATAACACGGTGCATCCGGATCCAGTTGAATACTTAAATATTCTGTATTGAGGTAAGGTGCTTTTGCTACATCATACTTTTCAGCAAACCCTTCATTCACCGTGCCGTCCAAATGAAATATTTCATCTACAGAACTTTCCTCCACACCAGAAACAAAGTCTAAATTACCTAATAAAAATTCACGAAAGGCTTGTCCTTTATCTGGAATAAAAGAAATCTGGACAGCATCAAGGTACGGTAATCGCACCCCTTGATGATCTATTTTCCAGTAATCTTCATTTTTCAAAAAAATCAATGCATTGCTTTCATCCCATTGCTTAAATTTGAAAGGTCCTGTGCCAATCGGATGTGACCGAAAGTCTTCGCCATAATATTCAGCGACTTCCTGAGGCACAACATGGGTATAGTTAATACTCAGGACCTCTAAAAACTGAGGGAAAGGCTCTTCTAAGTAAATTCGTAAGGTTGAATCATTTAAGGCCACAAAAGCCGTATCTGATACATTACCCTGGGAGTCGGAAATTACCTTACCCTTAAAAACCCACATGCCTCGGTTATACTTCCCTTCTGGATTACAAATCCGTTGAAAGGAGTATACGAAATCACTCGCCACTACCCTGCGTTTTTTATTTTCAAATAAATCATGTTTATGAAAATAGACATCGTCACGCAAATGAAAGGTGTATACCAGACCATCTTCACTAATGCTCCATGATTTTGCTATCGCTGGCTGCACTAACAAATCATTATCGAGCTCCACTAACCCATTGAATAGTTGATTAGTAGCCCAAATGTTGGATTGATTTCCTGCAAATGCAGGGTCTAATGAAGTCAGTCCTTCAGCTTGATTATATCTAAAAACCGTTTTAGAGGACTCGTTATCACCAGCACAAGACCATAAAAATATCAATCCGCTAATTAATAAGCAATTAAGGGTTATTCTAACAAAGTTATAAACATCATTCATCCGTCTTTCAACAATTAATTCACTTCTATTTATTCAGTTATGATTTCTGCATAAATTGAATTCTCCTTTAGCTATCTTTGTAGTTCATTGAGGAAAAACAAACTTAACTAAAAAGGGGTAAGCTCTGAATTAATTGAAAGGGTTTATCATAAAGTTCACTTAATGGAGTTATTAAAAAGTTAATTCAGTACGGATATGGGGAAAATAATTGCTTTAGCAAATCAAAAAGGTGGAGTTGGAAAAACGACCTCGGCCATCAACTTAGCCGCTAGCTTTGCCGCTCTTGAATTCAAAACACTTTTAGTGGACGCGGATCCGCAAGCAAATGCCACATCAGGGTTGGGCTTTAACCCGAAAGAAATTGAAGACAGCATATATGAATGCATGGTAGAGGGTAATGAGGCTAAAGATTTAATTCTAAAGACCGATATTAACTATTTAGACCTTATTCCTGCTCACATTAACCTGGTTGGTGCTGAAGTTGAAATGATTGACTTAGCCAATCGGGAAGGTCGTATGAAGCAGTCCCTCGAGAGCGTAAAAGACAAATATGACTTTATCGTAATCGATTGTTCTCCTTCATTAGGTTTAATTACTGTAAACGCATTAACTGCTGCCAATTCTGTTTTAATTCCTGTACAGTGTGAGTATTTCGCACTCGAAGGATTAGGGAAGTTATTAAATACCATCAAAATTATTCAAGCACGGCTAAACCCCGACTTGGAAATTGAGGGTATCCTGTTAACGATGTATGACATTCGTTTACGCTTATCCAACCAAGTGGTCGAAGAAGTTCGCCAACATTTTCAAAACATTGTATTCGATACGATTATACCTAGAAACATCCGTTTGAGTGAGAGTCCAAGTTTTGGTATACCTGCCATTGCTCACGATGCAGAAAGCAAAGGAGCGATTAGTTATATCAACTTAGCAAATGAAATTTTAGAGAAAAACGGAGTGATCCTAGCGAAATAAATAAAATGGCAAAAGAAATAAAAAAACGTCAAGCATTAGGAAGAGGACTAAGTGCTCTTTTGGAAGATTCTGACAGTGTAGATGTTAAAAACACCTCCGCTACTGAACGAGCAAACGTACACTTTTCCGAAGTTAGCGTTGATTCGATTGAGACCAACCCCTACCAACCGCGTTTAGATTTTGACAAAACAGCCTTAGATGAGTTAGCTGAATCCATAAAAGTTCAGGGGATTATTCAACCGATTACGGTTCGTAAGCTCACTCCTACTAAATACCAATTAATCTCTGGAGAAAGACGTTTTCAAGCTTCCAAATTAGCGGGACTCAAAAAAATACCTGCGTACATTCGTACAGCAAATGATCAGGAAATGCTCGAAATGGCATTGATTGAAAACATTCAACGTGAAAACTTAAATGCGATAGAGGTGGCATTAAGTTACCAGCGTCTGATGAACGAGTGTAGTCTTAAACAAGAAGAGTTGGGCGACCGAGTAGGTAAAAACCGCTCAACGGTGACCAATTATTTACGTCTATTAAAACTTCCTCCTGATATTCAGGCAGCCATTCGAGAAACTAAAATCTCTATGGGGCATGCACGCGCGTTAATTACTATTGAAAATGTAGCTGCTCAACTGGATATTTTCAGAAAAATACTTAATGAAGGGCTTTCTGTTAGAAAAGTTGAAGAATTAGCCCGCGTAGTGAATAATGCTGGAGCACAAGCAGTAAAAAAAGAAGAGACCAAAACTGAAGAAAAAACACGAAATCCAGAGATACAAAAATTACAGGATCGGTTATCTTCGCACTTCGGAACACGCGTCTTGGTAAATAGTGATAATAAAAAGCACAAAGGAGAGATTAAAATACCATTTGTTTCCGTTGAAGATTTAAATCGTATTTTGGAAATATTAGATTTCTAATGTTAAAGAAGCTTGTTTGTTGTTTTCTTCTTAGTCTGTGTATTCATTTTTCCTCATTTGGACAAATTGCAGATAGTACTTCCTCTATAACTCCTCTAAAAAAGGAAGTTAAAGAAGAAACTATACTTAAAAAGAAGCATAGCCCCACTAAAGCAACTTTATACTCCACTTTTCTTCCTGGACTTGGTCAAGTTTACAACAAGAAATATTGGAAAGTACCTATCATTTATGGGCTCGGTGCATTCTTCGTTTACAACATCACATCAAGCCATAGCGAATATGCTGATTACAGAGATGCGCTCAATGCGCGACAAGATACAACTCAAACACCATTAGCATTTGGCAGTCAATATTCTGATAGCCAATTACGAACCCGTAAGGATTTTTACAAACGGAAGCGCGACATCAATTTCATCTATGCTTTATTACTTTATTCTGCCAATATTATTGATGCAGCCGTTGATGCGCACCTTATTGATTTTAAAGTTGGTGAACAATACATTATGAGCTTAGAACCGACATTTTTCCCTTCAGCTTCGGTTTCTAGCTCGATAGGTTTATCTTTGACGGTCAATATTAAATAAGCAATGGCAAGAATAGCAATAGTAGGATATGGGAAGATGGGTAAAACCATCGAAAAGATAGCATTAGAAAGAGGTAACACGGTTCCTGTAATTATAGACACACACAACGTGGATGATTTGTCTTCTACCACACTAGACCAGGTAGACGTTGCCATCGAATTCACACGACCTGAAAGTGCTTATGCCAATATTGTAACGCTCATTAAAAACAAAGTACCTGTAGTTTGTGGTACTACTGGTTGGTTAGACAAACAAGCGGAAGTCAAACAAATGACCAAAGAAAATGATACGGCTTTCTTTTATGCTTCTAACTATAGCGTAGGCGTGAATTTGTTTTTTCATTTGAATAAAAAGCTTGCGCAAATGATTAACCAGTTCAGCGAATACAATGTCGAGATGGAGGAAATTCACCACGTGCATAAACTAGACGCCCCTAGTGGCACTGCTATTACTCTGGCTGAAGGAGTGATTGAAAACCTTGATCGCAAAAACGACTGGGAATTAGATCAAGAATCTGCTGCTGATAAAATTAACATTAAACACAAAAGAGAAGGTGAAGTTCCTGGTACACACATCATCAACTACCACTCTCCTATTGATAGCATCGAAATAAAACACACTGCACATAACAGACAAGGATTTGCCTTAGGAGCCGTATTGGCTGCTGAATTCTTGGTTGGAAAAAAAGGTCTATTTGGAATGGACGACTTACTTAAATTATAACAATGACACTGATATTACTTTTCCTAGCACTCGCTTATTTCTATCAACTGATAACCGTTGGTTGCCTTATGAAGGCTGGCGTAAGCCAATCGAAAGCGTTAACGCCCTTTGTAGGAATGGCAGAGTTAATGCGCATTATCGGAAAACCTAAGTATTGGGTAATACTGAGTGTACTTCCGGTGAGCAATGTTTTTGTTTTTGTAACGGGGTCACTTGAACTGGCCAAATCATTCGGCAAAGAAGGTTTTCTTCAGCAAGCAGCAGCCATGTTGTTTCCGTTTATCTACTTTCCTTACATCGGTTTTAACAAAGAAGATAAATATGTTTCGCCAGGTGCATTAATGCCAAAAATTAAAAAAGGGTTTCCAAGAGAATGGGGAGATGCAATTTTGTTTGCGGTATTGGCGGCTACCATTATTCGCTGGTCAACGTTTGAATTATACACAATTCCTACACCCTCCATGGAAGGTGAGTTATTAGTAGGTGACTTTCTATTTGTCAATAAATTAAGCTATGGGTCGCGATTTCCAATTACACCTATTCAAGCACCTCTAACACATCAATACTGGTGGTTTACGGGGGATGAAGTGAATGGGGTTCCTGGAAAAAAATCATATTCAGATGCAATTCAACTACCGTATTTCCGACTTCCTGGTTTTAGTGAAATCGAACGCAATGATGTAGTCGTATTCAACTATCCCGATGAATTGGATAAACCGATTGACTTAAAAACCAACTACATCAAACGGTGCATAGGAATACCGGGCGATAAGTTTGAGATGCGACACAATACGGTATATGCCAATGACAAAAAGATTGATACCTATCCCCTGGCTCAAAATTTTTACAAAATTCACACACAAGGATTAATTACGCCTGAACAGCTGTATAAACTAGGTTTCAATGTTGAAGAGTTGAGTTATTCCTCTGATTCCTTGTTTTCCATTACTGGAAATGAAGAAACAATCGCTGCCTTAAAAAAGAAATACGGCTACAAGTTAGCGGCTGTAGAGTTAGACACCCTTGCTGTGGGTGAAAACCATAGTCCTTTGTTTCCTAGTACCCCCCGCTACTTTAACGATTGGAACCGTGACAATTTCGGCCCATTCGTCATTCCTTATAAAGGATTCACCATTGAGTTAACAAAAGAAAATGTGGCGTTATATGGCGAAACGATTCAGTTATTTGATGGTAACGGTGATAATGTGAAAATCATTGGTAATGAAATGGATGAACTGACCATTGATGGTAAAAAAGTTACTTCTTACACCTTCAACTACAACTATTATTTCATGATGGGAGATAACAGACACAATTCGTTGGATTCCCGTTTCTGGGGATTTGTCCCTGAAACCCATGTGGTAGGTGAAGCTGCGATGATTTTTATTTCTATTCAGAAAAGTCTCCGGGATCAAATTGCCAGCAACAGACAATGTCAGGAAGTGACCAACTCTATTATGCAAGGCTACCAAACCGGACGTATTAATGCGCAGCAATTAAATATCTACCAAACGTCCAACACCTTACCAGGCGTTTTAATGTATACCCGATATGACCAACCAAGTGTATTGAAGCGTTTACGTTTTGATCGCTTTTTTAACTTGATTGATTGATAGTAGAAAACGGTGCGGTGATTAATTGATTATCGCACTGTTATATTTTCACCTTTCAGAAAAGTTAATAATCTTCATACAGAGTTCTCTTTGAGTAACTCTGATGGGGTTTAATCATTATCTCTTCATAAACAAGTTGTTAGAAACAATTCCAACATCGGCATCTACTGTGGATATTTAACACTTCTATTACCTGTTTTTTTGGCTAACTTTGTGGCTCCTTTTGGAAGTAGAAAGAGAAAGGTAGAAAGTAGAATGACAACATCATCTAACTACAAGCCTACCCACCCTTTCTTCAAACAACATTCTTGTTTAACAAACACCGAAAAAGCTGCTCATGATTCTCTTCGCAGAAAGCAAAACAGGCATTTTTTATGCCTTAGAAACTAAGTCTCAACCGTCAGACGAAACAAAATCAAAACTCGAGTGGCTCCTTAATGGAACTGTTCTTTCTGCTGAAACGCTAGAAGGTTTCTACATTGGACCCCGTAAGGAAATGGTCACTCCATGGAGTACCAATGCGGTAGAGATTACTCAAAACATGGGTATTGAGGGAATCATCAGAATTGAAGAATTCAGAAAAGGCAATGAAGCTTCTGCTTTTGACCCCATGTTGGAAGTGCTGTATCACGGTTTGAACCAACAGATTTTCACTATAGACAAACAACCAGAAGCGGTTCAATACATAGACGATGTTCGTGCTTATAACGAGCAAGAAGGATTGGCTTTAAACCCTGAAGAAGTTGATTATTTGGAAGGATTAAGCAAAAAGCTCAACCGAAAATTAACGGATGGAGAGGTATTTGGGTTCTCACAAGTTAACTCAGAACACTGCCGTCACAAAATATTTAATGGTCAGTTTATTATTGACGGAGTTGAAAAACCAACTTCGCTTTTTAAGTTGATTAAAAAAACCACCGAGTCTCATCCCAACGAGGTGATTTCGGCTTACAAAGACAATGTGGCGTTTCTTAAAGGACCAAAAGTGCAGCAATTTGCGCCCATCACGCAAAACAAACCCGACTACTTCGAAATCAAGGAAGTGGATTCTATTCTTTCTGTCAAAGCAGAAACGCATAACTTCCCAACCACAGTAGAGCCTTTCAACGGTGCCGCCACAGGTTCAGGTGGGGAAATCCGTGACCGTATGGCCGGTGGAAAAGCTAGTATTCCTTTAGCAGGGACAGCCGTTTACATGACTCCTTACTCGCGCTTAGAGGCAGGTCGACAATGGGAAGATGGCGTGGCTGCTCGTCCATGGTTATACCAGACCCCAATGGATTTATTGATTAAAGCGTCTAACGGAGCATCTGATTTTGGAAACAAATTCGGTCAGCCATTAATTGTAGGGTCAGTATTAACATTTGAACATCAGGAAAACAACAAGAAATTTGGCTTTGATAAAGTCATCATGCAAGCTGGAGGTATTGGAACAGGTGTCAACAAAGATGCTTTAAAGGATACCCCTAAAACAGGTGACAAGGTCGTGATCATGGGTGGTGACAACTACCGCATCGGGATGGGTGGAAGTGCCGTATCTTCCGTAGAAACTGGTAAATATTCCAATTCCATCGAGCTAAATGCCATTCAGCGGTCCAACCCTGAAATGCAAAAAAGGGTATACAATGCCATACGTGCCATGGCGGAGTCGGATAATAACCCGATTGTTTCTATCCATGACCATGGTGCTGGTGGACACTTAAACTGTTTATCAGAATTGGTAGAAGAAACAGGTGGTAAAATTCAAATTGACCAATTGCCTGTTGGTGACCCAACCCTTTCATCCAAAGAAATCATCGGAAACGAATCCCAGGAACGTATGGGCTTGGTGATGAATGAAAAAGATATTCAATTATTAAAAGATGTCGCTGACCGTGAGCGTGCTCCTTTTTATGTTGTGGGAGACTGTACTGGTGATCATCAATTTGTATTTGAAAACAAAAAAACCAATGAAACTGCTATCAACCTTGGTCTAAAAGACTTTTTTGGAAACCCTCCAAAGACTATTATGGCTGATAAATCAGTTAATAACCAATATGCTGAGGTCAACTATGAATTAGCAGAGTTGCAAACCTACATCGAAGCAGTGTTGCAATTGGAAGCGGTAAGTTGTAAAGACTGGTTGACAAACAAAGTAGACCGATCTGTCACTGGCCGTGCTGGCGAAACAACAAACCTGTGGCGAAGTACAGTTGCCTTTGAATGACGTAGGTGTGATGGCCTTAGATTACCAAGGCAAAAGCGGCTTAGCGACCTCAATTGGTCATGCACCTGTTGCCGCTTTGGTTAATGAAGCAGCTGGTTCTCGATTAGCAATTGCAGAATCGTTAACCAACTTGGTGTTTGCTCCTCTAACCAAAAAACTTGACAGTGTCTCTCTAAGTGCTAACTGGATGTGGCCATGTAAAAATGAAGGAGAAGATGCTCGACTCTACAATGCTGTTGAAGCGGTTTCGGAGTTTGCCATCGGCTTGGGCATTAACATTCCAACTGGAAAAGATTCGCTATCCATGGTACAGAAGTACAAGGATGGAGAGAAAGTGTATGCGCCTGGAACTGTGATTATCTCTGCTTGTGGTGAAGTGACTGATTTGAAAAAAGTAGTTTCTCCGAACTTAAAAAATCAAGCAGGAACAGAATTGCTTTACATCGACTTTTCTGATCATAACGAATTTGCCTTAGGTGGATCGAGCTTTGCACAAATCATCAACAAGCTAGGCACTAAAACGCCTGATATTACTGACGCTGCCTATTTCAAAAAAGCATTTAATGCTGTCCAAGAGTTAATCGAAAAAGGACTCGTATTAGCTGGTCATGATGTTTCTGCAGGTGGGTTAGTTACTTGTTTATTAGAAATGTGTTTCCCATCAAACGATACGGGATTATTTGTTGACACGAATGCGTTAGGCGAAAAAGACTTGGTGAAGGTGTTGTTCTCTGAATCACCAGCAGTGGTGCTACAAGTACAAGATGCGGCTGAAATTCAAACTTATTTAGAAAAGTTAGGTGTAAAATCCGCCATCATCGGCAACTTATTAGAGGGGCGTGACCTGGTGCTTTTTCACAACAGCAAAGCGCGTACGTTAGATATTAATGCCTTGCGTGATACATGGTACAAAACTTCCTACTTATTAGACAAGAGACAAAGCACTGAAAAGCTTGCTACCGAGCGATTTAACAATTATAAAACACAGACGCTTAGCTATAAATTCCCGTCTAAGTTTACAGGGAAACTAAGTCAGTATAGTGCTTCTCAAAATCGTAAACCTAGCGGCATCAAAGCAGCAATTATCCGTGAAAAAGGGGTAAATGGTGATAGAGAAATGGCGTATAGCATGTTCTTGGCTGGTTTTGATGTGAAGGACGTACACATGACCGACTTAATCAACGGTCGTGAAACCTTAGAAGATGTCAACTTTATCGTGTTTGTGGGCGGTTTCTCCAACTCCGATGTTTTGGGTTCTGCCAAAGGCTGGGCTGGAGCTTTCCTATATAACCCGAAAGCGAAAGAAGCTTTAGATAAGTTCTATGCGCGTAAAGACACCTTGAGTTTAGGGGTGTGTAACGGTTGTCAGCTAATGGTAGAGTTAGGGTTAATTTACCCAGAAGCGGATTTACGACCACAAATGGCACATAATGATTCACACAAATTTGAATCAACTTATGTGAATGTGGAAATTGGATCAACGGATTCTATCTTATTAAAATCGTTGGAAGGTTCTCGCTTAGGGATCTGGATAGCACATGGTGAAGGTAAGTTTGTGTTCCCGAAAGGTGAAGAACACTATAGCATTGGTTTAAAATATGCTTACAGTGCTTATCCTGCTAACCCGAATGGATCGAACTTCGATACTGCTGGTATTGTTTCCAAAGATGGTCGCCACCTGGCTATGATGCCTCACTTGGAACGCGCAATCTTCCCGTGGCAATGTGCCCACTACCCTGCTGATCGTGTACAAGAAGAGTGTACCCCGTGGTTTGAGGCGTTTGTGAATGCCAAGAATTGGGTGTTGAGTAGGGAGAAGTGAGTATTGAGTATTGAGAATTTGGTTAGAGAAAGCTTCACTAACTATTAACCTTTCAGATTTATTGGTGATGCGCACTTTAACATTGGTTTTTAGTCTTTGTTAAAGTGCGTTTTTATTTGCCAAGGCTTGTGTCCCCACGCCCCTTTTTAATTCTATTTAATACTGTCTGATGAGGCAGATGTGTGGATTATAAACTCAGTCAGCTTCGTTAATTACTGATTTCTTTCATTTTTTAGGGCGGTTTCATTTCCCTTATCTATTGTTCTACCCGTCAAGGCTCGAGACATGCCAGGCCTTATTAACACTGTAATACTATCAAACAAATCAAACCCTTCTAATTATTTTACATTTTGTAAAATACATTTTGTAAAACACAAATTGTAAATTATATTTATGGTATGTTAACTAAACTCAACCCATTCTACTTAAAAGGCTACCACGGGGCCGACTTGTTTTGTGATCGTGAAGAAGAAACGGCTCTTTTAATGCAAAATGCTCAAAATGGAATTAATACCACCTTGCTTTCTATTCGAAGAATGGGGAAAACGGGTCTAATTCAACATACTTTTGAAACACTCAAACAAGATTCCAATTGGCAAACTATCTATATTGATATTTATGCTACTCAGTCGTTAAGTGAATTTACGAATCAACTTGCATCTGCCATCTTAAAAACATTCCCACAAAACCGATCAATCGGAAAGAAGTTTATTGATTTCATCAAAGGGCTCAGTACAAGTATTAGCTACGATCCCCTGACAGGAGCACCAGAAATATCATTTAATTACAATCAAGCAAAACAATACGAACACTCCTTAAAAAGTCTCTTTGACTTTTTAGAAACCCAACAAACACCAATTGTCATCGCAATAGATGAGTTTCAACAGATCGCTAACTACCCTGAAAAAAACACCGAAGCAATTCTTCGAACCATTATTCAAACCTTAAAAAACATCACATTCATCTTTAGTGGTAGTCACAAACACCTGTTATTAGAAATGTTTAATAGTGCAAAAAGACCCTTCTTTTCCAGCACACACACCATTTCTCTAAACAGCATTCCAGGAGAGAAATACAGTGCGTTTATTCAAAAATTATTTGAAAGCAACAAAAAAAAGATTGAGATAGCAGCTATCGATTTTATTTTAGATTGGACGCGTACACATACTTATTACACTCAAGCATTATGCAACAAGGTTTATTCTTTAAATAAAAATAATATTACTAAAGAGTTAGTTTTTCATGCCTGTGATTCGCTCTTGAAAGAACAAGAAGGCGTCTTTTTTCAATTCAGAAACTTATTAACTTCTTCCCAATGGAATGTATTAAAAGCCATTGCCAAAGAAGATAAAGTTTTTCAACCCACAGGCAATGCCTTTATAAGCAAATACAACT
>CAWKJU010000005.1:0-102503 GCA_963849955.1 uncultured Cytophagales bacterium | reverse complement strand
TTCGGGACGCTCAGGGCATCTTCTCTTTTCTCCTCTTTCTTTGCAGAAAGTGTGGAGGATAACGGAGTCGAACCGTTGACCTCCTGCGTGCAAGGCAGGCGCTCTAGCCAGCTGAGCTAATCCCCCGATTGTAATTAATAATGAAGAGTGAATAATTAATATCGAAATTAACTGGTTCACTTGTCTTATTAATCTCAAGTCCGTGCGCTTGCCAGGACTTGAACCTGGGACCTCTACATTATCAGTGTAGCGCTCTAACCACCTGAGCTACAAGCGCTCATGAAGGCTGAAGTTCATACTGGCTCGTTTAAACTTACCAGTTTGCAGTTCTTCCTTCTGCTTTAATATATTAAAATGATATTGTTTAAGAATAACGAAGCCCTTTTCACTTCGATGTTAATTTTCTCTAGAAAGGAGGTGTTCCAGCCACACCTTCCGGTACGGCTACCTTGTTACGACTTAGCCCTAGTTACTGGTTTAACCCTAATGAGCTCCTATACGGTCACCCACTTCAGGTCCACCCAACTTCCATGGCTTGACGGGCGGTGTGTACAAGGTCCGGGAACGTATTCACCGCGTCATTGCTGATACGCGATTACTAGCGATTCCAACTTCATGAGGTCGAGTTGCAGACCTCAATCCGAACTGAGATGCACTTTCTGAGATTGGCTTACTGTTACCAGTTCGCAACCCTCTGTATGCACCATTGTAGCACGTGTGTAGCCCTAGGCGTAAGGGCCATGATGACTTGACGTCGTCCCCACCTTCCTCACAGCTTGCGCTGGCAGTCTCTTTAGAGTCCTCAACTTAATGGTAGCAACTAAAGATAGGGGTTGCGCTCGTTGCGGGACTTAACCCAACACCTCACGGCACGAGCTGACGACAGCCATGCAGCACCTTGCATCCAGCTCCGAAGAGAAAGACCATTTCTGGTCTATGCAGGAGCATTCTAGCCTAGGTAAGGTTCCTCGCGTATCATCGAATTAAACCACATGCTCCACCGCTTGTGCGGACCCCCGTCAATTCCTTTGAGTTTCACTGTTGCCAGCGTACTCCCCAGGTGGATTACTTAACGCTTTCGCTTGGACGCATACAGTGTATCGCATACATCGAGTAATCATCGTTTACGGCATGGACTACCAGGGTATCTAATCCTGTTCGCTCCCCATGCTTTCGTGCCTCAGCGTCAGTTATAGTCCAGTAAGCTGCCTACGCAATTGGTGTTCTTGAAGATATCTATGCATTTCACCGCTACACCTTCAATTCCGCCTACCTCTACTATACTCAAGCTAACCAGTATCAAAGGCAGTTCCACAGTTAAGCTGTGGGATTTCACCTCTGACTTAATAAGCCGCCTACGCACCCTTTAAACCCAATAATTCCGGACAACGCTTGCACCCTCCGTATTACCGCGGCTGCTGGCACGGAGTTAGCCGGTGCTTATTCATACAGTACCGTCACTATCCCTCGCAAGGGAATATTCTTCCTGTATAAAAGAAGTTTACAACGCAGAACGCCTTCTTCCTTCACGCGGCATGGCTGGTTCAGAGTTGCCTCCATTGACCAATATTCCCTACTGCTGCCTCCCGTAGGAGTCTGGTCCGTATCTCAGTACCAGTGTGGGGGATCATCCTCTCAGACCCCCTAAAGATCATCGCCATGGTGAGCCATTACCTCACCATCTAGCTAATCTTACGCATGCCCATCTACAACCGATAAATCTTTAATTATTCTCAGATGCCATCAAATAATACTATGGGGTATTAATCCGAATTTCTCCGGGCTATCTCCCTGTTGTAGGTAGGTTGCATACGCGTTACGCACCCGTGCGCCACTCGTCATCAAGAGCAAGCTCTCATGTTACCGTTCGACTTGCATGTATTAGGCCTGCCGCTAGCGTTCATCCTGAGCCAGGATCAAACTCTCCATTGTAAGATTTCTTTAATTATTTCTAGTTAACATCATCCCACTACTTCGTCCTTCCAGGCTCGTTATTCTTAATTTACAATATCAATTTTTCAAAGATCGTTTCCCCTTTTTCCTTCCCAGCCCGTGTGGCTGTTTCGTTAAGGGAGTGCAAATGTAGACACTTTTTTCTTTCCCGCAAACTATCACTCAAAAATATTTTGAAGTTTTTTTCGGTTTATCTTTAAGTGGCTGTTATACAAGGACATTATTTTTCATAATTGTTTCAACTCTATCTGGTCCAATTGAAACTAAATTTATAGGCACGCCTATTTTAGCTTCAAGAAAAGAGATGTAATCAGTTAATTCGGAAGGGAATTTATCAAAAGTATCTACAACTTGTAAATCTTGATTCCAACCTTTCACTTCTTCATAGATGGGTTGATCGATATCATAAAGATCATATGGTAGCTCCTTTACAGACTCACCATTTTTTAATTTATACCCTACACAAGCTTTAATACTCTTGAAAGAATTCAAAACATCCGTCTTCATCATATAAAGCTCAGTGACTCCACTGAGCATTACGGCATACCTTAACGCTGGCACATCAATCCAACCACATCTACGTGGTCTTCCTGTGGTAGAACCATACTCCCGCCCTATGTCACGTAATTCTTGTCCAACTGCATCATCCAACTCAGAAGGGAACGGCCCACTACCAACTCGTGTACAATAGGCTTTAAAGATACCGAACACTTTAGAAATGTTTTTGGGTGAAACGCCTAACCCAGTACATGCTCCTGCTACAGTTGTGTTGGAAGAAGTCACAAAGGGGTAGGTTCCATAGTCGATATCCAACAAGGATCCTTGCGCGCCTTCAGCAAGAATACTCTTGCCTTCATCAATGGCTTTGTTAATTAGGTATTCTGTATTATCCGATTTAAATGTTTTTAAGAAAGCTACTCCATCGAAAAACTCTTTTTCCATTTGAGGCAAATCTGAATAATCAGCACCATAGAAATCAAGTATTTTTTTATGATGATCAGCTAGTTCTTGATATTGCTGTTCGAAGTCTTCTGCTTCTAAATCACCTACCCGTAAACCTAACCTTCCTATTTTATCCTGATAAGAAGGTCCAATACCTTTAAGGGTAGAGCCAATCTTTTTATCCCCTTTCGATTCCTCATAAGCTTTATCTAGAAGTTTATGAGTTGGAATGATAATTTGTGCTCTTCGTGAGATAACTAAGTTTTTAGTTAAATCAATATCATATTTGATTAACCCTAGCGCTTCTTTTTTAAAGATGATGGGGTCTAAAACAACTCCATTCCCTATAATATTTAATATGTGTGGATGAAAGACACCAGATGGCACTTGGTGTAACACGTGTTTGATTCCTTCAAACTCTAATGTATGTCCAGCATTTGGACCACCTTGAAACCTCGCTACTACATCATACTTAGTCGAAAGGTAATCTACAATTTTACCTTTTCCCTCGTCACCCCACTGTAATCCTAATAATACATCAACAGCCATTTTATTTTATTATTTCTTTTGCTTCTGTTATTGATTTAACTATGTTAAAAATGGAGTCAAGTTTTGTCATCTCCAACAACTTCACCACTTGTGAGGAAGGATTTACTAAAACCAACTTTCCATTTTTATTATTAATCTTAGTCATAATTGTAATTAACACCCCCACTCCACTGGAGTTCATATACCGCACACCAGATAAATCCACGATACATGCATTTACTGTTTGGTTAATGGTGTTATTAACTATTTCTAATATTTCTACTCCATTAATCTCTCCTATTAAATCTCCATTCAGATTTAGGGAAAGTATTTTATTGTCAATTATTTCTTTTGATACTTCCATGTTTAGTTTTTGTTAGGACATTTAGCGTATTGTCCATTACATTTCCCATAGAGCATTAGTGAATGATGCATGATTTCAAAATTGAAAACATCGCCCACCATGTTTCTAATATTTTGTATTCTAGGATCACAAAACTCAATCACTTGATGACATTCTGTGCATATTAAGTGATCGTGTTGTTTAAATCCATACGACTTTTCAAATTGAGCTAAATTTTTACCAAACTGATGCTTGGTAACTAAATCGCAATCAATTAAAATATCAAGGGTGTTATAAACTGTTGCTCTACTGACTTGATAATTTTTATTTTTCATTGAGATGTACAGTTCTTCTACATCAAAATGACCTGTTCGAGAATAGATTTCTTCTAGTATGGCAAAACGTTCGGGTGTTTTCCGCAGTTTCTTATTTTCTAAATAAGCAGTAAAGATACTTTTTACCTCTTTAAATGTTCTTTCGTCTAATGGCATAAATCTTACAGAAGCGCGCTAAGATACAAATATTAAGAAAACCTACAACTTTAAGTAGTAGGTAATCAAAAAATTACTTTTCTTCTAACTTGGGATCAAAACGCTCGACCTTAATTAACCCCTCTATTTTTTCAAGGTTTTTAATCAATTGTGTTAGGTGCTTTGTATCTTTTACGTGGACCATTATTATATCCTCAATTAATCCTTCCAATGTGTTGGCTCTAAATGATTGGATATTCACATTTAAAGACTTTGTGATTACTTGGGTGATATCATTAATAATACCTATTCGATCGGTACCTACAACTTTTAAACCCGTTAAATAAGCTTCTTGATGCTCGCTTCTCCATGCTGCTTTAATGATGCGATAGCCATAGTTTGCCATCAACTCCATCGCATTCGGGCATTTCGTCCTGTGGATTTTTACTCCCTCGTTCACCGTTACGAAACCAAATACATCATCTCCTGGAATGGGGTTACAACATTTGGCAAGGGTATACTTTATATCATTATGTATATCTCCAATTATTAAAGAGTCTTTATTTAATTCTTTAATAATTTTTGTTTCATGGTCACGCTCATCGTTTCGTGCTTGAATTTTCTTTTTATAATCTTCTTCTTTAACTTTTTCGAGCTCTTTTAAATCAATAGCTCCTTTCCCCACTAAATAATATAAATCATTTGTGTCTTTTGCTTTAAAATAAGTTGTTAAGTTATTGATCGATTTAACATCTGACTTTAAAGATAAACTATCCATTTTAGCAAGTAGCTTTTCTTTTCCATCGGTAACCACCTGTTTCCTACCAGAAGTTAAATGGTCTTTTATCTTTTTCTTAGCCTTGGACGTTAAAACCACCCGCAACCAATCTTCACTCGGGTTTTGTTTATTAGAAGTTATAATTTCTACTTGATCTCCATTTTTTAGGCGGTGAGAAATAGGTACCAGCTTATGATTAACCTTTGCACCCATACAATGCGCCCCCACCTGAGTGTGGACCTCAAATGCAAAATCCAATGCAGTAGAGCCCAGAGGCAACATTTTTAAGTCACCCTTTGGGGTAAATACAAAAATCTCTTCGTTATATAGGTTTAACCGGAAATCATCAACAAATTCTAAAGCACTATTTGAGTCATTATGTAAGATCTCTCTTACTTTATCTATCCAGTTATCAAGGCCTGATTTTTTATTGGCTTCTGAATTTTCTTTATACTTCCAATGGGCTGCATACCCTTTTTCGGAGATTTCATCCATACGTTCAGTACGAATTTGAACTTCAACCCATTTCCCCAATTTGCTCATGACAGTGGTATGCAATGATTCATAGCCATTCGCTTTAGGGGTACTTATCCAATCGCGTAGTCTATCGGGATTCGGCTTATAGTTGTCAGTTATGATAGAGTAAACTTGCCAACAAAGGGTTTTTTCATGTTCAATGTCGGCATTGATGATGATTCGTATAGCAAACAAATCATACACTTCTTCAAAAGGGATGTTTTGTTTTTTCATCTTATTCCAAATGGAAAAGATGGATTTAGGTCTACCCTTTATTTTAAATTCAAAAAATTTATTTCTCAGCTCCCGTTGAATCGGGCTTATAAATTCACGAATAAATTTGTTCCGATCAGCGCGTGTTTCTTGTAGCTTACTGGCAATGCTGTAATAGGCATCTCTGTCTGTATACTTAAGGTATAAATCTTCTAATTCAGATTTAATCGTATATAACCCAAGGCGGTGAGCCAAAGGGGCATACATATATATGGTTTCATTAGCAATTTTAAGTTGCTTATGTCGCGGCATGCTATCCAGAGTTCGCATATTATGCAACCGGTCAGCCAACTTAATTAATATGACTCTCACATCATCGGAGAGTGCCACTACCATTTTTCTGAAATTTTCGGCTTGCTGGGAGCTTCCGATTTCGATAACACCAGAAATTTTGGTTAACCCATCAATAATACGGGTGACTTTTCTACCGAAAGCCTTTTCCATATCATCCAAGGTTGTGGGAGTGTCTTCTACTACGTCATGCAAGAGTGCTGCGACAATTGAAGTGGTACCAAGACCAATTTCTTCTACACAAATTTGCGCTACTTCAATAGGGTGATAAATATAAGGCTCACCCGATTTTCTACGCATGTCTTTATGCCCTTCAACAGCTGTATCAAATGCTTTGCGTATAACTTTGGTGTCGCCTTCTTTAAGTACAGGTTTAGCATAACGCAACAACTTTCTGTAGCGTCTTATTATTTCTAAATTCTCCTGCTCTATGTCTATCACCTTTGTCGCCTCCATTTAGTATAAATTTAACAAGTAGTACGACAAAAAAGAAGGTCAAGATTATGTTTTATTTAGATTTTATTAACGTTGAAAAGAAACTAAAAAAATAGAACATTCTATATTGCTTTTGAATTGTTATTTTCTAACTTTGCGCAACCATTTGCAAAACACCCTGTTTTCAACGTTAATTCAGAGTTTTTCGCAAGCCAGAAGCGGATGTGGTGAAATTGGTAGACACGCTAGACTTAGGATCTAGTGCTTCACGGCATGGGGGTTCGAGTCCCTCCATCCGCACTTAATTGTAAACCCTCAACTAGTCCTTGAGGGTTTATTTATTTAAACTAAAACAGATACTATCGTGCAAGTTACTCTAGAAAAATCAAGCGAGACTTTAGCTTCAATCCTTGTAAAAATACAGGAAACAGATTACTCTGAACAATTTAACAATAGATTGAAAGAGTACGCAAAACAAGCACAAATCAAAGGATTTAGACCAGGTAAAGTACCATTGAACGTGGTTAAAAGCATGGTAGGTGATAGTCTATTAGCTGATGAGGTTTATAAGATATTATCCGAATCCCTAAATAAATACATCAAGGAAAATAATATTGATATCATTGGTGAGCCGCTTCCAAATGCTAGCGAATTTGAAAAAGTTGTGGATTGGAAGTCACAAAAAGAATTTGATTTTAAATATGACATTGGTATTGTTCCTGATTTTAAGGCTGAAGTTTCTGACAAACTCAAGTTCACCAAGTACGAAATTGAAATCGAAGACGCGACACTACAGGAAACTATCGATAATTTATTACAACAAAATGGCGAGCCTACTTACCCAGACACTACGGCTGAAGATGATTTTTTAACTGGAACAATCAAAAAAGAAGGTGAAGAAGGTGAAGGTTCTCAAACGGGTGTACCATTAAGTAGAGTTGTAAAAAAAGAACTGAAAAATTTTACTGATAAAAAAATTGGAGACACGATTGTTTTTGATGTAGAGAAAGCATTTGAGACTACGGACCATATTAGCCATGTTCTAGGCGTAAGTAAAGAAACTGCGGCAGAAGCAAAAGGAAAATATGAGTTTACGATCTCTAAAATCACAAGAACATCTCCTGCTGAAATGAATCAAGCCTTTTTTGATAAAATATTAGGCAAAGACACGGTTACAAATGAAGAAGAGTTCAAAACAAAAGTGCGTGAGATTTTAGCTCAAAATTATAATAATGATAGCAAATCTGTCCTTCACCAAGAAATTCAAAAAGAGCTAGTAAACAAGGCAAACATTGAAGTTTCTGCAGATTTCTTCAAACGTTGGTTATTAGAATCAAACAAAGAATCATTAGAGCCTTCATACTTAGACGAAAACTACGGTAAATACGAAGAACAACTTAAGTGGACCCTTTTGAAAAATAAAATTGCTCAAGAGTTTGACCTAAAAGTTGAGAATGAAGAGGTACGAAAAGCAGCATTTGAACAACTTAGAATGCAATATCTTGGCGGAATGGAAATAGGTCCAGAAATGCAAGAAACTTTTAATGGCTTTGTAGATAAGTTTTTAAAGGAAAATAAAGGTGAAAACTACATGCAGCTATTTGAACAAGTATTAACACAAAAAGTGTTTAATAACTTAGAGGAAAAAGTATCTTTAACCAATAAAAAAGTAAAATCAGAGGAGTTTAAGAAAATTGTTGAAAAGCAATAATTAATTTTAAACCTTAATTTCCATAATTGTGTTATCTTGAAAAAGTCCTTAAATGGACTTTTTTTATATCTAAAAACTAAACAGAATGGATAAAAAAGAATTCAGAAATTTCGCTATTAAGCACCAAGGGTTAAGCAGCACCTTAACCGACCAATATATTAGCTCAGTAGAAATGATGACGCCTAATATTGTGGAAGAGCGACAAATGAATGTGGCTATTATGGATGTATTTTCCCGTTTAATGAAAGATCGGATCATCTTTCTAGGAATGGGTATAGATGACCAAATCGCCAACATTGTAACGGCTCAATTGTTATTCTTAGAATCTATTGATGCTAAGTCGGATATCATTATGTATGTTAATAGCCCTGGAGGCTCTGTATATGCAGGTTTAGGTATATATGACACTATGCAATATGTGAACCCCGATGTAGCTACTGTATGTACAGGCTTAGCAGCATCAATGGGTGCAGTACTTCTTGCTGGTGGCGCTGACGGTAAACGTTCTGCATTGCCTCACTCGCGAATAATGATTCACCAACCTTTAGGAGGAGCACAAGGTCAAGCTTCCGATATTGAAATCACAGCAAAACAAATCATGTTGTTGAAAGGTGAGTTATATGATATCCTTGCAAAACATTCAGGTAAATCTGTCGAAAAGATAGAAGAAGATTCTGATAGAGATTACTGGATGAAAGCTGCACAAGCCAAAGAATATGGCTTAATTGATGAAGTTTTAGAAAGAAAAAAATAATACACATAATCTATTATGGCTCAAATCACCTGCTCGTTTTGTGGAAGAAGTAAAAAAGAAGTAGATCTAATGATTTCTGGCATTCATGCACATATCTGTAATATATGCATCAGTCAGTCATTTCAAATTCTAAATGAGGAGAAAAAACTTAAAGATGAGTCTCCTTCTTTCAACTTTAAACTTGTTAAACCAATTGACATGAAGCGTCATTTGGATCAATATGTTATTGGGCAGAACGAAGCTAAAAAAGTATTATCTGTTGCTGTATACAACCACTACAAAAGGTTAGTGCAAGGTAAGCTCAACCAAGACGATGATATCTCGATTGAAAAATCAAACATTATTATGGTGGGCGAAACGGGTACTGGAAAAACGTTTTTAGCAAAAACTCTTGCTAAAATTCTTGAAGTGCCCTTTTGCATCGCTGATGCTACAGTATTAACAGAGGCAGGTTATGTAGGCGAAGATGTTGAAAGTATTTTAACCCGTTTACTTCAAGCTGCTGACTACAATGTTGAAGCAGCTGAAAAAGGGATTATTTATATCGATGAAATTGATAAAATTGCTCGAAAAGGAGACAATCCATCAATTACCAGAGATGTGAGTGGTGAAGGTGTACAACAAGCCTTATTAAAATTATTAGAGGGAACTACAGTTAATGTCCCACCCCAAGGAGGAAGAAAACACCCTGATCAAAAAATGATTAGTGTAAAGACTGAGAACATTCTTTTTGTATGTGGTGGTGCATTTGATGGTATCGCTAAACTAATAGCAAGAAGGTTAAACACTCAGCCGTTAGGTTTCTCAAGGTCAAGCGATGAAACTACCAAAGTGGAGGATATGCAACTTTTGAAACACATTAGTGCACAAGATTTAAAGTCTTTCGGTTTGATTCCCGAGTTAATCGGACGATTACCGGTTGTATCTTTCTTAAATCCATTAACGCCTTCTATGCTAAGAAACATCTTAGTAGAACCTAAAAATGCCTTAATTAAACAATACACTAAGTTGTTTGAAATGGAAGGCATTAAGCTTATAATTGAAGATGAAACAATTGAATATATTGTTGAAAAAGCAGTTGAATATAAGTTAGGTGCACGAGGTTTACGCTCAATCTGCGAAACATTACTTACTGAAGCAATGTTCGAACTTCCATCCCAAACAGATATTAAAGAATTTGTTCTCACAAAGCAATATGCGGTTGAACAATTCTCTCAATCGGGTTTAAGTAAATTAAAAGCTGCTTAAAACACCTTCCAACAAATAAGTATATTGATAAGTTAATGAATCATCTACGATTACCTCGTAGATGATTCTTGTTTCTGCGGCATTCTCTACGCGACCATTAAATGACAAGTTTTCATCAGTAGGAAAAAAATAAGATTCTTTCTTGATGTTCCGTTACATCCCAAAGGCCTTCTTCAATAATAAACGGTTCTGAATTATAACATTTAGTTTCCCCACTCGTGATTCTGTAGGTTAAATTTTTTCTAAAAACCAGTCTGTTGTCCTTTAAGCATGGCTCCATTTTTATTACTTGGTTAATTCCATTATCAATTGTTAAACGATTCAATTCCCAAATAGTACTATCCTTACCGTTTAAAACGACTTCTTTAACTATTGGTGTATCTTTTTCCGTGTTGCAGGATTGAAAAAAAGCAGCAGCAGTGAATATAATAAAGAGTCGTGTAATTGTGTTTCGCATACAACTTATAAAGTACGGTAAATAATGCTTTGTGTTATTGTATTTTAAAAATAACAAAAATGAATTCACATACTTCATATCTATCGTTATAAAATAAAAAAGGCTCTAAGTGACTTAGAGCCTTTTTTAGAAACATAAGAACTAGTGTTTAGTTTTTATTGCATTTTTATAAGGTTTAAGGCTGATCCGGCTTTAAACCATCCAATTTGTGCATCATTGTATGTATGATTACAAACTACTGTATCCGCAGATCCATCCTTATGTGTAAATTTCAAGGTTAATGGTTTGCCTGGAGCAAATGAAGTTAAATCAACTGTCTCAATGGTATCATCCTCTTGAATTTTATCGTAGTCAGCTGGGTTCGCAAAGGTCAATCCTAACATTCCTTGTTTTTTCAAGTTGGTTTCGTGAATACGAGCAAATGATTTTACCAACACTATTTTAACGCCTAAATGACGTGGTTCCATCGCTGCATGTTCTCTGGAAGATCCTTCACCATAGTTTTCATCACCAACCACGATTGAAGCAATTCCTTTTGCTTTGTAAGCACGCTGAACTGCTGGCACTTCACCATAAGAACCGTCTAATTGGTTTTTTACTTTATTTGTCTCAATGTTAAAAGCATTTACTGCACCAATCAAACAGTTGTTGGAAATATTATCTAAATGTCCTCTGTATTTTAACCAAGGTCCAGCCATAGAAATATGGTCTGTTGTACACTTACCTTGTGCTTTAATCAAGAGCTTCATTCCTGTTATTTCTTTACCATCCCATGCATCAAATGGTTCAAGAAGCTGCAATCGATCAGAAGTTGGGTCGACTTTCACTTCTACTGTAGCACCATTTTCTGCTGGAGCTTGGTATCCATTATCTTCCACATCAAAACCTGCCTTAGGTAATTCATCACCAGTTGGTGCTTCTAATCTTACTTCCTCGCCTTGAGCATTGGTCAACGTATCCGTTAATGGGTTAAAATCTAGACGACCAGCAATTGCTAATGCGGCTACCAATTCTGGTGAAGCTACAAAAGCATGTGTGTTAGGGTTTCCATCTGCTCTTTTTGCGAAGTTTCTATTAAATGAGTGAACGATTGAGTTTTTCTCTTCTTTTTCAGCTCCTTCCCTATCCCACTGCCCAATACATGGACCACAAGCATTTGTGAATAATGTAGCATTAAACTCTTCAAAGGTTTGTAATAAACCATCGCGTTCAGCGGTGAAACGTACCTGCTCAGAACCTGGGTTAATACCTAATCTGGATTTAGCTACTACGCCTTTAGCGGTAGCCTGTTTTGCAATCGAAGCTGCACGTGCTAAATCTTCATACGATGAGTTCGTACACGAACCAATAAGTCCCCATTCTAATTCTAGTGGCCAACCATTTTTCTCTGCTTCTACTTTCATTTCAGAAACTGGAGTTGCTCTATCTGGAGTAAATGGACCATTTAAATGTGGCGCCAAGGTGTTCAAGTCAATTTCAATAACCTGATCAAAATATTCTTCAGGGTTAGCATACACTTCTGCATCACCTGTTAAGTGTTCACGTATTTTATTTGCCTCATCAGCAACATCACTACGATCTGTTGAACGTAAATAACGCTCCATTGAATCATCATAACCAAATGTTGACGTGGTTGCACCGATTTCTGCACCCATGTTACAAATGGTTCCTTTACCTGTACATGACATGGATGTAGCTCCTTCACCAAAATATTCAACAATAGCACCAGTACCACCTTTTACAGTTAAAATACCCGCTACTTTTAATATAACGTCTTTTGGAGAAGTCCAGCCACTTAACTTACCAGTTAGTTTTACTCCGATAAGTTTTGGGAATTTAAGTTCCCAAGCCATTCCTGCCATTACATCAACAGCGTCAGCACCACCAACACCAATAGCTACCATACCCAAGCCACCTGCATTTACAGTGTGTGAATCCGTACCAATCATCATTCCACCTGGGAATGCATAATTTTCAAGTACTACTTGGTGAATAATTCCTGCTCCTGGTTTCCAAAAACCAATACCATATTTATTTGATACTGAATCAAGAAAATTAAATACTTCACTACTTTTATTTATAGCTTCTTGAAGATCTTTTTCTGCACCAATTCGAGCTTGAATCAAGTGATCACAATGCACCGTTGTTGGAACTGCTACTTGCTTTTTACCTGCTTGCATAAATTGCAGTAATGCCATTTGTGCAGTAGCATCTTGACAAGCGATTCTATCTGGTGCAAAGTCCACGTAGTCTTTTCCTCGTACAAATGCTTGATTGGTGCTACCATCCCAAAGATGGGCATACAAAATTTTCTCAGAAAGGGTTAAAGGTTTTCCAACCACTTTTCTAGCCGCCTCAATTCGCTCTGGATATTGCGAATAGACCTTTTTAATCATTTCAATATCAAATGCCATATTCTATAGTAAAGTTTATGTTATTCTCTTCAATTAAGTAATACTACTTATTTAGTGGTGAATTTAAGAATTAAAAGTTGATAGAAAAAACCGTACTAGAAGAGAATCATTCCAAATTGGTATAAAAAGAAAAAAGTGTATACGAAATATTCAAATACACTTTTAAAAAAGTAAATGTTAGTCACGTTTAAAACTCAACTTCCTCAATTGACCTAATTGGTATATTAAACCCTCCTTTAATTGAGATGTATTCTTCACCCAAAGCCCAAACACTGGCTTCTATTCTTTTCATATACCCTTCTAACGTTCTGAACTTAATCACAACTTTACGTTTGTATAAATTACCCAATGTTAATGCTTTGTTCAAATTATATTTTCTAATTATTACATCCTCTTTCGTGTTAAAAACATCTTCTTTAGAGAACAATACATTTTTTAGAGAATCAATAGTTAGCTTCATAAGAACAAATATTTAAGGTTAAACAACTCTCAATAAGATAGTTACTATTTGACAGAAATCCAAATAATTAATTTACTTACTCAATTGAGTTTAACGCGTAAATGCTACATAAGTTTTACAACAAAAGTTAAAGCTTTACCTTTGTAATTGCCCAATTGATGAAGGTTTGGTATACTTGCATTAAAACTACTGACTTTAACCATGAAACTTCTTTATTCACTTCTCCTGTTCACTTTTATCTTTCCAACGTTTGCTCAGACCACAGAAAATAATCAAGAACAAATTCAAAAAACTAAAGTGCAGTCGATTACTATTATGGGTGCTAGCTTAGATGAATTTGGCAATGCGAACCCTATTCGTAGTAAAAAAGAATATCGTAAATACAACACCAAAGGACAGTTGACACAAGAAATCATTTATGACTCACAAAGTGCTATTGTTTCCAATACAAACTACTTATACAACCAAGATAATTCGATTTCAAAATACCTCACCAAAGATGCTTCAGGAAACACAATCAAACGACAACAGTGTGCCTACAAGAACGGTCTCAAAATGAGCTGTAAAGGAATGGATCAAAAAGATGAATTTGAGCTAACGTATCGCTACGACAGCCTAAGAAACCAAACTTCATAGAAAAAAAACACTAAACAAAACTACTACCAACTTTGAATGCTCATCAGTATTTGTAGGAAATAACATTGTAGAAGAACTTTGTGTAGGCGAACCACAAATACGAATTACATATCAGTATGATTCAACTCAAAACCTAATCGCTAAATCTACCTATGCTAATGATCAATTAAGCTACCAATTTAACTATCAATACAACGACAAAAACCAATTAATACAAGAGGAGAAATATGACGCAAAAGGTGTTATGCTTGAAAAAATGGTTTATAACTATATTGACGATGACTTAATAAAAAATATATCTAAATATAACAAAAGTGGCTATCTGACCATGTTGTGGAAATATTACTATGATGAAAAATCAAATGTATCTTTTATAAAAATTTATGAAGGAGAAGATAAAACACCTTTATATCAAAGTGAATATTTATATAAGTACTATCAATAACAAATCATTTTTAAACCCAAATTCTATTTATTGGTTATAATATTAAATCAATTAAATTTCTAACATGCGTAGTAAAGAGCTTATTCAAAAATGGTTATACCTCGGTTGTGTAATGATTTTTATCATGGTAATGATTGGTGGTATTACGCGATTAACAGGTTCTGGGCTTTCTATCACTGAGTGGAATGTAGTAATGGGCACGATACCACCTTTAAATGGAAAAGACTGGTCTGAAGCTTTTGAAAAGTACAAAAACTTCCCTCAATACAAATTGGTAAACCGAGAAATGACAATGGGAGAGTTTAAGGAAATTTTTTTCTGGGAATATTTTCACCGTTTATGGGGGAGACTTATTGGTGTGGCTTTTTTAATACCATTCATCTATTTCTTAGTCAAGAAAAAATTCAAGCCGGAGATGTCCAAAAAATTATTTTTTTTATTTGCACTAGGTGCATTGCAGGGTATTATTGGCTGGTTTATGGTAAAAAGCGGTTTACAGGATCAACCATCTGTTAGTCATTTTCGATTAGCTACCCACTTAATCATGGCTTTAATCCTCTACTCCTACCTGTCTTTATTTAGCTTTTGGAATGACTCGTTTCACTCATAAGTTCCAAATTAACCAACATTCTAAAACAGCACTCAAAATATCCAACATTATTATTGCCATTATTTTCTTTCAGATTTTTTACGGTGCATTAATGGCTGGATTGAAAGCGGGACTAAACTACCCTACTTATCCGACTATGAATGGACAGTGGATTCCAAGTGAACTCTGGGATTTAGATGGTATATTCAATAACTTGCTCTCAAACAAAGCAACTGTTCAATTTATACATCGCATTGTTCCAATAATAATTGGTTTTAGCCTTATTGGATTTGTAATACATAAAAAAATCTATAAAAAACACTATTATTCCTCAACATTAAATAAATACACCAATGCTGCTTTAGTAATTTACATAACCCAGTTTGCATTAGGAATTATAACTGTAGTTAATTGTAAAGGATATATCCCTGTATTCTGGGGTGTGGCTCATCAAATGGGCGCAATAATATTGCTAACAGCATGTTTGTTAATAAATTTCAGAATTAGAAAAGGACTATCCCGATCATAAATCTATTATTCACAAAAATTGAGTTATCAAAACCACAATGAATAAAACTGAATTTGAAAATTACTTACACGACCATATACCAGTAACCAAATCAATGGGTTTTACAGTAGAAGAATATTCTTTAGGTCGTATCAGAATTAAAGCACCATACAAAGAGAATATTAATCACCGACTATCTGTTTTTGGTGGAAGCATCAGCAGTATTTTGATTATGGCTGGATGGGCATATGTAAGAAAGCTCATGGAACGTATTGATCCAGATTGCATTATCGTAATACATAAAAATACTGTAAACTATCACTTACCAATCATTAGTAGCTTTACTGCAGAAGTGAAACGAGTAAACAAAAGACAAGTAGATACTTTTATTGAAATGTATGAAAAATACGGCAAAGCTAGAATTTCCATTGAAAGTGAGATCGATGGCAACAATCATGTGTTAGCAGATTTTAAAGGCACCTTTGTAGTCCTAAAAAAGAAGTTAAACTAAATCCAGAAAAAAAATGGCTAAAACAGAATCAAACATGTTACCTCTTGGGACTCGGGCACCCACTTTTTCATTAATAAACACAGTGGATCAAACTGTCAGTAAGCTTAGCAGACATCCAATCTGACAAAGCTACAATAGTTATGTTTATTTGCAATCACTGCCCCTATGTGATACATCTCCATGATGGATTACAAAAATTGGTTAAAGATTATCACAACAAAGGTGTATCGTTTGTTGCGATCAATTCCAATGATGTGAAACAATATCCTGAAGATTCTCCTGAAAAAATGAGTGATTTATTTTCAAAGCTAGGGTTCTCTTTCCCCTATTTATTCGATGAAACACAAACAGTTGCCAAGGCATACCAAGCTGCTTGTACTCCAGATTTCTTTGTATTTGATGGCGATTTAAAGCTTGTATATAGGGGTCAATTTGACAACTCAAGGCCAGGTAACAACAACCTGTAACGGGTAACGATATTCGAAAAGCCATTGATTGTATTTTATCTCATCAACCAGTTTCTGAAACACAGCTATCCAAGTATGGGATGTAACATTAAATGGAAACAATAAACTATTGAGTATAATCTTGCTATTTTTGCAACTTACAAATAGCAGTTCATGAATTATCTCTCCGTAGAAAACCTTTCTAAATCATACCCACACCGTGTCTTATTTGACAATATAAGCTTTGGTATTGACAAAGGACAAAAAGTAGCCCTGATAGCTAAAAATGGCTCAGGGAAATCTTCTTTAATTTCCATTCTCAAAGGATTAGACACGCCTAAAAGCGGTCAATTTGCCTTTAATAAAGAAATAGACGTAGCTTTTCTTGATCAAGCCCCTACCCTTAATAATGACTTGACGGTAATGGATGCCATTTTTGAAAAAAACTCCCCTATCGTCCAAGCAATTAAAGAATATGATCTTGCCTTAGCAAACACTGAAAATGCTGAACGTTTTGACCGAGCATTAGCTCAAATGGAACAACTTGAAGCATGGGACTATGAGGCAAGGTTGAAAGAAATGCTTTCATTTTTAAAAATTAACAATTTAGATCAAAAAATATCAGAGCTATCTGGTGGACAAAAAAAACGTATTGCTCTAGCACAAGTATTACTTGACGAACCTGATTTTTTAATTCTTGATGAACCTACCAACCATTTAGATTTAGAAATTATCCATTGGTTAGAAGGTTTTCTTGAGCGCAGTAACCTCACCTTATTAATGGTTACCCATGATCGTTATTTCTTAGAAAGAATCTGTAACACAATCTTTGAACTAGATAATGGTAACCTGTATAAATACTCAGGTAATTACTCTACCTACCTTGAACAGAAAGCTCAACGTGAAGAACTTGAAGCCATTGGTATCAAGAAAGCTAAAAACCTCATGTCTAAAGAATTAGATTGGATTCGCAGACAACCAAAAGCGCGAGGCACGAAAGCAAAATATCGCGTTGAAGCATTTGATGGGATTAAAGAAAAAGCATCAAAAAAAATAGATGATTCACGACTTGAGATTGATCTCCAAACAAAACGAATCGGTAAAAAGATATTAGAGATTGAACATGTCAACAAAAGCTTCGGTGACTTTTGTGTAGTTGATGATTTTAGCTATCTATTTAAAAGAGGTGAACGCATCGGGATTATTGGAAAAAATGGCGTTGGAAAAACTAGTTTTTTGAACTTAATCACTAAAACCGACACCCCTGATTCAGGCTTGATAACACCTGGAGAAACCATTTTAATGGGGTATTATAAGCAAGAAAATGAAGATTTAAAACCTACACAAAAAGTAATCGATTGTATCAAAGATATTGCTGAATCTATTCCATTAGCTAGTGGTGGATACATCTCTGCGGGACAAATGTTAGAAAAATTTTTATTTACTCCTGATCAACAATACTCGCCCATCGGAAAATTAAGTGGTGGTGAAAAAAAACGACTTTATCTTTTACAGATATTAATGTCCAACCCCAACTTTTTAATCTTAGATGAGCCTACTAATGATTTAGACATTGTCACCTTAAATGTATTAGAAGATTATTTAGAAAGTTTTCCTGGTTGTGTATTAATCGTATCGCATGATCGATACTTTATGGATAAACTAGCTGACCACTTATTTATATTTGAAGGCAAAGGTAAAATCAGAGATTTTAATGGTCAATATTCTGACTATTGGGAAGATGCTAAAAATGACAAACCTGATAAGGTTAAAAAAGAAACTCCTCAAAAACCTATAAAGAAAGAAGAGACTATTCAAAAGAAATTAAGCTACGCAGAAAAAAAAGAAATTGAGGAGTTGGAAAAAGAAACCAAAGTATCTAGAAAAAAAGAAAGGTGATTTAGAATCAGAAATAGCTAACACAACTGATTCGGAGAAACTTATAGAACTATCTACCAATTATAGTGAAACTGAAACGAGATTAGATGAAGTCACTTTAAGATGGTTAGAGCTAAACGAATAGAAATAGCTTTTAAAACATAAAAAAACCAGAAAGTAACTTTCTGGTTTTTTTTAGCTATAATATGAAAATTTCTTAAACAGCCTGTTGGCGATCCATCAATTTACCTTTGTGTTTTTTTAGTTGACGTCTTAATGCCTCTACTGCTAAATCTGTAGATGCTTCAAAAGATTTTGACACTTCTTTTGCAAACAGCGTAGCTCCTGGTACATTAATTTTCATTTCAACCAGTTTATTTTCTTGACTATCCGTGTTATCAACAATCAGATTTACTTCTCCATCAACAATACGATCAAAAAAAGTATCTAATTTATCTGCTTTCTTTTGAATGAATTCGAGTAAAGTAATGTCTGCATCGAATTTTAGTGAACTAATTTGAAGTTTCATAATCTTCAGGGTTTAAAAGGTTTAACTTACGCTTTAGGATGAGCTTGCTTAAATACATTTTTGAGTTTATCCAGTGTATTATGTGTGTACACTTGAGTAGCAGCTAAGCTTGTATGTCCCAGCAACTCTTTTATAGCATTTAAGTCCGCTCCTTTATTTAACATATGTGTCGCAAACGTATGGCGAAGCACATGTGGACTCTTTTTATCTACTGTTGTTACCATATTCAAATATTTTAAGACGAGTCTTTGTATAAACATTGGGTAACAATTTTTATTTTTATCGGTTACGATTAGTGCTTCTAGAATTGTTGTTCTCAAAGCACTGTTTTTTTTCATTAATGTAACATTTTATTAACGTAACCAAACGCTGATTTATTGGAATAATTCTTTCTTTGTTTCCTTTACCCGTTACTCGGATTGAACCAGCATGAAAAATCAATTGCTTTTTGAGTAAGTCCAATCAATTCTGAAAGTCGCATTCCAGTACAATAAAACAGCTCTATCACTAACTTATCTCTTAAACCATAAAAAGTGTTTTCAAATTCAAGGGTATCCAATAAATAATCAAGGTTCTTTTCCTCTATAAAAACAGGTAAAGACTTTTTCATTTTAGGATTCTTTAACTTTAAAGTAGGATCTTTTAAAACAATTTTATTTCGTAGTAAAAATTTGTAATACGATTTAAGACATGCTATTTTTCTATTGATTGTTTTTGGTGTACGATTTTCTTCAACTAATGAAACAATCCATGACCGTAACATCAAAAAATTAGCTTGAGAAGAGTCTTGTAATTCGTATTGGTTTAACAGATAGCTTTGAAATTGGTTTAAATCTGTTTTATAAGAAGTCAACGTATGAGTGCTATAACGCTTCTCAAATTGAATATATCGCAAGAATTTTTCTACCATGAAATCCTCAATTAATCGAGGTTATTTCAAGATAGAAAAATTCTTGCTTGTATAAAAATCAGAAAATCAATTAATTAATTTTGATTCTCTCCTAGTATTTTTTCTTTGTATGCTGCTCTTAAAACTTCTCTTCTTCTAGAAACTGATTTTTTCTCAAAATGAGACTTTAGCACGTACTTTTTTCAAGACACCTGTCTTCTCAAATTTCTTTTTAAATCTCTTAAGAGCCTTATCGATTGATTCGTTTTCTTTTACGTTGATAATAATCATTATTATTTCGCTTTATTAATTCGGGCAGCAAATCTAAGCATTTTTTAACAAACAACTATTGATAGAAAGAAAAAAAGCGATAGAGAATTTAAAATAAAAATTAGCCATTGAATACAGAATAAAAATATTCATTTATCTAGTAAACTTAAACACCTTAAAATTGCACATTAATTTGTTTAACGCTATTTTAGGGTCTTTCAAACCCAATGAGTAAAATAATATGAAAATTGCCGTAGTAGGAACTGGATATGTAGGCTTGGTAACAGGCACATGCTTCGCTGAAACAGGAAACGATGTAACCTGTGTAGATATAGATGAAAAAAAAGTTGAGGCAATGAAAAATGGCAAAATGCCAATTTTTGAACCTGGCTTAGATTTATTATTTGAAAGAAACATAAGACAAGGAAGACTTCGTTTTACCACTGACTTAAAAGAAGGTATTCAAGGAGCAAAAGTGATATTTCTTGGCATTACCAACACCTCCGGGTGAAGATGGTTCTGCAGACTTAAAATATATACTTGGTGTTGCTAAAGATTTAGGTCCACTTTTACACGAAAATTTCACCATACTTGTTGACAAAAGTACTGTACCTGTTGGTACAGCTGAAAAAGTAAAAGCAGCAGTCGCTCAAGCAGCAACTAAAGACTTTGAAGTTGATATCCAACCCTGAATTTTTAAGAGAAGGAGTAGCTGTTGATGATTTCATGAAACCTGACCGCGTAGTATTAGGCATTGAATCAGAGAAAGCTAAAAAAGTAATGAATGAATTATATGGTCCTTTTGTTAGACAAGGTCATCCTATTTTATTTATGGATATCCGATCTGCAGAATTAACAAAATATGCTGCAAATTCATTTTTAGCAACTAAAATCACATTCATGAATGAAATTGCTAACTTAGCAGAACTAGTTGGTGCAGATGTAGAGAATGTTAGAAGAGGTATTGGTTCTGATGATCGAATTGGTAAACGATTCCTTTTTGCAGGTATTGGTTATGGTGGTAGCTGCTTCCCTAAAGATGTAATGGCACTTTGCAAAACTTCCAAAGAATATAACTACGATTTCAAAATTTTGAATTCAGTAATGGAAGTTAACCAAAATCAAAAAACAAAACTTTTCCCTACTATTTCTAACTATTTCAAAGGTGACTTGAAAGGTAAAAAAATAGCGATGTGGGGATTAGCATTTAAACCAAATACAGATGATGTAAGAGAAGCTCCTGCTTTTTATTTAATAGATAAACTAGTAGAAGCTGGAGCAACTGTATGCTGCATTTGACCCTGAAGCTATGGATAATGTCAAAAAAACTATTGGCGACAAAATAGATTATGCTACTAACATGTATGAAGTATTAGAAAATGCAGATGCCTTACTAATAGTTACTGAGTGGTCAGTATTTAGATCTCCAGATTTTGAAAAAATAGGTTCTTTATTAAATAACAAAGTTATTTTTGACGGTCGTAATTTATTTGAGCCTGATAAAATGCAAGAATTAGGTTTTGAATACACCTGTATTGGTAGAGCTAGCAACAACGCGATTCGATAATATATGTCAAATTTCTTTGCACACCCAACAGCCATCATAGACGATGGCTGTGTTGTTGGTGAAGGTACCAAAATATGGCACTTTTCACATTTAATGAAAGGGTGTCGCTTAGGTAAAAACTGTAATATTGGACAAAACGTAGTTATATCTCCAGATGTAATTTTAGGAAACAATGTTAAAGTTCAAAACAATGTTTCCATCTACACGGGGGTTGTTTGTGATGACGATGTGTTTTTAGGTCCATCAGCAGTTTTTACCAATATATTAAACCCAAGAAGTGAAGTCAATCGAAAAAATGAATACTTAAACACAAAACTAGGTAAAGGTGTTACAATTGGAGCAAATGCCACTATATTATGTGGCATTACTTTAGGAAAATATTCCTTTATAGGTGCTGGAACAGTAGTAACTAAAAATGTACTGATTACGCCTTGATTGTTGGAAATCCAGGAAAACAAACAGGTTGGATGAGTGAAAAAGGTCACAAACTGCTATTTGTAAATGGACGAGCAACTTGTAAAGAAAGTGGAGAAGAATACTCTTTAGAAAATAATCAAGTTAAAAAAGTGAAAAAGTGATTAATAAAATAATAAATAAAGAAACATCAATTTCTCTAATTGGCTTAGGTTATGTTGGACTACCAATAGCATTAGCTTTTGCAAAAAAAGTAAAAGTAATAGGTTTTGACATCAACGCTAAGCGTGTTGAGATGATGAAAAACCATATTGACCCAAGTGAAGAACTTGAAAGCAGTGATTTTGAAGAGTGCTGATATTACCTTTACTGCCAACCCTGAAGACTTAAAAGCGGCATCTTTTCATATTGTAGCAGTTCCAACACCTATTGACGAACATAACCTACCTAACCTTACCCCTTTACTTTCAGCAACTAAATCGGTTGCAAAGGTATTAAAAAAGGGAGATACAGTTGTTTTCGAATCAACAGTATATCCTGGTTGTACAGAAGAGGACTGTGTACCACTTTTAGAATCTATTTCTGGGTTAACTTATAAAAAAGATTTTTTTGTAGGTTTTTCTCCAGAACGAATTAATCCAGGAGATAAAGAACACACCATCACAACCATTACAAAAGTAGTAAGTGGTTGTTGTGACGCATCGCTAGAACTCATTGCTCAAGTCTATGAATTAATTGTAACTGCTGGAGTATTTAAAGCAAAATCAATTAAAGTAGCTGAAGCAGCAAAAATCATTGAAAACACTCAACGTGATTTAAACATTGCTTTAATGAACGAGCTTTCTATGATTTTTAATAAAATGAATATCAACACGTATGATGTTCTTGAAGCTGCTGGCACCAAATGGAATTTCTTGAAATTCTTCTCCTGGACTTGTTGGCGGTCATTGTATCGGTGTTGACCCTTATTATTTAACGTATAAAGCCAACCGACTAGGGCATACACCACAAGTAATATTAAGTGGTAGAGAAATTAATGATTCAATGGGTAGATATATCGCCCAAACAATTGTTAAAAAAATGGCTGCTGCTGGAAAAACACTTAACCAATCTCGTATTTTGGTAATGGGTGCTACGTTCAAAGAAAACGTAAGCGACATCCGCAACTCAAAAGTAGTTGACTTAATCATGGAATTAAAGTCATTCAATATTGAGGTTGAAGTGGTTGATGCTTATGCTTCATCAAAAGAAGTGGAAGAAGAATATGGTTTTAGCTTGACTCCTGAAATTGGTAAAGATTACGATATCATAGTATATGCTGTAAAACATGACCCCTATAAAAATTTAGATGAAAACTATTTCAAATCTATAGGTACTGATGACTGTCTTTTTGTAGATATAAAAGGAGACTTTAGAGAAAAAATAAAAAACATCAACTACTGGAGTTTATAATATGAAATCAAAAATAATAGTTACAGGTGGAGCAGGATACATTGGTTCTCACACTGTCATTGAATTAATTAATGCTGGTTATGAACCTATTTTGGTAGATAATTTCTCCAACTCTTTTCCTTTTATGCTTGATCAACTAGAAGAAATTCTAGGTCGAAAAGTAACTTTTTATGAATGTGATTGTGGTGAACCAGAATTTGAAAAAGTTTTTCAAAAAGAAGGAAAAATTGATGGTGTTATTCATTTTGCTGCGTACAAAGCTGTAGGTGAGTCAGTTGCACAACCAATGAAATACTACAAAAACAATGTAGGTTCATTGATTAATTTATTGAGCTTAATGGAAAAATACGAAGTGAAAAACTTGGTTTTTTCTTCATCATGTACTGTGTATGGTGAGCCAGAAAAACTTCCTGTTAAAGAAGATACTCCTTCACAACCAGCCAATTCACCTTATGGAAACACCAAACAGATTTGTGAAGAAATCATCAATGATTTGGTGAATTCAAAAGCACCATTAAAAGCTATTCTATTACGCTATTTTAATCCAATTGGTGCTCACAATAGTGGTTTAATTGGAGAATTACCCATAGGAACACCTAACAACCTTATTCCTTTTATTACTCAAACTGCTGCAGGTATTCGTGAACAACTCACTGTATTTGGTGGTGACTATGACACGGTTGATGGTACCTGTATTCGAGATTATATTCATGTAGTAGACTTAGCAAAAGCACATGTAAAAGCTATTGCTTACAGTGAAAAACAAACTGCTGAATCATTTTCAGATGTTTTTAACTTAGGTGTAGGATTAGGTAGCACGGTATTAGAAGTAATAAACGCTTTTGAAAAAAGTAGCGGAGAAAAATTAAATTATAAAATTGGTCCACGCAGAGCTGGTGATGTAGAAAAAATATACGCTGATGCATCTAAAAGTAAAAACCTTCTAAATTGGGAAACCGAAATTTCTTTAGAAGAGTCACTAAAAGACGCGTGGAATTGGCAAGTTAACTTGAAAAAATATGAGCACTTATTCAAATAAAATAGTTATCACAGGTGGAGCTGGGTTTATTGGCTCCCATGTAGTAAGACGTTTTGTAAAACAGTATCCAAACTACCTTATCTATAACTTAGATTTGCTTACCTATGCGGGTAACTTGGCAAACCTGTCGGATATAGAAAACGAACCAAATTATCGCTTTGTAAAAGGTGATATTTGTGATGCGGAATTCATTAATAAACTGTTTAAAGAAGAGCAGTTTGATGGAGTTATACATTTAGCAGCAGAATCACATGTTGATCGCTCTATTACTGATCCGTTAGCATTTTTAAATACCAACATTCTTGGAACAGCTAATTTATTAAATGCTGCAAAAACAATTTGGAAAGGTGAGTTTGATAAACATTTATTCTACCACATTTCTACCGATGAAGTATATGGTTCTCTAAATGAAACCGATTTATTTCTCGAGACCACTTCTTATGACCCACAATCACCCTACTCAGCTTCAAAAGCTAGTTCGGATCACTTTGTAAGAGCCTACCAAAACACCTATGGTATTCAAACAGTAATTACCAACTGTTCAAACAACTATGGACCAAACCAATTTCCTGAGAAGTTGATTCCTCTGTTTATCAACAACATCAAAAAGAAAAAACCTCTTCCAGTATACGGAAAAGGTGAAAACATTCGCGATTGGCTGTTTGTAGAAGACCATGCTTTAGCCATAGACTTAGTATATCATAAAGGTAAAGTAGGTGACACCTATAATATTGGTGGGTTCAACGAATGGACTAACCTTGATTTAATTAAGTTGGTTTGTGATGTCATGGACAAAAAACTAGGTCGTAAAGAAGGTGAATCACGTGAATTAATCACCTACGTCACCGACAGACCTGGTCATGATATGCGTTATGCAATTGATGCATCAAAAATCAAAGAATGAATTAGGATGGACTCCTTCAGTAACCTTTGAACAGGGTTTAGAAAAGACCGTTGATTGGTATTTAGCAAATGAAAAGTGGATGGAAGAAATCATTTCTGGCGACTACCAATCCTATTACGAAAAACAATATTCAGATCGATAAATATAATAAGTAGTGAGATAAAAAGTTGATAGTATAAAGACTCGATTAGATTTTAAGTCTTTATACTTTGTACTAATTACTCAATACTAACTACTCAACCATGAAAGGAATCATATTAGCAGGCGGATCAGGAACAAGACTTCACCCACTAACATTAGCTGTAAGTAAACAACTAATGCCTGTTTACGACAAGCCCATGATTTATTACCCTCTATCTGTATTAATGATGTCGGGGATTCGTGAAATATTAATTATTAGTACTCCTCACGATTTACCTCATTTTAAAAAATTACTTGGTGATGGAAAAAGTATTGGTTGCGAGTTCACCTATGCTGAACAACCAGAACCAAACGGACTTAGCTCAAGCATTTGTGATTGGTGAAGAATTTATTGGTGATGATAAAGTAGCTCTAATTTTAGGAGATAACATTTTCTATGGTTCGGGACTTGGTACATTATTAAGACAAAACACTGACCCTCAAGGCGGAATTGTATATGCTTATCACGTAACTGATCCTGAACGCTATGGTGTTGTTGAATTTGACAAAGCTGGAAAAGCACTTTCTATTGAAGAAAAACCCAAAGAACCAAAATCTAACTTTGCTGTTCCAGGTATCTATTTTTACGACAATGATGTGGTTAAAATTGCAAAATCAATTCAACCAAGTGCACGAGGAGAATACGAAATCACTGATGTAAACAGAGTTTATTTAGAACAAGGGAAATTAGAAGTACGTGTACTCAACAGAGGAACTGCTTGGCTAGACACGGGTACTATTGACTCATTGATGCAAGCAGGTACATTTGTACAAGTAATTGAAAAACGACAAGGTTTTAAAGTCGGTTGTATTGAAGAAATAGCTTATCGCATGGGTTTTATTAATGCTGAACAATTGAAGACTGTTGCTGAACCATTAGTAAAAAGTGGGTATGGAAAATACCTACTCGATATTTTAAAATATGAAACCCGCAGCTAATGCTGCTAAAATCAAAAATGGTGTAGGGATTTTTTCAGTATACATGATTAAAAAAGTCCCGCCAATCACCCCTAAATTTATCCAACCAACATCAGAAGTTAAATCTGTATTGATTGGTTCTAGTAGCAAAAAAGCAGCACAAATAACCAACCCTGAACCTACAGCATTAACACCTTCGAGTGATGCGCGAACGGCACGATGTTCTTTCAGTTTATTCCAAAAGCCATAGACAAAGAAAATCAAAAATGTACCTGGCAAAAACACTCCCGCAAGTGCTATAATACTTCCCAATATTTGTCCATAAATACCATACTCTCTAACACTTAATGCACCAATATAACCGCTGAGTGAAAATACAGGACCTGGCATTGCCTGTGTAAAACCGATACCCGATAAAAATTCTTCATTTGATAAATAATGTTTGTAATCAACAAATTGAGCTTTTAAAAGAGGAATTAACACTTGTCCACCTCCAAAAATCAAACTTCCATTTCGATAAAAGTTTTCAAACAGTGAGACCATTTTCATTTGCGTTATCCCACTTAAAGTAGCAGCTACAACAAATACGCCTATAAACAGAAAAAAATTACTCCAGTTAATTTCTCCTTTGTTTTTATTTTTGAGTCGTGGTTGTTTTTCATAATTAATAGAAGTTATTAAACCGCCAATAATTAATAATACTGGAAAAGTAATTGCTGAAATTAGTTGATGACCATAATTACTCGATACGAGATAAGAAATTAAGGCTGAGGCAAATAATAGAATCACTCCCATTTTTGTTTTAACCACCTTCGTGCTAATCTTATAACCAGCATAAGCAATAATACCTACAGCCATCGGTTGGATATATTTTGTGAAATCTAGTGATAATCCTGCAGATTGATGATTAATAATAAAAATACCGATTGCAGTCATTATAGTACCTGCAGGTAGTACCCATACTAATAATGTAAGGTAGGCTAAATTAGCTCCACCGATTTTATAACCGATTGCTGTAATTGTTTGCGTTGATGTAGGACCAGGTAAAAGCGTACACAATGCATTTAACTCAATAAGTTCTTCTTCAGTAACGTAGTTATGCTTTTTTACCATCCGCTCAAAAAGCATCGCAATATGAGCTTGAGGACCACCAAATGCACTTATCGCAAGCACCAATACATCTTTTAAAAAAATAATATAACGCACTTTCTTAACTGAAGCCATTGATTAAATCTAGGAAAGTTTAAATCAATCTCAAAGCAGTAATTTTTAAGCTATTTTTTTATTAGTCCAATTTCCACTAAACGTTGATATAAAAAATCTCCTGCATTAATGTCCTCGTATTTTTTGGGGTTTTCATCATCTACACAATTGGGTAAGCATGATAAATCCATATCAACTCTCGGATGCATGAAAAAAGGAATACTAAATCGTGATGTACCTAATTTTTCATTAGATGGATTAACAACTCGATGAATTGTGGATTTTAATTTATCATTGGTCAAACGAGCTAACATATCGCCAACATTAACAATGATTTGATCAGGAAGTGCGGTAATAGGAATCCATGTACCATCCCTTCTTAATACCTCTAATCCGTCAGCACTTGCTCCCATTAACAAAGTAATTAAGTTGATATCACCGTGTTCTGCCGCGCGCACTGCTCCTGCTTTAAGCATTTCTTTATCTTCTATTGGGAAATAATGAATTGCCCTTAATATACTATTGCCCTTACTTGCTTTGTTTTCAAAATAAAATTCATCTAAGTCCAAATAAAGTGCAATAGCTCGCAAAATAATAAGACCAGTATTTTCTAAAGTTTTGAAATGTTAGTGTACAATATTTCTCGAATTCAGGAATTTCATCTGGCCACACATTATCAGGATATGTTTGAATGATTTCCTCTTCACTATCTTTGATTTGCCCCACATGATAAAACTCTTTTAAATCCCCTACCTTTCGTCCTTTAGCCTTCTCTTTTCCTTTACTGATATAACCGCGTTGGCCATGTAACTCTGGGCGTTCATATTTTCGTTTTTCATCATCATTTAAAGCAAAAAAATCTTTGACTTGAGTATATAAATTAGTGGTTAATTCATTACTCAATCCGTGGTTTTTAATCGCCACAAACCCAATGTTGTGATATGCATGACCCAGTTGAGCTACAAATTCTTTTTTCTGTGAATCACTTCCATTTATGAAGGAATTTAAATCTAGAGAAGGGATTTCCGTGTAAAGCATTGACCTCGTGGTTTAATATTTGTAACTTAAAATGCTGTTCTTATCTAAGAACTTGAATAATTATGAAGGTAAAACTCCTTCAGTTTTTAATAGAATCAAAATTTAAACAAAACTAAACATCCGACATCATTATGAAACGACATTTTATACACCTTGCTATTCTTGGAGCTGCAGCTTTCTTTACTGCATGTAATTCTTCTGCACCAGTTGAACAAGAAACAACTCCAACTGAAGAAGAAAACACAGTCATAAACGATAGTACTGCTTTAGGTGCTTTAGAAAATAATGGCATTAAACTTACTGAAGTAAAATCACCTGAATTCCCAATGCTAAACTTGCAATTAACTCACCTGCTGATGGTGCAGTGCTATTAGAAGGTGAAGTTCCTTTTTCATTTACTGTTACAGGTGAAAAATACAAGTTGAGTGAACAAACTGGTGATGCTAACACAAAAAATTGTGCTAATTCTGCTAAAGGACAACACATACACCTGATCTTAAACAACGAACCGTATTCGGCACACTACGAAGCAGAATTCAATAAAGAGCTACAACCTGGTTCATACACTGCTTTAGCATTTCTATCGCGTTCGTATCATGAAAGTTTAAAGCATGAAGGTGCTTACACATTAACACAATTTGCTATAGGCGACACAGAAGTAGACTCCATTGATTTAGAAGCAGAACACTTGTTTTATAGCCGTCCTAAAGGAAGTTATGAGGGCGAAGACATCAATAACGTCATGTTAGATTTCTATTTAATCAACACATCTATTTCTGAAGGTGGTAATTATGTTGCGGTTACCATTGATAATTCAGCAGAATTCAAAATCACTAAATGGGTTCCTTACTTTATGGAAGGCTTAAGTGTTGGTGAACACACCATCAAAATCCAATTAATGGATAAAGACGGAAATTATATTGAAGGTCCATTCAATACAGAAGAAAGAACTTTTTCTTTAGTTCAATAAGTTTCATAACTGATTGTAAACAGCTTTGTCTACAATCGGTTATACTTTTTTCATACACATTTTTTTAACATTTCTTTTTCCCAAATAATTTCGTCATTTCTAAATATCTTATTATCTTCACGAAAAAGCCTTGAAAATTAGTCTATACTGAAATTGATACAACAAGTAATTGGTTTACTGCTTTACTTTATTTTTTTAGACTAATGCAAACACTATTCATCTTTCTGAAATCAATAATTATCATTTCTTGACGTCAATCAATATGAAGTATTAGAAGATCAGTAAGAACAACTTAAGTATTGAAAACATAAAAGAAATACGATAGTCAGTGGATTCAACTTCATTATTTTAGCAAATACCATCTACCTACTGGCTAAAATACACCATATACAACGATTGTGAAACAGAACCAAATGGGTAATCGAATTACTAGACCCACATATTGATCAACTTACTTTTTATAACCAAGATGGCGAAATCATTAATTTACAAGGTTTTGATGAACCTTTTGAGGACGAGTTTACCAACATAAAAACCAGGTTTTTGATATTGACATTCCCAAAGGTAGATACTCGGCATTTTTACCTTAAAATAGAATCAGATTCCCATATTGCGTTTTCAGCTAAACTTCAAAGCAACAGTTTTTTCTCAAAATACTCGTTAAGTGAATATTTTTTCTTAGGTATTTTTTATGGCTTTCTTCTAATCATGATCGTTTATAATCTCATCCTTTATTTTTTTACAGGAATGCGTACCCGTATCTATTACACACTGTACGTGATGAGCGCTGCCCTTAAATTCATTCACAGAAGATGGTATTGGTTTTCAATACTTGTGGCCCATCATCCAGCTATCAACCGACTTTTAGCAGACTATGAACCCCTAATCTATCTCGGCTGCTATGCCATTTATGCTATCAGCTTTTTAGATATTGGTCATGTTGTTTCGCGCTTTAAAACACGTTTATTGTCAGTAATAGGTTCATTTTTCATCAGTTATATCTCTATAAAAAGCTTTGGTACAATTCCAGATTATTGGCTACTATTCTATATCATTCCATTCTTAATGATTTTGTTCTATAGCATTAACGAATACCGAAATAATAAAAAAAACAGACGTTTTTTAATCATTGGTACCTCACTCATAATCATCAGTTTTTTTATTCTTTTTTTAAGAATGCAGGGACTTGTAGATAACTCTATCTATGTTGTTTACTTTTTTAATTTTGCAGTAACCATTGAGATTCTTATGTTTTCCATGGCAATGGGTGATAAACTTCGGTTCAAACAAGAAGAGCATATAAAAGATAAAGAACTAATTATTGAAGGACTTAAGCATAACGAAGAACTAAAAGACAAAGTCAATCGAGAACTCGAAACAAAAGTGAAAGAAAGGACTCAAGACCTTAACGAAGCAAAAAGTCTTCTTGAAGAGCAAGCTAAAGAAATTACAGCCATGAATCTTAAGCTAGATTTATCCAACCGTGACTTAAGTAAAAAAGTCGTTGAAGTATCGAAAAAACGTATTCATGGTACTGAACTTGATCCCGAAGAGTTCCATGAAATGTACCCAGATAAGCTTCATTGTTTTCAGCTTCTTGAAGAAATAAAATGGAAAGATGGCTTTAACTGTCGAAAATGTAATAACGACACCTATACCCTGGGGCTTCTTTTAGAAGTAGAAGTTGCACGAAATGTGGTACAACTGAAACACCTACTGCTAACACCATTTTTCCATGGTTTAAGAATGCCTATCGAAAAAGCATTTTACATTTTTGCGTTAGTGATTCACTCTAAAGGGATAAATATCTTCTAGTGATTTAGAGAAAAAAACAACGGTTGGTCAAAAAGCTTGTTGGAGTTTTAAGCAAAAAATAGTTCAACAACTTGGAACAAAAAAGTCAAAAGATAACTCGTGGAATACGTTGATTTTTAGCAGACGATAGCGAACGACTAAAACACTGATCAGATACGTTAACAATGCCTAAATCTTGTTTTAAACAACGTTTTTAAACGACTAAAACAATGTTTCTAAAACCTATTTTACTAACTTTTTTAATTTTTATTCAAGATTTTACCCTGTGTCATCAAATTCCATAGTATACTTTAAGAAAACACAGAAATCAAAGTCGATCCTCATCAATGGATCGACTACCAAGTTTAATCTTAAAGTACTAAATATGAAAAGCAAACTTAAAATCATCGCTGCAATGAGAACTCTCTTCATTGGCAGTTTCATTTTTTTGTATTAATGCTCACGCTCAAACTGCTGTAGAATCATGGGGACAGCTTCGTGTACAAGGACCTGATATCGTTAATGAAAATGGTGCAGGCAGTGCAACTACAAGGCATGTCACTTTTCTGGAGTCAGTGGTACCCTGAGTTTTATGAGTACAACACCATAAAATGGCTTCGAGACGATTGGTGTATCAATGTTATTAGACCCGCAATTGGTGTAAATGATGATGGGAATTATTATAGTAGTGAAAACAACGGTCTAGCTCGTGCTAGAACAGTTATAGATGCCGCTATTGATTTGAACATTTATGTTTTAGTCGACTGGCACGCACATTATGCTCCTAGAAATATTGAAGCCGCTAAATCTTTCTTCAGAACAATAGCTCAAGAATATGGTGATCATCCAAATATCATTTACGAAATATTTAACGAACCTATTGGTTACAGTTGGGGTGAAATTAAAAGTTACTCAGAACAAGTAATTGCTGAAATTCGCAAATATGACTCCGACAACATCATCGTATGTGGAACACCACAATAGTCTGCTTTTCCAGATGCGGTTATTGGAAATGCCATTAATCAACCCAACATAGCTTATACATTACACTACTATGCAGATTCACATTATCAAGATTATAGAAACCGAGCAAATGCTACACGAGGAAATGGGTTGTGTGTCTTTGTAACTGAATATGGAACTGTAAACTACTTAGGACAGGGGGCTGTAAACGAAGGAAGCTCTAAAGATTGGTGGAACTGGATGAATGATAATAAAATCAGTCACTGTAACTGGAGTCTTTGCGACAAAGACGAAGGAGCATCAGCCCTTAAAACCTGGAACCAAGCCAGGAGGATTTTGGAACGACAGTCAACTAACTTGGAGTGGTGGCTTAGTCCGCTCTAACTTAAAAGCTAACTGTCCATTTTATGAACCAAAACAACCTACTTTATTTCCATACCTGGTAAATTAGAAGCTGAGCACTACGCAAAAATGTCTGGCGTATCGCGCGAAACAACTACGGATGTTGGTGGCGGACAAAATGTTGGTTTCATAGATAAAAACGATTGGATGGAATATCACGGTCAATGCTACTGGAACTGGTGACTACAGCTTCTCTTACCGAATAGCTTCGCCAGATGGTGGTTCATTAAAGCTCTTTATTGATAATGCGGAAGAACACACTTTAGACATTCCTGCCACGGGTGATTGGCAAACGTGGGTATCGGTAGAAAAAACAGTTAGTCTTACTTCAGGCAAACATACGCTTAAGATTGAAGCTACTGACTGGAGGTTGGAATTTCAATTACATAATAATTAATGCTTCCGAATTAATTGATTGTAATGGTGATAAAAATGGCAGTGCCACTATAGACAATTGTGATGTTTGTTCTGGTGGTAAACCGGCATTACACCTAACGCTTGTGAAAGTGGTTGTACATCTGGGTTTAGTTCAGTCGGTGTAAAAGATGATTTCACCTTGAAAACTGACCCTTTTAATTCAAACGGAGGAGTATACTCTTGGGGTGAAGCTGATTTAGCAGGAGATGACAACCCTGATTTTCAAGCCCTTGATAGCTAGAAATAACACAACTAAAAGTTTGAAGCAACTATTACTCAAGCCCAAGCTCAATATGTACCTTTTGGATTTTCCTTTGGCGGGGAAAACCCTCAAACTACTATCGATTTAAGTAATGACGCAACATTTGAATTCATATTCACCAACAACTCCTCATCCGATGTAAATATAGCTCTAGCCATACAAGACATTGGTGGTAACTTGATTAACACCTATGCAACTGCTGCTGGTCAGCCATTTGCTGATGCTTGGCAATATGGCGTGACCGCCAATGTAAAGTCTGGTGCGACATTTACATTTAAAGGCGATTTAAGCAATGGTTATAACGCGAACTATGCCACCAAAACGTATGACAACGGTTTCGATTACTCGCAAGTCGCTACAATTCTTTTAACAGTAACCAATCAAAAGAACACAGGCGCACCTAATTTTGAACCTCTCGCTTTATCAAATGTAACCATTGAAGTCGAAGAATTTCGCTTAGGTGATTGTTCAAATGCTTCAAATGATAATGGTCTTACTACTGGTACGGAAAAAGAAATAAACAAAAATCAACTATATCTTTTCCCTAACCCAGCTTCAAACAGATTAACCTTGTCTGAAGAAAGTTCTTGGACTTTAACAACTCCGCTAGGAAGAATGTTAAAAAAAGGAAATGGTAATTTTATTGATATTCAAAATTTACCATTAGGTGTTTATTTTATTCAGACGCCTGAGGAAACACTACGGTTTGTTAAACAATAATTTTAATTATAATCAAAATCAGGTGTTTACGGATTGGTATGTAGACACCTGATTTTCAATATTTATATTATACCTATCTGTTAAATAAAAAATATTTGGCTAAACCCACTTATTACAATTAGCAAAACACATCTCGTCTTATAAAGAAAAGAACCCTTTCGGAATAGCATGTAGCTTCAATTCATTCACAGCCTTTTCAATCTCCTCAATTTTAACAAGTTCTGTTGTGTGTACAATAAACTGTCTTGGAAAAACATCTTTTACTAACAACACATCTTTCACTCCTTTTATTTTTATCACCATTGCTTGAATTTCATCCATCTGCTCATCTTTAGAAGCATTTGTTTCAAATATTTTCCCGTGATTTCCAGGTATTACATTCTCTGATGTCAAACTCATAATCTCTCTCTTTGGTTTAAGTAAACTTGAAATATAAATTTGAAAAAAGTTTGAAATAAATAAAAGTAGATTGAATTCTGATTCTCTTAAATAAATACAACATCGTCAATCACTGGTGATTCATAATTTTTATTCACAGCATGCAGTACCTGAGACTTCATTAATTTTAACTCATTTCGCATAACGGGTGATTCTATCCGCACAAAAAGTTTACGGTTGTGTACATATATTTTAGAGGTCTTTGAGGCTATTGGTTTACCAACATACGTTTCCCAATTGGCTACTACGCTTGTCACATCAAACTTCGCTCGCAATCGATAACTATCAATCAAGGCAGTAATTCCTTCTTTTAAAGAAATCGATTCCGTTTTGGCTCTATTATATCTCTTCTGTTGTTTCAAGTTGTTTTATTTTTGCATTCTTTACTTCAAAAAACCGAATATCTTGCTTTAAATGTCTAAATAAAGCTATTGTTCTCTCAGCATCAGTGTCTGATATAAACACCTGACCTGCATGACCTCTTGCTAGCATATTAATCAAACGCTGTACTCTAACTGGATCTAACCGATCAAATATATCATCCAAGAGCAATAATGGACGCATCCGCTTTTTCTTCTCCAATAATTTAAACATCCCCAACTTTAAAGCAATGATATAAGTCTTTTTTTGACCTTGCGAACCAAATTTTTTCAATGGCTGACCGTCAATCACAAACTCATAATCGTCTTTATGTACTCCCAAAGTTGTTCGTTGAAGAAAAATATCTTTCTCTAATGCTTTTTTATAGTTCTGCTTAAAGTCAATATCCTCAACAGGTGATTTGTAGGTCAACTCTATAGTTTCTGCCTGATCAGAAAGTGTTAAATAACTGAAATCAAATATGGGCTGAAACTCTTTTAACATTTCTTTACGCTTATCATAAATCAATTTATTTAAACGTAACAACTCTGTATCAAAAGGTTCTAACAAGTCTTTATCAACATAACGTCTTTCAGAAAATTGTTTCAAAAGCGCATTTCTATTCTTTATATACTTTGCGTAAAGAATACAATACGTTAAATATTCTTTATCGTATTGACATAAAATATTATCAAAAAACCTTCTTCGAATTTCACTTCCTTCCTGAACTACCTCATTATCATTAGGTGAGATAATCACTAAAGGCATTTTTCCAATATGTTCACTTAACCGTTCATAGGTATGCTGATTAAATTTAAATACTTTTTTACCCGCCTGAAAACTGGAAGCTATCCTTGAAGTCTCATCATTTATCTGCACTTTACCATTGATTATAAAATAGTTTTCTTTGTGCAAAATTAACTGAGAATCAGTGAAGTTAAATGCACTTTTTGTAAGGCATAAGTAATGAATAGCATCTAAAACATTTGTTTTACCGCTTCCATTAGGACCTACAAAACAATTAATCTGAGGTGAAAAACTAATCGACATGTCGTGATAGTTTTTGAAATTCAACAGACTAAGATTTTCAATGTGCATTAATTTCTATATTGAATTGTTTTAATTATGTTTGTAGCCGGCAAAAATTAATGTGCAAGATGGCTAGTGACAAAACGAAATCTACTAAAACTTCATCTAAGACAAAAGTAACTTCTGCAAAGAAGTTTTCAAAAGAGACGTACATGTATTGGTTCGAGAGCATGTTACTTCAAAGAAGATTTGAAGAAAAGTGCGGCCAATTGTACGGTCAACAAAAAATCAAAGGCTTTTGTCATTTGTATATAGGACAGGAAGCGTGTTCTTCGGGTGCTGTAAGTGCCTTAAAAAAAGGTGATAAATATATCACATCCTACCGTGATCATGGAATTCCCCTTGCGTTAGGTACTAACCCTGATGCAATTTTAGCAGAAATGTATGGTAAATCTACTGGAACTACGAAAGGTAAAGGTGGATCAATGCACATTTTTGACAAAGAAGTTGGTTTCGTGGGTGGTCATGGTATCGTAGGTGGACAAATTCCATTAGGTGCTGGACTTGGATTCGCTGAAAAATATAAAGGAACTGACAACTTAGCTATTTGCTACATCGGTGACGGTGCTGTTCGTCAAGGTGCTTTTCACGAAGCTTTGAACATGGCTATGACCTGGAAGATTCCTGTAATATTTGTAATTGAAAACAATCAATATGCAATGGGTACTTCTGTAAAGAGAACCTCTAACGTTACTGAGCTATACAAACTAGGTCTTTCTTATGACATGCCTTCAGAACCAGTTGACGCAATGTCAGTAGAAGAAGTACATTTAGCTGTTGAACGCGCTGCAAAAAGAGCAAGATCAGGCGAAGGTCCTACCCTATTAGAATTCAATACTTATCGTTACAAAGGACACTCCATGTCTGACCCTGCAAAGTATAGAACAAAAGAGGAGTTAGAAGAATATAAACTACAAGATCCAATTGAGCAAGTAAGAAAAGTTATACTAGAACAAAAGTATGCTACTGAAGCACAATTGACTGATATTGACAAAAAAATTAAGGAAAGAGTATTAAAATCAGTGAAGTTCGCTGAAGAATCACCTTTCCCTGATGTTGATCAAATATATACTGATATTTACGATCAAGCGGATTATCCATTTACACAAGACTAATTTTTGATGGCTAAGGAACAAGATAAAAAAGGAATGGATCTAATAGAAGATCCAGAAGCACTCGCGGAACAAATAAATAAATCCGAAGAGTTTGTAAAGAAAAACAAAACAATCATTGGTGGTGCTATTGCAGTAATTGCAGTGGCTATTGTCGCAGCAGTCTACTTTGGCTCATCTTCTGGTGAAAAGGAATTTGAAGCTCAATTAGAACTTTATCCAGCACAATACTATTACGAACAAGATTCATTGGATGCTGTTCTCAATGGTAGCAATGGTGCACCTGGTGTGTTGGATGTAGCGGAAGACTACTCTGGGACCAAGGCAGGCAACTTAGCTAACTTCTATGCTGGTGTGGCTTTCTTGAAAAAAGGTGAATTTGATCAAGCAATTGAAAGTTTAAAAAAATTTGAATCGTCTGATTTATTAGTTCAAGCAAGAGCATATAGTTTAATTGGCGATGCTTACCTGGAGAAAGGAGAACTTTCAAGTGCCATTGAATACTATCAAAAAGCTGTTGATTACAAACAAAACAAATCGTATACACCACGTTATATGCTCAAACTTGCTTTAGCTCAAGAGCTAAATGGCAAATTAGCGGAAGCCGTGAAAACCTACGAAACATTAGAAGACGAAATTCCCTAAGGCAACTGAAGTGACTAATGCCAAGAAAAACAAGGCAAAGGTTAAAGCTCAGTTATTAGTGTCAAAAGGGTAATATCTCAATCACTCACAAGAAATTAGGATAAGACCCCAAAGGTTTTATCCTTTTTTATTTTAAATAGGGTTCATTAATAAAAACGATGGCATCAAGCAATAAAAGTCTAAGTGAATATTCAGGCAAGAATATCACAGACATTTCAACTAAAACATTTGCACTGGTAGTTTCAGAATGGAATGCTGAAGTAACCGAGGCACTCTACAATGGAGCCCTGACCACACTCATAAAACACGGAGCAAAAAAGGATAATATTATTAAAAAAACAGTTCCAGGAAGTTTTGAATTGAGTCTTGGTGCACAATGGTTGGCAGAAAAATCAGCGATTGATGCGGTCATATGCATCGGCTGTGTGGTGCAAGGAGACACTAAACACTTTGATTTTATTTGTGATGCTGTCGCACACGGAATTACTCAAGTGGGATTAAAATACAACAAGCCTGTCATATTTGGTGTCTTAACGCCAAACACGCAACAACAAGCGCTTGACCGAGCTGGGGGAAAACATGGTAACAAAGGCGATGAAGCAGCCATTACCGCAATAAAAATGTTAGGATTTTAAGAATTAGAAAGAACTATTCGATATGAAGATTTTAAAATTTGGAGGTACTTCAGTAGGAAGTCCAGAGAGAATGAATCAAGTTAAAGACTTGATTACAAAAGATAATGATCAAAAGATAGTCGTATTATCAGCCGTTTCAGGCACGACTAACTCATTAGTTCAAATCAATGAAGCTTTATATAAAAAAGATAAAATAAATGCTTCAAATCAAATCGAAGCATTATTCACCAAATATGAAGAGTTCATCGATAACCTCTACTCTACCCCAGCTGGAAAGCAGAAAGGTAAGGAAGTTATAGAAACACAGTTTACCATCATCAGAAATGTGTTGGATTCCGATTTCACAGACGTGGAAGAGCGGTTGATGTTAGCACAAGGCGAACTGATTTCTACCCAACTTTTCCAGCATTTCCTAACAGAAAAAGGCGTGAAATCTGAATTATTATGGGCATTAGATTTCATGAGTATCGATGCGGACGATGAACCAGAATTGTCAGCGATTTCCAACAAACTAAAAGCTATCTTAGCTGAAAAACCTGAAACAACTATTTACATTACTCAAGGATACATCTGCATGAACCATTTGAATGAGGTAGATAACCTAAAAAGAGGTGGCAGTGATTACACCGCTTCACTGGTTGGTGCCGCTGGTGATGCAACTGAAGTACAAATATGGACGGATATTGACGGCATGCACAACAACGATCCTCGTGTGGTTGACAAAACCTATCCTATTGCACAACTCTCCTTTGATGAGGCGGCTGAATTAGCCTATTTCGGAGCAAAAATACTTCACCCTGCAACAATTCGACCTGCTCAGGTAAAAAATATTCCTGTTAAATTGTTAAATACCATGCAGCCTGAAGCACATGGTACTGTTATCTCTACTGCTTCAGGTAAAGAAGAGGTAAAAGCTGTTGCTGCAAAAGACAATATTACGGCTATCAAAATTAAGTCTAGCCGCATGCTATTAGCTTATGGCTTCTTAAGAAAAGTGTTTGAGATTTTTGAAAAACACCGTACCCCAGTTGACATGATTACTACGTCTGAAATTGCCGTTTCATTAACGATTGATGATGACTCTCAGCTTAAGTTAATTCGTGAAGAACTTGAGAAGTTTAGTTATGTAGAAGTTGACAGCGATCAATCTATTGTTTGCGTAGTAGGTAACTTCAAACAAAATAAAGGTATTTTAGGTAAGGTGGTAACGGCTCTTCACAACATTCCACTACGTATGATCTCGTTTGGAGGAAGCAACTACAATGTGTCAGTGGTAGTTAAAACACAAGACAAAACCGCTGCATTAAAGGCAATTAATAAAGACGTGTTTGGTCTTTAATTGTTTAACTACTTTAAAATAAGAACAAGACGAAGCCATTATGGCTTCGTCTTTTTTGTTTAAATCGCATTACGATGTTCATTAAAATTAGTCATTCAAACCAAACAAAATTTGCTAAAACTAGTTTAAGACTTTAATAATCCTCCGCTTATTTCTTACAGGAATTGATTATATTGAATAGGAGTTGAAACATGTTTATAACATTAATACCATCTAACTTAAAAGATAATTGAGACAACGAGAAGAAAAAATCAATGCTGAATTAGAAAAATCAGCGGAAAAGTACCACGTTCTTGGGGCGTGGATTGCGATTATATTTGATCCTTTTTTTGCTATTACTGACTACATTAATATACCGGATTCATCTACACAACTTTTAATCATCCGTTTATCAATTGCAGCAATAACTTTTGCTATTCTCAAATTAAGAACACAATTAAAAATTAAGACTAACACCGTTTTGATTTTTATTCCATTTACGCTTATTTCATTACAAAACGCATACACGTTTGGTCTAATCTCAAGTGAGCATATCCTCGGTCATTGCCTTAATTATATGGCCCTGTTTATCGCTGGTGGCATGTTTATACTATGGAGTTGGAAAATGTCAGCATTGGTCATCTCTGCTTCTGCACTTGTTTCTTCCTTTTTTATTTTTTTGAACCCCGAAATTAATTTTAATACATTCTTACTCAACGGTGGTTTATTATTAATTGCAGTGGGTCTTTTCATGTTCATATTAATCCGAACCCGCTATGATTTAACTGTTAAAGAAATAACAGCTAGACTACAAGTAGAAGAAATCAATGAGGAATTAATTGTACAAAAAAATCTGGTTGAAGCTACGAATAAACAAATCACTTCCAGTATTCGCTATGCTCAACGAATACAGCATGCCATTTTAGGGGAAGAAAATGATTTAGTCGAATTTTTTGACAACTCCTTCGCCTTTTTCAGACCAAAGGATATTTTAAGTGGCGATTTTTATTGGTTTTACGCAGATCAGGAAACAAACACCAAAGTAATTGTAGCTGCTGACTGTACGGGTCATGGCGTCCCAGGAGCGCTAACTACCGTTTTAGGATGTGCCCTTCTCAATGATATAGTTGCCCAAAAAAACATTTATACTCCCAGCGCAATTCTTGAATTATTAGATGATGCGGTGATAAAAAGCTTTTCTTCAGAAAAAGCAGATACTGCAAATATCAGTGACGGAATGGACATAAGTATCTTAACCTTCAACGAGAATAAAATATACTTTTCTGCTGCTAAAAATCCTTTATATAAGATTAGAGATGGTGAAGTGACTGTCATCAAAGGATCTCGAAATTCAATTGGAAAAACCCTCTTTAATACAAAAAAAACATTTGAAACTCATGAACTTGACGCGGTCAAAGGTGATAAATACTATATTTTTTCTGATGGTTTTCAAGATCAATTTGGAGGAAAATTAAATGAAAAGTACTACACCAAACGATATAGAGAGTTTTTAGTGAGTACCTCTACCGTACCGATGCATGAGCAATATGACTTATTAGCAAAAGAGTTTAATGACTGGAAAGGTGATATTCCCCAAACCGATGATGTATTAGTTGTTGGTATTGAAGTGTAATCAACTTAAAATTGCTAAATAATGATTATAAAAAAATCACAACAAAATATACTATGAAATGAAAAAGGTGTTAAACAAATGTTTAACACCTTTTTTGTTAGATTATTTATTGCACCACTATTTTTGTATTACCTAAATCTGGAGAATACAATAAGTAGAGTCCTGGACTCATGGCAGGTAAATTAATTGTCGCTTTACCATTTACCACATTTACATTTTCTTCCCATATCGTTTCTGAAGTACCCGATTGAAGCAATTTAATTCGTGTACTCGGTATTTTCACTTCTCCACACTCTAAGCTAACCATTACTTCTTTTCCATTCTGGAAATAGTTAGGGTAGGCAATTAAACCTAATGCTTCTTTTTTAGTAGTGGTGGTCTCACTGGAAACTCGAGAACTACCCGATGATACTGAAGTAGATTCTATACTCAAATGATAACATTGATCACTTTTAGCTGAACTCCAACCATCCACACGAACATAGTACTTTCCAGTTGGCATTTCTCCAGTACTGATAAACTCATTGCTATAACCACCATTCCATGAACGAGCTATCTCTGATAAATTTTCATCATACAAGTAAATGTCAAAATCAGCAATTAAATTCGAAAGAGAGACTTCAATTTTATAAGGAAAATTTGAACTACTATAGTGATTGAAGGAAAACCAATCTTCTTCACCTACTTCTTTAATAGTACCCAACAACAGCCCTGAAGCTGTTTGAGCCAAGCTTATAGCCGTCTGAGCACTATGGTTATTTAAATCAACAAACTCTACACAATTTGAGCCTCTTACCACTAATGAATAAGGTTGCGTGCTATTAGCCGCACCCTGTTTTGAGTATACCTTCACATAATAAGTACCTGGATTTAAGTACAAAGCAGTGTATTCATTATGTAAACCATATAGGGTACTACTTTGAATTTGATTTGAAGCTGATTGATAGATAGCAATATCATAATCTGCTGGTAGATTACTCAATTCAAAGCTAACTGTTTGAGCTTCAGCAATCGTTACTTTATAATAATCGTTGTCATTAGCGTTTGATATAGCTGCTTTTACCGGACGGTAAAGTTCAATTTGCTGTGCGTTGTAGATATTGTCATTGTATTCATACGCTTGTCCCACCGATTTTACTAAGTTGAAAAAATTGCCTATAAAAGCTGTACCTCTATCTGACGAACTTGATCCGCTCGAATTAGCAACTCCAGGGAAAGTTGTATGGGGAGTAGCTGCAACCAATACAGATTGATTATTAATGGCAATTTCCCCAGCTTTACTACGAGTAATTAAATCGTGTTCAATTCCTAATTCATGTTTGAAAGTATAATTGCTACCACTTTTTTCAAATACATAAATTTTGGGCGCAAAATAATCTGATAGAATAATATAATTGTCTTTAATCACAATTGAAGCACCAAATTTGTCAGTAGGATAATTCGGACTCGTCAATTGACCGAAAGAAGACCAATTTGAACCCCAGCCAGTTAACACTTCAGCCTTACCAGCACCTTTATCAGCGATTACTATTTTACCATCGTTGATTGTTACTCCAGCCCCATAACCAGTGGTTGCCCAGCTTGGTCGGGCACCCTGAGCCCTAGTGTAGATATGGTTAAACTGATTGCCTTGTTTCTGATACACTCGAAGTTCACCATTTGTACCTACTACAAGGTGGTTATCATCAAGAGCTACAGCTTGATTATATAGATCACTAATTTGAATCTGTTGTTTTAACACCCATGGTTGGTTTGTTGGTCCTTCTTCTTTGTATAAAAAAATAGAACTTGATGTACCCGTTGATACTACTGCAAGCCAGTTACCTCTTACTATAACCTTATCTCCAAACCTACCATAATTTACAGCGCCCGTAAGCGTTTGAATGGGTGTGGTATTGAAGTTACCATCATTATTAGGAGCTTTGAAAATATGGACTTTACCGTAGTTACTTCCCCCATTTAACGGGTAACTCCAGTCACCTGCAAAAAGGAATTTTTCATTGAGTGCTACGGATTCTCCAAACCTGATTGAATTAGCATCTATTTGAGAACCAATAAGTTTTTTATCAAATGTGTCAGAATTGTATAAATAAACGGTACCTCTAAGATTACCAAATTCAGAGCCAATTGCTATCTTACTGCTATTTGGAGCAATTGCTATGCTTGTACCAAATTCTTTTTGATAAGGTGCCTCTGGAGGAACTAACATGGTTGCATTTTCTTGAGCCACTGCAACCCCAGATAAGGCTACAAAAATACTGAGTAGTGTCTTTTTCATTGTGATGTTGTTTAGTTAAAAATTGAATTTATTTGCATTAAAAATGCATTGAAATACACCAATCAGTTAGAGCTAATTTATGAACGTGAGATATTACTTTATAAACGTTTTAGTATTAAGTAATTTTAATTCCATAGAGGCTGTACAAATAAAAAATCATCTTAAACAGGTCTTTATTGGGCTTTTGCCACTATCCAAAAAAATAATAAGTATAATTCAACTATTAAAGGGGATTAGTAAATAACACCATCAGCCATTTTGACTATTTAACACTACGAGTGTGATGATACCCTATTGCGTAAGACTCTATTTTCAAGTTGTAGCTGCTCTATTTTACCTAATAAATGAACAATAGTCTCAATCCCTTCCAAATTAATTTCCAACTCATAATGATAAGTGACAAACTTCTCCAAGTCGGGTAATTTATCTGCTTCGATAAAAGGCTTTTCTTCAATGCTAACTAATTGAATTAATCCATTTTGTTCCAATGAATTAACAAAAGTGATTTCAATGTTATGACTCGTGCAAAAATGGTCGACTGATATTAGATTTTCTAAATTCATGGTATTACTTTTTAACTATTCGACAATTGCTTAAATAATTCCTTTTGTTGATCACTTAAATTTGTAGGAATTTGAATGTTATAGGTCACAAATAAATCTCCGAAACTCCCATCCTTTTTATAGACAGGAAACCCTTTACCTTTTAACTTTACTTGGGTACCATTTTGTGTTTCTGGCTGTACTTTCAGTTTTACTTTTCCATCGAGGGTATCAATGGTAATTTCTCCACCTAATACAGCAGTGTACAAGTTTAAATCTACCGTTGTGTATAAGTTATTCTCAACCCGCTTAAACCCTGCATGTTCTGCTATAGCGAAGGTTATATATAAATCACCATTGGGACCACCGTTGATGCCAGGACTCCCATAATTGGCAATCTTGATGGTTTGTCCGTTTTCTATTCCTGCGGGAATAGTAATTCGAATGTTTTTACCATTTACACTTAGGGTCTGTTTGTGCGTTTTATAGGCATCTAACAGTTGAAGCTGTAATTCTGCATGGAAATCTTGCCCTCTGAATTTCACTTGGCGACCACCTCCACCTGTTGCGCCACCAAACATCGACTCAAAAAAATCAGAATAGTCACTTCCAGTTTGTGCGCGAAAACCTGAAGCACCTCCTCGAGGATTTGAAGATTGGCTGCGTTTTGCTTTTTCAAATTCATCAGCATGTTGCCAGTCTTTGCCATATTGATCGTATTTTTTACGTTTTTCAGGGTCGCTTAATACACTATTCGCTTCATTTATTTTTTGAAAGTTAGCTTTAGCATTTGCATCATTTGGATTCAAATCAGGATGGTGCTTTCGTGCTAACTTCTTGTAAGCTTTTTTTATTTCTTCCGTAGTGGCTGTTTTACTTACCCCTAATGTTTTATAGTAGTCTATGAAATCCATCGCTATTAAAAACTATTTCTTGTGTTTCGAAAAAGTAATTATTAATTCTGAAATAAGTTAGTTCAATTTTTTGAAAGTCTCAAATCTCCGGACTTTACAAAATTCACTTCATTTACTAACCCTATATCCCAAACTTAACTGATGCTAATTCATCGATTATCGATACAACAGCTGCGCTAAATATTTTCCTTTAGCTATAAAATTTCAGATCACTTTTTTCTATAAAAAAGTGATCTGAAAACAAAAGGACTGCATCTAAACCTATCATTTCCGTACTTTTTAGATTATACTATCTTTCCTCAATTGCACGGTTATTTTTTTGGAATAATCTTCAGTAAAGGAATCAATAGTTGCTGGATCGTAGGTTTCAGTCTGGGCAGACCAAATTAATTTTTCGGTTTCAGCATCGTATAAGTTCGTTTCAAGATAATAGTAGTGATCAGTTACATAATAACCAGGTTCATAAACTCTTCGATTCTGATAATTATAATAACCACTAAATGTACCGTAATACGAATACGTAGGATAAGGCGTATACGTGTAAGAACCGGGCACGTAGCGCGTTTCAGCTTCTTTATCAATTAATGAAACTGTAAGGATCGCATCAACTTTTTGTGCTTTTACTGATTCAAAAACAGCCTCTCTGTCAGTTGTAGAAGCGGTATTTTTCTGTGGTAAAAACTTGCTCCCCCTTTCAACTTTAACATCACGCTCACTTAGCTGCTGTGCTAATTTAAACTCGACATCATTCCGAATATGGTTATCCGAAATAAACGGAGCCACTAGGATGTGATTGTAATGCGGTGCTAATGTATCTTCATTCATCCATGTTCCTGTGATAGCAGTTGAGGACATACTACAGCCAGAAAAAAGCAGACAACAGACGTTGAGTAAAGTAAATGATGTTATTATTGATTTATATTGGCTTAACATTTTCATATTATTTTTCATTTTCATAAAACATAATCCTGAAATGCGCCATAGTCATGCCAGCCCTTAGAAATTTGTATAACACCTGATAATAAGACGATTCTAGTAGAATGCCAGAAACACTCTAGGCAAGTTTCTCCTCGCATTGTGGTATAACCGGTAATCTTGACTATAAGCTCCAATAGTCAAATCGATCAATAGCACTCATTTTTTATTAGAGTGGGGCATAGAAAGTTGAAAAAATTAAAAGAAAATTGAAACAAGGGAATCTACTACTGATTTGTTAACGCCTTTTGATTAAACATCCTATTGAAATTTGTTCCCTAAGTAGCATTATTAAAAAAAAAAGACTCTTCAGAATTAACTGAAGAGTCTCGCTTAGTAGCGGGAACTGGACTCGAACCAGTGACCTTTGGGTTATGAGCCCAACGAGCTACCAACTGCTCCATCCCGCGATTTGGTGACACAAAAGTAAGTATAATATTTACAAATTCAACCCCAAGGTTTATTTTTATTTTCATCTATCTATAAAAATAATCAAAACCAAGTATAACTACTTAATTAAAAGACTATTTACTTGTCAGTAAAAATAGAGAGCCTTACCTTTAAGCAACAATTCATTAACTAAAACCTTCAACTAGTTTTATTAACTCATACCCCTTATAATTATGAAAACAATCTTACTATCAACCGTTCTTTTATGTGTTACGCTAGCACTTAAAGCACAACCTTTTGGTACCCCTGGAACCATCACCAAAGTAACAAGCGACATGAATACCTTACCCTGGATAACTGGTTATGCAGAATATCTTCCTAATGGCTATGATGGCAATACTGAATTTCCCTTGATAATTAGTATGGCCGGCACTGGAGAAGGGGGTGATGGCACTTCTAGTTCTTTAAACAAAACCATTGATCGAGGTCCTTTACAGATTGTCAAAAACGATGGTAAATCATTCGAAGCGGTGGTTATTTGCCCTCAAGCCTCTGGACAAAATTACATCATTCAAGACAGAGTAAAAGACATGTACGATGCTATCATAGCTGCTTATAAAATAGATCTAAACCGTGTCTATATTATTGGTTTTAGTGCTGGAGGCAAAAACGCGGTTCAGTTTGTAGATAAATACCCTGAAACAACCGCTGCTGTAGTCGCAATTTGTCCAGCAGCAACAGTAAGTAATCCTGCTAAATACCTTAGAACCATGCCTTGGTGGGGGCATCATAATTTTCTTGATGGGACTGTAACCTATACTAAAAGTCGTGATAATTTTATGCGCATAAGTGCGGGGTTAAACCCCACAGCTGTGAATGGTGGTATTTATCCCTTTGGCATAAACAACACAGTAGCTTTAGATGATTATACATTTCAAATGAATATGGACATTAACGGTGACGACACCACCATGTCTATGACTGCTGAAATTGGTGTTAACGAACCTAAGGGGTATCACTCCTTTACTCTTTACAAAAACGGAGGTCATGATTCATGGACTAAAACGTTTAAAAATGACGCTGTTTGGGCTTGGTTGTTTAAACAAAGTAAAACAGGAGTAATAACTGATTTAGCCGCTAACAAAACAGCCAAAGAAATAGGGATTTCTGTTTTCCCTAATCCTAGTAGTGAAACTATTACAATCGATATGGGAGCTGAGTCGCTTGTTTCTGCACATTTGCTGAATACGCAAGGTAAAATGATTGCTAGTATCGGTAAAACTAGTGAACTGGAATTTAATGTGTCTGGACTATCTTCTGGCATTTATACGCTTTTAATTCAAACTGAAAGAGACGCATATACTGAAAAAGTTGTTGTCAAATAAATCTCATAAAAATCAACGTTGTTTAAAAACAATTGTCTCATCCGACAATTAAGCAACTTAAAATTAATTAGATAAAGTCACCTTGGTAATCTAAGGTGACTTTTATTTTTTTGCCCTAGCCGAACGTTCCCATGCAGCTGCTTGTGATTTATTGAGGTATCTAAAAAAGCCTGCAATCACAGAGTAATTCATAATTAAAAAATAATAAGGCACGTAAAGCACTTTTACTTTAATCTCTTTATTTGCTAATATCCAACCAAGAATTGCAGAACTATAAAAGCCTATCTGACCAATAAGAAATACGTGGTATATAGAAAATTCACTGGCTTTCATCACTAAGTAAATATTGATAGGAACCATAGCAAAGAGAAAGACGGGGGTAACACTCCATCGTAAAACCCGGTGAGACAGATACTGAAAAAACAATATGAAATTCCTAAACGGATTTAAGATATAAGCTAAACGAACCATAGCCTGCCATCCTCCAGCACAAATGCGGACCTTGCGTTTTAATTCTTCTTTTACCGATGCTGAAGCTGTTTCCATTGCATAAGCTTCTGGATCATACGTTACCACATACCCCTCTCCAGCAATGCGCATAGAGAGCATAAAATCATCTAAGATTGTATCTTGTTCTAAATCTTGAAAAAGCGATTTACGAAGTGAGAACAGCTCTCCAGCCGCTCCTACTAGGGTATACAATTCGACATCTAACCGCTTTAAGGCCGATTCATACTTCCAATAAATCCCCTCTCCTGCTCCTGAAGCATTATCAGCATCTTTAGCAGCAATTCTTTTTTCCCCTGATACAGCGCCAATTTTAGGATCTACATAGTGTCTCACTATTTTATTTATTGCTTCAGTAGGAAGCTCAGTATTCGCATCTGAAAAAATTATTATTTCGCCCTTTGCCTCTTTAACTGACCTGTTTTCTGCTGCAGATTTACCCGCACGTTTATCCTCATGCATCACTTTTACTTCCGGATACTTTTCTGCAACTAGGTTGGAACCATCGGTAGAGCCATCTGTAATAAAGATAATCTCAAATAGTTCTTTAGGATAATTTAACGCCAAACAATTATGGATTTTTTCTTCAATAATATCACCTTCATTGTAGCACGGAACAATGAAAGTAACCGAAGGTGTGTAACCTTCAGTCACCATCTTTTTTGAAGGTTGAAAGACTCTTTTTATCTTCACTAAAACAAAAAGTAAAATTCCATAACCTAAATAGGTATAAAAAACGACTGCTAGCGAAATAAAAAACAAACTTTCCATCATCTTATACTTATTAAATTTTTACTTTGTTATTCGTTTGTATTTAGGTTCTTCAAGGTAAAAAAAATGACCTATATAAACATTATATTTTCAACCTTAAAAGTCAAATTAGGCTTTTAGACTTACAGTAAGAATACTATGGATATTGTATATCTCTTTAAATTACTTTACAAAAACAAGTTTATTATTGCCTCGGTAACCTTTATAGGTTTGCTAGCAGCGTTTCTTTTAACAATGAACATGAAGAAAACTTATGTTTCTACAGCTAAGTTGGCAACAGGATTTACCGTTTCAAAGAAAATTAATATCGATGAAGAGCGGTTTAATATTTACGAGGCTACTGCTAAGTTCAATAACTTAATGGAAAGTATTACCTCTGAGTCTGTATTAGCTTTATTGAGTTACCGATTAATGATTCATGATTTATCTAGCAATGAAGCCCCTTTCACGGAACCTTACGCAGGAAAAGTAGATCCTGAGACCCCAAAGCTTAATAAAGAAGAAAAAGAAATTGCCTTAGCGCTATTTAAGTCAAACCTTGAAAGTTTAAAAGTACTATCCACTTATGACGAGTTTGAGAAAAAACTTACCGAAATATTAGAAGTTTATGAATATGACGCTGAATCCATTTTAAAAAATATTTCCGTCAAGCGTGTGAATCTATCTGATTATGTGGTGATAAAATTTGGTTCACATAACCCTCGACTTTCTGCTTTTGTTGTGAACGTACTTGGGGAAGAGTTTTTAAGATACGATGCAATTATTTATAATAATCAAACTGGTCAATCGGTAGACATCCTTACCCGACAAATTGAAGAAGCAAAACAACATTTAGAAACAAAAACGCAAGCGCTGGAAAATTACAAAACTGAAAACAACCTTGTGAGTTATGATACTGAGACGGAAGCAAAATTCACCAAACTAAGTGAATACGATGACCGACTTAAAGAAGAAAGCAACAACTTAAGAAAGTTACAAATATCTTTAAGTGATGTAAACCAACGGATTAAAGAATCTGGACTTGACACCAAAACGGAATCTAGAAATAAGAAGATTTTTTTCCTAAGAGAAGAAATTGACGACTTAAATGAAAAATTTATCAATGGTGGTTCTCAAGATATGGGACTTCAATCCCGTGTCGAAGCTAAACGTGAGGAACTTAAATCATTAGTTATCGCCCAACGTGCCACCACTAATAACGATACAGACGAACTTCTGAACAGACAGCAAGCCCTGATGCTGGACATCAGAATTTCACAAGCAAACCTTAGCTCTATCAAACAATCTATTGCTTCGTTACAACGAGGCATCTCTGGCTTTGCTCAGCACGAAAGTGCTTTGAAGCAACTTCAAAAAGAACTCACACTTGCTTCAGAAGAATATTTATCTGCTATGGATAAACTTAATAAAGCAAAAAACACTGCAAATGTTACCGAAAACACCATTCAAATTGTGCAATTTGGCCAACCAGCTGGCGAGCCTGAATCGTCCAAACGAGGTTTGTTAATTGTTATGGCTGGTTTTGTTTGCATGATTACTTATGTGTTAAGTCTACTCACAACAGCTTATTTAGATAGCAGTATCCGTTCTCCGTCACGAATTAAGGAACAAACAGGCCTACATCTAATCACCCCTATTCCATTCTTAACAAAAAAACAGTTACAAGCGTATTATTCTGAAACGCCAATAGACCCAACTAAAACTAAAGGAGCTGCTTTTTTTCATCATGTAAATGAGTTTTTTAAAAGTATCCGCTTTGAAGTATTTCAATCTGGTAAAAAAACCATCTTAATTACGAGTGATAATGACCAAGATGGAAAATCATTTTTAGCTATTAATCTAGCTAAATCACTAGGGCTAGCTTCAAAGAAAACTTTAATCATAGATGCCAACTTTAGCAATAACTTTATCACAAAATATTATAAAGCTAACCCAGAAGGTTTATCCAAGGCACTAGAAAACCCACATAGCATTTCAGATCAATTATCACCAACACAAAACCCAGCTATCACCATTTTGGGTTGTGAGTTAAATGGAAAATCTCCATCAGAAGTAATTAATGGTGACTCATTTAAGAGGTTAATAGAAAATGTCACTAGAACATTTGATTATGTGTTAATAGAAAGCACTTCGCTTAACACTTCGTCAGGGACCAAGGAACTCGAAGAATATGTTGAAATGATTCTCCCTATATTTTCTGCGACAACTACTTTAAAAGAGTCCGACAAAGTTACACTTGAGTACTTAGATTCTGTCAGGGAAAAAGTTCCTGGAGTAGTCTTAAATAAAGTTAGAAAAGAAAATATGGATATTTAAGATAACCAAGCAGACAAATCACGACCAATTAAGTCTTGAAGTTTTAAAATATCATCCTTGTAAACTTGATGAGTCAATTGATGTTTGATGTCTTTTTCAATTAGTGGCCGGTCAAGGTTTTTCTTACGAGCTCCTTGAACGAGTTTCTGAAGGGTATTATTCTTTTTGAATGATTCATAGAGGTTTGGTGAAACCCGCTCTATTACACGCTTAAAAATACTTTTTTGTCCAACCAAACTATCCATAAACTTGTTTTTAATAATACCTGACTGGTTAAACTGAACGCTCATGTCAGGGGAAAAAGAACTATCTACCCCTAAGAAGTCAAACATCGATTTTACAACTTCCTCTTGAGAGTTTTTCAAGTCTTCGTATAAATAAACTTTTATATTTTCAGCTGGAAATAAGTTATAATACCTACTCAGTCCACGATAAAAAAAACCTTCTTGAACTAAATCATCCCTTCGCCACCAAATTGTAGTGGAATCTAACGCATCTGAGAAATTTTCAGTTGGTGTATCCGATTGCCTTGCCAGGTGCAAATATCGCGAGTATAGTCTATCAGCAGGTTGCCGTAAAATCACAATCAGTTTAGTGTCGGGATTATAATCAAAAATACGTTGAGGTGCTTTTTCTGAATATAAATACATTGGTGAGACCTCTCCTAATAATGCTTCTTTATTCGCAGCATCAAATAACTTCAGGTATTCATCCTTCTCTGTAATAGCCTGAGGGTAATGAAATAATTTCTCTGGATCTTCTTGAGGACTTGGTATTTGAAATCCTTCTAAGGCAAAAAAATTAGGTTCTTTAACAGGACTCATGTAAATGTTCGGATGAGCTGCCAAATAATGATCTAAAGATGTGGTACCACTTTTACCTGCACCAATTACTATAAAATCAGGAAAACGAGGATCTGCTTTTTTAGAGATATTAGTCATGATTTGGGCTTTTTTAAGGTAAACAAGAAATATGCTTTTTTCTTCGTCAAATGATAAAACACAATAGGTACCAACACACTTGCTAACGTCACTAGTATTAAAATGATGTATGGATTATGTATATGTGCTATTCGCATGAGCACTGCTCGCGTGAATCCTGCAACTAAGACATGTAAAATGTAAATATACATAGAATGAAACCCTATGATTCGAATAAATTTCAAGGCTGGTGCATCTCCAATCATAAACCCAATATTAATAGTCAAAAAACTACCCGCTAAGGAGACTAAAGCTAACAAAAGATGGCCACTTTCTAAATGACCAAAAAGATACCACTGTCCAATAGAAAACAACGACAAGAAAAACACAGTAACATACAAAGAGGAAATCTGCTTTTTGTTCTCCGGGTTACTGATATAAACAGCTAGTAAATCACCCATCACAAAAAACACCAAATAACGGCAAACATCCTCAAAAACATTGATATGAACCCATGGATAGATGAAGTATAAAAACAAACCTACAGCAGCTAATACGAGTTTATTCCCCTTGCTTAACTTATAAATAATTAAATAAAAAATAGACACTGCAAACAAGGCGTAGAAAAACCAAAAGTGATCGATGGCTCGTGGCTGATAGAATATATAGAGGTAATCTTTCAATCCTCTTGAAGAGTTAGCAAAATTACTAAAAGCAATCTGAATAGTGATTTGAATAACCGTCCACACTAAATAAGGATACATTAACGATTCTAACCTTCCTAAGGCAAACTCTTTCCCACTTTTTTTCTGTAAACTTCTTCGAACAAAAACACCTGAAAGAATAAAAAACAGCGGCATTCTAATGCTTTCAATCATAACAGAAGCATCTGTAAAAATAGAAGGGTACTTCAGTCCAGCACCTTCCAACCCAAAAAGAATATGCCTATATACCACGGCAATAATAGCAACTCCTTTGGCAAAATCTATCCAACCTAAACGATTAGATATGCCCTCACTTAAAATAGATAAATTAAAAACTGGATTTTTCACTTATGCATCGATAATTCAACTCCTGAGTAACAAAGTTATTTCTTTAAATGATTTTCGAAGTGATTAATTAACTAAATTCGCTTCTTGTAAGTAATGAATCAGCAATGTCACCTTTTCCTACAGAAAAGGATGTGCCATGATAAAAAAAGTAAAAGAAAAATTTTCAGGTAAAAACGCCTACTGGTATAAATCAACCTTTTTTACCATTAGTCAGCGTCTATCAACATTAATTTTTGGTGTAGGTAGTTTTTTACTCCTAATACAAGTGTTACAAAAAGAAGAATACGGTATTTGGACGTTGTTTCTTGTCATTGCAACTATACTAGAAGTTTCAAGAAACGGATTGATTAAAAGCCCCTTGATTCGCTTTTTAAATGATTGTGACGAGGGTGATAAACCGAGCATTTTTACAGCCTCTTTCATTATTAATATAAGTGTAGCGGTCATTGGTGCTACTTTAATGCTGACCTGTAATGGATTTGCAAGTGACCAGCTAAACGCTCCACTACTTGCACCATTATTATCCCACTATGCGTTCACCACAATCATTCTCAGTTTGTTTTTCCAATTTGAGTTTGTGCAACAAGCCTTCATGGATTTTAAAGGAATCTTTTATGCCTATTTTGTGCGTCAAGGAAGTTTTTTCTTAGCAGTGGTTTATTTGTTTTTCTTTGACACGAGCTTAAACAACCTGGAGTTCTTAATGTATGCTTATACTGGGGCAATCGTTTTAGGTACTTTAGTTTCTTACGTCTTCGTTTATAAATTCCTTATTTTTTCAAAATCGCTTGAGTGGGAATGGGTAAAAAAATTGCTCGATTATGGAAAATTCACTTTTACCACCAATATCTGTTCTGTAATCTTAAGAGGTACCGACCAATTGATGCTTGGTGCTTATGTTAACCCAACCGCTGTAGCAAACTACAACGTAGCCGTAAGAATAGCTAACATCATAGAAACACCTTCTATGGCTATTTCAGATGTGGTTTTCCCTAAAAGTGTAGAAAACATGAAAACCAAGGGGCATGAAGGAGTGAAAATTCTTTATGAACAATCCGTAGGTGGATTAATGGCCTTACTAATACCGACTGTAATCATTGTAATATTTATTCCAGATTTCATCATCAATATTACTTCGGGAGGTAAATACGATGAAGCAATACCAATCTTACAAGTCACTGCTATTTACTCTTTATTTATTCCTGCCTCAAGACAGTTTGCCAACGCCTGTAACGCGCTAAACAAACCCCAATGGAATTTTTATCTGGTTTTATTTAGTGCAATTTTAAATTTGGCTTTTAATTATATCTTTATTCATAAATATGGGGTTATTGGTGCGGCTTATGGCACCTTAGCTACTTATGTTATTTCAGTTAGTGTTAGTCAACTAGTACTAAAAAAAGTAATTGGAGTAAGTCTTTGGAATGTTTTTAAGCATTTTAAAACACCTTATTTGTTTATGTATCAAAAAATAACCAAATCATAAGTCAATGAACAAAAGCACTGACGTGATTATTTTAGGACTCGTTAGATGGGATTCCCCCTACTCTTCTACCACTTATTCTTTAGCCAAAGAATTGTCAAAGTCCAGAAGGGTTTTTTATGTCGACAACCCTTTTACCTATAAAGACTTCATTTCCAACTATAACTCCTCAGAAATTCAACAACGAAAAGATGCGCTCTTATTTGGGAAAAACAAGTTTAAAACACCATTAAGCGATTACCCCAATTTAGTTTGTGTGACCCCACCGCTGATGCTTCCTATTAATTGGCTACCTCAAGGTAAAACATATGATTTTTTTATGGGTATCAACAATTGGTTTATCACAAACCTTGTCAAAGCAGTTATCAAACAATACAACATCTCAGACTACATTTATTTAAATGTATTTAATCCATTTTATGTAAAAAAACTTACTATAAAGCCAGCACCTAAACTAAACATCTACTACACGGTAGACGACATTAGTGAAGCAATTTATATCAATAAGCATGGTGTAGAACAAGAAATACGAGCATTAAAATCTGCTGACTTAGTATTTGCTACATCAAGAGAGTTAGAAAAAAAATGTAAGCTAACTGCCAAAAAAGTCACTTATTTGCCCAATGCAGCAGATTTTAGTTTATTTCAAGAAACAATCAATCAAAATTTTGAAAAGCCTGAGGAGATAAAAAATGAAATCCGAGATATTATCATCTATATTGGCAACATCAAAGACCGTGATGATTTTCCTTTATTAAAAAAAATAGCAGATACACATTCGAATAAACTGTTACTCATTATTGGACCTATCAACACCAATGAACATAAATCAATAGGACTACATGAAATGGAAAACGTGAAGTTTTTAGGAGGAAAACCCATACAAGAGCTTCCTAAATACATGAAATTTGCAAGCGTAGCTATTATTCCTTTTAAACTAAGTAAATTGACTAAAAGTATTTATCCTTTAAAAATCAATGAATATTTAGCGGCAGGATTACCTGTTGTTTCCACAAATTTTTCTGAAGATATCTTAGAGTTCAATGATGTTATTTATATTGCTGAAAGTCATGAAGATTTTACCGAAAAAATTGACTTAGCTATATCGTCTAACTCTCCTAGTTTAAGATCATCCCGAATAGAAAAAGCAACAAAAAATAATTGGGAAGCAAGAGCTGAAAGCTTCTTAAATGTTGTTAAAGCACATACAACTATTGACAATAAGCATGACTGATTTAGAAAAAATAATTCAAATAGCCTCTATCTTATTCGTCTTAGGAACATATATTGTCTTCAGTTTAAAGATTTTGATTTTTTAATTAATGAATACTATTGTATCCATATTAAAGAAAAAGAAATTTTCTACTCAAGTAGCTAACTTTTTAGAGCGTATCATTTTTGAAGAAAAATTGGGTAATATTATTGGCTATTGCCTCATTACATTTATCAGTCTGTTTTTTACCTTAGTTATTGCTAAAACAGGGATTATAATTGCTGCAGTAATTATTATTGCTTTATTAGGCACCCCTATTGTGGTAGCAAGTTTACTCAACATCCAGTTTGGAATGCTAAGTTGTATTTTTGTCTCCTACTTCATCTTTCATGTTAACCGGGTTCTGGGCATGTATGATTTACAAACAGGTGTTTTAATAGAACTTTTTTTAGTCACTTCTTCACTCGGATTGCTATTACAGAGAAACAAATCAACAAACTCTATAAAGCAATTTGGCAATCCTATTTCGGTGGGAATTTTTATATATGTTGCTTACTTTATTTTCCAAGCATTCAATCCCAATGCGTTGAACCTTTCGGGATGGTCATTTATGATTCGTGGAATTTTGAGTTTCGTGATTATGTACGTGATTTCCATGCATGCATTCAACAGCTTAGAATCAGTAAAGCTATTCACTAAATTTTGGTTAGCACTAGCTGTCTTAGCAGCACTATATGGTATCTATCAAGAAATATTTGGCTTTGCTGATTTTGAAAACCGATGGATATTCAGCTCAGAAGGTCGATTTAAGTTGGTTTTCATATGGGGAAGATTCAGGCGTATGTCTTTTTTATCGGATGCCGCCACATTTGGTATTTTCATGGCTTATTGTGGCATAGCTTCATTTATTTTAGCGACAGGACCATATAGTAATAAAAAGAAGCTTTTAGCTTTGGTTTCAGGTGTCTTGATTTTCATATCCATGTCGTTTTCAGGAACTAGAACAGCCTATGCTGCGGTACCAGTAGGCCTTGGTCTATTCATGCTTATGACTGCCAACAATAAGCGCACCCTCATCTTTAGCATTGCATTATCAGTTTCATTATTATTTGTAATATTTGGGCCTTTTCATTCTGGACCCATTACACGAATTCGGTCAACTTTCTCGGCAGAAGAAGATGCGTCATACAACGTGCGAGAAGAAAATAGACGACAAATACAACCTTTTCTTCAAGAACACCCTATAGGAGGAGGTGTAGCTTCCTCAGGTACGATGGGTATGCGATTTTCTCCAAATCATCCATTGGCAGGCTTTCCTCCTGATAGTGGCATGCTAAAAACAGCCATGGAAACAGGTTGGATAGGTCTAATCATTGACTATGGACTTTACTTCCTGGTAATGGCGGTAGGCATCAACAATTACTTCAAATCAAAAAATTCAGTCATAAAGAACTTGTATTTACTTTATTTAGGGTGTTTCTTTGCTGTCACTATTGCTAACTATGCACAAGTAGCTGTGGGACAACGCCCAATGAACTTATTGTTTTATGCAACTTTTGCACTTGTTACCAAGCTAAAATACTTAGATGATGAACTACCAGAAAACTCAACCAATTAGCTTATTCACCATTATTTTTTCACTCTTCTTTGTAAGCGGTATGGCTCAGTTAAAAACGGACTCTACATCTCTGTTTTTAAATTCAGAATTACCTGAAAATGAAGAGTTTTTAAATTTATTGGTGAGTACCTCCCAAAACTACTACCCGGAAAAAGAACAATTTGATAGTAGAATTTTTATAGCAAAAAAAGAAAAAGCATTAGCTAATTATGATTTTTTAAACAATTTCTTGATACGGGGTAACCTTAATGAATTTACCATAAACCCACCAGACGAAACTGTTGCACGAAACCTATTTTACCCAAGATATAACATTGGTGTGAGTTTTACTTTAGGTACATTTTTCACCCAACCACTCAATAAACAAATCGCGAAAGAGGAGTATTATATTAAAGAAAATGAAAAAGAAATGTATAATCTCAAACTTAGGAGTGAGGTTCTAATACGCTACATGTCATTTAAATCACTAAAAACGGTGTTCCTCATACACAATAAAGCACTTGAAGATGCTACTTCAAAATTAGCATTAGTTGAAAACCAATTTAAAAATGATGAAGTCTCTTATGAAGCTTATTTAGATGGGTTAACGAATGTAAACAACCAAAAAATTAAAACATTAAATGCTGAAAAGGATTATCAAATATCAAAAATAGAATTGGAAGCATTGTTAGGAAAAAAAATCGAAGTATTAATCCTTGAATATAAAAAGTCATGCGAATAATCGCATGACTTTCTTCAAGACTATTTCTTTTTTATTGCTTTCTTTATATTGTTCATAATAATTGGAGGAGTTATTGCCTCTAACACCGTTTTAACGGACAATTTATCTCCTTCATTCTTCTTGCCTGGTCGTTGTTTAAATAGTGTTCTATGATCTTCTTTACCAGGTATAACCTCTTCATCTGGGCGTCCATTTGTATAGTAATATAAAGCTAGCGATTGTCTTGATCGATCATCAGGACATGTAATCGGTTCTGGTAAACCATGATAGGAAGTGGATGTTGTACTAAACATTGCCATACGATTAAATATTGGCAAAATACGTTGTTCACACTTTTTCATATCCTTATCCCATAACTCAAAATGTCCACCATATGATTCATCCCAATCCTTATTGAGATAAACTAGTACATTTATACGTCTATCTAGGCCTAATTTTCTATTTTTGTTGAAATCAGCATGAATTTTCAACATACCTCCCGCTTTACTTTGATGATAACCTCCACCTTCAAAATATGGATCTGCTATTAAATCTTGAATACCTGTTAAGTTGGATAAAAACTCTAGAAAGGGCTCAGAATTTAAAAAATGCATTAAGATTTTCGTATTATCTCCAAACTGCTTTTCGCCCACAGATGCATACTTAATTTGATTAGCATCATCGAACTTAATCCCTCCATTTTCTAAGGATGGAAATTCCGCTAAGACTTTATCCAAAAACTCAGGATTCAATAATTCATCGAAACTATAGTTTGGAAAAGGAGTGTTATTGACATATGCGTCATGATTATCTTTCCCAAGTTGAATTAGTTCTTCAACTGTAAGGTTGTTAAGTAAGTAGTTCACTGATATATTATTTAATTTGAAGTTTAGTTACTTCGAAGTATCCATCTCCAACGACTTTTAATAGATACATTCCAGAAGGTAATTTAGTATCAACTTTCAATTTTTGGCTACCCTCGTTTAAATACAGGGAGTCGAACAAAGTAATATTTTCCTTTCCCAGGAAAGATATTAAACTCACTTGGAACTTTCCAGATTGAGGTGTATCTAAACTTAATTCAAATTCATTTCCTTTTTTTACTGGATTTGGATATACAGAAATTTTTTCTGATGAACTTTTCAAATCTTCTATGCCAACTGGATTACCATATTCAAATGCTCCTACATCAAAGTTTCCCGTTCGTTTAAAACCACTAAAATCCGTATCATATCCAAAAACATCTATCACTTCCTGCGTTAAGCCTGAATCAATCGCTATCGAACCTTTTGCTAGCCCCCAAGAACCAAAATCAGGATCAACAAACTTAACATCATCGATATCCAATATATAGATATTATTTTTTAAGGTGTTTTCTGCAAGTGCAAAAGATTCTTTCGTCTTAAAACCAATATAAGACTGTTTTTTGGGATCTGCCCAATAGTTTGCAGCGAGTTCAGTTTCATAAATACCTGGATCTACAATTAGATTGTTATAACATACAAATGGACTCGTTAACAGATTAACTCCATTATTATAGAAAATACCATTCAACGCTGGCCGCACTATTGTGTTATTAGCAATGTAATACCCATTGCCAGGTGCAATTGAGCTTTGTTGATCACAATAAATTCCTCTTTCACCTGAATTGATAATGATGTTGTTAAAGATGTATATTGGACCTAGTCCAAAGTTCGATATTCCATGACTTACCCCTCCCACAATTAAATTGCTATAAATCTCACCACTTGTACCTGAGCCAATGGCAATTCCCTGTCTTTGATCGGGTCTATCTGTCAAAATCCCATAGTTTTCCAAGTAATTATCATGAACCTTTACCCCTTCTGTGGCTTGAGATATTTGTAATCCATCCCAAGCTATATTAACAAATTTGTTGTGATCAAGCTCTACGTTTTTTATAAGATGTCCAAAAAGTACCTTTTCAAAATCAATGACTTCATTTGTCACTGGGTCAATTAATTGGCATTTGACCGCTTTTCCTAACTCATAGTTGCTCGTATACCCTATATAAAACCCCTCACCTTCCTTATTATCATGCAAATAGTTATGGTGAAAGTGTAAATTTTCCATTACAAAATTACCCCTCCAAGCACTCTCATCAAAACAATCAGGATCTGTTTTTGCCACTATGCAGGCGAAACCAGTATTCGTAATTTCTAGGTGATGTATTTCAGTATCGGATGAAAAATCTGAAATACTCACTCCTGCTGATTTTGCTTTGGCAATCTTTATTCCATATTCATGCTGATTTGAACCCGAACCATCAATAACAATATACTTAGATTTTCTAAATTGAATACCTGTATAGGTGTTATCCGAGATAACTACTTTGCCTCCACAGTTTTTGAAAACTATTGGGTTACCCTTCTCTCCAACAAAATCAAAAAAACGAAAATACCCGTAATTACCTGCTTGTATACAAATAACATCGCCAGCCTTTGGTTTGGTTACAAAAACATCGTCATCAGCACTGATTATACCAGATTTAGTAAGCGTGTGATCACACCCACAATTTTGGGAGAAAACAGCACTTGCAATTAATAACATTAAATAAAGTAGTGGTTTTTTCATGGGGATTTTTTTTATTAGTAACACACTCAATATTTGGTGTTAAGGTATTTATTTTCAGAACTAAATTCAATTTTCAGTGCTATTTGTTTGTATAAATTTTTTCTAAAATAGCTTTCCCCACCGATGGTCGATAATGCGAGCCATCATAATAGTTTCGGATATCATTAGTAAATTCGTTTTTCCCTGAAAAATCATGTACATATTCTTTTCCAAACAGAGAAGTTAGATAGCTGTAATCTAAGGAATTAAAGGCCTTTTGAGAATACGATGGGCTTATAATTATCTGATAATTAGTCTCTTTCTTATCAAATATATTTTTAATCTCTTCTAAAAGAACCTTTTGTTTTTCAAAAATCACCTGTTCACTTGTTTCTTCTGTGGTAGGTCTTTTTTTGAAATAGGTATCATACATACTGAAATATTTGTCTTCACCAATTTTTAAAGCTTCTTCACACCCAGAAAACACATAGTCATTTGTAATAGGAACACAAGCCATATCTCTTGGCATTCGTTGTGCCATATCAGTGATTGCACCCCCTAATAAATAATCGATGTAAAATTTAAAAAAGTGTTTATGTGACATTGATTTAAAAAACATCATATAGAAATCTAATTTAGATTGTCCTGTTAACTTATAATGCTTTGTAAAAACATGGTAATCACGATTGCGAACTTGCATTAAAGTTTCTGTATCCAATAAAATTATGGCATACTTAATAGGCGACCCCACACTATCCAAATAAACACATTTTCGGTTAATGCCAAATAATGATTCAGCGGAAGCGTCAAAATGATATGGTGAAACAGGTTCATCAATATAATTTATCCAATCAGTGGTATGAAATGCTGAAGATCTAGAATTACCAAAAATGAAGGCATCATAATGGTATTTTGGATTATGCTCAATAAAGTATTCAGTACTAATAAAATCCCTATTTACTGGAAAGGTATTGTATGAATAGTTTTCGTAATGATACAATAACTTATAAGGATCCGTAATTATAACGGAGAAAAATCCAATTAAAAAAGGACTTGTGATTAGCAATATTTTTATCCAAAACCGCTTCATATTAAAACTGGAAATAGATAAATGGCACATCGTAATCAGGCTGTAAATAAATGATACTTAATATGAATAAATTATAAATTGCATAACGAGGTATCATCGGTATTTTATCCAGATAAAGCGGGCACTCCTTTGTTCGCTGAACCCACTCAAACAATAACATCACACCTATTAATTGAAAGTGAATTAAGTAAGAATAACTCGGTATTTGAAACATCGACCACGAAAACAAGCCTTTCATATAAGACCAAGATTGGGTCATGTTCTCCGCTCTGAAAAACACATAGGTAAATGTTTTGAGTACAAACGTACTGAAAATCAACAAGGCTTCTTTCACTGAAGGAAAGAGTCTACCTTCTGCAACTTCTCCCATGTGGTTTCTATGTATTCCTGTCAAAATTAAGGGTAAAAAGTAAAGACCATTTACAAAACCCCAAATCACATATGTCCAGTCTGCACCATGCCAAAACCCACTAATCGTAAAAATGATTATCGTGTTTCTAATAATCATCCATTTACCCCCTCTACTCCCACCTAAGGGGATATATAAATAATCCTTAAACCATGTAGAAAGTGAAATATGCCACCTTCGCCAATGCTCTGCCATATCTCTAGCAAAGTAGGGGTAATTAAAGTTACGCATTAAATCAAACCCCAGAAGCCGTGCTGAACCTATTGCTATGTCGGAGTAACCAGAGAAATCACAATAGATTTGAATAGCAAAGTAAGAAAGTCCAATAAACAAGACACTGCCCGGTAACGTCTCATGATGATCAAAAATATCATTTACATACACGGCACAATTGTCCGCAATTACCACTTTTTTAAATAAACCCCAAACAATCATCAACATACCGCTTTTAGCTTTTTGATAATCAAAAACACGTTGTTTATCAAACTGAGGTAAAAGGTTTGTGGCTCGCTCAATCGGTCCAGCAACTAACTGTGGGAAAAAACTAACAAAAGTCAGAAACTTTAAAAGATCATTAGTTGGTTTTAAATTTCCACGATAAACATCAATAGTGTAACTCAAGGTCTGAAAGGTATAAAAACTGATACCTACAGGTAATACGATGTAAAGTGTAGAAACATTTGGCGTATGCCCCATCATTGTAAATGCCTCAACAAATGACTCTATAAAGAAATTACAATATTTAAAAAACCCAAGCAACCCTAAATTTGCTACTAAACTTATCCCTAGGTATATTTTTTTCTGCTTCTGCGTTTCAGATTTTCCTATTTGTAGCCCTAAGGTATAATCCAACAAAGAACTAAATGCGATTAAAAATAGAAACCGCCAATCCCACCAACCATAAAAAAAATAACTCGCACCTAACAAAAACGCATTTTGCAGGTTCAGACTTTTATTCAATACATACCAATAGATTACAAATACTATTGGTAGAAAAATCAAGTAATCTAGTGAGTTAAATAACATAGTGGCTTAATCCGTATATGGTCGACCATCAACTTATAATGGTAAATTTATACTTATTTGTTCTGTAAACGAATGGAATAATAACTTTTTGAACATCAGTTTTTCAAAAAGGATATTTAACTTGAAGTAAAATAGAAAACACACAAGCCTTACCTTATGATATCAAAAGTATTTCGTCTTATAGCAATTTTTTATTTCCTCATTTTTGTTTGTTCGTTTATAGACCCGTTGGTTTTTCCGCCTCTATTTTTAAATGAATTATTGATAATCGGTGCTGTACTAACACTTCCATTTCTAGTGTTAACAGCCTTTTTCATTCATAAAACCATTGGATTCATTTATGTAGCACTCTTTCTCTGTTTCTCACACTATTACTTTTCCCTGATTTCATTTAACTCCGACGAAAATTCCGAAAATGCAATTGAAGTACTAAGCTTCAACACAAGCTATTTTAGGGCTTTCTCAAAATCAAAAGAAGAATACCGTTCTGCTGAAAAGAAAAAAAACTCTCAAGCCATGATCAGTTGGGTAGCTAATTTTAAAGGAGACATCATGTGTTTTCAAGAATATTTCTATGACAAAAACGTACCTGTATTCACAACTAACGATCAATTTAAAGCAAAAGGGTTTTCTAACTATTATATTTCTTCCGCTGATGAAAAAGCTGGTTTTTTTAATCGAAGCTTAGCTATTTTTTCTAAATCACCGATAATAAATCAAGGAGAAATATTTGTAGACAAGAACCTATATAACCGAGGTATTTATGCCGACATCAACCTAAAAAACCAAACAGTTCGAGTGATTAATATTCACCTACATTCTAACGAACTAAAAAGAAATGCCTCTATCATTAATATTTTCAAACGTTACATTAAAAGTTCTGTAATTCGACAAAAACAAGTAAATGCTGTTGCTGAGCTTTAATAAAAAACCGATTATCCAATTATCCTTTGTGGAGACATCAACCAAACAGTTTTTAGCTATGCCTACAAAAAATTTAGTCAGTTGTTAGAAAACACTTTCGAAGAAAGAGGTTCAGGGTTTGGCGCTACCTTTAATAGTAATAAATTATTTTTTTTAAGAATTGATCAACAGTTTAGTTCAGAAGAGATTGAACCGTTATCCTATAAAGTAAACAGGGAAATGATTTTTTCTGACCACTTCCCCATCACCTGTAAATATCAATTAGAATAATTATTATTCTTACATATACTTCTACAGTAGCATCTGTTGGTCTACGTGGTGCTAAAAAATCATCCACTAAACGATAATGCTTTTGTAAACTTGCCCGCACTTCATCTGGATTAAAATTATTTAAAGACGGCATCACTTCAAACAGTACTAAGTCATACTTATGATTTTCGATATTTGAACAAAACAACGCAATTTCTCGATCGAAAACAGCCACATTTTTGTGGTACCAAAGTGGATGACCTTTCTCAAAATCATAGCCAAGTTCATAAGCTAACGGTGTTAACTCCGTCATATTAAGCACTTTTGGCTTTTCTGGATTTGAAAACATCGGCATCGACTTAATTCGATTCATGCCATCGACTGTGGATTGAGGCATAAACATGCCTTTAAATGCTTTCATATCACTCATCACCCACTCTGACTCAGGTACATTCAGAAATGAAGTATCTCTTTTTACCATAAAGGTGTTTTTGGAAACCACTCCAGCTTCATCCACTTGCTCTGTTTGTGGCAAGTATCGTTTAACTATTCTGCCAATATATTTCCAATACGAGCCACTCCACCACAACATCACCAAAGCAACACCTAATATAGCGCCCCATACTTTATCAAATGAAAATTTAAAATTGATAACTGAAAACAAAAAAGCAAAAGCAAAACTATGGTAAAAAATATTATTATCAGGAGGTGTGTAACTAGTAACTTGAACAATTGCGGCTTCCACTAAAATTCCCAAAACTAACAAAGTAAAAGTCATGAGTTGTTGGTTTTCCCAGTACGCTTTCACCGACTTAACAGTAGACATTAGCAACAACACCATTGCCATCACATAGAATTTAATCCATTGAGATTCTCCAAAAACTGCGTCAAAAATATCAGACAAACTAAATCGCGAGTAATGAGGCTCTTGTCCTAAATTAAACCAATAACCAATTTCATGACTTAAATAAGGCAACACAAATCCCATGGCTACAACCCCAAAAGCACCTAAGAAACCACCTAACTGGAGATATTTTTTATGGGCGATAGCATGATATGTCAAAATAGCGCTAGCAATTAAAAATCCTAATGCACCACCATCTTGTTTAGTAAAGAAGGATAAAAAGATAAAAAAGCCTGATACAAATAGTTGAATATACATCCTAACTGGCGAACGGGTTCTGCAATAAAGAATGTAATAAAAAATACAGTCCAATAAACTGATAAACAAAAACCGAGTGATTGTACCAAGGCCAAAAGTTGAAAAACGAATACGAAATGCAGAACACTAACAAACCAATCATTCGCTTGCCTGATGAAACATTGAAAGTAGTTAGAATACCCCTAAAAGTAAAACCAGAAACTATGTTGATGAAAAATTGTGCTTTAATAAGTGAAGTGAAAAAAGGACCGAACAGGTGGAAAAATATAGAAGGAATAATCCAATAACCATATCCCATTGGCAATCCAAAATCTTGATAAGGAGTTTGACCAAGATACATGCGATAAGCACCTTCCCATGAAAGGAAAATATTCACGCGATAAGGAAAATTCACAAACAACGGAACAGCTGCCAAAGCCACTATTACCAAGGATTCTAGTAGTGTAAATTGTTTGTTCGAGATTGTTTTATTCAAGATCATCACTAGAAATAGTTAATATATAAAGAATTTTTTCACACGTAAGAAAGGTTTTTCAACCAATCTCCAAGAAATTAAACTGATTAATATTGTCAGCATAATCACTAAAGAAGAAGAAAACATCCTACTTAAGAAATGTTGTTCGGTCAACTCCATGAAATAGGCATACCAACGATGATCAAAGTAGGAATACAAAGGTAAATGAAACACATATAATGCGTAACTGTATTTACCAAGAAATTGCAAAGGTCTAAACAAACCCATTTTTTTAAAAACACCTGTCGCAAAATCAGTGAGTGTCAATAAAAATATTGAGATAAAAAACAAAGCATTAAAGGTATACCCAACAGTGATAAATGGTAACGAATAGGGACTTGTACTTCGCGTTAGCACTATAATAAATACTATTGACCCAGAGAACAAAAACAGTTTAATGAAATGGTTTTCTAAAAACGACTTCAATTTTACATCTCTTACAAACAAGGCTGCAGCTGCACCAATTACTAAACTATCGACTCGTGTAAATGTAGAAACATAAATTGAAATAGGTTCTAACCCTAATAAATAGATTAGGCGCAACACAAAACTCAATAAAACAAAACCTAGTATAATATTTAAAATATTACGTCTAGAAAAAAAATAGATGACAAAGGGCCAAAATAAATAAAACTGTTCTTCAATTGCTAAAGACCAAAAGTGGTTAATATCGATCCCCTTAATCCAGTCTTGGAGTTCAAACACAAAGAACCAATTAGTAACATACAACCAATACCATGTTTGTACCGCTTGAAAACTAGATATATCAATAGTAGTTAAAACAGGAATCCCAATAAAGAATAGTAGTAAAAAAGTGTAGTACAATGGAAATATCCTTACCATTCTTCGTACAATAAAGTTTTTATAATAGTCTTTATGAGTTTTAGTATCCCATAAAATACCCGTGATTAAAAACCCTGATAACACAAAAAACAAATCGACACCTAACCATCCTAATCTAGCAGGTGCTATGAACGGATAACAATGAAATAAAAGCACTAAAAAAATAGCCAACCCTCTAACCCCATCAAGTTGTGGAATGTGAGTGGCTGGCAAATAATTGATTGCTATTTTTTGATTTAAAAACCTCTTCACTGTGACTTTTCTTTATAAGAATGTATCAAGTGCCGAAACTAGATATCTTTAAGCAATAAGAAAATTATTATTGCTTAAAGATTCTAGCAGTCTTAGGTGTTGCGTTGTTAGAAACTACCGTAACAATGTATGCACCAGATGAAAATGATGACGTTTCGATATGAGCAGTTCCGATTTCACTATTGTAAGAGTTCGTGAACACTGTCTGACCACTCAAATCCGTAACAACTACTTGTAGTAATTCATCTTCATAATTAGTTAAACTCACTTTTAAGCTTTCATCATTTACTAAGACTGTAGGATAAACCAATAACTCATCAGATAGTGTACTTCATCTTCATACGATTCAAATCGAGCACCATTATATGAATCATCCGTATAACCTTGAATAATTATCGAGTTTAATATAGCCCAGTTAGCATCTAATGAACCAGCTTCAACCTCTAAGAAAATCTCACCATTTTCATCGGCAATCAACTCATCAAGTGTTGCTGTGTTTTTATTGTTAAATTGAGTAACTAACCCTTTCGATTTATCGCCAACAGTAAATAACGTCACGTTTTTAGACCCGATAGTGATAGAACCAAACATTACTAATCTATATTTATAACCTGGTAATAAGTTACCTATAGTCCATGTTGCATGTTCAGTAGCATTTAGATAATAGAAACTTCCCAATACTGCATCAGGGTAAAGACCAGAGTTATTGCCTGTAGTTAAACCATAATTATCACCTCCAGTAAATGGTGCTTCATCAAATGCTAATCGAATTCCTCGATTATTTCCTTGATCATCCAATAAATTATAATACTCATCACCTAAGTTTGGTATTTGCTCGAGGTTGTTCCACGGTGATGGTGCATTATAAGCAGCGTTAATATTCACATTTACAAATACTTCAAACAAAGGCGTATGAATTGCTACTGGTTCAGAATATCCTGACGTTCCTTCCCCATTTATAGCTGCCACTTTATAGAAATATTGTTTGTTCGCCAATACAGTATTATCAATGTATGAAGTACTGTTCTGTGGTAAAGTGGCAATAGATGAATATGGACCATCATAAGACGTTGCTCTTACCACTTCATAGAAATATTCATTATGAGCATCATCTCTCCATTCAAGGGAAACAGTATTTCTTTTTACATTTTTCACTTTTAATCGCTCAGGTCTTAATGGCTTATCAAGTTCATTTAACTCAATTATTTCTATTGCATTAATAAAACCAAATGCTGCTTGACTACTCTTAGAAAAAGTAACAACTATTTCTCCCTGAGCATTAGGACTTACGCCGTTGATATAGACATAATCATACGCATTATTTTGAACATTCAAAGTGACAGTTTTTGTACCAATTGTATAATTAGTTTCATGATTATCAGTACCGTATGCCGCACTTCCAAAGAATATGAAATTATACTTTTTACTAACTTTTAATCCACTAAACTTAATTGAAGGTGTACTATTTTGGAAAAAATAATAACTTCCAGTAACTAAATCAGGGTATACACCGCTATTATCTCCCGTAACAGCTCCAGAAGTTTCAGCATTTGTCCAACCTGACGTGGTTAACGTCATATCAACAGTTGTAGCAACCCCAGACTTATCAATTAAGTCATTATAAACTGCACCTACAACTGGACTTAGAGTATTATTCCATGGACTAGGTGCTGGTGTACGATTATTCTTGTTGAAGTTAACTAAAATTGATTTTTTCTTACTATCAACAATTTGAAGTTTAAATGACTCACTATCTGTATTTCCAAACTCATCTGTTGCTATCAATTCTATTGTGTAACTACCAATATTGTCAACACTAGGCGAAATTGTTAACACAGCTATCCCGTTTACAACATCCGTTATGTTTACAAAACTTGGTAACGATGAAGCCCCCATACTAACCTCATCTCCTTCTGCGTCTGTAACCAAAACATTCATAGAATACGCTGAGGTTTCATCCATAATTAAGTCAGAAATTGTCTGAATTTTTGGTGCTCTATTAGGAGCAACTATACTTAAAGTATCACTATTAGATGTTCCGTTATTATTAAATGCATGAATGAAATAGGAATATGTATCTCCCCCCGTAACATTAGCATCAGTAAAGGAAGATATATTTGAGCTTAAAGTTGCTACAGATGTAAAACTACCTCCATTTTCAGATCTATAAACTTTATATCCATCTTCAGTAATTGAGTTATCAGTCCAGTTTATAGTTACACCTTCCTCTGAAGTTGTAAGACTTGTGATTGCTGCTGGCGTTGGTGCTAAGCCATCATCATAGTACGATTCAAAAACAATAGCATTAATATAGCCATATCTTAAAGATGAATTCTTACTGAATGTAAGTAAAATATCACCATTCGCATCTGGTCGAGCACCCGATATTTTTACCGTATTCTGAGTGTTTGACGAAACATCTAAATCCACAATGGTTCCATTTATTTCATAACTAGTAACTCCCTGAACCGATCCATAAGTACTATTTCCAAAGAAAGTAAAATCGTAGGATAACCTTGGATCTAAATCTTTAAATTTCATTCTGGCTGTATGTAATGTGTAAGAACCGAAAAAATGAAAATCTTTGATTACATTATCTGGGTATACACCTGAATTATTTCCTGTTGTTGCTCCTAAAATATATGAAGACCAACTATCAAGAAACTCTAAATCATAGGTTGTGGCTGTTCCATTTTCATTTGTAAGATCAGATACAACTTTACCACTTGAAGGTTTACCAGTATTATTCCACGGACTAGCACCTAAACTACTATGACTAAAGTTAACATATACCTTATGGTCAATAACTACATCCTCAACGGTAATTGAAAAGACACGCTCAGAACTAGCTCCATTTTCATCTGTTGCAATTACTTTTATGCCAGAATAAATACCCGCGTCCGTGAACTTTGGTTCTATCAACATAGAACCTGTACCATCATTATTATCAATAATAGTCACAAAATCAGGTAACCCTAACGCACTTAAAGAAATAGCATCTCCATTTGGTTCTGTCAAATCAAACACAATTTCATTTGTTTCACCTTCTAATATCGTTTGATTATTAATAACCCCAATTACTGGAGGATTATTACTGTTTATGTTTAGACTAAATGCAACGGTATCGGCACCTGAAAATAAATCTGTGGCAATCATTGAAATAGAATAAATGCCTATATCACTTAATGAAGGGTTAATACTTAAGTTTGATGTTCCATCTCCATTATCAATAAACGAAACAAATGCTGGTAATGAACCATAAACCGAATACGAAACTAAATCACCATCTGCGTCAATAGCAACAATTTCTTTGTCTAAATCTGCATCGTAAAATAAAGAAACATCAGAAAGTGATTCAAACTGAGGATTTGAATTTAATGTTGTCACTGAAACAGGTGTCGTAAATTCAGAATAACCACCATCGTTGAAAGCACGGATTTTATATTTATAAATTAAGTGAGCAAATAAGTTAGAGTTCGTAAAAGATGTGGTGTTGGCACCTAATTCACTGAATAATCTAAACTCACCACTTTCACCTGTAGCTCGATAAACTTCAAAACCAATTTCATTGGATGACTCATCAATCCACGAAACGGTTGTTTCTGTACTGGAAGTTGCCACTGCTGTTAAAGCAGTAGGAACATTTGGAATTTGCGGCAACGGTAAAGAGGTTACTTCAATGTAGTTCTTGACAAAAGCCGAAGTAGGTATGATTTGTTCATCAAAGCTTGGACCGTCCCATTTGACTTCTAAGAATTCTCCCCCACTTCCTTCAAAGAAAGTAACAACAATTCTATGAGGACCTGCAGTCAACGTAATATCACCATCTCGAGTTCGGTTTCCATGCAAACCATCATTATTTACCACTAAATTCGATTCACTAAAACCGTCAATATAAAGTTTACTTCCATCATCAGATCTAGTCGAGAAGTTATAATCCCCTGTTACAGGAATAATAATGAAACCATCAAACTTAAAGGCAAAGTTATTGATGTTATCAGCATATGAAATATCGAAATTATCTGTTGGTCCAGATTTCTTAGGTGTAAGTGAATTAAAGTCTGGTAATACACTCATTCCTGATTTTTCGTAATAATAATAAGTCATCCCTGGTATTGCAGATCCACCACCAAAGTCAGAAGCGCCATATTGATTAATTGACTTAATTTTATAGAAGTAGGTAGTTTGTGGTTGAATATCTAATTTATCATTATAACTAGTTACGTTCGCAGGGAGTGTCGCAACAATTTCAAATGATTCACCCGAATTAGAGGATCGATATAACTCATAGCCCGTTTCGTTCGCAACATTGGACCAAGTTAATGCGATTTCTTTATATGATACAGGCGAACCCGCTAAATTACTTGGGACTGCTGGTGCTGGAGGCAAAACTACGTTGCTTTGAAAAGCCGCGTCTGGAATAACTTGCTTACTGAAACCAGGACCAGACCAATTTACAATTAATGTTTCTCCACCTGCTTTTTCAAAAAAGGTAACTGTGATCGGGTAAACACCTGCAGTTAAATTAATTGTACCATTTTTTTCTTCATTACCATGTAGACCATCATTATTCACTACTAAGTTGGCTGGATCAAAACCTCCAATATATAATTTACTTCCATCATCGGAAATTGTACCGAACGTATAAGCTCCTGCTGTTGGTATATTTATATATCCGTCAAATTTAAATGCGAAGTTGTCATTTTTTTCTCTTTCAATTAAAGAAAAATTTGGTGTAACGCCTGTTTTCACGGGGGACAATTGATTAAAATTAGGCAATACACTTAGACCTTCTTCTTCGTAATACGAATAGTTTAAACCATTAGCTGCAGCAATTTGAACTACCTGTTCACTAAAAGAAGATTTATTGCCTGCTAAATCAGTAGCTTTAATTGAATACGCATAACTACTTCCAGTTTGAACACCTAAAACTTTAAAATTAGTATTGTTCGTTGTTGCTATCAATATTCCAGATTGGTATATCTCATATCGATATACACCAACGTTGTCTTGCGAATCATCCCAAGACAAATCAATAGCTGTTGGTGATCCAACTGCTACGACATTTTGTGGTATTGTTGGAGCTTCAGTATCAGCTTTAGTACTAGCATTGTTACTCGCATAAGTAGCCGAATACCCATCATTATTAATTGCTCTTATTCTATAATAATATGCAGTATTTGAACTTAATTTTGTATCAATGAACTGCGATTCATCTTGACCAGTGATTTTAACCAATACATAAGGTCCAGAAACAGTTTTTGATCTGTATATTTCAAAAGCAGTCTCATTATTAACATTAGACGGATTTTGATCCCACGTTAATAAAATAGAGGTTTCTGATAAAGTAGTTAACAACAAATTTGCAGGAGAATTTGGTGCAGAAGGCCCTCTACCATTTGTGACTAAAAAAGGCTCGGACGATAATGCATAACAACCATCAGGTTTCCTAGCTGTTAGCACATATTGCCCAGCAGCTCTTGCCTCGTAAGTAATCTCAGTACCAATGACTGTTGACGAACCTACTTTTGACCATTTAAAATCAGTCAACCCTTCCTGACCAACTAACGTAACCGAAGTTTTTCCATCTAAACCTGGTAAAGCAACTGTTTGTAATCCTAATGTTTTAACCGGAGGTGTCTCTGAAGCGTTTTCATATTTAATTTCGATAGGAGAAGACCATTCTGACCAATTACTACCTCTTAAAATTCGAACAGAATATTCGCCTATTGATGTAACATCATAATTATTACTGCTTGCGCCACTAATAACTACCCCATTTTTAGCCCATTGATACCCATCAAATCCTGCAGAAACACCGATTGTCGCACTTATTTCATCCCCTGGACAAAACTCTGTTTTTCCATAATAAGCATGAATATTAAGCTTACTATGTCTCAAGAAAAATGGATAATAATCAGGATCAGCCCACATATCTGTCCATGTATTATGTGCATTTTCTGGAAACAATGAATATTTAATGTTTCCACCAGCATTTTGAACAGCTTCAACTAATTGACCAGCCGTGTAAGGCGCAGGACCATTATCTAACCCTCCCTGAGCTAACCATATTGGTATATGTACTAAGTTAGGAACAAAATCTATAAAGTTGGTAGAAGCAGCTGAGAGTGGTATAGCAGCAGCAATGTATTCAGGATATCGATCCATTATCTTCCAAACAGCTTGACCACCAGCAGATAACCCATGAACATACACTCTATTTAAGTCCACATGATACTTACTCGCGAGTGTATCCAAAATTTCAATTAATCGATCAAAATGTGTGTCATTCCAAAAACCACTTGTGTTTTGAGGAAAAAGAGCAAAACCTGGAAATTCACCCGACTCAATTTTTGCTTTCTGTAACTGCGCCCCCCATTTTAATTGCTTATTGTTATCCGTACCTGCTTCACCCTTTCCGTGAAAAAAAATTGCTATAGGATATTTCTTAGAGTCATCAGATTGATCAAAACCTACTGGTGACATCATTCTAAAACTCATCCTATTATAGATATAGGCTTTATAAGATGAGGTATTCCAATTTGTCCCAACACCTTCAGTATAGGTCCAATCATAAATATCTCCATTAGGAGGATAAGTCTGACCAATGGCTGGAATTGTATATATAAAAACGAGCAGTACTAGCGATACAAAATGTCTCATAACTTAGGTAGAATAATTTTACGGTGTAAAGGTATTCTTGATTTTCGCTAAAAAAAAATAAATCGACTTTTATTTTGTTAACAATTTAAATAATAATATTTTTCTAGGTTTTTTTAAATTATTTATAACACTACATCATGTAATATCACACCCTAGAATAGAAATAAAAAATAGCGTAATCCAAACAATTTACTAATATACGACCAGAAACAAGTAGTAGCACTAAATAAGCACTAAAAACGCACACGTTATTTTACTGCAAAAAATTCATGTAAAGCTGCTCAATCTTTCTTGTCATTTTATCAACTGAGAAAGCTTCCTCTATTTTAATTCTTGAATATTGACCCATTGATTTTCTTGTATCCACCTGTAAAGAACTCAAGTCGATTATTTTTTCCGCTACTGATTCTGGGGAATTCACCTTACATAGATAACCGTTTTTATCTACCTCAATTAATTCTGAATTCCCAGGAATAGCTGTAGCAATTACAGGCTTACTCATTGCCATTGCTTCTAACACGCCAATTGGTAATCCCTCCCATAAAGAGGGCAAACAATATACATCAATTGCAGACAATATTTCAGGGATATCTGTTCTAAAAGGTAGTCTAATAATATTTGTTAAATCAAGTTTTTCAATCAACTGATTCACCTCCTCATCCAATTCACCACTACCAATCATCAAGAGTTTAATCTCCTCATTTTGTTCAGCTACAATTTTCATAGCTCTAATCATCGATTGAGGATCTTTCTGTTTAGTCATTCTAGCAATATATCCCACCAGAAAACAGCTATCAGCAACCCCTAACTCTTTACGAAAATGATTAGAGGTAGAAAGGGAAAATCGATTTAAATTAACTCCGTTTTTTACTACAAACTGTTTTTTAGGGTGAAACATCTCACTTGCTTCTTTGGCATTATTATCTGAGACCAATATAGTTCCATCAACCTGCTTTACTAATACCCCCTCCAAAAAAGATCTGATTTTATTTTGGATAAAAGGCTGGTCTTGGTGAAAGGACCAACCATGCACAGTATACAAACAAGGTATATTCCTCTTTTTAGCTGGCCAAAACGAGTTTGAACATGCACGAGTACCATGTGCATGCACTAAAGCAACACCTCGCTCTTTAATCAATTTTTCAACTTTAGGCCAAACCTTATAGTCAAATCCTTTTTCAGTATAAATGACATGCACTTCAACCCCTATGTTTTTTAGATGAGAAATCATTTCGCCATCAGTAAATGACAACACTATAGGCTCATAGACTGACTTATCCAACGCTTCAACTAAATCAATGACATGACGCTCTCCCCCACCTATTTTACCTTGTCTAATTGTCTGTAATATTTTTATCTTGTCAGGCATCGAATTCAATTTTTAAAGTTCCAAATCACACCTTTCCAAAAAGCTCTTAAATGCGACCATTGTCTCTTAAATATCATTAAAAAGGTGTTTTTAGGAATAGTTAAAAAAACAAAGAACAAGGAAAAACAAATTTTTTGAAACGTATCCATATTTCTTCTAACAAAAAGAATTCTGTTTCTAGTCAGATAGTACGTCTTAAAAGCACTCATTTTGCCAACACTTACCGATTCTTTGTGATATATAGTTGCTTTGGGTTCATACCAAACTTCATAACCAGCTCTTCGTATTTGTTCACACCAGTCTAATTCTTCATAATACAGAAAGAAAACTTCTGGTAATGCTCCTACAATATCAACTAGTTCTCTCCTAAACATTAGTGCCGCACCATGTCCAAAAGGAGTTTCCATGGCTATATCACACTGACCTTCATCTTTCTCTTTGGAACCATATGCTTTATTTCTTGCTGTGAACGGATTCATTTCAGAATAACCAGCATATTGAATTACATTAGGCAAATGAAAAAAACGGATTTTAGGAGAAACCACACCTATTTTCTTACTAGTACCAAATCGATACAACAATCCCTCTATCAATCCATCAACAAACTCAGTATCATTATTGACTAAAAAAACAAAATCACCTTTAGCCTGTTTAATACCTAAATTATTACCTCCGGCAAACCCTAAGTTTTCGTTACTTGAAATATAGTTAACATGTGGAAAAGAGGAGCTTATTAGTAATTCAACTCCTTTTGTACAGCCATTATCGACCACAATAACTTCAATATTCTTATATGAATTATTTTGGATTGAAATCAATAACTGTTCTGTAACTTCTGGTTCGTTAAAATTAACAGTAACGATAGAAACCAACGGAGTAACCATAGCTTATTTATACAATGTTTTTTTTATCATTCTTCTCTATTTCAACACGTGTATGTTGGGTGTGAATGAATGTTTTATTAGCTCCTCTCAATTTAAAAAGTGAAGCAAACATGATAAAAAAAGCTTGAGGTAAAGCCAAAATTGCTGCAATCATTTTCCAAGAAAAATAATGCCTTGGTATAGCGATCAGTGTTGCAAGATAATACAACAAAAAAACAGCATATATCATTAAGGGATTTACTGTTAAATAATCATCAAAAAGTAAATAAACTAATGTGTAAATAAATAATAGCCCCAAATTTAATACCCGTGGAAGAAACAGATTATGCAAAATAGAAGCATTAAATAAATCAAATTTGCCAGAAAACAAGCCTAAAAACCCTTTTTTCAAATTCCTACTTAAATAGACAAACTGACTTGAAAGCCACCTTTTTCTTTGGTTTCCAAAACCAGTAGAATTACCGATTTTTTCGTCATAAACAAGTGCATCATTTAAGTACCATATTTTTTCACCGTCTCCAATAAACTCTACTTGAAGTGCTCGATCAAACCCACCTACTGCATCAATCCTTCCCATTTTTACTTTAAATGAATCATATGGCAAAGCCATACCTGACCCAATAAAGGAACAAGAAAAACCAAGCATATTATGCCCTTTCCTAAATATGTTATTATTTATTGCTTCACTTATACCATCCAAAAATGAAAATTTGCTATCAGTATTTTTAGCTACCCTTCTTCCTTGCATATTTAGATAACCAGCCTGATATGCATTATTAACTTTAGTCAGAAAATCATACTCCATCACATTATCAGCATCCAGCAAAACAGCTATATCATAATTATCTCCCAAAATAGACATCGCTTTATTCAGTGCTTTTGCTTTTGTACTTTTATCAAAAGACACCTCAATAACTTTCAATGGCAACTTTCGCAAGGATAAAAGAGTACTTTCTAAAAATGAATCAGCAATGATTACAACATCAAAATTATTAGAATCATATGATTGTTCTAAAGCTTTTTTTGCCACATCAAGAATGACACTATCTTCCTTATATCCAGGAATTAAAACAGCTATTTTTGCCTTAACAGTACTTATTACACTTGTTTTTTTCTTTAGAGGAAAAATACTTGCTATTCCAAAAGTGAAGTTAAAAACTACTAATGGCACAAAGTACAATAAAAAAATCAGTTCAAGGATTAGCATTAGACATTGTCTTTTTGCAACATGGAAGGTAGTGTTCTTGCAATTATTTTAAGATCTAACCACAAGGAATATTTTTTTGCGTAGGCTATATCAAGTTTTATCCTTTCATTTGCAGACATATTTTCTTTGCCTCTTTTAGAAGTTTGCCACCAGCCAGTTATTCCCGCTGGAGCCATAAATCTTTGAATAAATTCGTCAGACGTAATTTTCTCAGCCTCATATAATGGCAGAGGTCTATTCCCAACAATTGACATATCACCTTTTAACACATTAATTAGCTGAGGTAATTCATCAATACTGGTTTTCCTAATAAATTGACCTATTCGAGTAACTCTTGAGTCATTCTTTATTTTTATAAAAGTAGGTGAACTGTCTTCCTTATCAACTGTACCTAAATATTCTTCTTCTGTAAACTCTACACCATCACCATATAACTTTACAGCCCCTTCATTGGAATCGCCTATCTTTTGAACGCCAAATTGCATGGCAGTCTTATCTTTTTCTAATTCCTTCTCGTTTTTAACGTAATTATTTAAGTGCTCTAAATCTTTTAGTTTTTTATCCGCACCATTTGCCATGGAACGAAATTTAATAAAACCAAAAACTTTAAACCCAGAGCCTGCTCGTTTAGAAATATAGAAAAGAGGTCCTCTCGATTCGAGTTTGATTAAAATCCCTACCACTAAAAACAATGGAAACAAAAGTGTTAACATACCTAATGAAAAAACAATATCAAAAATTCGTTTGTTTAAGGGAACTTTATAATGATGTAAATGTAAATCCTTAACATCTGTTTTACCCAAATTATCCATCAAGTAAACAGTCCTTTTTTGAAACTCTTCATCAATAAACTCTTCATTAAACACCTCACTTACTCCTTTTTGGAAAATCTCTTGTTTTAATTCAGAAGTTATGTAATCGGTAATTAATACTATTGGAATATTCTTAAGAAGATTATCATTTTTTATTAAAGAAATAAACTCATCTGTTTGTTTACAATCCAGATGACCATGAATAATAATCGCTTCTATTTTCTCTTGATTTTCTAAAAACTCATGCAATTCAACGATATTATGGATTGCTTGTGTTTTAAAAAGCTTCATCACTTTTTCAATCAATGGATCGTCCTCTACGCGATCTATTTCTACATCTACAAACGCAACCTCTTTATTGATTAGGCAATGCAGATTTTTTGAAGTACTAGCTTGTTGAAATTTCATAATAGATAAGATTGTTACATTTTAATAAAAATTACGTGTAATTCCCCCCCTCTAGTTTTACTTTTATAAAGCAAAGTTAGGGAACAAAAACTATGAAACAATGCACTATTTAATTTATTATTTCAAAAATTTTTATTTAGACTTCTAATTTTTGTTAAAAACAACCTCTAAAAGCCTACGTAAGTTTAATAGCCAAACTTAATTATTTCTTAAAATAATTTTATTTACTCTTATTAGAAGTTCATCGGGATTAAAAGGTTTAGTTAAAAAATCTTCTGCTCCATCTTGAAGAAACTTAACTCTTTCCTGACTTTCGTGAACAGCTGACAAAACAAAAAAAGGTATGTCACGAAAAAGACCGCTCGATTTCACATGAGTCATAAATTCATAACCATCCATGATAGGCATACGAACATCACTTAATATTAAATTCGGTAAATGACCTTCATGGAGCCACTCTAAAGCTTCCTTACCATTTTGTTTGGGCACAACATCATATTGTTTATCAAAAAGTGAAACCAACAATTCCAATGTAGTAGGAATATCATCCACAACTAAAAGCAAAGGTTTTTTTGTTCTCATTTTAATTTCAGTGCCAATGGTTGACAGACTATTTTCATATACCAAAAAGATACTATACACAAGTTTATACAAACAATCCTATTGAGACAACTTATTCTGAAAAAAACACCTAACAACCACGATAAAATTATTTTTTTATTCATGACAACAGCTATTAATTATATTGTTCCTCATAATTAAGTTAATTCAACTACTTTTGTATAATAAATTCACACAATGAGTGAAACGCAACACAAAGCCGGTTTTGTTAGCATCGTTGGAAAACCTAACGTGGGTAAATCCACTTTGATGAATCAATTAGTAGAAGAAAATTTATCCATAATCACTTCTAAAGCTCAAACCACCCGTCATCGGATTCAAGGTATTATCAGTGGTGAAGATTTTCAAATCGTATACTCAGACACTCCTGGCATCATTAAACCTCAATATAAACTACACGAGTTCATGATGAACTTTGTAAGCGAATCACTTGAAGACGCTGATGTAATTCTTTTTGTAACTGATATTTTTGAAAAACATGATGAAGGAGAAGTAGTTGCTCGATTAGCTCGAATGGAGACTCCGATTATTGTTTTAGTGAATAAAATAGACTTAGTGAAAGACCAGTCTGAAGTCGAGAAAAAAATCGACTATTGGAACAACATTCTTTCTCCTAAGGAAATCATCCCGATAAGTGCTTTGGAAAAATTCAACCTGGAACGAATAATACTTTCCATCAAAGAAATGCTACCTGAACATCCAGCCTATTATCCAAAAGATCAACTTACAACTCTTCCCGAGCGCTTTTTTGCTTCTGAAATTATTCGAGAGAAAATTTTGAGGACGTATAAAAAGGAAGTGCCTTATAGTTGTGATGTCATTATTTCAGTTTTTAAGGATGAAGGTAAAATCATCCATATCTGTGGTGATATTTTGGTGGAACGCGATTCTCAAAAAGGAATCCTAATAGGCAAAGGAGGTGCTGCTTTAAAGAAAATAGGCACAGAGGCGCGCAAAGACATGGAAGAGTTTTTTAAAACTAAGGTTTTTCTTGAGCTGTTTGTAAAAGTAGAATCAGACTGGAGAAAAAAAGAAAACAAATTAAAACAATTAGGATACATTAGATAATGGCAAATTCAGTAGCAATAGTAGGAAGACCCAACGTGGGGAAATCAACTTTTTTCAATAGGTTGATAGGAGAGAAAAAAGCTATCATGGATAACGAAAGTGGCATTACTCGTGATAGGCATTATGGTTATGCAGAATGGACAAATAAGTTTTTCACTGTAATTGATACAGGTGGGTATGTTACTAATTCTGATGATATATTTGAAGAAGCCATTCGCCAACAGGTGTCACTAGCCTTAGATGAGGCTAGCGTCATTCTCTTTATGGTAGATGTTAACATTGGTATTACCGAACTTGACAAAGAATTTGCCAATTACCTTCGTAAAACAAACAAACCAGTCATCGTAGTAGCCAACAAATCAGATACCAATGAAAAAAGTATGATGATGGGTGAGTTTTATCAATTAGGGTTTAATGAAATTTACCCAGTTTCATCACAATCAGGTTTTGGTAGTGGTGAACTCTTAGACAAAGTCGTAAGCTTTTTTCAAGAAGAAGGTGACGAAGATCCAGATGCTGGAATTCCAAAAATCACCATTGCAGGGAGACCTAATGTAGGGAAATCGTCCTTTCTCAATGCTATTTTAGGCAAAGAAAGAAGCATTGTCACTGAAATTTCAGGAACAACTCGGGATTCTATTGATACACGTTATAATCAATTTGGGAAAGAATTTATCATTACCGACACAGCAGGGATACGAAGGAAAACAAAAGTGCACGAAGATGTCGAGTTTTATTCGGTACTAAGATCAATTAATGCTATTGAAAAATCCGATGTAGTGATGTTGATGATTGATGCCCAACTTGGGTTAGAGTCACAAGACATCAACATTTTAAGAATTGCACAAGAAAGAAATAAAGGCGTTGTTATTCTAGTCAATAAGTGGGATTTGGTGGAAAAAGACACGATGACCTTAAAAAAATATCAAGAGGATTTATTATCAAAAATACAACCAAACACACACATACCTGTCGTTTTCATTTCTGCTTTAGACAAAACAAGAATCTACAAAGCAATTGAAACGGCTATCGAAGTCTATGAATATTTAACTACACGAATATCTACCTCTGCGTTAAATGACGTGATTCTACCTGAAATAGAAAAATATCCCCCACCAAGCATTAAGGGCAAATACATCAAAATTAAATACATCACTCAATTACCGACCCCCTATCCATGCTTTGCTTTGTTTTGTAATTTACCTCAATATATCAAGGAACCGTACGAACGATTTCTTACTAATAAAATAAGACTTCATTTTGAATTTAAGGGGGCTCCAATAAAATTGTTCTTTAGAAAAAAATAAGGTTCTTTTTGACATCATTAAAATATGTCTATATTTGTTTAGTTGTTGAACTATAAAATTAAAAATCTAATGAAAAAATTATTTGCTCTTTTAGTGATTGCTGCGTCTTTCACTATGTTCTCTTGTGGTGGTGGTGAAACTGCTACTACTGAAGAAACTACTGTAGAAGAAACTGCTGCTGAAGCAACTGAAGACGCTGAAGAGGCAACTGAAGATGCTATGGAAGCAACTGAAGATGCTACAGAAGAGGCTGCTGAGGAAACTGAAGAAGCTGCTGAAGAAACTGAAGAAGCTGCTGAAGAAACTGCTGAGTAATTTCAGTAAATCTTACGAAGAGAAGAGTGTTAGTTAACTAACACTCTTTTTTTTTGCATTCATATGCTGAACACCACCCAAAAAGACTTTATAAACCTACTTTTAGAACAATACCCTACTGAGATTATTGTAAAAAAAGAACGCCAATCCAAACATGGTGATTACCGATTTTATAATAAAGACAACAAACATCAAATCACCATTAATGGTAATTTGAAAGAACAAGCTTTTCTTTTTGTGCTCATCCATGAAATAGCCCACAGAATTTGTTTTGAAAAGTTTAGAAGAAAAGCTCAACCTCATGGTAAAGAATGGAAACAAATTTTTAAAGAACTTCTTATTAAAGCCTTGGACAAGAATATCTTTAATCTAGAGCTTAGGCCTCTCATTTATGAGTTTGCACAAAGTCCTAAGTCTATAATAAAAATAAACTCCTCTTTACACAGCTCCCTTTTTAATAATCACCCATACCTATCCATTGATGATGTTAGTTTGGGAGAAACCTTCGTCTTTCGAAAAAAAAGCTTTGTGAAAATTGAAAAAAAAAGAACACGCTTTCTCTGTAAAGATGTAAAATCAGGAAAGCTCTATCTTTTTAATGCTAAAACACCTATCTCTGAGATTCAAAAGCTTCAATAGCTTTTCTCACGCTACCCTCTTTTTCTAAAAAAAGGGATGCCTGCTCGTAACTTGCGCCAGTTTCAGCAATAATCATTTGTCGACCCCGCTCAACAAGCTTGTGGTTGCTCAACTGCATATCTACCATTTTGTTTCCCTTCACTCTCCCCAACTGTATCATCACAGCAGTTGAAATCATATTTAAAATCAACTTTTGAGCAGTTCCAGCTTTCATTCGAGTACTTCCTGTTACAAACTCTGGACCTACCACAGCAACAACCGGAAAATCAGCAACTTTTACTATGGGTGAATCCTCATTACAAACAATACATCCAGTTGTGATCTTATTTTCCTGGCATTTTTTTAAACCTCCGATAACATAAGGTGTTCTTCCTGAAGCGGCAATACCGATCACTGTATCATCTTCTGTTAAACTATATGCAGATAAATCACTCCATGCTAAATCTACATCGTCCTCCGCAAATTCTACTGCTGTTCTAATGGCTTGATCACCACCCGCTATGATACCAACCACTACACCATGTGGAATACCATAAGTTGGTGGACACTCACTAGCATCCACTATGCCTAATCTTCCACTTGTACCAGCACCAATATAAAATAGTCTCCCCCCGTTTTTCATTTTAGGAACTATTGATTCCACTAAGGATTCAATTTGCGGAATCGCTTTTTCTACTGCCAGCGGTACCGATTGGTCTTCTTTATTAATGCCCTCTAAAAGAGATTTTACAGACATTTTTTCTAAATCGTTATATTTAGATGCTGATTCAGTCGAACTCATTTTCTTTTTAATACCTCGCTATTATTTTGATGATAGGATGTCAAACCCATTATTGGACTTTGAATTACTTTACCAAAATGTAAACCTGCATCTACAACTACCTTTTCTAAGATATCTTGAAAATGATAAGCAATAGAACCCACAAAATTTGCAGGTAGGCTCTCATGTTTTTTATATTTTAAAATGTGTGTATCCAAAAAATCATAAAAACATTCATACACCAATCCATGAATATAGGGGTGCTGAATATTTTCTTTGAAAAAAAATGCAAAAGCTGCTAGAAATCGATTGGCCATTGTTTTGCTATATACTGAATCAAGAATAAAATCAGTGGAATAACCATATTTTTGATTGAACTTTTCACGAACACTCTCGGGAGATTTTTTATATAAATATTCTTTAATAAACTTTCTACCCATATATGCCCCACTCCCTTCATCACCCAATATATAACCCAATGATGGTGTAGCTTGAAAGATAGATGTTCCATCATAATAACAGGAATTAGAGCCCGTACCTAATATTGAAACAATGCCCTCCCTGTCTGCACAAAGTGCTTTTGCTGCAGCAATTAAATCATGGTCAACAAAGATATCTGACTGAGGAAAAAATGCTTTAATGCTTTCGTGCACAACTTCTATCTTATCGGGGTAATTGCAACCTGCACCATAGAAATAGATTTCTTGTGTACGCCTTGCTAACCGAGGCAAATCACTCTTCTCAATAATGGCCTGAATTTCTTCTTTCCGCTGATGAAATGGATTAATGCCATCTGTTTCTATCTGATCAATAGCTCCGTTTGTAGAAATTATTCTCCAATCAGTTTTCGTGGATCCGCTATCTGCAACTACTATCATTGAATTAAATTACCAATTACTTCAAACTTATCAAACACAAATTCGGTATGCGGGGCATCAATCATTTCGCTCGTTAAATCTTGTCCAGCCCAATGTTCATAATGTTTACCATTTCTCCAGAGTTTTGATTTAGTAACATCATAAACCAACCCTTTATAGGCAACCCAAACTTCCGGCTTGTCTTGACCATTCCGCAGAGATAGTTGAGCTTTCGAAATTGAAGGTAATTTTTTAGAAAACATCAGCTTCGGTGGCTAATTTATTATAATCTTTTAAAATTATCCTTAATAAAGTATCAGGCTTGGCCTTTATTTTCACATTAAGAATCTGAGTAGCTTTTTGAGCTAAAATGGTCACGTGTTTATCATCGTTACTTTTCTCATAATGATCCAGAGCTTCTTTTATCGTTCTAATATCACGATCAGATAGTTGTAAAACGTTATGAATTTTCGGTACATATTGTTTTTCTAAGCTCTCTAATAAAGTATCTTCAAGGGAAGCTCTTTTTTTAGTTTTGACCACAACTGTTTTGGCAACTAAATCGCCTAGACGCTGATTGTTTTGAGTGAAAATCATAAATGACATACCAATTATTGGGATAGGAAAAATATAGCTAAACACTGCTAATCCCGTTAGTTCATTCTTATCCATACTATTGATAAAGATGATCAAAAATAAAAACATGCCATTTACATCAAGTGTTCTAAAAACCCATCTCAATATAAAATCGCCTAATGTCGGTTTAACTCCGTCTACGCGTAAGACTTTCAATTTAAGAACGCGTTTACCTGGAGTAGCACCGTTCCATAAAAATTCAAACATTGGATAATAAAACAGGATAGGTAAGCCAAATAAAAGATAATAAAGCACAAACGAAGATGAAAAGGAATTGAAAACCGAAACTGAAAAAATCCAACTGAACGTGATGCCCGCTATAAAACAATACATGACAATGAATAAAATATCAATAAGTCCAGCCCCTATTCGTTCGCCTACATCTCCTAGCTGAAAATCTAAAAGAACGTTTTGGGTTGTTTCTATCTGAATCTTTGCCATTGTGGGCTTTTTTTCTAACTTTTGACAAGATAATTATTTTTCATGAGGGAGGTTGTATTTCTTAAAAGGAATGAAGCGAAATGGCGCGATGTAGAAGTAATGCTGGCCTCTGGTGGCAAAAACGATCCAGATAAGTTAGCAAACTTATTCATTGAACTAAATGATGATCTTGCGTATGCTCGAACTAATTACCCTGAAAGTAAAACTGAAATTTATCTTAATGGGTTAGCTTCGAACATCTATGAAGCCATTTATAAGAACAAAAAAGAGAAATCTAATCGATTTGTAAATTTTTGGAAATACGAGCTGCCCCTTACTTTCAGTTCTGTTCATAAGCAATTACTGTATTCCTTTGTGTTTTTTACTCTTAGTTGTCTTATCGGTGTAGTTTCCACTTCCTATGACGATAATTTCCCTCGAATAATTTTAGGCGACCAATATGTGGAGACAACCTTGGATAATATTGAAAAAGGTGACCCTATGGCGATTTATAAGGATGCTGATAGTGGTTCTATGTTCTTTAGTATTACTACTAACAATATACGGGTATCGTTTTACACCTTCCTATCTGGTTTTTTTATTTCCTTTGGTTCGTATTGGTTTCTATTTAGAAACGGAGTGATGCTTGGAGCATTCCAGTGGTTTTTCTTTAAAAAAGGGCTTTTAACGACCTCTTTCCTCACTATTTGGATCCACGGTACCATTGAGATTTCATGTATTATAATAGCTGGGGCTGCCGGCATAGTATTAGGAAATAGCATTTTGTTTCCTGGTACCTACTCGAGGAAATTATCATTAATTGCCGGGGCTAAAAAATCGTCAAAAATATTCTTAGGAATTATACCGCTCATTATTATAGCTGGTTTTTTAGAAAGTTTTGTTACCCGGCTTACCGACAGCCATTGGTCAATTAGACTTCTAATAATTATAAGTTCCGCAGCATTTGTACTGTATTATTTTGTTTTTTACCCTCTAAAACTCAAAAAAGAAAACAATGAGATTTAGACTATACCACCTCATCTTATTAATTACCATTTCTTTTTCTGTGGCAAGTTTTTCTTCCACATTAAACTATAATGAACGCTCTTTTGATCAGGAGCAAATTAGTAAGTGGAAAAACGATGCTAGTTATAACTACGACAAAGTTGAATCACCTTATCAACCAGGGTGGTTAATGAGAGGTATTGCAGCGTTTTTAGAATTTTTCTCAACAGTCTTTGGTAAAATTATTTCAATTGCAATTATCATCGCTTTAATTGTTGGGCTTTTCTACTTTATATCAAAATCAGACGCAGGGTTTATCAGAAATAAAAAAGACACGGAATCCATTGACATCTATAATACGGAACATATTGAAACTATCGACTTTGCCTTAAAAGTGCAAGAAGCACTGCAACAGCAAAACTATAGAATAGCTATTCGATTTCTTTACCTCAACTTGTTAAAAGAAATGTCGCTGAAGAACCTTATAATATGGGAGTTAGACAAAACTAATCATGAATATCTGCTTGAAATGAGAAGTCATATACTTGAAAAGGCATTCTCTAAAACCACCTTCCTCTATGAATATGCATGGTATGGCGATTTTATCATATCCAAAGAGTTATATCTAAGTATAGAGCCTGAATTCAAAAAAATAATTCTAGAGGTAAATAAAATGAACTAAGTTGAAGAAAACACCTCTTATATTAGGCGTAGTTGTAGGTTTATTCCTGCTGTTTATCATTTTAGTGATTGCTGAAATAAATGGTAAAAAACCACATAATTGGCATCCAACTTATTCGAAGCTGGACAAAAACCCTTATGGGTGTAAGTTAGTGAAAGATGCGCTCCCTGCATTATTTCCAAACAAACGACTTGGAGAGTTAACAAGTAGCATTTTTAAACAATATGAAGAAGAAGTCTTGGTTTTGACAAACAACTTAGAAGCTCAAGATGAGGAAGAAAATAACACGAATGATGATTCAAATTTTTGGTTTGAAATAGATTCGTTACTTGATAGTAGTTCTATAACCAGTCCTATTACTGACACCTCTAATATTCAATTGAATGATGCTTTTTATGATGAACTGGAAACGTTAGCTCTTACTGATGACCATAAAAAATTCAACGTTATCTATATAGGAAACAATTTTTACCTGAATGACTTTGACAGAAAAGCGCTTTTGTTTCATGTGTATTCTGGTAATCATGCATTTATTACTAGTAACACCATTGATGCTTTTCAACCATTTTTAAAAATACCAATTAGTCAAATGATTGTTGCAAAATCTGATTCCATATCCATTTTGTATGATGACCATGAATTTCCGCTAAAAAATTATACTGGAGAATCTTACTTTAATGTCATTGAAACAGAAGACATCAAAGTATTAGCAAAAAACAATTTTGATCAACCCGTACTACTTAAAATAAATTACGGAAAAGGAGCATTCATTTTATCCAGTACACCCATAGTTTTTACCAACTATCACCTATTACATGCAGATAACCAAAAATACCTTTCAAAAACACTAAGTCATTTACCCGTTGAAGACACTTATTGGGGTAATGAATACAGAAGCTTTGAAAATTCCTCTTCAGGATATTCTTATTTTCAATTCATCATGTCGGAACCTGCGTTAAAGTGGGCTTTAATTTTAGCGATTTCTACGATGGTGATCTTTATGCTCTTTGGAATGAAACGGAGACAGCGACTAATTCCGCTTTACCAATTACCGACCAACAAGACAATCGAGTATATAGAAACCATGAGTCAACTCTACCTACAAAGAGGTGAAAAATCGAATATAGCACGTAAAAAAGTAACCTTTTTTTATGATTATATCCGCTCAAAATTTAAGCTCAATCCGATTGATAAGAAGGAAGACTTCTACACCAAGCTATCGGAACAAACTCAAATTGATCAGGATCGGTTAAAGCACATATTTGCTTTCACCCATGAACTTGCTACCAAAGAAAAAGTAAGTGATGAGGAACTCCTCGCGCTTAATAAGACAGTCGATAAATTCATTAATGAAACTCAAAAATAATGGAAGAAATAACCCCTTCGTTTGAACAAAGAATTGATTTAAACGAATTGCGTGAAGCAATAGAAAAAATAAAATATGAAATTGGAAAAATAATCATCGGACAAGCCGAAATGGTTGATTTAATAGCCGCAGCGCTACTTGCCGATGGCCATATTTTAATGGAAGGTGTTCCTGGTGTAGCTAAAACATTGACTTCAAAACTATTTTCTAAAACCATTTCTGTTGACTTTAGCCGGATTCAATTTACTCCTGACCTAATGCCTTCTGATGTATTAGGTACCGCCATATTCAATCAAAAAGTAAACGAGTTTGAGTTTAGAAAAGGACCTATATTTTCAAACATCGTATTAATTGATGAAATAAATCGTGCACCAGCAAAAACCCAAGCTGCTTTGTTTGAAGCAATGGAAGAACGACAAATAACCGCAGATGGCAAGGAATACAAACTTGCATATCCGTTTATAGTCGTGGCCACACAAAACCCTGTTGAGCAAGAAGGTACCTACCGATTACCTGAGGCACAACTCGATCGCTTTATGTTTAAAATAGAGGTAAACTACCCTAATTTAGAAGAAGAAATAGCAATCATAACTGGAGTTCATCAACGAAAAAACAATGTAGACTTTAATAAAATTGCTCCAGTGATTAGCGCTGAAAAACTCAAAGATTACCGCGACAAGGTACAAGAAATACACATTGAAAGCCCCCTGATTAAATATATTGCCCAAATAGTTGAAAAGACTAGAAACAATCCTTCACTCTATTTAGGAGCTTCTCCCCGGGCCTCTATTGCTATTCTCAACAGCTCCAAAGCAATTGCGGCAATACGTGGACGAGACTTTGTTACTCCAGAAGACATTAAACTAGTTACTCCATCAGTATTAATTCACCGCGTGGTGGTGACACCTGAAAAAGAGATGGAATCAATAACTGGAAGACAAATCATTGAAGAAATAATTAATAACATCGAGATTCCACGATGATTAAATTCTTCAAAAATATTTACCTATCAACTCGTCTATTAATTGTATTAGTTAGTCTAGTCCTACTATTTATTCTAGGTTTTCCTTACACAATTATTTATTCAGTTGCCAAGGTACTTTTATATTGCTTATTGTCAATTCTTCTCATCGATATCCTTCTGCTATTCACAAATAAAAATGGGGTCGATGCCATAAGAATAGTGCAGGACAAGCTTTCCAATGGTGATGTTAACCATGTATTTATTAAAATAACAAACACCTATAAATTAAAACTTCAACTTGAAATAATAGATGAAGTACCTTACCAATACCAGCAGCGGGAGAATTCTTTTAAGACTACCATCTTAGCCAATTCAGAACAAAAAATTGAATATAGCTTACGGCCGACAGAGCGAGGAGAATATGAATTCGGAAATATCAACATATATGTAAACACAGCTCTAGGCTTAATTCAAAAAAGATATACCATTGATCAAAAAACTACGGTTGGTGTATATCCATCTTTTATTCAATTAAAAAAGTTTGAATTAATGGCTTTTTCTAATCGACTGGATCAAATTGGGGTTAAAAAAATACGGAACATTGGTCAGAACAGAGAGTTCGAGCAAATCAAAGAATATACCTTAGGCGATGATTTTAGAGCTGTAAACTGGAAGGCAACAGCAAGACATAATCAGTTGATGGTTAATCAATATGAAGATGAAAAATCACAGCAAATTTTTTCTCTGATTGATAAAGGTCGAAATATGAAAATGCCCTTTGATGGTTTAAGTTTAGTCGACTATGCGATCAATGCATCGCTCGTATTATCAAGTGTTAGTATTCGTAAGCAGGATAAAGCGGGGCTCATCACCTTTTCAAACTTAATAGGCAATATCGTTCCAGCAGGAAACAAAAGCTCTCAAATGAACCTGATTCTGGAAACGCTATATAAACAACAAACTCGCTATCAAGAATCTGACTTTGCCCGTCTATACAGAAATATTAAGTCAAACATTAAACGGAGAAGTTTACTGTTTTTGTACACTAACTTTGAGTCCGTAGTGGGAATGAAAAGACAACTTCCCTATTTAAGAAGCATAGCAAAAGATCATTTGCTTGTAGTGATCTTCTTCCAAAATTCTGAACTCAATCGAAAAATTGAAACAAAAGCACAGACTATAGAGCAAATTTATGAAAAGACCCTAGCTGAAAAATATAGACAAGATAAAGAGTTGATCTCAAGAGAGCTGAATAAATATGGTATTCAAACACTATTAACAGAACCTCAAAACCTCACCTTAAATACTGTTAACAAATACCTGGAGTTAAAATCAAGAGGGTTGATTTAAAAACGATATCGCCCACCAACTCAATGTGGGCGATAATTATGACTTTTTTAATAATTTCCTTCTTGAGATTCGGTATTTATATCCATTTGGGATTCACCAAACTCATCAATTTTATCTTTAAAAGTACTTTGTCCATAAGGGTTAAAAGCATTATTATAAGCATTAAACATGATAAAATACATCATTGGAAGATAAACCAACAACCCTAAAAAACAAGGCAACATTGCTGCATACATACCGAAAAATGCTAAAGTGTTAAACAGAATAATAGGAACCATATTTTTAGTAAATGCCTTTAATGCTAACTCAAACGATTCAGAAATGGAAAGGTCTGTATCCACAATTATGGGAACAGCATAAAAAAAGACGGAAACAATAACAGCTGCATATACCATCATAATTAGTTGAAGCCACCACATAGTCTGGTAAAAATTCATTACCCAAGCCATTGTTTCTTGGGGATCTTGACCACCACCAGAGATTATTGAGCTAAAAATCTCTGCATAACCTGATAGCCAGAAAAAAAGCCCCATCATAGGTAGTGCAAGAATGATGTAAACAAACCAAACCCCAATCATTTTACCTAGTGATTTAAAACCCTTAAACAAGTCATTAAAATCTACTGGCTCACCATTTTTATACTTTCTTGCAACTACAAGAAATCCATTATATAAGGCGAAAATTGCAGGGTAACCCGCTATAAGTATAGCAATAAACCCAACTATTGGAATAATACCTACGATTATAAAACCTACAAAAATCATAAGCCATGACAACAGAGTAAACCCTATTAACATTCCTGCTTTGTCTTTGTATAATTTCCAGGATTGTGAAAAACATGTACTAAATGAGAATTTTTCACTTGATTCTAAGTTACTTAATAGCTGTTCTTTCATCATTTATTTTAGTTAGCTGAATAAAATCTATAATTAATAATACTGCTAAAACTGGAATTATAAAAACCCTGCATGATGTGAGTGAAAAGCGGATTCAAATTCCCCTACTAACATACTTGCCCCGCATCGGCTCAACCCGCAGCCCCAACAGTCAATCCCCGTTAAAGCTTTAAAAGGGCAAGGTAATAAGATGTTAATATTGAAAGTTTGCAATAGAAAAGCTGCAAATAACTCATAGATTATCAGGACATATAGCCCCCAGCGTTTTAAGAAAGTATATTTTATCCGTGTTAGCATGCTATAAAATCCGAGCACTTGCTCTAACCCATCGCTCGGGAAGTTCACCGGTGTTGGCCATTTGATAATCAATATAGCTACAAGGAACCACGTGTCGTCTATTATATTTCAACTCAGGGTCAATCAACATCCACCATTTACCCGAAGACTTGTGTTTGTAAAAAACCAGTTCATGCGGTGACTTATCAAAGGAAACAATGTATTTGAAATAACTGTCACTTTCGAAGTTCATATCATCCAACCGTGCGTAATATCCTTCCACAAAGTACCATACCATCGTGGCTAAAATCATTGAACTGTAATTATGCTGATCTTTATTTAAATCAAAGCCATACACACCAAATGAATTTAATTTATTACTTAACCCAGCATACCAACACAATTGACATGCTTCCTCTGGACTTAGTCCGAAAGGCAACTCATGTAAATTTGCAGGAAAATCCTGATGTTTGATTGCGCTGACATCAAACACTAACATATCACTGGCTCGTAAAATAGGTTCACATTCTTCCATATTTTGTCGCACTTCACCTAATCGTACGCCTTCAAAATTCATTTTTTCAAAAACGGATAAGGCATTGGTATTGACTAAATAACTTTGATGGGCTAAATGCGCATAATGCGCTAAGTTTTCGCCTCTGTTAAAAATTGTTTTTAAATAATTTGATTCCACATCCTCACCTTCCAAATCGAACATCGCATCAACATTACAGATGCTAATAGGCTCTTTGTATTCTTCATAACCATCAAACTGCCCAATAACCAAACTGTTGTTACTACCTATTATTAAGGGCACAACTTCTGATTCAAGCATTGCTTTGCACACTTCAGCGAGTCGTTGGTTGGTATCTTCTTTGGATGAACCTTCTTTAAGACTTCCTAAGTCCACTATCTTAAAAAACCCTGTACCTTTTTTAAGTGCATATAATTTTTGGCGAAAAGTTGTAGGAATTACACCTACGGTAAATAAGGCGATATCGAAATTTTTCCAATTAGGAATCTCATCGTGATACACCGTGATGGCATCAACAAATGAATTTGGAAATGGATTTTTTAAAAGATTTTCATCTACAGGTTCAAAAAAAAGAGCGGTATTCATGCCTCAATATTGGATTCGTTACCGAATAAAAATAGCAATAAAAAAGGGAAAGCTTTTGCTTTCCCTTGTATATGTTATCCACCGAAATCATCAAATGAAACGTTCTCTTTAGGAATTCCCCAATCATCGCACATTTTCAGCACGGCTTGGTTCATCATTGGAGGACCACAGAAATAGAATTCAATTTCTTCTGGTTCTGGATGTTTTGATAAATACTCATCAATAACCGCCTGGTGTACAAACCCAACAAAACCATCTCCTGCTTCATCATCCATATCTTTTTTCGGTTTCCAATTATCTTCAGGAAGTGCATTGGACAACACCATATAGAATTTAAAATTTGGGAAATTTTGCTCAATCTCACGGAAGTAGTGAATATAAAACAATTCAGCTTTGGAACGGCCACCGTACCAATAAGTAACTTTTCTGCCTGTTTTTAATGTTTTGAATAAGTGATAGATGTGCGATCGCATTGGAGCCATACCAGCACCACCACCAATATAAAGCATTTCAGCATCAGTTTCTTTGATGAAGAATTCACCATAAGGACCAGAAATCATTGCTTTATCACCTTCTTTCAAATTAAAGATGTAAGATGATGCCACTCCTGGGTTGACATCCATCCAAGTTCCTTTTGCAGGATCAAATGGAGGTGCAGCAACCCGCACATTCAGCATAATGTTTCTGCCTTCTGCTGGGTATGAAGCCATTGAGTAAGCTCTAACCACTTCCTCATCGTTCTTCATCACTAGACCACGTAATGCAAAAGGACCTTCAGCCCAATCTTTCTCAAACTTATCAGGCTCTCCTGGGTGATCTTTTGGATGTGCTTTCACGTCCATTTCAGAAAAATTCACTACACATGGCGGTATCTTAATTTGAATATAGCCACCAGCTTTGTAGTCCATATCCTCAGGAATCTCTACAACAAATTCTTTAATATAAGTAGCAACGTTGTAGTTTGAAACTACAGTAGCTTCCCATTCTTTGATACCAAAAATCTCTTCATGAACATGTAATTTCATGTCCTCTTTTACCTTCACTTGGCACGCTAACCTTACGTGGTCGCTTTTCTCAGCTCGTGATAAGTGGCCTTCCTCTGTTGGAAGCACATCTCCCCCACCTTCTAATATTTGACATTTACACATGGCACAAGTACCACCACCACCACATGCGGACGGTAAGTAAATATTTTGAGCAGAAAGCGTTGAAAGTAGAGTAGTTCCAGCAGGAACAGTAAACTCTTTATCACCGTTAATAGTGATTTTTACGTCTCCACTGTTCACCAATTTTGCCTGCGCAAATAAAAGCACGAAAACAAGTGCTAGAATGATGAGGGTAAACGCTACGATTGAGGCAGATAAAACCATTTTTATTCTATTTTACTCTTTTATAATTAATAGGAGGACAAATATAATTCTAAAATCAAGATATAGAAACCGAATCAATGTTATTTTTTATTATTAAAACAACTGTTTCCAAGTGCCTTTCATTTTAGCATATTTCAAAGTACTTGGTAATGCCTTAAACCAATATTTATTAATATTGACTGCAAAGCTAGGCTGCATATAACAATTGATAACGCACCCTTCACATGCTTTCAATTTCCCTTCCTTTGCCCGAGCTTCTTTTGCGTCCTGGCTGTTGAACAAGGCAAACAAATTTTTGTTTATTTTGAATGCTTTTTCTCCTAAATGGTAGCAGGGTACTAAAAGTTCATTTTCTGGTGAAATAACTATTGTGGTACTTGCCGCTTTACAAACTGGAGAGGCGGTTTTATTCCCTCCATCTAACCTTAAAGCTATAAATGCTTCATTTAAATAGATGTTTTTTTGTTTACCCCACTGCTCCAGTTTTTGCAGATTTTCAACGGATAAACCTCCATGGTTCTCTACCTTATTATAATCAAACACAGGGTTGAGGATCAACATTAAATTATTTGGTAATACAATCTGCTGATAAATGGCTTCGATCTCTTCCATATTTTCGTCAAAAACAGTCATCAAAATATCCGGACGTTCACCTAACGTTAATGCTAAACGAATGGATTGCATGACAAAGTCAAAGCATCCTACTCCCCGTACTTCATCGTGCTTTTCAGCTGACGCATAATCGAGTGAAAAGTGAAGCATATCCACTTTTCCATGAAGCTGCTGCGGCCAACTTAGGATATAATAAGGTATTGGTTGTTACGGTAGTAATAAACCCTAACCGCTTAGCTTCACTTAAAAAATCAATAAGATTACGATGTAAAAGCGGCTCACCTCCTGTAAAATCAATGACTTTAACCCCTAATTTTTTGAGATCAATTAGATTTTGAGTTACATCATCAATAGTGACATACGGAGACGGCTTTTCCCAAATATCACAAAAGTCACAACTTGCGTTACATCTATAAGTGACGTAATAATTACATAATACCGGGTGATTAACCAGCCGCATGGCCCAGTTATTCTTCTTTTGTTTCCACTTTTTCTTCTTTACGCTTAAGCATAGAGAGTAAATCAGAAAGTTTGTTTTTCAGTTCTTTTCTATCGACAATAAAATCAAGAAAGCCGTGCTCTAACACAAATTCAGCACTTTGAAAACCTTCAGGTAAATCTTTACCAATTGTTTCTCTAATCACTCGCGGACCTGCAAAACCGATTAAAGCTCCTGGTTCTGAAATGTTAAAATCTCCCAACATAGCATAAGAGGCAGTAACCCCACCGGTAGTTGGATCTGTCATTAAAGAGATATAAGGAATTTTTTCTTTATCAAGTAACGCCAGTTTTGCTGATGTCTTCGCCATTTGCATCAATGAAAAACCTGCTTCCATCATTCGGGCACCACCCGATTTTGAAACCATTAAAAAAGGAATTTTGTGCTCTCGTGCATAATCAATTGCTCTCGCAATTTTCTCTCCTACTACTGAGCCCATTGAGCCACCAATAAAGGAGAAATCCATACAAGATACTACGAGATCTAAGCCATTCATCTTGCCTGTTGCTGAGCGAACAGCATCAACTAAAGACGATTTTTTTTGACTTGCTTTAATTCTATCCGGGTAAGGCTTTGTATCAAAAAACTTCAATGGGTCACCAGAACTTAGGTTTTTATCTAATTCTGTAAACTCATTGTTGTCAAATATTATTTCGAAATATTCTTTTGAACCTATTCGAGTGTGATAGTTACAATCAACACAAGTATAGTGGTTTAATGCATGCTCACGTGATTGCATTACTTTTTTACACTCAGGACACTGATACCAAAGGCCATCAGGCGCTTCTTTCTTGTGTTCTGTGGGTGTAACTATATTTTTTTCTTTACGAGTAAACCAAGACATAATCTCTAAATTAATCCATTAACCCTAAAAGGGGTACAAATATACAATTCCTGAATGGAAAGCTTTTTGATTATTTAATAAAGTTCTTTCTTCTGAGTATTGACTCAACAAACTTTATATCATTTTGATTGCTAAAGATTTTATGCGGAAGATGCACTAATTGCGCTCTGGTCACTACTAGCAGAATGTAATCTTTACCAACTTTAGCACTTTCAATTTTGTCCCAAGGGATAGGCATTCCTTGCTTAGAATTCATCATTATAAGCACTTGACGGCTATCGATATGGTATTCAACTTTTTCGAACAACATTTTAAACTGCTCAAGGTAAGCTACTCCAGAAAATTGAAGGTACCAAAACAACACGTATAAAATAGTAATTACAAATGCCGTAATATATATCCAATGTTGACTTGGAAAAAAAGCATACACCGCACACATTGCCAAAGGTACTAGAAAAGCCCACCACCAAGCTTTAAGAATATTTTCTAAAGCAAGTTTCTTGTAGGTACTTGGCTCTAGTTTATATTTCTTAGTTTTTACAATCATTTTCCGTTCTTTAAACTATTTTCAAACTCATATCAATACTCCTAGCAGAATGCGTAAGAGCCCCCAAAGATATATAGTCAACATTAGATTCCGCTACTGCAATTATATTTTTTTCTGTAATCCCACCTGAAGCCTCTGTTTCAAAACGCCCATCAATTACATTTACAGCCTCTTGCATTTGTGATGGCGTCATGTTATCCAACAACAGTCGTCTGATTCCACCAACTTCTAACACCTCTTTTACTTCTTTAAGGTTTCGTACTTCTACAATAATTTCCAATTCGAGTTGATTATCCTCTAAATACTGATGCGTGGCATCTATAGCTTTTTTTATTCCTCCGGCAGCATCAATATGGTTATCCTTTAACATAATCACATCGAATAAGCCAAACCGATGGTTTTTACCTCCACCAATTACGACAGCCCATTTTTCCATCATCCGGAAGTTAGGGGTCGTTTTTCGTGTGTCTAATAATTGAACGTGCGTATGTGAGACTAAATCCACTAACTGTTGGGTCAGGGTTGCAATACCACTCATACGTTGCATACAATTCAACACCAACCGTTCTGCCTTTAATAGTGTTTGTGTATGACCCTCTACCTCAAAAATCACCTCTCCTTGTGTACAAAACTTACCATCTTTAAAATAAGGTTTGAATTGAATGGAAGGATCCAAGTGATGAAATATCCGCTCGGCAAGATTTATTCCAGCAATAATGCAGTCTTCTTTCAAGAAAAGTTTTGCTTTGGAAGTTTGCGAACTGGGGATACTAGCTTTTGAAGAATGATCTCCTTCACCCACATCTTCGGCCAAGGCCAATTGAATAAAGCTTTTTAGGGCAAATTCAGATAAGTATTCTAATGCCATTCGGCAAATTTAAGAAACGGAATGTGATTTCCCTTACTCCTTCGAAAAATCTAAGGTATCAATGACATATGCGCCATCAGCATTTTTCAATTTCATATATACCCGAAAAGTAGAGGAACCACACGTGTAAGTCCCGATAGTGTATTTTGCCCCACCAGGTGATGAACCCTCATGATTATAAGTAAAGCTTACTGGATTATATTTGCTGAAAAAATTTTTAAGCACAAACTCGGCTTGGTTCTTACTATAAGAGCCTTCTTCGCTATCTGTTTTTAATTCAATGATTGTGTCAAAAAATTTGACCAGAGAATTGGAGTCACCCGCCTTGATAGCCAACCTCGCAGAATTAATTGTCTCTGATTGAGAAAAAGTAACATTACTCATCAGAACCCCAATAAGTAGTAAGCCTAGCGTTGAAAATTTCATGTTCCCCATGCAGCAATTTTAGACAATTATCAGACCAAAGTTACATTTATTATAACAATAACCCTAAACCCTAATCATTCTTAATATAGTGTTTTAGATTACAAAATCCTCACAAAAAAATATATTTTTGTACTTCTTAATAGCATAATTAGAAACACGTACTGATATGAACAAAAAAGTAATTTTAATGATTTTGGATGGTTGGGGAATTGCAACTAACAAAGACGTATCCGCTATAGATAAAGCAAACACGCCTTTTGTTGATTCGCTATACACTAAATATAAACACAGTAAACTAGAAGCTTCGGGTCTGGCAGTGGGTTTGCCTGAAGGTCAAATGGGTAACTCTGAGGTTGGCCACATGAATTTAGGTGCTGGAAGAGTAGTATATCAAGATCTTGTTAAAATCAATAAAGCCGTAGCAGAAAACACTCTTAAAAACGAAACTGTTCTTATAGACGCGTTAAATTATGCTAAGGAAAACAATAAAAATGTTCATCTAATTGGGTGTTTGTCTGATGGTGGAATTCATTCACACATTAATCACTTGAAAGGTTTATTAACTATTGCCGCTGATAGTGAGGTAGACAACGTATTTGTTCATGCATTTACTGATGGAAGAGACACCGACCCTAAAGGTGGTTTAAGCTACATTAAAGACTTAGAAGCACACATGGCAAAAACCACAGGTAAAATTGCTTCGCTTATTGGTCGCTATTATGCTATGGATAGAGACAACCGCTGGGAACGCGTAAAACTTGCTTATGATTTACTGGTAAAAGGAAATGGAACTTATTTCCCTTCTGCGGAAGCTGCCATTGAAGCCTCTTATCTTAACGATGTAACGGATGAGTTCGTAAAACCAGCAGTTATCACAAATAGTTTAGGTACACCCACAAGTACTATAAATGAAGGTGATGTCGTGATTAGTTTTAATTATAGAACGGACCGGGGTAGAGAAATCACCTTAGCATTAACTCAAAAAGATTTTCCTGAACAGGAGATGAAAAAACTAGACTTGTATTATGTTACTATGACTAATTATGATTCTAGCTTTTCTGATGTGAAAGTAATTTTCAATAAAGACAACCTTTCAAATACGTTGGGAGAAGTACTTGCTGCATCTGGTAAAAAACAAATTAGAATTGCAGAAACTGAAAAATATCCTCACGTAACATTTTTCTTTTCCGGGGGTCGAGAAAAAGAGTTTGAAGGTGAATCTCGCTTATTATGCCCTTCACCCAAAGTAGCTACATACGACTTACAACCTGAAATGAGTGCTGCCGATATTCGCGATGCCATCATTCCTGAATTGAAAAAAGGAGAAGTAGACTTCGTGTGTTTAAATTTTGCCAACCCAGATATGGTGGGTCATACTGGAATCATGGAGGCAGCAATCAAAGCTTGTGAAACTGTTGATAGCTGTGCACAAGCAGTTGTTGCTGCAGCTTTAGAAAATGGTTATAGCACTATCATCATTGCTGACCACGGAAACTCAGATTGTATGAGCAACCCCGATGGTAGCCCAAACACTGCACACACCACTGCTTTAGTGCCTTGTATTCTAGTTGACCCTGAATTTAATGGAACTATTCAAAATGGTAAGCTTGGCGATATCGCTCCTACTATTTTAAAAATGATTGGATTAGCACAACCAAAAGAAATGAACGGGGTTTCGCTTATTTAAGAATGAATATTAGAGGATTGAAATTAACCATAGGTTGCAGCTTGATAGTTTTGCTATCAAGTTGCAATTCTATTAACTCCAAAAACTCAACAATAAATCAACAGGTCGATTTGTTGACGGAGTTTAATGCTTCATTAACCAAATCAATTTCACTTAATGGCTCCAAAACTGAAACAGTAAACAGTCATTCAGATTCCATTAAATGGTCTAACGAACTATTTTTCTTATCTTATCTTGATCAACTAGGTTCCACAAAGTTCTCCATTGAAAATCAATACCGAAGTGATTCCTCCATCACAAAAACAGTTTATACGCCAATTGGAGATAAAAATGAAATAAAGAAATTAGTTATTGACTATCAAAAAAATAATACTAACTATCAAATTGAAACGCAGAAAACGACTTATTTGATGACCAGTAAAAAGTCTATCCAACTAGTTTTTAAAAACTATGGAGAACAAAAAATTCTAGACTCCTATCAATTATCCGGCTACCAAACCACACAAAGTGCCGACTCGACTTTTTACGAGGTAGCAGGAGAAATCGTTTATCAATAAACCGAAGTTTGAACTGCTTGCGTATCAAACACCCCAAAATTGAAGTTAGCCATCAATTCAAAGGCTGAAACTAATCCCCATTGAGAAACTTGTTTGATAGTTCCATTGGATGGAAAGTCAAATGAGGCACCCACTTTCATAGCGTCTGTTACTTGTAGTTGCCCCATCAATACAATTGTGTTAAACTTTCTTAAAGACAGCCCTGCCCAAAGATTCTGATAAAATAAAATGCTACCGTTTAAATCAAAAGAAACGGGTGCTCCCTCAACGTAACGCACCAAAACAGAAGGTTTAATTATAATTTCGTTATCCAACCTTAATATGTAGCCTGCCGTTGCATACATGTGCCTTTTGCTAATCTTTTGAGAATTTTCCGTTTCTGTAACTGTGTGGTTAAACATAGCTGGAGCAGAAATACCTGCAAAAAAATCATCTGATAAATACATCGCTCCAACACCAAAAGTTGGTCTAAAGGCTGATGCTCTTTCATTAATGAAGTTAGGATCATCTTCTGACCTCGCAGTTAAACCGCGTGAAGGATCCGTAATATAATTTCCAAAGCCCGTGCTAACTCCCATCGATAATCTACTGTCACCTATGTCTAATCGATAGGAATAGAGTAACTCAAATTTATTAACGACATTAATACCGATGGCATCACGAATGAATGTAACACCGGCTCCCATTTTGTCAAGGGGTAAGCTCGTATGCGCATTAAATGTCATTGTCTGCGGACGACCAGCTCCCACACCTAAATACTGCGACCGATAAACTGCTGTTGCACTCACCATATCATAAATACCACAATAAGCGGGATTCATGACAGTGGGGTTAAACATATATTGGGAATAAACAGGTTCTTGTTGCCCAAAAACTATTGATGAAACAGCTAGAGCAATGGAAATGAGTATTTTAGTTCGCATGGTTGTGCCGATTTTGAAAAACAAATATATCAATTCTATATATTTTAGAAGAATTCTTTCTCAATTATCTATTATCTAGTACTTTTGTGCCGCAAATAGGGGAACGTAAACTATTTGCCATGAGCTTAGACACAAACAAATTTCTTTTCGAAGCATTAACATACGATGATGTGTTGATGCTGCCAGCTTACTCGGAGATTTTACCGAGAGACACTTCGATTGTCACCAAACTAACACGAAACATTTCACTTAACATTCCCCTGATATCAGCGGCAATGGATACCGTTTCAGAATATGAGCTTGCCATAGCAATGGCTCATCTTGGAGGGCTCTCTTTTATTCATAAAAACATGACTATTGCTGAACAAGCAGATCAGGTTAGACGGGTAAAACGCTCTGAAAGTGGCATGATCACTGACCCAATCACACTGAAGGAAGACAGCATATTACAAGATGCCATCAATATCATGAAAGACCACAAGATTGGTGGTATTCCGATTGTGGATAACAACGACAAACTTGTTGGTATTCTTACAAACAGAGATCTACGATTCCAAAAAGACTTATCAATTAGTGTTAAAAGCATCATGACCAGTGAAAACATTATCACTGCAAAAGAAGGTGCTACTTTAGAAGAAGCGGAAGCAATTCTTCAAGAATTCAAAATCGAGAAGCTTCCAATCGTTGACAAAGA
>CAWKJU010000004.1:0-49392 GCA_963849955.1 uncultured Cytophagales bacterium | reverse complement strand
GTCGACAAATGATCATTGCTGAAACTGGCGCAAGTTACGAGCAGGCATCCCTTTTTTTAGAAAAAGAGGGTAGCGTGAGAAAAGCTATTGAAGCTTTTGAATCTCAGAGATAGGTGTTTTAGCATTAAAAAGATAGAGCTTTCCTGATTTTACATCTTTACAGAGAAAGCGTGTTCTTTTTTTTTCAATTTTCACAAAGCTTTTTTTTCGAAAGACGAAGGTTTCTCCCAAACTAACATCATCAATGGATAGGTATGGGTGATTATTAAAAAGGGAGCTGTGTAAAGAGGAGTTTATTTTTATTATAGACTTAGGACTTTGTGCAAACTCATAAATGAGAGGCCTAAGCTCTAGATTAAAGATATTCTTGTCCAAGGCTTTAATAAGAAGTTCTTTAAAAATTTGTTTCCATTCTTTACCATGAGGTTGAGCTTTTCTTCTAAACTTTTCAAAACAAATTCTGTGGGCTATTTCATGGATGAGCACAAAAAGAAAAGCTTGTTCTTTCAAATTACCATTAATGGTGATTTGATGTTTGTTGTCTTTATTATAAAATCGGTAATCACCATGTTTGGATTGGCGTTCTTTTTTTACAATAATCTCAGTAGGGTATTGTTCTAAAAGTAGGTTTATAAAGTCTTTTTGGGTGGTGTTCAGCATATGAATGCAAAAAAAAAGAGTGTTAGTTAACTAACACTCTCTCTTCGTAAGATTTACTGAAATTACTCAGCAGTTTCTTCAGCAGCTTCTTCAGTTTCTTCAGCAGCTTCTTCAGTTTCCTCAGCAGCCTCTTCTGTAGCATCTTCAGTTGCTTCCATAGCATCTTCAGTTGCCTCTTCAGCGTCTTCAGTTGCTTCAGCAGCAGTTTCTTCTACAGTAGTTTCTTCAGTAGTAGCAGTTTCACCACCACCACAAGAGAACATAGTGAAAGACGCAGCAATCACTAAAAGAGCAAATAATTTTTTCATTAGATTTTTAATTTTATAGTTCAACAACTAAACAAATATAGACATATTTTAATGATGTCAAAAAGAACCTTATTTTTTTCTAAAGAACAATTTTATTGGAGCCCCCTTAAATTCAAAATGAAGTCTTATTTTATTAGTAAGAAATCGCTCGTACGGTTCCTTGATATATTGAGGTAAATTACAAAACAAAGCAAAGCATGGATAGGGGGTCGGTAACTGAGTGATGTATTTAATTTTGATGTATTTGCCCTTAATGCTTGGTGGGGGATATTTTTCTATTTCAGGTAGAATCACGTCATTTAACGCAGAGGTAGATATTCGTGTAGTTAAATATTCATAGACTTCGATAGCCGTTTCAATTGCTTTGTAGATTCTTGTTTTGTCTAAAGCAGAAATGAAAACGACAGGTATGTGTGTGTTTGGTTGTATTTTTGATAATAAATCCTCTTGATATTTTTTTAAGGTCATCGTGTCTTTTTCCACCAAATCCCACTTATTGACTAGAATAACAACGCCTTTATTTCTTTCTTGTGCAATTCTTAAAATGTTGATGTCTTGTGACTCTAACCCAAGTTGGGCATCAATCATCAACATCACTACATCGGATTTTTCAATAGCATTAATTGATCTTAGTACCGAATAAAACTCGACATCTTCGTGCACTTTTGTTTTCCTTCGTATCCCTGCTGTGTCGGTAATGATAAATTCTTTCCCAAATTGATTATAACGTGTATCAATAGAATCCCGAGTTGTTCCTGAAATTTCAGTGACAATGCTTCTTTCTTTGCCTAAAATAGCATTGAGAAAGGACGATTTCCCTACATTAGGTCTCCCTGCAATGGTGATTTTTGGAATACCAGCATCTGGATCTTCGTCACCTTCTTCTTGAAAAAAGCTTACGACTTTGTCTAAGAGTTCACCACTACCAAAACCTGATTGTGATGAAACTGGGTAAATTTCATTAAACCCTAATTGATAAAACTCACCCATCATCATACTTTTTTCATTGGTATCTGATTTGTTGGCTACTACGATAACTGGTTTGTTTGTTTTACGAAGGTAATTGGCAAATTCTTTGTCAAGTTCGGTAATACCAATATTAACATCTACCATAAAGAGAATGACGCTAGCCTCATCTAAGGCTAGTGACACCTGTTGGCGGATGGCTTCTTCAAATATATCATCAGAATTAGTAACATACCCACCTGTATCAATTACAGTGAAAAACTTATTTGTCCATTCTGCATAACCATAATGCCTATCACGAGTAATGCCACTTTCGTTATCCATGATAGCTTTTTTCTCTCCTATCAACCTATTGAAAAAAGTTGATTTCCCCACGTTGGGTCTTCCTACTATTGCTACTGAATTTGCCATTATCTAATGTATCCTAATTGTTTTAATTTGTTTTCTTTTTTTCTCCAGTCTGATTCTACTTTTACAAACAGCTCAAGAAAAACCTTAGTTTTAAAAAACTCTTCCATGTCTTTGCGCGCCTCTGTGCCTATTTTCTTTAAAGCAGTACCTCCTTTGCCTATTAGGATTCCTTTTTGAGAATCGCGTTCCACCAAAATATCACCACAGATATGGATGATTTTACCTTCATCCTTAAAAACTGAAATAATGACATCACAACTATAAGGCACTTCCTTTTTATACGTCCTCAAAATTTTCTCTCGAATAATTTCAGAAGCAAAAAAGCGCTCGGGAAGAGTTGTAAGTTGATCTTTTGGATAATAGGCTGGATGTTCAGGGAGCATTTCTTTGATGGAAAGTATTATACGTTCCAGGTTGAATTTTTCCAAAGCACTTATCGGGATGATTTCCTTAGGAGAAAGAATGTTGTTCCAATAGTCGATTTTTTTCTCGACCTCAGACTGGTCTTTCACTAAGTCTATTTTATTCACTAAAACAATAATCGGAGTCTCCATTCGAGCTAATCGAGCAACTACTTCCCCTTCATCATGTTTTTCAAAAATATCAGTTACAAAAAGAATTACATCAGCGTCTTCAAGTGATTCGCTTACAAAGTTCATCATGAACTCGTGTAGTTTATATTGAGGTTTAATGATGCCAGGAGTGTCTGAGTATACGATTTGAAAATCTTCACCACTGATAATACCTTGAATCCGATGACGGGTGGTTTGAGCTTTAGAAGTGATAATGGATAAATTTTCTTCTACTAATTGATTCATCAAAGTGGATTTACCCACATTAGGTTTTCCAACGATGCTAACAAAACCGGCTTTGTGTTGCGTTTCACTCATGTTATCTTTTCTTAAAAAGCAAAAATAGCTGAAATTAGGCGGAAATAGTTACTGATGTCAATAAATGATTCTGATAGAGCCATATTAGCAATGAATATAAGAGTCTATTTAAGCTTTTCTAGTTTGGTTTTGTTCCATTAGATTGGTATATAAATCATTACAAAAGCATCTAATTAATAGATTTCATTGCGTCTAAAACGCTGTTGTTTTATTGAATTTTACTAAAAAATAATCCCTTCTTAAAAATGAGTTGACTCGGATTTCTATAAAACTATCAAAATAAAAAACAGCAGATACAAACTAGATTTCTACAACCATGAGGAAATAAATAATATTATCGCATATATTGCTATCAATATATTTAATTAGAAAAATGGGGTGTGTTCTGAAAAAAAATGACAATACCTTGAATATGCATTAGATGACAACTAATAATAAAAAATACCATATTGTTTTATATATCATCCTAATTGGTGCTGTTTTCACACTTTTATTTTTAACACTAATTAACAACCAGCCGCCACTTTTTGACGAAGTGTTGTTTTTAGGAAATATGGAATTGTACGAAGAGGTGGGTTTATCTAAACAGTTTCTAGTTGAGATGTATGACCAAGCACCAGGTCCGTTATATCAAATTGTTCATACTTTTTTTAAACCCTTAACTCATTTACAAACACCCGGGATTAGGTTAGTCAATGTGTTTTTGTTTATAGGTACAATTGGTTTAACAGCAGTATTTTTAAAACAAACTAAAAACCCCTGTATCAACGACTATAAACTTGCTGCGCTTAACTTGATCGCTGTTCCTGTTGTGTGGCAGAGTGCGGGTATGGCTTTAACTGAGGTGCCTGCGATGTTTTTTAGTACATTGTATTTATGCATACTCTGGATTACTTTGCGAGAAGAACATTCGGTACCATTTAAACTTGTATTAGCACTTTTAACTGGAGCCACGTTGGGGTTATCAATTATCGGCCGAACTAATTACCTCGTATTGATACCTGCTTTAATCGTTTTTATAATCGACTTTAAAAAGCTAACGCTCTCGTTTGTAGTTATCAAATATTTAATAATTGTTGGTTTGGTAGCTGGGGTTATTTTTGTGCCGATGTTTTTAGCTTGGGGAGGAATGGTGCCACCAGCTCAGCGCTTAGTGTCCGAAGGGGAGATTAAGATATGGCATGGTGTACTAGCATTTGCCTATGCAGGATTAGTTACCTTATTGATCAATCCAAGTTGGTTTCGAATTAATAAATTAATTGTTTGGTATATGTTAGCGAGCTATGTATTGTTTTTGATTTTAAACCTATTGTGGTTTGATGTAGCTTATGGTCCGTTAAGCAATTTTGTCTCAAAAATTTTACCTTCAAGTTTGTTTGTTTTTTACCCTAAATTAATTGCTCCAGCCCTTATGGTTTTTAGTGGTTTTTTCATTTATAACCTGTTTGAGAAGTCAATTAATAAATTAGATAATCAGTTTTATATCTACTTAGCTTTATGTCTGTTTTTACTATTATTAAGTTGCGTGGGTGTAAAACATTTATTTAGTAGTCGTTATGTTGCTCAAGCAAGTGTTTTTTTAGTGTTAATAATATCAGAAAAGGATAAAATTGATTTTTTTAAATGTTTAAGAACATTTATAGCTATCGGTATAGGTATAATCTCTTTAGAGACTTATTTGAATCCTTAGTCTATTATTAGACTGTTTAATAAATTAGCGTAATTTGAAAAAATATTATCTATATAATGTTTTATATTTTTTTTTAATGATATCTTGTACCGAAGAAAATTGCCTAAATAACTTTAAACAGTTGGTAATATGTTTGAATTGATAGTTTAATAATGAAATCTAGAAAACCACAACTTTTAATAGTAGACGATGTGCCAACGACATTGGAATTATTAGTTTCAATTTTTGATAGCCAATTTAATGTGATTCCACATAAAAATGGTAAAGAGGCTTTAGACTGGTTACAGGAAGGACATTTGCCTGATATAATCATAAGTGATGTTCGAATGCCAGTAATGGATGGTTACGAATTTATGACTCATCTAAAATCAAGTGGGTTGTTTCGAGATATCCCTTTGTTGATATTATCTGCAGTACATGAAAGTCAGGAACGCGTAAAGTTTTTAAGAGATGGAGCCGAAGACTTTTTAACAAAACCATTTAATCCTGATGAACTTCTTATCCGAGTTGATAAAATCATGTCTAGAATTATTTGATTTTTCCGCCATAACCTTACATTTCTTTTTTTAGAAGAATTCACTGATGAGGTACAGGTGATATTTTTGCTTTTTTTTAATAAAAAATCAATCCAATTATTGTTTCATGTCGTATGTTCCCTAACTTTGTGTTATAAAAGTATAACAGGGGGGAATAGTTACGCAGTCTTTTTAATGTAATAATCTTGTCTAATATGAAATTTCAACAAGCTAGTACCTCAAAAAATCTTCATTGCCTTATTAATAAAGAAGTAGCATTTGTAGATGTAGAAATTGATCGAGTAGAAGATGATCCTTTGATAGAAAAGGTCATGAAACTTTTTAAAACTCAGGCAATACATAACATCATTGAATTGCATGATTTTTTGGAAAATCAAGAAAAAATTGAAGCTATTATCATCCATGGTCATTTAGATTGTAAGCAAACGGATGAGTTCATTACTTTAATAAAACACGATGTTTTATTAAAACATATTCCTATTGTTTTAATTACTGACAATATTACTGCTGAATTAAAAAAAGAGATTTTTCAAAAAGGAGTTAATGAGGTATTTAGTGAGGAGTTTTTAGAAGAAGATTTCCAGAAACGCACGGTTTATTTAATGGATAATGTAGGTAAAACGGCCGTTCAGGATTTGCATTTGCATCATTACAAAACCCCACTCAACAAAAGGATTTTTGACATTGTATTTTCTCTGGGAGCTCTAACAATGTTGTCCCCCTTATTTTTGGTAGTAGGTATTCTTATTAAACTTGAATCCCGAGGTCCTCTTTTTTATATCTCTAAGCGTGCGGGTTCAGGATTTAAAGTGTTTGGTTTTATTAAATTTCGTTCTATGGCAAATGGAGCAGATAAAAAACTCAAGGATTTAGAACATTTGAATAATTATAATAACAATAAAAAGGAACAAGAAGCTCAAGAACCGTACCTGAATATTGATAAAATTAACCTTGATCAAAGTGACGAGGTGAAGTTATATGGTGACGGTGTGGAGCTTACGGAAGAAGAGTATTTGGAAACAGTAGATAAGGATGAAGCTGCGCCAACATTTATTAAAATAAAAAATGATACACGTGTGACTCGAATTGGTCAGTTTATTCGAAAAACAAGTATTGATGAGTTACCTCAATTAATTAATGTGCTGAAGGGTGATATGTCTATCGTGGGTAATAGACCTTTACCATTATATGAAGCTGAGAAAATTACTTCTGATGAATTTATTCAGCGATTTATGGCTCCTGCCGGTATTACAGGTTGGTGGCAAACATCCAAGAGGGGAAAAGAGAATATGTCTGCCAATGAAAGAATAAAACTCGATATTGCTTACGCTAAGAAATATTCTCTATGGTTGGATCTTAAAATAATTGCTCGAACATTCCCTTCCATGATGCAAAAAGACAACGTCTAATGATTCTAATCGAGTTATTATTTTTAATATATTTTGTACCATTAGTGATATTTAACTTCACGTTTGGTTTAGCAAGTGTTTTTACTTTGCCCAATAAAACGAGCAATAAATCAAATCAATTAAAAAAGATAGCGGTTCTCATACCGGGGTACAAAGAAGATAATGTTATTCTGAGTGTAGCAAAAAAAGCTTTGGAGCAATCTTATAGTGCAAATGCGTATGATGTAGTTATCATAGCTGATTCCTTCAAGGAAGAAACCATTCTGGAGTTAAAAAAAATGCCTTTAAAGGTTATAGAAGTCGTGTTTGAAAAAAGCACAAAAGCAAAGGCTTTAAATAAAGCAATGACAATTTTAGGCGATGACTATGATATTGCTGTGTTACTTGATGCAGACAACGTTATGGAGTATGATTTTTTATCTAAAGTCAATAATGCATATAATGCTGGCTATGTGAACATGCAAGCAAGAAGAGTGGCTAAAAACACCGATAGTAAATTCTCTTTTTTAGATGGTGTAAGTGAAGCGATCAATAACAATATTTTCAGAAAAGGACATAATATCTTAGGTTTTTCCTGCTCGTTTATCGGTTCAGGAATGGCATTGCCTTATAGTTCTTTTAAAGAAAAAATGTCTAGAATTGACGCTGTAGGTGGGTTTGATAGGGCTTTACAAGTTGAGTTTATTGGAGATGGAGAAAAAATTTGGTATCTAAACGATACCTTAGTCTATGATGAAAAAATTGGGAGTTCTGCCGGTTTTGGAAATCAAAGAAAAAGATGGCTATCTAGCCAGTTTGTTTATCTAGGCAGAAATTTAGGGAAAGGATTTTTAGGATTGGTGAAGGGGAAATTTGATTTGTTTAATGCGTCAATTCTTCACAATCTTTTTTTACCCCGAGTTTTAAATTTAGGTTTATTATTAATTTATGTGATTGTATACTTTTTAGGAAGTAGATATTTGAAAATTGATTTTTACTTAGTTCTGTTAATTTTTGGTTTGTATTATTTGGCTACTGTTTTGGCTATACCCCAAAAGTATTTTTCATGGAAAATGGCAGCAGCAATACTAGCTTTACCACAGGCTTTTTTTATTATGTTTTTATCGCTATTTAAATTGAAAGGCGCTAATAAAACCTTTATCCATACACAGCATTCTAGCACCGAAACTCACGTGTCAGACAATAAAAATTCTTCACTATAAACATCAACTAAGAATGACCAAACCTTTGGTATCTCTTGTAACGGTAAATTTTAATGAACCTGAAGTGACAGAGCAACTGTTGTTGACAATCTTTAACAATTCATACAAAAATGTTGAAGTTATTGTGGTTGACAACGGCTGTGAAAGGGGTGTTGAATCATTAATTGAAAAGTCATACCCTACTGTTATTTATATTAAAAGTGAAGAGAATTTAGGGTTTGCAGGTGGGAATAATTTAGGGATAAAAAAAGCCAATGGTGAATTTATTTTTTTGATAAATAACGACACAGAATTTACTGATGGACTAGTAGAACATTTGCTTGAACGGTTTTTTACAGATAACATTATAGGTGTCGTTTCTCCTAAAATTCGCTATTTCAATCTTCCTGAAGTGATTCAATATGCAGGGTACTCAAAGATGAACCCTTTTACCGCACGTAATAGAGCGTTTGGTTCAAAAGAGGTTGATCAAGGTCAATGTGATGAAGCGATTGAAACACCCTATGGTCATGGTGCGGCTTTAATGTTTAAGAAAGAGCTAATAGAAAAAGTGGGGTTACTGCCCGAAGAGTTTTTTTTATATTATGAAGAGCTTGATTGGTGTGAACAGGTGAGGCGAGCTGGTTATCAGATATGGTATGAGCCACAAGCGCTTATTTATCATAAAGAGTCAGTGAGTGTAGGTAAAATGAGTGCGTTTAAAACCTACTACCTCACGAGAAATAGAATTCTGTTTGTGAGGAGAAATATGAGTTTTTTTCAAAATGTAGGGTTTGTTCTTTTTTTCACCTTTTTGACAGTACCCAAAAACACAATAAATATGATCTTAAAATCGCAGTGGGATCATTTGCAGTCGTTTTGGTCGGCAATTGTTTGGAATTTAAAAAACTAAAAATGCATGGCTGAAAGAATTAAAATATTACAAACAATTAGACAGGGTAAAATAGGGGGTGGGGAACGCCATGTGATTGACCTCGTAGAGTCGTTGGATAAGTCTGTGTTTGAGCCCATAGTGTTGTCTTTCACGGATGGAGAAATGATTACTCATCTAAAAAAAATAGGAATAGAGGTTCATGTTATTCATACTGAAAAGGGGTTTGATTATAGCATATGGCCCAAGGTAAAGCAATTGATAAAAGAAAAAAACATTCAGCTTGTCCATGCACACGGAACACGTGCTTGCTCGAATTCTTTTTGGCCGGCTAAACAATCAAAAGTTCCTGTTTTATATACAGTACACGGATGGTCTTTTCATAATGATCAAGTTTTTTTTCAGAAAAAACTGAGGACTTTTTTTGAAGGAATATTAATAAAACAAGTAGATGCTACAATTCTAGTATCAGATAATAATGGCAAAGAAGCCGAGGAGATGTTCTCTCCAAAGAAAAAGTACGTGATTAAAAATGGCGTTAACCTTAACCGATTTACATTAGGGTTGAAAAATACTATACGCGAAGAGCTAGCTATCAACTCAGATACTTTTTTAGTTGGTTTTATTGCAAGAATGACGAAGCAAAAAGATCCCTTATCTATTGTTCATGCTATGAAAATTGTGGCTGAGGAAACGGATAAGATAAAGCTGTTAATGGTGGGAAGCGGGGAGTTAGATGGCGAGGTGAGTTTGCTTATTCAAAACCTAGGCTTAAATAATATTATACGACAACCATTTAGATCAGATGTACCAGAATTATTAACAGCAATTGATGTTTATTGTTTGCCTTCCCTATGGGAAGGATTGCCCATTGGAATCTTAGAAGCTATGGCTATGGCAAAGCCTATAATAGCATCAGAAATAACAGGTAATTCAGAATTAGTTGAGAGTGGTAAAAACGGGTTTTTATTTTCAAAAGAGTCGCCACAATCACTGGCAGAAAAAATATTATTAATGTATTCATTAGAGACTAAAAATAGAATTGAAATGGGACGTTACTCCAGAGATAGGATTGAAAAAAGTTTCTCAATTTTGAAGATGACTAAAGAAATTGAAGGGGTTTACATGAGTTTTTTAAGTTAATCTTGCATGAGAATTCATCTTTTGTTGCTGAAGTATTTGTATTAATTGCCTGATTTAGTGTGTTTTGTAATGATTTTTATTGGTGTTTTTTATTAACTAATTACATTTGTATTTATTATTTAATTAATGGAAAAACCTACTAACTTATTATTTAATTGTAAATAGACAAAATAAATAGCGTATTATTTTTTTTTGAAAAAAATCAAAACTACATTTACGGATATAAAGTTACCCCACCACTAGTTATGAAAAATTTTACATTGTCGATGCTCGTTATTTTTGCGTTTTTAACTACAGTATCATCACAAACTTATCCACCTAACGGAGGTATGTATCCATGGACATATGAGTCTGGAATTGGGACAAATTGGGATACATCACCATTCAAGCCATATATCTATAATCAAATGCGGTTTAGGATGATGTTTCCTGAAGGGTTTGACTCATTGGACGTGAATTCTAATAACCCAGTGTTCATTTTTTTACATGGTAAAGGTGAAGCGGGTTTAGATAATAATATCCAATTAAAACATGGTGGTCTTTTCATTAGAAATAAAATAACGAATGGTGATTTTCCAGGGTTTGCTATTTTTCCTCAAAATGAAAATGGTTTTTGGAATGATGCCTATCTTGATAAGATAATAAGTTTGTTAAACATTCTGCACAACCGATACCATATCGATTTAAGTAGAATTTACATAAGTGGATTGTCTGCTGGAGGTTATGGAAGTTGGGATATACTAAATAGATATCCTCAATATTTTGCAGCAGCAATTCCGATGTCAGCATCATCTGTTGTATATCGTGGTTATGTTGATAATACTGTACATATACCCAAATGGTTGTCTCAAGGAGGGAAAGATAGCGCACCTGCGCCTTATACGTCACAGCAAGTTTTAGATGCTTTTAAAGATGGAGGTGGAGAAATAAAGTATTCGTTTTTCCCTGACAACGGTCATAATACATGGGATGACATGTTTAAAGACCCGGATTATTTACCTTTTCTTTTGCAGTACTCTAAATTGAGTATCCATACTTTTTTTGGAAAAAAAGAATTTTGTCCTGGAGATGTTATTACAACAAAAGTTGGAATTTCTCCAGGCTTTTCAGCCTATGAATGGGCTAAAAATGGCGTTACTATTCCAGGGGCTACATCTAATAATTATAACGTAACTTCATTAGGCGATTATACAGTTAGGTATCTAAGGGGAGGTGTGTGGTCAAATTGGTCATCTCCTGTAACAATAAAATATGAAGATCCGTCTGTAACACCCCCAATTACTACGTTAGGTTTACAGTCTGTTGCATTACCTGATTTAGCAGGTAAAACATCTGTTACTTTAAAAGGACAAGATAACTTAACTGATTTTCAATGGAGTAGACAGGGTAATCCTACTGTTATAGGCACTAATAGTACCTATGTTGCTTCAGCAGCAGGACAATACATCCTTAAAGCAAAAAAAATAGGTGGTTGTTATTCACTTTCGTCAGATCCTTTCTTAGTTACTTATGGCAGTGGTGCTACAGCACCGAGTGCTCCTGCTAATTTATTAGTAACTACTTTATCTGAGACGTCAACTTCGTTATCTTGGGATCAGAATCCAACACCCCAATACAATGAAACTGCATTTGAGATCTATCGATCCGAAGGTGAAACTAATAATTTTTCGTTAATCGAAATCACATCAGCTGATGTAACTGATTTTGTAGATACGGGTTTAAAAACCAATACTAAATATTATTATAAAGTTAGAGCAATTAACAATGCTGGCTATTCTTTAACTCATGTTGAAAATAGCACAACTACTTTTGTCGACTCAGAAGCACCATCAATACCGACTAACCTTACCGTTGTTGGTAGTCCTAAATCAATGACGCTTTCATGGGACGAATCAACCGACAATGTAGGTGTTCAACGTTACGAAATATTCCAATTTGGAACCCTAATCGCTACTACTACCACTACGAATTTTACTGTATTGGGTGTGCAGGTAGGTCAGAACTATGCTTATAGAGTGAAAGCTGTTGATTTAGCAGGTAATAAGTCTGGGTTTAGCGCGCAGGTCGTGCAGTTAGCAGCATCAAATGGACTCAATTATTCGTATTATGAACGTGCTAATATGAGTTTGTTACCAAATTTTAACACATTAACACCTAATAAAACGGGTCACATTGATAACTTCAGTTTGAGTCCTAAAGAGCGAAACGATGATTTTGCATTTAAATTTGATGGTTATATAAATATTCCAACCACAGGGACTTATACGTTTGAAACAACTTCTGATGACGGTAGTAAGCTATACATTGGAGAATTTGATGAAGCCAATTTATTAGTGAATAATGATGGTTTACATGGAAATATCACGGTGAACAATACCATTTCTTTAACAAAAGGAGTACATCCTATCACTGTGACTTTTTTTGAAAGAAATGGAGGTGAAAATTTGGTAGTAAGATGGCAAGGACCTGGTTTTGCAAAACAAGATATTCCTGCCAGTGCTTTTGAAGCTAACTCTGGGGTGTTAAACCCACCTGTAGCTCCAAGCACAGTAACTGGTACAGCTTTATCGCATAGAGCCATACAATTATCCTGGACCAATGTTGCTAATGAAACTGGTTATGAAATATTTAGAGCCTCACCAGATGGCGAAGGGTTCAAAATTATTGCTTCTACAGGGGCTAATGTAACCACTTTCATTGATGAATTTAATATTAATCCTTCAACAAAATATCTTTATAAAGTAAGAGCCATTAATAATGAGGGTGCATCAGCATTTGGTGGAGGTTCTAACCAATCGACTTTGACTTATAAATATTATGAAAAATCTGGAATGAGTGTGTTGCCGAATTTCGCCACGATGTCACCTCTCAAGACAGGTGTGGTAAATACATTTTCATTGAATGAAGTTGGAACAGCAAGTACTAATTTTGCAATTTATTTCGATGGGTATATTAATGTGCCCGTTGCTGGAACTTATGAGTTTTCAACAACGTCAGATGATGGTACGAAACTCTATATAGGGGATTTTGATGAAAATAATTTAATTGTAAATAATGATGGAGCTCATGGAAATGTTACCAAAAAAGGGCTAAAGAATTTAAGCGCAGGCTCACACCGTATTATTGTGACTTACTTTCAAGGGGGAGGAGGTAAAACCTTTGAAGTAAGGTGGAATGGTCCAAATTTATCAAATCAATTAATCTCTTCATCTGCTTTTATCAAAACCTATATCGAGGTGACATCTTTGAGTTTACCAGTTGTACCAAGTGTACCTTCTGGTGTAACTGCGACCACACAATCTTCTTCAGAGATTAACCTTTCATGGAATAATAGTACAGGAAATGTAGATGGGTATAAAATTTACAGAGCTACGGGAGTAGCTGGGAGCTTTAAATTGATTGAAACTGTTTCATCAGCTACTACTACAATTAGTAGTACTAATCTGTTTCCTCATTTGATATATAAATATAAAATCAAAGCCTTTAATGGGGGGGGAGATTCTGATTTTTCCGATGAAGCAACTGCTATTACTGCAAATAACAATCCTCTTATTTCAGCGATATCTTCGATTTCAATGCGATATGAAACTGTTTTTAACAAAGAAATTAGTGCTACCGATAATGATGGAGATGAAATTAGCTATGAGGTGCTTTCCGTTACACCATCTTTTGTGTCTTTCATTGATAATGGTAATGGTGGGGCTAATTTAACGTTAGAGCCTACTCTGGCTGATTTGGGAGTTTATACATTGGCTATTCGTGCATTTGATGATTTTGGCGGAGCTGATACTACTAATTTTTCTATCACTGTAAATTCAAATAATCCACCAGTGATAGGAGCAATACCTAATCAAGAAATATTAGAGGGATCTACTAATACGGTAGTATTTACTATTTCTGACTCAGATGGTGATTTAATACAGCTGACCAGTAACAACTTACCGAGTTTTGTAACACTGACTAACAATGGCGATGGTACAGGTAAACTTGACTTTGCACCTACATTTGCTGATGAAGGAAATTATAATGTTACGGTTATTGCGAGTGATGGTAATGGTGCCTCCAGTGAGAGATCCTTCCTCATTTCAGTTGGTCATGTAGAAACTGATTATACCCTCTACCTGAATTTTAACAACACTATCAATGCAGGTAGTCCTTGGAATAATGTTGGTAATAACATTGTTGACAACAAACGAATTAATAATTTAATAGATGTAAATCAAAATACGACTCCATTTGATTATGTAGAAACGAAAAAATTTAGTGGTGCATATGCAAGTGGGGTAACTACAGGGAATAATTCTGGAGTTTTTCAAGATAATATCCTTCAAGAGTACCACTTTTTTTGGAATGGAAACCGACCGCAATTTAAATTTTCTGAGTTAGATCCTCAGTTAGTGTATGATTTCACCTTCTTTGCTGCGAGTAATTATGGGAATGCGAACACTCAAAGAGGAAATACAACTTTTACTATTAATGGTCAAACCGTCTCTCTTTTTGTCAATAACAACACACAAAACACGGTTAAAATAACTGGTGTACGTCCTGATGTTAATAATGAAATAATTGTTGATTTATCAATAGCTAATAATACGACTATTGGTTATTTGAATGCATTAACAATAGATACATATGTGGATAATGGTCAAGCACCTTTAGCTCCACTATTAACAGAGGTCATAGGTGTAGCTGAAGGTATTAAACTTACGTGGGAAGATAAATCATATACAGAATATGGTTTTGAAATATACAAATCAAGTAATGGCACCGATTACACTAAAATAGGAGAGACTACTAAAAATAAGACTTCGTATGTGGATATAAATACCATCGGTGGATTGACTTACTCTTATTATGTTAACGCAAAAAATAACAATGGCGCTACTGCTAGTAATATTTTAAGTCTATTAGTTCCGAATAGAGGTCCAAAGATTACACCTATATCTAAACTGTATGTGAATGAGTCTTCCGTGTACAACCAAATCATTAACGTAAGTGATCCTGAAAACGATCCCCTTTCGTTTGCAAACTCTGTATTGCCTTCGTTTGTGACAATTTCATCAGTTGTAAATGGTGTAGCGACTTTATCCATACAGCCTCAATTAAATGATATTGGGTTATATGAATTTGATCTAATAGCTAATGACGATCAGAACAATACAGAAACAATGAAAGTAAGTTTAGCAGTGGTTGATAGTAAAAAGAAAGCTGTTTTAATTAATTTTCAACATCGATATGGAACAAACGCTCCCTTTCCATGGAACAATGCAATAAGATTCTATGGTACAAGCTTTCCTAACTTAATTTATGAGTCTGGAGCAAGTTCATCCATTAATATGAACCTTAGTAGTGGATGGGATAATTACGCTGGTAACTCTGGACATCGAATTGGTGATGATAGTGGCGTTTTTCCGGATGTAGTCATATCTGATCATTTAATTTACAGAGACGATAACCAGACAATTTTATTTAGCGGATTAAACCCAAGTAGAAAGTATGATTTTATAATGTTTGGAAGTATTTCGTACCGTGGAGATCAACAGATTACTGCTCCAAGTAGCTACATGATTGGGTCTGTTTCTAAAGCACTAAAGGTTCAAAATAACTCATTAGATTACATTCAATTTAACGGAATATCTCCAAATGCTAGTGGGCAAATAGAGGTGAAGTTTAAATTAAATGGTGCGGATTTAGGAGTTATAAATGGGATTAAAATCATTGAGTCCTCTGAGCAAGATAAACCTTTGCGCCCTGAGAATTTGAAGCTAAAGAATGTTACAGACAATAGTGTGGCATTAACATGGCGCGATGATGCTTATAATGAGTATTTCTACGAGCTAGTACGAGCAACCTCTATTGATGGACCTTATACATCTATAGCTTATTTGCCTCAAAACAGTACATCTTATTTGGATGAGACAGTTGTTGCCAATCAAAAATATTTCTACAAAGTTACAGCAATGAATGGGGAAGGCTCTTCGGGTTATAGTAATGTTGTTTCAGTACACACACCACTTGATCAAGTATTTGTGAATATCAACGGGTATGCCGCTACGAATGCACCTGCGCCATGGAATAACCTTACTACGGTACCTAGTCTTGGGGATATACATTACAACTTATTAACTAAAAAAGGTCAAAATAGTGGGATTAGTCTTTCATTAGATGCTAAATCATTTTCAGGTGCAGGATCTCATGGAGTAACTACCAATAGTGATATAGGAATTTATCCAGACAAAGTATTAATTAGTGATTATTACAATGATAAAGGAGTTACAAACGAAATAAGAATTGGTAACCTCCAGTCGGGAATGATGTATCGATTAATATTGTTTGGCAGCGTCTCAATTGCTAATAAAAAGGCAAACGGAACCATCTTTAGTGTAGGTAATAAAATCGCTGGTTTAGTCACTCAGTTTAATTATACTAATACAGCAATATTGGATGGATTAATTCCAAATGAAAATGGTGATATTTTCTTAACTGTAAACAGTGGTCCAATCCCTCAATGTGAATGGGCAATGATTAATTCCATAATTATTCAAACATACTCGGACAATAATAATGCTGTTAGAAGATATAATGATGCTATTGCAGCTTCAAATCTAGATAACCAGATTAATGTTTATCCAACTGTATTAACAGAAGGAAGTTCTGATGTGACAGTTGATTTAGGTACGACATATAATACATCAGTACAATTGATTTTATCTGACATACAAGGACATGTATTGTTTACTCAGGAACATCAATTGAATGGCTCACAAATTATAAATTTTAATACCGAGAGTTTAACTTCAGGATCATTTATACTAAGAGTTCAACCAAATAATTCAGAACCTATATCAACCCATATCTTAAAACAATAATTTTAGTATGAACTAATTTGTTGTTCGGATTTAAACTACCATTTAATACCTCTTTTGATATTAAATGGTAGTTTTGTGTTATAAAAGAAAACTTTTACTGTTTATTCATTAAAACATGATACTAAGCAAAACTATTTCAAACAAACAATTCACAATTTTAGAATCTTTACTAATTGTGGGGTTAGCAGCAGTACCCTTGTTTGTTAACTTTCCTTACCGAGTTAATATTTTCTTGTCTTGGGAAGGTGCTTATCGCATGTATCTCGGGCAAACCCCGTATAAAGACTTTGGCTTACCAATGGGCTATGGATATTGGATTATACCTTCTGTATTCTTTCATTTGTTTGGTCCTTATTTTTCATCGTTGATAAAGGCGCAATTTTTTATAAATGTCATTGCAGGATTTACCTTTAGGGGCATTCTTACAACATTTAATATTGCAGAAGGAAAACGTTTTCTTAGTTTATTGGTCTTTTGCATATCCTATTCCTTTTTTAATTTTTGGCCTTGGTATAACCATACCGTCTTTGTTTACCAGTTTATAGGGTTTTATTTCTTATTACACTCGTTACTCCAAAATCCGGGTACAATTAGATGTTATGTACAGTTAGTGCTTGCAAGTTTTTTCATCTTTCTTTCATTTTTTACCAAACAAGATGGAGGAGCTTTAGGTATTTTAATAGCATTGGGTATTATGATTTATCATGTGATAGCAGTAAAAAAATATAAAGAAGCCGGGGTGTTCATAGGCTCTTTTGCGTTGGTGGCTATTGCGTTTATACTTCCTTATATAAATCATGATTTTACTTACTGGTTTAATCTAGGGCAAAAGCCACATAATTCACGCTTTAGTTTATCTGACATTTTAGATGCCATCTTTGGACAATCACAATGGATAAAATTTTATTTTTTAGGGATTGTATTGGTGTTAGTTACACGATTTAATTCTGTAAAAGAATTCTGGGAGGATAAAATGCTTTTTACATTTTCATTGTTTACGGTAGGTATATTAACTGAAGCAGCAATAGTTCAAGTGACAAGTTATACTCCGCCTGATAACAATATTTTTTACCACAGTTTTGCCTTTGCCTTTTTGTTTGGTATGCTTCATTTCAAATTTTCATTTGGGAAACTGAATTTTGCATTGTTGGGATTCTGCTTAGTAATGCTATGGTGGAGTGGTACTTATTGGAAGTACATTGGCAGAATTGTTAAAAGATACATTCCTCAAACAGAACAACAAGCTGCAGAGGATGTAATCTCTAAAAACACTTTTATGATTGAAAGAGACACAAGCTTTGTCAATGTACCCGAATCAGAATGGATTTTAAGTGGATTCAAGGCTTTTGAGGGTGTATACATGCCACCATCAACTGTTGAAGGGATTAAGAAAATTAAGGCGATGCCCATGTTTAATGCATCTGGTACTCCAAAGGTATTGAACATGACCGAATTAACTCCTCTTGCACATGTATTGGGTTATGATTTTGAATTAGGACAACCACTTTGGTACCATAAAAATGTAGCCGTATTTGATAAGGAAATTGCTTTGTTTTGCGAAAAGATTAGAAACAAAGAATACGATTTAGTGCTCTTTGAAACTGTACCCTACTTAAACAATTTTTACCCTGATGAGGTACGAGAAGCTTTATTGGAAAACTATCAACTAGTAGATGATTTTTTAGCACCACGTAGACCGACAGATTCAACTATAGAGGTATACGTTAAATAAGTGTTATTTAAAACTATATTTACATTCCAACGGGAAATGATGTGAAAGCTTCATTTCCCTTTTTACATTATAAGAGTCAGTTTTAAATTCATCAGAACTGAATTGATGATCGATTCTTAAAAAGAATAGTTTTTCACTATTCAAGGTTGCTCCAATTCCGTTTCCTTTCGCCTCAAAGGCATTATTAAGTTCATTATTAAAATTCTGGTAGGTGTAACTATAAATTGTTTGGTTAAAATCACCACATAATATTATGGGGTATTTCGTCTTTTTTATTAATTCCATTACTTTTTGAGCTTGATTCCCCCGAGTCACTGAGTTAACTATATATTGTTTAAATAAACTAAGTTTAGGTCCATTTTTATCCAATTCATTTGAATGTAGATGAATATTAATAACACGAATAGTGTCTTTACCTATTCGTATGTCGGTATAGATACCTCGATTATATAAGTTTTTATCAACAAATATGTCACCGTGTTCTACAATAGGGTGTCGTGAAAATGTTGCGACACTTCTACTAAAAAATCCTGCACTAGCTTCATTGGATGATACATAATAGTGCCTAAAACCTTGTTTTACAAATTGTTCAGTAGTGGTAAAATTTGGGGCATTTTTATCGTAGAAATACTCTTGAAAACACATGATATCACCTTGGTATTTCGATACCCACTTAACAATTTTACTGGATGAACTGGTCGTGTCTTCTAACCTATAATTTTCTTTGGGGGTTGAAAATACTCTGAAATAACTGGTATTAAAACTTAATACACTAAGATCACTTTTATTGTTATTTTCTTTCGAAACAGAAAAACTTGATTGGTAGAATGGGAGAAATAAAACCAATAATAATGAGTAAACAATAAGTAATTTTTTATTGATAAAAAAGCTCATAATTGCCAATAGAGGAATGAAAATAAGACTAATGCCAATTAAAAATTCATTAATGTAAAGCAGGTTTAACGTAGATGGCGGTATGTAGGAACATACATAGACTATAAAAAATAAAGCTGGTAAGTAGCAGAAAATAGTACGAAGCGTTTTCTGATTAATAAGAGGCATGAATGTTTTTTTAAGACTAGAGTTTATTAAAACTTATTAATGAAGAATAAATTATAATAAAAGAGTGATCTTCATTGAAAATTTAACTATAAGTGACTAAATTATACTTAATTAATTGTTGTTAGTTTGTAAAGTATAAAGTTATGAAAAGTTATCTGAGTTTGATTTTTTTAATCGTTACAGTTCACTTTTCTTTTTCACAAAACTGCGGGTGTACACATACTATTACAGAAGCACTGACTATAAAAGCTACAGACTTCGATTATAAACCTGGAGATGTATTTTGTATTAAGGCAGGAAAGTATGGGTTCTTTCGTTTTATAGGTTTTGAAGGTACTGAGGAAAAACCGCTAATTTTTAAAAACTGTGGTGGTAAAGTAGTTATAAATGACAAACAGTATGCAGGTATTGAGTTTCAAAACTCAAAACATATTCATTTAACAGGTACAGGAGATGACAATATTGAATATGGGATAAAAGTTGAACATTCACTTACAGTGGGTGTTTCAATGAACAATTTCACTACCGATGTGGAAGTGAACAATGTTGAGCTAACAGATTTAGGGTTTGCGGGCATTATAGGAAAGACAGATCCTCAATGTGAGGCTGTTGAGGGGTATGACGAATTTGTAATGCAAAATTTAATTTTTCATCATAATTATATTCATGATATAGGGGGAGAGGGGTTTTACATAGGTTTTACAGGGAACTACGAAAAAGGTAAAAATGAATTTAAAGACTGCCCAGAGAAATACTTGTTTGGTCATCAAGTTCATCATGTGAAAATTTATGACAATAAGTTAGTGGATATCGGTTGGGATGGTATACAAGTTTCTTTAGGAACAAAAGATGTTGAGATTTATAACAATTATGTTGAGAATCCAGGAACAGACAACAATCCATCTCAAAGTTCTGGAATTCAGTTTGGTTCGGGTACTGTAGGGCGTATTTATGGCAACACGATTATTGGGGGTTCGGGCAATAGTATCACTAATCATGGCTTAGGACCAGTTTACATTTATAATAACTTAATTATTAATTCTGGTGTAAGAGGGATATATAACGATCGCCAATACGCTATAGCTCCTGGTTATGGATATTACATTGCGAATAATACTATTATAAGTCCCACTAAACAAGGTATTCATTATGTTAATGGGGCTAATTTATTGCTAAGCCCTTTCGAATGTTATAATAACTTAATCATTAACCCTAAAATTTATACTGAAATCGCTGGATACGCAAGTCATTGGACTCAAGCTGACATTCATTCATACATCGGTTTTAATACCGAATCGTTATGGTTAATGTGTAAACCATTCCTTCAGAATAACATTTTCAGCCGTAATGTGAACTATCCTAAGTTTATAAAACCTTCAAATGGCAATTATTTTCTAAGTGATACATCGCCTGTTAAAGATAAAGGGACTAATAAAGTAAAAGAGCTGTTCGGATTTGATGATGACTTAACAGGGTTCAAGCGTGTGGGTACATTTGATGTAGGTGCTTTTGAATCAGGTAACCCATTATCGATATCTGAAGATATTACCTCATCTAAGGTAATGTCAATATACCCAAATCCAGCTTTAGAGGGTAAAAACTGTATTTTAAAATTGCAGGACATAAGCTCAGGGGAATATAAAATATCTTTGGTGCCGTTGAATGGCAAAGAAGAAAAAGTACTTTATGAAGCTTTAAATTTAAGTGCTGGAAATCATGAGATAAACTTAGATTCAAAAATTTCTTCTGGAATGTATTTAGTTAAAGTTCAGGGAGATGGTTTTTTTCAAATTGAAAAATTGATAGTTAAATAACACCTTTGATTCTTTTTAAGAAAAATATTATTTAATTACTTGGTAGTCTATATCTAGATTTTGTCATTCCCAGTATTTTTTTCATGTGATTAGTAAACTGTTGTGCGTTCGAACAGCAGCCGACCTGTAGATTTTTCCCCTTTTTTATTAATGAAAAGGGAGAAGTTTATCACTTGAACCTAATCTGATGAAATAAATCGTAGATAAGGAAAGTATCAATTAAAGTTCAATTAGAAAATATCAGCCTTTATTTTTCAGAGGATAAAAATTCTGAAGTAAAAATAGTAGCTCCTTTTGCTGAAAGATGATCACCATCGGGAATAAATGAACTTTCATTTAATTTTAAGTCACTGAAGTTAAGTGTTTTCGCATTACTTGAATGAGTAACTTCATTATACTTATCAATAAATTTTTGAGGGATTCTCTTTCGGTAATAAGGGTGCAAAGGCGCGTTCAATAAATACAGTTTCACCTGTTTTTTTTCACATAACGAGATAATTTTATTTAAATACTCTTGATTGATAATTGAAAATCCAGCAAGTTTATCTTCTTCATAAAACTGCAGTTTTAACCTTTTTTGCATAGACGTATCAGCTGCTGTTGTATTAGGGAATATATTTAGATAACCACCAGCGAAAGGTTCGTTTTTGAATAAATATTTATAAGAGATTAAAAAGAAACCTCTTAAAAAGTTGGGGGTTTTGTCAATATTCCAATAAGCTAGTTTTATTTTATCTGTAAAAGGAATCGTGTGAAGATATTTAGGGGAAATAGCAGAAGATCGTTTGCCGTTTATAAAACCATCATAATAACTGGATAGATTGTGATAGCTAACACCCAAATATACATTTTGGATACTGGGATTTGCCTCTAGTAAATTTTTTAATTTATAATATGAAAAAATATAAGGCTCTGAACTCGTTGAAACATTTTTGCTTTTTTTTAAGAGGCTGTCATTCACGGCCAATTGGATGTGAGAATCGCCTATATAAAGTGTTTTAATTGCTGTGTTGAATTCATAATTTACCGCTTTAGATGTAAAAAACGATAAAGCAAGTATAACTACTGAACCAATAATTGTAGGGATTAACAAAGCGATGAATGTTTTTATCAAGAACTGTTTCATTAGCTAATATTTAAAACTGGAAGTAGATAAATTGTTGTTCATTTCCACCGAATAGTATGATAGCAATTACAATGGAATAATACACGGCATATCTCACATATCGGTTTCGTTTATTACCAATTTGTGAGATAGCAAAATGGCCTTCTCGCCCCATCCATTCCACAATTATAAAAATGACAACAAGACCTAAAGTAATTAAGGATTTATTAAAGCTGGAGTAATTTGGGACAGAAAAAAAGGATGTTGAGAATATACCTGAAATATATCGAAAAGCATGACCTACATTATCAGCTCTAAAGAAAATCCAAGAAAAAACAATTAAACTGAAGGTGGAAAGCATTAGTCCTAACTCTTTAAAGCTGGGCAGAGCTTTACCTTGAGCAACAGTTTCTAAATTGTTTCGATTATTGTTAGTTAGCATTAGCGGAAGAAAATATATTGCATTCAAGAGTCCCCAGATAATAAAAGTCCAGTTAGCCCCATGCCAGAACCCACTGACAATAAAAATAATAAAGGTATTCCTTATTTTCATTGAGGTCCCACCACGACTACCACCAAGCGGGATATAGAGGTAGTCTCTAAACCATGTTGATAGGGAGATGTGCCATCTTCTCCAAAACTCCGCAATGTCTCTCGAGAAATAGGGAAAGTTAAAATTCTGCATTAAATCAAAGCCAAAAAGGCGAGAGGTACCAATAGCTATATCCGAATAACCAGAAAAATCACCATAGATCTGAAAGGTGAAAAATACTGCACCTAGTGCCAGAGTACTGCCAGAATGACCATCTGAATTATTAAAAATGGTATTAGCATATTCAGCACAATTATCTGCAATAACTACTTTTTTAAATAAGCCCCATAATATTTGCCTCATGCCGTCCACCGCTTTGGTATAGTCGAAAGTTCTTTTTTTATAGAACTGAGGCAACAAATGTGTTGCACGTTCAATTGGACCAGCCACTAGTTGCGGAAAGAAACTCACAAATGCTGAAAAGGCAATAAAATCATTGGTCGGTTCAAGGTTTTTTTTGTAGACATCTATGCTATAGCTTAATGTTTGAAATGTGTAGAAACTGATTCCGACAGGTAAAATGAAGTTGAGGGAATTGACATGTATTGGTGACCCAAAAAATGAAAATGCGGACACAAAGTTGTCTAAAAAGAAATTGTAATATTTGAAAAAACCTAAAAATCCAAGATTTACAATAATACTAGTCCATAATAACGCTTTTCTTTTGGCTTGATTTACTTCATTTTTAAGACCCAAACCCACCGCAAAGTCTACAAGGGAGCTAAATAGTATTAACGATAGAAAACGCCAATCCCACCAGCCATAAAAAAGATAGCTGGCAACAACTATTACAAAATTTTGAAATTTTAAATTTTTGTTGCTTACAAACCAATAGATAATAAATACTATAGGTAAGAAGATACCAAAATCGAGTGAATTGAAAAGCATCTTTTATTTCTGGTTGTAATGTGAATTTCACTCTTAAAACACTGGTGTGATGAGAGTTAATCACACGTTAATTTATATTGTTGAATGATTAGTTCAATTTTTTCTCCAATCAATTGTTCTAGTTCTATTTTAGCAATTTCATATTCGCGTTGTGCTAGTATGGTTGTTATTTTTTGTTTATTAACTTCTGTTAATACACTTAAATAATCTTCATAAGATATCTGGTCATTTTTAAATTGATCTTCATTGATGGATAATTTTGAATTAACATCATCCAGTGCCTTATTTTGAATGATATAAATAGTTTTTGCAGATTTAAAACTAGAATACTTTATTAATACTTCTGTTTTTAGTTGAATATCATAAACCTCTTGTTCTGATTGTTTGATGAAATAGTTTTGTTTGGCAATTTTTTTATTAATTGGTTGTGTGAAAAATGTACCTAAAGTAAAGCCTATACTAAAGTTGTAACGTGGGAAAAATAAATTGTTTGCCCCTGGTCCATCTGGAGGATTTATTGTGTATTCATTTAGGTTACCTCGTATCATTATGTTGTTAAGAAAGTCCACATTCGCGAGTGTTTTTTCTTTTTTCGCTATTTCTATTTCGTAATCGTATTGGTCTTTTTCAGGATAATAATCATACGCCTTATTAACCATAAAATTTAAAAACTCCTCATTATCAGGTATTTCGGAGTTAAGGAAAATGGTGTTGTCATTTTTACCAGTTTGTGCTAAAACGGTTGTAAAAGAAAAAAGTAGTAGGATTGAACACAGGATACTAGCAGTGCTTTTCAAGCGATTCATTGAGTTTATCATCTATGACTTTTAACTTTATAACTAATGCAAATGTTGCGTAAAACAGAATGTTCATAGGTCGCTGACCCATAGTGACTTGTGCAAAATTTGCTATTGTCATAGCAAAGAAACAAGCTAAATACATCAAATACAAATTCTTGATCGTAGGATTTTTGACTTTAAAGTAATTGATTATGCCTATGGCTAAAACGGTGAAATACATTCCGTATTCTAATATTAAACCAATCCAGCCCATTTCAAGAACAGTTTTTACCATGCCGCTATCAGACGGAAAGTTTGCTAATGGATGATTAGGAGAAAAGCGGACTCCCATCAGTCCAGTAGTAGCGACACCTCCTCCCATGGGGTGAGATAGCATGTAGGGTTGTATCCCATGCCTGTTGTTTTCACGCACAATAAAAGATGCATCTTCTTCTGCTTCAAATGTAGATCGTAACCTTACTAAGGCACTCGACTGGATCGGCCCAAAAAGGATGAAAATAATGGATACTGATACTAACATACCGAAGATGAATGTTCTTCTATTATTTGCTGACATTAGTATAAATAAACTGATGCCTACGGGTACAGCGGCATAGGCGGTTCTTGTACCCGAATAATTCATGGAAATGAACATTAAAACACTGGAAATGAAGGCGAAAATTCTTTTTTTATATGAATAAGGTCCCATTGAAAGGATTAAGGCTGCGACACCAGTGTAAGCCATGTAAATGCCAAAAGTAGCCGCGTCAGACATAAAAGACATTCTTCTGAAACGACCCCAAATAAAAGCTAGCCGAAAACTCATTTCAGAACTATAGATCCACCTGTTTTCAAATTCAGTAAATCCATACATTTCTTGATAGATACCATATACAGCGACTAAAAATGCTAGAAAAAACCAAAATTTAGTGAAGGTTATTACAAACTCTAGACTTGAAAATGCATGCATACTTACAACATAGATAAGTAACATTCCAATGGCGCCCCTTAGAATAAATAACCATCCAGATAAATTCAAAGCATTCGGATTAAATGCTTGTGTAAGATAGTAGATAAAAAATGTTAATACGGCAAAAGATACTGGGTTAGAGAACTGTTTCATTAACCCTTGCTCTCTGTTTTTCCCAAATAAAATACCTACAGTGGCTGTGATTAAAAATAATTCAATTAAAACACCTGTTTGCAGGTCATACATTCCGACCATTCGGTTAAAATGGAATATGAAATAAGCAAAAAAGATAGCAAGTAAAAAACCAAGCTTGATGTTGAGTAATCCTAAAATAACAATAGGGATGCCAATTAGAGCTACGCCCAAAAAAATGCCTGCTATTACACCTACTTTGGAAATGATAAGTGCAGCTAAAAAACAAAACAGACCAATGGTGGTAAACCCAATAAGGTTATTCATTTTTTCTTCAATAAACGATTTTCTTAAATAGCTAATGAGCTTATTTAAGGAAGTGTTTGTTCGTTTAGTGGAAGAATTGGTGTTCATTGATTTTTATAAAAATAATATTTTTATACTAAAAGCTAAGAAAGTCAAGAACACAAATAAAATACTCGCAACCTGAATAATTTTATCAAACTCACTCATTGTTTCTTAATTTGTTTAGTGACAACCTCTAAAAACTCACGTGCACGTGCTTCCCAAGTATTGTTTAGTGCTGTGTTAATACGTTTTTGTTTTTCAACTTCAGAATTATTCTCAATGGCAAGGGATATTTTATCGAGAAAATCTTCATGAGATTCTGCAATATATATAACATCCTGAAATGAAATAATATCTTCTGAAAACTTTGTAGAAACTACTGGTAAACCAGCTGCTAAGTATTCATTTATTTTTAGCGGATATATACTTTTAGTGAGTTTGGAAAGTTTGAATGGGATAATTGCTACACTAGATTGTTTCATGTAGTTTGGAAGTTCATGCATTGGTTTACCACCAAGGAAGCGTACATTATCCATTTCATGAAGGTCATATGCTTTGTGTTCATTGGTGTTAATAGGACCTATAATCAAAAGCAATTTGTCGTGATGAGTAGTCGCGATTTTTTGAAGTAATGGAAAGTCGTCTCGGTCTCTAATATTCCCGATATAGATGATGATTTTTCGAGTTTCATTTTTTAATTCATCGGGAATAGATAATACATTATTAGTGGCTTGATGAAAAATACTAATATCTGCTGCATTGGGCAGATAATGTACTGTTTTAGCATATAACGAACTTTTTTTCTCTAACTCCTTCGAAGTAGCTAATACTAAATCTGCTGCCTGGAAAGCTTTCTTTTCTTGTGTTACCCCGTGTTTAGCGACATACAATGATTCACTAATATCATCCACGGTATAGTAAATGTTTAATAAAGGTTGAGGTTTGAAATTTATTTTTTTTAGGTAAAAAGGATTGAAAACATTCAAAAACACAAATTCTTTCAGGTGGAAATGTTGGACTATTTCTTTTGCTACAGAATTTACTAACCAATTGTTTATTGATAAAAACAGGTTGTAAAACACCCCTGAAGGTAGCCAGTTTATGGGGAGTATTAGGGGAGGGGTTATACAAGTTAAATTTGGGTAGTCAGCCAAGGGCTGCGAATAGCGATGTTTTTTAGAAAAAAAACCTTTTTTACGCAATTGTATTTCATTCGCCTTATGGTTTGAAATATAATCTTTGACCGTAAATGGGCTGTCTATATAATAAACAGCATGTTTTTTTGATAATTCTTTTGCTAAAGAATAAGTAGTAGAAGAGTAAGGGGAGTCCCACCTTACTAAACCAAATATTATGATGGCAGTATTACTTTCCATTATTCCCCGTTAGTTTTTTTCCAAAATAAATATAAGGTGTTTTGAAATAAGAGAGTGTGTTAATAAAACTCATGTTTATGGTCTTCTTTAGTATAATGTTACTAATTGTGACGGAGATGAAGAAAGTTAATAGTGTAGCATATGCAGCTCCAATAGTGCCAAATTCATGAATAAAAAGGTAGTTAAAAACTAAGTTAAGCAACGTGCTTAATAGCACTAAATAAAAATTCCACTGTGGTTTGCCAAGCGCATCGCAAACATTGGCAAACTGTCTGGAAGGGGGGATTAATAATGATATAATTGCTGTCACCTGAAGAATAGGAATTGCCTCCTGGTATTTACCTCCAGAGGTCACATTGATAATCACATCAGGTATGAGCAAGACAATGACCACCGTGGGAATAAGCAAAGCTAGTAGACCACCAACTGACTGTTCATATAATTGTCGTACTCCATCAATTCCTTTTTTACGCATGTTTTCCACACTCTTCGGAAAAACTACTTCAGATATCGCCATCGAAGGAGTCTCAATGATATTAGCAATACGTACTGACACATTATAAGAAGCAACTGCAGCAGGGTTGATAATGGAACCAATCATCAATTGATCTGTAGAGCGGAGTATCACAGCGCAAATTGAGGTGGTGAAAGTATACTTGCCAAAGTTTAATAGGGTCTTAATCCATTTCCAATTAATGACTTTTGCAAAGTTAAGTACATCCTTCACATAAAAATACGAAGTAATGGTACCCAAGACGATACTCATGGTGTAAGCGAGAATAAGGAAAGTTAGTTTATCCATTGATACCTCAAAAAACAACATGTAGACTACGGCTAAAAAAAAGCTTCCTTGGCGGACAAAGTAGGCCCAAAAGATACCTGTGAAATCCATATGTGCCTGTTGCACAAACTCAAATTGGAAAAATAGACTTAAAAGTACCGTGGTAAAGGCGTAATAGGTAAGTAGAGTACTAAGTGGTGGCGCATTCAATTGTTGGGCAGCAAAATCATTTAATGCAATCATTAAGCCTGCTCCTAACAAAGCCACCATGATATTGATGAATAAAGATGCCGTGAAAATGTGTGGTTTATCCGTTTCTTCACAATCATTTAAAAAACGAATGATTGGAGCTTTTATTAGGCCATTTCTTGATACCTCGAGTAAGGTAGCTATGACTAAGAAAGTAGTCCAAATACCGTATTCAGATTTTGTGAGTACTTTTATTAACAATATAAAACTCCCAACTCCAAAAACTAGCGAGGACAATCGTTGGCTGATGGTAAAAAAAGTTGACTTTATCCAATAGCTATTTTCCCCCGAAATTTTCTCTTTTATTTTTTTTAACATACCTGTCGAATTATATCGAAAAGCTTTGGGATTTTTCTTCAGCTTATTAAGTCCGAATTTAGTTCAATTAATCGGTCTTTAAATAATTTAAACAAATAACTTTGCTCTTAAAGGTGAACTCAAAATGTCAAAAATAATATCGTTAGAACAAAGTGTGTTTAATGTTGGTGGTCTTGGTAAGCGATTACCTTGGATAGATTTTGCGAAAGGCGTAGCTATAGTAGCAGTAGTTTATAGGCACATTTTATTTGGTTTAGAAGGAGCTGGTTTACACTATTCAATGGTATTTACCAATGTTTCCTTAATGATAGAAAGCATTCGTATGCCTTTATTTTTTATTCTTTCAGGTGTTTTTGTTCGTAGGAGCTTGATGAAAAAGGACAATAAAGAATTTGTGGTGAACAAGTTACAAAGTATGATGTACCCTTACTTTGTATGGACCTTTATACAGGTAACTATTCAAATTGCTTTTGGTAACTATACCAACTCTTCACGTGGACTCGAAGATTATTTATATATTTTTTATTTACCTCGAGCCATCGATCATTTTTGGTTTATTTATGCCCTTTTCGCAGTATCTATCACTTTTATGCTGATTTTTAGATTGTTCAGGGGAAACAAATTATTATTAACCTTTATAGGTTTGGTGTTATATGGGATATCCCCTTGGGTAAATATTAGTATTATAGAGGATGTTTGTAGATACCTTATATTTTTTGTAGTAGGTGACCTCCTAGCTACATTCTTTAGTGACCCAGCTAACAAGAAAAAAATAGCATCGCCATATTTCACTTTGTTTTTCTTGGTGTTTTTTTCAATTGGTCAGTGGTATATCATGCAATTGTTAGTTGAAGTCAATCACTTTTTGCTAGCAGTGGTTTCCTTAGCAGGGAGTTTCTTAACAATCAATATCGGGTTTTTAGTAGGTAGCTCTAATGCAGTAAAGTTTATCAGGGTTATCGGTTTTCACTCGATGTACATATATATCATGCACGTGTTGGTAGCTGGCACCACTAGAGCTTTTTTAATGCGAGTATTTGGGTTGCAGGATCCTTACTTGATCTTGTTTATCGTAACCGTAGTAAGTGTGGTTTTTCCTATTGCGTTCTATAATCTTACTAAAAGACATTTATATTTCTTGTTTTCAGTAAAAAAAGGAGAAACGATGGCTTAACTTTCCATGTTTTCTTTTCGAACTTTATTTAATACGACACCTATAACTTTGTGCCCTAAATTGGATAGGTAACTTAACGTTACTCTGTCTGATTCTTTTATAGTAGTTGAAGCAGAATAAATTGGAATAATACCATCAACATATTTTTCTAGCTCTTTTGGACTTGAAGAGTTGCTAAGTGAAATACACTCGATGAGAACAATATCGTAGCTCGATTTTGCTTTTTCTAATAACAAAGAGAGTTGGTCACCTTTAACTATTTCAGCAGGAGAAGTATACACATTTTCACAACCCAATATATGTATGTGTTCATTTTCAGTAGGTTTTACAATTGCATTGAGATTATGAGGATTCTCCAATGCTTGTTGTAAACCTGTTTCTTCCGCTTTATAATATTTTGTTATAAAATTGTTTCCAAAGTTCATATCAATGATTAAGGTGTTATTAGAGGTTAGGCCAATCATTTTTGCGAGACTAACGCTAATTAAACTTTTCCCATCCTGGTGAGCATCACTTGTAACCAAAATTGATTTAAAACCAGATTTAAATATTTCAAATCGGATGTTCTTTAAAAACTCGTTGAACATTAAAAAAAAGGCCGTTTGTTTTTTTGTGTTTGGAATAATTATTTTTTCATCAAAACAATATTGGACCTGTTTTTTTGTAAGATATGGAATAGGGGTAATAATCTTAAGGTTTGTCATTTCCTTCATTCGTGAAGGAGAGCGAATGCTATTATCAAAAAACACAGTGATAATAAGACCTAATACATAGATAATACATGCAACTACACCTGAAAGTATTATGATTAACCCGCGTTTGGCTGATTGTGGTTCTCCTGCTGGTTGACCGTATTGAATAATTTGAATAGGGTTAGTTGTTGAAGTAGCAGTAGACTTGGCTTTGTTCAGTTTATCCAGAACGGCCAAATATTCTTCAGAGGCGAGTGTTACTTCTTTTTGTAATTGTTTGAGAGAACTCTCGTGTTGCGAAAATCCAGAGATACCTCTTTTAAGCTCGTAAATAGATTGTTTAATTGACGCGAGATTTGCTTGAGAAATTCTTATATCAAGCATTAGTGATTGTTGTTTTTCTAATAAGTCATCAGAATCTGTATTGTTTGTAGCGCGTTGTTGGAGAATAAGCTCCTTTAAATCATCTTTTTTAGCATTTATGCGAGATAACAATCCTTGATCTTGAGAACCAGAATTAATGTATTTTTCATTCATTTGTTCTATCTCTTCACGTAACTGATAAATTTTTCTGTTTCTAGATTCGGATTTTGAATCTAGACCAGAATCTTTAATACGCTGTTTGACATCAGTTAATGAGATTTGCAGTTTTCTAAGGTTATTACTTTCGTCTTTTAGGTGTTCATCGTACTCACTAAGTTTTGTGATTTTTGATTCAGTTTCAGAGTCATAGTTAATAAGGTTATTAGCGGTTTTGTAGTTTTCAAGAGCGGCAGTTTTTTCACTTAAACGTGCTTTAGTTTCTTCCACTTGTCGCGAAAGCATGTCTACCGATTGCCCCGTTTGATTATTGTAGATAATGTTATCATACCTTAAAAATTCTTCTGCAAGTACATTAACAATGAAGGCTGATAGACGAGGGTTGTGGGAGGAGCAGCGTATGGAAACAAAATCTGATGAATTGATACGGTAAATACTAAGTACTTTTGATAAAGAGTAGGGGTCATATTCATAAACCTCAAGCACTTCTGTTAATTTTTTCTCAAACTCATCATAGGTACTTAATACCCTTAATTTTTCAAGGTTGGTTTTGAACAGCGATATGGCAATTTGTTTTTCTTCTGCAGTTAATTGAGGTTCGTCTTTATTTTTATCCGTATATGGAGTAGTAAACGGTGCTTCTTCACTTGTTAAATCATGCAGCATTAATTTGTAACTCAATAGCGAAAGCACTGATTCTGAGCTAATGCTTTCCATCAAGTTGTTGAATTTAGCATTGGACTCATACAGGTTAAATGTATTTTCCTCTAAGTTAATTTGTTTTGTAATGGTATAACCGGTAGCTAATTTCGCTTCAGAAACATACGTTCTTTCAATATTGATGGTTAATACAAAAGCGAGGGCAAAACAAGAAAAAGTGATGGCAGCGATAATCCATTTCTTTTTATTGAGTAGTTTAAATAAATATATAATATCCATATTATACCGAATTCTGTTTTAGAAGTATTTTAATGTTATAGGTCTATTGAGTCAATCTATTCATTAAATAAGTACCAAAGTAAAAATTTAATAGTTATTAGATTATACAATTTCTTACTTTTAATTTATATCCATCACCTACATCACTATTTTCTTTAAGTATCTATTTTTCGAAAATAGCCAAGTCACTAGCAATGAAATAAAAAACACTAAGGACAAAAAGAGTAAGTCCATAGCTCCCGAATGAAAAGTTTTTACTTTCGCTGAAAATAAATCTACAAAAACATAATGAATGGCGTAAATCCCTAATGTAAGTTTTCCAATTTCACTTAAGTTTTTACTTCGCAATAAATGAACGTTGGATAAAGCGATAAGAGATATTCCAAGCCCCATAAAGTAGGTGCTAAAAACATAATCTTGAACCACGGTGGTGTCGAATTTTTTCCATAAAACAAATACTTCTGTAAAATGTAAGACAGTGCCGATAGAAAAAATAACCAAGCCATAAAAAAACCATTTTTTAGTAGCTAACAGTCCCGATAGATAATAGCCAGTGAAAAAAAGTAACGTACTAAAGAATGGACCATTTCGGGTATTAAAATTAATATCCAATCCCACGGGCGTTTTAGCATACGCAAGCGCCAACACACCAGTGAAGTATAATAATAGTGCAATAACGAATAATACTTTTGGTTTCTTAAACTGGATAAAAAGGGAACATACAATTACAGCACTTGCTAACGCAGTTAAAAACCATAAATGGTCTTTTGTGCCTTCAAACAGTAGTTTTATAGGGCTTTGAATAAGAAAAATAATTTTATCAGACACACTTTCACTAAAATCTTGATAGGGGATTAAATAAATAATAGACCAGCAAATAAAAATTAATAACAGACGCTGAATCATAGGAAAGGAGATTGTCCAGGGATTAGCTGTTTTTCGGATCTTTATTCCCCAGAAATATCCTGAAATAATAAAGAAAAAAGGTACCGCAAATCGTGCTAGCTGATTAATGAAAATAGCAACATACATTGACGTGTTATTTTCAGAAACTACCCCTGAACCAAAAGGGTAGGTGTGAATCGCGATGACAGCTATAATTGCTAATACTCGAATTGCATCGATGCTTAATATTCTTTCCATGGTAATTTAATGTGAAACAATAGATGCAAAACTATTTTAATTGGTTGAAATAAGTAAAAACACTAATAATTAATCTAATTTGTGGACATAAATAATTACGTTTTTATTCAGAATAAATGTAATGAAATTTTAGTTTAATTACGTCTAAAATAGTGAATCAATGGAAAGCTTGTTTTTTGTTTTATTAGGTGTTGTCTTCTACACGTATCTAGGTTACGGCATTTTACTCGTTCTTTTGGTTAAGATAAAACGTTTGTTTGTCAAACAAAACACACAATTCAATGCGGTATTTTATCCTACAGTATCATTTATAGTGCCTTGTTATAATGAAATAGACGTGGTTGAAGATAAAATAAAAAACTGCTTAGCATTAGACTACCCAAAAGATAAATTAGAGATTATTTTTATTACAGATGGTTCCACGGATGGTACAGATACATTGGTGAGCCAGCATGAAGGAGTAAAATTACTACATGACACGGCAAGAGGAGGGAAGTCTGCTGCTGAAAATCGTTCTTTGCAACATGCAACTGGCGAAATCATTGTGTTTTCAGATGCCAACACGGAGTTACCTGTCGAGGCGCTTAAAAAAATCGTGCGCCATTATATCGATCCAAAAATTGGTGCCGTGTCAGGAGAGAAACGCATTGCAAAAAAAGAGTTAGACAATGCTTCAGGTGCCGGAGAGGGTATTTATTGGAAATATGAATCTTTTTTAAAACGTATGGATGTTGAGTTGTACTCATTAGTGGGTGCAGCTGGGGAATTGTTCTCCTTCAGGAAATCACTATTCACCGAATTAGAAACAGACACTGTTTTAGACGATTTTGTGCTTTCCATGCGTATTGCAGGTGCGGGTTATGTGGTGACCTACGATCCCGAAGCATATGCTATGGAAACAGCTTCAGCTTCCGTGAAAGAAGAGTTAAAACGCAAAATACGGATTTGTGCAGGTGGTTGGCAAGCGATGGTGCGATTGGCTTATTTACTTAATCCATTCAAAAATTTTGTTTTATGGTTTCAATACGTTTCGCATCGTGTGTTACGATGGAGTGTTACACCGGTTTGTTTGGCTTTGTTAATACCAATTAATTTGGTGTTAGTGGTTAATAGTGAAGGGCTAACTTTTTTTCATGTTGCCTTATTAGGCCAGATCATTTTTTATATCGCTGCAATTGCAGGTTGGATATTGGCCAATAGAGAAATTAAAGTTAAAGCACTTTATGTACCTTATTATTTCTTAATAATGAACTATGCGGTAATAGCGGGTTTTTTTAGGTATATAAATAAGTCGCAAGCAGCAGCCTGGGAACGATCGGCAAGAGCTAAAAAATAAAAAGCGTTATTTCATTTGAAATAACGCTTTAATGGTATGCGTTTAAGAATGAATCAAAGTATTATTTGATAATTACTTTTTTAGTAATCGAGTCAGCCTCGGTGTTAATCGTAATGGTATATGCTCCACTCGTTACTTCGCTTACATTAAAATAAACAGAAGAAGATATATTTTTTGTTATGGACTGAATTATTGCTCCATGATTATTAGCAAGATTAATTGATGTTACTTTTTGAGCTATTTCAGATGGGATTTTCACTTCAATTTTTGAGGTGCTAGGGTTAGGGTAAATATCAATTGTTGTATTACCTAAATCATTTGGTGAGTCAGTAACCAAATTACTTTTACTTTGTTTTAATAACCATGTCCAAACATCGGGATTATTTAAAGTTTTATCCCAAGCATTGTGGCCTCCATTAGGGTAAAGGGTAAACGCATGAAATTGTTTAGGTTCTTTTACTCCAAACTCACCGCTCATAGTTACTAAGGTGTCGCCAAGCGCTACAATTAAATCCATAAATATGGTATACGGCTCAGCTGCAGCAGTGTAATTTAGTCCATACGGATAAATACCAGTAGGAGGATTATATAATGGTCTTAAATTAGCAATGGGTCCACCGATATATTTGAAATTATCTGCTGTAAATTCTTTACCTACAGCATTGTCGTCAAAATTGTGGTGCGACCAGCAAGGCATAGATTGTAAATAAGTTGCGCCTGATTTATTTACAGCTCCAGCACCACAAATAGGTATAATTGCAGCAACTAGGTCAGGGTAATCATTTGCAAATGACCATACGGTAGCTCCACCAAAGCTGAAACCGATGATGTAAACACGATTTACATCAATCGGGTAGTTGGCTATAGCCCAATCATAAATAGCCTTTGTGTCTTGGGAATTAAGTGAAGTCGGTTTTTGTGGCGCAACTACGATAGCTCCATCTGGAGCTTTGGTTTTCATGACATTGATTGGTGGTTTTGAAACCACTTTATTTAAATCACTGTCTGAACCAGTACCAAACTCACCTTTTCCAACAAAACTGATGATTAAAGGATATTCGGTGGTGCCATCATAGCCAGTAGGTAAGTATTCTACAAAACCAAAAGGGATATCATCTGTACCAGCGGGTACTTTTGTTATTTCACCAGCACTGCCGTATGGCTGAGCTTTAGATAGAAATGCTGCGAAGCATACAACATAAAACAGGAGTTGTTTTTTCATAATATTTTGTTTTTAGCGTTGAATAGGAATGATTAAATGTAAGATAAGCTTCTCAATTTTCCTTGGCAAGTAAAATAGCGTAAAAATACTTAGTGATTTTAATTTGGATATGATTAATGGCTTAGAAAAATAAAATCATCAGGTTTGTTGAATTTGAAAAAAAAATACTTACTTTTGTGTCACCAAATCGCGGGATGGAGCAGTTGGTAGCTCGTTGGGCTCATAACCCAAAGGTCACTGGTTCGAGTCCAGTTCCCGCTACTACGTTGGCCTACAACGTAAAAGCCACCTTAATGGGTGGCTTTTGTTATTTATAGGATTCGAGTCTTGTTTAGTGTTAATTAAACCGAAATCCTTTTTATTTCCAGAATTGCCAGCTTTTCTTGTTTCTTTTTCTCTTCCATCTTGAGTAAACAGAATCAATTTGTTTAGAAATTTTTTTATAGTTCTCTATAGAATTAGGGATTTCATATAAGGAATCGAAGTTCTTACCTAAGATGGTTTCATAATCCACTAAGTATTGTCCATAAGAACCATCTCCCTTAATTGAATCTTGATAATAGTATTTTGTAAACCCAAGCCCTTCTTCATTTAAGTCTTTAACCCAGAATTTTTCATCGCAGTAATTAAATAGAAAATCTCTCCCAGTAATTAGACCATCTTTAACTTCCTTAATTCCTTCCTTGGATTCAATAAGATGAGTTTCCCCAATTAGATTTTTATCAATAATCCAATTAAGATACATTCCAATATGAGTTCCTCCGTTTTCCTGTGGTAACTCTTTTGGATAATTTCCACCATAGTGCCAATCAGCTCTATCAATAGTAGACATATTATCTAGGTTTAAGGTTAGGTTGAATTTATAGACTTAAGTTAATCAATTCCTTAAAATCTCTAATAAATAGGTTCGATAATTCGATTGAGTCCGCTACTAAGCAAGACTCTTCAGTTAATTCTGAAGAGTTTTTTTGTTTAAGTTCCTATGTCTCTCTTAAACAGCGAACTTTTGAAGTTAATTAAAAGTGAGAAGTGGAGACGTTGTTAATTAACTACTTTAATTCTATAACACAAGCTTGGATCTTTTTTGAGTTTTTCATATTCACTGGTTAAGGTGTTCTTTAGGACAATGTGTGTAGAGGTATTTAACATTTGAACATACTTTTTGGAATTATAATAATCATCTTTACCACAGAAAATGACGGTGGTTGAATGTTCGCTCTCACTTGCGTTTGTAGAAAGGTTAGAAGAAACAGCTAAAGTTGCTATGATGTACGCTCCAAAAATCATTGCTTTTCTACTAATTATAAAATTAGGATTGTGATGCTGGATAATTTCGAACATCAACCCGGCTAGTGTTGGGAGAAATACGAAATGAAGAAAAAGGGTTAATTCGTGTTGTATAAACCAATTAGATAATACAATGTAACCTATAAGCATTAATAGCGAGAAATAAGGTATTTTCTTAAAAATAGAAATTCCTTCATTTTTATAATACAATAGTTTTTTTTTGTCATCAACTAAAAACTTGATTAAACCTTTGTAATTAAACAACCACCAGTATTCACCTTTTAAAGCAAGTATTGTAAAACATATAAAGACAGTATATAAAAACAATACAATTGCAATGATAGGTAAAATTGATTGCAAAATTTGAAGAACCTCTAGATAAATATCGGTTAAACTGATGCAAATAAGAAATTCGTAAGGTATGTTATTAGCATCAAAACCCTTTTTTAAAAAATTTAATACACCTACGAAAACGCAGGTTATAAGAATTTTAAAATTAATATGTTCTATAATTTTTTCCATGTCTTTTTTTAAATCAAACTCAACTCCAATTTGTCCTTCCACTTTTTCCAGTCTGGAAGGATAGACTCTTGAAGTTTATAAAATTCATTGCTGTGATTAGGCTGTATCAGGTGGCATAGCTCGTGAATGATAACGTATTCAAGGCACTTTGGAGATACCCGTATTAGTTCAGGATTCAGGATGATTTGACCTTTAGGCGTACAACTTCCCCAACGGTTTTTCATTCGTTTAATAGTGTAACTAGGGTTCTCTAATTTGAAAGACTTAAAGAGGGGTAAACACTTTTTAAATGTGTCATCAAAACGCTTTTCGCAATGCGACCGATACCAACCACTTAATAAGTTTTTAACTCTTATTGATGAATGTGGGTTTTTACAATAAACAAATAGTTCACCACCTAAGAGCTTCACTGATTCTTTTTCCGATTCCCGAATCTTGAGGACGTACTTTTTGCCTAAATACAAATGCGTTTCACCTGATAAATATTCCCGTTTTGGTGTTCTAGGTAAAAATTGCTCAAAATAGGTTTGTTGCTTTACAATCCAAGAAGCTCTCTTTATGACCTTATCCTGCACCTGTTCCAAACTTGCTTTTAAAGGTGCAATAATATGCACCGCCATATTTGGGTGAACCTCCAAAGCCATCGTTTTTCGCCTTCTCCATTCTACTGAAAAATCAATGGTTGTATTCCCGTATTGAACTGTACTATCCATTAAAAATTGTTCTTTGCTACTTTCAGGCATTTGGTCAAAATATCATCTATTTCATCAAAGGTGATTTCAAGACCTAAATCGCTGCGGTGGTCAATAAGATAATCCTCAATGTCGTTTTCCATTTGCTTCTGCACGTCTAAGTTTTTTTTCCAGTCTCTAATGATAAGATTCTCTACAATGTCTGAAATCCCTAAACCTGCTGTTGCTAATAATTCATTTTGATGTTCTACTGCTTCCTTTCCATGAGAGTTTGTAAGTACCTCTTTTACTGCACCAAAAAAAGCACGAGCTTTCTCGTTGTTTTGTATGGATTTAGGGATTCCATCCTGATAGCCGTTTTCCAGATCTTGCCTTGTATTTAAAATGCTTTCCAGGTACTGTTTTTCATCAATTCGCCCTTCTTGAAAAGCTTTGATTGTGGCTTCAATCAGTTCCGAGAACTTTTTGTAAAAAGCTTCGTCTTTTTCCATGTTTTCGTTGATCACCTTTTTCATTTGGTGGGCGATCAGGTCGGCTTTTGAAGCAGGTGTTTTACCGTAACTTTCTAGAGCTTCGTGTACCATGCTTTGGTCAAAGATGTTTACCTCTTTTGTGAGTTGCTCTATGTAGTCTGCTTGTACATACGTATCTAATAATTTACGCACTCTAGGTTCGTATTCTTTGTAGCTGACTACTTCCGCATACCGCTGCTGAACGGATACTTTCATCTTTGAAAAGAACCTCAGTTCACTTTTAAAGTTATCTATTTGAGCATTTGTAAATTCATCGTAAAACTCATCGCTTGAAAGGGCGACCTGTAAAGTTTTAGCATAGTTAGCCAGTCTGTCGTAAAAGATATCTCTTACATCTTTAGGAGCTATATGCCTTTCAAGAGCTTCAAGGTCTCGCTTGTTTTTTACACCCTTGAAAACGTCCCAAAGGTCTGACAATCTGGAAGGGACTTTGCGTACCTCTTCACGAATATCTTTCACCGCACCTTGTAAATCTTCTTCGTCAAACCCTTCAAAAGCAGAATACTGAGTTAAAGCTTCATCTAGTTTGCCCAGTACCCCTACATAATCAATGATATAGCCATTGTCTTTGCCTTCATACAAACGGTTTACTCTCGCTATGGCTTGTAGTAAGTTGTGTTCTGCTAATGGCTTTGCGAGATACAAAACCGTGTTGTTGGGAGCATCAAAACCTGTAAGTAGCTTACTGACTACTATGATTAATTCTACCTCACTCGATTTATCTTTAAATTTATCAACTACCCAATTTTCATAGTGTTCTTGTCCGTTAAATTCTTGCATTAGCGCATCCCAATATTTACGCGCCTCATCGGATGATTCATTCCAAATGTCTTCATAAGCTGAACGACTATCTGGAGGAGTAAAGACTACTCTCGCATTTATTTTAAGCAATGGGTCAGTTTGGCTCTCAAAGTATTTTTGATAGCGCACAGCAGTATCAATTTTAGGGACTGCCAATTGTGCTTTGGCATCAGCTCCTTTCCAGTTTTTACAAAAGTGTTGGGTAATGTCGTAAGCGATTTCTTCTACCACTTGTTCCGATTCATAAATTTTTGAAATGCTAGCAAATTTCTTCTTCAAATCCTTTTGAGCATCTTCGGAAAGATTAGCAGACAGCCGTTCAAAACCTTTGTCGATTTGTTTTTTGTTCACTGTTAATTTTGCAGAACGCCCTTCATAAAGTAAGGGTAAAACAGCACCGTCTTTCACAGCTTCATCAATGGTGTATTTATGGATAAAGCCACCGAACTTTTTAGCCGTGCTTTTCTCCTTTTTCATCAAAGGAGTTCCTGTAAACCCAATATAGCAGGCATTTGGAAGCATTCGTTTCATTTGGGTATGAGCAGAACCGTATTGACTTCTATGACTTTCATCTATTAGAACAAAAAGGTTTTCGGAATTATCCTTAAAGTGTTTTTTGCTGGCGGCTGTTTGAAATTTATCAATAATGGCGGTGATGATTTCATTGCCCTTGTCCTTTAATAAATCAATGAGGTCATTTCCAGATTTTGCTTTTTGCGCCTTCTTCCCACAGTTTTTAAATGTGCTGTAAATCTGTTTGTCCAAGCTTATTCTATCAGTAACCACAATAACTCTAGGGTTGTCAATTGAGGGTTCTAAACTGATGGATTTTGAAAGCATAACCATTGTGAGTGACTTACCCGAACCTTGGGTATGCCAAATGACACCACCTTCTCTTACACCTTCTTTATTTTGTTGAACAATTCGTTCAAGGGTAGATTTTACAGCAAAATACTGTTGATACCGTGCTAGTTTCTTATGTCGACCATCAAATACAATGAATTTGTAAACGAGTTCTAATAACCGTTCGGGACTACATAGTGAAACTAGGGAGCGGTCTTGCTGTGTAGGCAATCTGTTTTCGCCTTTTATTAAATTGGCAGTTTGTTTTTCATTGTCCTCTTTCCATACTGACCAAAAATTGGCAGGTGTACCTGTAGCGCCATACTTTACTTCATTGGGATGAACCGCTAAAAGAAGCTGAGCAAAATGAAAAAGTTTTGGAATTCCTTCGACTTTCCGTTGGTTTCTAGTATGTTGAAATATAGCCTCATCAATGGATTCGTTTTTATCTCTTCGTTTGTTTTCGATTACGACAAAGGGAATACCATTGACAAAAAGCACTAAATCAGCCCTACATTTTCCTTTAATTCCTTCAACGGTAAACTCTTCTGTAACATGAAAAACATTGTTGTTGAGATTTTGCCAGTCGATGTAGCGTAGGGTATATGCTTTGCGGTCTCCTGCGATGGTCTCGTTGAAGCTTTTTCCAATAGTAATTAAATCATATACATGACTATTGGTCATTACTACACCATCATCTGGAACGCTCTTTAACGCATTGATAGCAGACTGAATAGACGATTGCGAAAAGGGATACGCTTCCCCTTTGTATTCAAAGCGATTAAATTTGGCGAGCTGAGCCGCTAAAATGTCTTCTAACAAGACATTCGATAAAATTCCTTGACGTTGCTCCAACGCTTCTTCTTGTGACAAGAAGGTATAGCCTAACTTTTGAAGTAAGTTCAGTGCCGGCAATTGGGAGTCTGTGAATTCGTTGTAGTTTGTCATTTTTGGAGAATTTTTGGAGAATTCGAAAGCTCAAAACAGCCTTTATTTAACCCGTAAATGGAGTAATCACTCCTTTTTTGGTGAAAAAAGAGGATTTCTTTGGAGAATTTACTCAATGAATGGTTGCTTAAATAGGCAAATGCAATCTCCAACTTTTGTAATAAGTTAAGTGCTAAGAATTGGGAGTTGGTGAATTCGTTATAGTTTCTCATTATTAAAAACTTAACCAAACGTGTTTAAACAATACTTTGTGCAAATCTGTCGAATCAATTATGGTACGTTCAGGGTGTTGCTCAAAATAGTTGTCAATAAACTGTGTATCTGAATACAACTCAATAAAACAGTTCTTTAAATCTTCTTCTGAATTTATAGACCCTTTAATAGCTTTAATGAAAACCACTGAAAGTAATTTTCCTATATACCATTCTAGGTGAAACCACAGATTTGAATATTCATTAATAAACTGACCACTGTGAACAATTTGATTCCTATGTAGATAGATTCTGTCAAGTTGATAGCTTATAGAGCATTTAGAACTATCTATTCGTGTCTTTAAATCTTTAATTTTATGTTGATTCCAAAAAAGACTCAATTTGCAATAGTCATAAGACAAAAGATCTGAACAGTCCTTAAGTGTTTCGTATTTATTATCATCATCTTTCATGTTGGCAACCCAATAAAACCAATCATAAAGTCCTTGTTCTGTTTTAATGTTCTTGTTAGGTATGTGTAGATTGTCTGAAATGTGATTTTTATTTACTTTGTTGTTGTGGATTAACCGCAATACAAACGCTCTTAAATCTCGTGAAATAGCCCCAATTGATAAACAATTCGTAGCAAACTCTTGTATTGATTCAATATCACTTTTTTGTTTAATGAAAGGATATAGTGTTTCTAAGGAAGTCCATAGCAGAGATAGTGAGTTTTCAATAGATTTCGAACCAAGAGCTAAATTGTAAAAGTAGTATGACTGCTCAATACAAGGAATATTTGGCAGAAATCCTGAATCATCAAAATTTAAATTATAATGTTCACTACACTCATTCAGTGTCTTTCTTAATGTGGATTCTCTTTTTGTTACGTTTATTGGATCATGATTTATAACAACTTTTGAAAAACGACCATCATCATCATTGTCCCATTTCCAAAATGAATTATTGAAGAAGTCGTTAAAGAATGATAATTCTACTCGTTCTTTTGATTTAACAAAAGACTTTAAGAGTTTGTCGTATAGGTTTCTTATAAATGAGTGGGGGTCTAAGCTAGTTGCAAGTATTTCAATAAACTTGTCACCCTCCTCAGTGTAAGGAAGAAGGCTCTCCATACCTGTAACTTCTTTTGCTTTAAATTCTAATTCATTTAAAAGAATGTATAATATTCGATCAAAATCATTCGATAGATTCTGTGGAACTCGAATAATGTATTTAAACTCAAACTCTTCATTTTTAAATATTTTAATGAGCCTATTAACAGGATTCTTTTTTACGGATACTTTGACGGCAACTTCTTTTATAGAAGAAGATGAATAGCCCATATGTATCAAGTTCGTAACTAATAAGTCTATATAATGGTTTAATAGCTTGACTTTGGTCTCAAAATTTGTCTCGTCTTGGTATTTGAATTTCTTTAATTCCTGAAGAAGATAAGTGTGATAATAATTCTCTAATTGAACTAAAAACAGTTTTGAGTCCTTCAAAAGTTTTTTTATTAGTTTTTCATTTGCTTCATTCCCATTCTTTAGCTCATTAGAGTTAAAATTCTGGAAATGGTTTCTGATATGAGGGAAATGATTTTTTATTATCCTGTCATTAAGTATGTTGCAGGTAATATTTTTGTGCTTACTCTCTTCAAGCAATGAGATTAGGCGATTAATAGATTTTGGACGGCTAAGAGTCTTTTCGCATACCTTAACAATTTCACTTACTAAAGTGACTCCATTAGATGTCCTATGCTTATTGCTTATTGACTCTTCCTGATCTACTTTTTGAATTAATTTTTCTATAAAATATGATTCCAAAGAGGATGAATCAGTAAACCAATTTTCTTTATCTTTTACCCACATATCATTATATTTTTACCCTCACCTCCCCAGTAAGCAGTTTTTGCATTAAGCCTTTTTTCTGCTCCTGTAGTTTAGTAAGCTGATTTTTTAATTGTTTTATTTGTTGGTCTAAAGACTCAAAGATTGTCACGATTCTGTCTTGCTCTTCTAGATTTGGTAACGATAATTTTATTTTCGCTAAATCTCTTGAGTAGATATGCACTACAGAATGTCCTTGTGCGTACATACCTCTTTGTCTTATTCCAAGTGAGCTATTTAAATAATAAGACAAGAAAATAGGATTGGCTTTTTTTGTTTTAAAAATAACAATGTCACCACCTGCATATGCCTCTACTTGACTATTAAATACAGCTGATTTTCCTATTTCAAATTGCTTTTCTCCTGAACCTGAAAATAGTAAATCCCCCTTTTCAAGTCTTTGGCAATCCTTTGAAGTTTCTTTTGAAATGAATGAAGTAAAACTCTTAATCACAAAATGATGATTAGTATATAGTTCACCGTACCTAATAGCAGGAACTCCTTCGTCAACTAATTCAGCTTTAGAAATGCCTTTTCCTTTTGTAAAACTTCCTATTTTCCCCAACTTCACTTCTTTCCACTTATCAATAAAACCTGCAAAACGTTTTTTACCTGTAAGGAGCTGCTGCATTAAGCCTTTTTTGAGGAGTTGTTTTTGGCTAATGACCTGCTCTAGTTTTGTGATGCCTTTGTCCCAGGTGCTTAGGATTTGAGCTATTTTTTGTTGTTCTGGGAGGGGGGGGAGGGGTAATCTTATTTTTTTTAAACTTGACATTGAAACTGCTGGTTGTGCACCAACTGTTTTCAGCATTTCCATTTTCCCTGTTTTATGCAATTGCCAAAGATAAATCCAGATAAAATAAGTTGAAAATCTTGATTCATCAATTGATATTTTAAGAGCATTACCAGATAAAATCCCTATTTGATGCTCTTTGGGTAAAATCGCACTTGCTCCGCATCTAGCACCTATTTTTGCCATAACAATATCTCCCCCCTTGACAGAACTTCTTTTTTCACGTTGGAACAACTCGTCTTCTACAAATAGATATTCGTTTGCATAAAATACTCCGTCTGTTACATAGCCACTGGTTATAATAGGGACGCCACTTTTACGGTAATGAATAGTTTTTAGATTTGATCCAAAAGGTCCATCTACAATTCCATATTTTGTATCTTTTGGAGTCAGAGATTCCAGCATGCTAAATCCCCAGTCTTCAGGAATCCAGCCGATTTTGGTCTTTTTGTAGCCAGCCTTCACTTGGGTTTCGGCAGGTAAACCTTGTTTTGTTTCTTGCACTATGATTTCTTTTTGTGTGGAGAAAGTTTTTTGTTCTTGGCGTTCTCTATGCTTTTCACGCTTTTTTCAGTAGGTAGGTCTTCGGGCATAGTTCCTCCCAACTCCTCAATGGTTTTGCGTACTTTTTTTCCTACTTCATAGTGGGTTTGGTTGGCTTTTGTTTTACCCTGTACGTTTTCTCTTCGTAGTTTTTCTTCGGCTTGTGTAGCTCTAAATAGGTTGGCTGCCAGCTCAGTACTACCCATGTGATCGAGTATCTGCTGGCTCTTTTTTAAACCTTTTTTTACGTGTATTTCTTTAGCCCCTAAACCTCCATATAACCCTTTGTAGCCATGGTTTTGAAAAATAGCGTAATCCATTGGTTCAATTACTCCTGCTTTTTTAGCAGCATCTGCCAGTTGGAGGTTGTGTTTTTTTAACTCGTTCCGTAAGAAAAAACGTTTTTCGTCTTCGGTGCTCAGTTGGGTATAAGCCTCCATTTGGCTTATTTCCTGTATGCGAGTTTGCACCGCAAAATAGGTTTGCCCTAATGCTACTACTTCTTTGCTCGGGTCAGCATTTTGTACAACGAGATAACAGGCATAACGAGAGAGTTTTATGCTTTCCATTTCTCTTTCGGCACCTGATCCAATAGATACCATCTCGTGGAACTCCACGAAATGGTCTTCCAAAGATTGCTCACTATTCAGACAAGCTTCCTGAGCTTTTTCTATTACAGGCGTAAAATTTCGAAACTCACGGTATTCTAATACTTTAGCAAGTTTTCTGGCTCCCCAAAATTCATTTCCGTTTTCATCAATTTCTTTTATCTGCTCAAAAAGCGACTGGTTGTGTTGTAATGCTTTGCTCATAGCTGTTAATTTTAAAACCCCAATTCTTTTAAGTATACATTCATTTCTTCACGAACTTGTTTTAGTTCATTTTCAATACTCGAAATATCCTGTTGTACGGCTGAGATGTCTACAATTTCTTCTTCCTCAAAAGTATCCACGTAGCGTGGGATATTGAGGTTGTAGTCGTTTTCTTGTATCTCTGCAAGGGTAGCTTTGTAGCTATATTTGTCTGTTGTATCAAAAGATTGGTAAGCGTTTACAATCTTCTCCATATCACTGTCACGGAGCGTATTTTGTTTTTTGCCTTCTTGGTAATCTTTACTTGCATCTATGAAAAGCACGTCTTTGTTGCTGCCTTTGGCTTTGTTAAATATCAAGATGGCAGCAGGAATGCCCGTTCCAAAGAATAAGTTGGAAGGTAATCCTATTACAGCTTCTAGTAGGTTTTCGTCAATCAATTGCTGGCGTATTTTCCCTTCGGAACTACCTCTAAACAGAACACCGTGCGGTACAATAACCCCAACTTTACCTGTTGGTAAACACGTCTCTATCATATGAAGAATAAAGGCGTAATCACCTTTTGTTTTTGGAGGCAAACCTCTTGTAAATCGTTTGTGTCTATCAGCTTCTGCGTTATCATAACCCCACTTGTCAAGCGAAAAAGGAGGGTTTGCTACCACTACGTCAAACTTCATTAAAGCATCGCCTTCGAGTAGTTTTGGGTTATTAATCGTATGTCCCCATTCCACTTGGGCAGCATCCATACCGTGTAAAAACATGTTGAGCTTACAAAGTGCCCAGGTGTCTCCATTGCTATCCTGCCCATACAAAGAGAAGTCATTAGAAACTTCTCCGTTTTTGTCTTTCACTTCTTCGGCTACAGTAATCAATAAAGAACCTGAACCGCAAGTAGGGTCACAGATACGGCTCCCTGCTTTAGGAGCTACCAACTTGGCAAGCAATTCAGATACTTCGTGTGGCGTGAAAAATTCCCCTCCTTTTTTACCTGAACCGGCAGCAAACTTTTCGAGCAAGTACATATACGCTTGCCCTATCAAGTCTTCTTTTCTACCTAATGTAGAAGGTCTGAAATCCAGTACAGGGTTTGCAAAGTCATTAATCAGGTCTTGGAGTCTGTCGTTACGGTCTTTCGTTTGCCCCAGCTTGTCGGAATTGAAGGAGATGTTACGAAATACACCCTCTAGCTTGGCTAAGTTTTCTGCTTCAATCTTACCAAGTACTTTATCTATTATTTCGCCAATATTATCTTTTTTTCGGTTTTCATAAATGTAATCAAAGGTACAGTCGGGAGCTAAAACGAATCGTTCACGCTTCATCTTACGGGCTATTAACTCATCGTTGTCACCGTATTCTTTTCTATACTCTTCTTGTTTGTCCTTCCATACATCGCTGAGGTATTTTAAGAACATAAATACCAAGATGTAATTCTTGTATTCAGAAGAATCGAAAGCACCTCTAAAGGTGTCGCACGCTTTCCAAAGTGCTTTGTTAATGTCGTCTTGTGTTGGTCTATTGCTCATCACTAGTAATGTTATTTATATCGTTTTCAAATTCTGTAGCTTTTTCCTGTACCGCTTGGAGTTCAAATCCATCGTGTTGACCACTTGTAATGATGGCTTCAACATTTTGTCTCCACATTTCTATGTCTCTCTGCTTTGCCTCAATTCGGGTTATTTTATTTTTCAGTTCTAAGTTTATTTGTATAGGCTCTGAGGTATCAATTTCAAAGCTTTGTTGATTATTATTAAATTCCTGTTCAGATCGCTCTTCATATAAAACATTAAGTTTTTTCTGGCAATAGACTTGTGTTTCAGATACTTCTTTTCTTATCTCTTTTTTAGTTTGCTCGTTCATGCTAATAACTGGTTATATATTGATTTAGACAACTCAATCTTCTTTTCAACAAGTTGTTTTGTTAGTAGTATTTCTCGTTCAGCTAATCTAAAAAGCTGACAAAGTTTATGCTGTTCGTCCAAGGGCGGAATGGTAATGGTTAACTCCTCCAAAGTCTTCTTGCTGATGTTTGTCACGTAAGTACCTTCTTTTCCCATCTCTAGTTGTTTTTGCCCTGCTGGTGAGTTAATGTAGTACATCACATATTCAGGTAGCACCTCGTGGGGGTTTTTCACTTTCATTACAAAGAAAGAGGCTACCGCAATGCTTATTTGAGCTAAATTAAAAGATGAGGCAAAATTATTTGTACCTTTTGCCAGGAAAAGGATGTCACCTTTTTCAAGAAAGAATTTACTCTTTATATCTTCAACTTTAATTTTTGTTAGTTCATCTTCGTTGATATAATTAGGGTTTACGTCTTTCGCTTGAATAACATTTAGCCCACCATTGGGTTGGTGTTCAATTCTTTGTCGAAAGGTGAAACCACTCGAAAGATGAACTACGTCCTTAATATGTACTTTTCTTTTCTTCATTAATATTTACTCCTCGTAAGCGATATGACAAATGTACATCATTAAATTGATATATTGTAGTTTTAATGTAAAAATAATTGCATATCCTCTAGGGTGAGATTTCATGATTATAATAACCACACTATACTTTCACCATTTCTGTGGTCTATAGGTTTAGTTTTTAGGAGATGAAGGAGGGGGCGATGAAAAGTACATAATTTCCCCCGTCTTGTATATATGGATGAATGTTTAATTAAACCTATTTATTATGAGAAAACAATTCTATTTTGCTATCCGCCTCATCATTACTATTAGAAATGAGTATTGTATTAATTGTAGAGGAAAGATTGTTAATAAAGAAGTCAACCCACTTGAAAGGAAACTAATAATACGATGCTGCAAGATAAATAACTGCCCCTATCACTTAGGTTAATAGTATTAGTTCACTTAAATCATTAATAATTTCGTACGAGTTCTCGATAGAGCGAGCTACTGAGCAAGACTCTTCAGTTAATTCTGAAGAGACTTTTTTTATTTTATTTATAAGTAATGCTGCTATAGGGCACAAACTTCAATAGGATGTTTAATCAAAAGGCGTTAACAAATCAGTAGTAGATTCCCGTGTTTCAATTCTTTTCTTTTAATTTTTTCAACTTTCTATGCCCCACTCTAATAAAAAATGAGTGCTATTGATCGATTTGACTATTGGAGCTTATAGTCAAGATTACCGGTTATACCATAATGCGAGGAGAAACTTGCCTAGAGTGTTTCTGGCATTCTACTAGAATCGTCTTATTATCAGGGGTTATACATATTTCTAAGGGCTGGCATGACTATGGCGCATTTCGAGATTATGTTTTATGAAAATGAAAAATAATATGAAAATGTTAAGCCAATATAAATCAATAATAACATCATTTACTTTACTCAACGTCTGTTGGCTGCTTTTTTCTGGCTGTAGTATGTCCTCAACTGCTATCACT
>CAWKJU010000003.1:0-101616 GCA_963849955.1 uncultured Cytophagales bacterium | reverse complement strand
CTATAAATTGATTGGTTTAATTACCTATAAAGATATTCTTAAACGTAAACACAAACCAAATGCCTGTAAAGATGAATTTGGTCGACTACGTGTTGGCGCTGCTGTGGGTGTAACTCCTGATATTTTGGATCGTGTTGCTGCTTTAATTAAAGCTGGAGTGGATGTTATCAGTATTGACACCGCTCATGGTCACTCTAAAGGTGTCATTGATATTGTTCGCAAAGTAAAAAGTACCTACCCAACTTTAGAAATTATAGCCGGAAACATCGCTACAGGCGAAGCTGCTAAAGCATTAGTGGATGCTGGTGCCGATGCCGTTAAAGTAGGTGTGGGTCCTGGAAGTATTTGTACAACCAGAATTATTGCTGGTGTAGGTATGCCGCAATTATCTGCCGTGTTTGAGTGTAGTAAAGCCATTAAAGGGTCTGGAGTTCCGATTATTGCTGATGGAGGAATTCGTTTCTCCGGTGATGTGGTCAAAGCCATTGTGGGCGGTGCCGATAGCGTTATGATAGGTTCATTACTGGCTGGAACGGATGAAGCTCCAGGTGAAATGACTATATTCGAAGGGCGTAAGTTTAAAGCTTATAGAGGTATGGGTTCATTAGAAGCTATGGCTGACGGTTCTAAAGACCGCTATTTTCAAGATGCCGAAGATGACGTAAGAAAATTGGTTCCGGAAGGAATTGTTGGAAGAGTACCGTACAAAGGTAAAGTTGAAGAAGTAATCTATCAGCTAACAGGAGGTTTAAAGGCTGGTATGGGCTATGCAGGTGCCGCTTCAATCCAAAAATTACAAGAAGCCAAATTTGTTAAAATAACCGCTGCTGGAGTTAGAGAGAGCCACCCTCATGATGTTCACATCACCCGAGAGGCACCAAACTACAGTAGATAAACTGACTTCATGTCAAAGAGAAATAGAATATTAAGGACATACCAGCTAGGTGGATTAATCGCTTGGCTGGTATTTTTTTTCATTACTTTTTATTCTGTAATAGAAGGTGGTTTTAATCAACCACATGTTAACAAATACGTTTCTACCTTTTACCGCGACATCACTTTAAACCTCTTCATCTTATTTGCTTTTTTATATTTTCGATTACGATCAGAAAAGCCCAAAAGTCACAATTTTAACGACTTATTGTGGGACACTTTTATGACTGCAGCGCTGATGGTGATTGCTTTGGTTTTAAACCAACAATTTGCCTACATCGATATCAATTTATTTGATCATATTCTATTCAAAAACATTGTTTACGAAATCAATGGCGTCTTCTTAATCATTTTTTGCGGGAAGACATTTTATACTTATAAAAACTTAATCTTATATCAAAAAACGAAAGCCCTAGCTTACGCTTGGAACATCTATGAAGGGCTTCTTCTAATCTGCTTACTCATTAGTCATTTTGAAATCGATCACTTTCATCTGAGCACGATGATTTTTGTGGGAGTCTTAGCCTTATATGGGCTGGTGCTATCCTTGAACATGAAATGGATTGCCTATCTCAATTTTAAACAAAAACTAAGAGGCACACTTTTACTTTCTATTATTCTTGTCATCACCTGTATCTTTATTCATTACCTCTATTCAACAAGTCACTTAGTAAATCTGTCGCGTAATCAAACCCTTGTCAACGATATAAGCCAACACTTTTTTCTTATCATCATTCTCATCTTTGTGATTTTTTATTGCATATCCTCCATTTTAGTTATTCTATTTAATCTACCCACATCATCTGTTTTCGAACAAAAGTTGAGTGAAGTATTTAATTTTCAAAAGCTAGCACAAACGATTAGAGCCACAAAAAGTGAAAAAGAAATTTATGATGTCCTGCTTGATATTAGTACGAACACTACCCTTGCCGATGCATCCTGGTTAGAGATTAACAACACCGCTTCCAATACCCATGTGTTTTTAAATCATGATATAGATAAAGTAACTATTACTACCCTTTATCGGCTGTTGAAACATGACAAGGTCAATATTGATGATAATTTCTCTTACATCGCTGACATCAATAAGCTTACTTCCAAAACTGAAGAGTTCAGTAAATCCATCAAATGTTTTGTGACTTTCCCGATTTTTTCGGGCACAACTCCAATCGGTTTTCTTGGGCTAGTAAAATATATTAAGGAGGGTTTTAATTCGGAGACCATTGAAGTAATTCAAAGTTTTGTAAATCAGGCCTGTATTTCGATTGAAAATAGTCAGTTATTAAATGAAGCAATAAAAACAGAACGATATAAAGAGGAGATAAAGATTGCGAAAAAAATACAGCAACACCTGCTTCCGAAACAACTCGAGTTTGATAAAAAAATTGAAATCTCCGCTTTTTCCATGTCCGCTGACGATGTTGGCGGTGATTATTATGACACATTTAACATCTCTCAAGATCAAATTGGAATAGTCATCGGTGATGTGTCTGGCCATGGGACTTCTGCAGCATTCAACATGGCTCAGGTAAAAGGCGTATTTCAAGCCTTAATTTTAACCTCTACTTCAACCTCAGAAATTCTTGTAAAAGCGAATAAAGCATTGAGTAATTGTTTGGAGGGCAAATCTTTTGTGACGCTCACCATCGTTATCATCAATTTAAAAAACAAGACTTTTGACTTATCCCGAGCAGGTCACTGTCCTACCCTCTTTTATGAAGCAACAAAAAATCTATCAACGTACTTTAACACTAAAGGCTTGGGGTTAGGCATTTTAAGAGATGATTCATACGTCAATCATATCGAAACCATTACCCATTCATTTCATCCAGGTGACATGATGCTACTTTATACGGATGGAGCTATTGAAACTAAAAATGACCAAGCAGAAGAATATGGTTATGAGAGGTTGTTAACCGCGTTTGAACAAAACACCTCCCAACCGACTGATGTATTAATAGAAAAAATCAAGCATAACGTATTGTTTTTCAATAAAAAGCAAACAACCGAAGATGATTTTTCACTTTTTTGCATTAAATTTATTTAACGCAACATTAACCGCAATAACACGTAATGGAGATAACTATATCAAACGAAAAAAATTATCGAATATTAAAAATCAATGGCGATGTAGACGCAAGTTCCGCCATTCAAGTCGATGAGCAAATTCGAATGGCTATAGACGAAAATTTTAAACACATATTAATTGATTGTGAACATTTAGAGTATATCTCATCAGCTGGTTTAGGGGTATTTATGTCTTACCTACAAGAATTAAAAATTAAAGACTACCAAATGACACTTTATAACATGAACGATAAAGTATTTAAAGTGTTTGAAATTTTGGGATTACACAATTTAATAACAATAGTAGATACTAAAGAAGAAGCACTCACATAGCTATGCAAGCCTCAATATCAGTACAGTGTGATAAAAACAACCTAAAAGAGATTAGGTTATTCTTGGAGAACAAACTCCATGAAACACGTGTTTCTGAGCAAGAAATTGGCTTAATCATTTTAGCTGTTGATGAAATTTGTGCAAATATAATTATCCACTCCAACCAGTGCGACAAATCGAAATTTTTCAACTTAAATTTACACTACATTCCCGAGTCATCTACCTTAAAAATTAGCCTTGTGGATGACGGTGACTTTTTTAATTTTAACGCTTACCAAGGATTAAGCCTTGAAAACTTAATTAAACAACAGAAAAAAGGTGGCCTTGGATTAAAACTTGTTCAAAAGATAATGGACAAAATAGAGTTCAAAAAACTAGGTGAACAAAACCTATGTACCATGATAAAAAAGGTACAAATGAACTATTTCACTCCCTCCTTTTAGAAAGGACTTTCTTTCCGCCATAATTATTCTTAAAATTGCGGTTAGTAAAAAATCAAATCTTACCTTTTATGAAAAGAATTTCGAAGTATTTGTTTTTGGCATTAGCCATTGTTGGATGTAATTCATCAAAAACTTCAAAAACAAAAGAAAGCCCTACCATTCTAAAAATTGGAGACCATAAAGTAAGCGTTTCGGAATTTAAATACATCTACAATAAAAACAACTCAAAATCTGAAGATGCTTTTACTGAAAAGAGCTTGAATGAGTACATGGATTTATTTGTTAAATTCAAACTAAAAGTCTTAGAAGCAGAACGTTTAGAACTGGATACGGTACCTTCATTTATTCAAGAACTTGAAGGATATAAAACACAACTAGCAAAACCTTATTTAAGTGAAAAAACTTTTAACGAAAAATTAGTTCAAGAGGCTTATGATCGCTTAAAATATGAGGTAAATGCATCTCACATTCTTATTAAAGTCCCTGAGGATGCTTGTCCGGAAGACAGTTTAATTGCTTACAACAAAGCAATAGAAATTCGAAATAAAGCGCTAGCTGGAGAAAATTTTGGCGAGTTAGCTGTAAAACACTCGGATGACCCTTCAGCGCAAGGTATCGAAGGACGGGCAGGTAATAGTGGTCAATTGGGTTACTTCACTGCATTTAGCATGGTCTATCCATTTGAAAGTGCTGCATTTAATACGGCTGTTGGTGAAGTTTCAATGCCTGTACGCACACAGTTTGGCTACCACCTAATTAAAGTAAATGACAAAAGAGAATCGAAAGGCGAAGTAAAAGTTGCTCACATCATGATTCAAGCACCCAATGGATTAGACAAAGCGGACTCACTAGCTGCTAAAAAGAAAATTGATGAAATCTATGCTCGTCTTCAAAACGGTGGCGATTGGAATGAGCTAGTTTCCCAATTTAGCGAGCATGAACCAACAAAATCTCAAAATGGTGAGTTGCAACCTTTTAAACTAGGAGGAAGACTAGGAGCTCCAGCATTTGAGGAAAAAGCATTCTCGTTGAATACGGTTGGAGAAATTAGCACACCGGTTAAAAGTACTTACGGCTGGCACATCATTAAACTTATCGAAAAAATAGAAATCAAACCATTTGACGAGTCGAAAGCTGATTTGGAGAAAAAAGTAAAAAGAGATTCCCGATCAAAACTTAGCTACAATGCTTTAATCAAACGATTAAAAACAGAAAACAAAATAGTTGAAGTACCTGCAATGAAAGCTTATGTGCTAAGCAAAGGTGACTCAAGCTTAGCAGAAGGTAATTGGAAAAACACTGAAGAGAAAAACTTAAGCAACACCTTGCTAACCATCAACAGTGTTCCTTATTCCGTGAAAGATTTCTTTGAGTATGTCGAAAACAATCAAAACAGAAAAAAAATCTGTACTGCTCCCGATGTTTTAATGACTTCGTTTTATAACCGATTTATCAACGAAACTATCTATGACTACGAAGAGTCGCACCTTGCTGACAAATACCTTGATTATAAAATGCTTATCAAAGAATACCGTGACGGCATCTTATTGTTTCAATTAATGGACGACATGGTTTGGAGCAAAGCAGTGAAGGACACTGTAGGCTTAAAAGCGTATTACGAAGCGAATAAAGAAAAGTACCAATGGAAAGAACGCGCTACGGCTACCATTTATGCTTTAGAAGATTATAGCAAAATCAAGGCGCTTAAAAAAGATATTGCGGATAGTTTGACGAAAGAAGAATTAATTACCAAATACAATAAAGAATCTTCCTTAATGTTAAACATTGAAAATGGCGTATTCGAAAAAGAACAAAACGTAATCGTAGATGCCGCTGAGTGGACTGTTGGTCTTCATGAAGTAACTGTAGGTGACAAACAATACCTGGTTAAGATATCGGAAGTTAAGCCTGCAGCTACCAAAGCGCTTAATGAAGCAAGAGGCATCATCATTTCTGACTATCAGAACTACTTAGAAAGAGAGTGGATTGAAAGTCTTAAAAAAGAAAAAGAAATTGAGATCAACCAGGTTGAATTGAAAAAGTTAGTGAAAGAATAACGTGAGATTATCCATATACTTATTTCTACTCTTGACAATAAGTGGTTGTCAGTTCTTCAAAAAATCTAAAGCGGTTGGTGACGAATCACCCATCGCTCGGGCTTATGATAACTATCTGTACCCATCGGAATTAGCAGGGTTAAATTTTGCCGGGTTAACCAAAGAAGACAGCGCTCAACTAGTGCAAAAATTCATCAGAGAATGGGCTCAACATCAAGTAATAGCTGAAAAAGCTCTGGAGAATGACAACATTGATATTGATGCCATAGAACTGAAAGCGGAAGAATTGAAATACCAATTAATTGCTTATGAATTTGAAAAATCGTTAATCAACTCCAACTTAGACACGCTTATTTCCAATGCTGAGATTGAAGCTTATTACGACAAACACAAAGCGGATTATGAGTTAAAACAAAATATTATCAAAGGTTACTATGCAAAAATTCAAAAAGATAGTCCCAACCTTAATAATTTTAAATATGCGTTTCAATCAAACAATAATGAAAAAAAGGCTTTCTTAAAAGAGTATTGTATCGAAAATGCGGATCAGTATATCTTAAATGACTCCCTATGGTTTAATTACAACGAAGTGGTGTTTGGCAGTCCATACCAGAAAATAGATGATCAAGTCAGCTTTCTTCAGTACCCAAGCAATACCTCAAAATATGACGGTGAATATTACTACTTCTTGCGCGTAATTGAATCGAAAATGAAAAATGAAATATCGCCTTTACAGTTTCGTAAAAACGAAATTAGTAACATCATTTACAACCAACGTAAGTTGGCACTAATTAAAAATGTTGAAGAAAAACTCTTTAAAGAAGCACTGGATGATCAGTCGATTGAATATTACAAATAAATTAGTATTAACAGCACTAGTTAGTATTAGTGCGCTTGTTGCTTTGGCCCAGCCACCAAAAGGTCAAGTGATTGAAAAAATTGTGTCCAAAGTGGACGATGAAATCATCATGAAGTCGGAGTTGGACATTGCCTACCTACAGTTTGATGGGAATGGCCTTTTCTCCCCTGAGAACATGCGTTGCAAGGTCTTGGAAACCTTAATTATCAATAAAGTATTAATTGCTAAAGCTGCGATTGACTCCGTAACGGTAGAGCCTGGTCAAGTGCAGGATCAACTCGATAGACGAATGCAGATGGTGATGCAACAATTTGGTGGCGATGAAAAAAAACTCATTCAAAACTATGGTAAAACAGCTGCACAAATAAAAGAAGAGCTACGCGAACAAGTAGAAGAACAAATGATTGTTCAGCGAATGCAAGGTAAAATAAGCGAAGGTGTCGTGGTGACCCCTGCTGAAGTGAAAACCTTTTTTAAAGCAATACCTAAAGACAGCCTTCCCTATTTTTCTACTGAAGTAGAAGTAGGACACATTGTGAAGTTACCCATTGTGAGCAATGTGGCTAAACAAGAAATCATTGAACAACTGAGCTCCATAAAAAGTAAAATTGAAGCGGGTGAAAGCTTTGGTGCTTTTGCTACTGAATATTCCCAGGACCCAGGATCAGCTAGAAATGGTGGTGAACTGGGCTTTTTCAAACGCGGGGAGCTTGTCCCTCCGTATGAAGCCGCAGCTTTGCGACTAAAGCCTGGTGAGGTTTCAGATATTGTAGAGTCACAGTTTGGCTTTCACCTGATCCAGCTGATTGAAAAAAGAGGGAATGAATACAACTCACGACATATTCTTTTAAAACCTGCTACCTCTTCGGACGACCTTGAGGGTGCAGCCCTATTTCTCGACAGCTTACGTACCAAAATCGTGGACGACTCTGTCAACTTTAGCCGACTTGCTTACCAGTACACAGACGATCCTGGTACTAAACCAAGTGGTGGTTTCTTCTTAGATGATCAGGGGAACAACCGCGTGCCTGCTGAAAACATTGACCCTACCTTGTATTTCTTAATTGATAACATGAAGGTTGGAGAAGTCTCTGAGCCGCTTCCTTACACGCTTCCTGACGGTAAAAAAGCGATGAGGATAGTGTACCTCAAAGCACGAATAAAACCTCATGAAGCCAACTTAAAAGATGACTACCAAAAAATTTATAGCGCTGCTTTAGCGGAGAAACAAAACAAGAAAGTAACCGAATGGTTTAACACCACCAAGACAGAGGTTTTTATCTCTATTGATGATGAGTACCAAAACTGTGAAATTTTAGCCACCCCGTAAACTATGAGCATACCAACCAACGATGTAGAAGCTGCAAAGGCTTTTAATGAAGCATACTCAAAACTTACCAAAGAAATAGCTCAAGTAATTGTTGGGCAAGACGAAGTTATTCGTCTGGTGTTAACATCTATTTTTTGTCAAAGCCATTCCTTGCTTGTTGGTGTACCTGGATTGGCAAAAACGTTATTAGTAAAAACGATCTCAGAAGTGCTAGACTTGTCGTTTAATCGAATTCAGTTTACACCTGACTTAATGCCTTCTGACATTACAGGAAGTGAAACGTTGAATGCCAACCGTGAGCTCAACTTTGTGAAGGGACCAATTTTCTCCAACATTGTATTAGCAGATGAAATTAACCGAACACCACCAAAAACACAGGCTGCGCTCTTAGAAGCGATGCAGGAGAAAACTGTGACGATTGCTGGGGTAAACTACCAACTGGAACCGCCTTTCTTTGTGTTAGCTACTCAAAACCCCATTGAACAAGAAGGTACCTATCCCCTACCTGAAGCACAACAAGACCGGTTTATGTTTAACATCGTAGTGAACTACCCTTCTTTTCAAGAAGAAGTGGATGTGATTAAAAATACGACTACCGAGAGAAAAACGAAGGTAAACCACATCTTAAATGCTGCTGATATTCTAGGTTTTCAGGAGTTGGTAAGAAAAGTGCCTGTAACAGATAATGTTATTGAATATGCGGTTTCCTTAGTTCAAAAAACACGACCTGATAACGCAAATGCAGCAGAAATCACAAAAGACCTGTTAGAGTTGGGTGCTGGACCACGTGCTTCTCAATTTTTAATCTTAGGGGCAAAGTGCAATGCGTTGTTAAATGGAAAATACTCCCCAGACATTGAGGATGTACAAGCTGTGGCTATCCCTATTTTAAGACACCGTGTAATTAGAAACTTTAAAGCGGAAGCGGAAGGTATTTCGGTGGATGAGATTATTAAGCAGTTGTTTTAGATTTACCTGAAGCGCTTTTTGATGCCGTTGTTGGTCTTGTGACCGTGGTGCACGAGGTAGACGAGGGAGTTACGGCTTGTTGGTGGACAACACCAACAAGGGCGGAATGGCTCAACACTTTAAACCCACCATTTCTTAAACCAAAAAAGAGCAGCATTGCCACTCTTCTTATCTTTGTTGATATGCCCAAGGGTTGTTGTCCAAGTTTCAAACTTGAACTAGCCTGTTTGTCTATTTGGACATGCTCGGACTAGCGGGAGAAGAGACAGACTCATTTACTAGTTCATCAATCAATCCTACTAGACTTTCTGCATAAGATGCATGGGTGTTTTTTATATTTAAAGAAAGTAAGTAAAAAAACAACAGAAAAAATGGGGCTACAAATAACAATAATAAATTAAATTCAAAGAAAATAATGGAAAGAACTGATATGAGCATATAAATAATAGCAGATACAAACAGGTTACTGTATGTGATTTCATATTTTAATAAACCATTTTTTAAATCTATAATTATTTCACAATAATCAATTGAATTAAACGGATGCACGTTATTAACAGTCCCTTTACCTTTAAAAAAAATAGAGTTATAATTTATAGAACACTCAAAAATACCTTGAGACTTTAAATCTTTTTCAATTGACTTTACAATGGTTTCCAATAGCTTAGCATCTATTAAACCAATATCATATTCAAAAAACTCATTAAACATCCCTAAATATATTATATATTTATCCAAAACAAGTAGTAGTATTCAATTTTTGAAGTAGTATTTATGTATTGTCAATTTAAAATGTATTATAGAATCTAATTTGACAACACATAAAATATCAAAGTTTTTTTGTAGTACTAACTCCAACATCGAAAGGCAATGAACCTCCACTTGAAAGTCCCCCTGCTGGCGCGAGCTTGTAGCTCGTGACCATCATTATCATAAATATAATCAATTTCTATCAACCCTTTTCCTCCTGCATAATCTATGGCACTACTATACTTCCAATACTCTGGCTCTAACACAAAACCTGCTTCTACTGGGTTTCAAGCTGTTGTTGGTCTTATGACCAACAACTTCATTAATCACCGTTCTTTTTGCTTGCTTTCGTTAGTTGGTTGGCTGTACTACTTTTGTTGGTGAGAACACCAACAAAGGCGGAATATATTAAATAGAAAAACGAAGAAGCTCTCACTTCTCCGTTTTTATTATTTTCCCTACAACTCATAATCATTCGACTTTTTCACTGGCTCAATAACCTCAATCGCTTGTGCGTCTCGGATATTTTTCTGTACGGTAATCGCTGAAAACAGACTTAAAACAAAAGACATCCCATAAAATCCTTTTTCACTGAGTAACAATGAGGCATTCCAAAGCCCAACAATCAATAAAACGATAGACAACAAACTGGTAAACCAAGCTAAGCCATAGTACACACTCGTCACTGGAATTCCATCCAACTGATCACGTACCGCCTTTTGCAAGGATATAGCCGAAAACAAACCAAACATGAGTACGGTAAAATAATAACCTTTTTCATTTAACTGCATATCCGCATTCCATAAACCAATAATGAATGAAGCAATACCTGTAATTAATACTGCCCACGAAGCGGTAACAAATGCTCCAGACGGTTTAAGATTCTTTGTAGTTTCCATAGATTTTTCATTTTGATGATGGACCAAAACTACTCCCTTGAAAAATGGATTCTTTTGACATATGTCAAAAAAGGAACAACTAGGACTTAGCTCGTATTCTACTTAAAGTTTCTTGGCTTATACCTAAATAAGACGCAACATAGCCCAAAGCTACTCGTTGCAAAATATGTGGCATTTTTTCTAATAATAGTTCATAGCGCTCTGCAGCTGTTTTAAATTGAAAATTGACATAACGCTCTTCTAAACGGATATAATATTTTTCGTTTGCCATTCTACCCAAGCGTTCAATCTCAGGGAATTCGTCATACAACTTCATTAATGATTCATACGAAATGGACCATAGTTCCGAATTTTCTAACACCTGTAAATTTTCAACACTTGGCTTTTGTGTGATAAAACTATAAAACGAGGTGACAAAATCATTCTCAAAGCCAAACCAATGAGTAATCTCTTTGCCGTCCAAATTATAAAACCCGCGCAAACAGCCAGTTTCTAAAAAATAAAGATGATGACAAACTGTACCTTCTTTCAATAGAAAATCACCTTTCGCTAAGGTCTTAGGTTTTAAATGTGCTCTCAATGCCGTTTGCGCAGCTAAACCAAGTTTATAAATGGATTGTAGGTGATTGATGAAGTTGTCCATCTATTAATTTATGTCTATGAAAGGCACGGTAATGCGTAACTGGCTTATTTACTAATGTAATTATAGTCGATGATAATTCTACGTCTGGTTCTAAAAGAAAAACCGAAGTGTGAGCTCCGGTTTTTTTTAATCAGTAGTCGATTCCTAACTGGTCACATACTTCTTTATAGGAAAGATCTTCCCACTTAAATGTACTTCTCGCTCCTTTTAGAGCGATTCCACCAGGAATAAGGACATACTTATATTGGGCATTAACATTTGATCCTGAACCATTCACCTCACTATCCGTTAAGGCTGTGCCATCAGTACTTTGAATGTTAAAACGAACATTTCCTTCCGTAGTAAAATGAACCGGATAACAAGTTCTAACATTGTTTGATGCAAAATTCTGATAGGGAAGTTGATAAGGCACATTATTCTGAAATCGGAAAAATCCTAAAACAATCCCTCCTTTTTCTAGAAAACTATTTGTCACATTAGTATCTTTTACCAACATTGTTTTAAAATTGGCACCATCTGTAAAGTTCCAATCTTGATCTAACCATTCACTATACATAACATTTGCTGTTCCTGGATCGCCTTGTGGTCCTTCAGGTCCCTGTGCACCTTGTTGTCCTTGAGGCCCTGCGGGTCCTTGTGCACCTCGAGGTCCTTGCGTTCCATCTTCTTTACTGCACGAAGAAGCAAACACCATTAATAAAATTATACCTATAAGTTGAGTGTTTTTGACTAGATTTTTCATTTTGACATGAGCTTTAAGTTGAGTGTTTATTAAATTAAAAGGTATAATTTTTTTTGGAAAAACATATCATAACACTTTGAAAAATTAAAGTCTTATCTCGCTATGTATATGATAGTTAGCTTTAAAAGGTCTCACCGAGACGTTAAAGCCATGTGGATACGTTACCGAAAACATCCCTTTTCAATCCAAGTAAATACTATTTTTACACAGGAATCTAATTTGAAAACAAATAAGTTTGTAAAACTTTAAGCACATATACTTCAACTTTACGCATTCATGGTCTTAGATAAAATAGAAAATCACTCGTTATATACTGGTTTAAGTGAGCATATCGCTCAAGCATTTACTTACATCACCAATACTGACTTAAAAAATACTCCTGAAGGTAAATATGAGATCAACGATCGCATATTTGCCATCGTGCAAGAATATAAAACTAAAAATAGTACAGAGTGTAAGATAGAAAACCATGCAAAACACATCGATGTGCAGTACATGATCTCTGGAGAAGAAATGATGGGAATCACCACCCATAGAAACCAAACGGTGGAAGTAAAAAATGAAGAGGGTGATTATACATTCTACCAAGCGGAGGTCAATCCTGTTTTAGTGGAGGAAGGAATGTTTACTATCTTTTTCCCTGATGATATTCATCAACTTGGTGTGATGTCTAAAACGGTTCAAAAAGTAAAAAAAGTAGTGGTTAAGATTAAGATATAGTTCAGCACTACTTTTATTTCATAAGAACAATTGTCTCAATCGTTCATTCTGAATAAAAGAATATCTGATTATTCGGTAGTTTACCAGGGTTCATATAGAATACGTCATGTTGACCAGAGGGAAGAATCTTTTGACAAATAGCTGGTTAAATAGATCCTTCGATTCCTCAGGGTGACGTTTTTTATTATACTTACAATGGTTTGATGTCCATAATTTTCAAACCTAAGACATTTTCACATTGATGTAACGCTGAAAGATCGTGAAACAGGTAATGTAAGTTATCGGTATCACTTTCTAACTCGCACACCTTTTCGGGGTGGATTTTTGGTGTGCCCTCTTCTAGCTCAAATGTGCTGATGCTATAGTTGACTTTATATTTTCTCACTATTATTGCCATTTTCTTGGGGGGTTACAATTGCTGATTGAGTCGTGTGTGGTGTGCCACAAAACTTAGCCTTCATTTTATTTTTGAATTCATTTTTCTCGGCATCATCCATGTTGTCAAATTTTTCTTTCCAACGGTTTTTCCAGCCACCACCACCTTTGCAACAACACTTCCCTCCTCTGCCACCTGGTCCGCCTAACAAGATTTTACTTAAAACTAACAGTCCCACGCCTTGCCAGTAATTGATTACTGGGCCACTAAACAACTCGGGCACTAACCAGTTCCATAGTAGCATAAAGAGGTAACCAAAAGCAGCAATCGCTAAGGCTCCAAAGATGACCATTCCGACAATTTTTAAAGGTTTACATTTCATTTCTAATTCTTTTAAAGTTCTTCGTGTAATTTTTTTAATCTATTTCTTAAATGAAGTAACGCATATCGCTTTCTGGAAAACAAGGTGTTTTCAGCTACTCCTAATTGTAGGGCAATGCTTTTAAAGCTTTGCTCTTCAAATTCATGCAAAACAAATACAATCCGTTGCTCTTCTGGTAGTTCATTCAAAGCTTCTTGAATCGTCTCCCATATTAAATCACGGAGTAGTACGTCCTCAGTCGAATTTGATAAATCGGGCAATATGTCCTGCAGGAACAAAATTTCCTCACCATCATTACCATATGTTTGGTCACTCAAGAGTTCGTCTTTTTTCTTACGCTGCGCATCGGTGATTTTATTTCGTGCTACGCGATACATCCATGAGGCCACCTTGTCGATCGAGCCGATGGAGTCGTACATGTTAACCAACTGATAAAAAACATCTTGCAGTATATCTTCCGCATCTTCCTGAAACGCTACCCTTCTTCTAATAAAGTTAAAGAGTTTTCTTCGCTCCTTTTCGACTGTTTTTTCTATGACTTTCGTCTGCTCTTCCGACATGGCTAGGCTGCTCATACTATTAAAGACGGATGAGCTTCAATTATCTTTTAAAGAAAATTAAATATTTTAAAATTATGTTATAAATCAGTTGTATATACACTACCCTAAACCATTGGTTGACAAATTAATTTAACAGCTTATTAACCTTTGATCTATAGCACCTCACTGGATTCAGAAAAATTTCAGCATTGAGTGGAATATTGATATCAAACAAATTGAAGGACTTATGGAAACGCCACAAATCATTTACAGCCCGATTGATAAAAACACCGTGCATCAGCTCAAATTTTCAAAACTAGATGTACTAGATAATGAAGTGGATAAGAAGACCAGAGACAAACAGCTGAACAAAGCTCAAGCCTTAGGTAACTTAGATAAGCATCATGTCCGCATCCGATTTAAAGATGCTGATGGTAAAAACCTGGAAACAACAGTGACTGTTTGGGCGGTAACTAAGGATTATGTAGTGCTGAAAGGTGAAAACCTGATTCCAATAATCAGCATCACCGAAATTAAACTGTATTAAATAAAAAACGATCGACCTCTCATTATCCCATCCCGATAGTTAGCAATACAACGGGGTTGGCTCATTATTTCTTTTTTTTCAGAAATGCTATAAAGGCTTCCCGCTCATTTTTATCGAATAACAAGCCTTTTAGGGTACTAAAAAACGTTTTGCTTAGATTTTCTTTTTTAGGAGGTAAAGCGGAAGTAGGCTTATCTTCCTTTAAAGGAGTCCGTTTCTCAAATTCCTTTATTCGTTCTTCATTTGTTTTAATCCCCGATAGTTTATCCGCGGCATCAAACTTCATTTTTGCAGCTTCAGCTCTTCCCATTTGTTCTTCTAACAAACCCAAATTATTTAACGCAATGGGATCATCTGGAAATAGCTCTAAAGCTTTCTTATAATCTTCAATTGCTCCAATTACATCCTTAACAGCCCCTCTAATGTATGCGCGACTACTATAGCGATATGGATTTTCAGGCTCCAGCTCCTGGGCGGCATCTAAATCGTTTAAAGCGCCTTTTAAGTCTTTTAAGTGAAACTTGGTCACGCCACGTTCACTGATAATTGCTGCATCGGTTGGCATGAGGTTCACCAAATTATCAAAGTCAGTTAACGATTTATTATACTGCTCTAATTTGCGATAAACAATTGCTCGATGATAAAGCGACTCCGTATGATAGGGATCTGAAATTAAGTGTCGGCTAAAATAGTCCAACGACTTATCAAACTCCTGAGCATCAAAATGTGCTTTTCCTTTATTCCAATTTTCCATCTTAGTAAAACTTAAGTGGCATATCTTCAACGACCATATATTCCGGATCGTTTTTATCGACTATAAATTCAACATCTTTCACACCTGCCTTGCGCAGCAGTAAGCGTGAATCACTACTCAAATGTTTAATCTTCACTACCCGACCCAATTCCTGATATTTTTCAATTAAACTTTTTAAGGTATCTATGCCTGAATGATCCCAAATACGGCATTCTAAAAAGTCAAAATGTACTTCATTCACATTTTCTTCCGGATTAAAATTTCGCATAAATAAAGAAGAAGAACCAAAAAATAAAGGACCATAAATCTCATATTTTTTAATCCCTAATTCATCCACTGATTTATTTACTCGAATGCGTAAAGCACTTTCCCATGAAAAAGCTAAAGCAGAAAAAACTACACCAACTAATACAGCCAAGGCAGAATTAAAGAGAATTGTTATGATAGATACTGAAACTAAAATGATAGCGTCTGATTGTTGAAACTTATTAATCACTCGCAAACTACTTAACGCAAAGGTGCCGCCAACTACTCCAATCATCAATCCGATGAACATTGGAATGGGTAATTTACCAATCAAATCAGGAATGAGAAAGAGAAACACACCAAGGAAAACCGAAGTTAAAATTACAGATAAACGTGTGCGTCCTCCTGACTTATAATTAGTAATGCTTTGTTCAATATTTGCTGCACCTAAAACCCCCCCTAACAAACCAGATACAATGTTTGCAGTGCCTATAGCTAACATTTCACGATTTGAATTACTCTTATTATTAGTTAAATCATCCATCACCGCTAGGGTCACCAAACTCTGCGAGGTACTATAAATAGCCATTAAAAGCGCATAGGGAATTAAGCTTAGGAAAAGGTTAAAATCGAAAGGTTCCTTGGAAAATACCCATCCTTCAAATGTTGGAAATAAGGAAGGGTTATTTTTAAAATCGACCCAGGCTTTAAATTCTGAAATACTGTAAACTGGGATATCAAATAGCATAACCCCACTTGTAATCAGTACAAAAGCTACGATGGCTGAAGGAATTTTTTTCGTTATGCGCGGGAAGTAATAAATTATTGCCCATGCTAAAATAGCAATGAGTAATGTATAGATAAGTTTATCGGTTGGTAGCCAAGTCACTTCTCCTTCAAAAGCGGTAGAGAGAAAATTTAATTGATTTAAAAAAATCACAACAGCCATACCGTTAATAAACCCCATAACTACGATTCGAGGTAACATTCTTACATATTTTCCCAACCTGAAATAACCAATCAACAACTGTAATATGCCAGATAAAATACCAAGAGCCACCAGGTATGGATAACCGTGTTCGCCAACTAACCGTATCATCACCACACTAAAAATGGTAACGGGAGTAGAAATCATCACAGGTTGTGCGTTGATTAAAGCAATAGAAGTATTAATGAATAAGGCGGAAAGCAAGGCCGCTGATGGATCAACACCTGCAAGAAATGCAAAAACTAAACTTTGAGGAATGATAGACAAAGCAGTCACCAAGCCCGCCATCGTATCGTTTCCGATACTTGCTGTGCGCTGAACAAAGAAGCCTGTTGATTGCATAATTCAAAAGTAAGAATTTTAGTGAGACACTCCTTTATAAACAGCTTTATGTCGCTATCTATTTTTTATAAAAAAGATGCTTCTCAGCATTTAAAGCCATAAGATACATACCTGGCTGCAGTGATTTTAAATAAATGATATCGTTATTGATTTTTCCTTTCAACACCTCAACACCCGATAAATTAAATATTTGGTATTCATTCTTTTTCATTGATGAATGGAGGATAATGTAGTCATCTACCACATTCGGAGAAAAAAGTTGGGGCTTGTCATTATCGTTATTATTTACTCCCACTATTGCACACTCATCTTTCAATTCATCAAACCACATTTTAATGAGATCAGCAGTGGGATAAAAACAATCACTATGAGAAAGGTTGTCTGCTACTTTAATAACATCTAAATCCGTAGCGCCTAGTTGCTTCATGGTTTCAGCGGTTTCTATGGAAATAGTATAGGGCACTTGCTCATCGCCTGTACAATAAAATAACCGAACAGGGGTTTTGGGCACCCAATTCACTACATCATTCTCTTCTAAAAAATTATTGAATTGATGGGTGCCATTCAAGACACTATCGATAAATGATTCAGCCAAATAATTGAAAGCAGGTCGTGGTAAAGTTATTGGATTACCAGGTGATTGCCTGTCATAAATTTCAGGCACACTTTCCTTATAGGGACTTTTATATACTTGGCTATATAAATCCGGTAATCGATAAATGTATTTGTATGACTCCAACAAAAAGGTAGTGTATGTAGGTGATGAAAACGTGGAAGATGTCAATATACTATCGCGCGCTATTTCTGACAACTGATAAGGGCCGCTTCCCGATGCAGCTGCAGTAACGGTGTAATTATAATCTCCTTCCTGTAATTCCCGATTTACGGCCATCGTCACATGACCACCCTGAGAATAGCCAGTCAAAAATAATTGTGTGCTAAAATAGATATCTTGGGTAATACCAAAATGCCCTGAAGCCGTTAACATATCTATTGCTGAAGTAGCTTCCGATTGTGCATGCAGATAGGCATGTGGAATGCTATCAGGGGTGCTGCCATAACCTACATAGTCAGCGGCACTAACCACATATCCTCCAGTAGCCAAAGGGACAGGGATTAAATAAGATAAATCTTTCAAGTCACTAGGTTCTTTTCCATAAGTGACTGTGCCATGGTGATAACTTACTACTGGAAAATTGCAAATGGTTACAGGAACATATAAAAGCCCTGAAGCTTTGGTTAAAAATTCTCCACGAGGTTCGGGGGTCCAGTACTCAATTTTATATAAGTCAACCTCAAAGTCAATGGGATGAATTACCTCAGAAATTTTAAGTGCACTATAGATTAACCGAATTTCATTTTTTGAAATGCGAGAAATTAGCTCTGATGAAATCAGCTCTCCCCTTATTTGTGCAGCGCACGATAAGTACAAGAAAATAGAAATGATAGAAAAGAGTATTCTCATGATCTGATTTCAAGTGCCTATTTTTTTGTACCAAAAAGAACCGTTGGTTCAGTCGCTTCTAATCCATAGTGACTGATTACTTCTTGGTAATTATTGTAATCTACAGTAGTTCGCTCAGGGAATTTTGAAGGGATTATTACTGTACGAACAACCCAAGGTCGTTGATCCAATGAATCTGAGGCAGTCAATTCATAATTCGCTTCTACAAATAGCTGCACATCATTTTTAGTAAAATCATAATTATAAACTATAGTACCTGATTCAGTAAATACGGTTTGCGGTAAAGGTCTCCAAACATCGAGTTTGTCTTCCTCAATATAGTCCCAAAGAAAGAAAACCAATACTTTGTCTGTGTTAAATAAAAAATTATTTTCAAATACTAACCTGTACTCATGGTTAAATTCAGGTGAAAAAACGACATCACCAAATTCAAACAAATAAGCTGATTCAGCATCCTTACCATCTTGTCCAGCAGGTCCAGGTGCTCCATCTATGCCATCTTCAGCACAAGAAAAAACCATTGTAATTAAAAACACAGATACGCATAACCGAATTATATATTCCATAGTCATTTATTTCAAAATTAGTTACCATTAAAGTAAACAAAACTATTAAAAATACCGCAATAGAATCAGGGATAAAAAACCTATCCGTCTTTATGGATACATCTTTCTTCTTTGTGTTAAAGAATCATTACTTTTGCTGCTCGAATAAACAATAGGATATGTTAAGTGTTGATAATCTTTCGCTTCGTTTTGGTAAACGGACACTTTTTGAAGACGTAAGTATAAAATTTACAGAGGGAAATTGTTATGGTGTTATTGGCGCAAATGGTGCTGGTAAATCTACCTTTCTAAAAATTCTTTCTGGTGAAATAGATGCTACAAGTGGTTCAGTCAACATCACCCCTGGTGAGCGAATGGCTGTGCTTAATCAAAATCACTTTGCTTTTGATGATAAGCAAGTATTAAACACAGTCATCATGGGTCACAAAAAATTGTGGGACATCATGGAAGAAAAAAACGCCATCTATGCAAAAGAAGATTTTTCTGATGCTGATGGTGAACGAGCTGGTGTCTTAGAAGGAATCTTTGCAGAAATGGATGGCTGGAATGCAGAAAGTGATGCGGCCAACATGCTTAGTGGTTTAGGGATTAAAGAAGACCTGCACTATAAAGAAATGAAAGAGTTAAGTGGTAAAGAAAAAGTTCGTGTCCTGTTGGCACAAGCTCTTTTTGGGAACCCTGACATTCTAATTCTCGATGAGCCTACCAATGACCTGGATATTGACACCATCACGTGGTTAGAAGATTTCTTATTGGATTTTAAAAATACCGTAATTGTAGTTTCTCACGATAGACACTTCTTGGATACCGTGTGTACACACATTGCAGATATTGATTTCGCAAAAATTCAATTGTTTACTGGTAGCTATACCTTCTGGTACCAATCTAGTCAAATGGTTGCTCGACAATTATCTGACAAGAATAAGAAAGCAGAAGAAAAACGTAAGGATCTCCAATCGTTCATTGAGCGCTTTAGTGCCAACGTAGCCAAGTCAAAACAGGCTACTGCTCGTAAAAAGATGTTGGAGAAACTAAACATCGAGGACATCAAACCTTCGAGCAGAAGGTATCCAGGTATTGTATTTTCTCAGGAACGCGAAGCAGGAAACGAAGTACTCTCCATTGAAGGTCTGTCGAAAAATTATGAAGGAAGTCCTTTATTTTCAGGCATCGACCTACACCTTGACAAAGGAGATAAAATTGCTTTAATTTCGAAAGACAGCCTTGCTTTGACAAGTTTTTACAAAGTGTTAGTGGGTGAAGAAAAAGCGGATAGCGGTGAATTTAAATTTGGAGTAACCATCAACTATGCGTATTTACCCAATGACAACAGTGAGTATTTTAAGAGTAAGAAAAATTTAATCGACTGGTTATGGCAATACACCACTGACCCAGAATCCGATGAAACTTTTGTTCGCGGATTCTTAGGCAGAATGTTGTTCACTGGGGAAGAGTCCTTGAAAAAATGTGATGTACTTTCAGGAGGTGAGAAAGTACGTTGTATGCTTTCCAGAATGATGCTCCAAAATCCTAATTTATTGTTAATGGATGAACCCACAAACCACTTGGATTTGGAGTCAATTCAAGCGTTAAACAATGCGTTAATCGACTATCCCGGCACCATGATTTTCACCTCACATGACCATGAGTTCATGAACACTGTGGCCAACAGAATTATTGAAATCGGACCTAAGGGAATGGTGGATAGACGAATGCCTTATGCCGATTACATTGCAAACGAAGGATTAAAACCAATTAGAGAAAAACTTTATAACTAAACACAAACCAGAAAAAATTATTATGAAAAAAGTAGTTATTGCATTAACGTCTTTAAGCCTATTAGTAGGTTGTGGCGATTCAGAAATTTCTGATATTAAATTAACAACACAAAACGATTCTGTGAGCTATGCTATGGGAGTAATTATTTCCAATAACATTTCTCAGAACAAAGATTTCGCTGACATCTTAGACCCGGCTATTTTTGCTGCTGCAATGAAAGATGTGAAAAAAGGAGATTCTTCTGAAGTATTTACCTTAGAGCAAGCAAATGAAATAATGGGTAAATTTAGTAACTCATTAGTAGAGAAAGAGAAATCAAAAGGCGAAGCTTTCTTAGCAGAAAATAAAACAAAAGAGGGTATTCAAACAAGTGAAAGTGGATTACAATATAAAGTAATTACAGAAGGAACAGGTGAAAAACCCGATCCAACAGATGTTGTAAGAGTACATTACCATGGAACGTTAATGGACGGAACTGTATTTGATAGTTCTGTTGAACGAGGTGAGCCAGCTGAGTTTGGCGTTAGTCAAGTGATACCAGGTTGGACTGAAGCTTTACAGTTAATGCCTGTAGGTAGCAAATGGAAATTATTTATTCCTCAGGACTTAGCTTATGGTCCGCGTGGAGCAGGACAAGCAATTCCTCCGTACTCTGCTTTAGTATTTGAAGTTGAATTATTAGAAATAGTTCCTCAAGAAGAAAGCGCTGAATAATCGATAAACAAATCAATTTTATAAGTCCCCTACGTTATAATATTCGTTGGGGATTTTTTTATTTTTTTCTTAAAAAATAAAAAAGCATTTAACTTTTATATGTTTTTCATAATACTACATTTGCGGAATTTTAAATTGATGAATACCTATCGTGCTACACATAAGAAAAGCTACTGAAAAAGACCTTACTTTAATTCAAGAAATTGAAAAGGCTTCCTTTCCAGAATTTCAAAGAAGCAACACGCGAACACTTCGCTTAAGCTTATCCAGCTCCAACCAAGAAGTATGGATTTATGAAGAAGAAAACAAAGCTACTGTAGGTGTTTTAATTCTTCATCTTCATAAAAAAACCTTGCGTATTTTTTCTATTGGTGTCAAGCCCGAATATCAAAGCAAAGGCATTGGTACTACCTTGTTATCACATGCCTGCAATTTGGCATTAACCTATGGTAACACAAAAATATCGCTTGAAGCTAGTATCAACTCTCATAAACTAATATCCTGGTACGAAAATGCTGGGTTTAAAATAACAGAACAACTACCCGACTATTATAAAGAAGGGGAATCGGCTGTACGAATGGTGTTCGAAATCCCAGGCACTAAATCAAAAGTGGAGACAGAAAATTTGATTATTGTAGATAAACCCAGTGATTTCAACTTTGATATTGAAAACATCAAAGTAGTTGCTGCAAAAAACTACCTCTCTGATCAAGAGTTTCACAACATTAAAAACGCACGTGTTTTTAACCTTTGCAGTTCCTATTCCTATCAAAGTGTTGGCTATTATGTATCCTTGTTAGCTTCTGCTCGTGACCACCGGGTGATCCCGAATGTTTCTACCATCGGTGATTTTAACAATTCACACATTACTCGGTCTGTCACTTTTGAATTAGATGATGTTATTCAAGAAACGCTTTCCAAATTAAAAGACACCACTTTTAATTTAATCATCTATTTTGGCCAAACGCCTGAATCTGGCTTTAAGAAATTATCTCAACAAATATTTCAAGTATTTGAGTCACCCATTATTCGTGTAAAATTTACAAAGTCAGACAAATGGGGAATTCAGAAAGTTACACCTTTACGCATTGGCCGACTTTCTGAAAAAGAATTAGAATCACTGTATAAATACAGCAAAGATTATTTTTCTAAGAAAAGATTTAGAAAAGCGAAGTCCAAGCAGTACAAATATGATTTAGCAATTTTGGTTAACCCCTCTGAAACTACACCTCCTTCAGGCCCATTAGCACTAAGTGCGTTTAAAAAGTCAGCTGAAAAACATGGGTTTTGTGTGGAGTTTATCACTAAAGACGACCGGGATCGTATCAGTGAGTTTGACGCTCTTTTTATCAGGGAAACTACCAATGTAAAAGACCACACTTACATCATGTCGCGTTTGGCATATGCTGAAGGACTTGTAGTGATAGATGATCCATGGTCTATTCTACGGTGCTCAAACAAGATCTTTCAAAATGAAAAACTAAAACAGCATCAGGTACCTACTCCTGAAACACAAATATTTGTGAAAGGTATGTTTAAAGCTGAAAACGCTGATAAAATCAGTTTTCCAGTAGTGTTAAAACAACCTGATAGTGCCTTTTCATTAGGTGTGTCAAAAGCAAACAACAAAGAAGAGTTAATTACAAAACTCAACGAGCTCTTCAAAACATCTGATTTAGTGGTGGCTCAAGAGTTTATGTACTCAGAATTCGATTGGCGTATAGGTGTTTTAGACCAATCGCCACTCTTTGCCTGTCGTTATTATATGAGCAAAGACCATTGGCAAATTTATAACTGGAATTCAGGAGACTCAGAAAACTGGGGCGAGAGTGATGTAGTCGCATTAAAAGATGTACCCAAACAAGTAGTTCAAACTGCACTAAAAGCTGCCTCTTTAATGGGGGATGGGTTGTACGGAGTTGATTTGAAGATGGTGAATAACAAAGCCTATGTCATAGAAGTAAATGACAACCCTAATATTGATGTAGGATGTGAAGATTCTCTTCTAGGAGATGAATTGTACGATCGCATTATGAACTCCATCTTAACACGCATCGAGGTTTCTAGAAACATAAAAAGCCCAGTCATTTTAAAATAAGAAGAAAAAAACTCTCTTCTATTTTTTTGGGGGCACGGGATCATATCCATGTGTTCCCCAGGGATGACATCGCAATATGCGTTTAACAGCTAACCAACCACCTCGCGCAAAACCCCATTCTTTTATCGCTTGCACAGCATAATGTGAGCAAGAGGGTGTATGTCGACAAGATTTAGGAAACCATGGTGAAATAAAGTACTGATAAATCCGGATGAAGAAAATGAGTAGATATTTCATTGGTTTGATCTCTGGAGTCTAAATAATATTATTTCGGTGCTTTGAAATACATATAGATTCCCACCAATCCAAAAACAAAATTTGGAATCCATGCGCTCACTAACGGGTGCAATAAATTGGACTGCGTAAATCCTCTTCCTACAATCACAAAAAAGAGATAGACAAAAGCGAGAATAAAACCTATAAAAATTTTCAATCCCGTACCTTCCCTACTCTTTTTAGAAGCTACAGTCACAGCTACCAATGTTAGTAGTATAATAGCAAAAGGATAGGTAAATCTTTCATATAAATCGGTTATGTAAATTCCAATATCATCAGCCCCTCGCTCCTCTTGTTCAGCAATAAAAGTTCTTAACTCAGGAATAGTTAATGTTTCTTGTTTTCGATATTTGCTCTGAAAATCTTTTGGGAACACATTAATTGTGGTGTCTTTTGAGGGCATTTGTCTCAAGGTTTCTTTTCCATCCACATACTCACGCAATTCATAGGCATCAATATGCCATTTTCCACTAATAGAATCCCATGCAATGCGATTTGTTTTTAATTTAGACACTAGCGTACCGTCCACTATGTGTTCTACTGTAAAGTCATATCCCACATCAATTTGATTATTATACTTCTTCAGATATGCATAATAATCTTTTTCTAATTTTAAATGGGTATTTCTAAGGTTATAGTCAAATCGTTTAAAAACATAGTTAATTTCAAAAGCAACCCGTTTTTTGTTGGCATTAGGCAACACCCAGCCTATCATGATGAAAACTAAAACAGCGACAATTACACTTCCTAAAAAGAAAGAAAAAAGCATTCTCAAATAGCTAATCCGGGAACTTAAAATAGCAATTACTTCCGTATGTGCTGCCATTTGTGATGCAACCACAATGGTGGAAACAAATACCATTAAAGGACTAAGAAAATTTGCTAAGTAAGGGATATAGTTAAGGTAATATTCTGTAAAAACATACCAATACGATAAGTTAGCATCCAAAAAATCATCGTTTTTTTCTGCGAAGTCAATGGCACAAATCACCGCGATTAACGCCAGTACGACATAGAAAAACGTACCTAGATATTTTTTAATGATATACCGATCGAGAATATTAAACATTAGAGCCGCTGTGTCAATTTAACAACCATTTTATCTTTCCACTCCCTAAATGTACCATCTTTTATTCTATTTCTAGCTTCTTTTACTAACCACAGATAGAACGTTAAATTGTGTATTGACGCAATTTGAGCACCTAGTATTTCCTTATTTGAAATTAAATGTCGCAAATAAGCTTTAGAATATACTGTGTCCACATACCCCCCTAAGATAGGGTCTATAGGGGAAAAATCATTTTTCCATTTCTCGTTTTTAATATTGATTGTTCCTTCTGAGGTAAACAGCATTCCGTTTCGTGCATTCCGCGTAGGCATAACGCAGTCAAACATATCGACACCTAAAGCAATGCACTCCAGAATGTTTGCAGGGGTACCAACCCCCATTAAATAACGTGGCTTGTCCGATGGAAGAATATCGCAAACAATTTCTGTCATCTCATACATGTCCTCATGCGGCTCGCCCACAGACAACCCACCAATAGCATTGGCTGCCCGATCAAAAGAAGCAATTGTTTCCGCAGATTTTATTCTTAAGTCTTTGTATACACTTCCTTGAACAATAGGTAATAAATCCTGCTGATAGCCATATTTACTTTCTGTGCTATCAAACCGATCGCAGCAACGTTTTAGCCAACGATGTGTCATTTCCATCGATTTGCGGGCATACTCATATTCACAAGGATAAGGTGTACACTCATCAAAAGCCATAATAAAATCGGCACCGATGGTACGTTGTGTATCCATAACATTTTCTGGAGTAAAAAACTGTTTTGATCCATCGAAATGAGAACGAAACACCACTCCTTCTTCCGTTATTTTACGATTTTCAGCTAAAGAATACACTTGGTATCCCCCACTATCTGTCAAGATAGGTCCATTCCAACCGTTAAATTTATGGAGACCACCAGCTCCTTCCAGTACTTCTAACCCTGGGCGCAAATACAAATGATAGGTATTGCCCAATATTATTTGTGCTTTAATATCTTCCTTTAACTCACGCTGATGTACGGCTTTCACTGTACCTGCTGTACCAACAGGCATAAAAATTGGCGTCTCAATTTCACCGTGATCGGTGGTTATTTTACCAGCTCTGGCTTTTGAGTTGGCATCTTTTGCTTCTATAGAAAACTTCATATTCAAGCGCAAAAATAGACTTATTCAGCGATTTTTGTTTTAATATTAAGAGAATATGAGTTTAAACTGGCTTGACATACTATTTATTGCAGCTGGAAGTGTGCAACTTTTATTATGGCTGTTTCTTTTCAGCCTCCCTATTCGAAAGAAATCCAGTACCCAAACAACACCTTTCAGCCCACCAATATCAATTGTTATTTGCGCGCGAAACGAAATCAACAACTTACGCCAGCTCCTTCCCGCTTTACTTGATCAAGTCTATGATAATTTTGAGATAATCGTAGTTGATGACCGATCAACTGATCAGACCAATCAATTGATGACCTTGTTTCCAACAATAAAAATTCTCCGTATTGAAACCACACCTCAGGAATTTAACGCTAAAAAATACGCGCTCAAAACTGGAATTAATCATGCTACCCACGAGTATATTTTAGTCACAGATGCAGACTGTCTACCATCTTCTAATCAATGGTTGAGTTCAATGGCAGCTCATTTAAGCTCAAAAAAAGAAATTGTGTTAGGATTATCCCCTTATTTCATTTCTGTCAAAAACAAAATCCTCAATCAAATTATCCAGTTTGAAACTACCTATAGCGCCTTACAAATGTCTAGTCTCACGCTTGCGGGTTTCCCCTATATGGGATTGGGAAGAAATATGTTGTACCATAAAAAGATATTTAATCAATCATCCATAGCATTAAAAAATAAGCATCTAATCGGTGGTGATGATGATTTACTCATTAACGAAATGGGCAATAAAACAAATACAACAATCAACCTTTCTCCCGAAAGCTTTGTCTTTAGCTATCCAAAAACAAGCTTTTTATCCTGGCTGAAACAGAAAAAAAGACATTTATCTGTTTCGGTAAATTATTCCTTTAATTCAACATTAATTTTATTGCTAATAAACCTGTCTCAAGCCATCTTAATTTCTTCTCTTCTACTTCATCAGTACCTCAGTATTTCAGCACAATTTATTATAGTTGCTTATGTTTTGAGAACTTCTTTATTATTTGTTATTTTTGATAGAGTTTGTAAAGATTTTAAGGGAAAAATCAATCCATTGACAATACTAATCGGAGACATTTTATATCCTTTCTATCTGTTTACATTAGGCATACTGTCGATAGTTTTTAAGACTAACACATGGAAGTAAAAAAAGAATTTTCTGAAAAGGCAAAACGTGATTTTATTTTAATCGACAGAGCCATAGAAAATGATGATCAAAAAGCGTTTGCAGAATTAATGATGCGCTACCGCAGACCTGTATATCACATGATCTACAAAATGGTTAGAAATCAAGACGATGCAGAAGATTTAACTATCGAAGCATTTGCTAAAGCCTTTAAAAACTTAGCGAAATTTAACCCACAGTATACTTTCAGCACTTGGCTTTTTAGAATTGCCACAAACAATTGTATCGATTTTATTAGAAAGAAAAAGCTAAAAACTTTCAGCATCGACTCATCAATGACCAATGATGATGGAGATAATATGCAGTTTGAAATAAAAGATGATAAAAATCTAAACCCCGCTGAAGAAGCCATCAAACAGCAGAAAATTGAAATTATGCGATTGGTAGTTACTAAGCTACCTCCAAAATATCAAGTACTTGTTACATTGCGCTATTTTGAAGAATTTTCTTACGATGAAATTGCAAAAGAAATTGATGCTCCTTTGGGTACTGTTAAAGCTCAATTACACCGAGCTAGAGAACTTCTTTTAGAGTTAGTGAAAGATAAAAAAGATAAAATCTAAATCACTTTGCATTCCATCAAGCAACATTTTCCAAATTTATCAGATACACAACTTCTTCAATTTGAAAAAATGGAAGAAGTTTATAAGTATTGGAATGAACGAATTAATGTAATATCAAGAAAAGACATGGAGCATTTTTATGAAAGACATGTGCTTCACTCCCTCGCTATTGCTAAATTATTCGACTTCAAAGATGGAATGAAAGTTTTAGATTTAGGAACGGGAGGAGGCTTCCCAGGTATTCCCTTAGCAATTGTTTTTCCTGAAGTTCATTTTCATTTAGTTGACTCTATTGGAAAAAAAATCAATGTTGTAAAAGAAGCTGTTCTCGCTTTAGGTTTAAATAACGTTACTGCCGAACATACACGCGTGGAAGATGTAAAAGGACATTATGACTTTGTAGTCACCCGAGCTGTGGCACGACTTGACGCATTAATCCATTGGGTTAACTCAAAAATAAAGTTCAACAAAGAACAACCCGAGCAATCAGGACTCATTTGTTTAAAAGGTGGTGATCTAACCGAAGAGTTCAAAAATGTGAAATGGAAAATCAAAGAATATCCTATTCTTTCTATTTTTAAAGGTGATTTTTATGACACAAAAAAGGTCATTCACGTCTATCCTATCCTTTAATTCTACGAGGTAGACTGTAGCAATACAAACACACAAGGCGAGTATTTTTTTCTACATAAAAATAAATAAAACGACTTTTTAACTAGAACTACAGCGTATTCAAAAAAGTATAAATTTTGATTATTCTTTTTCTCAACAATATTTGATTGGGATAGTTATGAAACGGTTAGAGATAAATATACAACAGCAGCAGCCCTGGGCTATCAGAAAAAAACTAATTACTGAAAAATACTCATTCTTAACAAAAGAAGAATTAAAGTTGGTAGATTGTAACCCCAGTGAATTTATTGAGCGATTACAGTTAATTACAGGGCTAACGCGTGCAGAAATAATATCCCAAATTGAAAATATATAATAAATTAAATTAAGGAATGGATACAGAAAAAATCATTGATACATTACTTGAAAAATTAAACACGTGGTTAGAACTAATTATCAAAATGTTGCCCAACATGGGATTGGCAATATTACTTTTTATACTCTTTTATTTACTCGCCAAATTAACAAAAAATATATCCGCCAAATTATTTGATAAAACATCAAATAATCGGGCGTTAAAAAACTTATTTTCTACCATCGTATATTATACTGTTATCGGTGTAGGATTATTTGTAGTCCTAGGTATTTTAAAATTAGATAAAGCGGTGACATCCCTTCTGGCTGGTGTAGGAGTGTTAGGTTTAGCGCTAGGATTTGCTTTTCAAGACATTGCTGCAAACTTTGTTTCTGGTATAATCCTCGCTTTCCGTAGACCTTTTCAAATAGACGACATAGTTCAAATCAATGAATACATGGGGAGTATATCCCGCACGAACCTTCGTGTTACTGTTATTAAATCCTTTCAAGGGCAAGAAATATATATTCCTAACAAAGATGTATTACAAAGTGCGATTACAAATTTTACCATACTAGGGAAGCGTAGAATTGATTTAGAAGTAGGAATTTCCTACGGAGATGACTTAGAAGCGGTAGAGGAGCTAGTTACAAACACCATTAAGTCAATGGATAATGTTATTGATGCAGATAAGCTAATTTTTGATTATCATGAGTTCGGAAGTAGCTCCATTAATTTTACTATTCGGTTTTGGATCACTTATCCTGACCAACCAAGTTACCTCTCCATGAGAAGTCGGGCTGTGAAAGCAATTAAAAAGGCTTTTGATGAAAATGATATTACAATTCCATTCCCAATTCGTACACTAGACTTTGGAATTAAAGGGGGAATGGTTTTGAAAGATGCGCTTCCTAATTTTAGTAATAGCGAAACGCAACAATAATAACCGCTGGACAAACAGCGACCTATTTAAAAGCTAGACTATGAATTGAATAAATATTGTTCAAACATACCACTTAGGAGTAGTTAAATAAAGATATAATATACAGCAACGATTAAAAATATTGACAAAGGAGCAAAAAAAAGTAAGGTGTAAATAAAAAAAGTAAAATGAACTTTTCCCTATCAAAAAATAGTTACACCTTTGAATTTGAGTTTTAAATAAATAATACGAAAACAATGGGTAAAGCAATAGAAATAACAGACGCTAATTTTGATCAAATAATAGCAACTGATAAGCCTGTTCTTGTTGACTTTTGGGCTGAATGGTGTGGTCCTTGTAAGATGATAGGTCCAGTTGTAGAAGAATTAGCAGGAGAATATGATGGTAAAGCGGTAATCGGAAAAGTAAATGTGGACGAAAACCCTAATATATCAGCTAAATTTGGTATTAGAAGTATCCCTACTCTTTTAGTAATAAAAGGTGGTGAAATTGTTGACAAACAGGTAGGAGCTGTTCCAAAAGCTGTTTTAGCTGAAAAAATAAACAATCAGATTTAAGCAATTAAACTTGATATAATCTAAAAAAAAGACAGCAATTAGCTGTCTTTTTTATTTGTCTTCGGCATTTTTTAATCCTGAAAAACCAGCTACTCCAGCTGAAACAATAAACTTCATGCATTCGGAGCTGGATATATCTAACAATTGTACCGCCTCTTTATTAACAATGTACATATTACCTGAAAAGGCATATGAGTGTGGTAAATAAACAACAACTTTTCCTGGAAGGTTAAAATCACTCAAGTCTTCTTGTGTGATAAAACCTAACTTTTGTACGGCTCCCATGGGGGTTAAACTTACAAGTACTGGTTTATCAAACTTCTTTTTATTCCCTATAAAGGCATCTGTTAAATCTTTAATCGATGAATACACAAAATTAAAAAGAGGTATTTTTGAAATAGTTTTTTCAATAAATTGAGATACAGGAGATGCAATAAGGGTTGAACCCAGATAACCAATTAATGATATAATAAGAAAAATAAATACAATAAATAATAACAAGCTTACCCCCTCTAAGTCTGTTTGATCAAATATTTCCTCAAACCAGGTAAATATTTTTAAGAAGAGTAGTATGGTAACTCCAATAGGAGTTATAAAAAATACTCCTCTAAGAAAAAATTTCAATCCATTTTTAATAATTCCATTCATATCAGACCACTAAGTTAAGTGAAAAAAAAAGCCGTATCGATATGATACAGCTTTTTAATCTAAACAGATATTATTATTAATCTTCTTCTATATAATCTTCCGAAGAAGCATCTTCACTACTTTTTCCCACAGGTGTATGAATTCCATCAGCCATAAGCTGTTCAGGTTCTTCCTGACCACCTAACTGAATCCCCATAAATGACATAAAAGCCATCCCCATTAAACCAGTAACTATCATAGTGATACCCAGTCCACGTAAAGGTGCTGGCACATGTGAGTATTTTAGTTTTTCTCTAATTGCAGCCAAGGCAACTATTGCAAACATCCATCCGACTCCTGCACCAAGTCCAAACACTACAGACTCAGCAAAAGTATAATCACGTGCAACCATAAATAATGACCCACCTAAAATAGAACAGTTTACGGCAATTAAAGGAAGAAATATTCCTAAAGCACCATATAACGCAGGAGAGACTTTTTCAACCACCATTTCCACTAATTGTACCATCGCTGCAATTGTTGCGATAAACATGATGTATCTTAAAAAGCCTAGATCAACTGTCGCTAAGGATTCCACCCCTGTCCAATTATAGATCGCTCCTTCTTTAAGAATATATTCATTGATGACCCAGTTTAAAGGTGTGGTGATTAATAATACAAATATTACCGCAGCCCCTAAACCAATAGCTGTTTTAACTTTCTTCGATACCGCTAAGTATGAACACATACCCAGGAAGAAAGAGAAAATCATATTCTCAATAAAAATTGATTTTATAAATAGGTTTAATAATTCCATTTTCGTTACTCTTTTAAATATGATTAATTTTCAACGTAACCACTTTTAAGGCGTTGTATCCAGATGATAATTCCAAGCACCATAAATGCACCTACTGGAGTCACCATTAAACCATTGTTAACATACCCTAAGTCTCTAACAAATTCTGGAATAACTTCAACGCCTAGCAATTTGCCAGAACCTAACAATTCCCGTGCTATTGCAACAGCCATGATAATCCAAGAATAGCCAAAACCACTACCTAAACCATCCAAAACAGAATCCCATGGTTTATTAGCCATAGCAAACGCTTCTAAACGACCCATTACAATACAGTTGGTAATAATCAAACCTACAAATACGGAAAGTGCTTTCCATGTTTGATAATCGTATGCTTTAAGTAACATATCAACTAATGCTACTAATGTCGCAACAATAGCCAATTGTGCTATAATTCGAATTCTGTTCGGAATTAAGTTTCTAACCAGTGAAATAATCAAGTTCGAAAATACAATTACAGCAGTCACTGAAATTGCCATTACAAACGTTGGTTTCATTTGAGCCGTTACTGCCAATGCAGAACAGATACCCAACACTTGAACTGTTACGGGGTTATCATCATCCAAAGGATCAGTAACGAATTTTTTTCTTCGCTTTGAAAATAACGGTTCGCTTACCTTCTTAACCGCTACTTCTTCCTTTTCTAGAGTTTCAGTACTCATTATTCTTTACTTTAAGTGTATTATAACTATACAATTATTGATTATTAAGCAAATCTTCTAGCTTCACATCACTGGTTTCAGAACCAGTAGACGCTACAGAGCTTCTTGATTTTAACAAATAGGGCTTGTAGTGTTTAAAATATGCTTCTAGCATATTATTTACACCACTAGTAGTCATCGTTGCACCAGATAAACCATCTACTTTATATTCTTTTTCATTCACAATTTCATTTCCTTCACCTTTCAACACTTTTACAGATTTTAAGGTTTCACCATCAAATATTTGTTTACCCTTAAATCGGGTTTCAAATTCATTTGTAGTAATCCTAGCTCCTAAACCAGGGGTTTCACCTTTGTGATCAAATGATGTACCTTCGATGGTATTATAATCAGGACCTATAGCAACATAACCCCATATTTCATCCCAAAGACCATTACCATATACTGGTATGATATACGCATCGTAGCTACCTGTATTCACTTCACTTTTGAAGCGGTAAACAGGAAACAATTTATCTTTCACGTCTTTCTTCTTGTACTCTTTTCGAGGTTGAATACTTGCTGCAGAAACTGGATTCCCTTCAGAATTTTTCTCTACAACTTCCCCTTGATAGTTTACGACAATACCATCAATGTATTGATCATATAAACCTTGAATGTCTGAGCCAGCAGGCACATCCATATAAGCACTCAAGATATTCGTTTTGATATCAATATCTTCTTGTTTTTTATGTTCTGGTTTTAAATACTCAGAGACACCTGCAAGAAGTACTGCGCAGACCACCGTCATCCCGACAGTGAATGCTACTATATAACCATTAGACTGTTGCACGTTTCAATCTTCTATTTTTGTTCGCAGATATTACAAAATAATCAACAAGTGGCGCTAACACATTCATTAAAAGAATAGCTAACATCACTCCTTCTGGATATGCGGGGTTTACCACTCTAACTAGTATTGATAAGCCACCAGCCATAAATCCATAAATCAATTTACCAGTGTTAGTTTGTGATGCAGACACTGGGTCTGTGGCCATAAACACTGTTCCAAACGCAAAACCTCCAGCTACCAAATGGTAGTAGAAATGATCTACCCCAAAGAAGTTCACACCTCCGGCTTCAAGTACCCAGGCAAGTGTAAGAGCTCCTAATATCATTGAGAAAATAATTCTCCAGCTTCCAACACCAGTTCCTATTAATATAATAGCTCCAACGATACACAACAACGTAGAGGTTTCACCGATACTACCAGGTATAAAACCTAAAAACATATCCATGAAACTATATTTATAATCTACTGAAGAGGCAATACCTGCTGCTGCATCACCTAAAACCGTTGCTGCTGAATAACCATCAACATCGACCCAAACTTTGTCTCCAGAGATTTGTGCTGGGTAGGCAAAGAACAAGAATGCTCTAGCAGTTAATGCGGGGTTGAGTAAATTCATACCAGTACCACCAAATACTTCCTTACCCAAAACAACAGCAAATGCAGTTGCAACTCCAACTTGCCATAACGGAATAGTAGAAGGTACGATTAAAGGAATTAGCATTCCTGATACTAAAAACCCTTCCGCAACTGGATGTCTATAAATTGTAGCAAAAGCGAACTCTATACCTAATCCTACACCATAGGAAACTGCTAAAATTGGAATAAAACGAAGTAAACCAAACCATACTTTATCAAACATAGTAGCATCAAGTATACCTAGACCTAACTCTGCTTGAATCTGAGCTTCTGATAAGGCAATAAAATGTTGATGTCCAACATTCCAAACGCCAAATAGTAAACAAGGTATCATGGCTAAAATAACCGTTACCATCGTTCTTTTCATATCATTTGCATCACGAATATGTGCTCCTTTTGGACCTGTAACATGATCAGGTTGAAAGAACAAGGTTTCATGAGCTTCATAAACGAAATAGAATTTCTCGAACTTCCCTCCCTTCTCAAAAAGAGGGCGTAACTCTTTAACTTTATCTCTTAAGAATTGCATTTCTATTAACTGTTTTTGATTAAATCTAATCCTTGACGAATGATTGACTGAATGTTATGTTTCGAAACATCAACAAATTCACACAATGCAAAATCCTCCTCTGCTACTTCATATATTCCTAAAGCTTCCATTTCCTCAAAATCTTCTGTCAGGATAGCTTTTAATAAATGTGTAGGATAAATATCCATTGGTAAGACGTCTTCCAAAACACCACTTTGAACAAATGCCCGATGTTCACCATTGATGTTAGTATCAACAACATACTCTTTCTTGGGCTTAAGGAATTTATTCATGAAAGACATCAACCCTATCGCTCGATGATAGCTTACACGATCAGATGAGGGTAAAAATGAACCAAAGAATCTCAATTCATCGCCTTCTGGAATAACCGTCAATAGATTGTCATAAAAACCAATATAACCTTCCTTTTCTACTTTTGTTCCTGATAAAACGTTACCCGAAATAAAACGGACATGTTCCGATTTCAGGTTATTATCTACCAGACTCTTCACACTAGCTCCTCCAATTATTTTATAATACTGGGGGGTTTTAACTTCAGAACCAGCAACAGCAATCACCTTTGAAGTGTCATAGATTCCTTTGTTAAAGAAACGGCCTATGTAAACGACACTTTGAGGGTTAACTGTCCAAACTATTTCACCTTTGTTAATTGGTGCTATGTGATGAATCTGAATACCTACATTACCTGCGGGGTGTGGACCAGAAATTTTATTCTGTTGCACACCTTTTGCCCCACTGTAAGCATTACACATCTCTGCATCTGTACTAAGGTTTAAGTGTACTGTACCAGTAGTGAGTTTCTTAAGTATATCAATACCTGTTTTGAAATTTTCTTCTTCACCCTTCAGTATCACAGAGTAATCTGGTGCAAGTGGAGCACTATCAAATCCAGATATGAAAATTGCTTTAGGAGCATCGTCTGGATTAGCTATGACAGAAAAAGGTCGTTGTATGACACATGGCCAAACACCTCCGTCTAACATTGCTTTTTTTGTATCTTCAACAGACAAACTAGCAATTTCTGATGATGAATAAGATTTAGACTGTTCATAAGTTTGTAAACCATCCGATTTCACAACTATTTCTAACAATCTTCTTTTATCACCTCGTTTAATCTCTACTACTTCACCGCTTACAGGAGAAGCAAACTTCATAGATTCTAAACTTTTATCATAGTACAAAGCTTGACCTGCTTTTACTTGATCTCCTTCTTTTACAAGAAGTTTTGGTTTTACGTATCCTATAAATTCTTCTGGTTTAATAGCATAGTATTCAGACGCTGGCGCTTGAACCACGGTCTTCTCTGCTTTTCCTTCTAAATTTATATCGAAACCTTTTTTCAGCTTGATATTTACCGACATACCTTTCTATAGTACAATTTTAAACTATTACTAGCCTGTTAGGGACGCTAAAGTTAATAATTTCACTAATATAATATCAGTTTAACGATCGTTAATTTTAGTTTTTTAATTTCTAATGAAATTAAACGATTTACCCTTTTATAATTTTGTGATATAACCCTATAACCGCTTGGACCTGATTATCAACGGTTAGCTCTGTTGTATCAATAACAAAGGCATCCTCTGCTTGACGTAACGGACTCTCTGTTCGATTCATGTCAATAGTATCGCGGGACTTCAAGTTATTCACAATATCTTCAATGGACAACACCTCTCCTTCTTTTGACATCTCTTTTTGTCTGCGAAAAGCTCTGGCTTTTATATCAGCAGTCATGAACACTTTTAGCTCAGCGTTGGGAAACACAGTTGTTCCAATATCTCGCCCATCCATTACTACTCCACCGGTTTTACCTATTTTTTGTTGAAGTTCAACTAATTTCTTTCTAACCGGAGATAAAGCGCTAACGTCACTTACTGCTTCTGAAACATGCATGGTTCTAATCTCCTTTTGAACTCGCAATCCATTAAGATAGATCTCTGAACGTTTAAACTTTTCGTTAAAACGAAATTCAATCTTGATTTTTTCTAATGCTTCTAAAACCGACTTATCGTTAGTAATGTTTATATGGTTGTCTAAAAAATATAAAGTAACTGCTCGGTACATTGCTCCTGTATCCAAGTATGAATAGCCAATTTCATCTGCTACTAATTTAGCTGTAGTACTTTTACCACAACCAGAATATCCATCAATAGCTATTATTATTAATTCTTTTTTATTCACAGAACTCTATTCTTAGTTTAAAGAAATATCCATCCATTGCTTAAGTAAACATTAAATAGATAGGCTTGCCAAATTACCGAAATAATAGCATACAAACCCAAACATACATTGTAGAATATCGATTTCGAATATTTTTGGAGTAAATAAAGAAAACTAAAGGCATATAATAAAATAAAGCCTATCCACTGGTAACTAATATACGTGGCATATGGTATAAACTTAATTAAGTAAATTGCTAAAACTAGCGTTGTCAGATTTACAATTAACTTTTTTATCAAATTAATAGAACAATATTTTTCAAATTGAATACAAATAAAGAAAAAGAAAGGTGTAGATAAGGTATATCTAAATAAGGTATTAATACTACCGTGTCTAAAAAGGACTGTCAACAAAAAATTAGCAACTATATAAATAGCTGATAGAAAAAAAACAAATTCCAATCTAGCATTTTCATCGTTGCCATCCTCTTTTGGAAAACTAATGTTTCTAAAAACAACAGAAAGTCCACTTCTAAAAACATAAATTAAGAGAGGTACAATTACAATAAAAACCACTCCATAATTCATTGAAAAACCTTCTTTTGACCAATCAAAAATTTTCTCAGGCCAGCTTAAATACAACTCCCAAAATTCTTTTTGAACTGAGAAAAAGTAAAAAAAACTGGGACTCCCATAATATTTTTGGATTAGTGCAACTGAAGTTATCCCTAACAAAATGGGCATATAACGAAAAAGAATTGCCTTTTTTACTTTTTCAAAATTATACCTGGTTCTGAAAAAATAAATTAAATCTACCGCCAACATTGAAAGAAGTATAATGTTACCCGAAGAGCGTGTGGTAGCATTTAGAAAAAGTGCTATAAAAAGCACTGCTGGTTTATCTTTTACAAAACCCCATATTGCAATTGAAAATGTTAAAAAAAACAAAGCTTCACTGTACGGAATTAAGAAAACAATATTTGTAGGCAAGAGTATGAGTAAAAGATATTTAACATTTGAGTTTCTTATAAAATCAGCAGAAAACGACAAAGCTAAAAAGATTATACCCACTGTAAAAAAAGCATAATTTAAAAATCCAATGTATTTAGCAGACAGACCACTTACCTTCCATATCATAGGAAATAAAGGAAAAAAAGCAAAGTTTAAATTTGCAGCTCCCTTAGGCACAGTATATAAATCATTCTTTAGCTTATTGTATGCTAATACATCCCAATGTATAAAATTACTTTCTTCTACTTTTACAAAGGGGATTTTACTATCTACAATACCATCTTCTCTTTTATCATAATTATGTGAAAACTTAGCGAGAGATTTTTCATAAATAAATGCATTCTGAAAAAGTGAAAAAAAAAGCAAAATAGAGGATATTACTAAAATTGAATAAGTAATAATCTTAAAAGGCATATATTTATAATTTAAACTAAACTGACTTTGTTATGAAAGTAAATATAAAGAGTACAGATATAAAAGTATTAATTCTAACTGTAATTATATTCGTAATCTCTTTGGGTGTTTTTATTACAAATCATTTCAAAACTAATCTTCATACTAAAAATATTATTATTGATTTCGAAGATGAGTATACTCGTACATATGATGCTTTTTTCTCCGGTAATCAAAGCGCCATTATTGAAAGTGAAAAAGAATTTGGTTTAACTATTTATTTGGACAACAAGCTAAAAGGCTATAATGCAAATGCTTTAAAAGTTTCTTTTATGCATTTAGGAGAATCTACAAATTTTAGTAACATAGTCCTTTCCTATCAAAATAGCGAAGAAGATCAGTATTATGAAAGTTATCCAATTACTACTGATACTATAAACAACTGGGTAAGTAAAGAATACATCTTTAACTTACCCAGTTTTTCATCGAAAACTAAAAACTTTAAATTATATATTTGGAACCCTAATAAGCAAAAGTTTTTTATTGATAATCTTAATATAGAAATATGAGATTATTCGAACTCAACTACTAGGTCGTCTTGTTCTACCATTACGCCATCAGCTAAAGGTACACTTTTAACCTTACCCTTAACAGACGCAGTTATAGTCGACTCCATTTTCATTGCCTCAATAGTAAATAAAGGCTGATCTTCGTCCACTTCATCCCCTGGTTTCACTAATATTGAAGATATTTTTCCTTGAAGTGGAGCACCTATTTCTTTATCGGTTTTTGCTTTTCTATTTCTAGCTATCGTAGACTTATAGTTTCTGTCTTTTACCTGAATTCTTCTTACTTGTCCATTCAATTCAAAACCAACGAGTACCATACCATTTTCATCTGGTTCTAGCACATAAAGTTGTTTTACCATAATGGTTTTACCTTCTCCAATAGTTACCAATATCTCCTCTCCTTTTTCTAAACCATAGAAGAAAGGTTTTGTTGGGATGTTAGTCGCATAACCATACTCTAGGTTAAACTTGAAGTAATCATCAAATACTTTTGGATACAACTTAAATGACAAGAAGTCTAAGAAATCACAATAGTCTGTATATTCTTTTTGGAACTCCTTAAATTCTTTTTCGAAATCAACTGGAGCCAACTCTTCATTTGGTCTTCCCGCGTAAGGCTTCTCTCCCTTAAGCACAATTTTTTGTAATTCTTTAGGGAACCCTCCTGCAGGCTGCCCAAGGTCGCCTTTAAAGAAAGCCTTTACCGAATCCGGGAAAGAAATATTCTTCGAAGAATCCATTATATCTTCGGCTGTAAAATTATTAGTGGTCATAAAAATTGCCATGTCACCAACTACTTTTGAACTCGGAGTTACTTTGACAATATCTCCAAAAAGCTTGTTGACAATCGCATAATTCTTTTTCACTTTCTCAAAATCTTCACCTACTAAACCCAGCGCCTCAGCCTGTGGTCTTAAGTTTGAGTATTGACCTCCTGGAATCTCATGATCGTAAACCTCTGCTGTTCCTGCTTTCAATCCTGACTCAAACGGATAGTAGTATTCTCGTCTGTCTTCCCAATACGAAGAAAAGTCATTTAATCCTTGTAGGTTCATTGGGTTCTCACGCTCGTGACCTTCCATCATTGCAACAATCGAGTTGAAGTTTGGTTGAGCTGTTAAACCTGACATCGAAGCGATTGAGCAATCAATTACATCAACACCTGCTTCGATGGCTTTTAAGTAGGTTGAACTCTGAATCGAAGAAGTATCATGCGTATGCAAGTGAATTGGCATATCGACTGCGCTTCTTAGAGCTGGAATCAATTGGGCTGCTGCATAAGGCTTCAATAAACCAGCCATATCTTTTATCGCTAAAATATGCGCTCCAGTGTCCTCAATTCGCTTAGCCATATCCACATAATAATCCAGTGAATATTTTTGATTCGGATTCATGATATCTCCTGTGTAGCAAAGTGCTACTTCTGCTAACGAATCCGTATTTTCAACCACTGATTTGATGGACACTTTCATGGCTTCAAGCCAGTTAAGCGAATCAAATATTCTAAAAATATCTATTCCATTTTCAGCTGATTTTTCAATAAACTTTTCTATCAAATTATCAGGGTATGCCTTATAACCTACACCGTTTGAACCTCTGAAAAGCATTTGTAACAAGATGTTAGGCATTGCCTCTCTTATTAATTTCAAACGCTTCCATGGACACTCATGTAAAAATCTTAAAGCCACATCAAAGGTTGCGCCTCCCCACACTTCTGCTGAAAACACTTGAGGATTGTTTTTCGCATAGCTTTCTGCAACCATGATAATGTCCTTAGTTCGCACACGTGTTGCTAATAACGACTGATGACCATCACGGAACGTGGTATCGGTATATTGAATAGCTTTTTCATTACGAAGCCACTTCACGAAATCCTCTCTTCCCAGCTCGTTTAACTTGTCTTTCGTTCCTTTTGGAAATTCAGCATACGGGTCAAAAGCAGGAACTCGCGGATTTCTAAATTTTTTACTTGGATCCACAAACTTCACGTCTGGGTTACCATTTACTGTTACGTCAGCGAGATAACGTAATGTTTTTGTTCCCCTATCAAATACACGAGGCATTTTAAAGAGTTCAGGGTGGTCGCCTATAAAATTAACTGTACAACTCCCTTCTTTAAAGATGGGGTGAACGATTACATTTTGAAGGAAACCTATATTTGTTTTAACACCTCTAATTCTAAACTCTCTCAAAGTACGGTGCATTCGTTCTGTCGCACCTTTCATTGTTCTTCCCCACGCAGATACTTTTACCAGCATCGAATCAAAGAAAGGAGAAATTTTCATTCCAGGATACGTGCTTCCTTCATCTAAACGAATACCCATACCACCTGCATTTCTGTAGGCAATGATTGTTCCGTAATCTGGTTTAAATCCGTGTTCTGGGTCTTCGGTAGTTACACGACATTGAATGGCGTAACCATTAACTTTAATACTATCCTGACCATTGATATAAATACCTGGATCAGATAGTTTATGCCCTTTTGCAATTAATATTTGGGAACGTACAATGTCAACGCCCGTTACTTCTTCTGTAATTGTATGCTCAACTTGTACCCGTGGGTTGACTTCAATAAAATAAACTTTATTGCTTCTATCTACCAAAAACTCTACTGTACCAACGTTATTGTAGTTGACCGTTTTAGCAATTTTAATTGCATAGTCCAGTAATTCTTGACGCGTTTCTTCTGGTAGATTTGGTGAAGGAGCGATCTCAACAACCTTTTGAAAACGTCTTTGTACTGAACAGTCTCTCTCATACAGGTGCACTACATTACCGTAGTTATCGCCCATCAACTGTACTTCAATGTGTTTTGGTTGGTCAATAAACTTCTCCAAGAAAACAGTGTCGTCCGAAAAGAACTTATCGGCTTCTGCTTTTGCTGAAGGGAAGGCTACACGTAAGTCGTCCTCACTGCGAACTACACGCATACCACGACCACCACCACCTGCAGCAGCTTTTAGCATGATAGGATAACCAATTCGATTGGCTTCTTTTTTAGCTATTTCTAAGGTGGTAAGATCTTCTTGACTATCTTCAATAATAGGAACATCTGCTTTGATAGCTAATAATTTAGCTTGTACCTTGTCTCCAAGTTGGGCCATTACTTCTGGTTCTGGGCCAATAAAAATTATCCCTTCTTCTTTACATCTTCTTACAAAGTGTACATTCTCGGAAAGAAAACCATAACCAGGGTGAATAGCATCTATATTATGTCGTTTTGCTAAAGCAATTATAGCTTCAATGTCAAGATAAGGCTTTAATGGCTCTTCATCTGCACCAATTTGATAAGCCTCATCTGCCTTATACCTATGAAGAGAATATCGATCTTCGTAGGTATACATTGCTACTGTACGAATATTTAATTCCGAGGCTGCACGCAATATACGCACTGCTATTTCCCCTCTGTTGGCAACTAAGATTTTATCTAATTTTTTCAACGAACCGCTCATCTCTTGATTTTTTGTTATATCAATGGTGAATTTACTGGAAGATACTTAAATCTTTCACAATTGAGCAAATTTAAAAAATTACATAGACTAGGCAACTCAAAAAATGTGCTTTATTAATTTATTTATAAGATTTCTTTTAACAGTTCTTGGTACTTGACAAATCCAGGCAAATTATTGTGAGAGCCTCCTTTGATTATAAATAGTTTTGAATTAGGCGTTTCCCTATGTAACCGATCTGAATTTGTGGTCTTAATTAATTTATCGTTAGTACCATGAATTAAATAAATTGGCGCGTTAACTTTTTTCAACTCTTGATTGGTCAAAAAAGGATACTTCAAGATAAGTTGTATGGGCAATACCTTAAATGAAGCTTTAGCCATGTCAAGGATGCTATAATAGGGCGTTTCTAAAATAAGTTTAGCACACGGTTTTTGTTGAGCCAACTGCGTGGCAATACCTGAACCGAGCGAACGCCCATATTGAATAACGTTGGTTGGTGCGTATCTTTCACACAACCATTCGTAAATTTTTATAGCATCGTTAACGAGTTGCTTTTCTGAGACCACTTTACCAGAACTTTTTCCAAAGCCACGATAATCATAAAACAGCACATCGTAGCCGTTTTTGATAAAGTCGGTATAATTAGAAGCCCAGTCGACTAAGTTTCGAGAATTACCGTGGTGATATAACACTACTCCCTTTGCATTTTCAGTTTTAAATAAAAGGGTATGTAATTTGATTTTTTGATCAACCTTGACATAATTTTCTTCAAAGTCAGACTCAAATCGAAACAGATAATCATTAGGTAAAGGCTCTGGAAAAAAGATTACTTTTTCTTGAAAAAAAAACAGCCCTAAACAAACCATCAGGTAGCAAGTAAAAACTAAGAATAAGGCATAATAAATCATGTTTTTATCTACGTTTAACGTCAATTGAAGTTAACCTTTTACAGAGTCATTTTTTAACCGAAAATAATTTATTTTTTTTTGAGTTTACTATTTAAACTATTTAACTTATTTCGTGAAATTTTAAATCAACATTTAAGTTATGTTACATCCACACACGCGCATTCAACACATTAACGATGAGATGGGTTACGGGATTTTTGCCACTAAAAAAATACCGGCTGGGGCAATCACCTATATCAAAGATGCTTTAGAAATTGAAATCTCAGAAGCGTTATTAGAAAACTATACTCCTAAAATGAGAGAAATCATTGACAAATATTCTTTTATCGATGGAAACAATAACCATGTGTTGAGCTGGGATTTGGCTAAATATGTAAATCACCATTGTGAAAGTAACACCCTTAGCACGGGATACGGTTTTGAAATTGCCATTAAAGACATATTACCAGGTGAAGAATTAACCGATGATTATGGCATGTTCATTAATAAAGAATTTGAATGTGCTTGTGGGAGTTCTAAATGTCGAAAAACACTAAAACCAAATGACTATGTGACTCAGTCTGAAAGATGGGATAGTTTAGTAAAACCAGTATTAAAAAATATTTGGACCGTAGAACAACCTCTATTTGCCTTGATTGATGATGAAAACCGTGAATTACTGGAAATATTTAAATTAGATGCATCAAAATACTTATCGGTTAGAAAATCACGAATAACCCATTCTAACCTTTAAAAACGCTCAATTTCTATTTAAAACATGAATCTGGATATAGGCGGCTATATCCATAAGTACCGCTATGCCCATGTGTATGGCAATCCCACCATAGATGTTTTTAGAATAATATGCAAAAACACCTAACAAATATCCACCAAAGATGGAGCTAATGGTTTCTCCGTAGGGTTTACCAAAATGTAGAACACAATAAGTCACCACCATGGGTAAAATGGCATAGCCTTTTAAAAACCGTAACATCGAAAAAACTAAAAAACCTCTAAAAAACACTTCTACTGAAATAAATTTCATTGCATAACAAAATTCATAAATAACAAACGAAACTCCTTCATTCACCCCGATAGCTTTTGAAAAAGCATTGCCTCCTACGTTTTTATATGTAGGATAATAATCTAGGAAGCTTGCTTGGAATGAAGCAAGCCCTACTACAACTGCCATTATTATCATAAAGTATCCATAGACTTTCCAGCTTATTCCTTGAGTTTGTAGACCATAAAAATGAGAAACATATCGTTGATCAAAAAAAACATAAAACAAACCTAAAGGAAGCGTTATAAGCAATACATCTACTAACTGTGAAAGCGACTTATAGATGAACCAAATTATTTGCGGATCCAGGTTCTTTGCTAACTCCCAATCCCAAAAAAATGAACGATAATGTGCTAATACTAAAAATCCAACTAGTGTATACGCCCAAAAACTAGCTTTACCCAAAAAAGCTTTACAATCAGTAAAGATATAAATCAAACAACAGGACAAAACATAGGGTATAGCTTGAAGAAAAAAATAATAAAACAGTTGCAAATAGCCACCATAATAGGGTGAGACATATACATCCCTAATATCATGCACAATCTCTAAATAGATTAAAATGATAAGCAAAAAGGCTGTACTTATGTACAGCCTCCAGTTATAATACTCCTTTATGTAGTCGCTTAAAAAAGCAAGATACTTTTTCATGACTACCGGAAAATAGTCACTTTACCTGTTCTAACCTCTGACCCATCTCCATGTAAGTCAATCTCATATTTATAAGTTTCACTAGGAAGTGCCTTACCTTCTGCCGTATAACCTTCCCACATTTCTTTATATCCTTTAGAAGCAAAAATTTCTTTGCCTTCTCGCGTATATATTTTCACCATGCAATTTGGGTATCTATTAATATTTCGAAGTTCCCACTCATCGTTAATTCCATCACCATTAGGTGTATAAGCACTTGGAATATATAATTCATCATCTGCCGCAAATATATTATCCAGATGTCCAGGTTCGTTTAACCACATGACACTTTCTTCCACAGAAGAAAACACATGCTCTTCATCCACCAAATCAGGAACTATCTTCATACCATGAACTAGGTGGGCTTCTTCATCGCGAAGTTCACTCAAACACACATTTATACCTCTGTCAACTAATCGTGTAATTGCTTCTCTTAGTGTATATAAACCTGATTGATCCATATAAGTAATTCCACCGAAGTTGAGTACTACAGCTTTTACCCTAGGCATTTCGTCAATACTATCTTGGAAACGTGATGCAAACCCAAAGAACATAGGTCCTTTCATGTTTTTTACAATCACGTGTTTGTGAAACTCTTTGGGGTCATCAAAGGTATCTATCAACTGATTTACTAAACGATCAAATTTTGAATTGCTAGATTGCCCCTCTACTACATCGGCCATTTTCTTCATAAAAATTAATGCAGCCATGACCAATCCTACAGCAACTGCAGCCATCAAATCCCAAAATGAAGTCAACAGTAAAACGGTCGTCATCACAATATTATCTTGTCGAGGAATGATTCTCCATACGCGGAATACTTCAAAGTCTAAAATCGAAATACCCACCGTAATGAGCAACCCTGCTAACGCTGCTTTGGGAATTAAAGAAGCAATTGGAGCTGCTGCTAAAAGAATGGCTATTAGTATTAAAGCATGAATAATTGAAGATAATCTATTCCGTGCACCTGATTTAATGTTTAATACGGTTGCTGGAGTAGTACCAGCGCCCATCATACCACCAAAAAGTGCAGAGACTGTATTACCAATACCCTGACCTACTAGTTCCTGGTTGCTGTTGTGTTTTTCCTTTGTCAATTGATCTGAAACAACCGCTGTTAATAAGGTATCAATCACACCAATCGCTGCTAAGTATAAGCCAGAAGTGATGATGTAACCAACCATATGACTTCTTTCGCCCGTAAACATCGAAGAAAGGTTAGAAAAAATTGCTATTTGTTTTCCCATATCTGGAAAATCTTGAGGTATGGTAGGAATCAAATAATCTTTGTGAACGCCTAAGAGTGTTGCTATGGCTGTAACGGTGACAATTGCTACCAAAGGACCAGGAACAGCTTTAGTTACTCGTGGGAATAAATAGATAATTGCCATAGTACTTGAGGCAATAATTACAGATACGGAATCAGCGTTAGCAACTAACGAGGGAAGGTTTGCCAGGACATCAAACGCGCCAGAGGTATCCATCGAAACTCCTAAAAAGGTTTTAATTTGGGATATGATGATAATGACACCAATACCACTCATAAAACCAGATATTACTGGAGTAGGAATATAATGAATATACTTTCCAAATTTTGCTAACCCTAAAACTATTTGAAAAATACCAGCTATGACTATAATTAAAACTAAATAGGGGAAAAAGTCAGCGATTGAATAATCTTCAGGCAATTGTAAGCGCTCTGTTAAACCATAAATAATCTCCCCAGTTACCACGGCCATAGGTCCGGTTGGGTTACTAATTAGAGTTTTCGTTCCACCGAAAATCGCTGCCAATAGGCCTAAGAAAATAGCCCCATACAGACCCTGAACTGGAGAAAGACCTGCCAAGGTACCAAAACCTAATGCAGCTGGTAAGGCTACAATACCCGCATTTATCCCTCCAAAAACATCGCCTTTGAGGTTTTTGCTATCAAATATGTAATTCTTCATGCTTCGTCTGGTTGATTTTGAAAAAGAAAATGTAACAATTTATTAAGAACTGAATTTTATTTATTACAGAATTCTAGTAGTTAAGGTTATATTATTTTATGATTAGTTTTTCACCAATCTTCAATTGGGCTTCTGTTTTGTTATTTAACTTCAGTAATTCCGGGACACCAATATTAAATTTTCTCGAAATTGAATAAAATGTATCTCCTTGTTGAACGATATAAATATTTTCTTCTTTCTTTGGAGATTTTTTATGCTCTTCGGTTCTTATTTTTAATTCCATACCCAACGAAAGTGAATTGGTCAACAACTCATTATCCTGCTTAATCTCTTCTACACTAACCCCAAACTTCTTTGAAATGCTATATAAAGTTTCTCCCGCAGAAACGGAATGTATGACATATTGAGATGATTCCTCAGATGTCTTTACATTTTCTGAAGTCTTTTTTTCAGGAAGTGGTGAAACTACTCTTTCTTTCTTCGATGGTGTATCGGTATTTATCGGTATATCCTGTTTCTGTACGGGGGTGGTCTTTGTCTTTTGTATTTCTTCAACCTTTGGTTGGTCAGTTGGTTTTCTAAACGTAATCGGTTCTTCTTTTGGCCTTCTATCTCTTAGCCACAACACCCGATTTTCTTCAGGCTGCTCATATTTATCCATTCTGTTTTTTCTACGTATTGCTTTACTTTTTATAGCATACTGCTGAGAAATATCCCAAATTGTTTCCCCCTTCTTCACGGTATGAAAGTTAACCCGAGCAGAGTTTTTCTTTCTACTGACATAATAAGTTACCCCAGGAATTAACTGTGTAAATGATTCTATTTCATTGTATTTAATAAATTTCTTTTTACTAATATCGCCAAGCGAAGCTAAATTATGGCTGTTGTCATTTTGTATGGCCACAATAGCCTCTACATCATTCACTTTATATCGAATGTTTTCTATTGGAGCATCATATATCTCTACTGCATCGCCTTTTTTTGGTTTTTCTTCGGGGTGAGTATCAAAGACTAACGTGTTATCTTTTTCTGTTTTTTGTGTTGGAGTCGAGGCGATATAAGTGTCTAATTTCTTTGTCGTTGAAGGGATAATTACTGAATATACTTTGTCGTCTGGAATTTTTTTACCCACCGATATCCAGCGATTGTATTGATCTAATAAGTCTAAATCAATGTTTTCGTTTTTAGCAATGTGTTTTAAATTTTCGTTAGAAAAATCATCTCTGATGGAAAGGTATAAATTGGGCTCACGTGTTTTAATTGCGTCTTCATAAGCTATTTTATGAGCTAAAAATTTAATTACATACCAATGAATGTGTCCATCAATATCCATATCTTTCGCTCCGATATATTTATCTTTTATATGCGACATTACACCACCTGGGCCTACATTATAAGAAAGTAAAGCATATATCCAGTTGTTAACTTTTGCATTGGTTTTTGACATATAGTGTGCTGCCCCACGTGAAGCCGCAACTAAATTTTTTCGTTCATCAATTCCTCCATCGACTTTTAAACCAACTTCTTTAGCGGTACCTTCTTTAAATTGCCAATACCCTACAGCATTTGAACTTGATACTGCATCCGCATTGAACCCAGTCTCTTGAATAAGTAAATATTTGATATCCTCGGGGAAATTTTCCTGACGAAAAACTTCTTCAACAATTTGAAAGTGAATATTTGCTTTATCCACCATGGCCTGAAAATGCTTTTCACTACTTCTTATTTTGTTGACTTCTGCTTGAATTTTACCGCGAGCATGATTATTCAGATGCAGCGTCATTCCTGCAAACTGAATGTGTTTTCCTACGATGCCATTTTGAGATTTAACGGTTAAAAACGATAATGTAAATACAATTAAGAGACCTATATATTTCTTCATGCTATTTTTTTCTAATTACAAATAACCCATCTCGAATGGGCATCAATACTTGTTCAAGCCGTACATCATTTCGCATAGCTTCATTAAATTCTAAAATGGCTTTGGTGTCTTCATCTAATTTTTTTCGTCTAGAGGCCAATACTTTCCCGCTCCACAATACATTATCTGCGATAATAAAACCTCCTGGCCGAACTTTATCAATGACTAAATTAAAATAGTTTAAGTAATTAATCTTGTCGGCATCTATAAATACAATATCCCATTGATATTCCAAGGTTGGAACAATCGACAACGCATTACCAATATGATACTCTATTTGTTCCGCAAAATCGGACACATCAAAATATGACTGAACCCGATCTTCTAATTCCTCGTTTTTGTCAATTGTGATAAGCTTTCCTTTTGGCGTTAACCCCTCAGCCAGACACAGCGCAGAATATCCTGTATAAGTCCCTATTTCAAGTATGTAATTAGGGGAAATCATTTTTGAGAACATGGATAAAACACGCCCTTGTAGGTGTCCAGAAAGCATTCGCGGTTTCAAAACCTGTAGATAGGTCTCCCGATGGATTTGCTTTAGCAACTCTGACTCTTGTTCACTCTGTTGTTCTACATACGCGAGAACTTCTTCATCAAAAAACTCCATATACAAATATAACCACTAAGGAGCGATATCGCGGTAGACTTTAAGCATTTGAGGAAGGGTTTTTTCCACATTAAATCGTTGTGCATGTCTTACTCCCTCTTCTACCATTTTGATTTTTAATTCCTTGCTATTCAAAATCTGCCGTAGAGCTTCCGTGGCTTCTTCTTCATTATTTTTTATATAAGCGGTCATTTTACCTCCAGTTTCTTCAAAACAGCTTCCTTTAGAAGTAATGACGGGCACTTTACTTCTGAGCGCTTCTAAAATGGGAATTCCAAAACCTTCAAACAGGGATGGGTACATAAATACCGTTGCTCCTTGATAAAGTGCAGGAAAATCAGCAAAGGGTACTTCAGTTAAAAAAAATACTTCATTTTCTAGTGCCTCTTTCTTTACAAACTCGAGAAGGGTTGACATGTAATTAGTTTGCCTTCCTACTATTACCACAGGAATACCAACTTTTTTTGCTGCTTTTAAGACGAGTAGTTGATTTTTCCTTTCTTCTATTGTTCCAACAGTAAGCACATATTCGCTGGGCAACTTATACTTCTTTTTGATTAAAGAGATCGATTCACGATCAAGTATTTGCCGAAATTGGTGGTGACAATCTTGGTAAATAACAGCTATTCTTGATTCGCTGATATTAAAAAAATCGATTAAATCACTTTTCGTTTGATTGGATATGGCGATCACTTTATCTGCCACTTCAATGGATGATCGCACTTTTCGCTTATAAATAACTCGGTCATGTGATTTATACAATTCTGGAAAACGTAAAAAAATTAAATCGTGTATGGTAACTGCTTTACCAATTTTGCTATTGGAAAAACCAAGTGGTAACTCACCACTTAGCCCATGAAACACATCTATATTATCTCTTTTTAAATCAGCAATAATTCCGCTTGAACGCCACATGCTTGGAATTAAAGAAAAGAAACCAGTGGGCATTTTGATTGATACCTGCTGAGGTTTAAAATTTAAATCACCTCGTGATTTTGTATAGGCAAACACTTCACATTCATCCTGATGCGCTACTGATTCAATAATTAAGCGGCTATAGTTACCTAATCCTGAATTATTTAAAAAAGCCCGTTTTGCATCATACCCTATTTTCATATTACCATTTTATTTCGAATACCTGATCTCCAGCTTGAACCGTTGTGAAGTTGTAGCCAGGTAAGCGATAGATTTTCATATAAATATTACCGTCTTCTTTATAAAACTCCTCTCCTGCATCGTTTCGTCTCACTCTTTTCGGTAGGTCTACTTTTTTAACTTCCTGCCGCAGCACTTTCCATTCATCTGACTTATGAAATAAAACCACACTTTCAACCTCTTTATCTAACGCTAAGGATAGTTCAGTTTCACCTTCTGCTTTAACGATTTTCGCAGTTTCCACTAGTAATTCTTGCTCTATAAGACGTAATAATTGTTGTAAATCAGGTACCCCATACCCTACATAATTATTTGCAAATGGATATAAATGCGCTGATTTAGTCAAATAATTTTTAACCTGATCACTAGTCAAAGCTGGATTTTTCTGTAATAAACAAGCAATAACACCGGTAATTATAGGGGCTGAATATGAAGTACCATTGGGTGAATAACAAGATACATCTGGTTTGATATAATTTACAAAATCAGCTCCGATACTACTATAACCTACTTTTGAAAAGCTGGATTTGCTGGTTGCCCCAACAGTAATCACTTCTTGACAATCTCCTGGTGCTGTTACAATTTGCCATTCTTTTCGACCATTGTTTCCCGCGGAAACTACTATTATCATCCCCTTGTCTCTCACAGCGATTTGTGCAGCTTTAGTAATCATCGCGGTGTTTCCATCCATTTGTTTGGTGATGTAATTATCTTCTTGTTTGTCAAAATCGTTGCCATAACCTAATGAGGTATTTACCAGCTTCACACCATTCTCATGCATCCATTCAATGGCAGCAACCCAGTTGTCTTCTTCTACACGTTCTTCTTTATCACCATTTTCTGTTCTTGCTAAATAAAACTGGGCTCCTGTAGCTATTCCGTAGAGTAAATTTTTAGATTCATCATATCCTGTTATTCGCTTTAAGACTTCCCTTCCATGATTACAGCCTGCAGTTTGTTTGGTATAAAAATCTTCCCTTTCGGTGTCAATGAAGTCTTTAACAGCAATAATTCGATTTGAATCACGCAAATGCTTAAACAATTCGTTGCTATCCACATTCACAAATCCTGCATCAATAACGCCTACTTTCACTCCTTGCGCATTAAGACCTGCCTTAACAAAGGCTTGTGCTTTTATTTGTTCAAGCACATCTACTACTTCTTCCTTAGAATTTTCTTGTCTTGCATAGGTGACTTGATAATGTTTAACCTGTGTAATGGAATCTACCCAATGATGCTTCGCTAGGGATGTTAATTCAATTTTATCAAGTTTAACTGCTACTGCTTTTAACCAGTGAGATTTGTTGGATGTAACAATATTATTAATTGTCAACCAATCAGAAAATTGATCCACACATTCACCACATTTATTTTCATTGAGATGGACCCAGTATTTGGGTTGGGAAAAAGAATTAAAAAAGCAGCAAACAGTTATAATGGAAAATAGGATTCTCATACCTTTATCTTTAAGTATAAAATTAAGGAAAATGAGATACAACCCTATCGATAAGACTTTATTTCAGAAAAATCGTTTGAAATTAGCCAAACGACTCCAACCGAAGTCCGTGGCAATCTTCAATTCGAACGACATCATGCCTACCAATGCGGATGGAACATTTCCTTTTAGGCAAAACAACGATCTATTTTACTTGTCTGGTATAGATCAAGAAGAAACTATTCTTTTAATCTATCCGGATTCACCTCAAAAAGAATTCAAAGAGGTGTTGTTTATAAAAAAAACCAGTGAGTTAATTGCTATTTGGGAAGGACATAAACACTCACAAACTGAAGCGGAACATTTTTCAGGGATAAAATCAGTGTATTGGCTTGATGATTTCGAAGCCCTTCTACCTCAAATCTTAGAATCTGCTAATACCATTTATCTTAATTCTAATGAACACGCCAGAGCAACTTCTGAAGTGCAAACCAGGGACAACCGTTTTCGAGTATGGATACAACGACATTACCCAAACAAACAATTTATTAGCGTGGCACCTATCATGCATCAACTACGATACATTAAGGAGCCAGAAGAAATAGCGCAAATAAATAAAGCTTGCCAAATCACTGAAAATGCTTTTAGACGTGTACTCAGCTTCACCAAACCTGGAGTGAAAGAATATGAAATAGAAGCAGAAATCACACATGAGTTTATAAAAAACGGATCACGAGGTCATGCCTACCAGCCAATAGTCGCTAGTGGTTCAAACTCTTGCGTTTTACATTATATTGACAATAGTCAGACATGTAAGGATGGCGAGTTAATACTATTTGACTTTGGAGCTGAATATGGTAATTACAATGCCGATTTAAGTCGGACGATACCTGCTAATGGTAGATTTACCCCACGTCAAAAGGCAGTTTACAATGCCGTACTTCGCACTCAAAAATATGCTATTGATGAATTAAAAATTGGAAACGATTTCAAAACCTATAATGAGGGAATCAAAGAACAAATAGAGAAGGAATTGGTGGAACTAAAACTAGTAAGTATGAATGATTTAAAAAATCAAGATCCAAATTTCCCTTTATACAAAAAATATTTCATGCATGGTACTTCTCATTCATTAGGATTAGATGTACATGATGTAGATGATCGAAACCTGCCTTTTGAAGCCGGAATGGTATTTACCTGTGAACCTGGATTATATATTAGGGAAGAATCCATTGGTATACGATTAGAGAACGATATTGTGATCACTTCAACAGGAAATAACGATTTAATGAAAAATATCCCCCTTGAAACAGATGAAATTGAGGATTTAATGGCACAAAAGAAGTCCTGATAGCTATCAGGACTTTTTATTATTTATGATCTATTAGTATTTCGTCTATTTTGTTCATAGCTAAAACTTCATCTAAATTGTATTCGAGCAAAGCTATAACTGTTTGTCAGCAACACCTACCACATAAAGGAACACGTAAAAAATATCTTTCATTTTTTTGTTTTGAAATAACATTATTGAATCAGTCTCCCTATGCCGATAATAATCTCCTTCAACTCTTTTGTAATCGTCTCACTTTAATATCCTGTCTTGCTCCTTTCATGTAGATAAATCACTAGGATTTCATACTTATCTATTATGTTTATTTTTTAATGAACTTCAAAATTTGCCATCAGGAATATCGCTATACAAATCCCTTTCATTATTTACTAAAAGAACTGCTTTTACTTGAGGTTCTTGATTAAGAAAAAAACAAGAAGCATTTTAACACCTATATCAACAAAAAAGGCAGAACATAAAGCTCTGCCTTTTTAACGTTAGATAATAATATTGATTATAAATTAACCAATAGATACTCTTACAAATTCGGATACAGTAAGTGATTGATCAACATCTTTTAAAACCTGCTCTACTGATTTAGAACTATCTTTAACAAATGGTTGACTTAATAAAGTATTGTCTTTGAAAAATTTGTTTAGTTTTCCAGCTGCAATTTTATCAATCATCGCTTCTGGCTTACCTTCTGCTAAAGCTTGTTCTCTACCAACTGCCAATTCTCTATCAACAACATCCTGAGCCACTTCTTCTTTTTTCAAAGCAACTGGGTTCATTGCAGCAATTTGCATCGCTACATCTTTGCCAATCCCTTCAGCGTTTGAAGTTGCGCCAGTTAAACCTACTAAAACTCCTAATTTATAGTTCGAGTGAATATAAGGGACAACTTTATCCGCTGTAACTTTCACGAAGTTAGAAATTTCTATTTTTTCACCGATTTTACCAATATAGTCTACAACTGAATCTTCAACAGTTCTACCATCTGATAATTTAATTGCTTTTACAGCGGCAACATCAGCAGCATCATTTTCTGCAGCTGCTTTTAATATTGTGTTTCCAAAACCTTGAAAATCATCGTTTTTAGCAACGAAGTCAGTCTCACAACTTAATGCTAACAAATAACCAACTGATCCGCCATCATTTGTTTGAATAAAAACACTACCTTCAGTAGTTTCGTTATCCGCTCTTTTTGCAGATACTTTTTGTCCTTTAGCACGTAGTAAGTCTACTGCTTTTTCAAAATCACCTTCAGCTTCAACTAAAGCTTTTTTACAATCCATCATACCAGCTCCGGTAGATTGTCTTAATTTATTTACGTCTTGTGCAGTGATTGCCATTTTTTAATAAGTTAAATTTTGAAACGTCTTTAAACAAAATTGAACACCAGAATAAACCCAGGTGTTCAATTATTATAAATTAGAATGTGAATATTCTTAATCTTCTTTTGAAGCCTTTTTAGCTACAGCTTTTTTCGGAGCTGATTTTTTAGCTTTTGGTTTCACTTCTTCATCATCTTCATCAGTGATTACAGGAACTTTAATAGCATCTTCGTCAGCTGCAATTTTTTCATCCTCTTGTTCTTGAAGTTTTTGCTCTTCCTTCGCTTTCTTTCTTTCCTCTAACGCTTCAATGATAGAATCTCCAATTGCATTAACGATCACGCTAATAGACTTGAATGCATCATCATTTGCAGGGATAGGGTAATCAATAGCCTCTGGATTACAGTTAGTATCACAGATACCAAATACTGGAATACCTAAACGGTGTGCTTCTGCAACAGCAATATGTTCTTTCTTTGTATCAACAATGAATAATGCTGCTGGTAAACGAGTTAAATCAGAAATACCTCCTAAAACTCTTTCTAATTTATCTTTTTCACGAGCCAACATTAAACGTTCTCTCTTAGCGATGCTTTTGAAAGATTCGTCTTTTGTCATTTTCTCGATAGTTGACATTTTTTTCAACGATTTTCTTACCGTTGTAAAGTTAGTCAACATACCACCCAACCATCTTTCAGTTGCGTAAGGCATATTCAATTTTTGAGCTTGTTGAGCAACACAATCCTGTGCTTGCTTTTTTGTAGCTACAAACATGATTTTTCTACCAGATCTTACAATGTTTTTAATTGCTTCTTGAGCAACTTCTAACGAAGCAAGTGTCTTGTTAAGATCAATAATGTGAATTCCGTTCTTCTCCATGAAGATATACGGAGCCATTCTTGGATCCCATTTTCTCGTAAGGTGACCAAAGTGTGCACCGTTATCTAAAAGGTCTTTATATGCTAATTTACCCATAATAAGTAACTTGAATCGATATTAACGTTTACTGAATTGGAATTTCTTTCTTGCTTTTGCACGTCCTGGTTTCTTACGTTCAACCATTCTAGAATCTCTAGTAAGGAAACCTTCTTTTTTCAATGCTGGTCTATTCTCAACATTTACTTCACAAAGTGCTTTTGATATAGCTAAGCGAATAGCTTCTGCTTGCCCTGCAATTCCACCACCGTCAACATTTACTTTTACATCGTAATCTTTGTCGTTCAAAAGTGAAAACGGTTGCTTAACAATAATTTGAAGTACTTCTGTTGGAAAATACTCTTCAAATTTTCTGTCATTTATTAGAATTTCACCCTTACCTGATTTAAGGTAAATTCTAGCAACAGATGTTTTTCTACGACCTATGGTATTATAAACTTCCATTCAATTATCTTTTACAGTTCTATCTTCTTAGGTTGTTGTGCTTCATGGGGATGCTCAGATCCTTCGTAAACAAAAAGGTTTCTGAAAAGCTCTCTACCTAAAGTATTTTTAGGAAGCATTCCTCTCACTGCGTTCTCCACAACGAAAGTAGGTTTCTTTTCAATTCTATCTTTTGCTACCACTACTTTCTGCCCACCTGGATGACCAGTATGAGAGATGTATTCTTTCTGATCCCACTTATTACCTGTCAACTTCACTTTCTCAGCGTTGATAACAATCACGTTATCCCCACAATCAACATGTGGAGTAAAGTCAGGCTTGTGCTTTCCTCTTATGATTTTTGCAACTTCACTAGAAAATCTTCCTAGCACTTTGTCACTCGCATCTACAACAACCCATCCCTTAGAAACAGTTGCTTTATTTGCCGACTTTGTTTTATAGCTTAGTGTATCCACTTAAAACCTATTTTTTTTATTCAATTTATACCATCCCTCAAAAAGGGGACACAAAGATAGAATCTTTGATTTTTATATCCAACGCTTCTGAGTCTTTTTTATATAACTTCTTCAATTTCAAAACCAACCTTGCTCAAATCAGTCCAAAACGCAGGATATGACTTGTTTACAACTGAAGAATTTTTTATCTCCACCGCACCAAGTAGTCCTAAAGGAGCAAAAGACATCGCCATTCGGTGGTCATCATAGGTCTCAACGGAAATTTTTTCTCCATTAAGTTGAAATTTTGGTTTCACAATTTGAATTGCTTCGTCTCCAATTACTACCACTTGTACACCAAATTTGGCGAGCTCATCTCTGATTGCATCAATACGATCGGTTTCTTTAATCCGTAAACTCTCTAACCCGCTCAGCTTTGCATCAATGCCTTTCGCTGCACAAATCACCGCAACGGTTTGTGCGATGTCTGGACAAAACGTGAAGTCGTGTTCGAAATAGGTCACAGGAGCAACTTTTGTCAAGGTGGTTAATCCGTCTTTCCATTCGGTTTTCACACCTAGCTTTTCCATGATACCCGTGTGATCATGGGTACTATAAAGATTGTAGGCCATCACGGCATCTCCTTGCAAGGAATCTTTACCCGCTTTAAGGCCTTTTATAACCACCTCCGAACCTTCACCAGCAAGCGCGACCATGCTATACCAATAGCTAGCTGCAGACCAATCTGCTTCAACAGTAAATGGCATGGGTTTGTATTGCCCTGGTTTTACAGTCACTGCTTCACCCGCTTTAAGCGTTCGTAAGTTACCCTTTGCCGGGTGATTTACTTCGGCACCAAAATACTCCATCATTCGAATCGTCATATCCAGATAAGGCCATGAAGCTACATCGGTGGAGAATTCTATGGTTATACCTTCGGGTAACAAGGGCGCCACCATTAATAATGCGGAAATGTACTGGCTACTGACATCCCCTCGCATCGTGATTTTCGAATTTCCTTTAAAAGTAAATCCATTAATCTGCATGGGCGGATATCCTTCTTTTTTAGTATACGTGATGCTTGCTCCCAGTTCTCTTAAGGCATTTACTAAAACGCCAATTGGCCGTTCTTGCATTCGATGAGAGCCTGTCATCAGTTTCTTTTTTCCAGAAACTGCAGCAAATGCTGTTAAAAAACGCATGGTTGTCCCTGCATCCAACACATCCCAAGTATCTTTATTTTCACCTACCTCCTTTAAAAGGCGTAGCATTGTTTGTGTGTCACGTGCTGCTGCCAGGTTTTCAGGCATAGGAGCTTCTGGCGTGAGTGCATTAATAATTAAGGCGCGATTGCTTTCACTCTTAGAGGAAGTTAAATCGATTTCCGCCTTAATAATTTTAGATGGATGCGTTACTTTTAAATCGCTCATGGTTTATGCGTTGTAATAATCCAAGCCTTCAACAATATCCTCTTTTGTAATTGGATTATTAAAATTGGCTTCACCTACTTTTGCTAACAGCGTGCATAGAACGGCATTGTTTTCGTTCTTTTTATCTTGCATGGTTAGCGGTATTATTTCTTTATAATCCTCTATGGGTATCGTTACTTTACCATAAATAGAGATAATATATTCTTTTATTTGATCAGCTTCAGCGCGAGTTATAAATCCTCTTTTTACAGAAACAAACGCTTCTGCAATCATACCGACTGCAATTGCTTCACCATGCAATAGTTTTTTTTCTGCTTGAGGTAGATAAAAACTCTCAACTGCATGACCTATGGTATGTCCGAAATTCAAGACTTTACGAAGTCCCTTTTCGGTCGGATCTTCTTCAGCTATTTTGGCTTTTATGGCAACTGAATGCGCCACTACTTCATCCCAATCAAGATCGTTTAAGCTTTGTGTCATCAGAAACTCCCACTTGGATTGATCAGCAATAAGGGCGTGCTTCATTACCTCCGCATAACCTGACCGTAACTCTCTTGGATCTAATGTCTCTAAGAAATTGGTATCAATTAATACAGCATTTGGTACTCTAAAAACACCAATATGGTTTTTAAAGCTATTGAAATCAACCCCTAACTTCCCTCCTACGCTGGCATCTACTTGAGACAAGAGTGTTGTGGGCATTTGAAGAAAATCAATTCCTCTTTTATAAGTAGCCGCACAAAAACCACCCATATCACCAATGACTCCGCCCCCAAGGTTTATCACTAATGCTTTACGGTCGAGTTGTAAATCAGTCATCTCTTGCCAAATTGCTTGACAAGTGGTGAGTGTTTTTTCTTCTTCTCCGCTTTTTATTTTAATTATATGCGCCTCTGAAAGAAAGGAGGCAACTTTGGGTAAACAATAAAGCTCCGTATTCTCATCAACGAGAACACAGAGCTTTGAGTAATTTTCTTTCGGAAATAATGATTGGAAAGTAGAAGATAAATCGTGCGTAATATGAATATTAGCTCCGTCTTTATGCATCTATTTTATCATTATTCATTATCTGGCTTTGTGCTCTAATAGATTCTTTGTGAATTTGCTTGAACACATCTTGTACGAATTCTGGAAAAAGATTCAATGCTTTTCCTTTTTCAGTTCTATCGTTTAACAATGAATCCCAACGTGCTACTTGAAGTGTAGTGACATTGTTATCTCTTTTGTATTCACCAATTTGCTCTACAATGCGCATTCTGTTAGCCAACGCTTCTAGTATCTCTCTATCAGCCGTATCGATCTGATCTCTTAAATCTTCTAACGAAGTATTGAATGCCACGTTACTTGTCGAAACGTTTCTGATTTTTAAGTTCCCCAGTATTTGGAATAATACTTTCGGTGTTACTTGTTGTTTTGCATCTGACCAGGCTTTATCTGGGTCATTATGGGTTTCAATCATCAAACCATCAAGCCCTAAATCCATGGCTTTTTGTGACACCTCTTCAATCAAATCTCTTCGACCTGCTATGTGTGATGGATCATTAATGATTGGAATATTCGGCATGGCTTTTTTCAACTCAATCGCCATTTCCCACATTGGTTTGTTTCTGTACTTCGTTTTATCGTAAGTAGAAACACCTCTATGTATTGCTGCTAATTTTGTGATTCCAGCATTGGCAATTCTTTCGATACCACCAATCCACAATTGAACATCTGGATTGATTGGATTTTTAACCAAAACAGGAACATCTATGCCTTGTAAAGACTCTGCTAATTCTTGCATAGCAAAGGGGTTAACAGTTGTACGAGCACCAACCCACAAACAGTCAATGCCATATTTCATGGCTAACTCAACGTGTTCAGGATTTGCTACCTCAGTACCAACTTTCATCCCTAATTCTTTTTTCACACGGCTCAACCACTTTAAGCCTTCTTCTTCAATTCCTTCAAAGGATCCAGGTCTAGTTCTTGGCTTCCAGATTCCGGCTCTCATATAATCAACACCTTTATCTTTAAGCGCTGTGGCTATAGTCATAATTTGCTCTTCGGTTTCCGCACTACACGGACCAGCGATGATTAGAGGTCTATTTTTAACCCCAGACCAACTTTCTAATGGTGTGATGTTTAATTCTGTCATGTTCTTTTTTTCGTTCTCGTTCCCAAAAAGGGACGCAAATATACAAGTTTACTTCTGAATGTGGATAAATAGATAATGATTTTTATTAAAACCACTCTTAATTATTCAAAATAAGGTGCTTATACTTAGTTTTGATAGCAAGCTTACCATTCATTTTTATACCTCTAAATGAATGTTTTTTTGTAGTAAAGAGGCTAATTCAAGTTGCGTAATTTTACCACGGTCTTCATTATACCATTTTTGTACTAACGCTGAAACATCCATTCCCGTGGAAGTTGGATTTTCGGTTTTATAGGCTAGTACTTGTTTTTGTAACTCTGAAGGACGTGGTCCCCAACTAGTTACTACCTTATTGTTTTCATCTAGTACTATAACCTTAGGAATTGCTTTTCCACCATTGGTCAAAAACGCATTCATTAAAGCTTCGTGTTTATCACGCAAAACCAGCTTTGAAGTAATTTTCTCCGACATTTCATCCATCAATTGAATAACGGGTAAAACCTGAGAAGCATCGCCACACCAGACTTCTGTGATTATCAATAAAGTTAAGGGCTCTTTAATATCAGCCAATACTTGTAACGTAGCCTGATCCAACTCAATTTGTTTCAAGGCTCTTTTGTAACGTGACCAGTTCAGCTTTGTGAAATTAATATATCCTTCAGATTGATTAGGACCCGTTGTTTTCCCTTCTTTCACTAGTTGATCGAATAGGGCAACATATTCATCAAATGAAATTGATTTCTCTAAAGCTGTTTTTATAGTGTTTTTCATTTTTGATTGCCGTTATAGCTTTGCCTCATAATTATCCCAAGCAATTCAATTAACCAAAATCAAAAAAAGTTAGTTCCTCAAACGTTTCATGAACAAAATTGATTTTGAAAACAGTTGGGGAAACACATGTGGAAACATGTAGACATTAATCCTCACATCAATTAATTTTAAACCTTTCTCAGCTCCTCATTCACATCATTTGCTATTGGCATTATTATTCATTGTGATAAGTTAAAAATAACATAAACCATATTTTCCATGAAGAATATAATGAAATCTGCTTGCGCCCTATTTTTAATCGCTTCGTTAATTGGTTGTAACGACCCTAAACCCGAAGGTGTTCCAGTAGAACCTCAAACACAAACACAAGAGTATAAAACTGAAGAGCCTCAACAAGTTGAAGCTCCTGAGAAAAAAAATGGTGTTAATATCAATGTTGATGCTGACGATAAAAAAGTTGGTGTTGAAAGTGATGATGTTAACATCAATGTAGATGGTGAAAATTAAAAAATGATTATAAAAATGATTATAAAACCAAATTCGGTACTTTACCGAATTTGGTTATTAATTTTTTTACTCTTTCAATACCATATCAATACACATAACCGCTGCAAGAATTAAAAAACGCAGCGAATTATTTTCGGGTACCTTTTCGTCAATCTGCAATACATAGTTATCTGCTGTGGTAAATAGTTCTTTACCTAATCCAGCCCATTGTTTAGTAACCTGAGCAAACTCTATTTTTTCATGTACAAATTTAAAATCCCAACTAGTCCATTTTCCCTTAAGTTGACAAATCTTTTTCCCTTCGGCATCTAGCACATCGAATTTGCCACCAAAAGAAAAGAACCGTTGTTTGAACTGACCAACTTTATGATCATTTTCGTCAAATACTTGTACATCTGATAAAAAAATGGAGACACCCCGTTTTATTGTTAAGACTTTCTCTCCTGTCACCGTTTTAATTTCAATATTAAATGGAGTCATTCGCTTATAATCAGTGAACCGAAGCATTTTGGTAAAAAAGCCTAGATTTTCTTCTCGGCAAGTCATTAACATCTGTTGACTTTGTGGGTCATAGATATCAAAATTATTAGCGGCTTTGAACATGCCTACATGTTCTTTTACAAAAAAGAGATTGTGGTTGAGTACTGGATTCATGTTTATTTTGTTGATGAATTATTCTCTAATATAAGTTATTATTTTAGACATCGGAAGTGAAGCATATCTTCCTTTTAGAAGAAATAAAAGGACTTAATCTTTTTCGTCAAACCTATCTTTAATATACTGAACGGACGTTTTTCCATGCGGGGCGGGCAAACCATCGTCTCCAACATTCACCATTACAATGGTATCAATTGTGATAATTTGTCTTCGAGTAATTTTATTTCGCACCTCGCATTTCATCGTGAGAGAAGTGCTTCCAAAATGTGTGGCTTGAATCCCTATCTCTACAATTTCGCCTTGCTTGGCAGAACTCCTAAAATTGATTTCTGAAATAAACTTTGTTACAACAAAATTATTATCCAGTTGTATCGCGGCATAGATGGCAGCCTCTTCATCTATCCATTCCAACAAACGACCACCGAACAAAGTGCCGTTTGGGTTGAGGTCTTCGGGCTTAATCCACTTTCTAGTATGAAAATTCATTTTTTATTATTGTTTTTTTGGAAAGGTAAAAAAATTCAAGAGGTAAAAATAGAGGACCAGAGCATATAACTATTACACTATCGTATAGGCTTATAGTTGTGGAATTTTATTTACAAGAATACCCATCCAAATAAACTGATAAAATTCCAAAACAGGCTTTAAAGGCAATTTGGAGAAAAAATCAACATCTTTCGAAACTGGAATAAAAATGGTGAGGTTAATGGTATTAACTATTAAATCACATAAAATACCAAATCATGAAACAGGCAAGCCTTATTAATTACATTATCCTGATAATTTGTACTACCCTTTTTAGTTCCTGTGAATTAATAGGTGGAATATTCAAAGCAGGAATGGGTGTTGGAATATTCCTAGTACTAGCAGTATTTATCGGCATTGGAGTTTTAGTCTATAAATTCTTTAGCTAATTCAGGAAGAAAAAGAAAAAAACTGTCTGATTAACTTTTAGTATTCAGGCGATTATTTCTAAAATAGTTTATCATGTTTTATTAGGGTTATTTTATACCCTATTTAAGCCTTAGGTGAAGCCGCTCAGGCTTTTCTTTTTTGATTAAAAAAAGAAATGGGAAGATTGATTGAGTGGACTAGTGTTAACTAAATGAAATCCTAAGTTTATCCAAAAGAAAAACCAATAACTATACTTTTTACTTCACCTCTCTCGCATTAATTTCTTTCTACTCCTTATCCAACTGGGGAATAGCCACATTCCTCAATGGGTATTAAAATACGCAGCTAATTAATTAAAAATAGTCTTTTTCTATTAAAATAGACCTCTGGCTTATTGGCACAATTATTCATTCAGAAATAAATAATAGAATCTTAAACGATGATGAAAAATTTACCACAAATTATATTAGCCACACTATTAATTGCTTCAATTCTTGGATTCATTTATCCAAAAGAAAACATATCTCCAGTTGAGAAACCTCCTCTAGTAGAGAAAGAAAAAAATATAAAGCTTCAGAACAAACATGATAGTGAAGTTAATGACACTACAGATTTTAAAACTAAACGCAGAGAAAAACTCAGAAAAGCTTTTGAACAACTGGATCGGTACTGTCATCTTTAATATTTATATGTATATCCAACCGTTCTACTCCTTCCGCTGTTCTAAAACTGAATTCGTTACTAAGTACGCTGTCATTACTTTTTATAAATTTGAAAACCTCACATTATGTCAGCAAAACTTAAACAACGTATTTAATTAAGCTTTTTTATTCAACTTCGAGGCAGCTTCACTATCGATATACCAGTTTAAGTTTCCATTTATGGGCTTTATAAGTTGTGAGGGGTATTTCGTAGGATTTCGTTCCCCTTCTAATACATTATAGACTGCATCTGAAGTTTCTTCACCTGCTACTAAAAAAGTTAGATTTTGGGCATCATTAATCATTGGGGCAGTCATGCTGATTCTAAAGGCTTCTTTCTCTTTAGCGTAAACTTCTTGAATTGAACTTGTCCTGTCACCTAGTATCGTTGAATAGGGAAAAAGAGATGCCGTATGTGCGTCTTCACCTAATCCAAGAATTACTAAATCAAACTTAATTTCCCCCCAATTAAAGTGTTGCAAAATGGTGTTTTCATATTCTTTAGCTGCGAGATGAGGTGTTAATGAGGTATCTACCAAGAATATATTTGAGGTCAAAACATTTAAGGGGTTAAACATTGCTTCTGCTACCATTTTTCCATTGTATTCTGGATGGTCTTCGGGCACATAACGCTCATCTTCAAAAAAGAAAAACACTTTATCCCATTCTAACTGATTTTTAAAAGGGGATGAAGCAAGTTTTTTATACAGCAACTCAGGTGTGGGACCTCCTGATAATACCACATTAAATCTACCTCGCTGATCAATAGCAGCTTGCCCAACTTCTATAAAATGGGAAGCTGTTGCGTCTATTAATTCATGGATGGTATTAAATATATTTACTGCCATTTTTATCAATTTTTACTTTTGATTAAAGTTATTCAATTTATAAAAAAGTCGAGCAGGTTTTTATATCGTCACCAGAAGTATTTAGTGTACTTTGGAATATTAAATAAGATAGTAATCTAGTTGGTAGAATACGTGAAAAGGTCTCAGCGAGACGCTAAGACCAGAGTAATTTATCACAAAAACTAGTACCCAAACACCTCTTCCAGCGTTAACTCCACTACTTCACCATAGGCTTTCAACGCTTCTAAGTCTACATGTTCTTTCGAACCAATTACCAAAAACACCCTGGTTTGGTCTTTGAAATAAGCTTGGTGAAAAGCTTCAATATCTTTTAAAGAGGCTTTTTGCGTGTACTCGTATAAAGGTTTGGTTAAAGTATAATCGCGGTTAAACTCTTGAGCCCCCTCATAAGCAAACAATACCGCTGTTTTAGTTGTGCGGTTAGTTTCTATGCCACTTAAAATAGCATCTTTCGCATTGGCAAATGCCACATCTGATGCTTTAAAACTTTGATGTAGTTCAATCATTCCATCTACGGCTTGCTTTAACTTATCAGCTTGTGAGCCGATATACGAAACTACATAGTTGGACTTGTTTGGTTTGCTTGCGGTGCTGTATTGAGCACGTACGGAATAAGCCAGTGCTTTTGACTCTCTTAGCTCTTGAAAGACTATAGAACCCATGCTCCCACCAAAGTATTCATTGAACAAATCGGCTTCAATGTCTAATGTTTCGCTATAGGGCTTCGATCGTGAAATCATTAACAGTTCCGCCTGCACCATGTCATAGTTCACAAAATAAACCTTGTTTTCATCAAGTGGTTGCTCTGGGTAAATAGTTTTTTCAGGATACGCTTTTAAGTCTTTCGGAACCTTGTGGTACTTTTTTAACGACTTCTTCAAAGCATCGACTGAAGCGGGACCATAATACAACACGCGGTGTCGGTAGTTTAAGATATCCTTCGCTTTATTTACCAGTTCCTGAGGTTGAATGGCTTTGAGTTCCTCCTCTGAAAGTATATCTGTAAATGGCGACTTCTCTCCATAAATCACATAGTTAAGCATAGCCTTTTGTAAAATTGTTCCTTTATTCAACTTGGCATCTTGTCTGGATTTTAAGATTCGTCCAACCATTTCCTCGTAGGCTTCTTTGTTAGGTTGTACGTTGGTCAAGAAATTCTCAAAGAGTTGCAATGCTTTATCGAAGTTTTTGTTCAAACCACTTAATGAAACATACACTTGATCATCGGAAGTCATAACCCCGTATTCACAACCTAATTTGTAAAATTCTTTTTTTAAGTCTTCGGCAGAATATTTATCAGTTCCTAAATAATCAAGATAACTGACTGCTAAACTCAATTTCTTATTATGACGGCTACCCATGTCTAAGATGTAATACAAGTTGAATCGCGTGTTTTCCGTGTTTGCTTTATAGTGAATGGGTATTCCCTTAAACTCGCTGAAGGTCATGTCTTTTTTAAAATCCACAAACTCCGGTTCAATCTCGGATACTTTTTCTTCTGTCAAACGGACATAAAAAGGTGATTGCTTTTCGCGGTTCACCTCCACTGGCGTAATTATCGGTTTTGGTACTCGCACAATTGTAGTATCTACACCTGTTCGTTTGTAAACCACTACATAATTGTCTTTGTAGTTGGCTTTAGCAAAGTCAATGACTTCTTGTTTCGTGATTTTTTCTAGTTCCGAAATTTCAGAAACTGCCTCAGCCCACGGAATGTCTGCTACGAAAGCACTGACAAAGGAAGTCGCTCGGGCTTTGTTACTTTCCATCTCCAACATTTGTGATTTTTTGTAATCGTTGACAATTGCTGGGATCAACCAATCATCAAATTTTCCTTGTTTGATTAACTCCAGCTGACCTAACAATAAATCGCATGCTTCCTCCAACGACTGACCTGTTTTAGGCGAAGCCGACAACATTTGAATCGAATAATCTTTCAATCGCAAAGGGTAAGAATAAGCACCCAACACTTTCTGTTGTTGGTTGAGGTTTAAATCAATTAACCCAGCTTGGCTGTTGGATAGAATCATAGAAACTAACTCCATCATTAAAGCTTCTTTACTTGCCTTCCCAAGAAAACGAAAACCTAAAGTCACATTTTCTGCATCGGGGCCCACAACTTCTCGCACAATAGGCTGCTGAATGGGTGTTTCTTTGGCAACAACAAAATCAGCAACGGGTTTAGCTTCTTTTTGCCCCCAGTATTCATCGATTGTTTTAATGGTTAATGCTGGATCTAAATCGCCACTCAAACAAATCGCCATGTTATTAGGGACATAATACTTATGGAAGTATTTCTTGATTTCTGTGATGGATGGATTTTGTAAATGTTCCACCGTACCGATAGTGGTTTGCGTTCCATATTGATGTGTAGGAAAGATACCTTCTAACAGCGCTTCCCACACTTTTCTACGATCAGAGTCAATACCTCTATTTTTTTCCTCATAAACTGCTTCCAATTCGGTGTGAAATAATCGTGGGACCACTTCCCCAAATCGTTCTGCTTCAATTTCTATCCACTTGTTAATTTGGTTGGCAGGAATATCATTGATATACACCGTTTGTTCAAAAAAAGTGTAGGCATTGGTGCCACTAGCACCTACGTTGCTCATTAGCTTATCGTATTCGTTAGCAATTGCATACTTCGCGGCTACGCCTGAAATACTATCAATTTGATGATAGATAACTGTTCGGTTGGTAGAGTCTTTTGTTTCTCGATACGATTCATATAAAGTTTCGATTTCAGTAAGCAGTTTACTTTCGTTCTCCCAATCTGATGAACCAATTTGTGAAGTTCCTTTAAATAGAATATGTTCTAAATAATGTGCTAATCCAGTGGCATCTGCTGGATCACTCTTGCTACCCGCTTTTATGGCGACATACGTTTGAATGCGTGGCTCGTCTTTGTACACCGACAAATAAACTTTTAAGCCATTTTTTAATGTGTAGATGCGTGTTTTTAAGGGGTCTCCCTCTACGGTTTCATAAGAATACCCGTTTTTATCAGTAAGTTTTTTGGTCTCAAAAGTTTGAGCAAAGGTGCTTATGGAAAGAAAGAGAAATAAGACACAGAGTATTTTAACGAGAGATTCTTCGCTTCTCCCGAAAATTGTCGGGACAGAATGACGGTTTTTTTGATTTAGAGCTTCTTCCATACGTTCTGAATGACTATTCAACTTTAACATGTTTATTTTAATTTTTTAAAACCCTAATTCTAATCCCAATTCCTTCTTCAAAAGTTCTAAATCAGGATATGCTTTAACGAGGTATTCGTATTTATCTTGTGCAGTATACATCATATCTTTTTTCTCCGTCTGGTCAATGATCACTTCCAAAAAGATTTGGTAATTGTTGAGGTTGGCTCTGATGTACTGCATCAAGTCTTCTTTGATGCTGTTAATATTTTCTAGCTGCAACTGGTTATCTACTTTGATGACTACCTTGGTTTCTTCAAGACTTAACACCCCGTTGTTAAGCGTGGTGTATAGGTTGATTTTCCCTTCGCGAGTTAATCGCTGAATAAATGCGCTCCAGTGATTTTGTAAATCTTCAAAAGTAAAAGCATCTGCTTCGGAACGTTCCTCTTCAGCGGCTGCTTCTTCTTTCTGCTTACCGATATCGGACAAACGAAGAGTAGAACGTTTTGCCTGAGTGGGTTTAGCCTGTGGCGGTTCAGAAAGTGGCTTGGCTTGCTCTGTTGGCTTTTTAACCTCCTCTTTAGGAGGTTCAGCGACTACTGTTCGAGTAGCTGGCTTGTTTGCCGCTATAGGCTGTTGAACAACTGGCTTAGCTACGACTTCAGTTTTTTTTTTAATCTCCCCTGGCTCTAGGGTAAGTACATCTTTTAAGTGGGCCATTTTCATGAGCGCCAACTCGACATGCAACCGTTGATTTTTGGAGCCTTTATAACTCTGATCACATGTGCTTGAAATGCTTAAAGAAGACAATAAAAAAGAAAGCGATGAACCCTTCGCTTGTTCTAGGTACTTGGTTTTGATGTTATCCGAAACCTCTAGCAATTGAATGGTGGCTTGATCTTTACAGACCATTAAATTTCTAAAATGTTGTGATAAGCCAACTATAAAAATGTGTCCATCGAATCCGTTGTTTAAAATTTCATCGAACAACAACAAGGCGGTATGTAAGTTACCCTCTAATAAGGAGGTGGTTACTTTAAAGTAATAGTCATAATCAAGAATATGTAAGTTACTAATGGTATCTGCATAAGTAACTTTATTTCCCGAGGAAAAGGTAACTATTAAATCAAAAATAGAAAGGGCATCTCTTAAAGCACCATCAGCTTTTTGAGCGATAAGGTGAAGTGCTTCTGGCTCTGCCTCAATTTTTTCGTTTGCAGCAATTTTAGCCAAATGATTTCCAATGTCACTGACTTGAATTCTATTAAAATCAAATATTTGACAACGAGAAAGTATCGTTGGAATAATCTTATGCTTCTCTGTGGTTGCTAAAATAAAAATCGCATAAGCTGGTGGCTCTTCTAATGTTTTCAAAAATGCGTTAAAAGCCGCACTTGAAAGCATGTGAACCTCATCAATGATATAGACTTTAAATTTTCCATGCTGTGGAGGGAAGCGAACTTGGTCTACCAAATTGCGAATGTCATCCACAGAGTTGTTGGATGCGGCATCCAACTCATAAATGTTCATGTTGTTGGACTGATCGTTTTCATCAAATCCATTTACCAACTTTGCCAGAATCCGTGCACAGGTGGTTTTACCTACTCCACGCGGCCCACAAAACAGCAAAGCCTGACCCAAGTGACTATTCGCAATAGCATTTTTAAGCGTGGTGGTGATATGCTCCTGCCCCACCACTTCATCAAAACCTTGCGGTCTGTATTTTCTAGCCGATACTACGAATTGTTCCACCAATGCAAATTAACGAAAATAGCGAGAGGCAAAAAGGTTTTGAAAAAAGAAAGTGCAAATAGAAACTCTTGAGTCGATTACAACAAAAAAGGAGCTCGATTAAGCTCCTTTTTTGTGGATAATAAAGTTGACAAACCTACTAATCAACCTTAACCAATTTCAAATATTTTTTTCGATCACCAAAATCCAATATTAAGTGATAAGAGCCGGCTTCAAATTTAGTCTCTATCACTCCTGTTGTAACGCCACTTTGAATAACTCGTCCACTAATATCCGTGAACACATAATCGGTTTTTCCTTTCAACCCGTTGATTTTTACGGTAGCGTTAAATGGGTTAGGGAAAGTAGTAATTGCTTTAAGAAACACATCATCATAAGTTGATGCCACTACATTTACCAATTTTATTGAACCAAACAAAGCGGGTTGCTGCCATGCTGCGTCTGTCGCAGCATTCCAAGATAATTTCCCATCTCTAGTACCACCATTGTCATCATCATTCACATGGAAATCAAAGCCATGTAACGTATTTATCTGTCCACTCCCACCTACTAATGACCAAGGAATCTTTGCTTCAAACACATAACCTTTAGTGGAAGCTTTCATTATAAAATCAATTCCTGAGGTTGAAGTACTCCCTGATGCATTTGTACCAATAGTATTATCATCCCATCGGAAGGTATATTGAGCATCATTAGTTGCAGAATAGGTAGTAGCCTTATCGTTACCAAAGTCTAAATACACTTCCACGGCATCATCCTCATACGAATTTGGGCTATCGTTGATTGTAGCCTCGTCAGTAATGTCCCCCAACACATATAGGTTTGTAGCATCCCAAAGTAATTTAAACTCAGCTGATAAATCACTAGCGTTAGAAACAGTTCCTTGAATTACATTTTCTAAAACATGCCCCTCTACACTATTCCAAACATCATCAATATTTCCGTCAATTTGTATAGAACTATCAGCTTTCTCAACATTAATTGCTTCAATTGGGGCACTTACAGTTACTGTGATGATAGCTCGTTCACTCTCACAACCATCAATTGTTTGAGTTACATAATAGTTAGTACTTCCGATACTGCTTGTTGAAGGAGTTGGCGCACTTGAAGAACCAGTCCCTCCAGTTGAACTAGTGTACCATTTTAAACTAGTACCCACAGCACTTAACGGTGAAGCTGTCTCATCTTTTTCATAATTCACTGTTCCTTCAACCGTAGGTTTATTAGGTGCAGCTTTTATCGTTATTGTTCTTGCAGCAGAAGTCGTGACCGCATTGTTGTTATCATACGCTCTAGCAGTTAATGACTTGTTACCTGATGTAGCATTTGTCCAGACATAAGAATAAGGACTGCTATTGTCTGAATCTAAAAGGGTTGTGCCATTATAAAATTCAACTTTAGCAATACTGCCATCGCTATCTGCTGCTGTAGCGGAGATGGTGATATTTACGCCTTCACACACGCTAGCACCTGAACTTGGTGCTGTTAGCGACACGGTTGGTTTAATGTTATTCGGGGTGCTTGTTGTTCCTGGCTGCCAGAAATTACCTGTCAACATAAATAAGGTGATTGATCTTAATGTAGCACCAAAATAATTCTCATTATTCCCCACCCCAACTACATTCGAATAACAACTATTTAAATGATTTTGGTAGGTAGAGCTTGCCCCCATTACCGCCAAAGCATAAGTAGTAAAGACACCGTTTCTATATTGTCCCTGACTGGGATTAGAGGCGCTTTGAGATATTGGTCCTTTTAATTGATTTGCATAACCATTTGTCCAACTGGCTAACTTATTGCAAATATCTTTTGAAGCAGTCGTAGCTGAGGCACCATTCCACAACACATCATTTGCCATCCTCCAAGGGTTTCTACAGGCATCATACCCGTATTCATTTGGCCCATTACAGCTATTAGCAGTAGCATTGGGGTCAGCCCAATTACTAACTAGTCCTGTATTTGAATTTCTGTTTTTTAACAAAAAGTCACTACTTTCACTAATGGTGTTGTTCCAAAATGTAGTTTGATTAGTTTCAATTTTTGCAAATTCTTTATAATAAGCAGGAGAAAAATAACTTGGATTTCTACAATCGCTTCCAAAACCCCAAGCATCCCCGTTAATAGTCTGGTAAGATGTTGGATGAATTTCATAATTTCTAATCGCAGCAATTAGCGTAGTCGCTTCAGATTTATAATCATATGGAGAGTTAACGTTTGGCCATTGATAGTCTGCAACAATTAAAGCCATTGCAGCATCTAATTCAGCATCTGTTGCACCATTTTCTCCTGCAACACCTGTACAGCCATTAATTTTCCAATTCATCACCCCCTTGTTGTTGCTATTAGCCTTGTAATACGTCCAAAGTCTATCAAATAGGTTTTTATCCGCAGCATAAGCAGACAACAGCATTCCATAAGCAATGCCTTCGGAAACAGTTTGATTATCATTAGGTGTGTCAAATTTCACCCTTGCTTTATCTGAACCGCAATTTTCAACCCACTTTTCTTTCCAACTATCGTATGCTGTGGCTGCATCCCTTGATGCCCCATAACTACCACCAGTTGGTAAGTTTGTAGGCATCATACCATATTGATAGGATGCATTACTTCCAAATGGCTTTGTTGCCCCAGTAGGGGTGTTAATTTGAGCGACACCTATAAATGTTAGTGTGGCTAAAAATAAAGTCAATAAGTTACTGAGCGTAATTTTTTTCATTTGTTATTTATTTGGGTTTCCTAATTCGAATCTCTATTCGTTCAGTTGAACAACAGCTACTGCTAGGTTCTTTACCTTCTAGACTAAATAGAATGACCTTGAATATACGAAATTAAAGTCAAAACAGATTTTTTAATGGACAAAAAGTGTTGTTTGTATGATAAAAAAAAATAAATGGAAGACTAACAGCTTGGTTCTATTCGCCTTCCATTCATAGATTACTATCTAGTCAACTTTAACTAGCTTTAAAAATTTATTTCCAGATGCCGTTTGAAGAATTAGATGATATACTCCTGATTCAAACTCAGTGATTATCTCCCCATCTGTTTTACCTGACTGTACAATTCTTCCACTTATATCAGTGAAATAATAACTGGTTTCTTTTGAGATTCCTTCTATCTGAATCGTGTTATTAAAAGGATTAGGAAAGGTTCTTATCTCGTTGATCTCATACGCATTTAAAGTGGTAATGATTTCATTACTAAGAAAGATATCTCCAAATAAAGCAGGTGATTGCCATGCATTATCTTCTGTAGCATTCCACGAAAGTTTACCGTCTCTGCCACCTCCATTATCATCATCATTTACATGAAAGTCAAACCCGTGAATAGCGTCAGGAGACGCACTACCACCTAAAGTTGCCCATGGGAATCGCGCTTCAAACACATAACCATCCGTTGTGGATACAATACTGAAATCTATACCGTCAGTAGCAATATTACCTGATCCGCTTATGCTGAAGTTAGTGTCATCCCAACCGAATGAGTATTGAACGTCATCACTTCCATAAGTTGACTGCTTATCATTTCCGTAATCGAAATAAACTTCTACCCCATCATCCTCATAAATAGACTCACTATCATTCTCTTTAAAATCATCGGTGATTTCTCCTAAAACATAGAAGTACGAATTATCCCACAGTAGCTTAAACGTTCCTGATAAATCATTAGGACTTGATACCTCACCTTGAATAAGGTTGTTAGCAAACGACTGACCAGATACAGCATCCCATGCCGCATCAATTGTGCCGTCAATAACTATATTTGAATTTGTGTTCTGTACACGTAAGACATTACTAACATTGACTACAACGCTAGCTCTAGGACTTTCACAAGCACCACCAGTTGACTGGGACACATAATAAGTAGTTGAACCAGCAAGATTCGTTGAAGGAGTTGGAGCAGTTGATGACCCTGACCCACCTGTTGCTTCATTATACCATTTTAAATTTGAACCAATCGCTGATAATTGTGACGGTGTATCATTTAAATTGTAAGCGACAGGACTTTCAACACTTGGCGCATTGGGTGCAGACAACACTTCCACAGACAATTCTTTTCTAGGCCCTTCACAACTTGAAGCCACTTGACTTACCCATATTTTTTTAATTCCAGCTGGCGTATTCGGTATAGCTGGCTCGGACTGAGAACCATTACCCCCTGTAGCCGAAGTATACCACACTAAAGTATTTCCTGAATTTGGTGTAACGTTCCAACTAGGTGCTTCACTGCCTTCGCAGAAAGCTTCTGGGTTAGTGGTCGTTGGTTCTGAAGGGGTAGCAACACCTTCTACAGTAAATGGTTTTCTTTCACTTTCGCAATTAGGAGAAGACGTCAGTTGTTGACTAACCCAAACATTTTTTGTGCCGACAGTATTAGAAATGGTAGGAGCAGTAGTACTGGCACTACCACCAGTTGCCGAAGTGTACCAACGAAGAGCATTTCCAGCACTTGCAGAAGCTGTCCAACTTGGAACCATACCTCCAACACAAAAATCTGCGGGAGAATTGGCCTCAGGTTGGGTTACTGTAATCACATTAATGGTTACTGCCTCAGACGATTCTGAAGCGTCTGTGTTATCGTAAGCCTTAGCTGTAACTGTTTTTGAACCACCCGTATTTGGTGTCCAATTATACCTGTAGGGTTGACTATCATCCGTGCTCAACAAAGTAGTGCCATCATAAAACTCCACCTTGCTAATTAATCCATCAGGATCTGAAGCAGATGCTGTTAAAGTTACAGCGGTGCCTAAACATACACTCGTGTTTGCTGACAAAGATACTACGGGTAAGTCATTCGTTGGACCACTTATTGTACTATACGGATTCCAGAAATTACCTGTTTGAACAAATAGACCAATCATTTGTAAAATCTCAGTAAAGTAGCCATTGGCCATACTTGTTTTGATATTTTCGCTATATAATTGATTCACAAAATTTTGATGAGCTGTTGTAGTTGTAGCTGCTAAAGCCATAGCACCAATGGGGCCAACAAAAGCAGAATTATAATCTCCAGAGCCAGTCCCATCATGGTTCATATTATTTCCTCCTTGTACAGTAGTAGCGCCACCTTTATTAATCCAAAAATCAGATTGTCTATTAACAACAGCTTGCACTTGTCCTGTGGCAGATGACCCCCACCACAACACATCCACCCCTTGTCTCCATGGAGCACGGCAAGCGTCATAACCAAACTTGTCTGGCGCAGTCCCTGAACCACTACAGTCAGGGCTTGGAGGCCCATCTGGTGTACACCAGTTTGTAGATAAGCCAGAAGTAGGGTGTGCATTGTTTTTAAATAAATTTTCTGTTTTATTCGCCACATTAGTCCAAAACGCATCTTGATTCTGACCATTATCAGCCATGAATTCTTTAAATGCCTTAGCGTAAGCTGGTGCTTGGTATGACGGGTTACGACACGCTGGTTTCCATGAATCTCCATTCTCAAAAGTTCCATCAGCATTTACCTCATAGTTTTTTATCGCATTAATTAATGCCACTGCATCTGTTTTATAATTATGAGGGGTAGGGCTATTTGGCCATTGTACCGTAGCAACAATTAATGCCATAGCTGCATCTAATTCAGCATCTGTAGCACCATTTTGACCAATAACAGAATTACAACCACTAATTTTCCAATGCATCACTCCATTGCCGTTTCGGTGTTGTTTATAGAATGCCCACAACCTGTCGAACAAATCTTTATCTGCGGCATAAGCAGCTAATAACATTGAATAAGCCACTCCTTCAGAAACTGTTTGTGATGGATCATCAAATCGTACACGCGCTTTATCGGAACCACAGTTCTCTATATATTCCGTTTTCCAAGCATTGTACATCGTAGCCACCCCTGACGATTGACCGTAACTACCAGATGATGACAAATTTGTTGGCATCATGCCATAAGCATAGGCTGTGTTAGTGCCAAACGGTACAGTGGCACCTGATGGCGTGTTAATTTGACCTACAGATATATTAAAGAACAACACACCTAAAATCATTAATCCGATACTTTTTTGAGTAATTTTTAAATTCATATTAGTTAAGTTTAAGCCTAGTATTTTTAAAGAAGTCTCTTTCATCTTATTTGATGCCCGTTTTCAATTAAACAAGCCTATTAATATACTAATAAATCTGCATATAAATAAGAAAAAACGACCAACGGAAGATTTTTCCGGTTAACTGAGGTTAAAAATCCTATAAGATTTATAACGCATCAGATTAGAGATATATGAGCCTATCTTTAGATAAATATCTATTTCAAGCAATGGCTCATAACTCGTTAAATAGAAACGAGATTGTTGCACTATGACAGCGTAAAACAAATGACTGAAAGCATTTATTCTGTCAGCTTCCATGTCACTTTTATCTTGCTGCCCAACATGTGTAATAAATTATAAAGCCCGTAAAACGTTCTGTTGATATATAAAAAATGCTTCGATCCGCGAGTGGATTTGTACTTTTTAGCTTCTGTCAGTTTTGAGACCTCGTAGCCTGTTTGAATAATCTCGTTGAAGTAAGCTTTATCAGCAAAATCAAAGGAATCGAACTTAAACGGTCGAGCCAACAATGATATCATTTGGTGAAAGGTATCGATAAAAAACTTTCGTGCATTTTCATCATCATCGGGCAATAGTATTTCCAATAGTTCTAAATGATGAATAAATCGTTCCTTATTATTTATTACATCATCACTCAACAACGCTGAGAAACTTTTATAGAACTCTTCGGGTAACTCTTTTACACAGCCAAAATCTAAGGCACCTAGTTTCGCGTCTTTTAAAACTAAGAAATTTCCTGGGTGTGGATCGGCTTGCACCATCTTTAAGTCATGCATTTGGTACATATAAAAATCCCACAGGGTCTGACCGAGTTTGTTTTTATCCTCTTGCGATTGATTTTTCTTAATCCAATCAGATAAGTGTTCTCCACTCAACCACGACATGGTTAAAACGCGATTACCGGACAACTCGGGAAAGTATTCTGGCAACACCACATTATTGATATGAGCACATTTTTCTCGAATAAACTGGCTTCGGCTTAGCTCTAGATCGTAATCGGACTCTTCTAATAATTTTTCTTCTACTTCTTTGAAGTATACTGCAGCTTCCGCTTCAGAAACTTTTAAATACCTTAAAGCAAAAGGTTTTATTAACCGCAAATCAGAGGTAATGCTATCTGCAACACCTGGGTATTGAATTTTTATGGCTAACTCATTTCCATTCAATGAGGCTTTGTGTACTTGACCGATAGAAGCTGCATTGGTTGCTTTCATCTCAAACGAATCAAACATCTCTAACGGCTTTTTCCCTGTAGACTTTTCAAAGGTTCGCACCACAAGTGGACCAGATAACGGAGGAGCGCTGTACTGTGCTAACTGAAACTGGTTCTGATATTCTTTGGGTAATACATTGCCTTCCATGCTTAGCATTTGAGCCATTTTTAAGGCACTGCCTTTCAACTCACTAAAAGCATCGTACAAGGTTTCCGCATTATCTCTGTTGAGTTCGTCTTCACTTGATTGACCAACTAATTTTTTAGAATAGTATTTTGCATAGTTCCCTCCAACTTTTATCCCTGTGGATACAATTTTAGAAGCTCTTGCTATTTTGCTCGTAGGTATTTTTGAGGATTCTTTCATGAGCGCATGTTCCCCATCATAAATCTCCCTAAGTCAAAAATAGAGTCTAGTGGCCCTTCACCAATCATGTCAAAAGCTACTTTGGCAGATTTTTCAATGGCAGCATCAGTGCGTTCAAAACCCTTTGAGGTATCGTGTAGCCAAAACTTAAAAATGAACATCAGTTGAGCCCACAAACCTTTCGCATACAACTGATCAATGTATTGCCGCGCTGGAATTTCACCTTTCCCTATTCCTTCGCTGATAACGCCATCGGCAAATTCTTTAAAATCTTGATGGAAGGAATAATAAAAATCTTTATAAAAACTCACCCCACATTTTTCTTCTTGATATAACAAAAACGATCGAATGTTAACCAACTGTTGCACCCAAGTGAAATAAAGAGAAAGTATCTTCTCATGGGTTCCATAGTGTTTGAAATTCTCATCCTCAGCAAGCATTTCTAACGCCTCGTCTAAGGGTTGTTTGTAAATGGCGTATTTGATTGCTCGAAGTGAGCCATACTCTTCGTAAAATTTCTTTTCTGAAATTTTTGCCGTTTTACAAAATTGATACACGTTTTGTGTGTGATTTCCTGAAAGGCAATAGTCTATATATGCTTCAGGAATTGATGTCTTTTTTGATGTTTTCTTAGTCGTTGCAGCTTCCATATCCTGTTCAACAAACTATACCGAAAAAAGTTTGTCCTCTAGAAACTATATCTGAATCCAGAGGATAATAAATAGGTCAGCCGACCCGCTTCCACCACAGGAGAACGGTCAATATTAGTTTCAAAACGCACATCATAAGCAAAATTTTCAGTAAACTTCAACTGTAAGTTACTTTCTAGAATTAATCTTGGCGACAAAAAATCATCAAATGGTGCCTGATAATAACTTGTCAGAAAAAAAACAGCCCAATCACTAACTATCCAGTTCAGAGAGACATAGTTATTTGACTTTATGTTGATGTTTAAAAAGTTGTTTTCATCAGTATCAATCCAGTTTTCATTTTCATAAAATGCGCCAGTACCCATGGACAAGGTAAGTGTGCTATCGTTATAAAAATTGATTCTGATATTACCACCAAACAGATGTCTTCTTTTCAGCCCCTTTCCTAAATCATATTGAAATTGGATAAATGGTTCATAAGCAAATTTTTGTCTTCTATGTAAAACTGTTCGATAATGTAAGTAGCCTTGTTGGAAAATATTTTCCTTGTCTACTCGGGTTAACCCAATATCACCTAATAAAAAATAAGAATGTTTTTCACTGATATAATAGGTGCCCATTTGTGATTTTAAATCCAATGAACGTGTTGCTTTTTGCTTCAAATCAAAACCAGCTGAAAGAGAGGATTTCCAAATATTGGAGGTATCGACATTCGGCCGGAATTTCTCAAAATTTAATATTTGAGCTTCTGATTTTATAATCCAAAAAAGTACGATTAAACAACATAATATGCGCATACATCCAAAAAAAGAAAAAATAGTAGAGAAATGAAAGCTTGATATATAGATAGAATCAAAACATACTGTTGAGTTAACTATTTATTTCTAATCCCACAACTAACACATCATCTATTTGCTCTTCTTGACCTCTCCAACTGGAAAACTCTCTTTCAAGAAATGGAGCTATTTCGGACATCTCTTGTTTATTAATGGTCTCTAATAATTTAAAAAAGTTACCCTGCATATATTTTTTACCTTTCTCTCCTCCAAACTGGTCTTTAAAACCATCTGAATAAAGATATATTCTAAGTCGTTCTTCTACATGAATTGTTTCTAACTCGTAACTACTTTTTCTTGAATACATTGATGAGTTTCCGCCTATAGGAAATCTATCACCTCTAATTTTCTTGACTTCTCCATTTTTATTAAAAATATTCACAATAGACATGGCTGAAGCAACTTGTAATTCTTTAGTTATTTCGTCAAAACATATAATACTAATATCAATGCCATCCCTTACTTCACTATCATTTTGATGAAGTGATGCATTTACTTCCTGATGTAATTCATTTAAGATTAAATCGGGTCTGTAAATCCCTTTACCTTCTACAATTCCTCTGATTGAGGTGATTCCTAAAACACTAATGAACGCTCCAGAAACTCCATGGCCCGTGCAATCACCTACTATAAATATACTCTTTGAACCAATTTTTGTAAACCAATAAAAGTCTCCGCTTACTACATCTTTAGGTTTGTTGAATATAAAATGATTTTTGAATCCAGATTGAATTTGCGAAGAATTAGGTAATAAGGAATTTTGTAATAAAGAAGCATAGCGAACATTGCTTTGCATTAATTCTCTTTTTGATCTTAGTTTTAAATTTTGCTTTTGAATCTCTTCTGTACGAATAGCTATTTTATGTTCTAATAGTTTGTTTTGTGCTTTTATACTTCGCATTCTATATTTAAATAAAAAGTAAACAGATAAAATAAATAATAATATCATCAATAAGATGAACCAAACCTCTAACCAAACCGGCTTTTCAATAGTGATTTTTAATTCAGCGGTTTCTTCAGAAACTAGCCCGTTTTCAAGAATTTTGGCTACTTTAAACGTATATGTCCCTGGATCCAAGTTGGTATAACGAATCAAGCGATAACTGTAATCATGTGTAACCCAATTTTCATCAAACCCTACCAATATATGGGCATACTTATTCACTTTTGATTCGTGAAAATCCTGAATCGCAATTTTAATCGCTATATTATTTTGATCATATTGAAAGTTAAGCGAAGAGCATTGGGAAATATGTTTATTCAATAGATTATGCTCTAATTTTACAAGCGTATCATTTAAAAATAATTCTTCGAAATAGAAATCAACTTCTCCGTTGTACTCTGCTAATTTATAGGGGTTAAAATATAAAACTCCATTTCCATTCCCTAGGTATAATGTGCTATCCTCAGGAAAATACACACTATGATCATTAAACATATTAGAAAGAAACCCATCTTGATTGGTATAATTCGAAACATGTAAGGTATTTAAATCAACTTTTATTAAACCCGATTTTGTACTTGCCCAAATATCATTATCCAAATAAGTGAGTGAATGTATTACGTTATCGATTAAACCATCTTTGTCTGAGAGTAGTTTGGTTTTTTTAGTATTAGGATTGTAATTCACTAGCCCGTCTGTAGTAGCTAACCATAAGCTACCATCCTGTATTCTCACTACATCTCTAACCCCTCTAATACTTAATGATTTTTGAGATGTTTTAACTAAAATTGTTTCTTTTTCAAAGGATTTATTTTTACGATCATATCTCACAAGACCTTCTTGTGTACCAACCCAAGTGATATTTTCACCCCCCTCTACAGCGCAAAAGACTGTATTGCTACTTAACGAAGTTTTTGTAGAAGCGTCTTTATAAAACTCATGGTACTCTCCTGTGTTTTCGTTCATTAGTACTGCTCCTTTGGTCCAACTTCCAATCCATAACTCACCATTTTTTAATTTGCTTGAATTAGTAATTGACACATTTTTAAAATATGAACTTTCAGATGGGTTTACAGGGCGAATATTCAAATCTGAATCCATAAAAAACAAACCCGTCCCATGTACTCCCAGTACTATTTGTCCTTGATATTGCTCTATAATACTGATGGAACTATTCTGTATTTCCTTCCCATATTCGCCCTTAAATTTAATTTTCTGCGACTCAGCAGTGTATTTATTATACTTATATATGCCTGATGTAGTACCGAAAAACAATAAACTATCACTCCAAGGGTACACTACAAGTATGGCTACTGAATTATTATTAGATAATTGAATATGACGGAAAGTGTTAAATTTTTCTGAATACCAGTTCAGTCCGTTTCCCCATGTTCCAAACCACATGATACCACGTGAATCAGAATAAATTACAAAAGTACTATGGTGAGCAATACCTCCATCAGGAGGAATAATTCGGGTCATTGTTTTTTGATAAAAATCATATCTGTAGAGTTCTGAACTAGAACTTACCCATAACTTTTTATTTTTGTCAAGTGTAATTTCTCTTATGCTTTGGTTGTATTTTAGTTGATAAAGCAAAGAATCTTGTTGTGTGTTAATATTATAGGAGATAATTTTCCCATTTTGAGTACCCAAAATTAAATTCCCTTCATGGTAGGCAAGACAAGCTATTTCTCCTGCACTAGACCGATCTTTGTATACAGATTTGCTTATCTGTATCTGGTTTGTACCAGCTATTATATATCCTAACACTCCAAACCTAGCCGCAATCCAAATAGTGTCATTTGACACAACTAAATCCTGACAATAGTCAAAAATATCATCTGAATAGTTTGCATTGCTAAAAGTACATTTCTCAAAAAGATCTTTTTTCAAATCATATTTATATAACCCATTCCCATAACTACCCACCCAAAGAATGGAGTCACTAGTCTCTACTATGCTTTTCACGAGCATTTTATTTTCTAACGGATTATGCCCGATATTTTTGATTTGCTTGGAATAAGGATCAATTATGTGAATTCCTCCTCCCCAAGTTCCAGCAATAATTTTATCGTGCTTGGAATGCCATACCACACTTACATCTTTAATTGTTAAGGTCTTATGATTACCCGTTTCGTGTGTTAAAAAGTGATTATTTGTGCCATCAAACACATTTAAACCGGATTGAGTGGCTACCCACATAAATCCGCGGTTATCTTCGGTTATGGAATTTACCCAATCGTTAGACAACCCATTTAAAGTATTAATGTTTCTGAACCGAACTATTTCTGTTTGAGCAAAAATGCCGTTGGAAATAAAAATGATAAAGAAGATAGGGAAAAGAAAATGTATTTTTAAAATATTCATATAACTCCTTAAGAGAGACTCTTACTCAACGTATAGTTTCGTGTGTTAAATTAAAAGACTAGATGCCACACATAATTTTCTTTTCGGCATTACGGGGAACCAGTTGGTAAAGTTTCTTCTAATTCTGATAATAGTTTCTTTTTTTATTTCTTGATGGGGAATTTTGTAACTTGAACTGTTGTTATTAAAAAATTACAACCAATAGTTCTTTAAAATAATGGGGTTGACCGGTTTTGACAGGTCGAGTAGTTACAAATGTAAGCATGCAGGCTCATGGGATGAGAGCCTTGAAAGATAATTCCAAAACACAATTGACGAAGATTATTCTTACGCAATGGCTGCGTAATTTAAGCCAAGCTTAAATTACCCGCGTCCTAATTAGATTAGGAGGCCTTCATCGTACCTTTGGGTTGTTTTACCTCGGAGGAATTCACGGTGTCATAATGTAGAACTAGTTTAGCGTTAGCTTTGCACGCTTTGCGAAAATTAAAAAGCTAAGGAATAACTGGAGTGTTTGTTCTCAGGTTGTTCTCGAAAATCAATAACAAAATAAGCATGTAGAAGATTTGATAGTTGCCTTCTCTGGACCAGGGTTCGAGTCCCTGCAACTCCACAATTTTAATCTAACCCTATTTAATTAGTTTTAAATAGGGTTTTTTATTTCTAATCGGAAACACTCTCACAAGAAAACCTCGCCTTACTGTTCGATAGTAGTAAACACTTTCACATTTTTATTTCAAAACAATCATGACAGCTTAAAGGCGACCATACATTTACCCTTAATAAATAAACTCCAATTTCGATTTTTTTTCAGAATTGAGTTATTCTTTTGATTCAGTATTAAAAACAATTTCAAAGAGTAAAAAATGCTGAGCCAAAAAGTTGTGATGAAATTTCTTCTTTCTTTCTACATCTTTATTCTTGTCGGACTAAATCAATTATTAGTTCTGGAAAAAGAATGCTCGCTTGTTTCCACATATACTAAGGCTCATTTTCATTTGGGTAGTAGAGAATCACTATACACAAATAAAGATGTACTTCTCAATAAGCCTTCTTCTTTAGAAAACAAAAAAAACTTATCGGATCTTAAAGAAGAAAATGAGACAAAGAAATTTTCGAAAACCTTAAAAAAGAAGTGTTCCTATGTGAATCACTCTTATTTATGGTATTTCCATTCATCCCTTTTTGGCAAGCCCCTTTCTCATACTTTCTGCTTAAGAAGGTTTATTCTGTATTGTATCCTCCGGATATAACAAATTAACGACTGTAGTATAAAAGGGAACTATTTTCTCGTTTCTACAAGCTCTTATGGTTGAAATATCATCAACCAGACCTAAAAAAATTAACTAACAATAATTAGAAATTATTATGAACAGATTTATCGTGTTTATCGGTGTATTTATCCTGGTTATACATACAAGTTGCGATTCGCACAAAAAACACCATGAAAACAGCACAAAATTTTTAGTAACAAGTCCCATACAAATGGACACCTCTATCACTAAAGACTATGTGTGTCAAATAAAAGCTATTCAACATATTGACCTAAGAGCTTTAGAAAAAGGTTATCTACAAGATTATTATGTAGATGAAGGTAAATTCGTAAAAAAAGGGCAACTGATGTTTCAAATTCTTCCTTTACTGTATAAGGCAGAACAACAACGAGCGCAAGCGGAAACTAAATTTGCCAAAATAGAATACATCAACACTAAACAACTGGCAGACAGCAATGTAGTAGCACCCAATGAACTCGCTTTAGCCGAAGCAAAGTATGAAAAAGCAAAAGCAGAATTAACACTGGCTCAAGTTCATCTAGGTTTTACTGAAATCAGAGCCCCATTTGATGGAATCATGAATAGACTGAATGTTAGAAAAGGAAGTCTTTTGGCGGAAGGGGAATTATTATCTACCATATCAGACATTACAAAAATGTGGGTATACTTCAACGTTCCCGAAGCAGAATACCTCGATTACAAGACTAATTTGAAAAGTAAAGATCTCATGAAAGTGAAATTATTGATGGCTAACAATCAATTCTTTAAATATCCTGGAGTTGTTGAAACTATTGAAGCAGACTTTAATAACGAAACGGGAAATATAGCTTTCAGAGCTACTTTCCCTAACCCTGACTTGCTTCTCCGCCATGGTGAAACTGGTAACATTGTAGTAACGATTCCTCTAAAAAACGCCATGATAATTCCTCAAAAATCCACATTTGAAATCTTAGACAAAAAGTATGTTTTTGTCTTAGATGAAAACAATACTGTCAAATCCCGAGAAATCACAATTGGTGCAGAAATGACAGATTTATACACTGTAACAAAAGGTTTGACTGAAAAAGATAAAATCCTTTTAGAAGGATTACGTCTTGTTAGAGAAGGAGATAAAATCAACTACGAATTCAAAGAACCTAAGCAAGTGATCTCACATTTACAATTGCATGCGGAATAATTATCATTCACTTTATTAAGGTAAAAAAATGTTTAAAAGCTTTATACGAAGACCAGCGCTAGCCATAGTAATTTCTTTAGTCATTATGTTTATGGGAGGGCTGGCAATTTATACCTTACCTAAATCCCAGTTTCCGGATATCGCCCCCCCAATGGTGATGGTATACGCCTCCTACCCGGGAGCAAGTGCTACGGTATTAACTAATTCAGTTTTAATTCCTTTAGAACAAGCCATTAACGGTGTGCCGGGAATGAAATACATGTCTTCAACCGGTGCCAGCTCAGGAGAGGCGAACATTCAAATTGTATTTCACCTCGGTACCGATCCCAATCAGGCACTCGTAAATGTGCAAAACCGGATTGAACAGATGAAAATGCGTTTGCCGGCTTTGGTTCAACTGGAAGGGATTATAGTACAGACTTTACAGCCAAATATGTTGATGTATGTAAACGTGTATGGTACTGATACCACAAAAACCGACATGAAATACATTTTTAACTATGCCTACATTAATATGTTATCTGAATTACAGCGGATTAACGGAGTAGGTATGGCTAAAATATTAGGTAGCCGTCAATATTCCATGAGAATTTGGCTAAATCCTGATAGAATGAGGGCATATAATATTTCTACTGAAGAAATAATGGACGCTTTAGGAGAACAAAGTATCATTGGTTCTCCAGGTCGACTGGGCCGACCGGATAGTAAACGATCTGAAGCTATTGAATATGTACTCACCTACCAAGACCGTTATAGTGATGAAAATCAATATGAAGATGTGATCATACGTGCCAATTCTGCAGGCGAAGTATTGCATTTGAAAGATGTAGCCACTGTAGAGTTGGGAAGTGAATACTACGACATTTATTCTAATTTGGATGAATATCCTTCGGCAGCTATTGTATTAAATCAGGCAGCAGGTAGTAATGCTACGGAAGTTATTCAAGAAGTAAAAGCAAAGTTAGAAGAACTAAAAAAGACATTTCCGGAAGGAGTAGAATATGAAATCAGTTATGACGTATCCAGCTTTTTGGATGCTTCTATTGAAGAAGTTATTCATACTTTACGGGATGCCTTTATCTTGGTGTCGCTCGTTGTTTTTATTTTCTTAGGTGATTGGCGTTCTACGCTTATTCCTATTTTAGCTGTCCCTGTATCACTGATAGGTGCCTTTTTTGTGATGCAAGGTTTTGGGTTGAGCATCAACCTCATCACTTTATTTGCGCTCGTGTTGGCCATTGGTATTGTGGTGGATGATGCAATTGTTGTAGTTGAAGCTGTACATGCTAAAATGCATGAAAAACACCTCTCTCCCTATCATGCTGTAAAAGAAGTATTGGGAGAAATTAGTGGAGCCATTATAGCTATTACACTATTGATGACAGCCGTATTCGTTCCAGTTGCCTTTATGACCGGACCCGTTGGTATTTTCTACCGACAGTTTTCCATCACAATGGCATCATCTATTGTTATTTCCGGGGTTGTCGCTTTAACGCTTACACCGGTTCTCTGTGCAATTATTCTCAAAAATACCCATGGACAGCCTCGAAAAAGATCATTATTCAATCGCTTTATCGATAGTTTTAATAATGGTTTCGAAAAAGCTACAGGAAAATATGTAGGGTTATTAAAATTGATTGCGCACCGAAGAGTTGTCACTTTTGGGCTCTTAATTGTATTCGCCATCTGTACTTTAGGTATCACCAACTACCTACCTTCCGGCTTTGTACCTTCTGAAGACCAAGGGATGATTTACGCGGTACTTCAAACACCTCCAGGATCTACACTGGAAAGAACCTACGCAGTTAGTCGTAAACTTCAGTCGCTCTGTGAAGAAGTTGAAGGGGTTAAATCCGTTTCCACCTTGGCAGGATATGAAATCTTAACTCAAGGTAGAGGATCAAATTCCGGAACATGTCTTATCAACTTAGAACATTGGCATGAACGAGAACATACAGTCAAAGAAATTGCTGAAGAATTAGAAGAAAAAGTAAAAGATATTCCTGGTGCAAAGATTGAATTCTTTGATCCTCCGGCTGTTCCCGGTTATGGTGCAGCAGGTGGTATCGCATTGCAATTGCTGGACAAAAATCCGGATATAAACTATGAGCGACTTGGAAAAGTGAACGAGGCATTCATGGATGAACTTGCTAAAAGACCAGAATTAACTGCTCTTTTTACTTTCTACCGAACAGATTACCCACAGTATGAACTTGAAATAGATAATCAATTAGCCATGCAAAAAGGGGTCTCCATTAAAAAAGCTATGGACAACCTTTCAATTTTAATCGGTAGTACTTACGACTTGGGATTTATCAAATTTGGTAGGTTTTTTAAAGTCTTCGTACAGGCAGATCCTTCTTTCAGAAAATTACCTACAGATATTATGAAACTGTATGTGAAAAATGAAAGTGGCGAAGAAGTGCCTTATTCATCTTTCATGAAAATAAAGAAGACGCAAGGCATCTATGAAATTAACCGATACAATTTATATACTACTGCCTCTATTCGTTGTTCCCCTGCAAAAGGATATAGTAGTGGAGAAGCCATTGCTGCCATACAAGAAGTAGCAGCTGCAAAATTACCTCGAGGATATGACATAGACTGGGCAGGCCTTCAAAAAGACGAAGTAGCGCGAGGTAACGAAGCCGTATATATTTTCCTTATCGTGTTGGTCTTTGTATACCTGGTATTAGCTGCGCAATATGAGAGTTTTATCCTACCATTTGCAGTAGTTCTTTCTTTACCAGCAGGAGTATTTGGAGCATTCTTATTTATAAAAATGATGGGCTTAGCCAATGATATTTATGCTCAAGTGGCACTGGTGATGCTCGTGGGATTATTAGGGAAAAATGCAGTATTGATAGTTGAATTTGCGGTAATGAAAACTCAAGAAGGGGCATCAGTACTTGATGCAGCCATTGAGGGTGCAAAAGTTCGTTTCCGACCTATCTTAATGACATCTTTTGCATTTATAGCTGGGTTAATTCCTTTAATTATAGCCACCGGTCCTGGTGCTATTGGAAACAGAACTATTGGGGCAGCAGCACTTGGAGGAATGTTGTTCGGGACTGTTTTCGGGGTAATCATCGTCCCTGGATTGTATTACGTATTTGGCAAACTTGCCGAAGGACGTAAACTCATTAATGATGAAGATTTTGAGCCTTTAAGTGAAGAACACCATGTTGAGAAATAAAAAAACATCATGCTACATAGCATTATTTGTATCCCTGATTTATTGGGGATGTACACCAAAGATCACACAAAAAACGGTTAATAAATCGGTTCCTGAAATATACAAAAACTCACAAGGAGCATCTGTGGTAGTTGACCCTCAGGATACAACTAATCTGGCACACATAAATTGGAAAAATTATTTCACTGATCCTTTAATGAATTCATTAATCGATACGGCTTTGGAGAAAAACCAGCACTTGAATATAATGTTGCAAGAAATTAATATCGCTAAAAATGAAATACGTGCTCGGAAGGGATTGTATCTACCCTCCATTGATCTGGAGACAGGTGCCGGAGTGGAAAAAGTAGGAAGATATACGCGACATGGTGCTGTGGATCAAACTACCAACATTCAAGGTGGACAAGAAATTCCTGAGGTCTTACCTGATTATTATTTAGGAGCAACAGCCTCTTGGGAAATAGATATTTGGAGAAAATTACGGAACTCTAAAAAGGCTGCCGTATACAATTATCTATCTTCTGTTGAGGGTAGAAAATTTATGATTACCAATCTGGTCGCTGAAATCGCTAGCTCCTATTATGAACTCATGGCGTTAGATAATCAACTAGATATTCTTAAAAAGAACATTGAAATTCAGACAAATGCTTTGCGTATTGTACGGATGCAAAAACAAGCTGCGAAGGTAACTGAATTAGCGGTCAGAAGATTTGAAGCGCAAGTTCTAAATACTCAAAGTCTTCAGTATAACATTCAACAAAAAATAATTGAAACAGAAAACAGAATTAACTTTCTATTGGGTAGATACCCTACCCCTATAGAAAGAAATTCACAGGCTTTTACCAGTTTAGTTCCCGACACACTGTATGCAGGCATCCCCTCTCAGTTGATGCAAAACCGGTTAGACATAAAACAAGCAGAATTAGCCATAGAAGCCGCAAAACTGGATTTAAAAGTAGCGAAAGCAAACTTTTATCCTTCTTTCAATATTTCTGCAGGCATGGGGTACCAGGCTTTTAATCCTAATTATTTATTTCATTCTCCCCAATCACTCATGTATTCTGTGACTGGTGGCTTGGTAGCCCCACTTGTGAATAGAAACGGGATAAAAGCGGACTATTATAATGCCAATGCAAAACAAACTCAAGCAATTTATGATTACGAAAGAACCGTATTAAATGCTTATGTAGAAGTGAGCAACCAATTGTCAAAAGTGAATAACTTAGGCAAAAGTTATGACTTAAAAGAAAAGCAGGTGCAAGCGCTTACGGAATCCATTAACATATCCAATGAATTGTTCATTTCAGCACGTGCTGATTATATGGAAGTGCTGCTAACCCAGCGTGATGCGCTAGAATCAAAAATGGAACTAATTGAAACTAAAAAAGATCAAATCAACGCGATGGTAGAATTTTATCGCGCACTTGGTGGTGGTTGGAATTAATTTCTTAAACAGCAAATCAACCAACTTTAATTCCTTTGATGGTAGTTTATTTCTTCTGAGCAAATAATGTATCAATTTTGTTGAAATCTATGGATTAAATAATCAAACTTTGCCTTAATTATCAGTTCTGTTTGTTATTTAAAAATAGATTTCAACTTACTTTAACGCATGATTTATTTTAGCCTCGCAGTCTTATTCTTTGTTATCGCTGTTCTAGTGTATTCACTTCAAATGAAGCGTATAAGGAAAAAACGTGCAAAAAAACTTATGCAGCAGTCCTTCCCATCACAATGGCGTACTTTTCTTAATGAGAAGGTGATCTTTTACAAAGAATTAGAAACAGAAGAAGAAAAGTCTCAATTCGAAAAAAAGGTCCAACGTTTTTTAGCAACTAAAAAAATTACCGCTTTAAATACAGAAATCGATGACGATATCAAATTGATGGTTGCCGCAAGTGCTGTTATTCCTACCCTGGTTTTCCCTGATTTCAACTATCCGAATGTGAAAGAGGTGCTGATATATCCCAACTCTTTTGATAAAGAATTCGGGACAGACTTAAGCGAAGGTAACAAAACAGCTCAAGGCATGGTTGGTTCAGGTGTAATGAATGGAAAAGTCATCCTTTCAAAACCAGATCTAATGAAAGCATATGATGGTGTTCATCATTCGTTCAATGTGGGTATTCACGAGTTTGTACACTTACTTGATGCAACCGATGGTGATGTTGATGGAGTACCTGAAAACTTATTAGACAAACCTCATATTGGACCATGGATTAGTGAAATGAAAAAAGAAATGCATAAAGTTGCTGATGGCCATTCAGACATTAACCCCTATGGACTTACGAGTAATGCTGAGTTTTTATCCGTAGTAAGCGAATATTTTTTCAGCAATCCTGAAAAATTTAAGAAAAGGCATTTTGAACTTTATCAGTATTTGGAATTAATTTATAAGGATACTACTCACAAACCTTAAGTTATTTAAATCATTTGCTGGAGTTGTTAGTTAATAGACAAAACTCTTAATATGAAAACAGCAAGCTGGAATAATGAAATCATCGCCCAAAGTGATACAACTATCCGAATTGAAGGAAACGATTATTTTCCACCAGAATCTATCAACAAAGAATTTTTCATACAATCAGAAACACATACCATTTGTCCATGGAAAGTCGAAGCTTCTTACTATACATTGAGTGTTCATGGAAAAGAAAATAAGGATGCAGCCTGGTATTACCCCGAAACTTCTGAGTTAGCTAAATCTATTAAAAGTTATGTTGCTTTTTGGAAAGGTGTAACCGTTCACTAAAAAAGAATTATTTATTGTAGTTTATATAATTTAACCAACTTAAAAACTTCCGTTTTTTTAAGTAGTTCAAATCCCAATCATTTGCAAAAGCTTCTTTTTCAAAGGGATTATTGCGATAAGCTTTATCATGATTCATCCCCTTTAAGCGATTAATAAAGTAAAACAGCACATATAATAACCACTGCAACACAAATAGCATTTCTACCTGTTGTCTAAAATGTATTTTTTCGTGGTTGATAATTTGCTCTCTTTCCACAACAAACTTATTAATCCAGACAAATACAAAGAAGGAGAAACCTCTGTATTTCCAAAAAATCTTTCGTTTAGTATAAATCACAAATGGGACCACAACACAAGCTAATAAAAATCAGATAATGAATAGTTAGTAAGGGGCATTAAATAAATGAGCAACTTCTTACTCTCAATCACCCTATCGAAGAATCAGCAAAAAATAAATGAATGTGTCGAGTACAATATAATTTTGCACCATTTTTTACGTTTATTTGTAACTAGTTTATGAAAAACAGCTTACTAATCCTTATAATACTCGGTCTTTCTACAGCTTTATTTGCTCAAACCCCACAAAGTGAGGAAGAGTTTATCGTAGAAGAAGTAGATGATACCACGAAGCGTGACAAGTATGTCCATTTTTTTAATGAAGACGACATCCTCGACTTTGAGCCAGAAGAAGAACCTGTTGAATTCAAGAAGAAGAAAAAAAAACGTAGGGTTTATTATGGACACAAAACTAAAAGAGGATTTACAAAAAAAGGAAGACGAGACCGAATGCAAGTAGAGGTATTCTACTATCTCAAAGAATTTCATGAACCTAGCCCCTACATTCGAGATATCTATTGGTACGACATCAAAAAAAGAAAAATAGAAAAAGACCGTCCGAATCGGATTGATCCTGAAAAAGCTTTAATTCTACACGGACCATACAAACGAATTGTAGGTGATGAAGTGGTTGAAAAAGGGATTTTTTACATGGGCACAAAACATGGTCGATGGGAAGAATGGAAGGTGGAGAGAACCCAAAAATTTAAAGACACTATTGAGGTTGAAGAAAAAACATTAGTCACTAAAGAAAAATACAACAGAGGTTTTACAAAGGAATCAGAACTATTGTTTTACGATGGTGAAAAAACTAAAATAAAGGAAGTCACGCCTATATTACATGGGGAGCTACAAGGATATTATTTTTATTTTTTCGAAAACGGAAAAATAGCTACTCAAGGCCAATATTTACATGGCGAGAAGGCAGGGAAGTGGTATGAATACCAGATGAGTGGTCCGAGACATTACAAAAAAAGAATTACCGTATACCCTGATCAATTCACTAAAGAAGATTTTGAACCTTATATTATGATGGAATGGGATGAAACAGGTCACGTATCCTACGACAAGGAAGAAGAAGACAAGCGGCTCCGAAGGGAGGAGGAAGAGCGCAAAAGAAATGAAAAAGTAATTATTCAAAGTCATTAGACTCAAAAAGCATCTTCAAAATGCTCAATCTGAAGATGACCAAGCCGCTCAATTATAGAAATAATATCAAAACGAATGTTGCCATTCCAACTATTGTTTACCACATAATTTTCTGCTGCTACATGGATTAACTCTTTTTTAGCTTCTCCTACAACTTCTTCAGGAAAACCAAACCCTACTCCCGTTCGGAATTTCACTTCAATAAAGACCACTACTTCATCTTTGCTTCCTATAATATCGATTTCCGCTCGTTTAAATCGATAACTTCTCTCCTTTACACTGTAACCCTTTTTAATCAAATAATCAACGGCTAGCTGTTCACCCCTATCGCCTATTTCTTTGGTTGTTGCCATAAATTTGTAGTTATCAATAAATCTGTTTTAAACTTAATATAGAATTAAAGAAAATGGGTTACTATTTTTATCCTTTTGTCTTATCTTCGCGACTTCGATAAATTAGAGAAAGCATGCTAAAAAAGATAAATCCTACTCAAACTCAGACTTGGAAAAAATTAGAAGCGCATTATTCTGATATGCAACACACTCAGATGAAATCACTTTTCGCATCTGATTCCAATCGCTTCACAAATTTCAGCATCAAGTTCGAGGATATTTTAATCGATTATTCTAAAAACATTATTGATGCGAAAACGCAATCATTATTAATTGAATTAGCCAAAGAGGTTGATTTAAAAAGTGCTATTGATGCCATGTATAAAGGCACGGAAATCAATGAAACAGAAGGACGTTCCGTTTTACACATTGCTTTAAGAAACCGCTCTAACTCCCCAATTATGGTGGACGGTAAAGACGTCATGCCTGATGTAAATGCAGCACTTGAAAAAGTAAAAACATTTTCCAATCAGGTGATTAATGGCACTTGGAAAGGATACACAGGAAAAAGTATTACAGATATCGTTAATGTTGGCATTGGTGGTTCTGACTTAGGACCAGTCATGGTTACCGAAGCCTTAAAGCCATATCAAAAAGGATTAAAAGTACACTTTGTATCCAATGTGGATGGTACTCACATGGTAGAAACTTTGAAGGGTTTGAACCCTGAAACTACTTTAGTGATGATTGCCTCTAAAACATTCACCACACAAGAAACGATGACTAACGCCATTTCTGCTAGAGATTGGTTTTTAGCCACAGCCAAAGACAATGAGCATGTCAAAAAACACTTTGTCGCAATTTCTACCAACAGCAAACTAGTGGCTGAATTTGGGATTGATACCAATAACATGTTTGAGTTTTGGGACTGGGTAGGTGGACGTTATTCTTTGTGGTCATCTATCGGACTTTCTATTGCCTGTTCAATTGGGTACGACAATTTCGTTGAGTTATTAGAAGGTGCTCACGCCATGGACAATCATTTCCATACAACTGATCTTGCCAAAAACGCACCCGTTATTTTGGCATTAATCGGTGTGTGGTACAACAACTTCTTTGGTGCAGAGTCCGAAGCCATACTTCCCTATGATCAATACATGCATCGTTTTCCTGCCTATTTCCAACAAGGTAACATGGAAAGCAATGGTAAATATATCGACCGGGCTGGTAACAAAGTAGACTACCAAACAGGACCAATTATTTGGGGTGAACCAGGTACCAATGGACAACATGCTTTCTATCAACTAATTCATCAGGGAACCAAGTTAATCCCATGTGATTTTATTGCCCCGGCAGTCAGCCAAAACCCAATAGGTGACCACCACCCGAAGTTACTTTCTAACTTTTTTGCACAGACAGAAGCTTTAATGAATGGAAAAACGGAGGAAGAAGTCGTTGCTGAATTCAAAGCCAAAGGTACATCAGAAGAAGAGATTAAGCGACTTACACCTTTTAAAGTATTTGAAGGAAACAGACCTACGAACTCCATTATGTTTGAAAAATTAACGCCTAGAACTTTAGGTAGTTTACTAGCGATGTACGAACATAAAATATTCGCTCAAGGTGTGATCTGGAATGTATTTAGTTTTGACCAATGGGGAGTTGAATTAGGAAAACAATTAGCGAATAAAATTTTACCTGAGTTAGCGGATGATAAGGAGGTTAACTCCCATGATTCTTCAACAAATGGGTTAATTAACTACTACAAATCATTACGATAATTAATTTTATCCTTAAAATAGGTTTAAGTTAGTTCCAACATGACGACACAGCTATACCCGTTAAAATTTAAAACGATCTTCAAAGACAAAATTTGGGGTGGTCAAAAAATTAAAACGGTTTTAGGAAAAGATTTTGGTGATTTACCTAACTGTGGTGAGACGTGGGAAATTTCTGGCGTGAAAGACAATGAATCTATCGTGTCGGAAGGTCCTTTGAAAGGGAAGACGCTACCAGCGCTTATTGATGAATATAAAGGGGCTCTCGTAGGTGATAAAGTCTACGACCAGTTTGGTAACGAATTTCCACTTTTAATCAAATTCATAGATGCAGATGCTGACCTTTCCATACAGGTTCACCCTGATGATCAGCGTGCGAAAGAAAAGCACAATTCTATGGGAAAAACTGAAATGTGGTATGTTTTTCAAGCCGATAAAGATGCCTCATTAATCAGTGGATTTAACCAACCGGTTACAAAAGAAAGTTATTTAAAAGCTTTTGAATCGGGTAATTTGATGAGTCTTTTAAATCGTGAGCAAGCATCAAAAGGTGATGTGTTTTTTTTACCTGCGGGTAGAGTGCATACCATCGGAAAAGGGCTCTGCATTGCCGAAATACAACAGACATCGGATATCACTTATCGAATTTATGACTTTGATCGTGTGGATGAGAATGGCAATACACGTGAACTACATGTTGAACAAGCATTAGAAGCAATTGACTATAACTTTTACCCTGATTATAAAACTGCATATAAAGACGTAAAAAATTCTGCGGTACAGTTGGTAAGCTGTGCTTATTTTGAAACGAACAAACTTAGTTGTACGGAGCCAATTCTACGAGAATATAAGCACGACTCCTTTACCATCCTGATTTGTTTTGAAGGTTCGTTAACACTTAACTATATAAGTGGAGAAATGAACATAAAAAAAGGAGAAGCGATTTTGATTCCAGCCACAATTAAGACTGTTCAACTAATCCCTTCTCCTGAGTTTCAAGTGTTGGAAACCTATGTTCCTACTACTTAAATTTCATCAAACAACTCGTTATCTGGCTTTCTGATTTTTTTATAGTTCTGAGTAGCATCCTCCTCCGATCGGTAACCAACTGCTGCCACTACAACTGCTTGTAGATTTTTATCGGATAAACCTAACACTTTATCATAACCCTCCGCTTCAAATCCTTCCATAGGTGTGGCATCTATTTTTAATTCACCACATACTGACAATAAATTACCTAATGCGATGTAGCACTGTTTTGCAGTCCAGACACTTGCCGCCTCTGGCGATAATGCAGTTAATTTCGATTTCATAAAATCACCATATCCGCTCAATGTTTCAATTTCCAATCCACGCCCTCGTGCTGTCATATTGATGAATGCATCAATATCTTCATTGGTCACATTGGTATAACTACAGAAGACAAACAAATGTGATGCTTCAGTAATTTGCGATTGCCCCCAGGATACTGGTTTCAACTGTTCTCGCACCTCTGGATCTGTAATTACTAAAACCTTGTAGGGCTGTAAACCATAGGAGGAGGCAGAAAGTTTAACCGCTTCTTTGATGGTTTTCAAATCAGCATCGCTAACTTTCTTGTTTGCATTATATTTTTTTGTGGCGTAGCGCCAATTCAAATTTTCTATTGTCTTACTCATGTTTTTCTAATTTAAAGTTTGAACTTCAATGTTCGGATCAGACCTAGTCTTTTAGTCCTAAGTCTTTATACTTTGTACTCTGTACTCACTACTCTGTACTCTGTACTCAGTACTCAGTACTCAAAGACTCATCGGTACTTCCATTAACAAAACTTTTGCTCCTTTTGATGCAGAAATTTTCAATTCATTGGTATCCCATATCCCAAACCCGTCTCTCCTTGCTAAAGCTTGATTTTCAATTGTAACCTTACCTTCTATTACAAAGGCATAAACTCCGTTCTTGGAAGCGTTTTTTAATTGATAATTAAGGGTGGTGTCTGTGTCAAATTCGCCTAAATGAAACCAGGCATCCTGATGAATCCATACGCCCTCATCGTCAGCATTTGGAGAAAGAATTTGATAAAATTGATTATTCAATTGATCACGCTTTAACGTAATTTGATCATATCGAGGCGCCACGCCTTTTTTATTGGGGAACACCCAAATTTGTAACAATTTCAATTCCTGATCTGAATTTTTGTTATACTCAGAATGATATATACCTGTACCTGCGCTCATCACTTGTACATCACCCTGGCGAATCACTTCCTTATTTCCCATGCTGTCCTCATGTTCCAAGTCGCCTTCCAATGGAATTGTGATAATTTCCATATTGTCATGCGGGTGTTTACCAAACCCCTTACCTGCCGCTATTTGATCATCATTCAGTACCCGAAGCACACCAAAATTTGTACGTTCTGGATTATAATAGTTTGCAAAGCTGAATGAATGGTTTGCGTTTAACCAGCCGTGATTGGCGTGTCCGCGTGTGTCTGCTCTATGTAATACCGTTTTCATAGTTGTTTCCTCCTTATTAGGTAGATGATTGAACCCTACCTGATTTTTAAGTTGATTTGTTAATTTAATCGTTCGATTGTCTGAAGCCACCACTGCACCTGCGCTTATACTTAAAGCTCCTAAAAGACTGTTTTTCAAGAATTTTTTTCTATCCATTATCGTGAGTTTTAACTTAACATGAACAATATATATGTTTAAACATCTAATTAAAATAAAAGTTCATTGAATCTTGAATTTTCTAGCTTTACCTTTGTTAGCGCTATAATGAAAAACAAACAAGTTAAATTCCAATCCTTAGGCCTAGTTGACTATGCCCAAACTCACGACTACCAAAAAAAACTGTTTGAAGAGATTATTCAAATAAAAATTGATAATCGAGAATTGGAAACGGAGAATCAACAACAAACCCATAACCACTTGCTGTTTTGCGAACATGCCCACGTCTATACCCTAGGGAGAAGCGGCAAAGAACATCACTTATTAGCTAATCAAGAACAACTGAAAAAAATAGGTGCGACCTACCATGAAACTGGACGAGGTGGGGACATCACCTATCATGGTCCAGGCCAGTTAGTAGGTTATCCAATTTTGGATTTAGACAATTTTTTTACTGACATCCACAAATACATGCGCTTGATGGAAGAAGCCATTATATTGACTTGTTCACATTATGGGGTGGATGCTGGTAGAATTGCGGGACTCACAGGCGTTTGGATCGACTATGACGAGAATAAACTTCCCAGAAACCCGAGAAAAATTTGCGCTATGGGCGTAAAAACCAGCCGTTGGGTAACCATGCATGGTTTTGCTCTCAATGTAAATGTAGATTTGAATTACTTCAGTTATATTGTGCCTTGCGGCATAGCTGACAAAGCCGTGACTTCGTTGGAGAAAGAAGTTGGGAAACCAATTGATATTAAAGAATTAGAAATTGTACTGAAAAATCATTTCACTAACCTTTTTGAAATGACAATCGTTTAGACGGATTATGAAAAAAGATATTGATTTTGGCAAGGTTAAAGGTGTATATGTTTCAATTGCCAGGGAAGAAATCGATGATACACACGTGTGGAAGGTATACTTAATCAATGATAATGACTTTGAAATTAACAATGTTCTTATCAACTCTAAAGGTTATGGTATAAAAGATGGGCAAGAGCAAAAGACTTCAACCTTACGGCACTTTATTGAATTGGTACCCGCAAAGAGTGTTGCCCCAATAGAAACTATTCAACCTGATGTATTTCATTTAAATAATGAATATTGGGTGAGTTATTATACCGAGGATAATTTATTCGACAAAAAATTTATTTTCGTACCTGATTCCATCGTAGAAGACAATATTAGATTTATACCGCAACTAAATTTAGAAGGTGTTTTACATAGTTAAAAAAATTTGTATCTTATTAAGCAGTTTTTTTTTAAAGCTCAGTTGTGTAACCTTAAATTTTTAGAACATGTTAGAATTCAAAAAAAGAATACTTCAAAAAGTAAGTTTTGACTTAGAACTCTTTGAGAAAGAACTATCAAAAGCAGCCAAATGGTTAATGGATGACGAATTGGTTGAACTGAAATCGTGGTGTCATGAGACTTTTAGCTCACGCTATACCGAGATTATTGATAAATGTTTTAACTCAGAAAAAATAGCCAGCTAAAAAAAGCTATTTCAAGAACCTCTATTTATTTCATTTAAATACTTTAATTGGTTACAACTGTTTTTACACAGCTAAAGTCGAGTTTATTCTCTAACTAACTTTAAGATTATTTCATTGGGATTTATTCATCGTTATTAACTTTCAAGTAGACAAACAAAATACATCTTCTTAAAATGGTATTTTACTTGCTCGGTTAACTATATTGACAGACATAAAGTTAACTATGGAAAATATATTTGAGATTAATCTACAGGATGTTATTAGAATATTAATATCAGGAACTGCTATTTATATCTCGATCATCATTTATTTACGTGTATTAGGCAAGCGGATTACTTCAGAACTCAATAACTTTGACTGGATAGTAACGGTATCAGTGGGTTCAACTGTTGCATCAGCTTTAGTTTCAAAAGACATCTCTATCACGGAAGGAAGTTTTGGGATTTTGATTTTGTTTTTACTTCAATACATTGTTACTAAAGGTATGTTTGCCTCTACTGGCTTTATGCAATTGATAAAATCTAGCCCAAAATTATTAGTATTAAAAGGTCAATTTTTAAATGAAAATATGTTAAAAGAACGCATTTTAGAGCAAGAAATCTATGCAGCGATTAGACAACAAGGATTTAAAAACCTCAAAGATATTTATGCTGTTGTCCTGGAGACTAATTCTAAATTAAGTGTAATTCCAAATACCAACACCGATGAAATAGGACTTTCACTATTTGGTGTTAATGGTTTACCCCCTGATCTGGAAGAGGAATTAAAGCAACACCACAATGGGGGATAAAATCTACAATTATTATTCTAAATAAAACAAATAAAAAAGGGAGCTAAAGCTCCCTTTTTTATTTAAATGTACGGTTGTCAAAAATTAATTTTTAACAAACTTGTGTGAAATACCATTTGTCAATAATACGTAAGGTCCGTTTTCTAAACCTTCAAGACTAATAGTAGCATCCATAGCTTTACCAGATCTTACAATAAGTCCAGACGTATTCCAAATTTGGAACTCGAAATCATCTCCAAGTCCCTCTAATACTAACTGATTTGTTGCAGGGTTAGGGTAAAGCTTCAAACCTAATTCCTTCGCATTTTTAGCAATACCTACAGGAGAAACAGTAACCTTAATACTCGTACTGTTAATAGTTGCAGGGTTAGAACAAGTTACACTTGGAATCATTTTAACTTCTACTTCATCGCCATCATTTAATGTGGTTGTTGTGTAGGTGTTTTCAGCAACCCCTTCCACCGTGTTTCCATTTACACTCCACTCATATACTGGAGTTGTTCCTCCGTTTGTTGGTGTAGCTGTAAACTTTATAGCATTACCAGAGTTAATGGTATTATTCAGAGCGTTAGAAATAACAGACACGGCTGGCACTGTAGATGGCGTAACGGTTACTGATATTGCTCTCCGCGGACCTTCACATGTACTTTCAGGCACTCGTTGTGAAACATAGTAACTTTGTACTCCTGAGTTGACAGTTGATGGCTGTGTCGGAGTCAATGTACCTGTACCACCTGTAGCTGAAGTCCCATACCATACTAACTCTAGATAATCAGTTCCTGTAGTGGAAAGCGCAGGTGCAGGGGTACCTTGACAAATAGCAGGTACCGTCTTCGCTAATGGAAGTGCTGGAGTTGTACAAATCGGGGTACCAGCTGCTAAGTTTCCAATAGTTAAATTAGAGATTTCTATTTTTTGATCGACTAAAGCCAGCGGTGCGTAATTAGGAGATCCATCATCAGCTGAGTTAATTAACGTAATTAAAATCTCAGTTACTTTTGTAAAATCAAATGGAGCGCTAGATGCATTAATATCATCTGGATATTTATATCCCTTCACCGAAAGCGCATTTTTAAAATCATATTCAAAATTTACAGCAACACCTTTTGATAAAGCGGGTAACAACGGCAACGTATGATTTTTTGAGAGTCCGATATCATATTTCCAACTTTCACCAACAGGTACACCTGCTGCTTTATATGCTTTATCAAATACAAGGTTTACATTGTTTGCATCTCTCATTTGAATTTTAACTTCCATCTTAGCTACAGTATTGGTAGCTGGGGCCAGAAGAGTCATTTTCATAACTGCATTAGAAGATAAGTCTAACGAGTATTTCGTTTTTGTAGTACCATTACAATATTCCCCAAAATTAAATCCAATTGGCTCATATGCACCTGCAGCCTGAGATACCGTATAAACTATTTTGTTATCTCCTGCTCTTACGAGTGACGATTTAAATGCTGTAGTAGCATCTTTATCTTCATACCAATACACACCCATTGTCGCGGCTTCTTTAATCCCTTGCGATGTTGCGCATGTATTACTTGTATAACCACCTGTTAATCTTGAAATCGGATCTTCTGTTTCAAACATATCAATTACTCCTTTGGAAGAGATATCAGAAGCACCTTTTATAAGCACCACTAAATTTGACGATGTCGCTAATAAAACGCCTGTTGCATCGTACGACTTAGCAACTATTGTATGTGTTCCAATTGATAAACTAGAAGTGCTGTAGCTATATGGGGCAGAATTGTCTGTAGATAATACCGTGCTTCCTTCTACAAATTCTACTTTAGCTATATTACCACCAGCTGACACCGTAGCAGTCACAGTAAAATTGATGGCTACACCAGCGTCAAAAGACGCATTGTTAGCAGGAGTAGTAAATGAAATAGAACCAGTGGCTGTGTTACATTTAGATTTGATGTGATTTCTTACCAGAGTACCTGATGTAGTTAAATCTCCAGAACCCCAGTTACTCTGATTTGAATACCCTGGTTTTAAAATTGAAGCTGTTTCATTTTTATTTGAAACGGACCAATTACAATGGCTAATTTTTTTACTATCTAAAAAGCTCCACCAGGAATTAGTATTATTTGCATTATAGCTACCATTACCACTTGGATCACATGTACCATATTCTGTACAGAATATAGCTGCGCCATTGTTCATTGCTCTGGTTACTTTATCTCTTAATTGTGAATTATGGTCATCACCACCACCTGCATAAAAATGAAGCGTATAAGCAATGTTAGTTCCAGTTACTGGATCTAATGAAGCTTCTTCAACTTCTCTCGAGTAACTTCTAGTACCACAAATGATAATGTTATCTGAATCATACTGTCTGATGTAAGATACCATCTCATTATGATAAGCCTTTAATGTACTCCAACTTTGATAAATTGGCTCATTGAACGTTTCATAAATGATGTTTGGTTTGTCACCATAAGCCTGTGCTACTCTCTTAAAGAAAGCTTTAGCAGCATTTTTCTGCGTGCTGGTTTCTGCGTTATGTGAGTGAAAATCTACTATTACGTAAATTCCTTTCGCAATCGCAGCATCTATTATTGTTTTTACTTTGTTGTATTCTGTGTCTGGTGCATTAAGATAGCCATTTACTCCTCCTAATGTTTCTACTCCCATCGCTACACGAATAACATCGATACACCAGTCATCTCTTAACCAGTTGATGGTGTTTGCATTGTAAAACGGAGCCCCAACATCCGAATTACTCCAGAAAGTTGACATTCCTCTTAATTGTACTGCATTCCCAGCAGCATCTGTAATTTTGTTTCCTGTCACTTTTAATTGACCGTATTTGGAAACTGGCGATTGCGCGTATGAGCTTAAATAGCTCACAAAGGCAAGAGCAAAAGTCACTATAATCGATAGCGACACATTAAATTTAGTTTTCATAAACTCCAGATTTGGTTAGTTTTTTTATTTGGGCATTTTACCCAACATTGAATCTACTTCTATTTTTCCATAAAAAATATAGATATTGCTCTCGGAAGTAATAAATATTTTTTTAAGGATAAAACAGCGTCTTTTTCTACTACTTCAAAAACTGGATATTTTTCTTTATCCCCTCTAGCTTAGTGCGTTTCACGGCCGAACCTTAGTAGTAATACGAATAGTGTGGTGACTTTTGCTCAACGGCATAAGCCATTACTGCAAACTTTTGCGCAAGACTTAATAGAGTAATTTATTA
>CAWKJU010000002.1:0-39605 GCA_963849955.1 uncultured Cytophagales bacterium | reverse complement strand
CTTGTTATTCGGTTTTAAATTAATTCTTTCTAACTATTGCAATAATATTTTTTCAGGTATTCCGTTGGCTGCGTATGCTCTGTTAGTACCCGCATCAGTATTGGGATTTAACAGGTCATTCTAAAATTCCTATATTTTTAAATGCAAAAATGTAACTTTTAAGTTACCTTTACTGTGTAGATGGAGAAAGTAAGAGAAGTAATAGCGTTTAAGCACTATTTTGAAGAGTTTCTATTAGCACAACCTATTAAAGTGCAGAATAAAATCTACAAGATAATTGAAGCTCTCGAAACGCTTGAGCGAATACCTTCTCAATACTTAAAACATCTTGAAAACACAGATGGGCTATATGAAGCCAGGATAAAGCTTGGATCAAACATCTGGAGAGTGTTTTGTTTTTTTGATGAAGGCAAACTTGTGATTTTGCTAAATGGATTTCAAAAGAAGACTCAAAAGACACCTAAAAACGAAATTGACAAAGCATTAAAACTTAAAACTGATTATTACACCGATAAATCTAAAAAGGATGGAAACTAAATCTTGGAAAGACATTAAAGACTCTGTCTATGGACCTAAAGGAACTGATAGACGCGATGAATTAGAAAGAGAAGTCGAATCTTTTAAAATAGGCTTGATTCTCAGAAAAGCACGTGAAGAACGTCACTTAACTCAAGAACAACTTGGTGACTTAGTGGACAAAAAACGAACCTACATTTCACGTGTTGAAAATGACGGAAGCAATATGACACTTAAAACACTTTTTGACATCGTTGAGAAAGGACTTGGTGGACGAGTAAATATTTCAATAGACTTGTAAAACGAGCCACAACCCAGCCTATAATACAAAAGCGTGTTAGCGGGTTGGGCAAATGTGGTGGCCATCTGAATCACCGTGAATTCTGCGAATTCGCAAAAAGTGTGAGACCTCATAGCTCAAGGTTAAGCGGAGCGGTCCTTGTGCTTAAAAGCTTGTTGGCTGTTGCTCGTTTGTGGTGACAACACCACCCAAAGGCGAATAGACAACTCGTTAAAATCAAAAACCTCGGAGATGATCTTCGAGGTTTTTTAGTTTTAAATAAAAATTAATAAAATACTTAGCCGTAAATTATACGCATATTATACGTATAATTTACGGCTATTTTTATGGTGAGGCTCCACCTATTTACTCCAAATACCACTACGTCTAGTATTTAACAAAGATTTTGTGGTTATTCGTAACTATAGACCATAAAAAAGATATATGAGCAATAGCTTATATTCAATTGTTGTACATCATTACATAAAAACATGGGAGCTTGGGGAACTGCAATAAAAAGCAATGATACATCTGCTGACATTTATGAAGACTTTTTTGAGCTTTTTAATGATGGAGCGGAACCAAAAGATATATACGAAAAACTCATTTCGAAAAATAAGGATCTAATTAGTAATACTGATGATGCAAATAACTTTTGGTTAGTAATAGCTCTTTGTATGTGGGAGACAAAAACCCTTTCAAAAGAACTCTTTACCAAAGTTGAAACGATTATCAAATCCGGGGAAGACCTTATCGTTTGGAAAAAACTAGGAGCTGATAAACCTGAAATCAAAAAAAGGACTATTGCTTTAGATAAATTCTTACTAAAAATCAGTGAAGAAAAACTTAAGGCTAAGGCAAGAAAAAAGAAAGTATCTAAAGAACCAATTTTCAAAAAAGGGACCTGTTTAACTTTTACATTACAAAATGGCAACTATGGTGGTGCTGTTGTACTAGAGGCTGACAAGTTAACAGGCTATGGTTATAACTTGATTGTAACTACACGATTTAACTCACCTCATAAACCATCCCCCAAGGATTTAGAAGAAAGTGAAATCCTAACACTAAATTATGGAGCATGGAATAATAACTCAAAAACAACTTGGTATCTACCTAATGAGTTTAAGAAAAAATATTTCCAGTTATTTGAAGTTACAGGGGAGTTAAACATCGAAAAGAACTACACTCCAAATGGATCTGAAATTGAAGCTTCATTTTCTTCAGGTTGGCATCTTATAATTGAATCTATGAGCAAACAAATTGAACACGAATTAGATCACCCAAAACCAAAATCATATAAACTAAAACATCTTTTAAGAACTAAAAAATGGTGGCAATTTTAAAATAAACAATGTACAACACCATGTAAAAAACAATAGCTGGGATAGTGGTCAAACTGTAGCTGCTTCTCTCCTAGTTAAGTACGTCAATCCTCTGGATTGACTCGCATGGAGGAACAAATTGCAAGTCAATCCAAAGGATTGACTTCGTGGCCGAAAGACAGTATATTGTTTCAAAACCGCTACAGTTTTTACATTTAACGTTATAGGCAAATAAGACAAATCATATGAAAAAAATTACTTTTCTATTCTTAATCTTTTGTTCATTGAGTGCAATTGGGCAAACAAAACTTAAAATCGAAATCAACAATCCTGAACCGAGAGTTGGACAAAGCTTTACTTTCTCAATTAAACTTGACTTTTTGGGTGATTACTTCAATAAAGAATTAGCAAATAATATTGACTTAACTCATTCAGCTAAGATTTCTAGTATGCAATCAAATAATTTTGAAAGAGAAATTATATTCGAAGAAGCTGGAAAACATAAAATTGGACCATTCAATTTTGAATTTAATGGTGTAAAATATACAACTGAAACTATTGAAATAAATATTCTTCCAGAATTACCGTTGGAAAATGGACTTTGGGTAAGAGTAACAGAACTTAATGGCCAACAATACCTGATTATTGAACAGTTAATAAATAACGAATCTGACAAAACAGAAGAAAAGGAATTCGCTGATATAAATGAGAATCTACGAAAAAAATTAAAATTATATTATTCTAGTTCTGAGACTAAAACATTGAGACCTAAAAATGCTGGGTATTCTGATGTTGGTTTTTCATATTCAATTAAAAAATATGAAAATAAATATGATAAAAATCTAGGTGAAGAATACTTATTATTGAAAACAGACTTCAATAATTTACCTAAAAACTTCAGTCTCGGAAAAATAAAAATAAAAAGTTAACTAATTAACTACAACTTATGGTCTATGATGCTAAAAAGTGGTAGCAAATTCACCAATCTTTGTACTGCGCTATTGCGAATAAAAAAAGTGAAAAATGAAATTTAGATTTTTCGTCTAGTAAATGCTAAAAAACTTTTTAGCACTCGGCTAAGGGATCTTAGTTAAGAATTATTCACAATAAAGGATAAAAACAAATCCCAAAAGGAAGTGAAATATAAAAACACATGAAAATTCAAAAAATAACCGTACTAATTATACTTATTGTTACAACAAGTCCTCTATTAGCACAAGATTCTCTGCCAATTCAATACATTGATTTAGACCATGATAATAACATTCCGTTTTCTAGAGAAGGAGTGGAATTAAATACTTGTATTTTTGAAGGTATCAACTCACATGAATTAAAACCAATTAAATTTGATTCAGACAACACTCAACACATTGATTCTCTTAGTTATAGAGGATGGGAGGAATCTATAAGTACAGATATTACGAATTTAGAACAAAATAACATTGGGGGTAATCATTATTATAGTATAAATAATAACAACACAATAAGTACTTTCCGTCCTACAGACCTCTATTCAATAGTGATAGATACTAGGAAATCTAGCAATGGTATAAACACAAAATATATTCATTTTTATTTGCCTGGCCGTCATCCTGAAAATATCACCGGGATTAATATTTATACTTTTTCATTGGACTGGCACCAAGTAATTTCATACCTAAAATCTAATCAAAACACCTATTTGTTTTACGAAAATACTTATGCTTCTTGGTGGAAAGGGAACATCATTTTATCAGATCCTCATCAAAACTGCCCCATTACATTAGACTTAGTGTCTCTTAATAAGAAAGGATTGACTCTAAAGAACTATTCCACAGGAAAATCAGAGAATCTTGATTCAATACTAAAACAGACCAAAGAAGATTGTCTTAGTGTTTTAGTTTATCGTAAAAACAATCAGCTTAAAAAAATAGCTTTTGATTTTGACATATATAATTATCAAAAACCTGTCTCAGATCATATTATTTTATCTACCAATTGGAATAATCTAAAAAAAATAATGGAACAAGAGAGCCTAAACAAACCAATGATAAAACCTATGCACAGGGCTCTTCTTGACAATGATTTTTATGCTGATTCTACAAAATCAATTTCAAAAAAATTTGCGCAAAAAAAAGAGGTAGATCAGAGCGAACAAAATAATCACTTATATAGTTTTTCAGAAACAGGTACTATTTATTTTAACGTGAAGGATATTCAGAAGAACAATAAGTCTTTAACAACGTTACTTTCATTTATTAATGAACAAATATTAACGGAAAAACTACCCGTTTATTCAACTGAAAAAACGAAAGAAGAAATCCCTGTGGATGAATTAAAAAGAATAGCTTATTTAAATAAATGGGGTATTAAAGAAGATGAGATATCGGAATCGATTGTTGCAGATGATGGTTGGGGCAATAGTTGGGAGCAAGAGAAGCCTTTGGAGGTAAAGCATTGGGAAAAAGAGAGCTATTGGAAAGGTAATAATTATAATTTATTTCGATTAGACACCCTACCAATGCCGTTAGTAGAAATCGATAACAAGATAGTTTTTAATGATCAAGGAGAAATAAAATCTATCCTACTGACAAACTTAACTATTAGATTACCATTCAGCCATCCTAACAACACAACGCCCTTTGATCTTGCTTTATTTACCATAAAATGGGAGGATATATCAATATTAATGAGAGAAAGTAATGATAAGAAAATCAAACACTTATACAAAGATTTAGTTAATAGCAATTTTACAAAAGAACTACATTTAACAACTACCCCTCTTGTTTATGAATAATATTAATATTGTACTAATAAACTGTATATATAAAAAAGCCTATAACACTATGTAAAAAACCATAGCTGGGATAGTGGTAAAAATGTAGCTGCTTCTCTCCTAGTTAAGTACGCCAATCCTTTGGATTGACTCGCAAGCAGGAAGAAATTTGCAAGCCAATCCAAAGGATTGGCTTAGTGGTCGAAAGACACTATATTGTTTCAAAAACCGCTACAGTTTTTACATTTAACGTTAATGATAAATGAAAAAAACACTTAAAATGGCGGTATACATTATAATTGGACTAATTTTTTTCTTGGGAATTGTATACCTCTATTTAACAGATTTTGGAAAAAATAAATTATTATCAAATAAACCACTAAAGCCAAAATACGAAGTGCCAATTACTTATACTATTGGTTGGTGGTCATATCAAAATCAAATGACCGTAGAATCAATAGAAGTCAAAATGATCGAGAACAATCTAAATCTATACAACAACAAATCACTAATATCATATAAAATCTCAGGCGAACTCAAATATTCAGGCTACTGGAAACCCTATATAAATAAAGTTCATATTTCTGAACGAATTGGTGTAGATTCCTTAGCCGATCATTATCGAATAATTGAACTAACGCCAATTGTAAAGGTGAAGAAAGATAAAAGCCAAAAAGATGGCATTGTAAGATTTAATTTTACAAATGAACATTCTATCACCTCCGGTGGATGGGGGAATAATAAAATAAAAATCAAATGCTCAGATAAAGAAGAAGTAATTGAATTCAACCAACTAAAATAAACACTAGTGATAATATAGCTAAACTAATTTTTGCTGACAAAAATTGATTTTTAGAATGATGAAATGAAAGTGCTCTGTTGCCTGACAGAAATTTATCAGAACCACGTCTCGTTTAAAAAAAACGCTGATTCCATATCCATTTAAATCATCTCATCAAAACAAATATTGCATAGTGATTAACGAAAGACTGTTATCTTAAAAAAAGCCCCTTTATTGAATCATAAAGGGGCTCTTACCTGTTTTTGATGAATCCGCTGAATTTATTGCTTGATTATTTTCGTAACTGAATGCTCTCCATCTTTATTAATGAACAGGAAATAAATGCCTGCATTTAACTTTGCGCCTACTACGATTTCATTTGAAATAGTTTTTTGTTCAACAAGGTGTCCTTGCAGATCGGTAATGGTGTAGGTAAATGATCCTTCTGTTTGTATGGAAAGTCCTTCCTCACCAAATGGATTTGGAAACAATGTTAAACCATTTTTGTCGGAAAGGTGAACGCCTGTAATAAGGGCTTTAAATTCCATAAAGTTCACGTTAGTATAATCCGTATCAAATTCTAATCGCAAGAGATGCTCACCTGCTGATAGGTTAATATCATTTAACGTAATGGTTTCCCAAACTTGCCAACCACCGGTGTTCGGAACAGAAATGGGTCCAGTAATATCTTCACCATCGATCTCCAAATGAACTATTCCCCCATCCCCATCTTTCGCCACACGAAGATCAATATCATAATCTTGAGTAGTCGCAACTTTTACGGTGTATTCTAACCATTCACCCGTTAGGGTATAGCCGATGTTATAATCACCCTCTCCATCCTGGGTTGGCTCCATATCAACTTCATCACTTCGAAATGTAGCATCCAATTGGTTGCCATTGGCATTGGCTTCGTGATAACCGACTCCTTCCCCACCCAAGTCGTATTCCTCGGCTTCTATTCTGCCAGGGATAGGTAGAGCAGCTCCATTAAATGGTTTGCGGATACCTAGCACGGTGACCACCACCGAATCTGATTTGGTACTTAACCCATCGGTATCAAACGCTTCAGCGCTGACGGTATAGACTCCAGGGTTCATGCCTGTCCACTCATACGTGTAGGGTGCTGTATTTGCTGTACTCAACAAATCTCCTCCTGCATAAAAAGAGACTCCTATGATATTTCCATCCGGATCAGAAGCAGTGGCGGAGAAAGAAACTTGACCATCACTGTTAATCGTCAAATTTGCTGCTGGTGAGTCCAATGTGATAACTGGTGGATCGGGCTCGAATATTTTTGTGAACGTGACATAATTCATGTTGACATAATCTGTTGCCCCAACCGTGAGCCGCAAAATGTGTTCTCCCACTGGTAGCTCTACCTCATTGAGTGTGACCGTTTGCCACGCCTGCCACCCGGCTGTATTTGGAATTTCAATATCGCTTACCAACGATTCGTCATCCAAAGACAATGAAAGTGTCCGTCCATCTCCATTACAGGCAACACGTAAATCAATGTCATAAAGCCCTTCTTGCAATATATTTACGGTATATTCCAACCATTCACCTGCGGTAGCATAGCCAATATTATAGCCGTCTCCTACATCAGTACAGGTTTCAATGTCTACATCGGTATCTGTTCTAAAGGCAACATCGGTTTCACTTCCAGGTGAATCATCATGATAGGCAAAGTCATTTGCTCCCAGGTCAAACTCTTCTAACTCTATCGTTCCCGGTATGGGATGTGGGGTATAGTCATAAGCTGCCTGAGCAACCACTGTTCTTATGGTTCTTACTTGAGAGGTGATTTGATTGTTGTCCTTGTCGACAATTACTGCTGTTACCTCATATACTCCAGCTTCCGAAATGTTCAGGGTAGCTGAAAATGGTGCTTGTGTGAAGGTTGTTCCTAACTGAGTACCATTCACAAAAAACTTAAGCGTATTTATCTTATCCGGTTCAGAAACCTTCGCTTCAATGGGAATTGTAGCTGGGTATTCAACAATGGTATCTGTTGAGGGAGAAGTAATGGTCGCGTAGGGTAATCCTACCTTAGGGGTAAGTAAGACCCTGTAAGCATATAAATTACTTGTTACATTTACTGGAACAGAAATGCTTCCATTATTAATACTATAGGTGCTTTCTTTAATTACGTTGGTACCATTTACAGGCGTGTCTTTATCTTTCCAGGTCACGTATTCCAATTTTACGTTTACCTGATTTCCAAACCAGCCTGGTATTCCATTGATGTTCACATTGGCATTTCCGGTGAAATTTCCTCCAAGGCAAATACTGGCAAATTGCTGATTCATGTCTATGTTAGCAAAACCATCCAATCCATCACTATTATTATTTGGTGGTGTTACTTCAACCATATCACCACTTATGTCACCATACCATTTGTATAAATACCATCCGCCTCCTTTTTGGTTAGAGGGGGTGAGCAAACTGCCTAATCTACCCGGATATGCCGTCCACCACCAGGAAATGCAGGCACTCTCTACACCATGACGTTCAAACTTGGCAATGAACGGTACTGAGTAACCCGGACAACCTTCGTAAGGATCACTGGTTCTGGAAGAATACTCATTGATACATAAAGGCAAGGGAGAAATACCTAAGTTTTTCTCTATTTGCCGGTAACTCGACACCGCTCCAGGTATGCCACCTGATCCCCATTGATGCCAGGCATAATAGTCAGGAAGGCAATTGTTATTCTTACAATACGTAAGAAATTCAGTAGTTCTCGAAGTATTAAAATAGGAATCTCCCGGACCACATATTTTTGCAGTGGGATCCAGCGATCGGATTAAATCATAAGTCGGTTTCCAGCACAACGTATAGAAATCACCGTTTGACTCTCTCCAGGTTCCATGCCGTTCATTCCAAATATTATAGCTATGGTAATTTTCTCTTCCTGTAGCAAGTTTATCGAGAATAAATGCGCGTACTTGGTTCAGCCAACTTTCTTTTCCCGGCCAATTATAAGGCCAGCCAGGCAATATGTCGGGCAAGGTAATTTGTACAGCAGCTGAAGGGACAGACTGTAAACGTTCTGATACTTTCAAAGCGGATCCATAGGGGTGCTGATTCCCATTATTACCTCGTGGTGGCTGGCAAAACATATAGGGCTTAAGCGGAGCTACCATCGTTTCAATATCTGCGGGTATGGTTTCCGTTATTCCATATAGAGAACCTGAAGCACAGTGTGTCACTGGTCTAAACTTTTTAGAAAGGTCTACACTCAGTGTATTTTGAGCATACAGTTTTAAAGTACTGATGCTTACGATTAAAAAAAGGGTTATAAAGCTTCTTTTCATTATGTGCACTTAAAATTTACTATTTAATCCTTTTTAATTATTTAATTGAATTAGCAATGTCTTCTCCATTGACCATATAGACTACTCAAATGGAGTCGTAAGGTCATCAGTTAGTTATAAGAAGATTTCTTTCTTGTGAACTGATCATTTGATGGTTTACCTCGCTCTAAGTAACATGGTGTTTGAACTAGCAAATTTTATCCGGAAAATTTGAGTGTTTCTATAGGCATTAGGGATAGAAGAGCCTCTAATTGGACGTTCATTGACCCCTCTCAGAAGTCTAGCTCAGCGAATCCAAGGAGTATGCCTAAAAACGGAGCATTTTACACGGGTTTCGCAAAAAGATAAATACAAGCAAGCTGATTTGGATTCTCCATCACAGGTTGTATATTAGGTCAAAAAACTACTAATTTGACAGCATTACTATTTTTCTTCGTCCTTTCCATTTCTTTTTCGTTCCTCTGCTCTATTCTTGAGGCTGTGCTCCTCAGTGTAACTCCGCGATACATTAAAGAGCAACAAAAACAGGGAAATGTAACTGGTGAATTGTTAGCGAAATATAAAGAAGACATCGATCGCCCATTATCCGCTATTCTCACTCTCAATACCATTGCACATACCGTTGGGGCTATTGGTGTCGGTGCCATGGCTGGCGATGTTTTCGGTTCGAACTACTTTAGCATATTTGGATTTGAGATGAGTTATGAATCAGTGATTGCAGTCGTCATGACCTTAGCCATACTTATTCTTTCAGAGATAATACCAAAAACTATTGGGGCAAATAACTGGAAATCGCTTTCTCCTTTCACGGTCAGAACGCTCCGGGTGTTGATATGGATATTGGCTCCTTTAGTTTGGCTGTCGCAGTTGATTACCCGATCATTAAAAAAAGAGAAGGAAAAGTCAGTGCTCTCCCGGTCTGATATTATGCAAATAACACAAGAAGGCGAGTTGAGCGGAATTTTGGCAAAATCAGAATCTACCATTATTAAGAACCTGCTTGCACTAAAAGACAAGACCGTCCGTGATATCATGACACCTAGAAATGTCGCATTTCTAGCTCAAAAAGATCTTACTGTTGAAGAATATATAGCACTAGAAGACTCCAAGGTTCACTCGCGAGTGCCTATCTATAATTCAGATAAAGACGATGTAATCGGAATTGTGCTTAAAGATGATGTGTTACTCACTTCATCAGAAGATAAGAACAATACCCACCTCTTTGAAATCATGCGGGAGGTTGATGCGATCCCTGACACTACGAGTCTCAATAGTTTTTTCAGTTTATTGAAGAAAAGAAGTGCCCATTTATTTATGGTTAATGATGAATTCGGTAATGTAATTGGCCTTGTAACCATGGAAGATCTCTTTGAAGAGATGCTCGGTCATGAGATCGTTGATGAGTCTGATACAGTTGCTGATCTGCAAGACCTTGCTCGCAAGATGGCCAATGAGGGTAATTGAACTATCTACTAACAACCTTCATGAAGTATTTTACCATCTAAGTTTTTGTACCAAATAATAAAATCTACTCCCTTTTTCAAACGAGTATTTACCTTAACATAATGGGGAAAGCTACTTTTTTATTTACGATATAACGAAAATCCTTTTAGCAGAATTATTTGAGTTTTGAGTTATATAGACCAAGTTATCGTCTAAAGTATAAACATCAAACTCCAGAGACTTTATGTTTTGGTCAGCTCCTATGATACAGGTTTTAATTTAAGAGAACGCTATTAGTTCAACTAAAAAAGTAACGTTGAAAGCTAAATACACCTGAGCTCATTTTTTTACTTTGCTTCTTTTATTAATTTAATAAATACCCTATATTACAGCAAGTTAACTATAAAAAACGGAGATATGAGTTCTTATAAAGCAATGATCTTAGGTTTCAATTTAGCTTTTTTTGGGTTATTAAGTGCCTCTGCACAAACTTGTAATTGTGACCACACTATTGATACTAGAAATTCTACCAATATAAATGTTATAAGAGCAACCGATTATTCCTATAAAGCTGGGGATAGATTTTGTATCCTCGGTGGGAATACCGCAGGGTTAAGATTCATAGGTTTTAAAGGAACACAGGCTGCTCCTATTGTATTCATCAATTGTGGTGGAAAAGTGGTTATCAATGAGGCTAAATATTCTGGTATTGCTTTTCAAAGTTCACAATATGTGCATCTGACTGGGTCGGGAAGTTCGGCTGAATATGGCTTTTTTGTACAAAGTTCAGGTAATGGAGGAGGTATGGGTGTTAGCGTAGGATCACTTAGCTCAGATTTTGAGATTGATCATATAGAAATATCGAATACTGGTTTTGCAGGTATCATGGCTAAAACAGACCCGAATTGTGACGACCCCGCTACTTGGAGAAGAAATGGTTTTGTACTGCGCAACTTACATATTCATCACAATTACATTCATGAAACAGAAGGTGAAGGCATGTATATTGGGTATACTGGAGGCTACATTGTCACTTCTAATAAAATTTGTGCAGAAAATGGGTATGTTTTTGGGCATTTATTAGAAAATGTAAATATTCATCACAACCGTTTAGAGAACACCGGTTGGGATGCTATCCAAGTAAATTTAGCTACAAAAAATGCTCAGATTCATCATAATGAAATTATCGGTTATGGCACACTTGAGGAAAACTTTCAAAACAGTGGAATGAGTTTAGGCGCCAGTGATTTTAAGGTGTACAACAACTTGGTTTTGCAAAATTTCGAAAGCTCAATTAAAGATAATGGAATAGTAGTTATTGGCGCCTTAAGCAAGAGTTTATTCTATAACAATATAATCGTGGGTTGCAGTGGTACAGGATTGTATGTACACAACCGTTTTGCTTTTGCTGATTTAAATAATGGTTATTATTTTATGCACAACACATTTATTGAAACTGGAAATACAGGTATTTTCTACAATGGAGCAATAACTCAGGATCTAGACCCTAATAAAATAGGAGATGAACAGTTAGCTGCTGATGTGCGTTTTTATAATAATTTAGTTGTTGACCCGGGAACAGATTATACCACACTGAATTTTTGGAAAAAGAACAACGAGTCGTTCATTGATTTCAACTCGAAAGAAATTAGAGATGCCGTGATACAAGCGGGAAATTATTTTACAAGAGATAAAGCGGCTTTAAAATTGAATGCTAATTATAATATTTCATCTGGAGATTCACCTTTAATTGATATTGGTGTTAAAATTCCAAAATACGAACCCACTATAGATTACGGAGATAATAATAGAATATTTGGTAGTAAGCCTGATGTGGGGGCTTTTGAATGGAGTAGCATCAATGGGTTAGCGAGTAGGAGTGATAAAAAATCAACAACGATTTACCCCAACCCTGGTTCAGAAAAAATATTCATAGAAAGCTCTAAAAAGATAAAATCAATCACCTTATTTAACAATCAAGGTCAGCAGGTAATTAACACTTCTATTATTAATGAAATTGATGTATCTGGTTTGTCTAAGGGTATGTATTCTGTTGAAATAGAATTTACATCGGGAGAAAAAGAAACTTTAAATTATTTGAAACTGTAAAGCAAAGTTACACTTCTGAAGTCCATATGACTAATAATACTTGTGATGTGGTAGAGCTTCCTTACTAAACATGGTGGTTAGCGAGCAATAAATATGCAACTACTCAATATTTTTACTACCTTATAGGCCATAGCACTATTAAACTCACCGCAATGACACTTGTTGGGATTGCATTAGGTAATAATAAAAACGCTGTAAGTACTCAGCTGGTTCGCTATGCCCTTTCCTTATTTGAAGGATGTGAAACCGAAGTTGTAGTTATAGAAGATGCTGAAGGAGAGGAAGACGGGATGGAAGATGTACTTGTTGCACCTTTTCCAACTATACATTCAGGAATTATTTCTACGATACGTGCTGCCGAGCTAGTTTTGCTATCGTTAGAAGAAATGACGGATACTACTCCTCAGGAAAGTTTAATTGAAATCATTACCTCTCATAAAGGGCTAAAGGAAAAAGCTTTTTTATTAATCTCCCATTCATCTGATGATACTTGTTATGTCTTAAACCATGCTGTTTCCCAAATAAAAAATGCGGGGGGCGAAGTATGGGGTACCTATTTTTTACCTTATGTTCAAGATAATTTTGATGTGAAAGACCAATCAATTTCTAACATCGGTCTTCGTCTCCAACTGATGCGACAAATTAATCAGCTTCGGTACAAAAAATTAGGCCTCTCCGATCGTCACTCTTCCTGTGGCATAGAACGACCCGGTCGGGAACAGGGGGATGAAAGTGATTACTGATGATATCATTTTCTCAAAAACTTTATTTGACCATCCATTTCTAACTTCATTACCGTGGAGGGGTGTTTTTTTACTGTATCGTCTCTGCGCCAATCTACGATATAGTCGACAGCATTTTTAATTGGTTCACTTATCTCCTCATAAATAGCAGGACTAGCTTCTCCACTAATATTTGCAGAAGTGGAAACCAAGGGTTTTCTTAACTTTTGGATGACTTTTTTGCAGAACTCATCCTTCACTAATCGGATGCCAATGGAACCATCTTCTCCCATTAAATTAGGTGCCAGATTTTTACCTTTAGGGTAAATAATTGTCACAGGCTTTTCACTAAACTCTACAATATCCCAAGCAATTTCTGGGATTTGAGCCACATAATCCCACAACTGATCTATGGAAGCAATTAAAACGATAAGTGCTTTATTATCTTCCCTTTTCTTGATGTCGTAAATCCTTTTTACTGCTTCTGCATTGGTCGCATCGCAACCCAAACCCCAAACAGTATCGGTTGGATATAAAAAAGTCTTGCCTTGCTTCAACAGCTCTACTGCTCTTTCAACTTCTTTTTGCATGGTAATCGCTGCTTATTTTTTAGATTTGTGAGATTTCAAAGCCTTTTTTATGACATTCGAAGAAGCAAAAATACTTGTTGAGGAGCTATCCACAAAAATAAACCATCATAATTACCTCTATTATAATAATGATGCTCCGGAAATTTCAGACCTCGAGTTCGACCAACTCCTCAAACAACTGGAACAGCTTGAAAATCAATTTCCCAAACTACGCTTTCAGGACTCCCCTACCCAACGTGTGGGTGGCACAATCACAAAAGATTTTCCTACCGTAGTTCATAAGTATCCCATGCTGTCTTTGGGAAATACTTATTCCAAAGAAGAGTTAATTGAGTTTGATAATCGGGTTCAAAAGGGACTTGAAGGACAAACTTATGAATATGTATGTGAACTAAAATATGATGGCGTAGCACTCAGTGTCAGCTACGAAAATCACTATTTAACACAGGCGGTTACCCGTGGTGATGGCGTACGAGGCGATGACATCACCAACAACGCAAAAACCATTAAATCACTTCCACTCAAGGTAGCTGGTGACCTGGCGAATTTTGAAGTTAGAGGTGAAGTCTTTCTCCCCTTAAAAGAATTTAGAAGAATCAATGTAGAAAAAGAGGACCTTGGAGAAGCGCCATTAGCTAATCCAAGAAATGCGGCTTCAGGAACCTTGAAAATGCAAGACTCGGGAGTGGTCGCTAAGCGTAATTTAAACTGCTACATTTATGGCTTTTACGCAGATAATACGCCTACACAAAGTCATAGTGAATCGCTTCAATTACTAAAATCATTGGGCTTTAATGTTCCCGATTACTACAAAGTATGTAACTCAGTAGATGCTATTTTTGAATTTATTGAAGAGTGGCAAGAGAAAAGGCGTACACTCACCCTGGATACGGATGGCATCGTTATAAAAATTAATAACTACCGCCAACAAGAACAGCTAGGATACACCGCAAAAAGTCCCCGTTGGGCCATTGCTTATAAATACGAATCCGAATCAGCTGCTACATTATTGGAAGAAATAACCTATCAAGTCGGTCGCACTGGTTCAATAACACCCGTAGCCAACCTCTCTCCAGTGTTATTAGCAGGCACCACAGTAAGAAGGGCTTCGCTACATAATGCAAATGAAATAGAACGCTTGGATATTCGTGTTGGCGATACTGTCTTTGTAGAAAAAGGGGGTGAAATTATTCCAAAAGTCACGGGAGTAGATTTGTCGAAAAGACCTCCTGATTCAACACCCACCGGATACATTTCCACATGTCCAGAATGCGATACCCCTCTGGTGCGTAGCGAAGGTGAAGCCTCTCACTATTGCCCCAATGAATTTGGCTGTCCACCACAAATAAAAGGCAAAATAGAGCATTATACGCAACGAAAAGCTATGAACATTGATGGCTTTGGTAAAGAAACAATTGAGCAATTGTATGAGATTGGTTTACTGAAAAATATTGGTGACATCTATTCTTTAACTTATGATCAATTGATCCAATTAGACCGTTTTGCTGATAAATCGGTTAATAATTTATTAGAAGGAATCAAAAAATCATCCGAAAACACACCATTCCCAAAAGTATTATTTGGTCTGGGCATCCGCTTTGTCGGAGCTACTGTTGCTGAGAAGTTAGCAGAACATTTCCACTCCGTCAATAATATATCAAAAGCCACTTACGATGAACTTATTAACGTTCCAGAGATTGGAGAACGGATTGCAAATAGTATTATCAACTATTTCACAGTAGAGGAGCACCTCAGAACTATTCAGATACTACAGGAAAATGGGGTGCACCTAGAAGTGGAAGAAGACTTATCATCACCCAAAGGCACTAGTTTAAACGGACTTACGTTTGTAGTATCAGGAGTTTTTAACTTGTTTAGCAGAGACGAATTAAAGGTATTAATTAAATCAAATGGTGGAAAAATACTATCTTCGGTCTCTGGTAATTTAGATTACTTAATTGCGGGCGAAAATATGGGTCCAAGTAAATTGGAAAAAGCCGAAAAATTGGGAATCAAAATTATATCAGAAGTAGAGTTTAATCACATGATAAATTAGTCAAAGGTATGTTAAGAAATATTGGCTTATTCATTATTAAAAGGTTAGCAATTAAAAAACCTCAAATTAGAATTACGATTCCATTTGCTCAAGCAAAACGCATCGGGGTAATTGTTGACAATTTGGACAAAAACAAAAAAGCAATAGATCAGTTTGTCGCTAACCTTGAGCAGCAAGGAAAATCAGTAGAGGTACTCGGTTATACCAAACCAAAGCAAGCTCCTAAATTAAACATCAAATACAGCGCGTTTTCAAAAAAGGACTTTAGTTGGGTAGGCGCATGTAAACAAGATGTATTGAAAAATTTTGTGAAAACAGACTTCGATTATTTGTTTTCATTAAATACATCTCCATTTTTGCCGTTTGATAATATTTTAGCCCAAAGCAAAGCTAAATGTCGGGTTGGAGTATTTAATGATAAACGTACCGATTATTTCGAATTAATGGTTCAGCCCACAAAAAAAGGAGATATCAATTCCTTAACTGAACAAATGATTCGATACACAAAATTAATATAAGGAATGAAAAGCAGTAAGTTTAGTGGTGTTGGTGTAGCGTTAGTTACTCCTTTTAATGAAGATTTGTCCGTTGATTACCCTTCACTTGAAACGGTAATTAACAATTGCATAGAAGGTGGGGTTGACTATTTAGTTTCCAACGGAACTACTGCGGAAGCCTCCACTTTAACGCCTCAAGAAAAGAAAGACATTTTAGCGTTTGTTAAAAAAGTAAATAAAGGTCGTATACCGATTCTTTATGGAATTGGGTCGAACAACACCAAACATGCCTTAGAACTCATTCAAGAAACTGATTTTAATGGTGTGGATGGTATTTTAACCATTTCGCCCTACTATAATAAACCGAGTCAGCAAGGTATCATCCGTCATTATCAAATTATAGCGGATGCTTCACCTGTACCAGTCATTATGTATAATGTACCAGGAAGAACGGGAAGCAATGTAGAAGCTAAAACAAGTATTGAATTATCAAAGCACCCCAACATTATTGGGGTCAAAGAAGCGAGTGGTGACTTATACCAATGTCTTGACATTATGCGAGACAAAGATGATGACTTTGCGATTATTAGTGGTGATGACATTCTAACCACTCCCATGATTTCCATAGGAACGCAAGGTGTTATCTCTGTTATGACCAACGCCTACCCGAAACAATTCTCTGAAATGATTCACGCGGCACTTAATGGCGACTTTAAGGCAGCAAACAAGTTGCTGATGGAGTTCATCTTATTGGATGATTTACTTTATCAGGAAAGTAATCCTGTTGGAATTAAGGAAGTACTATACATACAAGGTGTTTGTAAGAACTTTGTAAGAGACCCCTTGGTAAGTGCTTCAGAAGAATTAAATCAAAAAATTGCAGCAGTATGTAAAAAAATGAAGCTCTAATCGCTTCATTTTTATTTATTAGGCAAAAAAAAAAGTGATTGGCTATCAATCACTTTAATTTTTTACTAGAATCCCGAGTTGGAATTAAGCATCGTTCTTTTTGTTTTGAACTTCAACTCTAATGTCTTGAGCTAGGTTTTTCATTTCTTGCATTCCTTTTCTAACTCTTGTTCCAGCAGCCTGGTTGCCTTTGTCATAAAATTTTACAAAGTCTCCTTCTAGAGCAAGAACTAAGTCTTTAAGTTCATCAAATCTTTTCATTATCGGTCCGAATTTTAGGTTAATAACTATTATTATCGTATCTAAGATAGCAATTTATAAAGTACATACAAATCAATATGTACAAAAAATGCCTTTTTTTTTATTGTACAGTAAGATTTGTGAAGGCTTCTTCATAATATCCGTCTGTCAATTTTTTCTGTACTTCCTCAAAAGCATTAATCGTATAAGTAACATCTTCTAAAGAATGAGCTGCAGTTGGAATTATTCTCAACATCATTACGCCTTTAGGCACAACCGGGTAAACCACCATACTACAGAATATAGAATAATTCTCACGTAAATCCATAATCATTCTAACAGCTTCTGTTTCAGTACCATTAAGGAATATTGGAGTTACTGGAGATTGAGTATTACCAATATTAAAGCCTTTTTCTCTTAGACCGCTTTGTAAAGCATTTACCACTGTCCATAGTTTGTCTTTCAACTCAGGAGTAGACTTTAACAGCTCTAACCGCTTCAATAAACCAACTACCAGTGGTAGTGGAACTGCTTTAGCAAAAATTTGGGAGCGTGTATTGTACCTTAAATACTCCACTACCTGCTCTTTACTGGAAATAAAGGCTCCAATACAAGCCATTGACTTCGCAAATGTAGAGAAATAGATATCTATTTCATCTTGTACACCTTGTTCTTCACCAGCACCCGCACCCGTTTTACCCATAGTTCCAAAACCATGTGCATCGTCTACCATTAATCTGAAGTTGTATTTCTTTTTAAGAGCTACAATTCCTTTTAAATCACCCATATCACCAGACATTCCAAAAACACCTTCTGTGATAACTAAAATAGCACCTCCAGTTTCTTGGGTCAACTTGGTTGCACGTTGAAGTTGTTTTTCCAAGTTTTCCATGTTGTTATGAGGGAAAACAAATCGTTTGCCTTGGTGTAAACGAACACCATCAATAATACAGGCATGGCATTCAGAATCATAAACGATGACGTCTTTACGATCTACTAAAGCATCAATTGCAGACATGATACCCTGATAACCGTAGTTCAATAGTATCGTATCTTCTTTCTGTACAAAAGAAGAAAGTTCTTCCTCAAGCTTCTCATGCAAAGTCGTATTACCAGACATCATTCTAGCGCCCATAGGGGCCGCTAAACCATACTCTTTTGTTCCATCCTCATCAGCTTTTCTAACTTCAGGGTGGTTAGCCAAACCGATGTAGTTATTCAAACTCCAGCACAGGACTTCCTTGCCTCTAAATATCATTTTTGAACCAATTTCACCTTCCAGTTTCGGAAACATAAAATATCCATAAGCAATTTGAGAGTGTTTACCCAAAGGTCCTCTGTCAGTAAGTAGTTTGTCAAATAAATCCAATGTATATGTGAGTTAAGTTTTACTTCTTTCTTAATAAAATAATGTGTGAAAATACGACTAAATCAAATTTTCTCAAAGTTTCATTTTTCTATTTATACACAAAACGGCATGATTTTTCTATGCAGTTTATTTTAAAGGACGCACTTATCCTAAGTTTCCTTTGTATAAGATGCTTAATCATGTAAATTTGATATTAAATAACCCGTTTCTATGAAAAGTTTGAGATTAAAATTTATCGGTAGTGTTTTTTTAATTGCTTTTTTCGCAATTAATATTGCTCAAGCACAAAGTGCCGAAGAATTATATAAAGAAGGATTGGACAAACTTAACCGCTTAAAGCGTGTGGAGGCTAAGTTAATTTTTAGTCAAGCAATTGAAAAAGACCCCAAATTAGCCAAGGCTTATTATCAACGAGGTTTAATCAATAAACACTTTAATGATACAGAAGAAGCGTTTAAAGACTTTAAAAAAGTGACTGCTTTAGAAAAAGACTTTAAAACTGAAGCGCATTTTGAAATCGGTCTTATGAAGGTAGAACAAGAACGATACAAAGAATCGGTTATTGATTTCTCTATCGTATTAAACTCTGACTCTACCAACGCTAGAGCTTATTATCTAAGAGGAATAAGCAATAAATTAAGCAATCAAAATGAAGTAGCTCTATTAGACTTCAAATCGGCAATCAAGTATGACTCAACTAATGTGGATGCTTTTTTCCAAAAGGGAGTTGTTGAAGTTGAATTAGATAGATTTGATGAGGCAATTAAAACCCTTACCAAAACAATTAATAAAAACGAAAAGCATGCTCAAGCTTATTTCTTTAGAGGAGTGGCTCAATTTGAAGAAGCCTCTAGAAAAGAGTACGACCATAAAAAGGCACACTTAACTAGTGCTTTGGAAGATTTTAATAAGGCATTGGAATTGGATGACAAGATAGAACCTGCCTACTTTGACCGAGGCGAAGTAAAAATGGAACTAAAAGATTATATAGGGGCAATTGCCGACTTTAAAAAAGCAATTGAACTAAAACCTACTGACATGGAAGCGCATTACTTAAAAGCTATTTGTAACTATCATTACGGTTATGAAGACATTGCTAATAAAGAAATGTTAAGTATTCTAAACATGGATTCCACCTATGCGAATGCTAGATATTTTGTCGCTGAAAGACTATACGAAACTCAGCAATATAAAGAAGCCTTAGAACAATTTAATAAACTCTTTTCTTTTGAGACCCCACATGCTGACGCCTATTTGTTCAGAGGTTACACAAAACTCGAGTTAGGTGATACGGTAGGAGCTTGTGCTGATTGGAAAGAAGCTGCAAAACTAGGGGATAAAGAAGCAGAACACGACATAAAAAAATATTGTAAATAGCAGTGCTGAAAACATCTAAAAAGTTAATTTTAGCATCTAGCTCGCCTCGAAGAAAACAAATTTTAGAGGCTTTAAACATCCCTTTTTCGATCATACAGATTGAATTTGAAGAATCATACCCTCAGGGACTACCCCCAGAAGAAGTTCCTGTTTTTATTAGCAAGCTAAAAGCGAAACAACTCCCCAAAATCGAAACGAATGAAATCTATATTACTTCTGACACGGTCGTGATTTTAGATGGTAAAGTTATCGAAAAACCCAAAGATAAAACAGATGCGACAACCATGTTAAAAGCATTATCAGGTAAAACACATCAAGTCATGACGGGAGTTTGTTTAATCACACGTGATCAACAAATAAGTTTCAAAGAAACGACTGAAGTAACATTTCATTCCTTAAGTGAACAAGAGATTGCTTATTATATTGACAATTATTCGCCTCTAGATAAAGCTGGGGCATACGGCATTCAAGAATGGATTGGTTTAATTGGGATCAAAGAAATAAAAGGTAACTACGACAATGTAGTAGGGCTACCCGCTAGCACACTTTTTCAAACGATGAAGCAACTCAATTTATTTGAGTAAATCTTTCAGCAACTGCATTTCAACGGCAGGTGCAATTTTATCGTACAAAATCCTATAAACAGCAGAACATATCGGCATATCTAACTGTTTTTCATGTATTAATTTGAAAATGCTATTTGCAGCATAATACCCCTCTGCGACCATTTTCATCTCAAACATAGCAGATTTAACAGAATAGCCTCTTCCGATCATATTTCCAAATGTTCTATTCCTGCTAAACTGCGAATAAGAGGTCACTAACAAGTCACCCAGATAGGCAGAGCCATTCACATCTCGTTCTGCAGGGTACAATTGATCTAAAAAATACTTTATCTCCTGCATTGCATTAGAGACTAATACTGCCTGGAAATTATCCCCAAAATGTTGACCATTGGCAATACCACATGCCAGTGCAACAATATTTTTCATAATGGCAGCATACTCTATTCCAATTAGATCTTGCGCGCAAGAGACATTTACATAACGACACCGCAATAGTTTAGCGACCTCTTCGCCCACTGCTAAGTCATTTGCGCCAATGGTAAGATATGATTGTCTACCCAAGGCTACTTCTTCAGCATGACAAGGTCCAGAAATAATCGCCATTTTACTATCTGGCACACCAAATTTATTTTTGACATAATCAGTCACTAACAAATCATCTTCAGGAATAATCCCTTTAATAGCAGTAATAACAATTTTACCTTCAAAACTATTAGTAGGCAAATGGTCTAATGCACTTTTAATGTAAGCAGCTGGAACCACCAAAATAACATAATCAGTTCCTGCGATCACTTTTTCAATATGATTTATTGGAGTTACTTTTTTTGTGTCAATTTGAACGCCTGTTAAATAATTTGGATTTATACCAATGGTGTTGATTGTTCGGACAGCTTCTTTTTGCCTAACCCACCAATTGATTTTGTGCTGTTTATCTTCGGATAAAATTTTGATAATAGCTGTAGCCCAACTACCGTCACCAATAACCGCTACATTTACAGATGTTCTATTCTCCAAATTCCCCTTCATGTTTAAGCAAAATATGTTCAAATTTACAGAAATCAGCAAACAATCCTAAGTGAAATGCAAGTAGTCTACCAAAACCAATTGATTGAAGAGTCCCAAGTTCAACTTAAAATTTCTAATCGTGGTTTTCTGTATGGCGATGGTTTTTTTGAAACCATTCTATATCTAAACAAACAGCTCCCCTACCTTAAAAATCACTGTGAACGGATTTTCCGTGGATTAGATGCTTATGAATTAGCTCAACCTGACTATTTCAATTTAGCTTATCTAGAAGAAACTATTCATCAACTTTGTCAGCGCAACAAGCTTGATTCGGCTCGCATAAAAATACTCATCTGGAGAAGTGAGGGAGGCTTCTATGCGCCTGAAAATAAAGGTTTTGAATTCTTAATTTGTTGCTCTGCTCTACATTTAACTCCAGAGGTAAAAGATCACGTGATGGTTTATCCTGATAACATCAACGTTGCTACCACCACCTCTGAATTTAAACCTTTGAGTGCTTCTAAATACGTATCTGCGGGACTCTTTAAACAAAAAAACGCCTTAGATGATGTAATAATTCTAGGACAAAATGACGTTGTTTCTGAAGCCCTTTATAGTAATGTGTTTTGGATAAAAAACCACCACATATTTACGCCATCGCTTAAAACCGGCTGTATTGGTGGTGTAATGCGAAATGTAGTACTATCTAGTGAGAAGAGTATCATAGAAGTCATTGATCATAAATCAGTTTTATATTCTGCTGACTCAATTTTTCTGAGTAATGCTTTAGGGATACAACACATCACCCAACTGGATGGTGTCAATTACAAAAAAAGTGACTTTGCACAACACTTGATTGAAAATCTAATCCGCAAATACGTTTAACGATAGTGGGTGCATTTGGACTTTAATATTGCCTTGCACGAGCATTGGCTCACCATCATAATGTACTTCTACCTGACCCTCATTTTTTATTACAATCTGTTTCCCTTTTCTTAAAGAATAAAAACGATTGGTATGTAAGGTTTTATTAAAGAGGTCTCTCAATACTAAAGGTGAGTTAAAAAAAGAAAAATTCTTTAACACACACACATCAAATTTACCATCCTGAAGCTGTGCTTGAGGAGCTATAAAGACATTGTTACCGTATTGGTTGGCATTGGCTATTGTTAACAATAAACCGTCCACCGTTTCACACACACCATCTATTTCAATTTCCCAAAAGGAAGTGGGTGCATTAAAAAAACTACTCATAGCCACTTTTGAGTACGTATAAAAACCACGTTTTTTTTGTTTAGAAAAATCGTGGCTTACTTTCGCATCCAGCCCAATGCCTGCTGTACATAAAAAAAGACGTCCATTAATTGTACCTGTATCAATTTTAAGTACTTGATAATGGTTAAGTCTATCAATGGCTTGTTTTACGTTCATAGGGATTAGCAAATGACGCGCAAGTCCATTTCCCGAACCCATAGGGAGGATTCCTAATGCTACAGGAGAATTAACTAAACCACGAGCTACCTCGTTGATGGTACCGTCTCCACCAACTGCAATGACTAAATCATAGTTGGCTTCTACTGCCTGTTGAGCAAGGGCAGTAGCATGGTCAGATGTTTCTGTAAAAACTATATCTATTTTAAATTTATTTTTATTAATACCCTGTTCAATCAATAAAGGAATGTTTTTTTTTGAACGTGTGCCTGCAATAGGGTTAATGATAAAAAGGGTTTTTTTCATCTTGGTAAATCAACACGATAATAATGAACAAAAGTAAACCCAACACTAAAAAGTAGTTCAGTGTGCGGCTTAATATTTACTTTATATAAGTATTGTAACCAAGTAGCCCTACTCCTATTCTGGTTGTCTAAAAACCATCTATTTGTCTTAAAATTTAGAAAACGGTAAGTGTTTTCGCTACTAAGCATATCGAAATAATTTTGCCATTGATAAGATGCATTAACCATGGCCACGGTAAGGGGCTTGCTTAAATGTTTAACACTAACAATCAACTTTTGGACAATCATTCGGGTTTCTTTTTTTCTTTTTTTCAAGCTGCTGTTTTCTTTTTTCTACTGCAGACTTTTGTGTTCCGCACGAAAAACTAAGTATTAAAACAATGAACGAAAAGTAAAGGATTATTTTCTTCATATCATAAAAATAAAAAAAAGCTCCTAATTATCTTAAGAGCTTTTCTACATCCCATAATTTCTTCGACTTATTTTTCTAAAGCTTTAGTGTGAAAATAATGATTTCTAAGGATTTCAAAATCCTCAACTTCAGGAGCTAATTCTGTTGCTTTGGACAAACTTGACAATGCGTAAATAGTCAAACCTTTTTCATCAAAATAAGAAGCCAATGTCAATTGATCCAACGGAGAGGTAGGGTCTATCTCTTTTTTCAATTCAGACAATTCTTTAACAACTGCTCCTTTGTCATCTTTATTCGTGTTATCGATTACTTTCAAGGCACGCTCTCCGTAAGTACCAGCATCTGATTTCAACTGCACTTTAAATAGGTACGCTTCGTCCTCTAAATTTAACTTGCTCAAATCTAATTCATAAAATTTATCTTTAGTTTCTACTTCAAGGATACTTTTATTAAACAAAGAAGTGATAGTAACTACGTAAGTTTCATCTTCTGACTTATCTTCCCAAGTAATCATTGCAGGAATTTCCTTGTACATATCAATATGCTTAGGAGCTCTAACCACAATTTCGCTACCTCTGCTAACACTACCCGTTACATTGTAATTTTGTGCAGCTTCTTCAGCTGACGGCTGATTCAATACAAAAGAGGCATATTTTGAAGTAAAGCTACTTTGTGAATTGTTCAATTTACCTGCTAAATTTTCTACTTCATAAGTACCTGGACTTTTTAATTCAAGGGTTTTACCGCTTGTATGCATTAAGCCCACATAACTACCCTGAGATACTTTTATCTTATTCTTTTTATTCAGTTTTGAACCGGACTTAAGCAGCTGCCAACCTGAGCCGTTGTCTACTTGTGCTACTCCTTTACTGGCTAATACTTTAAAAGTGTAATCTTGCGCATAAACTACTGATATGCAAAATATTAAAATCGATAATAAGGAAACTTTCTTTTTCATGACTTTAGCGGTTGTTCTTCTTCAAATTTATAATTTTAATTCTAATTTTTCTACCAATATTACGAATCAAACCGTAATATATCTCCAAGAAGTCACCTGCTAAAAGTATACAGGCAAAATATATTGTTCCAAAACGTAATTCATAGTCAAACTTTTCAAAACTAAGACCAATTATATATAAAATGGTTGCCGCAAATACTAAACCCATTGCTTTAGTAATACCGTCATACCAAATTTTATAATCATCATAAATAGGCCTAAACATCGCAAAAACGAGATAAACAACAAAAATGCCTAATAAATGCATCAGCCAATCAGGCATCACGCGAATGTAATTTCCATTTAAAATGGTCGCTATAATATTTGCGTGAACCACAATACCGTACATATCCCGATTAGTTTTACCAATATATTTTGAGTTGAGGGGTGTAAAAAATTTATCTTCCCCTGTATCAATGTCAATTCGGTCTCCTACATACCCTATTAATACAATTTTATCTCTGAAAGTAATCTCTAAATCGGCTGGTTTCCAATTAGGATAGGGTGAAGACATTCCCAAAGCATTGTAAAAAGCATTAATAGCACAATTATGCTCTACGACCTTAAAGTGTTGTTTTTCCCACTTTTCAATTTTGTCAAACTTATAAAATTCAGGCAAATAAGTTTTGGGTAAATCAGTAGTTATATTGCCGACATAATTAATATATTCTTCTAAATTGTTCCTTTTATTAAGTTTATTTAATAATGTAGAATCATATAACTGGCAAATTTTTACGGGAAATGAAAGCATTTCTTCGCCACTATTTTTTTTATATGCTCTGGTTAGGAATTTACGACATACATTAAACTCACCGCTTTCACCTGCAGCATTTGTGGTCACCAAATTCGCAAAGGCATTATCTGCAAATTGATTAAAAAAAGGAATGGTTGTTTTAACCGAGTCAAAAGTTCCAAACTCACTTTCGTAACCTATTAACTCATTAACTAAAATTAGGTTATTTACGTTTTTAAAAGATTCTTGTAACATCACATCGCCAAGGGTGTCTGTTTTGTGGTACTCGAAAAACACATCCAAAGCAATTACTTTTGCGCCCCCCATACTTGCCGCGTTCACCATGGCAGCAATATCTCTGCGCGAACGCCCTAACCCGCCCACATTGATGATAACAACATCCGTGTTTTGGTTAACGCCACCATCAACTGTTGTACGTAGGTCTTTGTTCTTCCCCATTCGAGAAAAAACGACATCCGAAATTTCTACGTCTTCAAAAGCATCGGAAAGCGGATCCAAAAAGTTTGGTAAAGGAACATATTCAAAAAAGAGAACAAAAAGGTAAATCAATAACCCAATGAGTAAATTGTCTTTGTGAATAAGGTTTTTCATAGAAAAAACACGATGAAAATACTTCCTTATTTCTCTCATTGATCTAAATACTCCAGTTGAAATCTATTCAAAAATAGAAAAAAGGGTTTATTATCAAACCCTTTACTACAATGTCAATACAGACAAAATTCATTTTTTAATACAAAAACCTAAGAATTATCCAGCAAATAGTCTCTTTTATATACTTTTGTATGTAATCAAATTCATACGTGATGACAAAAGTTAATATTGGAATTGTACAAGCGAAATCGTTAGGGGATAAAGAAAAAAACCTAAAACACGCTATACAAGAAATTAAAAAATTAGCCAGCAAAGGGGCTCAAATTATATGTCTTCAAGAACTCTTCATGACCGATTATTTTTGTTATGAAGAAAACCAACTTTTTTTTGATTTAGCTGAAAAAATACCTGGAGACACCACTAGTTCTTTATCAATAGCTGCCAAAGAAAACAATGTCGTAATTGTTGCTTCTCTGTTTGAAGAACGTGCGGCAGGACTATACCATAACACCGCAGCTGTAATAGATGCTGACGGCACCTACTTAGGCAAGTATAGGAAAATGCACATTCCAGATGATCCTGGTTTTTATGAAAAATATTATTTCACCCCGGGTGATTTAGGTTATAAAGTTTTTGAAACAAAATACGCTAAAATTGGTGTGCTTGTTTGTTGGGATCAGTGGTACCCTGAAGCAGCACGGTTGACCTCGCTTATGGGTGCTGAAGTATTATTTTATCCAACTGCTATCGGTTGGGACAAGACGGAAAAAGATGATGCTATAAATCAAGAGCAACTCAACGCGTGGATCACCATCCAGCGCTCGCATGCAGTAGCTAATGGTGTTCATGTGGTTAGCGTAAACCGTGTTGGAGAAGAAAATGGCACTCGCTTTTGGGGTAATTCTTTCATCGCGAATCCTTTTGGCAGCTTTTTATTGCATGAAAACCATCAAAATGAAACAACTACTGTGCAAGAAATTGATTTAGCAAAAGGTAGAAATTACCGACAAGTGTGGCCCTTCCTTCGCGATCGAAGAATTGATTCTTATAATGATATCACTAAACGATTTATAGATAATGACTGATTTCTTAGAAGGTTTTTATCACCCTGCTGAATGGCATGAACAAGAAAGTATTTGGCTTTCATGGCCACATAATCCCGATACATGGCCAGCAGAAATCATTCAACAAGCACAGGAGGAATATGCGGCTTTTATCGCTGCAATTTCTAATCATCAAAAAGTTAACATCAATGTCAATGATGAGGAAACGATTGAACTAATCAAATCCTTACTTTCAAAAACTGACGTTAAGGAGAGCTTCGTTATTTACCACCTCCATCCTACCAATGATAGCTGGATTAGGGACCACGGACCTGATTTTATCATTAACCCGAAAACCCAACAGAAATTAGTGTTGGATTGGGGTTATAACGCATGGGGAGGCAAATATCCACCCTTTGACAATGATAACGAAATTCCAACCTTAGTAGCTGAAGCCTTGGAATTACCACAACTTTCCATCGACATGATTTTGGAAGGTGGCTCGGTGGATTTCAATGGCAAAGGGGTCGTCTTAACTACCAGCGAATGTTTATTAAACCCGAACAGAAACCCGGACTTGTCTCAAGAGGATATTGAGCAAATTCTGAAAACATATTATGGCTGTCACACTGTTATTTGGTTAAAAGGTGAGTTAACAGGTGACGACACAGATGGGCATATTGATAATATTGCTCGTTTTGTTAATGAAGACACTATTTTATGTGCCTGGGAATCGGATGAAAAAAACAGTAATGCGACCTGTTTAAGTTGGAACTACAACCATCTTGCACAAAACCATCCTGAATTTAAGCTGCTCAAGTTACCTATGCCTAGCAAATATGAATTAAATGGACTAGTGCTTCCTTGTAGCTATGCCAATTTCTTAATTATCAATGACACCGTTTTAGTTCCTCAGTACGATTGTGAGAATGATAAAGCGGCCTTAGAAATCATTGCAAACTGTTTTCCTGAAAGAAAAACAATAGGCTTGTCTGCCAAATATTTAATCTGGGGACAAGGCAGTTTCCACTGTTTAAGTAAACAAGAGCCAAAAGTGTGAGGCACCGTTAAAAGCCAAATTAGTTAGACTTGAAGATATCAGATACAAGAATCAAGTCAAGCTGAAAGCTGAAATGTGAAGTCTAATATCTAACAATCTAACTTCTCATATCTTTACTTCTATCGAGCAACTAAAGACTGAAAAAATGTGAAATAGTTATAAACACTAATTATTTTAAACAAAAAAGTGTCATAAACTCAATTCGGTCTAATGTTAATAAGGAGATTTCCTTATTTTTGAATCATAGCCACAAAGTAGAATTATGCAACAATACCACGATTTGATGAACAGAATCCTGAAAGAAGGAGTCAAAAAAGAAGATAGAACCGGAACAGGTACGATAAGTGTTTTTGGGCATCAAATGCGTTTCGATTTATCAGAATCATTCCCGTGCCTCACCACAAAAAAGCTTCATTTAAGATCTATTATTCATGAATTGTTATGGTTTTTGCAAGGTGATACTAACATCAAATACCTGAAAGACAACAAGGTATCCATCTGGGATGAATGGGCTGATGAGGCTGGGAACTTAGGGCCAGTATATGGGCACCAATGGCGCTGTTGGCCCGCAAATGATGGTGGCGTGATCGATCAAATCAGTAACGTGATCGATCAAATCAAGAAAAACCCTGATAGCAGACGACTAATTGTAAGTGCCTGGAATGTAGCTGATGTAGACAAAATGGCGTTGCCTCCATGCCATCTCTTGTTCCAGTTTTATGTCGCAAATGGCAAACTTTCGTGTCAACTTTATCAACGAAGTGCCGATGTGTTTTTAGGTGTTCCGTTTAACATCGCTTCATATGCCTTATTAACCATGATGGTTGCACAAGTAACAGGCTTAAAACCTGGTGAGTTTGTGCACACACTGGGTGATGCACATTTATATTCTAATCACTTGGAACAAGCTAAGTTGCAATTGAGTCGCGAGCTGCGACCATTACCGACTATGGAGATTAATCCAGCAGTTAAAAGTATATTTGATTTTAAGATTGATGATTTTGAGTTAAAAAATTATGATCCTCATCCACATATAAAAGCACAAGTGGCTGTTTAAGCAGCCACTTGTGTATTTTTAACTATACTGACAAAGATAAGAAGAAGCACTACTCGTTTTTACATTAAACGATTTGTTAGCAGCCACATTAAACGACTCGCCTTGTTTAAAGCTTTTCCATTCACTTTCACCTGGCAATTGAACCACTAACTCACCTTGCACTACTGTCATTATTTCATCCAAAGAAGTATCAAATGTGTATTCTCCTGCTTCCATCACACCTAAGGTAGACTTGCCTTCAGCAGATTCATAACCTAACGACTTCACATTCCCGTCAAAATATTCGTTTGAGTTTATCATTTTTCTATCTATTTATTTGATTCGGCTACAAAGGTATTAATTTATTTTCCCTCACGAAAAACACCGATTAAAGATTAAATCGTATAAAACCGTCCGCTTATCGAAAGAAAATGGAAATCAGTTAAGCCTAACCTATATTTTCCTAGAATTGATTGAGACACAATGATTCCTCAAGAATTAGAAATAAACTTTAAAGACCAAAAATACCCAAACACAACAGCTCACATGTTGGTTGTCGATGGTATTCTAATTTTAACTGCCAAAGGTCAGCATGATATACAATTAGCAAAAGACAGTTTTGCTACTACACTTGGTATCTTTTTTAAAGAGGGCGTATACAAAACCATTGTTGACATTTCTGATTTAAGAGGACAAGTAAGCAGCATCCAGAAGTATGATTACATGGAGTATGTCGGAAAAATGCTTAGAGCCTATTTTAACGCTGGTGGAAGACCTCCAAAAATTGCCTATGTATTAGAGGAACAATACTTAGAAAGTAACAAAGGTTTTACGGATGTGTTAAGAAAAGAGTATAGTTTAATTATCCATTCATTCACTAGTCAAGAGGAAGCAAAAAAATGGCTCAATAGTTAACTATTTAAACAAAAAGCCCTTCTGAGATTCATCTTCGACAAAGTCTAAACTCACCCCTGCTAGGTACATAAAGTCTTTTCTTTTGATATATACGGGGACTCCGTCTAATTCAAACTCATCATCGCCATCGTTTTTTTTATCAAAACCAATTCGATAATTTACCCCTGAGCAACCAGCCGCATCCAGAGTGATTCGTAAACCATATTCATCTGGAATATTTTTATTTTTCTTGATCAGAAGGATTTCTTCTTTGGCTCTTTCTGAAATATTCACCGGTAAATTCATGGCTTTTTTGTCATATTAAAAAACAGAACAACTTCATATTCTAAGTTGTTTAACCTCACAGTAACGCAAATCTCCACATATTTTTTATTTTTACAGCTAAAAGAACATTATATGGATACCCTATCACTTATATTAGCAGTCGTATTACCCTCGGGAGCAGTGCTTTTTGCGATGTATTTAACGATTAAAACTTTTTTAGGAAAGGAATTTGAAAAACGTTTAATCGAGCTAAAACTTAAAAACAACGAACTAATACTTCCCATCAGACTTCAGGCCTATGAGCGATTGACCTTGTTACTTGAACGTCTTTCTCCTAACAACTTAATTTTACGGGTCAATGACCCTGACTACAATGTGGCTCAACTACACCAACGCTTATTGATGGATATTAGAGATGAGTTTAACCATAATTTGGCACAACAAATATATGTAAGTGATGACACCTGGCACTTGATTAAGAAAGCCATTGAAGACTTAAATACCTCTATCAACAATGCTTCACAAGTCGTTGACAAAGAAGCGAGAGGTATTGAATTGGCTAAAAAAATATTCGAACACTACATGGCACTTGAGCAAGATTCTATTACGATGGCACTTGGTTTCATGAAAAACGAGATTAGAAGACTTTATTAAACAGACTTAAAGGTATCACACACACGCATTCGAGACAGCAATAACAACTAATGTTACACACAAAGCATTGCTGATTTAAGTTCGGTTTAATATAAAAACAAATTTATTGTAAGAATACATGATTGGATTAGCAGAAAGACTGGGGGGAGTTAAAGCCTATTATTTTGTACAAAAATTAGAGCAAATTCGGGAAATGGTAGCTGATGGGAAAGATGTCATCAGCTTCGGTATTGGCAGCCCTGATTTAGCACCGTCAGAAGCGACTATTAATACCTTACACCTAACGGCACAAGGCGCCAATAACCATGGTTACCAACCTTATAAAGGAATTCCTGAGTTGAGAAAAGCGATGGCTGATTTTTATAAAAACACCTTTAATGTTGAGCTGGCTCCCAATACCGAAATCTTACCTTTAATGGGTTCAAAGGAAGGCATTTTACACATTACATTAGCCTATGTTAACCCGGGAGAAAAAGTGTTGGTACCTAACCCAGGCTACCCTACTTATACTTCTTTATCCAAATTATTAGGTGCCGATGTGGTTAATTACGACTTAAAAGAGGAAAACAATTGGTATCCCGACTTTGAACAGCTGGAGCAATTGGTGGACGAAAAAACAAAACTCTTGTGGTTGAACTACCCGCACATGCCAACGGGAACACCTGCGAAATTAGAAGTTTTTGAAAAGATGATTGCTTTTGCTAAAAAGCACAACATTCTTATTTGCCATGACAATCCGTATAGCCAAGTGCTTAATAACAAAGCACCATTGAGTATTTTATCTGTGGAAGGTGCCAAAGATGTTGCCATAGAATTTAACTCCCTGAGTAAATCGCACAACATGGCGGGCTGGCGTGTAGGTATGTTATTAGGAAACGAAGAGTATGTGACTGCTGCCTTGCGTGTGAAAAGCAATATTGACTCAGGAATGTTTTTGGGAATTCAAAAAGCAGCGGTCAACGCACTTCACGCTGACGAAGAATGGCATCAAGAACGCAATGAAACTTACAACGAGCGAAGGGAGTGGGTATTCAAAATATTAGATAAAATTCAATGCGAATATTCGAGAGAACAGGAAGGCATGTTTGTTTGGGCTAAACCTAAACCCGAATCTGGTATCACTTCGATCCCTGACTTTATTGATAAGACTTTAGAAGAAAAACACATTTTCTTCACTCCAGGAATGATTTTCGGATCTAACGGAAATGATTATCTACGTGTGTCAGTGTGTGTACCGGTGGAACGTATAAAAGAGGCGTACAACCGATTATAACTATTCACAGTTTTTGCGCAACAAGTGATAACCCTGGCTGTATCCGTTTTCTTTGGCAGCTGTTAAGTCGGAGCATGCGCCCTTTTGTTGGTTTAATTGGAACCTTACTTGTGCCCGCATGTTGTAAACAATGCCTAAATCTGGCTTTAACTGAAGCGCTAAATTATAATCTATTAATGCTTTATCATATTCTTGATTTGCAAAATATGCATCGCCCCGTTTATGATAGATGGAATAGGCTTGTTCACTCTTTGCAAGATAAGTCGAATACCATGTTACCGCTTGTCCATATTGTTTTAACTCGTAGTAGGAATCACCTAAATATAAAGCAGCATCTAAGTGCTTCGGGTTTAATTCAAGTGTTTTTTTAAAATCGGCAATGGCTAAGGAGTAATTCCCCATTGAAAAATAAACACGCCCACGGTGGTAAAAATGTTTATTTCCATTGGGCGCTAACTCAATGGCTCTATTAAAGTTTTTCAATGCTTCATGATGATTCCCTAAACTCATATATGCCAAACCTCTTTCCATAAAAAGATCTACATCATATTTATCTTTGGTTTCCGCAACATCCAAGTCTGCTATGGCTTCTTTGAACCTCCCCAAGCGCATCAATGAAAATGCTCTCATGTCGTAGTATTTTACTTCGGTATTGTTTAATTGAATAGCTTTCGTGTAATATTCAATTGCTTTTTCATCACGACCATATTCCATATCAATGGCACCAATTTTATAATACACATAATCGTTCGGTTTAATTTCTACTGATTTTGTAAAGTCACGAATAGCTAAATCATCCTCCCCCAGTATGGAGTGAACTATGCCACGTTCGTAATAATATTCTTGATTATTAGGATCAAGCTTTATGGCCTCATTAAAATCTAAAATCCCTGATTTCTCTTTGTTGATGTTGGATTTGATTGTTCCTCTATAAAAATAAGCTTCGGCATTAGTTGGATCCATACTGATTACTTTGTCATAATCTTTAATAGCTTTCAAAAAATCGTGATTTAACGTATAAGCATAAGCACGGTTGAAATACACTTCTTTGCTGGCTTTTCCCAATACAATAGCTTGTCCAAAAGATATCGCTGCTTTTTTATACTGTTGAAGCTGAATTGAAATAATACCTAGTTGATAATAACCTTCGGGGTTCTCAAAATCCTGATCAATAAACTGTTCAATTAAAGGTAGGGCTTCACTTGGCTTCCCTGCCTTTAACAGCGCTTTACCTTGGGTTAAAAAATCAGTACTTGTCTGAGAAAAAACAGCCATAGTCGTTCCAAAAACAAAAATAATGGAAAGAATATGTGGTGTAAATTGCTTCATAAACCTTAGAACTAAATCACGTTAAGACGCATCTATTCTTAACGTGATTTAAGTCAAAAGGTTAGTGCTTTTATTTGATGTAATTAAAGCTTGTTCCGGACTTCAATTGCACTAAAAATTCATACATCAGTTTGATCACATTCTCTATATCTTCTTCATGAGCAGTTTCTACAGTGGTATGCATATACTTCAATGGTAAAGATATTAAAGCCGAAGCTACCCCATCATTTGAATAAGCAAAGGCATCTGTATCCGTCCCTGTGGCCCGCGAACTAGCTGAACGCTGATACGGTATTTTCTTTTTATCTGCTACCTGAAAAAGTGCTTTCAACAAGTTGTTTTGAACCGCAGGACCGAAGGTTAATACCGGTCCTTTTCCACATTTCAAATCACCTTGAGCTTTTTTATTATACATCGGTGACTGGGTATCATGTGTTACGTCAGTAATAATCGCCACATCTGGATCAATTCTTTGCGCTATCATTTGAGCCCCGCGCAAGCCAATTTCTTCTTGCACAGCATTCACGATATACAAACCATAATCCAAGCCTGCTTTATTTTCTTTTAACCTTCGTGCTACTTCAGCAATCATGAAACCTCCAATGCGATTGTCTAACGCTCTACCTGTCCAATATTTTTTATTAAGGTTCATCAACTCATCCTCAAAGGTGATGACATTCCCTACTTTTATGCCTAGTTTTTCAACCTCTTCATCCGAATCTGCACCAATGTCAATGAATATGTTTTTCAAAGTTGGTGCTTCTTCTTTTTCACCATTCCGCACATGAATCGCTGGCCATCCAAAGATCCCTTTCACAATTTTGCCTTCATCCGTGCGGATATTTACCCGCATTGATGGTGCAATCTGGTGATCGGATCCACCATTTCTGATTACATAAATGTATCCGTCTTTGGAAATGTAATTTACAAACCACGAAATTTCATCAGCGTGTGCTTCAATGACTACTTTGTACTTTGCTTTCGGATTAATAACCGCTACCGCTGTGCCATAGGTGTCCACAAAATGTTCGTCTACATATGGTTTTAAATAATCCAACCATATTTTTTGACCTTCAACTTCAAATCCTGTTGGGGAAGCATTGTTTAAATATTTCTCCAAAAATTTCTTACTCACTTTATCCATATTCAATTATACATTAAATCATTTGACACAAATCGAAGATACCGATTAATACGTAATTATGTGAATAAAAAAGCAGCCTTTTCTCAAAGTTCTATTTACAAAAAACTATCTTTGGCAGCTTTATTAAAAAATGGTAAAAAACGGTAAAATAGCAGTGATAGACCTAGGTACTAACACCTTCCACCTTCTTATTGTAGAAGTAGTGGATGGCATGTTGAGTACTATTCACAAGGAAAAAATACCGGTAAAAATTGGTGAAGGCGGCATTGACGAAGGCATTATCACGGATATTGCCTTGGCACGCGGCATTGATACCTTACAATATTTTCAGAAAATCATCGCTGAAAACAACATTACCAACATTTTTGCAACCGCGACTAGCGCGTTTCGAAATGCCAAAAACCAACAGGCGATTAAAGAAGCGATTAAAATAAAGACTGGTTTAGACATTGACATTATCGGAGGTGATGAAGAAGCGCAATTGATTTACGAGGGTGTAAGACGAGCCGTGGTCATGGACGAACGCAAACACCTCATTATGGATATTGGTGGTGGTAGCGTAGAGTTCATCATCTGCAACAAAAACGAAGTGTTCTGGAAACAAAGTTTCGAAATAGGCGGACAGCGTTTGATGACTAAGTTTCATAAGGTAGACCCAATTCCTCCAAGTGCGATTACAGAATTAAAAGACTATTTAAAAGACCGGTTAACGAGCTTAAAAAACGCTTGTGCCAAACATCAGCCTATCGTTTTAATAGGTGCATCAGGTAGTTTTGATACCCTATGCGAAATTTACCATAAAGAAAACGGCATCTCCTTTGATTTGGACAGCCGCACCGAATACCACCTGCCCTTTGGCGTTTTTCATGGTATTATTGAAGAAATCGTTTCCAAAGACAAAGACGACCGACTAGCTATACCCGGCATGATTGAGATGCGGGTGAACATGATTGTGGTGGCTTGTTTGTTAATTGAGTATGTGGTTGACAACTACGGCATTCAGGAGATTGTTTCGTCTACTTATGCGTTGAAAGAGGGGTTGGTTTATCGGAATATATAAACTGTTTCTTTCTAGTAGCTTACGAATCTTCTAGGTACTTTTTTTTTAAAAATTCAGCATGAGTGAAATGAATTAGATTTTATTATATATTAGAGGGTAATTATATTACCTAGTAATTTAAAATTGTTTAATTAGCCTATTAAAACGACTAGTAAAATCATTTTCTGGCTTCTTTAATTGAATATAATATGAACCAATTACAGTTTGATGAATTTTTAAGGTCGATTGCAATAAGTAAAGGTGATACATATACAATTTTATTAGGAGCTGGAGCTTCGATTAGTTCAGGAATACCATCAGCAAATGACTGTATTTGGGATTGGAAAGGGACAATTTATAAAAGCAATAATTCTTCAACAAATGACTGGATTGATAACTTTAGAAATCAGAAAGTTCGGAAAACTATACAGTCGTGGTTAGATAACCAAGGCAATTATGTAGAAAATGGTTGTAAAGAGGAGTATTCGTTTTATGCAAAAAAGTGTTTTCCAATAGATAAAAATAGAAGTCAATATTTTCAAAAAATCTGTTCTAACATAAAACCTGCTATTGGATATAGAACAATTCCTTTACTAGCTAAACAAGGCATATTGGATTCCGTTTGGACTACAAATTTAGATGATTTAGTTATTAATTCATGCGTACTTGGTGGTGTCCAAGGAATAGAAATAGCACTGGACACGGTAAGCAGAATAAACCAAAGAACTCAAAATAGAACAGAATTACCAATTATAAAGCTTCATGGAGATTTTAAGTATGGAGACTTAAAGAACACAGATGAAGAACTTCAAGAACAAGATGAAACATTTAGACAAAAACTGATTGATTATCTAAGTGACAAACATTTGATTGTACTTGGTTATAGTGGTCGTGACTCTTCATTAATGAAAGCTTTAACAGACGCCTATTCACAAAAAGGGGGTGGTATGTTGTTCTGGTGTGGTTACCATAATGACTATAGTCAAGAAGTGTCAGATTTAATAGAACATGCAAGTAAAAATAGCCGTCAAGCTTTCTATATTCCTACGGATGGCTTTGATACCACGATGTTAAATATTACTAAGCTAGTTGTTGAAGGGCATAGCGATTTGAAACAAGAGCTTTCATCAATACAGAAAGTAAATAATAGTAATGAGGCATTTACACCATTTGATTTAAAGCCCCCAGGAATTAACAAAGTGCTTAAAAGTAATTGCTTCCCTTTAAAATTTCCTGACGAAGTTTTTGTTTTTAATGCTATTCTGGATGGAAAACCATGGGATATTGTTAATGATATTGCTCTCAAAAGAAGTGATATATCTGCAATTCCACATGAAGGTAAAGTATGGGCTTTTGGTAATTTGTCAGTTTTAAAAGAAGCTTTTAAGTCAGTTATTTCAGGAGATATTGTTAGAAAGCCATTAACTGACACTCGAATTTATCATTCAGGGATAAACTCCCTAATGTTGACAGCAATCTGTAAAATCTTAGCATTACCTAAAGGTTTAAAGACAAATTTTAGGGATAAAATATGGTCAGACCAATATCAACAAATTGCAAATCAGAATGTTTTCAACGCAATAAAACTTGCATTAGAGAAAATTAACGGTGAATTTTATCTAACTCTTAATCCTAGTTTTGTACTTGAAAAGGATGATATTTCAAAAGATATAATTCAGCAAGTTGGAATGAATTTTTACCATTTCATTAGAAATAGTATTTATAACGAATATGTTGATGGATGGAGAAAAACCCTTTTTACAAAAGGTATATATGATTTTCCTGAAAACTCAGGAAGTGGTTTTAACTTTACAATTAATAAAACTCCCATTTTCACAAATATTTGTGATTTAAACAATAAGTACACAAACTCTCATAATGTACCTGCTAGATTAATTAAACTTCGCGGTATTCAGTTTAAAGAGGCTTCATTGTTGTTTTCGACAAAACATGGAAACAATCACACGACTGATACACATCCGATGCGTGGGTTGTTAGAAAACAAACCTTTTGAGACAAACTTAGATACATTCTTAGATACAACTATCAAATTAGGCATAATTTCTCCTAAGCAAGATTCAAAAAATGTATTTGAATTCTTAAATAAACAGAATCAAGAGATTCCGAAGTTTAGTGAAAAAGAAGATTACATTATTGATTTCAAGGGATTTTACAATACATATGGTCTCAGCCTTAATATACCAGAACCAACATCCTCAGACTGGGAGACTATTGCTGAACCACAAAGCAATGATCTTAAGGAAAACATACATGAAATAAAGCGAAATATTTGTGATAAAATAACCAAGCTAAGTGCTACAGGAAATCAAAATGTATTGATTATTTATATTCCAGATAGATGGGAGGCCTTTACTAGTTACCATGACAATGGGGAATCTTATGACTTACATGATTATGTTAAGGCTTTTTGTGTGGAAAAAAGAGTTACTTCTCAATTTATAAGAGAAAAAACGATTAAAGATTCAAAACAGAGTTGTCAAATAAACTGGTGGTTATCATTATCCTATTTCGTTAAATCTTTAAGAACACCTTGGATATTAAGTAATGTAGATAAAACAACAGCTTTTGCTGGGATAGGATACAGCATTGACTCAAAGAAAGAAGATAAAGGTCATGTTATTTTAGGTTGTAGTCATATATATAGTTCTTCTGGCGAAGGTTTAAAGTATAAATTATCAAAGATTAGTAATGAGAAAATTCAATGGAGACATAAGAAACCTCATTTGAGTTATGACGATGCTTACGAATTCGGAAGAAACGTAATTAATTTATTTTATGAGTCTATGAACGAAATTCCAAAGAGAGTAGTAATTCACAAAAGGACTTTCTTTACAGCAGAAGAAAAACAAGGTATATTAGATAGCTTATACGATAATACAAAAATTGAAACTGTAGACTTAGTTGAGATTAACTTTGAGGATGACATAAAATATGTTTCCAGTAAAATTAAAAATGGGGAAACAGAAATTGATGGCTATTCTGTTTCTAGAGGTACTTGTATACAATTAAATGGTAGTGAGGCGCTTCTTTGGGCACATGGCGTCATTCCATCAGTTAAAAATCCAAATTACAATTTCTATCCAGGCGGTAGGTATGTCCCAAAACCTTTAAAAATAATTAAGCATCATGGTACTGGTAGTTTAGAACAAATTGCAAATGAAATATTAGGATTAACTAAAATGAATTGGAATTCTTTAAATATGTATTCACAATTACCAGCGACTATTTCTTCTTCCAATGATATAGCAAGGATTGGTAAACTAATAGAGAATAAAGAAAAAATAGAATATGATTATAGATACTTTATTTAGCATAGAATACTTTTAAGAAAGCCTTATTGGAGCTAAAAAACTATAGAAAAATAGTACTACTCTCTTTCCTTCTCCACCACAATAAAAACTTCTTCATCGGCTTTTTTCATGTGGTAGTTTCAAGGGAATGAGAGACTTCGCTTAAAGCGAAGTCTTCCTTTTAATCACC
>CAWKJU010000001.1:0-350906 GCA_963849955.1 uncultured Cytophagales bacterium | reverse complement strand
GTCACAAAAAAGGCGAAGAGTTAACTCTTCGCCTTTCGCATTTTTAGACCTTTTGTTATAGATAGCCTATTTTTATACTTAACTCATTACTTAATACAGTAACTCACCACGATAACTAATGCTATATATAAAATAGCAAAGCTCGAGGGGTCTTTCTCAATTAATTTTATTAACGATTTCATGATTTTATTTTTAATAAGAATATCAATACACCCGCCTGGTAATATTTTTACTACCAAGAAAAAAACCATTGAAATTAGACTTGTAAAAACGTTATACTCAAATGAAGTAAAGACTAATGAATTATTTTAATTCACATAAGTAATAAAACCTATATTTAGCCCTATGCTTCATTTTAAACATATGAAATCTACTTACTTCAATAACAATGATTAATACAAAAACCTAAAAAGCCCATCAAGAATCAATTGTTTAAAAAGTATGTACAACTTTAAAAAAGCTGTTAAAATATACTGTCGACTAATTTCAACTCCTGTAGTAAAACTACTCCAAGTCGATTTGTAAAATAAAACATCTTCTTTAAATGGTAAGACAATTTTAAAATCAACTTGATTTGCAATCCCAAAAATCTCAGAATTTTTTGTTAGTTGGTCAACCTTGCTTTTGTTTTCATCTTCGGGTAGTGAGACGCAGAGAAAGTAAAAAAAAGTAATAAACACCAACAAAGGATGCCTATTAAAAAAATTAAACATGTGACGGAAAACAACCATACACTACATGTATTTTTACCTTAAACAAATCTATATAGATTTATAATCGATAGTATATACAAGTGATAAATATATTTTTTGGAAAAATCATACACTGGTTGCTCCAAAGAAATCATTTTAAGAACTCAATATTCCTTTTTAACCCTTCTAACTTAGTACGTTTTACTGCCGAACCTTCAAAAACTTGATCAAAAATGTCTTCGGTGATGTCTTCCCAATCTTTTTTAGAAAATTGCTGTAGCGTTTCCTTCATCTCGAACTCTGGTGTACTGTGTGGTTTGGCGTGCCTGTTCCATGGACACACATCCTGACAAATGTCACAGCCAAATACCCAATCTTGCCAAGCACCTTTCATTTCCGCTGGAATGGCCTCTTTCAATTCAATCGTGTAATAGGAAATACATTTGCTACCATCCACCACATAAGGTTCTGTTATGGCTTGCGTGGGACAAGCATCTATGCATTTGGTACAATTCCCACAATGGTCGGTGGTAGGAGTATCGGGTTCTAATTCTAAATCGAGAATCAATTCACATAGAAAAAAGAAGCTTCCCTCCTTTTTTGTGATGAGGTTACTGTGTTTGCCTACCCAACCTAAGCCACTTCGTTTTGCCCAAGCTTTATCTAACACGGGTGCTGAATCTACAAAAGCACGTCCATGGAAATCTCCAATTTCTTGTTGTAACTCTAACACAAACTGCTTTAATTTCTTCTTGATGACTTTATGGTAATCGCGACCATAGGCATATTTTGAGATTTTGAACCCTAAATCTATTTCCTGTTCGGGATAATAATTTAGACTAAAAGAAACCACTGACTTTGCCCCTTCTACCAATTTTCGTGGATCAAGGCGTTTGTCAAAATGGTTTTCCATATAGCTCATATTTCCATGCATGCCTTGATGCAACCACTTTTCTAACCGAGGTGCCTCCTCCTCTAAAAAGTCAGCTTTAGAAATACCACACGATTGAAAGCCAAATGCTGTAGCTTTCTGCTTAATTAATGTGGTATAATCTGAAGCATTCATCAATCAAATAAACTACCGGATTGGGAGGGTAACTTTATTTTTAAATGCTCATAAGCTAACTCGGTGGCCTGGCGACCTCTTGCCGTCCGTTTGATATAACCTTCCTGAATTAAAAATGGCTCATAAACTTCTTCAATGGTTTCCGATTCTTCACCACAAGCGGTAGCAATGGTCGATAACCCGACAGGCCCGCCTTTAAATTTCTCGATAATAGTCGATAAAATCTTGTTATCCATTTGGTCTAACCCATGCTGATCCACATCCAAGGCACTCAAGCTCATTTTCGCTATTTCAATATTGATTCGCCCATCGCCTTTCACTTGTGCAAAATCACGTGTACGTCTCAACAGGTTATTGGCGATACGGGGCGTTCCCCTACTTCTTCGCGCAATCTCATAAGCTGCTTCCTCATCTACGGGACAACCTAATATTTCACACGAGCGCAGCACGATTCCAGTCAGGAGTTTCGAGTCATAATATTGTAAGCGGGCATTAATTCCAAAACGAGCGCGCAAGGGAGAGGTTAATAAACCAGAACGGGTAGTTGCGCCAATTAAGGTAAATGGATTTACTGAAATCTGTACCGAACGCGCACTTGGACCAGAATCTAACATGATGTCGATTCGATAATCCTCCATGGCTGAATATAAATATTCTTCTACGACTGGGTTAAGGCGATGAATCTCATCGATAAACAACACATCGTTGGGTTCTAAGTTGGTTAATAAACCTGCTAAATCACCTGGCTTATCCAGCACTGGCCCTGAAGTGATTTTTATGGAAGAACCCAATTCATTACAAATGATATTGGCTAAGGTAGTCTTTACCCAACCCGGGAGGACCATGCAATAACACATGATCTAATGCATCACCACGTTGCAAAGCTGCGCCTACAAATACTTGTAGGTTATCAATAATTTTATCCTGCCCACTAAAATCGTCAAATGACAGTGGTCGTAAGGCTTTATCAATTTCACGCTCATCATTTGATTGATTTTGAGCGTCACCCGTTAAATAATCTTCGCGCATAGCCACAATTTACGTTATTAATGAAAATCTTTTACTTCTAATGAGGTAAATATTCTCTGTGGCACTTTTTCAAGCAGTCTTTCAAATGCTTATTAATTGTTATTGGGGGTTTATCTCTTAAATTTGTGCAAACTAATTTGGCATGTTATTAAGAGAAATATTAAAACCATCACGAATATATCCTCTCGTGTTGCTGATTGCTATGATAATCGTATGGCAATACCGGTCCCACAATAAGCCTTCTTTAGAAAAAAATCATGAGTTAAGTAACATCGTTATCCTTAAAGGAAAAACGATGGGCACCTATTATGATATCCGCTATTTAGACTCTTCACAATATAACCTTCAACCAGCAATCGATTCCATTTTAGTGCAGTTTAACAACGAAGCATCTACATGGATTGCGGAAAGTGAACTGTCACAATTTAACCTCCATGACACCCTCAGCAACTTTTCGTCCCATTTAAAAACCCTGATACAAACTAGCGACCTCATCTATAAAGAAACAAAAGGATCCTTTGACCCCACGGTTGGACCACTGGTAAATGCCTGGGGATTCGGAGAAAAGTTTGCTGACCAAGTGCCTTCTCAGAAAAAAATCGATTCTTTATTGCAATTTGTGGGCTACGATAAAATTCAACTAAATAGCGAGGGCAATTACCTTTCAAAACCTCAAGGTGTATACCTGAACTTAAGTGCCATTGCGAAAGGGTATGGCTGCGATATCATTGCAGATTTTTTAAGGGCTAAAAAATACAACAACTTTAAAGTAGAAATTGGTGGTGAAGTGGTTTGTGAAGGGGATAACGAAGGAAGAAAGTGGCGGATAGGTATTGAAAAACCAACCGAAAACAAGAGCGAAATTCATACGGTGATTGAACTTCAAAATCAAGCAATGGCCACTTCAGGTAATTACAGAAATTACTTTGAAAAGAATGGGGTGAAATACGCGCATACGATTAACCCTACTACGGGAAAACCCATTCAACTGGAAGTACTAAGTGCCTCGGTAATAGCAAATAACTGTATGGTGGCGGATGCTTATGCGACTGCATTTATGGTGATGGGCTTAGAAAACATCAAAAGTTTTTGTAAAAAGAGGAACGATATCGAGGTGTTTGTCATTTATGAAAGCAATGGTGAACAGCATGTGTGGATGACAGAAGGGATGAGAAAACATATTGTAATTTAATGACAAAGCAAGCAGAGTGGTTTGGTGAATGGTTCAACTCACCCTATTACCACATACTTTATAAAAAAAGAGATTTCAACGAAGCTGAACACTTTATTTCAAAACTTAGTCAGTACCTACACATGCCCCCGTTAGCAAACGTGTTGGATTTGGCTTGTGGCAAAGGTAGACATGCGATTTACTTGAATAAGTTAGGTTATGATGTAACTGGGTTAGATTTATCTCAAGAAAGCATTCATTTTGCAAAACAATTTGAGAACGAGCACTTGCGCTTTGCGGTGCATGATATGCGAAAACCAATAGTAGATGGAAAGTTCAATTATATCTTCAACCTCTTCACCAGCTTTGGTTACTTTGATCAAAAGGAGGAAAATCAATTAGCCATTAATGCCATGAGCAACGCCTTAGCGGAAAATGGCACGCTAGTCATTGACTTCCTGAATGCACACAAAGTCATCAACAACTTAGTTGAGCGGGAAACAATTACCGAAGAAGGTATTCAATTTCATATCACTAAAGAAGTAGTGAATAACTACATTTTAAAACACATTGACTTTGAAGACAACGGAATCACCTATTCGTTTACCGAAAAAGTAGAAGCACTAACAGAACATGATTTTCTAAAATACCTTAACTTCGCAGGGTTAACCGTCACTGCTAAATTTGGGGATTACAGATTGAATGATTTTAATCTTGACCACTCCGACAGACTCATCTTAATTGCTCAAACATCTTGAACCCATTATACCTACTCATTCTATTTTCATCCGCATTCTTTGGAGGAATCATCTACTTCGTTTTAAAACCTGAAACGATTAACAAGAACTTTAAGACGTTATTGACCTTTGCTGGCTCGTACATGTTCAGCATTACGTTGATTCATCTTATCCCCGAGTTATTTGAAATGAGCCATGAACATGGCGAAAATCACTTCAACATGGGAGCCTATATTTTATTGGGTTTCTTTATTCAAAAAGTACTGGAATTTTTCTCAAGCGGTGTTGAACATGGGCACTTTCATGAAGGGCATTCACACAGCTACTCCCCCGCTCTGTTGTTGACTTCATTATGTATTCACTCATTTATGGAAGGCACCTTATTAACCTCCGTACACGGACACGAAGAGGCGCACCATGGCTTTGACTTGCTCATGGGAATCGTGATTCATAAAGCGCCTGCAGCGTTTGTCTTAACGATGTTGTTATCCCTTCAACACACCAAAAAAACAGTGGTAATTGCATTTCTAACCCTGTTTTCTTTAGCCAGCCCTATAGGTATGTTGGTTGGAAACCAATTGCTGACAGAAGGAAGAGAAGATTTATACCTGATTCTATATGCCTTAGTGGCCGGTAATTTCTTACACATTTCAACCACTATTTTTATTGAAAGCAGCCCTGAACATAAAGTCGAGTTTAAAAAAATAATTGCTATAGCGATTGGTGTTTTATGCGCTTTTGGAATTATGTTTTTCCATTAAATGGAGTCTGATTGACTTTAAGTTTACAGAGGGCTTTTCTTGATGCCGTTGTTGGAATTGTTTCCAACAACTTCATGAACCACGGAACACATCACGAACGCGTTTTGCTATCGCAACGCGCCCGATTGGGTTGGAATCCGTCATTACCAGCCGAAACATGAGGCGTGGTAATCTTACTATCGTTACTCAACAGTAAGACTACACAAATCCCGACACCTTGCTCGATCGGGATTGGTAGTGACGTATCTTATAATTATTAGGGTCTCAGCGAGACGCTAAGACCAGTGGGAGAACTCGTTGTGCTATCGCAACGCGCATTGGGTTGGAATTCGTCATTACCAGCCGAAGCATGAGGCGTGGTAATCTTACGTTTCATAATTTGGGTAGATGAAATGGATAAAAATGTGCGTCCTAGTGCCCTTAATATTAGTCGGCCAAATCGTCACAAGCATTATTATTTAACTACACGCATATTGAGGAAAACAGGCATACACCCATGCATCGGCATTTTAAAAAACACGTGAAGAAATTGGGTGAGTTTAGCGTTTAAAAACAAAACACTGTTTGAGCCAAAGTGAAAACCATGTTTTAAAGAGAAGAAGGAGATGGCGAGTTTGTTTTGTTTTAGCTAAACTCACCCAATTTTAGTGTTTTTTATGAAGCCTTGATTTTTTGTTACGTTTTCATCTAGGGAAAAAGTAAAGAGAAAATGGAGATAACCATTACACTCAAAATTAAGCATTAGCACATCCTTTGACTTTTCAGTAAACGCTAACTATTTTTAACAAAAAAGACACCTGAAAACTCTATACAATCAAAAAACAATTCACATGAATATCGAAGACTTACGTAATTTTTGCCTTTCCCTAAAAGGCACTGAAGAAGGTTTTCCTTTTGATGAGTCGACCATAGTTTTTAAAGTAAAAGGAAAACTCTATTGCCTCACCAACATTGACAAATTTAGGTAGTCAATGTAAAATGTGACCCGGAAAAAGCCATTGAACTTCGCGAACAATACGATGACGTAGTGCCAGGTTATCATATGAATAAAAAACATTGGAACAGCCTAAAGATGGATGGATCACTTTCCTCTGAATTCATTAAAGAGTGCATCACACATTCGTATGAACTTATTGTGGCTGCGTTGCCTAAAAAAATAAGAGCAGAGTTAAATGACTAATTTTTAGCCCTCAATTTCCCAACTAAACTCAGTGGATTAACACAAATTATTCATTATTCACTAGATTGTTAGATATGAGATGTTAGACAATTAGACTAGATATTAATAATAAGATGAAATAAAATAAAGATCTCTGCATCTAGAAAACATTATTCATTATTCATTATTCATTATTCATTATTCATTATTCATTATTCATTATTCATTATTCACTATTCACTATTCACTAATTAAAACTCCATCTCCACATCCATCAACCCTGGTTCATCCACAATTTCCTGTACGGTGGCATTCAATTGAAACGATTTTTTGTTCGAAGTGGTGTAGTTGTTCATTGCCGCGGTAGATACATTTGTCGCCTCCTCCTCTAACGTGAAATTTACTTTATACTCAAATTGAGACAACATGCCCGCTCCCATCATGGCAGAAAGACTATCTTCTTCCGAGGCATCTGCTTGCTTGGCTAGGTCGCCAGGGGTAATTTGTTTAAAGATAATTTTATTACCTTTTTTAGATAACACATCATGGTACCCCCCTGTGCTATCCAGTGCTTCATGGTGGGCTTTGTTTAGGGCCTCATAATCTTTGAAATCAAACGACATGGAAAACAGTCCTTTCTCTTCATCTTCCATCACCTTTACATTGGTGATGCCTTCTATGGCCTTCAGCTTTTCAACTTCTTTATCAAAATCAATTGCGTCAGTAGCTTTCTCATCGGTTTGTTCCTCCATGCCTTCAAAAGCTTTCATCATGGTGATTAATTGGCTCATGTCCACTTTAAACTCAAAGGAGCCAGAACCGTCTTTTTTGAGGTAATAACTCTCTTCAAACGTGATACAACTCACTAAGGTGGCCGAAATAAAAACGGTAAGGAGGATTTTTTGAACGAACGACTTCATGCTGATTGATCTATTTATACCCTTTAAGGTAAATAAATCGATAAAATTAAAACTGTTTTTGTGATTATTTTTTGAATCTCCCTCAGTTTAAAAATGCTTATTCGTGAGGATTGACGTCTAACAAGAAGAGTAGCAGCTACACCTAGCTATGGTTTTTACATGATGTTAAGTTCTTTTTATTACGTTGTATATGGTTTTGTTTTTATCACATTGCTTGTTAAAGTAATTAAAGGCCAATTCCTTTTTTTAGGTCTTGGTGCCGTTGTTGGTCTTGTGACCGACAACCTTCGTGAGTTTTGGGTTTGTTAACTGACGTTCGTTTGTTGGTGAGAACACCAACAAAGGCGGATACAAAACATGTATTATTTATACATTACATTTATCCGTCCATGATTGAAAAGTGGAGTTTAAAAACGTAATGAAACTAAATCTGACGAATTCGTCAATCGACAAACTGTAGGTTATCGTTTATAGTTTTTAAATTTATTAATCAGACTTTAAACTAACTGTTAGAGTTGGGGAGAAGAATTAAATTAATCATCTGACAATTGCCTCAGTGAAGTTTCAATTTCTTGTTTACCTAGAATAGTCATGATTTCTATGACATTATCGTTGATTTTAAAATAAATGCTGTCTGATCCACAAACACAGCGTCTATACCCAACTTTAATGAAATCTATAGCTTCAAATGAATAAGGTCTTTGAGAGATTATCTCAAAGTATTTAAAAAATGAATCAAAATATTTGTCAGCTTGTTCAATTCCAAATTTTTCAACTCCGTAATGATGAATCCTAATTAAATCTTCTTTGGCAGTGTTACTTATTCTGTAATTAGCCATTAAGTAAAGATTTTGATTCAGCTAAAATTTCTTCTTTACTGAGATTAGTAAATCCGTTTTGTTCAGCTTTTTCAAGTTTTATTTTAATCAAGTCAATTTGTTGTTGTTGTTTTCTAGCTTGTCTTACGAGATCATTTACAAGCTCGCTTTTACTGGAGTATTCTTTACTGTTAACTTGAGATTTTAACCATTCATCATTTGGGTCGGTAAAGGAGATGCTTTGTCGTGCCATGGCTTTATTTTTTTGGTGCGAAATTACACCAATCTAACGAAAAAGATTTAAAAAAGTGAGTTATATTTTTGTTTTTTTAATGGTTGGCAACAACTGAATATGTAACACATATACCTTATCCAACTTATATTTTACTGATAACAAGTTACTATAAAATCTTTATTCAACTCACGAATAATAGATTTTAATGCGGTGAGTAAGAAAAAGATAGCCGATGATTAAGCGGTTAATTATCAGATAAAAATAGTTGGATTGTTGGAATTTGTATGGAGTAAAAAAACTTACAGTAGCACACGTTTTGCTGGCGCAATGCGATATTAGAGAGGTGAAAGAAAGTCAAGTGAAGTCTGCTGAATCTTTATTTTCACTTATTTGATTAATGTATTTCAAAATCATTTTAACTTGCTTGTCTTCCGATTTTAGAGAAGTAATATTTCCAATGATTTCATTCCGCTCGTCTTCTGTCAATTGTTTAAAAAAAATTAATACCCCAGAGTCTTTAAATGTTTCTAAAACTTCTTTCTTCGTTATTTGCTCCTTTGAAGTCAACAAGTAAAGGGTCACAGTTACAGTGTCGCCACCGCTTTTGTTTATTGCTTTTCTTATATTGCTATTTATAGAAATTAGTTTGTCTTCGTCTCCTAGTTTGGCTAGGTTGATACTTTCTATTTTATAATTGTCAATAGTGCCTGCAACTTTCATTGAGCCCCACTTTCCAACTATATGTTTTGTATTAGGAATTTGAAGATGGTAAGTCCAAGCACCTTTGCCTGATTGATATTTTAATTCAAGTTTTTCGTCTTTAACTAAATATTCCATTTTGTAACGGTTTGTTTCTTAGCCTTTACGCTAACACCCCGGCAATGGCTGAAGCGATTTAATAGTTTTGTTGTTTTGTATACAAAGTAGCGAATTCGTAGAATTATCGGTGATTCAAGTGACCTGTACACTTACCTAACCCACTAACAAGCTTTAGCATCATAGGCTGTATTAGCATTTGTATTCCCGTTCTGTCGACCAATTAAAAGACACAGATAATAATATATCCAGATATATCCAGCAGCTGTCCACCAAAAGTCACCGTCATAAATTAGAATTAGGATGACACCAAATGTTAAAATTATCATTAAGAGATACCAATAGTTAATGTTCTTTAGAGTCATTATAAGTGATGAATCAGGCTGAAATGGCTCTAAAAGACCAAGTAGATTAATTAAAAACCAACCCGATAGTGTTAAAGATATTATTGGGAGGCTCATTAATGGTATTCCTATTGAATCAGCCCATGGAGGATATCTAAATCGTTCCATTTCCAACAACAGGTCGCCTACGTAACCTACGATAGTAATAATGACTGCTAAGAGTCCAACTAATCCAATCTGGAACTTTGTTTTTGGAGTTTTGATAGCCAATCCATTCTTTGGTAGTATAACCAATAAAAATGCACCAGTACAGAGAAAGATCATCCCGAAATTTTGAAAGTCATATTTTTTAGTCAGATATGAATTCCTAAGTTTTCTAAACTCACCTGTTTTTATGTCACTGTTTGACCCAGTAAGTGAATAAACACGACTCTCGAACTCGTCACGATTGGTATAGCTTTCCATTGTTGTCGCTACACCTAAAAGTATAAGACCAATAAGTATAATTATAATCGAAATCAGCTTGTTCATATGAATTGTCCTATAAATGCTAACAATTGAATAAACCACACTGTGATTTATTCCTTTTGTATTTCCCTCTAAATCTAACTAAATATTTATTAAAAAGCCGTCATTCGTTGTTGAATCAAAAAATATCCTTTTGTTAACGCTTATAATCGGCTAAAGTCTCTTCTATTCCATTTATATCACACAAATCCATCCTCTCCAACAGCATCAACAGGTTTGTCTTTAAACCCTTGACCTAAAAAAAGAGATTGGGTGCCGTTGTTGGTCTTGTGACCGACAACCTTCGTGAGTTCTGGGTTTGTTAACTGACGTTCGTTTGTTGGTGAGAACACCAACAAAGGCGGAATGCTTAATTTTTTATCAACTTAACCACTCTAGTGTTTTGTCTTACGAAATATATGCCTTCTGATAAACTCGAAAGATCAACGATCAATGATGTTCCAGATAACAGCTCTTTTCCATTAGAATTAGTGATTGCCCACTCTTCTATCGATGAGAATTGAATCATGTCGGTTGCAGGATTTGGAAAAAAAGTGAATAATTCATCAAATTCACTCGGGACATTTGTAACGATATTCTCACAACTAAACTTAGCCATTGTAACTTCCAAATGATTAACATCTTTAACAACAAAAACATTGTTTGTGGAATTATTTGTAGAATGTAGAATTCCTCCCGTTTCAGCCCAGAAAGGAGTCGCATTACTAGAGTACAAAGAATCACCAGCTAAGGATACAATATCAAGTCTAAGGCTATCAAAGTTTTCAATAAAAGTATATATATTGTTAGGACAGTACGAAATACTTGCCTGAGTAGAAGGAGATTTACCGATCAATGCATAATTTTTACTCCATTGTTCTTCAAGATTCATATTTAATTTCACTATAGAATAACTATCGAAATCAGTTAAAATTAAGTAAAAGGAACTGTCCTTCATAACCCATGATCTGGGCTTTCCCGAAGTCTCAAGCATGGTATTGTTTTGTACTTTACCCAATGAGTCAACCTCCAAAATTTTGTTTTCTCCAGTCAAAACGTAGAAACTATTGTTGTTTACTTGATATAACATGTTTTCTGGTCCATCATAGAAATTATACTCCTTAAAAGAATTTATCCATAAAATATTACCTTCTGAGTCCAGTGACAATAATTGAGTTTCTGGTTGATCTACTGTTGCTATTACATGATTATCAGTTGTATATAGAATGTCGTAAACATTCCTAAAATCAGTGAAGTTACGTGACCAAATGAGTTTACCATATTTATCGACTCTATTGATTATGATCTCATCAGAATTGTCAGTACGAAACGCGAATACATAGCCACTATCATTCGTTTCGGAAATAGCATTCGCAGTCACAACTCTATTTAGTTTGTCAAATGTTTCCGTCCAAATAGTATCTCCGTAATAATTCATTTTAATGAGTTCAACAGAACGTCTATTTTTATCACCATAAAGAAGCAAATGATTGTCCTTTGTATTCAGTATACTTACTATTCGCCATGCATCAATTGGTTTATCAAATTCAATGTTAACTTGAGCCAATACTTTGGATACAAGTCCAAGAATAATTATGAGTGTGTAAAATTTTGTCATGTGTGAAACTATTAAGTATATTTTTTTGCAACCAACAATTGAATAAACCAGTTACATAGTTTACCCCTTATATATTTCTCCCTCTAAATCTAACTAAAAATTTATCAAAAAGCCGTCATTCGCTGTTGAATCAAAAATTATCCGTTTGTTAACGCTTATACCCGGATAAAGTCTCTTCTATTCCCTTTATATCACACCAATCCAACCTCACCAACAGCATCAACAGGTGTGACTTTAAAACCCTTGTCCTAAAAAAGAGATTTTCATCTGCGTTGTTTTACTTTTTTGTGGATACTAATAATTCTCTAACATCTACATCCAATGCTTTCGCAATATTTCTCAAAACTTCAATACTTGGCTGGGCATTGTTGTTACAATAATTGGTCACAATCACATAACTCTTGCTTATTTTTTCAGCGAGCCAAGTTTGTGTTCGACCTTGTTCTTTTAGGACTTCTTTTATCCTGTTCATTTGAATATCACCCATCAATGTTTTTTATACTGATTTTTAATATAAAAATTTATTGCCAACCAATAGCATATTATTAAGTATGTCAAATTACAATATAAAAACATATTGTAAAATATGATATTATAGTATATATTTGTATTGTATTACAATATATAACACAAACCCAGTACTATGAGAAAGAGATACACCAAAGCCGATTTAGAAGAAATTGTTTCTGTTCAACTGGAAAACCTTCATGCGATGCACGATTTGTTAGGAATAATGAAATTTCAAAATGAATTGATTCAAAAAACCAACAAAAAGTTAAATGATGAAATTTCAGCGTTCAAACAGAAACAATATCCTACTGGGCGAAAAAAAGTGGGTTAAGTGCTGAATCTGAGATTTTTATCGATTATGTTAAATTCTGTTTTGATGAATGATGATGTTTAGGTGCTTGCCGAAGGTGGCGATTTCGGAGCACTAAACTGTCAACCAAACAGAAACTTTGATAGAAGCACAATGATTGATTTAACTACTGAACCGCCACTTTTGAGTAGGTGCTGTTCGCGGTTCAGGCTTCTTTCCGGTCGATATGTTTAGTTGTAAAATTCATTCCAACTTCATAGCTGTTTTTCCTTTTATTTTTTCTGCAATGTCAGGTCTATTTGCTTTTATGGCTTTGTCAAATATGTCTTGAATAAATGGGGCAACCCAATATTGAGATTCTTCTTCTGGTATCAGTACACATTCTAGGCTATCTAAATGGTCACTTGACATCATATAATGGTTGTTTTGGTAGAACAGGTAAGAGATGTGTAAAATGAAAATGTCCTTTAAATCTTTTGAAAAACTGTCAAGCATTGCAAGTCTATTTTGCAAATAAACCTCATTGTCGTTTGAAAGTATATTGTGGTAATAAAGGTAATGGGTGTGGTCGTTACAACGTTGTCGTAGTTCTTCAAATGTACTACCCTTAAATGCACCGTTAGTATAAATTAGTTGAGTTATTTCAGAAACTTTGTTTGATTTTATTATGTATTCTGACATTTTCTCAAAGCTTGGAATTTTTTCCTTTCCTTTTACCCAATTATTTATTTTCTCAACGATAAAATTGTCAATACTGAAGTTGTCGCTTAAATAAAGGTTTGAATAAAGATTGATAATTGTCACATCATAATATTTTCTCAATAAAGCATAAGCATCATTAATTCGTCCTTTTAATAAAATGTCGTGAATCGATTCAAGAGTTCCTTGAGTTGAAGAAAAAACATAAGTGTCAATATTTATTGCGGAATTTGTCCCTTGTGAAATCCAACTCATTATTGAATCCGAAAGTAAACCATAGAAGTCTGCATATTCGGTCAATTGTCCAAATACACTATGTTCTATATATTCCTTGTTCAAAGCATTTCTCATTTTCTGTCTACCGATATTATTGTTGTAGTACTGTCGTCATAGCCTGACCGCTAACGTTTACTGTATGTTTTCGTGGCTGAATTAAAGGTAGTGAAATTTCGGTTTGCCACTGAGTCAATCTGCAAGATTGACTTTCTAAATTTGTCCTCTGAAGCTAGTCAATCTTGCAGATTGACGGGATTTCTACGAAGAACCAAAGCCTCGAAATCCACAACCAGCCATGAAATATACAGCGTGTTAGGCATATTTTTAAATGATTATATCTCTATCCTTTCAAAGTTTAATATTTCATTCCTACTAATTAAAAAAGAGCCATCATTAGATAAGTACTGATTTTCATTATTATCTAGTTTTTCTTGATACATAGTTTGAAAGTCCATTTGTGGATTTTGAATTATTTGTTTCAATAATTCGAATCGAGATAAATCCAAACAATATATAAATTGGTTGAAAAACGGGAAAACATAATTCGGAAAATCAGGAACTACATATCGTTTGTTATCGATACTTGATGTTACAACAGCAATGTCAAATTTTAAATTGCTTTCAGAGTTAGGTTTATGTAATAGTTGTTGTCCTAGTTCATTAAAGCCTAGGTTGTTTAAAACCCTTGAATAATGATTTCTTTCTATCAAGTTAAGCGAATCATTTTCAGCACTCTGACCATCATTTGGAGGGTCTACGATTGATATTGTTGAATTATCATTATTAAAACTTACGTAACAAGGTACTGCAAAGTGTTTGGTTTTATATTTAATACCACTCGAGTCAGCAACTTCTGCATTATTACTTTGTTTAATAAACTCTTTTAAGTCTTTTTCTGAATATTGGGTTAGCCTACCTTTACATTCAACAATTGCAAATTCCTTATTACTATCCTTACATATTAAGTCTGGACCTCTTTCTGATTTATTGATCTTTTTAGTTACAATATTTAGATGTCCGAAAGAATATTTAGTCTTGCTTGAATTTTTATAATAGCTGTCAAAATCATCAAAAAAATAAAGTTTTTCATACTTATCAAGAAAAGCTTTTGCAACTGCTCTCGCTAATGTATTTGAGAAACCTTTTTTCGATTCGGTGTAAGGGGGCTTGTATTGTGGTTTATATTTAAAGAATGAGGAACTAGAGAGTCGGTTAAAAAACCTAAAATTTTCAATTGCCGTTTCTATCCAATTATAATGCACCGCCTGTTCGTCCAGATAATGTTTAGCAATGAGTCTTGTAGAAATAGATATTTCATTGTTCTGAACATAAGGAGGAAGCGTTTCATTGAAATTATTAACCGTAAACTTTCTCTTCATTTTTATTATGCCTAATAATTAGATATGTGACATATGTCCCTTACCCAACTTATATTTAACTTACAACAAGTTACCAGAAAATCTTTATTCAACTCACGAATAATAGATTTTAATGCGGGGAGTAAGAAAAAAATAACCGCTTAGTAAGCGGTTAATCATCGGATGAAAATAGTTTGATAGTAGGAATTTGTATGGATTAAAAATGATGTTGTTGATTGTATTTTTGTTTTGCTGTCGCAACGCGCGATACTTTACCACCTAGAGAAAAACCAGAGTTCAGTCAACACCAATTAACTGAAATACCTTCCCTACGCCAAACAATCTTCTCCAAAAAAGCCTGAACGACAACTCTCTTTCAAACTTTTTTGACGGCTATTTCAGCTAATTGGCTTAGTGTTAGCAGCAGTTATAATGTTTTCATTTCTTTTTCTAATCTTTTCCGAACATCAATATTGCTGATCTTTGTAACTAATTGATTTGTTATTTGCTTAATAATTTCAAAATCATTGAGCAATATATTCGGTATTTTAAGATTGTGGACTAATTCGTTCCTTAAAACTCTTAAACGTAAAATATCATTTAGCTGCTCTTTATTAATAAATTTATTCGAGAATAATAATTCAAATTTGCTTCCAAGATATTTGCTTCTAATTTTATGATTTATATCTCCATCATTAATTAAGTAAGAAGCAGTTTCGTCTAAAATTGACCAGCACTTTATAAATTTTTCGAAAATTGAAGAATTGTCGTGAGGTAAATTAAGATTTTCTAGATACTTTTTAATTATATTTTTATCAATTAATGAGGAATCATTCATATAAATATCTAACAATTGGTTAGATATAGTTTCTTTATCTTCTAAGTTGATTAAGTTAAGATATTCATCTAAAGTTTTAGTATCTATTTTTTTGTTTGTTTTAAGAAAATTGTTTATTAAAAAGGTGTTGCCATATTTAACATTTTCTTTGTTTTTGAATTTATTGATTATATAATTAGTCAGTTCATATTTATCATCAATTTTTGCAGATTTTTCGGTTCTAGTAGCCATAGCAGACTGTAATCTTTCTAACGCGATTTCTCCTGCTAATACTAAACCGTTTATTTCATCTAATATTGATAATTCTTCTTTTGATAAATCGCCAGAATAAGGTTTATAAACTAAATCATGTTCTACTTCAGACCATGCATGCATTAAAACCGAAGCTACTTGGATTTCTGCAAGTGTATTTTGATATCTCTTAGTTAAATTATGATGTTTTAATTGAACACGGTAATGAGTTGCCCAGTAGCCGGAAAAACGCTTATTGTGTTTGGGAACATGAGTATTGTTCGGAAAATCCTTTTTAAGCTTAACATCAAAAATTTCATTTATAATTTCATCTAATAATTCTCTTTCTGAGGGAAAATATAGTGAAACTCTAATTCCTGCTAAATCCACAATATCATCTAGTATTTCAGAGAGACTTTGATATTTCTTTTTCTTATTTCTATTGATTAATTTATCGTAAAGTCTTTCTGGTTTTTTAGCTCGGAAAGAAACAATAGCTTTTATTCCTCTTTTAAAAAGTTGGTCTTCAATTTTATTTGATATAATCTGAGATAGTTTTTGATAATAATCGTATTCTTTATTGTATTGGGTTATAAAATCATCAATTATATTCATAGTGGTATTTTAGTCTATTGCTGATAACGTCTATACAAACCACACATCTGGTTTATACCCATTATTTTTTCTTAAAATCTAAACAAAAACTTATCAAAAAGCCGTCATTTGTTACTAAATCAAGAAAATATCCGTTTGTAAACGTTTATAATCGGATAACCTCTCTTCTATAGCCCCAAAAGAAAATCAACTTATTTTTTGAAACACCCTCAGTTAAAAATTGTTTATTACCTGAGTTCGACTAATAATTATTGAATAAGTCGCTAAACAAGCGGATTTAATATAAACACCCCATAGTTAATTACTATTTCGGCTTCGAATCCTTGAGATGCCTGATAAATAAAGGTGTAAGAAAAGTTAAACCTTTATTTTCTGGCATGACGAACTTGTTTTAGAATCGAACTCAGGTTCATTCGTAAACACCTACCTTTGGCATCAGGTAATAAATCGAGGACAAGTCGATCAACTAACCAACACCTAACAATGAAATTACGTCAATACCTTTTTGAATTTGAAGACCTCTCCTGGTTCCCCAACACCATTCGTGAGAGCATGACGGACTACTTGCGTTATTTAATTTCTCTGGTTCAGTTTTATCAACCCATCATTCCACTGATTTTGGAGGGAATGAAAAACACCAATACGTCTCAAATCATCGATTTATGTTCGGGTGGTGGTGGTTCTATTGAGCAAGTGTATAAAGGATTAAATGAACAATCCAACGATACTATTCGCATCATCCTCACCGACAAATTTCCCAATGTAAGTGCTTACACTTTTTTGGAGCAGAAAACTCAGGGTGGAATTTCTTATTCCGCGGAATCAGTAGATGCTGGCCAAGTGGACCAGTCACTCACCGGGTTTAGAACGATATTTTCTGGCATCCATCATTTTGATGAGGCATTCACTAAAAAAGTGTTAAAAGATGCTGTCGATTCAAAAGCAGGCATCGGCATATTTGATGGTGGCGATAAAAACATCTTAGCGATCTTTTTCATTTTGATTTTTCAACCCATCACGTTTTTCTTTCTCACCCCCTTCTTTAAACCGTTTCGTTTTTCACGATTAGTCTTCACCTACCTTATCCCCATCATTCCGTTTTGCACCATGTGGGATGGCATAGTATCCATCACCCGCTTATATCATCCGAATCAATTATTGAAATTGGCACAAGAAGTGGATAACACCAACTATACCTGGAAAGCAGGAAAAAAGAAAAGTGGCTTTGGAATGCATATCACTTACCTGGTTGGCTATCCGAAGTCGTAAATAAACTGAACTAACATGAAACAACTTGCACTTATTTTTTCTACTATGCAATTCCAATTAAACTTTAGAATCAATCACGCTAGATTTTTGATACAAATGGACCACGTAAAAGACACCATCAAACTACTCCGCTTTCCATTTTCTGTTTTTTTATTGCCCGTCTCACTTTTCTCTTTTTATTACATTCACCCAGAATTCAATTTCCAGTTCTTCTTGTTATTATTTATCTGGCATGTTTTAGTATTTCCCTCCAGCAATGGGTACAACAGCTATCACGATGATGATGAAGGCCCCATTGGTGGAATCGCTGCACCACCGAAACCGACTAAACAACTACTTCAAATCGCTAATATTTTTGATGGTACAGCAATCTTACTCTCCTTACTGGTTGATGTGTATTTTGCGGTGTTTGTCTTTGTTTATATCCTTATTTCTCGCCTCTACAGCAACAGGAACATACGTCTTAAGAAGTACCCCATCATTGGTTTTTTTGTCGTCTTTATCTTTCAAGGGGCGTGGGTATTTTGCGCAAATATTGTAGCACTTTCTCCACAGTTAAATATTTTAACTCCTCCGCTACTCTATGCTGCAATTGCCTGCTCCTTTTTGATTGGCACCATGTACCCGCTCACGCAAATCTATCAGCATGAGGCGGATACAAAAGATGGTGTGCGAACACTGAGTATTTTACTGGGTAAAAGAGGTACCTTTCTGTTTTCTGGTTTAATGTTTGGCTTTGCTACCTTGTTCCTATATTTGAGCTTTAGGTTGGATCAGTCGTTAAACAATTTTTGGCTCTTTCATGTTGTAATGTTTCCCGCGACATTATTCTTTTTAATCTGGGCGATACGATCCTTTAAAAAAGAAGAACAGGTAAACTTTAAAAATACGATGATTATGTTGGTACTCTCTTCTATCCTCAACAACCTCTATTTTCTAATTCTTTTAATCCATTAGAAATATGAGTTATTTGATTGACATAGCTACTGCAGTACCCGAGCATCTGATTACCAAAGAAAACCTCGTAGATTTTTATACCAAGGCTATTGCTTCAAATACAAACTCGTCAACTTTTTCGCAGTTCCTTACCCGCAAAAAAATTTCCATTTTTAATGATAAAACAAAAATCTTAAACCGATACAGCTGCATTGCTGATTTTAGCAATCCTGAGGCTGCTGAATTATTTTCTACTGATAATTATGTGCCCGCAGTAGAGAAAAGAATGGAAGTGTACAAACAAAAAACACTCCCGCTGGCAACGCAAGCGATTGATAAGGTTTTAGCACAGACCAAACTCACGACTTCAGAAGTCACCCATTTCATCACCGTAAGTTGTACTGGCGTATTTGCTCCTGGGTTGGAGTTTTTATTGGCAGAACACTATCACCTTGAGCAGGTGGAAAAATTAGCGATTAACTTTGCTGGGCTGTTATGCCGCCATTAAAGCTTTAAAACATGCCAACCACATTGCGAAATCGGACCCCAAAGCATGCGTGCTGATTGTGTGTGTGGAACTTGTCAACGTTACATTTTAATCCTTCAGAAGAAAACGAAGATATTTTAGCCAACCTCCTATTTGCTGATGGAGCTGCTGCTGCCATTGTTTGTGGCGAAAAAAGCCCGCATACCTCCAACCGCCCCATGCTCAACATCGATGCCATAGGCACAGCATCAATACCCAACACCCGCGATTTGATGACGTGGGACATTTCTTCCACTGCTTTTAGAATGTATTTAAGCAAAAAAATTGTCGGCAAAATTAAAGAAAACATTCATGCTGCTGTAGATGATTTTCTACCTGTACCCGCTTCCATGGTCGATTATTGGGCGATTCACCCGGGCGGAATTAAAATTGTGGAAGCCGTAAAAAACAGTCTCCAGTTAACAGACGAGCAAGTGGCTGATTCCATTGAGGTGTTAAAACAATATGGCAACATGTCGTCCCCTACCATCCTATTTATCTTAAGCAGACTGTTTAAAAAATTAAAGAAAGATGAAACATCAGCAGATTCAACCCTGTTTAGCTGTGCTTTTGGACCAGGTTTAACCATTGAAATGATTCTTTTTTCTTATGTTACCACTTCAACAAAAAGAACCCTACCAAACGCATTTTTAAATCATGCAGTTCACGTATAGATCGTACGAAAAAGAGTTATTGGATCACGATAAGATCCCGACCAACGATCTTTATCAAAATTTACACGAACTACATGTTATCAATAACTTACTGGGGGGCTACTTGGTTTCCTTTCGAGGGTTAGCAGCGATTCTTAAAAAACACACCATCAAAACAGTCTTAGATATCGGTTTTGGCGGTGGCGACTCCATTAAAAAGCTGGCAGCCTACAGCGATAAACGCAATTTAAACCTCAATTTCTACGGGGTGGATTTAAAACAAGATTGCATCAACTACGCGACAGACAACTTAAAAGCATATCCCAACACCACACTCATTTGTGATGATTATCAAAACATCTCCGCTGATCTTCTTGAAACGATTGATGTCATCCATTGCAGCCTGTTTTTACACCACCTTGACGGATGAACAGATTGTAGGTCTGTTTCAATTTGCGCGGAAACACCACTGTATTATTCTTGCGAATGATTTGCATCGCCATTTTTTAGCCTATTACAGCATAAAATGGCTTACTGCCTTATTTTCAAAATCCTATTTAGTCAAAAATGACGCGCCCCTTTCCGTAAAAAGAGGGTTCAAAAAACACGAATTAATTTCGTTGCTTCAACAAGCGGGTTTTACTTCCTATTCCGTGAAGTGGAGCTGGGCATTTCGTTATATTGTAATTGCTGAAAAATGACGTATGATGTAATCATAATCGGAGGTGGCTTAGCTGGCTTGGCATTAGCCGTTGACTTAAAAAAAAGCGGTTATACCGTTTTAGTCATCGAAAAAGGTAAATACCCGAGACATAAAGTGTGTGGGGAGTACATTTCCATGGAATCGCACCGCTATTTATTAGAGCTCTGCCCACCCCTCAAACAACTCGATTTACCTTTCATCAATGAATTCAAACTGACTTCGGGTAAACACAAATCATTCACCACCAACCTTGACCTTGGGCGGTTTTGGGATTAGCAGATACTTATTAGAAGACTTGCTTTACAAAGAAGCCCTAGCGCTGGGAGTGATCTTTTCACTTAATACCAAAGCAACAGCCGTTACACAGGAACACTCCAATTTTACTATCGACTCCACTGCGGGTATAAACACGGCTTCTTTGGTTTGTAACGCTACAGGAAGGAAATCAAATTTAAGGACAATCAGGGAGGTACAAAAGCCCATAAAAACCAATTATGTGGGCATCAAATACCATGTGCAAGTCCCTCGAAAACCCGATTTAATTGAAATTCACAACTTCCCTGGAGGGTATTGTGGCATCTCTAATATTGAAGAAGACAAATCCTGTTTGTGTTATATTGTCAATGCAGAAAAACTAAAAGCTGCTGGCAGTATCCCTGAATTAGAAAGCACTTTCTTGTTTCAAAACAGTCAACTCGAACACCTCTTTACCACCGCAGAGTTCCTCCTAAAGGAGCCTGTCACGGTAAGCGGAATAAATTTTCGCATTAAAGACCCCATTGCAGATCACGTTTTTTATTTAGGCGATGCTGCCGGCAGCATGGCACCCGTAACAGGAAATGGAATGAGCATGGCGTTGCGCTCCGCAGCCCATTTATCAGCAAATATAGATCGCTACTTTAAAGGAGAAATTGAGCGCAACCACTTAGAACATTCCTATCAACAATTTTGGGAGAATGAATATGCCAACAGAATAAAATTAAGTCGTTACCTCCAAAAGCTTTCAGAATATCCCTTTTTATCCAACAGAACAATTGAGTTGTTCCATGTTTTCCCAGCCCTGGCAAAAAGTGTGATTAAACAAACACATGGAAGTCCATTCTAACACTTTTCTATTCTGATTGATCAATGTTTACAGGTAACTTTATTGTTAAAAATAGTCGCCCTGTTCAATAGTGTTAGTTTATATCTTTTAGATGCATTCGGCTCAAGCCGCCTGGGCTTTTCCTTTTTCATTGATAAAAAGGAAACAAAAATCTAGACGATTAGGTCGACTAGTGTTAACTGCACTAGGACGCACATTTCATATCCTTTTCACATTCCCAAATCGTCACATGAAACGCAAAAAATAAGCTCGCCTGTAATCGAAAGGTTAATCAGATGATCTATTGTAAATAAAGAACCATTAAACAATTAAAAATCAAAGAGATAGTTACAAACACTATTATTTAACTGCATTTATATTGAGGAAAACAAGCATAAACCCATGCTTCGGCATTTTAAAAAACACGTGAAGAAATTGGGTGAATTTAGCGTTTAAAAACAAAACACTGTTTGAGCCAAAGTGAAAATCGTGTTTTAAAGAGATGAAGGTGGTGGCGAGTTTGTTTTGTTTTAGCTAAACTCACCCAATTTTAGTGTTTTTTATGAAGCCTTGTCCCGATATGTATCGGGATTTTGTTACTTTTTCATCTAGGGAAAAAGTAAAGAGAAAATGGAGATAACCATTACACTCAAAATTAAGCATTAGCACATCCTTTGACTTTTTCAGTAAGACCTAATTACCAAACAAACAAGTTAAACCTAATGCTCACCACCTACTAACCACCCATTTAGCACTAAATTTGCGGTTTCGTTATTCAAAAACTTTAACGAGTAGAATGACTGAAACAATAAACGACACAGTATTAGAGGATATTTTTGTACAATTTGACAGTAGGTCTAGAACATTTCATCAATTACCGAACAACGGAGAGCTTTTTTTAGAACATCAACTCCCATTTATCATCGTCTATCATAAAATAGAAAATGATGATACTACGCTTCGTATCGTCAAGAGCATGGCTTCTTATTTAATTATCCCCGAGGGAAACGGGGAATTTTATCAACAATTATGTTCTCAACTCTCCGAAAAAATGGCTGATCGATTCGGCTCATTTTTAATTTTTGAGTTTATAAAAGGTCAAAAAGGGATTCAGCGGTTTAAGATTATGGGAAACATCGAAAAATCCCGTATCGCACTACAAGACCTGGAACAAGAACTCATCCAGTTAGAAACTAACCGCGAAGACACTTTTCTTTCCGTAGAAGTTGAAAACTATAAAGACTCTAATAAACACACCATACTAGATTTAAAAAAACTTGAACAATCTGGTGCTCAGTTCTTACAACTTGAGATTCCTCAAGTCTTTATATCTGAAGAAGGCAACATATATCCTTTCTACTTCCAACGCTTTAAAAATTCACTCATAAAGGCCATTCAAAAAGCCATGCATCATTTTGCTAGAGTGCAAACCTCCAGTGATATAACAAGCTATACCGCATTAGGGAAACGAAAAATTGATGAGCATGTATTTAAAATCGACAAGGGAATTTTTGAAATACAATCGGCCTATCATTTTTTACTATTGGTGTCCCCGACCAATGTTGCGGAGATTAAAAAACATTTTTTTGCTTCAGGCTTTAAAGATTTACATGACTACCATTACCGGTTCATGCCCATTGACCCTAACCTTTTAAAGAGGAAGCTTTTTAATTTAAAAATTGAAGATATTGATGACCCTGCGCTTTCTTATTTGTTTGATGAAAAACGAGAAGAAATTGATCAGGAATTAACCATGCTCAAAGAACGGGGTACGCCTGGTTTTTTACACCGAAGTATCCGTCTTTATCGTGGCTTGGATCAGTCACTAGTTCATGAAGCCAAATCAATCTTAAATAATCTTCCTGAAGAGCCAACTTCACCGTCCGAAGACCTCATTGATGCCAATCAGTTTGCCAAATTAGCTCGACAAGAATTTGATTATTTTAAAAATCAATGTGCTGATTTTTCCAGTAAAATTCATATCCGTGACGACATTAATATTTTAATGGTGTCTAAAGGTGAATTGTATTTGCCCTCCGATTCAACAATGACGGAACAGGATGCGCATGCTCTTATTCAACATGAAATTGGAACACACGTACTCACTTATTTTAATGGTAAACAACAGCCCCTATATCAAATGGCCATTGGATGGGCCGATTATGATGCTTTGCAAGAAGGGCTTGCCGTTTTTTCAGAGTACTTATGTGGCGGCCTCTCAGCCAACAGACTTCGAACCATTGCAGGTCGCGTAATTGCTGGTGAAGCCATAAAAAACGGGTGCGACTTTAAACATCTTTTTCACCTGTTACATCACGATTACGGCTTTGCGGACAAAACTGCTTTCAATATCACTACACGAGTATTTCAGGGAGGTGGTTTTATGAAAGACATTATTTACCTGAAAGGACTAGTTCAGGTGAAAGAATTTATCATGCAGGGTGGAGACATCACTTGTCTCCTCTCGGGGAAATTTGCCATTGAGCATGTCAGCCTTATTAAAGAATTAACCGATAGAAACATCATAAAACCAGCCACTATCCTACCACGATATTTAGAATTAAGCGGGTTCGATGAAAAGATAAACAACGTTAGAAATGGTCTTCCACTTTATAAATTAACACAATGAAACTATGTTTTATAATAAACGACATTATGACCGAAAAATGCGGTACCACGGTCGCTATAATGAAAAAATCGTATGACCGAGGTCATGAAATTTATTTGATGAATGTGGGGGATTTCTCTTTCCATTCCAACTTTAAAATGAATGTACACTGCATTCATTTCCCTAAAAAACTCACCAAAAAATCGGATGAAGACTTCTTGTTGTATGTACAAAGTGGAAAATTGGAAAAAGAGACCATGGACGTTACTGAATTTGATGTGATGTTCATCAGAAATAACCCAACAGAAGAAACGAACGAAAGACATTGGGCAGAACATGCAGGAATTGCTTTTGGAAGAATTGTACAACAAATGGGTGTATTGGTTTTAAATGACGCTTATGGGTTAACCAACTCGTTTGTCGACAAACTGTACTTTGAAGAATTACCCGATTCCATTAAACCCAATAGCATTATCTCGCGCGAGAAGGATGAACTGCTAAAATTTTATAAAGAAAACAATAACCAAATGGTCTTAAAGCCACTGGAAGGATCAGGTGGCCAGGATGTTTATTTTATAGATGAGTCGGAGAAAAATTTTAATCAAATTTTTGACACGATTAAAGCCAAAGGATACATTATCGCGCAGCAGTACCTGCCAAAAGTAAGTGAAGGCGATATTCGTGTATTTATGATGAATGGAAAAATATTGGAACAAGACGGGTACTTGGCGCTTATCAAACGAAAAAGCATGGAAGGTGAGTTCCGTAATAATTTTTCACAAGGTGGCACCGCTGACATTGTTGAAATGACGGATGGTATACAACGCATTGTGGACATTGTATCACCTAAATTAATTAAAGACGGACATTTTTTGGTCGGCTTAGACATTGTCGGTGATTTGTTAATTGAAATAAATGTACTCAGCCCAGGTGGACTACGGAAATTTCCTCAGCTGGGTCTACCTGACTTTACTGATAGTATAGTGGACTCTATTGAAAGAAAAGTGGCTTATAAAAAAATGTATAATGGTCAACTACCAAATAAAGTACTGGCAACTATGAATTAATTTTTTGACGAACAAACAGTAAAAATAAATATGAATACAGAAAAAAAAGAAATCCCACGCGTACTAGGCTGTTATACTTCTGGTAACAAAGGACCTTTATTATTTATAACTGGTGGTGTACACGGCAATGAGCCTAGTGGAGTTATCGCTATTGAAAAAGTGTTTAAAGTGTTAAATCAACTTCGACCTACTATTCAAGGTAAAATTGTAGGCATAGCAGGCAACCGAAGTGGATTACAACAAAAAGTCCGATATATCGATGAAGATTTGAATAGAACGTGGACTATCAATAACATTGAAAACTTTTCCATTGATTCACATGAAAAACGGGAAATGTTTGATATCATCAATGTGATCTCAAAATATCAACGTGAAAAGGATTTTACAGCACAATACTTTTTAGATTGTCATACTACCTCGGCAGATACCGATCCATTTATTTCCGTGCAAGAGGTAAATAATAATGATGAGTGGGCACATCGTTTTCCTACCTATATAATTCGGGGTTTTAGTGATTTAGTCAAAGGATGTATTGACCATTATGAGAGTCGAATTGGAATTACAGGGTTTGTATTTGAAGCGGGTCAGCATGACAGTGAAAAATCTATTGAAAATCACGAAGGCATGATTTGGCTAGTCATCAAAGAAGCTTGTGGTTTAGACTTATCGCTATTGCCCAATTTCCCCGAATGCGTTACCCGTTTCTCTAAAGAAAATGCTAAAGGACAAAAAACGTTTGAGATTTTGTACCGTTACCCTTTAGATAACGGAGATACCTTCAAGATGGAACCTGGATACAAAAACTTTCAACCCATCAAAAAAGGTGAATTATTAGCGATGCATAATGGACAAGAAGTCCGAAGTGAATGGGATGCATATATCCACATGCCCCTTTATCAAGCACAAGGAAATGATGGTTTTTTTGTAGTAAAAGAAGTATAAAAACTATACTTCTGGAGCTAAGCACCTACAATTTCACCACCATTAACATGAATAACTTGTCCTGTGATGTAGCTGCTATCTTCACTTGCTAAATACACATAAGCGGGAGCAACTTCAGAAGGTTGCCCTGCTCTTCCAAGGGGTTCTTTCTGCCCAAAATCACTTATTCCATCAAAACTTGCCGGAATTAAGGGTGTCCAAATAGGACCTGGGGCTACCGCATTAACCAAAATCTTTTTACTCGCTAAATTTAAAGCCAATGATCGCGTAAATGACGTTATTGCTCCCTTCGTAGCGGCATAATCGATTAAATGTGCACTTCCCCTATAACTGGTCACTGAAGTCGTATTAATAATTCGAGCTCCTTTCTCCATGTATTTTAAAGCCTCCTGACACAAATAAAACATGGCAAACACATTAGTCTCAAACGTTTTCACTAAGTTATCTGCTGATATTTCTTTAATTGAATCTTCTGGATAGTGCACTCCAGCATTGTTTACTAATACATCCAATTTTCCATACTTATTAATTGTTAGCGCTACTAATTTTGCGCAAAATCCCTTATCTCTGATATCACCATATAAGTGCAGGCATTCAGCGCCTTCTTCTTCAATCATCCTACAGGTTTCCTCAGCGTCTTCATGCTCATTGAGGTAGGCAATGGCTATGGAAGCACCTTCACGGGCGAAGTGCACGGCAGTCGCTCTTCCGATACCACTATCACCACCGGTTATCAAAGCTACTTTCCCTTTTAATTTTTCACTCCCCTTGTAATTATCTTTTATTACTTCTGGTTTTGGGTTCATTTCATATTCAAACCCAGGTTGTCTGTCTTGTTTTTGAGGTGGGAATTGGTTTGGTTTCATATAATCTATTATTGTTGTAATAGTCTCAATACAGAATTCTTGCCATCGGAAATAAGCTGTTCTTGTAGGTTTTTCAATGAAAGGTTGTAGAAATAAAACCAAAACCGTAGAAATTTATACGCTCGATTTTTTTCATCAATAGGACATAAAAAAAGGGTGTTCTATTGCTAAAACACCCTCAAAAAGTCAGAAAAAATATCGTCTTAAGAAGCTTTTTTTGCTGAGTTTAAAAACAGCACATCATTGGCAACTATTTCTGTGATGTAACGCTTGTTTCCATCCTTGTCTTCATAAGATCGGTTGACTAATTTACCTTCAATAGCTATCTCACTTCCCTTACTGGTGTACTCAGTAACGACTTCTGCAAGCTTACCCCAGATGACGATGTTATGCCATTGCGTTTCAGTTACGCGCTCCCCTTTGGAGTCTTTGTATGTTTCAGAAGTTCCTAAACTAAACTTGGCTAATGAGGTGCCTGTGTTTATTTTCTTTAATTCTGAATCTTGGCCTAAAAACCCAATTAATTGTACTTTGTTTCTTAAATTTTTCATGATCGTATATGTTTTAAGGTTTATTTGTTGTCGCTTTCAAAAACCGTTATTGAAAACCAACGATGCAAAGTTGGGGAACAGTTTGTGACTTAGTCGTAGGATAAACGTTTACTTCCGTTTATATTCGTTTGTAAACGTTTACAAACGGATAAACCACTTTTAAGCTATGAAAAAGCCATGTTTAGAATGCGGAGATGAATTTATCGGTAGAGCCGATAAACGATTTTGCTCCGACCAGTGCCGAAGCGCACACAACAATAAGTTAAATACAGACAACTCCAAGCTGATCAAAAACATCAACAACACCCTCCGAAAAAATAGACGGATTCTTGAAAAATTAAACCCGGAAGGAAAAACTACCTTACATAAGAGCAAACTCGACTTAAAAGGCTTTTCTTTTCAGTATTTCACCCACACCTATACTGCTAAGAATGGTAACACCTACTACTACTGTTATGACTATGGTTACCTGCCGTTGGACAATGATTTTTTCCTTTTGATTAGAAATGAAAAAGCCTAAGCCAGTGATTAAGGTCTTACGAAGAAATCAAATTGACACGAGCATCTGGGATAACTTCATCCAAAGTACCCCTCAACGGACAATCTATGCCATGAGCTGGTGGCTGGATATCATTCCTCAACCATGGGGTGCTGTGGTTGAAGTTAATTCCAAAGGTGACTGGGTAGCGGTTTTACCTTATCAAACAAAACAGAAATACGGCCTCACCAAAGTTGAACAAGATGCCTTTACCAATGAGTTAGGCGTTTACTGTTTACCTTCGGCTAATCCAGAAAAAATAATTGCGTTTTTCTTTAAAAAATTCAAGTTCATTTCCCGCTATTATTTCAATTGTAACAATCAGTTTCAGGCACTTGACCATCTCCCATTTGAAACTACGTTTCATTTATCGCTCCACTCGGATTACCATTCCTTAAAAAAGGGTTACTCTAACAACCGCATCCGCACAGCGAATAAAAATCAGCAAGTGATTAAGTCAACCGACATAGATCCCTTGCTCACGATGTTTAAAAAATATGTGGCACCTAATATTAATGGCATTGTTGATGATCAATACACCTTGTTGAAATCCCTCTATCACAAAGCTTCAAGGGATGACTTAGGATTCATCTTATATGTGAAAAACGAATCTGATGAAATCCTTTCCGGTACCTTATTCTTACAATCTTTTAACCGGTTGATTTATTTTTTCTCCGCATCCACTCCAGCAGGTTGGGCAAATAACTCACAAGCGCTATTGATTGACCATATCATTCAACAGCACGCTAATTCGCCCTTGATTTTAGATTTTGAAGGTGGCTCGGTAGACGGCATCGGCAAATTTTATAGCAGTTTTGGGGCTGAGGAAGTGAAAATCTATGTTTACAGAAAAATGTTGTTTTAGATAGAAACATCTCTTTGTTCCGACAATGGAAACTGCATTGATTAAATAACTAACAAGTTTCGATTGAGAGTTTTCCATTTTCACTGGAATGACTGTTTCTGACCTCTTAACTGCCGTAGAAACACGCCTTTGTTTGTGCCCTCACACACAAACACAACATCGTAGGCTGATTATTTTTTTTTAGTCGGTAGTATTTTATTTTTTTTCGGTGGCATTGGACCACGTAAGTGAATAATTAACCCATTTAAAAAATTCCGTAAAATCTGATCCCCAGCTTCTTTGTAATTCGGGTGGTCTTCACTTCTAAACATATCTCCTAAAGCCCCTTTGGTAATCTCGAAATCAACCAACTTCAAGACCTTAATAATATCCTCATCGCGGAACTTGTGAGCTACGCGTAGTTTTTTTAGTATGTCGTTGTTTGAAAGCATAATTAAGAAATCCAACACCTCAGAGCATGCCTCCGAGGAATATTATAAAGCTAAAACATTACAGTGTTTGATGCAAGCACAAGGAAATTAACCCCGCTCAGGGTTAAAAGGCAAAACTTCTTTCTTTTATTTCCATCAGTTCCGGCTTGAAGTCTTTGCAGCCAAACAAATAATATTTAGCCAAATTAGGACTTTGCTCTACCACCAGGTCTTTTAAATCCAAATGCTGGTTAATAAAGATAAATTCCAAGCTAGGGTACATTTCTTTAAACACATCAACGATGTCCAACACACTCATCGAGCGACCGGCTAAATTGTAAGTACCACTTTTTATGTGGTTGTCTTTCACAAAGTCCAACACATTTACCACCGAAGTCAGGCAAATAAAAGTGCGCTTCTGCTTTCCACTTCCATGTATTGAAATGCGGTTGGTAAAATGCGCATCAAACAAAAATCGGTTGATTACAGAATCAAAGCGAATCGCTGGACTATAGCCATAGACAGTAGCACAACGTAAAATCACAGTTTCCATTTTTGGCATTAAGCGACTTACATGGTCTTCGGCACGCATTTTAGAGATCGAATAAAACGTACGTGGATTGAGCCGTTCATCTTCATCGGCTACAACACCATTTTTAAATCCATACACCCCAATACTACTTACGAATATAAATTTTTTAACTGATGGGGTTTCTTCTACCGCATTAACCAATTCAGCCGTTCCCCAGTTATTTGTTTGCTCAAACACATGAGAGTCTGCAGATTCGTAAGGGTTGGCCACACGTGCTGCTAAGTGATAAACAATATCAACTCCTTCGAGTGCTTTTTTTAGCTTTCGGCTATCCAAAATATCTCCCATTACAAAAGATATTTTACCATTTTTAATTCGGTTACTACTCGAAATAAACAGGTTATAATTCCCTCTAGTAAGGTTATCATAAACTACGATTTCTTTTACACCATCACTCTGAGCTAACTTAAACACCAACTCTGACCCAATGTATCCGGCCCCACCTGTTACTAATATCTTCATGGAATTACTTCTTAATTAATTCTGTATGCAAACCACATTCTGTTTTGTTCATGCCGTACCACCGCGATTCACGCTCTTGCATTTCTAAATCAAATTTACGGGTACACGGCTCACATCCAATACTAAAATACCCCTTTTCTTCCAATGGATGTTTTGGAAGATCATATTCTTTCTGGTATTCGTAAATCATTTTACTTGTCCAATCCAACATCGGATGAAAACGCATCGTGTCGTGGGGAGCTGGCTGTTCTAACTTCATCGCTTTTCGCGTAGCGCTTTGATCACCACGTACCCCATTAATCCAAATATCGTTCTCAGCTAAAATTAAATCTAACGGTGCCACTTTATTCAAATAACAGCAAAAATCAGGGTCAGAGGTAAACAACAACCGGCCAGCAGAATCTTTTTGAAGATGTCGCGGAGTTGCTGATTTAATGTCCACTAAGTTAGTCAACCCAAACTCTTCAATCACTTTGTCACGAAACTTTAACGTATCCGCAAAGTGATAACCTGTATTAATGAAATAGACAGGTATCGTTTTATCTATCCGACTCAGGATATGGAGTAATACCAGACTATGTGATTGAAAAGAAGATGTAGTAAAAAGTCTTTTACCCTCCGCTTTATATTCTTCGATTTTGCTTTTTATTCCTTCAAAATCCATTTTTCCCTCCTTTCTCAAAATAATATTCTGCAAAGATACAGAAATCATCAGTTCAAACTATATTTTATTTGGTCAATACTTTATTTCACCAAATAATATCTCACACCACTCAACTACTTTATTGTAGAAATAGTTCTTAATTACTGCAATTACTATATTTTTAAATAAATTTGTACTTTCAAATGTTTAAACAAACATTTTTGCGCAAACCTGTGTTTGCAAAGAAAAGATAACATGGAGTTGGAAAACAATAATTCTCAAGATTTCTCTCAATCACATGATGAGCTTGGAGAAAATCACATCTCATCCTCTGCGGAGACCCCAATGCGTATTGACGCCTTTGAAAAGGATGACGAACTAAAAATCGAGTTAATTGCCAAACACTTTAAGGAAATCATGCACATTTTAGGGTTAGACTTAAATGATGATTCATTAAAAGGCACTCCGACCCGAGTAGCAAAAATGTATGTCAACGAAGTGTTTAGTGGGCTAAACCCCGACAACCGACCTGAGGTACGTTTATTTGAAAATAAATATAAATTCAAGGATTTACTGATTGAAAAGGACATTGCTTTCTATTCGCACTGCGAGCATCACTTTGTGCCTTTCTTCGGCAAAGCTCATGTAGCCTATATTCCTGATGGCAATGTGGTAGGTTTATCTAAAATAAATCGCATTGTACAATATTATGCGAAACGTCCTCAAGTGCAAGAGCGCTTAACTATGCAAATTGCTAATGACTTGAAAGAAGCTTTAAAGACGGATAGTGTTGCAATACTGATTGAATCAAAACATTTATGCGTAGCATCTCGCGGGATTCAAGATAACTCGAGCAGCACGGTAACGAGTCATTATTCAGGCAAATTTAATGATGACGCTCTGAAGTCTGAATTTCTTACCATGATTAACTCATCGTCTTAATTTCATGTCCCTAGAAAAAGACATACAACAACCGAAATTTAGAAACGAATATCAAAAAGGTATTATCAACTTGATATATACTTACTTTTGGGTATCAGACTGTACCAGAAATATTTTCAAGCAGTTTGATGTCACCCAGCAACAATATAACATCTTAAGAATCCTGAGAGGAAGTCACCCACAACCTTGCACCATTAACTTTCTTAAAGAAAGAATGTTAGACAAGATGAGTGACACCTCCCGGTTAGTAGATCGTCTAATCAAAAAAGAGCTGGTAGAAAAATGTCAGTTCAAAAAAGACAAACGGGTATCCAATATTACCATTTCTCCTAAGGGGTTAGAATTATTGGAAAAAGCCGATAAACACGTGATAAAAATAGACGAAATTTTTAGTAATTTAGACGAAGAAGAAATCAAACAATTAAATGCACTTCTTGACAAGGCACGTAATAAGGAAAAAAAATAATTTCTCATTATATATTTTACAACCAACAGGTTACTTTTTAAGTATGCATAGTATAAAACAAAACACGAATACGTCCTGCTTATGAAAGACAATGAAATCATTGAGCGAATCAAAGTTGGTGACGAACGTTCTTTGGACTATTTATATCAAAAATACTATGGCATGATGACCAAATTAGTCATGCGCAATAGTGGTACTGAAGATGAAGCAAAAGACATCTATCAAGATGCGTTAGTTGTTTTTTGGCAAAAAGTAAAAAACGATCAACTCGTGCTTACTTCCAAAATCAGTACCTATATTTATAGTATTTGTCAAAATCTATGGCGAAAAGAGTTAGACCGAAAAAAACGGCTTTCTTATGAAGCAAAAGAAGGTAATACTTCCATGGATTTTGATAAAGAAGAACGAATTGAAATAGTAAATAAAAGCGTTCAATCAATGGGAGACACCTGTAGAAAGGTTTTATCCTATTACTACTTTGACAACATGTCGATGTCAGAAATAGCTGAAAAGCTAGGGTTTGCAAATGCAGACACGGCAAAGACAAAAAAATATAAGTGTAAAAAAGAATTAGATAAAATGATTAAGTCTCAGTATACCGCTGGTGACTTTATGGATTAATTGTTTTGCGATGATTACAGATAAAAACGAACTAATTGAAGCTTATTTAACCAATAAGCTACCAGCAAACGCAACTTCTTCTTTTGAAGCGGAGCTTGCTAAAGATCCAGCTTTACAAAAGGAGGTGGATCTTCAAAAAGACATCATTAATACACTTCAAAATACTCGAAGAGCAGAACTAAAAAATCGCTTATCTCAAATTGAAGTCAATGCCGGTCTTATCAACTACTCAAAAACTTGGTGTGGCAGCAGTCGCATTAAGTTCGTTGTTATTGTTGACTTTTGGTTTGTATAAATACCAAAAAGAAGAAACAATTGTTACCGAAACAACCAACGTAGAACAAGAAATAGTGAGTGAAGAACAACCAACAGCTGATCATCACTACACCTGAAGCCGTTGAAGAAACCAATGCCAAAGTGATTGAAACACCGACTGTGGAGCCAAAAATCACTAACAAGATCATTGAAACACCAAAGAACACTAGCACCTCTCCACGAGTGGTTAGCACGCCAGCATCTGAAAACTTAACGATGCCAACGCCTATTGATTTCGAATCTGAGGGTAGTGGAATTCAACACGATGAATTAAACACACCTAAGGACAGTTATAGCGATAACGAAAACAATGAGATTCGCGCTATCACTCCTAAAATTGATAACAAGGATAAAAAGGTGCACATGTATAAGTATGATGGTGAAAGCCTAACCTTAATTGGTGACTTTAGCTCTGCAGATCCTTATTACTTAATTGAAAGTCCTAAGCATAGCTCTACGGAATTGTATTTAAAGTTCGACAATACATTCTATGCCATCAAAGAAACGAAGAAAGCAGCACCACTTCAAAAAGTTACAGATCAGCGTATACTTACAGAATTAAGTAAAAAATAAACTTCTCATCGCAAAACAATTGGTATTAGGCTAGCAAAATCATAAATTGCTAGCCTAATTTTTTTCTATTGAAAGCAGGAAAGACACAAAAAAAGAAAAAAGTAGGAAGCTATCCGTTTTACACGGTAGTTTTCAGCATTGCCCTATCGTTATCGGTAATCGGGTTAGTTGGAGCTGTATCGATACATGCCTATAAACTGGCCAGCTATATTCAAGAAAATATAGAGGTGCACGTCTATTTAAACAATTACATCACCAAGGCAGAATTGATGAAGGTAAAAAAAGTACTTTCGTCAAAACCTTTTGTGATGAGAAACGAGGATAATTCAGCACAGGTAAGCTACATTTCAAAAGAAGAAGCACTTTCTACCTTTATCAACGAAACGGGAGACGACTTTAGAGACATGATTGAAGGCAATCCTTTAAAGTCTTCGTTCATTATGAAAATCAACCCCAAGTTTTTGAATTCAGCAAAGCTAAGAGAAATAAAAGCCGAAGTTGAAGCCATTAGTGGGGTTTTTGAAGTCGACTTAAACACGAATAAAGAACAGGAAATTGCCTCGGTGTACAACAACATCAAAAAAATCAATTTATTCCTAATTGGCTTTACCGTGATTTCCTTGTTTGCTATCATGCTGTTGATTAACAACACCATCAAACTAGCGTTATTCTCACAACGTTTTTTAATACGAAGTATGCAATTAGTGGGAGCAACTTCTGCCTTTATACAGACTCCCTTCTTAACAAGAGCCTTCTTTCATGGCTTGTTAGGTGGCACCATTGCCTCACTAAGTACTTACGCCATTATTGAATATGCTTATTCGAAAATCAATGGTTTACAAGATTTATACGACTGGACCAACGTAGCCATTTTGCTAATTGCTTTACCGATCATTGGTAGCGTAATTGGTTGGATGAGTTCGTATTTATCCGTTAGAAAATACTTAAAATTATCGCTTGACGATTTATATTAATATGGAAAATAACAAATTGGCTTTTCAGAAAATGAACTACATGTTAATGCTTGCGGGCATGGGTGTGTTAGTATTAGGTTTTGTGTTGATGTCTTTAGAAACTGCTGAATACGGTTTCGGTAGTCTTGGGTTGACTGTTGGCCCTATCACCATCATGATCGGGTTAGGGATTGAGTTTTTTGCTATCATGTACCGTCCGAAGAAATAATCATGAGTTTTATTGAAAGCTTAATTCTTGGTATTATCCAAGGATTAACCGAGTTTCTGCCTGTAAGCAGTAGTGGCCACCTTGAACTTGGTAAAGCAATTCTAGGAGACAACAGTCTACCTGAAGAAAGTCTGTTATTTACCGTTGTAGTACACGCTGCTACTGCGCTAAGTACGATTGTCGTCTATCGAAAAGATATTTTTAGTATTGGAAAAGGTGCCCTTACCGGACAAAAAGAAGAATTATCTTTTGCTATAAAAATTGTGCTTTCCATGATTCCAGCAGCGATCATCGGTGTCGTTTTTAATGATCAAATTGAAGCACTCTTCTCGAAAAACATCTTGCTTGTTGGACTAATGCTTCTGATAACTGGCGTCCTATTATATTTTGCAGACAAAGCAAAAAACACCAATAAAGACGTGTCGTTTACTTCGGCTATTATCATTGGTATTGCACAGGCTATTGCCATTGCACCAGGGATTTCACGTTCCGGAGCAACGATTTCTACTTCCGTTTTATTGGGAATTGACAAAGAAAAATCAGCTCGGTTTTCGTTTTTAATGGTGGTACCATTGATCTTAGGAAAAATCGCAAAAGACTTACTGGACAGCGATAGCGCCATACACCACGCCAAAGCCATGCCTTTGATTGTCGGTTTTGTGGCTGCGTTCATCACTGGACTTGTTGCCTGCACGTGGATGATTAAGCTGGTGAAAAAAGGGCGACTAGTGTATTTCGCCATCTACTGCTTACTTGCAGGAACCATCTCCATCATCATTAGCCTTTTATAATGACTGAAAAACAATTCGATTTTGCGGCAGGAGAAGTTTTGCTGATCAATAAACCATTGACTTGGTCATCGTTCCAGGTAGTAAAAAAATTAAAATACCGCATCGGTAAAAAAATTAAAATTGGGCATGCGGGTACGCTTGACCCACTTGCTACAGGCTTATTGATTATCTGCACTGGTAAAAAAACCAAGTCGATAGAAAACTATCAAGGTCAGGAAAAGGAATATACCGGGGAATTCACCCTTGGTTTAACCACCCCTTCGTTGGATTTAGAAACCGAATTTGATGGTGAATACCCAACAGACCACCTTACACCAGAATTAATACATGAGGCAACAAAATCTTTTATTGGAGATATAGAGCAGTTCCCTCCTATTTTTTCCGCCCTAAAAGTTGGTGGAGAACGTCTTTACAAAAAAGCACGAAAAGGAGAAACAGCAGAGTCAGCAGAAATTGTTGCACGTAAAGTTACGATCCACGAATTTGAAATCACAAAGATTGCTTTACCGAAAGTCGAATTTCGGGTAGTGTGCTCAAAAGGAACTTACATTAGAAGTTTAGCACGCGATTTTGGGAAAGCAGTGAACTCTGGCGCCCACCTTTCTGCGCTTTGCAGAACAAGAATTGGTGAGTTTCGTGTGGAAGACGCCCACGATTTAGATACTTTTGCTGCTTCCTTAGAGAAAAAATGAAAGTTCACTACGGCATCGATACCATACCTTCCATCAAAAATCCGGTTGTCACAAGCGGTACGTTTGATGGGGTGCATATTGGTCACCGGACGATCTTAACCCGACTGAAGGAGATTGCTCAAACGGTACAAGGAGAAACCGTGGTCATTACGTTTTGGCCTCACCCCCGCTTTGTGCTTTCCAACTACAACAAAGAATTAAAGATTCTGTCTACCATTGATGAAAAAATTCAATTGTTGACGGCACAACAAATCGATCACTTGGTGATTATTCCCTTTACGCTGGAGTTTTCCAACCTATCTTCACAAGAGTTTATTCAATCGATTTTGGTCAATGCCCTAAAAACGCACCGTTTAGTTATCGGTTATGACCACCGCTTTGGCAAAAACCGCGAAGGGAGTTTTGAATATTTAAAAGAACACCAAGCTGAGTTTGGCTTTCAAGTCGAAGAAATTCCTCGCAAAGATCTGGAAAATGTAGGCATCAGCTCGACTAAAATCCGTGATTACCTGCGCTCTGGAAATGTGTTTCAGGCAAGTACCTATTTAGGTCAGCCCTATTTCCTTACCGGAAAAGTAATTATCGGGCAACAAAACGGTCGTAAAATTGGTTTTCCTACTGCCAATGTAGAAGTGTCTGAAAGTTATAAGTTGATTCCTGCGGATGGCGTGTATGCGGTGAAGGTGGTACTTAATACTACTTCCCATTTCGGTATGCTGAACATCGGGTTTCGACCTACCTTAGACGGCACACATAAATCGATAGAAGTGAATATTTTCAATTTTAACCAAGATATTTACGGGAAGGAATTATCCATTCACTTTCTTCAACAGATCAGAGAAGAAGTGAAATTTGGAAGTCTCGCTGACTTAAAAGCACAATTAATTAAAGACAAAGAAGAAACAAAAGCTATAATAGAACAATATGAAAAGCTCTGAACTAAACTTTAAAATACACCTTGACGATAAAAACGTACCCGAAGCCATCACCTGGGACGCCACAGACAAACCTGCGGATGCCAATCCCGAGACGAAGGCCATTGCCGTAGCCCTTTGGGACGACCAACAGCAAAACACCATGCGCATGGATTTGTGGACCAAAGAAATGAATGTGCAAGACATGAAACGTTTCTGTGTCAACGCCATCGGTGGCATTGGTGACACCTTACAAGCCGCAACAAACGACACGGCCATGACAGAAAAAATACATCAGTTGTGTCAGGAATTGGTGAAGCACATGAATGAAAATCCGGAGAAGTAAGCGTCCAACGCCTCTTGAATTAAAAACATCACTGGGTATAACTGATATATTTTATCCCGATGATTAAGCGTTTAAAAATGATTAATCATCGGGATTTTTTTCACTACTTTATAATAAACCTTGTTATTCGGTTTTAAATCAAGATTTGTGTTACTTTAGAGAGCATAAATATATAAAAGGAATAAACCACATATGTGGTTTACACAATTGTTGTGTGTAACCGAAAAAAAATGAAAAAAGTACTTTTTATATTCATCATCTTATTAACATTTAACCTCTTTGCTAATGACGGTTCATACTACACTTCTGGAAATCATTTAATACCTATTAATGAAACTGACATTTCAGTAAAAAAGGAAATATTACAAATAATACGGATTAATGAAAACGAAGTAAAAATCATTGTTGATTATGACTTCATAAATCCAACAGACCAAAAAGAAATAATAGTTGGGTTTGAAGCTCCTTCCCCTAGTGGTGATGTCAATGGATATCCAAAAGATGGAAAACACCCATACATTAAAGATTTCACCGTGCTCATGAATGGTAGTTACCTAACATACAAAACAGCACTTGTAATGGATAGTAATTATGTGAAAAATGAAATAATTAAATCAAAATCAATAGATGATATTGTAGATGAAAATTTTGACGAAAATTATCCCAACTTTTATTACGTCAATTATTTCAACGCTACTTTTAAAAAAGGACTTAATAAGATTAAACACGAATATATATTCAAACTTGCAGGCTCAGTAGAAACCCATTATAGCATTGATTATATACTCACGGCTGCTAATCGTTGGGCAAATAAACAAATTGATGATTTCACCTTAATAATCGACCTTGGCGATTATTGTGATTATAATATCAACCGAAGTTTTTTTACTGGATTTGGCGGATGGAGTCAAGCTAATAAGCTAATGGATGGAACTGGTTTCCCATATAAAGAGATTAATACAAAGCCAATGCGAGTTTTCACAAATGAAAAACCAATCATATTCAAAAAGTTAAACTTCAAACCAAATGGAGAATTACACATTTATTCTAAATTGGACTATTCGACTTATGACATAAAAGTATTCAACTATCAAAATCAATTGCTTGACTATGATCTAAACAACTTCCGATTTATGACTTCTACAGCGGATGAAGAATCATTTAAAATCCTTAGAAACTACCCTTTTGCAAGAAGAGGCTATATATTTAAAACTGAATTGATTCAAAAATATTACGAGTCTCTAGACTGGTATGTACCAAATAAAGATTACACTGCCAATGTAAACGAGTTAACTGACAAAGAGATAAGATGGCTCGATGAATTGAAATAGAAAAGTATATACACAACCCCAGCTAGCGCGAGTTTGCAACTCGTGTCCACCCATTTTTTTCTTTAGAAAACCTCAACAGAATCATGGTCACCCATTTCGCAAAAGATAAATGCGCGTAAGCCGATTTGGATTCTCCAACACAGGTTGTATATTAGGCCTAAAACAACTACTAATTTGACAGCATTACTATTTTTCTTCGTCCTTTCCATTTCTTTTTCGTTCCTCTGCTCAATTCTTGAAGCTGTACTTCTCAGTGTAACTCCGCGATACATTAAAGAGCAACAAAAACAGGGAAATGTAACTGGTGAATTGTTAGCGAAATATAAAGAAGACATCGATCGACCATTATCCGCTATTCTCACTCTCAATACCATTGCACACACTGTTGGGGCAATTGGTGTCGGTGCCATGGCTGGCGATGTTTTCGGTTCAAACTACTTTAGCATTTTTGGATTCGAGATGAGTTATGAATCAGTGATTGCAGTAGTCATGACCTTAGCCATACTTATTCTTTCAGAGATAATTCCAAAAACCATTGGAGCAAATAACTGGAAATCGCTTTCTCCTTTCACAGTCAGAACGCTGCGGGTATTGATATGGATATTGGCTCCTTTAGTCTGGCTGTCGCAATTGATTACCCGATCATTAAAAAAAGAGAAGGAAAAGTCAGTGCTATCACGGTCCGATATCATGCAAATAACACAAGAAGGTGAATTGAGCGGAATTTTGGCAAAATCAGAATCTACCATTATTAAAAACCTGCTTGCACTAAAAGAACTGACGGTTCGAGATATCATGACACCCAGACGTGTGGCGTTCATGGCACAAAAAGACCTTACTGTGAAAGAATTTATCGCACTAGATGACTCCAAGGTTCACTCACGAGTACCCATCTACAATTTAGATAAAGACGATGTGGTTGGAGTTGTGCTTAAAGATGATGTTTTTCTTACTTTATCAGAAGATAAGGACAATACTCAACTCGTTGAAATCATGCGCGAGGTCGATTCAATTCCTGACACCACGAGTCTCAATAGTTTTTTTAGTCTACTGAAGAAAAAAAACGCGCATTTATTTATGGTTAAAGATGAGTTTGGGAATGTCATCGGCCTAGTCACCATGGAAGATCTTTTTGAGGAGATGCTGGGTCATGAGATCGTTGATGAGTCCGATACAATTGCTGATCTGCAAGACCTTGCTCGTAAAATGGCGAGCGATGGAAATGGATAGATGCACTAGCTGATTACAAAAGCAGTATCATTATTTTTTTTGCTCACAAACAATAAAATCTATTTTAGTACTTCAAACTAAGATTTTACTTTAACTTAGGTGGACAATATAAATTGGACCCGGGGGGCTGTATTTCCTATTGTTAGCGATAATTAAAAAGCATGAAAATAAGATATTTATTCGTTCTAATAAGCATTTTTATTTGGGGATGTAGTGAAGAACCTCAACAATTTCAAAAAGGATTTACAGTAAATAACTCAAGTCCTGAAGAAGGACAAGCTAAGATAAAAGGAATTCAATCAGACACCTTAAATTTTGAAAGTAGACCTAACGGCATTCTTCTAACTTCAGATCCAGAACACAGGCTAGTCCCTATCTACAAGTTGAACTCAAGAGAGAATGATGACGATACAACTTACTTCACAGGTAGCAATGCTTTTTATTCCGGTTACTCAGAATATGAAAGAATAGAGGGCAATAACTGGAACAACAATTTTATGCCAGGTTTTGAAGCTATGTATGGATATAATTTTATCAATATTTACTATCACAATACTGTCTCTAAAAAAACAACCCAGTTCTTCAAAACCCCAGTACTTATCAAAACACTCTATTACCCAACTGACTCTAAAGATACGTTGAATGGCAACCCTGTTCATCGAGATTATTATATGGTTTCTGCCTATAATGAAGATTCTAATAAAGATGGCTATATTAACACAGACGATTTAAGAAGGTTCTTTTTATTCAATATAGATGGAACACTAAATAGGCAATTGATTCCAAATATGTATTCCGTGAGCAGCTCTCAATTTGATCCATCTAACGATTACATGTATGTATATGCAACGTTGGACGAAAATGGGAATGGACATCAAGACGATAAAGAGGCAGTCCACGTGTTTTGGATTGACTTAAAAGTGCCAAATAAAGGAGTTCGTTTGTATTAACTTTTTATATCATATCCTAACAAATGAACAACGGTATCGCCAAAACAGATTTAATATAACGAGGATAAGCATTGCGCAAAAAGCTCAAGTTGCTCTAACAGTTTTTTATGCGTTAACTTATAAAGATTTTGATAAGCCTATCACGCTTTTGTGAATCGATTTCTTGTAAATTAAATAGCAAAAATTAACCTAGTCTATAACCGTTAGAAATCAAAAAATAGATAAGCAGTATACGTACTATCTAAGTTTCTAATGAACCTGTAGTTTATAGGCTAGGCCAACATTAAAATTATTGCTTAAAGAATTGATGAACACTCTTATCGATTGTAATAAAGTATGTACCCGTCTTCAAATTAGAAACTGTAACTAAATTATTTCCAGACTGAAGAACACCAGCAGTTATTCTTTGACCAAGAGCATTTAGTATTTCATAAGAAGTATCAGTGAGACTTTCTATTGTGATTTGATCATCAGCCAGGGTTGGGTAAACCAATACGGCATCAAAATTCAATATTGCTTCATCACCTTTTCGAGTTGTTGCGCTTTGTGCTTCATCTATTAAAAGGACATATTCTGAAGCTCTTTTATCATCACAAATTGTTTTTACATTATACGAATAAGAATGTCCTGCTTCGTATTCAAATGAAACATAATCTCTAAAATTATATTTTTCAACTTCATTAAGGAAAGGATTCAGACCTGAATATACTAGTGTATCCACAGTGTTCGGAATAGCTGTTTCATCTGTGATGACGAATTCAAATTGTTGCGCACCCATAGTCGCTGTTTTGTCCCACTTGATAATTTTGGAGTTTGTGGTCGTCTCTACTATTAGATTACTAGGCGCTTCACATGGAGTTAAGTTTACAGCTCTTTTCAACCATTCAGAATAATTCCCGTCTACACATTTAGTACGTATTCGATATTCTAAATTAACTTCACCAGCGTTATTGGACTTGGAGTCGTTGACAACTTTTACTATCACATAATTTGTCCCCGCAAAAACATCAGTAACGCCCTGTAAGTTTTCAGGAATGGGAGTTAGATTTCCACCTCCCCAAGTCACCAATGTTCCATCGTGAAGTAACGCATAGTTTTGATTAGATGAGCTTGCTATTTTAACTACCCCCATTAACCCATCAGGAACTGGCGCTTCAATTTTCCCCCATTGAACTACAGAACCATCTGATAATAGTGCTAAACTAACCTCACCTCCAGTGGAGATATCAACAACCCCGTGAAGATTTTCTGGCATTAAAACAGCATTTTCATCATAGGAAAGCGGATAAATTGTATCGGTTTTATAGTTAGCTCCCCAACTTACCACTGTGCTATCCTGTAGAAGTGCTAATGAATGAAAATTACCAGTTACTACTTTTTTTACATTTTTTAAATCACTCGGCTTATCTTCCACAGCATTAACCCAATTAAGTCCCCAAGTAATAACAGTACCATCACTTTTTAAAGCATTATTGTGAGCAAATCCAGCAGATATAGCTACAATATCGGTGAGACTATCGGGATAACTTCCTTGAAAACCCTCGTTGTAATCAGGTCCAACATAATTATATTTATCCTCATAAAACAAATCATTACCCCAACCGACAACCGTTCCGTTTTCTAACAGTGCCAACCCGTGTTCTATTTTTCCAGCTGAAACTTGTACTACGTTACCTAAGTCCGCTGGAGGGAAAAAGCTACTATTTCCCCAACTTATAAGTGTTCCATTATCTAGAAGAGCCATAGCAAACTCTCCTCCTGCAGAAAGTTGTTTTACATTAGAAAGGCCTATTGGTGGAGATGCTTTTCCATATTCGTTATAACCCCATCCTATATACGTTGTATCCGCAGGTACATCAACAATTAAATATTCATCTTCTGTGATATATCCATAGTCATATAATTCAACATCGTAATAAATATGTGGTGTGCTTTTCCAAACGTCCGATTGTTTATGACGAAATTGCACTTCAAATGCATCTGTAGTGGTAGGACCTAAGTTACTAGGAACATGTTGCACGATTGCATGGTTAGCACCAACATCAACGATTGAAGCGGTCGGTTTCGGGCAACCTGGGAAATAAAAAGATTGAAGTTCCCCATAAAAGAAACCTTGATCTGTTTCAACAAATGGCACAATGTAATTTAGTTTATAATTACTCACTGTATACAACGTTGAATTAATTGATGTCGAGCTATCACTAGCTACTTGATAGATATGTTTATCTAAACCCAAACTTGGAGGTATTCCTCTACGGTAAAAAACACCCGAACTAATCACTGTATAATCTGATTGATACTGCGCTGTAACAATTGCTTTCTCATGAAAATCAAATGCTATATGTACATCTGAAATTACAACTGGAGCAGTGTAATTAAGACGTTGCGTGGCTGACCAGCTTGAACTACGCCCTGAGGCACATTTCTTTTGCACCATATATTTATAAGGAACCTCAGGCTGAAAATCAGTTATTATAGAAGTGGTGTTAATATCATTTAAAATAGTCCAATCGTAAGTCCCATCGGTAGCATAACGCAAAGAATAAGAATCATTGGGGTCACCTTCTTCCCAGGATAGAGATAGCTTAACATTATTCAAACCAGATACAGAATAATTAATTTCTTGAGGTGGTTCACAAATAGGAGCTGTACCATAAGTTGTAAACCTGATAAGGTCCGTCCATTTTGAAGTACCTCCAGCACATAGAGCTCTAATTTTTACACGATACTGCGTCTCAGGATCCAATCCTGATAAAGATATTTCTGGTTTATCTACTACAAGAGAAATAAAACTTGAGAAACTATCTCTGTACTTTACCTCAAAAGCATTTATGTCACTGTCCCATATTAAATCCGCTGAATTACTTGTGGTTGAGGTAACAGAAACATCAGTGGGAATGACACATTGTGCTTTAATGGTATACTGTGGATAGAATACTGCTATGCAGAGTATTACCACAAAAAATAAGTTTAAGATTTTCATAGCTCAGTCGGTTAGGTTATGCCGTAAATCTATAGAATTAACTCTTGTGATAAAATCAAAATGCCACTTAATTGAAAATAAATAAAACTGGTTCAGATTTACTATTTAACGATTTATTAAAAGCACATAGACCCAATTATTAAAACATACAATTAAATACTTCTATAAAGGGCATAATCCTACAATAAACCGTAAAGAAGTTGCTAATAAACTTAAAGATGAACCGACATTTAATTCTGAAATAATCTTAAAAAAATAGAAAACAGCTGGCATATGTTTTGATTATAATTTTAGCGTTCTTTTCGGTACCAAAACTTTGAAACCTATTATTTTTAATCAACCAATAAATAGGTAGCTTTCGCGTACTCTCAAAGGTTCAACCCCCTTCTAATAACCATCAATAACATTGCTTTTTATCCATTAAAAACCTGTGTTTTTTATCCCCTTTTTTAGGTTAAAAATGTGTTTTCTATCCCTATCATAATTGTAATGATTTTAAGTTTAATTAAAATGCACGCTGGCAATTGATTTTAATTAAGTACGAGATCATTGCTACACGTTATTGATAGTTATAATTATGAGTAAATTAAGAATAGTTGTATTAGGGTATCTTATCTTTTTTTCGTTCGAAAATTTTGGTCAATGTAACATTAATTATGAATTGTTGTGGGCTGATGAGTTTGACTCTACTGCCGTTGACACAACCAAATGGGTGCTGACTGATGCAGGTGGAGGTTTTGGTAATCAAGAAATCCAATATTATCAGCCTGAAAACGCTACTGTTTCTGATGGACTACTACACATCAAAATCGCCAAGGATACCATTTTAGACGGATTTACTACCTACAATTATTCATCTGCAAAATTGTGGACAGCTTCAAAAGCTAATTTTTTGTATGGTAAAATTGAGGCACGCATAAAAATGCCCGATGCAGTAGGTTCATGGCCTGCATTTTGGATGTTAGGCGCTAACTATTTTGATGTGGGCTGGCCTCGATGTGGTGAAATTGATGTAATGGAATGGGTAGGCAGAGGACCAAACGTGGCCACTGGAAGTATTTTTTTTGAAGGAACTTGGCCAGACAATCACTTGAGCACGCCTTATAATATACCAAATGGTGAATCATTTACTTCTGAGTTTCATACGTTTTCAATTGAATGGAGTCCCAATGAAATCCGATATTATTGTGATGGAAACCATTATACCACCTATAAAAACACCACAATAGCACCTAAAGACTGGCTTTTTAATCATGAATTCTTTCTAATTCTAAATTGTGCAATTGGTGGTACTGGAGGTGGAAGTGTGATCACCTTGGATTCACCTAAATATATGGAGGTAGATTATGTACGTGTATATTCTTTGCCTACAACCGCTCACTCAATTGACCTTTCTGGTCCTAAATCATTACTGGCAAATAGCCAAAATATATTGTATGAAACAGCATACTTTCCAAACACCACTTATGAGTGGTTTATACCTGAGGGAGCAACGATTATTAAGGGTGAAGGAACAAGTGCTATTTATGTGAACTTTACAGATGAAGAAGGGGAGGTTAAGGTAGTAGCTTCAAATCCTTGTGATACATTGTCGGACTCGTTATCATTGAGCTTACTTATTGATACATGTACAATCATCTATGACGACTTTGATGAAGTAAGAAAGGTAAGTTATGAGGCAACGGGAATATTGGACCAGCTTTTCTTAAACCCATTGCCAGACACGATTAATCCATCAACAAATGTTGCTAAATATGAAAGAAACAAAGAGGAAACCTATGACGTGATAAAAATAAAAGATATCGCACTTGAAAATGCATTAAAATATGAAAACAGTGAACGCGTATTTTACATGGATGTATATACAAGCGCAGCCGTTGCAACTGAAATCGTTATACAGCTTGAAAATAGTGCAATTAATGGAGGAGCATATCCCCAAGGACGTAGAAGTAGTTATATAGGTATCGTGAACAAAAAAAATGGATGGCATACAATCCGCTTTGATTTCAATGAAATTATCAGTGCAAGCACTTCTCCTGAACAAGTTGACTTTATTGCTTTATTGTTTGACCCTGGACATAAAACTGATGACGTCTATTATTTTGATAATTTAAGGCGATTTAAAAATGTACCAGACTGCACCCCACCTTTGGCTTTAAACAGTGATGTAACTGATTTTACAACGATATACCCAAATCCTGTAACTGACATGCTACATTTTAACAACACAAGTATGCAGTTTGCTATTTATAATCATTTAGGAGAAAAAATTATTGAAGACAAAGGGAATAAAGTAGAGGTCAGCGAGCTCACAAGTGGTATTTACTTGCTTAAAACAGTTAACAATATAGTACGGTTTGTCAAACATTAATAAGAACTAAAAATTATTTGTAAAACCACCACTTGGTTCACAAAAACTATATAAAATCAACTTACGCTTCGTAAATTTAGAAAGTATAATTTACGAAACCTTAAAACCAATAGTACCTCTTAACAAGGTCTAATCACATTAATTTTTCAAATTGCTGATTCGTAAACCGACAGTTCGCTTACCTAACCTGTTCTGTTCTAAAAACTAGGGTGAAGATAACCAACTACTTAATATTTTTACTACCTTATACCCCATAGCCACACACTATTAAACCCACGGCAATGACACTAGTTGGGATTGCATTAAGTAGTAATAAAGACGCTGTAAATACTCAGCCAGTTCGCTATGCGCTTTCCTTATTTGAAGGATGTGAAAGCGAAGTAATCGTTATAGAAAATACTGAGGTAGAAGAAGATACAATGGAAGACCTACTTATGGCTCCTGTTTTAACTGTAAATTCAGGAATCATTTCAACAATACGCGCTGCAAAGCTCGTTTTACTGTCGTTAGAGGAAATGACGAATACCACAACTCAGGAAAGTTTAATTGAAATCATTACCTCTCATAAAGGGCTAAAAGATAAAGCCTATTTATTAATCTCTTATTCTTCAGATGATACTTGTCATACATTAGACTATACCGTTTCTCAAATAAAAAATGTGGGTGGTGAAGTATGGGGTAGCTATTTTTTACCCTATGTTCATGATAATTTTGATGTGAAAGAACAATCAATTTCTAATATCGGTCTTCGCCTCCAACTGATGCGACAAATTAATCAGCTTCGGTACAAAAAATTAGGCTTGTCCGATCGTCACTCTTCCTGTGGCATAGAACGACCCAGCCGGGAACAGGGGGCTGAAAGTGACTACTGATCATTCACTTTCTCAAAAACTTAATCTGTCCATCCATTTCTAACTTCATCACTGTAGAAGGTTGTTTTTTTGTTTTGTCATCTCTACGCCAATCCACAATGTAATCGACCGCGTTTTTAATCGCTTCGCTTATCTCATCAAAAATAGCTGGACTAGGTTCCCCACTGATATTGGCAGACGTAGAAACTAAGTGGCTTTCTTAACTTCTGAATTACTTTTTTACAAAACTCATCCTTTACTAAACGAATTCCAATAGATCCATCTTCACCTAATAAATTAGGTGCCAGACGTTTCCCTTTTGGATAAATAATGGTCACTGGCTTTTCACTAAACTCGACAATATCCCATGCAATTTCTGGTATTTGAGCCACATAATCCCACAGCTGATCTATAGATGCAATCAAGACGATGAGTGCTTTATTATCTTGTCGTTGCTTAATCTCATAAATCTTTTTTACAGCCTCTTCATTGGTAGCATCACAGCCCAAACCCCAAACTGTATCTGTTGGATATAAAAAGGTTTTTCCTTGCTTCAACAGTTCTACTGCTTTTTCAACTTCTTTTTGCATACCTATTGATTACATTATACAAATCAAAGCATTACAAAATGTATAGCTTAGGTTTGCGGATTTATTAAATTTGTGAGATTTCAAAAGCCTTTTTATGACATTCGAAGAAGCAAAAGTACTTGTTGAGGAGCTATCCACAAAAATAAACCATCACAATTACCTTTATTACACCAATGATGCTCCTGAAATATCAGACCAAGAGTTCGATATACTTTTAAAACAATTAGAAGCGCTTGAAAATCAATTTCCCGAACTTAAATTTCAGGACTCTCCTACCCAACGTGTAGGCGGAACAATCACCAAAGAATTTCCAACTATCACACACAACTACCCAATGCTTTCTTTGGGTAATACCTACTCAAAAGAAGAGTTAGTTGAGTTTGATAATCGCGTACAAAAAGGATTGGAAGGTCAAACCTATGAATATGTTTGTGAGTTAAAATATGATGGTGTAGCATTAAGTGTTTCGTTACTAAAGACCATTATTTAGCACAAGCGGTTACCCGTGGTGATGGTGTTCGAGGCGATGAAATCACCAACAATGCAAAAACGATTAAGTCGCTACCGCTAAAAGTAGCTGGCGACATTGCCAACTTTGAAGTTCGAGGTGAAGTTTTTCTGCCGTTGAAAGAATTTAAACGAATCAATGCTGAAAAAGAAGACATTGGAGAAGCGCCATTGGCGAACCCAAGAAATGCGGCTTCTGGAACGCTTGAAAATGCAAGACTCTGGCGTAGTCGCTAAACGAAATTTAAACTGTTTCATCTATGGTTTATTAGGAGAAAATATTCCCACCAAAAGTCATAGCGAATCCTTACAATTATTAAAATCATTAGGTTTTAATGTTCCTGATTATTACAAAGTCTGTAATTCAGTTGATGCTGTTTTCGAATTCATTGAAGAATGGCAAGAAAAAAGGCGTGAGCTACCGCTAGACACGGATGGCATTGTCATCAAAATCAATAACTACAGACAACAAGAGCAGTTAGGTTACACCGCCAAAAGTCCACGCTGGGCTATTGCTTATAAATACGAATCAGAATCTGCCGCTACATTTTTAGAAGACATCACCTATCAAGTTGGTCGAACTGGCGCAATTACACCTGTGGCTAACCTCTCCCCTGTTTCGTTGGCTGGCACTACGGTTAGACGAGCTTCATTACATAACGCTAATGAAATCGAACGTTTAGATATTCGTGTTGGCGATACTGTTTTTGTAGAAAAAGGTGGTGAAATCATTCCAAAAGTTACAGGTGTAGATATATCTCAACGACCTCAAGACTCACACCCGACTAATTACATTACTAATTGTCCAGAATGTGACACCGCATTAGTAAGAAGTGAAGGAGAAGCATCGCACTATTGCCCTAACGAATTGGGCTGTCCACCGCAAATAAAAGGCACGAATAGAACACTTCATTCAGCGAAAAGCCATGAATATTGATGGTTTTGGTAAAGAAACCATTGAGCAACTGTATGAAATCGGTTTATTAAAAAACATAGGAGACATCTACTCTTTAACCTATGAGCAATTAATCCAACTCGATCGGTTTGCAGATAAATCAGTGAATAACTTATTAGAAGGAATTAAGAAATCATCAGAAACTATTCCTTTTCCAAAAGTGTTGTTTGCCTTAGGTATTCGGTTTGTGGGGGCTACTGTTGCTGAAAAATTAGCAGAACACTTTCACTCCATCACTAATTTATCACAAGCTACTTTTGATGAATTAATTAATGTAGAAGAAATTGGTGAACGCATCGCTAATAGCATTATTCAGTATTTTGCAAAAGAAGAAAACTTAAAAACCATTGAAATATTAGCAGAAAATGGTGTTCAACTAGCTTTAAAGGAAGACCAACTCACCCCAAAAGGCACTAACCTTGAAGGGCTTACCTTTGTAGTTTCAGGTGTTTTCAATCTGTTTAGCAGAGAGGAATTAAAGGTATTAATTAAGTCAAATGGTGGAAAAGTCGTATCTTCGATTTCTGGAAAATTAGATTACTTAATTGCAGGTGAAAATATGGGACCAAGTAAATTGGAAAAAGCCGAAAAATTAGCTATCAAAATTATTTCAGAAGAAGACTTTAACAACATGATAAATTAGTCAAAACTATGTTAAGAAATATTGGCTTATTCATCATCAAAAGGTTAGCAATCAAAAAACCTCAGATGAGAATTACTATTCCATTTGCTCAAGCAAAACGAATAGGAGTAATTGTTGACAACTTAGACAAGAACAAAAAAGCAATTGATCAGTTTGTTGCCAACCTTGAGCAGCAAGGCAAATCAGTTGAAGTACTTGGTTACACAAAACCAAAACAAGCACCCAAACTAAACATCAAATATAGTGCTTTTTCAAAAAAAGACTTTAGTTGGGTGGGTGCATGCAAACAAGATGTTTTGAAAAATTTTGTTAAAACAGACTTCGATTATTTGTTTTCATTAAATACATCTCCATTTTTGCCGTTTGATAATATTCTAGCTCAAAGCAAAGCAAAATGTCGGGTTGGAGTATTTAATGATAAACGTACCGATTATTTCGAATTAATGGTTCAGCCCTCAAAAAAAGGAGATTTAAACTCTGTGACTGAGCAAATGATTCGATACACAAAATTAATATAAGGAATGAAAAGCAGTAAGTTTAGTGGTGTTGGTGTAGCGTTGGTTACTCCTTTTAATGAAGATTTGTCCGTTGATTACCCTTCACTTGAAAAGATAATCAATAATTGTATTGAAGGTGGTGTGGACTACTTAGTTTCCAACGGAACTACTGCAGAAGCCTCCACTTTAACACCTCAAGAAAAGAAAGACATTTTAGCTTTTGTTAAAAAAGTAAACAATGGTCGTTTACCAATTCTTTACGGTATTGGATCAAACAATACCAAACATGCATTAGAACTTATCAAAGAAACAGACTTTGATGGTGTCGATGGTATTTTAACAATTTCCCCTTATTACAACAAACCAAGTCAGCAAGGCATCATTCGTCATTACCAAATTATAGCTGATGCATCACCTGTTCCTGTCATAATGTACAATGTACCAGGAAGAACAGGAAGTAATGTTGAGGCAAAAACAAGTATTGAATTATCAAAGCACCCTAACATTATTGGAGTAAAAGAAGCAAGTGGCGATTTATATCAATGTCTTGACATTATGCGAGACAAAGATGAAGACTTTGCAATTATCAGTGGTGATGATATATTAACAACTCCAATGATTTCTATAGGAACTCAAGGTGTGATATCAGTAATGGCAAATGCTTATCCTAAGCAGTTTTCTAAAATGATTCACGTTGCGCTTGATGGCGACTTTAAGGAGGCAAATAAATTGTTGATGGAATTTATCTTGTTAGACGATTTACTTTATCAAGAAAGTAATCCTGTAGGAATTAAAGAAGTACTCTACATTCAAGGTGTTTGCAAAAATTTTGTGAGAGATCCTTTAGTAAGTGCTTCTGATGAATTAAATCAAAAAATAGCTGCCGTTTGTAAAAAAATGAAGCTTTAAGTCTCTTCATTTTATTATTAGGCATAAAAAAAAGTGATTGGCAATCAATCACTTTAATTTTTTTACTAGAATTCCGAATTGGAATTAAGCATCGTTCTTTTTTCCTTGAACTTCTACTCTAATTTCTTGAGCTAGGTTTTTCAATTCTTGCATTCCTTTTCTAACTCTTGTTCCAGCAGCTTGGTTGCCTTTGTCATAAAATTTTACAAAGTCTCCTTCTAGAGCAAGAACTAAGTCTTTAAGTTCATCAAATCTTTTCATTATCGGTCCGAATTTTAGGTTAATAACTATTATTATCGTATCTAAGATAGCAATTTATAAAGTACATACAAATCAATATGTACAAAAAATGCCTTTTTTTTTATTGTACAGTAAGATTTGTGAAGGCTTCTTCGTAATATCCTTCTTTTAATTTTTTCTGTACTTCCTCAAAAGCATTTATAGTATAAGTAACATCTTCTAAAGAATGAGCTGCTGTTGGAATTATTCTCAACATCATCACTCCTTTAGGTACAACAGGGTAAACCACCATACTACAGAATATAGCATAATTTTCTCTTAAGTCCATAATCATTCTAACAGCCTCTGTTTCAGTTCCGTTTAAGAAATATTGGTGTTACAGGTGATTGTGTATTACCAATATTAAATCCTTTTTCTCTTAATGCACTTTGTAAAGCATTTACTACTGTCCACAACTTATCTTTTAACTCAGGAGAAGACTTTAACAACTCCAATCTTTTCAACAGACCCAACTACTAAAGGTAACGGAACTGCTTTTGCAAAAATTTGTGACCGAGTATTATATCTTAAATACTCAACCACTTGTTCTTTACTAGAAATAAAAGCTCCAATACAAGCCATTGACTTAGCAAACGTAGAGAAATAAATATCTATTTCATCCTGCACACCTTGTTCTTCACCAGCACCAGCACCCGTCTTACCCATCGTTCCAAAACCATGAGCATCGTCAACCATCAATCGGAAGTTAAATTTCTTTTTAAGAGCAACTATTCCTTTTAAGTCTCCCATGTCACCAGACATACCAAAAACACCTTCCGTGATGACTAAAATAGCACCACCAGTTTCTTGTGTAAGTTTAGTAGCTCGTTGAAGTTGTTTTTCTAAGTTTTCCATATTGTTATGAGGGAAAACAAATCGTTTACCTTGATGTAAACGAACACCATCTATAATACATGCATGGCATTCTGAATCATATACGATAACATCTTTACGATCAACCAACGCATCAATTGCTGACATAATACCTTGGTAACCATAATTTAAAAGTATAGTATCTTCTTTTTGTACAAATGAAGAAAATTCTTCCTCTAACTTCTCATGTAAAGTGGTGTTTCCAGACATCATTCTAGCACCCATTGGTGCAGCTAGACCAAACTCTTTTGTTCCTTCCTCATCAGCTTTTCTAACCTCTGGATGATTAGCTAAACCTATGTAGTTGTTCAAACTCCAGCACAGAACCTCTTTGCCTCTAAATGTCATTTTTGAACCAATTTCACCTTCCAATTTTGGAAACATAAAATATCCATAAGCAATTTGAGAGTGTTTACCCAAAGGGCCTCTGTCTGTAAGTAGTTTGTCAAATAAATCCAATGTATATGTGAGTTAAGTGTTACTTTTATCCTAATATAATTTTGCGTGAAAATACGACTAAATCAAATTTTCTCAAAGTTTCATTTTTCTATTTATACACAAAATGGCATGATTTTTTTATGTAGAACTTTTAAAGGTAGCACTTATGCTAAGTTTCCTTTGTATAAGATGCTTAATCATGTAAATTTGGTATTAAATAACCCGTTTCTATGAAAAGTTTGAGATTTAAATTTATCGGTAGTGTTTTTTTGATTGTTTTTTTCGCAATTAATATTGCTCAAGGGCAAAGTGCCGAAGACATTATATAAAGAAGGATTAGACAAACTTAACCGCTTAAAGCGTGTTGAGGCTAAGTTGATTTTTACGCAAAGCGATTGAAAAAGACCCTAAAATAGCAAAAGCGTATTACCAAAGAGGTTTGATTAACAAACACTTTAATGATACTGAAGAAGCATTTAACGACTTTAAAAAAGTTACTGCTTTAGAGAAAGACTTCAAAACAGAAGCGCATTTTGAAATTGGTCTTATGAATGTTGCGCAAGAAAAGTACAAAGAATCTGTTATTGATTTTTCAATAGTACTTAACTCAGACTCAACCAATGCTAAAGCGTATTATTTAAGAGGTATTAGCAATAAACTAAGTAACCAAAACGAAGTAGCACTTTTAGACTTTAAATCTGCTATCAAATTTGACTCGACGAATGTAGATGCTTATTTCCAAAAAGGTGTTGTTGAAGTTGAGTTAGAAAAGATTTGATGAATGCAATAAAAACACTTACAAAAACAATAAATAAAAACAAAAAACATGCTCAAGCTTATTTTTTTAGAGGAATATGCTCATTTTGAAGAAGCTTCAAGAAAAGAATACGATCACAAAAAAGCACATCTAAATGAGTGCTTTAGAAGATTTCGATAAAGCATTAGAGTTAGATGATAAAATTGAACCTGCCTACTTCGATCGAGGTGAAGTAAAAATGGAACTAAAAGATTATATCGGAGCAATTGCTGATTTCAAAAAAGCAATTGAACTAAAACCTACCGATATGGAAGCACATTATTTAAAAGCTATTTGTAACTATCATTATGGTTATGAAGATATTGCAAATAAAGAAATGTTAGACTATCTTAAACATGGATTCAACCTATGCTAACGCAAGATATTTTGTTGCTGAAAGATTATATGAAACACAACAATATAAAGAAGCTTTAGTACAATTTAATAAGCTATTTACGTTTGAAGCTCCTCATGCAGATGCCTATGTATTTCAGAGGTTATACTAAATTTGAACTAGGTGATAAAATTGGTGCTTGTGCTGATTGGAAAGAAGCTGCAAAACTTGGTGATGAAGAAGCTGAACACGATTTGAAAAAATACTGTAAATAGCTGTGTTAAAAACATCTAAGAAATTAATATTAGCATCTAGTTCCCCTCGAAGAAAACAAATCTTAGAAGCCTTAAACATCCCTTTTTCAATTAGAAAAATTGAGTTTAACGAATCATACCCACAGGGACTACCTCCAGAGGAAGTCCCTGTTTTTATTAGTAAGCTAAAAGCTAAACAACTCCCTAAAATTGAAATAAATGAAATCTACCTCACCTCTGATACAGTAGTTGTTTTAGATGGAAAAGTTATCGAAAAACCAAAAGACAAATTAGATGCATCGGTCATGTTAAAAGCATTGTCAGGAAAAACACATCAAGTCATTACAGGAGTTTGCTTAATCACATGTGATCAACAAATAAGTTTCAAAGAAGTCACTGAAGTAACCTTTCATACGTTAAGTGACCAAGAAATCGCTTATTATATCGATAACTATTCCCCGCTAGATAAAGCTGGAGCATACGGCATTCAAGAATGGATTGGTTTAATTGGAATTAAAGAAATAAAAGGAAACTACGATAATGTAGTTGGGTTACCTGCAAGTACACTTTTTCAAAAAATGAAACAGCTTAACTTATTTGAGTAAATCTTTCAACAACTGCATTTCTACTGCAGGTGCAATTTTATCATACAGAATTCTATAAACAGCAGAGCATATAGGCATGTCTAACTGTTTTTCATGTACAATTTTGTAAATACTATTCGCAGCATAATATCCCTCTGCCACCATTTTCATCTCAAACATGGCAGATTTAACAGAATATCCTCTCCCAATCATGTTACCAAATGTTCTGTTTCTGCTAAACTGAGAATAGGAAGTCACTAACAAATCACCGAGGTAAGCAGATCCATTCACATCCCGTTCTGCAGGGTGTAATTGGTCTAAAAAATATTTTATTTCTTGCATCGCATTCGACACTAATACCGCTTGGAAATTATCTCCAAAATGTTGCCCATTTGCAATTCCACAAGCAAGTGCAATGATATTCTTCATGATAGCAGAATACTCAATACCAATCAAATCTTGAGCACAAGAAACATTCACATATCGGCACCTTAACAGTCTAGCAACCTCTTCACCTACCTCAAGGTCATTTGCTCCAATAGTTAAATATGATTGTCTACCCAACGCTACTTCTTCAGCATGACAAGGTCCTGAAATGATAGCCATTTTACTGTCAGCTACACCAAACTTGCTTTTGATGTAATCGGTCACTAATAAATCATCTTCTGGAATAATCCCTTTAATAGCAGTGATAACAATTTTTCCATCAAAAGCATTATTAGGTAAATGATCTAAAGCACTTTTAATGTAAGCAGCAGGAACAACTAAAATAACATAATCACTACCTTTGATAACTTTATCTACTTGACTTTTTGGGGTTACTTTTTTAGTGTCAATTTGAACACCTGTTAAATAATTAGGATTGACACCAATGGTATTAATCGCTTGAACAGCTTCTTTTTGCCTAACCCACCAATTAATTTTATGTTGTTTATCTTCGGATAAAATTTTGATAATAGCCGTTGCCCAACTACCATCACCAATAACCGCTACATTTACAGATGATCTATTCTCCAAATTCTCCTTCATGTTTAAGCAAAATATGTGCAAATTTACAGAAATCAGCAAACAATCCTAAGTGAAATGCAAGTAGTCTATCAAAACCAATTTATAGAAGAGTCTCAAGTTCATCTAAAAATTTCTAATCGTGGATTTCTTTATGGCGATGGTTTTTTTGAAACCCTTTTATATCTTAACAATCAACTTCCTTATCTAGAAAATCACTTTCAACGAATTTTGCGCGCTTTAAATGCTTTTGAACTAGTCCAACCAGAATATTTCAACCTAACTTATTTAACTGAAACCATTCACCAACTTTGTCATAAAAACAAGCTTGATTTCAGCTCGAGTGAAAATCATGATCTGGAGAAGTGAAGGAGGTTTTTATTCACCTGAAAACAATAAATTTGAATTCATTATTTCTTGTGCCCCACTGCATTTAGCTTCAGAAGTTAAAGAACGTGTGAGGATATACCCTGAAAACATCAACGTATCTACCACAACCTCTGAATTTAAACCTTTGAGTGCCTCTAAATATGTTTCTGCTGGATTATTCAAAAACAAAAACAACTTAGATGATGTAATAATTTTAGGACAAAACGATGTGATTTCTGAAGCACTATATAGTAACTTGTTTTGGGAAAAAGACCAACATATATTTACACCATCGCTTGAAACTGGCTGTGTTGATGGTGTAATGCGAAGTGTTATTCTATCAAAAGAGAAAAACATAAAAGAAGTCTCCTATAATAAATCAGCAGTTATTCTGCTGACGCAGTGTTTACAAGTAATGCTTTAGGTATTCAACACATCACACAACTGGATGGTGTCAATTACAAAAAAAGTGACTTTGCTCAACATTTAATTGAAAGACTTAATTCGCAAATACATTTAATGACAATGGATGTATTTCAACTTTAATGTTGCCTTGCACTAGCATAGGTTCTCCGTCATAATGTATTTCAACTTCACCTTCATTTTTTATAATAATCTGTTTTCCTTTTCTTAAGGAATAAAACCGGTTTTTATGCAAGGTTTTGTTAAAGAGATCTCTCAACACTAGTGGAGAATTAAAAAAAGAGAAATTCTTTAACACACACACATCAAATTCCCCATCCTGAATTTGTGCTTTTGGAGCAATAAACACATTATTACCATATTGATTAGCATTGGCTATGGTTAACAATAAGCCGTCAACTGTTTCGCAATAACCATCAATTTCAATTTCCCATGATGATGTTGAAGCATTAAGAAAACTGTTCATCGCTACTTTTGAATAAGTAAAAAACCCTCGTTTTTTTTCTTTAGAAAAATCATGGCTTACTTTTGCATCAAGTCCTATTCCTGCTGTGCATAAAAAAAGATGCTCATTAATTTTACCCGTATCAATTTTCACTACTTGATAATGATTAAGTTTATCTATGGCTTTTTTTACATTCATGGGAATTTGTAAATGACGTGCAAGTCCATTACCAGAACCCATTGGAATAATACCTAATGCAACACTAGAATTAACCAACCCACGAGCTACCTCGTTTATGGTACCATCTCCCCCAACTGCAATAACTAAATCATACTTGGCTTCCACCGCTTGTTGAGCAAGCTCAGTAGCATGGTCTGCTTTTTCTGTAAAAGCTATATCAACCTTAAATTTATTTTTATCTAAACCCTTGCTTAATCAACAAAGGAATGTCTTTTTTTGAACGAGTACCTGCAATGGGATTAATGATAAAAAGTGTTTTTTTCATCATTTTAAATCAACAAGTGTAATGACCAACAAAAGCATGGCGTTCAAAAGAAAGTAACCAAACGTATAGCTTATAATCTATTAGTCTTTATCTAATATGTAATCAGAACTATCAATACCATTATCATGAACTACTCCTATAAAATTGTTCCATTAACAGCAACGAACATTTGAATAGTAAATTTTTCATTCATAAAACTGGAGCTTACTCAACTGTTTACACTAGCAATCAACTTTTGGACAGTCATTTGGGTTTCTTTTTTTCTTTTTTTCAAGCTTGTGTTTTCTTTTTTCTACTGCAGACTTTTGTGTTCCACAAGAAAAACTTAGTAATAACACAATGAAAGAGAAGTAAACGATTATTTTCTTCATAACATAAAAATAAAAAAAAGCTCTTAATTACCTTAAGAGCTTTTCTATATTCATAAAATGCTTACTACATTACTTTTTCTAAAGCATTTGTGTAGAAATAATGATTTCTTAGTATTTCAAAATCTTCAACTTCAGGTGCTAATATCTGATGCTTTTGACAAACTTGACAAAGCATAAATAGTCAACCCTTTTTCTTCAAAATAAGAAGCTAAAGTCAATTGATCTAATGGAGATGTTGGGTCAATTTCTTTTTTAAATTCAGATAGTTCTTTAACCACTGCACCTTTGTCATTTTTTTTAGTATTATCAATTACTTTCAAAGCACGCTCACCATATGCACTTTCATCTGACTTAAGATGTACTTTAAATAAATAAGCTTCATCTTCTAAATTTAATTTACTTAAATCTAATTCATAAAACTTATCCTTAGTTTCTACTTCGAAAATGTTTTTATTGAACAATGAAGTTATTGTTACTACATAAGTTTCATCTTCCAATTTATCATCCCAAGTAATCATAGCTGGAATTTCTTTATACATATCAATATGCTTAGGTGCTCTAACTACAATTTCACTACCTCTACTAACACTACCAGTTACATTGTAGTTTTCAGCAGCTTCCTCAGCAGATGGCTGATTTAAAACGAAAGAAGCATATTTAGAAGTAAAGCTACTTTGAGAGTTATTTAATTTACCAGATAAATTTTCCACTTCGTATGTACCAGGAGTTTTTAACTCTAAGCGTTTTACCACTTGTATGCATTAAACCTACATAACTACCTTGAGATACTTTTATTTTATTTTTTTTAGTTAAGTTTTGAACCAGACTTTAAGTAGCACCCAGCCTGAACCATTGTCTACTTGTGCTACTCCTTTACTTGCTAATACTTTAAAAGTATAATCTTGCGCATAAACTACTGATACACAAAATATTAAAATCGATAATATAGAAATTTTCTTTTTCATGATGTTAGCGGTTGTTCTTCTTCAAATTTATAACTTTAATTTTAATTTTTCTACCAATATTACGAATCAAACCATAATATATCTCTAGAAAGTCCCCTGCTAAAAGTATACAAGCAAAATATATTGCTCCAAAACGTAATTCATAGTCAAACTTCTCAAAAGTAAGACCGATTATATACAAAATAGTTGCCGCTAACACTAAACCTATTGTTTTTGTAACGCCATCATACCATATTTTATAATCATCATAAATAGGTCTAAACATAGCGAACACAAGGTAAACAACTATTAGTACCAATTAAATGCATCAACCAATCAGGCATTACACGAATGTAATGACCATTTAAAATAGTTGAAATTATATTTGCATGAACTACTATACCATACATATCTCGATTCGCTTTACCAATATATTTTGAATTGAGTGGTGTGAAAAATTTATCTTCTCCAGTATCAATATCAATACGGTCTCCCACATAACCTATCAATACAATTTTATCTCTAAAAGTAATCTCTAAATCAGCAGGTCCCCAATTAGGGTAAGGAGAAGGCATTCCTAAAGCATTATAAAAAGCATTAATAGCACAATTATGTTCTACCACTTTAAAATGTTGTTTTTCCCATTTTTCAATTTCATCAAACTTGTAAAAATCAGGTAAAAAAGCTTAGGAAAATCTGTTGTAATATTCCCAACATAGTTAATATACTCTTCTAACTTATTTCTTTTATTTAGTTTTTCTAAGAAGTAGAATCATATAACTGACAAATTTTTACTGGGAAAGAAAGTATTTCTTCTCCATTATTTTTTTGATAGCTCGGGTCATAAACTTTCGACAGACATTAAATTGACCACTTTCATCTGCCATTTTTTGTACCATATTAGCAAACGCATTACTGCAAATTGATTAAAAAAAGGAATTGTTGTTTTTAACGAATCAAATGTTCCAGACTCATTTTCATATCCAATTAGTTCATTGACTAAAACTAAGTTATTCTCATTTTTAAACGACTCTTGCAGCATCACATCACCAAGGGTATCGGTCTTTAAGTATTCAAAAAACACATCCATAGCAATTACTTTTGCCCCTCCCATACTTGCTGCATTTACCATAGCAGCAATATCCCTACGCGAACGACCTAATCCACCAACATTGATAATTACTACATCCGTGTTTTGACTAACCTCACCATCAACTGTTGTTCGGAGATCTTTGTTTTTTCCCATTCGAGAAAAAACAACATCAGAAATTTCAACATCTTCAAAAGCATCAGAAAGTGGGTCTAAAAAATTTGGGAAAGGCACATACTCAAAAAAAAGAACAAAGAGATAAATCAACAAACCAATAATTAAATTGTCTTTATGGATAAGGTTTTTCAAAGAAAAAACACGATGAAAATACTTCCTTATTTCTCTCATTAATTTAATTACTCCTGTTCAAATCTATTCAAAAATAGAAAAAAGGGTTTATTATCAAACCCTTTATGCTGTGACAGTACGAACAAAATTCATTTTTGATACAAAAACCTAAGAATTACCAAGCAAATAGTCGCTTTTATATACTTTTGTATGTAATCAAATTCATAAGTGATGACAAAAGTTAACATTGGAATTGTACAAGCAAAATCGTTAGGTGACAAGGAAAAAAACCTAAATCATGCTATACAGGAAATAAAAAAACTAGCCAATGAAGGTGCTCAAATTATTTGTCTTCAAGAACTATTTTTGACAGACTACTTCTGCTATGAAGAAAACCAACTTTTTTTTGACTTAGCAGAAAAAATTCCTGGTGACACAACCAATTCGCTTCTCAGAAGTTGCTAAAGAAAACAATGTCGTGATTGTCGCTTCACTATTTGAAGAACGTGCAGCTGGACTTTACCACAACACTGCAGCAGTGATTGATGCAGACGGAACTTACATGGGCAAGTATCGAAAAATGCACATCCCTGATGACCCTGGTTTTTATGAAAAATATTATTTCACCCCAGGTGATTTAGGCTATAAAGTATTTGAAACAAAATATGCTAAAATTGGTGTACTCGTTTGTTGGGATCAGTGGTATCCTGAAGCAGCACGATTAACTTCTTTAATGGGTGCTGAAATATTATTTTATCCTACTGCCATTGGTTGGGATATGACTGAAAAAGATGACACTATAAATCAAGAGCAACTGAATGCTTGGATGACCATACAGCGCTCACATGCGGTTGCGAATGGCGTGCATGTAGTGAGTGTTAACCGCGTAGGTGAAGAAAACGGCACACGATTTTGGGGTAACTCATTTATCGCAAATCCTTTTGGCAGCTTTTTATTACATGAAAATCATCAAAATGAAACAAACTACTGTGCAAGAAATTGATTTAGCAAAAGGCAGAAATTACCGTCAAGTGTGGCCTTTCCTTCGTGACCGAAGAATTGACTCTTATGCTGACATCACTAAACGATATATAGATAATGACTGATTTCTTAGAAGGATTTTATCACCCTGCTGAATGGCATGAACAAGAAAGTATTTGGCTTTCATGGCCACACAATCCTGATACATGGCCAGCAGAAATTATCGAAAAAGCACAGATGGAATATGCTGCATTTATCGCTGCAATTTCTAAGCATCAAAAAGTAAATATCAATGTCAATGATGAGGAAACGATTGAACTCATCAAATCATTACTTTCAAAAACAGATGTTAACGAAAGCTTCGTTATTTATCACCTTCATCCCACCAATGATAGTTGGATTCGTGACCACGGACCTGACTTCATCATTAACCCGGAAACAAAACAAAAATTAGTGTTGGATTGGGGTTATAATGCTTGGGGAGGTAAATACCCTCCGTTTGATGATGATAACGAAATTCCAACCTTAGTAGCTGAAGCCTTGGAGTTACCACAACTTTCCATCGACATGATTTTGGAAGGTGGATCAGTAGATTTTAATGGCAAAGGAGTAGTCTTAACTACTAGTGAATGTTTATTAAACCCGAATAGAAACCCTAATTTATCACAAGAAGAGATTGAGCAAATTCTTAAAACATATTATGGCTGTCACACCGTGATTTGGTTAAAAGGTGAGTTAACAGGTGACGACACAGATGGACACATTGATAACATTGCTCGTTTTGTGAACGAAAACACTATTTTATGTGCTTGGGAAGCGGATGAAAAAAATAGTAATGCAGCCTGTTTAAGTTGGAACTACAACCATCTTGCACAAAACCATCCTGAGTTTAAGTTGATTAAACTACCCATGCCTAACAAATATGAATTAAATGGACTAGTGCTTCCGTGTAGTTATGCTAACTTCTTAATTATCAACAACACCGTTTTAGTCCCTCAATACGATTGTGAGAATGATAAAGCAGCCTTAGAAATCATTGCAAACTGTTTTCCTGAAAGAAAAACAATAGGCTTGTCCGCCAAGTATTTAATCTGGGGACAAGGCAGTTTTCACTGTTTAAGCAAACAAGAACCAAAAGTTTGAGGCACTGTTAAAAGCCAAATTAGTTAGACTTGAAGATATCAGATACAAGAATCAAGACAATCTGAAATGTGAAGTCTAATATCTAACAATCTAACTTCTCATATCTTTACTTCTATCGAGCAACTAAAGACTGAAAAAATGTGAAATAGTTATAACCACTAATCATTTTAAACAAAAAAGTGTCATAAACTCAATTCGTCTAATGTAAATAAGGAGATTTCCTTATTTTTGAATCATAGCCACAAAGTAGAATTATGCAACAATACCACGATTTGATGGACAGAATCCTAAAAGAAGGAGTCAAAAAAGAAGATAGAACTGGAACAGGTACGATAAGTGTTTTTGGGCATCAAATGCGTTTTGATTTATCAGAATCATTTCCGTGTTTAACCACTAAAAAACTTCATCTAAGATCTATTATTCATGAATTGTTATGGTTTTTGCAAGGTGATACCAACATCAAATACCTGAAAGACAACAAGGTATCCATCTGGGATGAATGGGCTGATGAGGCTGGTAACTTAGGGCCAGTGTATGGGCACCAATGGCGCTGTTGGCCAGCAAATGATGGTGGCGTGATCGATCAAATCACCAACGTGATTGATCAAATCAAGAAAAACCCTGATAGCAGACGACTAATTGTAAGTGCCTGGAATGTAGCTGATGTAGATAAAATGGCGTTGCCTCCTTGCCATCTCTTATTCCAGTTTTATGTCGCAAATGGCAAACTTTCGTGCCAACTTTACCAACGAAGTGCCGATGTGTTTTTAGGTGTTCCGTTCAACATTGCTTCTTATGCTTTATTAACCATGATGGTTGCACAAGTAACAGGCTTAAAACCTGGTGAGTTTGTGCATACTCTTGGTGATGCACATCTATATTCTAATCACTTGGAACAAGCAAAACTGCAACTGAGTAGAGAGCTACGACCATTACCGACCATGGAGATTAATCCAGCGGTAAAAAGTATATTTGATTTTAAGATTGAGGATTTTGAGTTAAAAAATTATGATCCTCATCCACATATAAAAGCACAAGTGGCTGTTTAAACAGCCACTTGTATATTTTTAGCTATACTGGCAAAGGTAAGAAGAAGCTCCACTCGTTTTTACGTTAAACGATTTGTTAGCAGCTACATTAAACGACTCGCCTTGTTTAAAGCTTTTCCATTCACTTTCACCTGGCAATTGAACCACTAATTCACCTTGTACTACTGTCATTATTTCATCTAAAGAAGTATCAAATGTGTACTCTCCTGCTTCCATCACACCTAAGGTAGACTTGCCTTCAGCAGATTCATAACCTAACGACTTCACATTTCCGTCAAAATATTCGTTTGCGTTTATCATTTTTCTATCTATTTATTTGATTCGGCTACAAAGGTATTAATTTATTTTCCCTCACGAAAAACACCGATTAAAGATTAAATCGTATAAAACCGTCCGCTTATCGAAAGAAAATGGAAATCAGTTAAGCCTAATCTATATTTTCTTAGAATTGATTGAGACACAATGATTCCTCAAGAATTAGAAATAAATTTTAAAGACCAAAAATACCCAAACACAACAGCTCGAATGTTGGTTGTCGATGGCATTCTAATTTTAACTGCCAAAGGTCAACATGATATTCAATTAGCAAAAGACAGTTTTGCCACTACACTTGGAATTTTTTTTAAAGAGGGAGTATATAAAACCATTGTTGACATTTCTGATTTAAGAGGAGAAGTAAGCAGCATCCAGAAGTATGACTACATGGAGTATGTTGGAAAAATGCTTAGAGCCTATTTTAACGCAGGTGGAAGACCTCCAAAAATTGCCTATGTTCTAGAAGAACAATACTTAGAAAGTAATAAAGGTTTTACGGATGTTTTAAGAAAAGAGTATAGTTTAATTATTCACTCTTTCACCACCCAAGAGGAAGCAAAAAAATGGCTTAATAGTTAACTATTTAAACAAAAAGCCCTTCTGAGATTCATCTTCGACAAAGTCTAAACTCACTCCTACGAAATACATAAAGTCTTTTCTTTTGATATATAGAGGTACTCCGTTTAATTCAAATTCATCATCACCATCGTTTTTTTTGTCAAAACCAATTCGATAATTGACCCCTGAACAACCTGCTGCATCCAAGGTGATTCGTAAACCATATTCATCAGGAATATTTTTATTTTTCTTAATCAGAAGAATTTCATCTTGGGCTCTTTCAGAAATATTCACCGGTAAATTCATGGCTTCTTGGTCATATTAAAAACAACAACAACTTCCTATTCTAAGTTGTTTCTCCTTACAGTAACACAAATCTCCACATATTTTTTATTTTTACAGCTAAAAGAAGATTATATGGATACCCTATCACTTATTTTAGCAGTCGTATTACCCTCGGGAGCTGTGCTTTTTGCCATGTATTTAACGATTAAAACTTTTTTAGGAAAGGAATTTGAAAAACGTTTAGTCGAGCTAAAGCTTAAAAACAACGAACTGATACTCCCCATCCGACTTCAGGCTTATGAACGATTGACCTTGTTACTTGAACGACTTTCTCCTAACAACTTAATTTTACGGGTCAATGATCCTGACTACAATGTGGCTCAACTACACCAACGTTTATTAATGGATATTAGAGATGAGTTCAACCATAACTTGGCACAGCAAATATATGTAAGTGATGACAGCTGGCACTTGATTAAGAAAGCTATTGAAGACTTAAACACTGCGATTAACAATGCTTCGCAAGCTGTCGACAAAGAAGCCAGAGGAATAGAATTGGCTAAAAAAATATTCGAACACTACATGGCGATTGAGCAAGACTCTATTACGATGGCGCTCGGTTTCATGAAAAACGAAATCAGAAGACTTTATTAAACAGACTTGAAGGTATCAGAGAAACGAATTAAGACTTCAGTACAATGACATTGATCACTAAATTTTAAAAACGCGTACTGATTAAAGTTCCGTCTAATATAAAAACCATATTTATTGTAACAATACATGATTGAATTAGCAGAAAGACTGGGGGGAGTTAAAGCCTATTATTTTGTACAAAAATTAGAGCAAATTCGGGAAATGGTAGCTGACGGGAAAGATGTCATCAGCTTCGGTATTGGCAGCCCTGATTTAGCACCGTCAGAAGCAACTATTAATACCTTACATCAAACGGCACAAGGCGCCAACAACCATGGTTACCAACCTTATAAAGGAATTCCTGAGTTGAGAAAAGCGATGGCCGATTTTTATAAAAACACCTTTAATGTTGATTTAGCTCCGAATACCGAAATTTTGCCTTTAATGGGTTCAAAAGAAGGCATTTTACACATTACATTAGCCTATGTTAACCCAGGGGAAAAAGTGTTAGTACCTAACCCAGGCTACCCTACTTATACTTCTTTATCCAAATTATTAGGTGCCGATGTGGTTAATTACGACTTAAAAGAGGAAAACAGTTGGTATCCCGACTTTGAACAGCTGGAGCAATTGGTGGACGAAAAAACAAAACTCTTGTGGTTGAACTACCCCCACATGCCTACGGGAACACCTGCTAAATTAGAAGTTTTTGAAAAGATGATTGCTTTTGCAAAAAAGCACAACATTCTTATTTGTCACGATAACCCATATAGCCAAGTGCTTAATAACAATGCACCATTAAGCATTTTATCTGTAGATGGTGCTAAAGATGTAGCTATTGAATTTAACTCCCTGAGTAAATCGCACAACATGGCGGGCTGGCGTGTCGGTATGTTATTAGGGAACGAAGAGTATGTGACTGCAGCTTTGCGTGTGAAAAGCAATATAGACTCAGGAATGTTTTTGGGAATTCAAAAAGCAGCGGTTAACGCACTTCACGCTGACGAGGAATGGCATCTAGAACGCAATGAAACTTACAACGAGAGAAGAGAATGGGTATTCAAAATATTAGATAAACTTCAATGCGAATATTCAAGGGAACAGGAAGGCATGTTTGTTTGGGCTAAGCCTAAACCCGAATCTGGTATCACTTCGATACCCGACTTTATCGATAAGACTTTAGAAGAAAAACACATTCTCTTCACTCCAGGAATGATTTTCGGATCTAACGGAAATGATTATCTACGTGTGTCAGTCTGTGTGCCAGTTGAGCGTATAAAAGAGGCATACAACCGATTATAACTATTCACAGTTTTTGTGCAACAAGTGATAACCCTGGCTGTATCCGTTTTCTTTTGCTGCAGTTAGGTCGGAGCATGCATCTTGTTGTTGGTTTAATTGAAACCTTACTTGTGCCCTCATGTTGTAAACAATGCCTAAATCTGGCTTTAACTGAAGCGCTAAGTTATAATCCATTAATGCTTTATCATATTCTTGATTTGCAAAATAAGCATCTCCCCGTTTATGATAAATGGAATAGGCTTGTTCACTCTTTTCAAGATAAGCCGAATACCATATTGCCGCTTGACCATATTGTTTCAGCTCGTAGTAGGCATCCCCTAAATACAAAGCAGCATCTAAGTGCTTCGGGTTTAGTTCAAGTGTTTTTTTAAAATCGGACTCTGCTAAGGGGTAATTACCCATTGAAAAATAGACTCGCCCTCGATGATAATAATGTTTATCTCTATTTGGTGCTAACTCAATGGCTCTATTAAAATTTTTCAATGCTTCATGATTATTCCCTAAACTCATGTACGCCAAACCTCTTTCCATAAAAAGATCTACATCATATTTATCTTTTGTTTCAGCAACATCTAGGTCTGAAATGGCTTCTTCGAATCTACCCAAGCGCATCAATGAAAATGCCCGCATGTCGTAGTATTTCACTTCGGTATTGTTTAATTGTATGGCTTTCGAGTAATATTCAATTGCTTTTTCATCGCGACCATATTCCATATCAAGAGCACCAATTTTATAATACACATAATCGTTTGGTTTAATTTCTACTGATTTTATGAAGTCTCGAATAGCTAAATCATCCTCTCCCAGTATGGAGTGAACTATGCCTCGTTCATAATAATATTCTTGATTGTTAGGATCAAGCTTTATTGCCTCATTAAAATCTAAAATTCCCGATTTCTCTTTATTGATGTTAGCTTTGATAGTTCCTCTATAAAAATAGGCTTCGGCATTGTTTTGATCCATGCTAATTACTTTATCATAATCTTTGATTGCTTTCAAAAAATCGTGATTTAATGTATAGGCGTAAGCTCGGTTGAAATACACTTCTTTGCTGGCTTTTCCCAATACAATAGCTTGACCAAAAGATATTGCAGCTTTTTTATACTGTTGAAGCTGAATTGAAGTAATGCCTAGTTGATAATACCCTTCGGGGTTCTCAAAATTTTGGTCAATAAACTGTTCAAATAAAGGTAGGGCTTCACTTGGCTTTCCTGCCTTTAACAACTCTTTCCCTTGGATTAAAAAATCAGTGCTTGTCTGAGAAAAACCTGACACAGTCGTTCCAAAAACAAAAATAATGGAAAGAATATGTGGTGTAAATTGCTTCATAAACCTTAGAACTAAATCACGTTAAGACGCATCTATTCTTAACGTGATTTAAGTCAAAAGGTTGGTGTTATTATTTGATATAATTAAAGCTTGTTCCAGACTTCAACTGGACTAAAAATTCATACATCAGTTTGATCACATTTTCGATATCTTCTTCATGGGCAGTTTCTACAGTGGTATGCATATACTTCAATGGTAAGGAGATTAAAGCCGAAGCTACCCCGTCATTTGAATAAGCAAAGGCATCCGTATCTGTACCTGTAGCCCGCGAACTAGCTGATCGCTGATACGGTATTTTCTTTTTATCTGCCACCTGAAAAAGTGTTTTCAACAAGTTATTTTGAACAGCAGGGCCAAAGGTTAGTACTGGTCCTTTTCCACACTTCAAATCACCTTGAGCTTTTTTATTATACATCGGTGACTGGGTGTCATGCGTTACATCGGTTATAATCGCCACATCAGGATCGATTCGTTGCGCTATCATCTGAGCCCCACGCAAACCAATTTCTTCCTGCACAGCATTTACGATATACAAACCGTAATCTAATTTATTTTTGTTCTCTTTTAATCTGCGCGCCACTTCCGCAATCATAAAACCACCGATACGGTTATCTAACGCTCTGCCTGTCCAATATTTTTTATTGAGGTTCATCAACTCATCCTCAAAGGTGATGACATTCCCTACTTTTATGCCTAGTTTTTCAACCTCTTCATCCGAATCTGCACCGATGTCTATGAATATATTTTTCAAAGTTGGTGCTTCTTCTTTCTCACCATTTCGCACATGAATCGCTGGCCATCCAAAGATTCCTTTCACAATTTTGCCTTCATCCGTGCGGATGTTTACCCGCATTGATGGTGCAATCTGGTGATCGGACCCACCGTTTCTGATTACGTAAATGTATCCGTCTTTAGAAATGTAATTTACAAACCACGAAATTTCATCAGCGTGTGCTTCAATAACTACTTTGTACGTTGCTTTCGGATTAATAACCGCTACCGCTGTGCCATAGGTATCCACAAAATGTTCGTCAACATAGGGTTTTAAATAATCCAACCATATTTTTTGACCTTCAACTTCAAATCCTGTTGGGGAAGCATTGTTTAAATATTTCTCCAAAAATTTCTTACTCACTTTATCCATATTCAATTATACATTAAATCATTTGACACAAATCGAAGATACCGATTAATACGTAATTATGTGAATAAAAAAGCAGCCTTTTCTCAAAGTTCTATTTACAAAAAACTATCTTTGGCAGCTTTATTAAAAAATGGTAAAAAACGGTAAAATAGCAGTGATAGACCTAGGTACTAACACCTTCCACCTACTTATTGTAGAAGTGGTGGATGGCTTATTGAGTACTATTCACAAAGAAAAAATACCGGTAAAAATTGGTGAAGGTGGCATAGACGAAGGCATCATCACGGATATTGCCTTAGCACGCGGCATTGACACCTTACAATATTTCCAGAAAATTATCGCTGAAAACAGCATTACCAACATTTTTGCGACTGCCACCAGCGCGTTTAGAAATGCTAAAAACCAACAGGCGATTAAAGAAGCGATTAAAATAAAGACTGGTTTAGACATTGACATCATCGGAGGTGACGAAGAAGCACAATTGATTTATGAAGGCGTAAGACGTGCCGTGGTCATGGACGAGCGTAAACACCTCATTATGGATATTGGTGGTGGTAGCGTTGAGTTCATCATCTGCAATAAAAATGAAGTGTTCTGGAAACAGAGTTTTGAAATAGGTGGACAACGCTTGATGACGAAGTTTCACAAGGTAGACCCGATTCCACCGAGTGCGATTACTGAGTTAAAAGGGTATTTAAAAGATCAGTTAACAAGTTTAAAAGAGGCGTGTGCTACACACCAACCATCCGTTTTAATTGGTGCTTCAGGTAGTTTTGATACGCTGTGCGAAATTTACCACAAAGAAAACGGCATCTCCTTTGATTTGGACAGCCGCACCGAATACCACCTGCCGTTTGGCGTTTTTCATGGTATTATTGAAGAAATCGTTTCGAAAGACAAAGACGACCGACTAGCTATACCAGGCATGATTGAGATGCGGGTAAATATGATAGTAGTGGCTTGTTTGTTAATTGAGTACGTAGTAGACAACTACGGCATTCAAGAGATTGTGTCGTCTACTTATGCGCTGAAAGAAGGGTTGGTTTATCGGAATATATAGGAGTAAACAACAATGGTTTGTGAGGACACAAATCATGGGTCAAGTACGACTTCGCTTAAAGCGAACTCGTACAGTTAATAACTTATTTCTCCATTTTTATATCGAATACAATTTTACCAATAAAAACATTTCCCTTATCGTCTTTACTACCTGTTGGTGCTTTTTTTAGTTTTATCAACCCTTGCTTTCCATTGGTGAGTTTAAAGCCAAGGATTTTATCTTTGTCCCAGCCAAATTTATCACTTTGGATAGCATCATTTTCACCGATTACATAAGAAATTTTTGCTTTATTTTTAAATATAGCTGTTATACTCTCACTATACTGTATGGTATCATAAATCAACGAGCTATGACCATCATCAATTATAAAAAAATCAATGCTAGTTTCGTTTGTTGAAGGCAAACCATGCTCAGTTCTTACATAATAATTTTTTGCAGATCCAAGTATTTGATTTATGGCATTATTACTAAATTCTTGATAGACATACGCCAATTCAATAGTGAAATCTAACGAGTTACTATATTTTTCTTCTGTGATATTGTAAAACTTATAAAGTTCTTTCGTATTAACCGTGTCCAATACTTGGTTATATAACTCAATGCCGAAAATTCTTTTTACGTCATGTTGTCGCGGCTCTTTAATTTCCATCGTTGGCTCTAACTCAGGTTGAGGCTCTTCTTCCTCTTTCTTACATGCAATGCTCAATAACAAAACAAAAGTTAATATTAGAATTAATGTTTTCATAGAATCGTTTCTTACAATTATTTACATTCTTTTATAACATACTCACCAAGTTTTACTGGTTTATAAGGGGTATTGGATCGAATATCGTTTAAAGTATATCGTATAGGTGTTGTTGGTTTACTTGCTGAGAAATCACTCGGCTTATTTAAATATTTCGCTATATCATCTGTTCCATACATTGTATTTGTATAATACCCACCACTAGAACTTGGTTCGTTAATGATGCGTATATTATTATATGCCTCAGTATCTTTAAACACTGCATTAAAATTACTTGCCACCTTACCATTCTCTGCATAATACATCATAGCACCTAATACCCAACCTGATAGGTCCTTTTGAGACATATCCATTTCAAAAGACAAAATCATTAATTCTCCATAAGTTATACCTGAAACATACAACGGAGAAAGGTCTCCGCTTGTCAACTCATTTTTCATTTCCACAGTTGTTACCTCTTTTTGAAAAAAACTTGAAGGTTTATCCTGATAATCATAAAATGTTGTGTAATACTGTTTATATAGTTTCACTAATACCCGAGACTTATTCTTACGAGTGAAATCAAACGTATTTAAATAAGGATTACCTAAATGATTGGCGAAATAGGACTCCAACTGTTCTTTAGAATAAATATCACGTATCTCAAAACCTATTTTAGCCTTCACTTGGGATCCCCCTATCATTTTATTGAGTAGACTATCTATAGCAAGATGCACCTTATCCTTCGTGGTTTCCTCAACTCTTATTGAATCCGTAAGGTCGGAATCTTCAATCACAAGTTTAATGTTACCCCCTGACCGTGGTAATCCTATACTTCTATACCTTTCTTCTGAGTTAGCATATAGATTATTTCCATCGATTACATCTCCAATAAAGATGTTTAAATTTGGATCCATTACTAAACCCACGCGCTGTGTTGGCCCCACCCTATATTTCATACTTGTACACGATTTGGCTTCTTCTTGTATTACTAAAGTGTTTCCAATTTGCACAGGCAACTCCACTGCTGTGGGAAAAAAAATTGTACGAAGCTGAAATAAGTAACTTTCAAGACTTTGCACATACTTTGGTCGCTTTTCAGGCACTACTTCTTCCTCCTTACAGCTTGTCATTAACAACAAAAACAGAATTGGTATAAGTATTTTTTTCATACAACTTAATATCTATTATCAGACTGACCTATCTTTCCATTTTTATGTCAAAGACTATTTTTCCTACAGAAACAATACCATTCTCATCTTTATTCCCAGTAGGAGCAGTTATTAACTTGATTAACCCTTTTTTTCCGTTTTCTAATTCAAATCCCAAGAATTTCACCTTTATCCCAACCAAAACCATCGCTTTGAATTGCATCACTTTCACCACCAACCACAGACCGCGATCGCTTTCATAGCAAAAACAGTTTTTATACTCTCACTATATTGTATGGTATCATATATCAAGGTACTGTTTCCATCATCAATCACATAAAAAGTATTTCTGGTATTATTATTAGCTGGTACCCCGTGCTTCGATCTTACCAACTCTGCCCGAGCACATCCAATCAAGTGTTTGGTACTATTGTCACTTGGTTGATTATGGACAAAAGCTAATTCAATCGGGAAAGTAAGTGAGTTACCATATTTATCTTCTGTGATGTTATAGAAATTATAAACATCGGGAACCACAGTTGTATCCAACGCTTGGTTATATAACTCAATCCCATAAATTTCTTTGACCTTAGGTCGCTCTACAGCTGGCGTATCGGGTGTAGTATCTTTTGGTTTTGGGCTCTTCTTTTTCATCTTTTTTACAAGCGGTGCTACAAACTAATGCTACCGTAAATAGGCTAACTATTAATTTTTTCATCGTGATGTGATTTTTATTTTAAAATTTAAAAACTTTTTATAAATTAATTTTTTAAATAGGTTCACCTCTATCGAGAGTGGACCTATTAGATATTATTTCTGTGGGCTTTCTACATGAATTGAGAAATTGAAATACATTAATGAAGATAATTTTGACAAATTATAAGTTCTCCGATTTGAAGAAGTTAATGGCAGGCGGTAATATGTTGTAACTGACTTTTCTTCTTTACCATTTGAAACTACATTCAAATCATAAGTAGTTGCCCCACCTACCGCATCATTATTAATAGACCAATCTTCGCCTAACTTACCTGCTTTTATATCCTTTAAATAAACACGATAAGATTGTTGAATCTTTGAATCAGTATTTCCTAATTATCCTTACCAAGCGTTATGACATTCCAATCATATCTATTCGTTAAATCAAGCTTATCTCAATAAATGCCTGATCAAACTTTTTGGGATCATAAGCCAAGTCATATAAAGAATTATTACTTAATGGAACACTAAACCCATTTGTTGGTATAGTCACAAAGGAACCACTCTAGATCCAAATAGACTTGAAGCATTTGCAAACCCTTCTCCAACATATCCTAAATTAATCTTTACTATTCCCTGTAATTTATCAGGTTGTTTCCTTCAATATGTCGTATGGAATTTAATTTGACTGCCCCCGTTGTGTTATAACAATCCCTTACGACATATTCTGAAATATTAACTACATTAAACACACCATTGTCTGTAATTCTTCGTAACGTATAAGCGATAGGTAAACCGGGTGAAGTGGCGGAAAAATCTTCCTCCATCCAAAATATAATCGTATAACCCATCAATTCCTGATATCGATTGAACCGCTGATGAACCTGACCCTCCTATGATTGTGCCTGAAACGGTCGTGTTTGTTTCTATTCAATGTTTTTTTCAATGAAGCATCTAACGTTGACTCTGAGCTTTCATAAAAATGAAAATGCAGCATTTAGTGTTGCAGACAACTCTTTTTGAGACATATCACTCTCAAAATTATAAAAAGCTAGCCGACCATATTTTACATTTGAGACATAAACAGGTGCTATAGATGTACCATTAATAGTCGTATATACATCATTACTAGTTACACCTGGTTGAAAATAATCACTTGGTCTTCCTTTTGCGTCATACGTCATCGTATAATAGATCTGTTGGAACTTCACCATGATTCGGGACTTAGTAGATCCTTTACTAAAATCGAATCCACTTTTAATTTTATTTTTATTAGAAGTCCCCATACTGAACCCCAATTCCATATCCATCTGTTGTTCTGAATAAATATCCTTTATTTCAAAATTAATTTGAGCACTATTTCCAGTCCCACCAAGTTCTTCATTAAGAATATCAATGATACTTTGTTGTACTTTTGACTTCACTGTTTCATCAATGGTCTTTGAAGCTGTTTTCGCATTGATATTATCGGTAGAAATTACCCCGCCAGTTCTTGGTAGAGAAACCAATCGGTACCCTCCATCGTTGATGCTGTTACCATCCAAAATAGCACCTGGGTAAATCACATCTGTGGTAGGGTTTAACAAAAAACCTTCTGAATACTCTGGCCCTAATTTGTATTTCTTGGTAGTGCAGTAGGTGCTACCATTCCACTCTACCACAGGTTCACCAACAGGTTCTGCGGTGTTCAATGGTATTGGATTGTTTACTGGTGACATCTGACTTAGGTAGCTGTTCAAATCCAACGATGGATCAGCTTCTTTTTTGTTTGGATTTACTTCGTCTTTTTCTTTTTTACAGCTCGTTACTAATAGTGCCAGTAAAAAAAGAACTGGTAAAAATAATCTTCTCATAATGATTAAAAATTGGTTAAAGCACGAATCTATTTTCTTTTTTTAATTTATAAAAGTGTCTCAAAAAAATATTTTTTAGCCTTCTTATGTAATTATTTATTAAAAATTTAATTTTTATAATCACCTGACCAATAGCCGCATAAACCAATCCCTTTTTTTGTTTAATTTCTTCAGATAATGAAATAAAAAAAAATTACAATTTATTTTCAAATGAATAAAAAAATGATTGTCAAATGATTTTAAAAACCTGATTCAAAGGAACAAATAAGACAATTTATTGATTAAATAAAACAACATATGTAAGTTTATAAATGAATTTTTATATATTCATATGAAATTTTACTCACTTTTCTTCTCCACCACAATAAAAACTTCTTCATCGGCCTTTTTCATGTGGTAGTTTTCACGGGCAAATTTTTCTAATCGTGCCTGGTCGCTGCGTAGGTTTTCTAAGTTTTCTTCAGCAGTTTCAATGTTTTGTTCGTAGTAGAATTTTTCCTTTTCTAAGGCTTTGTATTTAGCTGTCTTTTTTATTTGAGTAAAGAGGTCGTTGCTGTCAAAAAAAAGTATCCAGATGAAAAATATGATTCCCGTAATGAAATAAAAGTTCTTGAATATGTGGGGAACGCGGTCAAACATACTTCAATATAATCAATAAAAAGAAAGAATCCTGAAGCAGATGCCTCAGGACTCTCCTTTGATATTACATGTTTTTTCCTGGGAAGTAAGCTGAATCGCCTAACTCTTCTTCTATTCTAATCAACTGGTTGTATTTTGCAATACGGTCAGTTCTAGAAAGCGAACCTGTTTTAATTTGGCCTGTATTCAATGCTACAGCTAAGTCAGCAATAGTTACATCTTCTGTTTCACCTGAACGGTGAGACATCACAGACTTATATTTGTTACGCTTACCTAAGTTTACGGCATCAATTGTTTCAGTCAACGTACCGATTTGGTTAAACTTAATTAAGATGGCGTTACCAATATTTTGGTCAATTCCTTTTTGCAACTTCTCAACGTTCGTTACAAACAAGTCATCACCTACTAATTGTACTTTATCTCCTAAACGCTCAGTAAGCATTTTCCAGCCATCCCAGTCGTTTTCGTCCATACCATCTTCGATAGAGATAATTGGATATTTTTCTACCCACTTAGCCCAGAAATCAACCATTTGTGCAGAAGTTAACTTCTCACCAGTTGACCACTTCAAGTGATATACTTTTTCTTCTTTGTTATAGAATTCTGAAGCAGCTGCATCAAAAGCAATCATTACGTCTTTACCAGCTTCGTAACCTGCATTTTTGATTGCCTCAAGAATTACTTCGATTCCTTCTTCGTTAGACTTTAAGTTTGGAGCGAAACCACCTTCGTCACCTACGTTAGTAGAATAACCTTTTGATTTCAATACTTTAGCTAAGTTATGAAAGATCTCAGTACCCATTTTCAATGACTCAGAGAATGACTTAGCACCAACTGGCATAATCATAAACTCTTGAAAATCGATTGAGTTATCTGCATGAGAACCACCGTTGATGATGTTCATCATAGGAACTGGTAATGTGTTTGCTCCAACACCACCAATATATCTGTACAAGGGCTGTCCTGTTTCGTCAGCAGCAGCTTTAGCAACTGCTAAAGAAACACCTAAAATGGCGTTAGCACCTAGCTTACTTTTGTTTTTTGTTCCGTCAAGGTCAATCATTAATTGATCGATTCCTTTTTGATCAAATACGCTATACCCGATTAATTCTGGAGCAATAATTTCATTTACATTTTCAACGGCTTTTAACACGCCTTTTCCCATGAAATTTTTCTTGTCTCCGTCACGTAATTCAACAGCTTCCCACTCACCAGTTGAAGCACCAGATGGCACTGCAGCTCTTCCTAAGAATCCGTTTTCTGTGATTACATCTACCTCTACTGTAGGATTTCCTCTCGAGTCAAAAATTTGACGCGCTTTTATTTCTTCAATAAAACTCATTTGATTCGCTTTTATTTATTTGATTTAATTAGCCTAATAAAGTCATCGAACAAGTACCTCGAGTCGTGAGGTCCTGGGGATGATTCTGGATGATACTGTACAGAAAAGGCCTTCTTATTCTTTATTCGAATACCTTCTACAGTATCATCATTTAAATTAATATGTGTAACCTCTACATTAGGGTTAGCTTCTACACTTTTTCTATCCACGGAGAAACCGTGGTTTTGAGAAGTCACTTCGCTTAAACCAGTATTTAAATTTTTAACTGGCTGGTTACATCCTCGGTGACCACTATGCATTTTGAACGTGTCAACCCCTGTAGCTAACGCTAAGATTTGATGTCCTAAACAGATTCCAAATAAGGGCTGGTCTTCATCTAGTATTTGCTTTACTGTATCAACGGCATAGGATGTAGCTGCTGGATCACCTGGGCCATTAGAGATAAAATAACCATCAGGGTTCCACTTTTTCATTTCTTCGTAGGTAGTGTTTCCTGGAAATACTTTACAGTAACAATCTCTTTTCACTAAGTTTTTAAGGATACTTGTTTTAATACCCAAGTCTAATACAGCTATTCTATAAGTGGCCGTTTCTTCACCTAAGAAATAAGGAGTTTCTGTGTAAACCTTTGAAGACAACTCCAAGCCTGACATGGAAGGTATTTTCTTAACCTCTTCTTTCAACACTTCAGGATCTAATATCTCTGAAGAGATGATTGCGTTCATGGCTCCTTTATCTCGAATATGTCTTACGATTTCTCGTGTATCAACATCGCTAATCCCCACGATCCCGTTTTTCTTAAAATAGTCATCAAGACTACCATCTGCAGCTGGGCGAGAAGTTAAGGAAGAGTAGCTTTTGCATACTAACCCACTAAACTTAACGGTGGCAGATTCTTGTTCTTCATCGTTTACACCGTAATTACCGATGTGAGAAACTGTATTTACAATAATTTGCCCAAAATATGAAGGGTCAGTATAAATTTCTTGATACCCAGTCATACCTGTATTAAAACATATTTCTCCGCGAGTTGTGCCACTATCTCCGATAGCTTTACCTTCAAACACTGACCCGTCTTCTAATACTAAGAATGCTTTCTCTTTGGAAGTATACTTCATAAACTCTTTCTGATTTCGCTACAAAAATAAAAAGGATTGAGTTAATAAACCCAATCCTTTTCATTATAATTAATAACAATATTTCATTACTCCTTTGTCTCCGACTCTTCTGTGTCTGTAGACTCACTTTCTTTTGCTGGTTTTTCAGCAGTATCAGCTTTTGGAGCTTCTTTTTTCTCAGCAGGAGCAGAAGTTTTACCACCTCTACTTCTTCTAGTTTTCTTAGCTTCAGGCTTAGCATCTTTCAACAAGAACTCGTTGAAGTCAACTAGTTCGATGATACAAGTCTCTGCAGAGTCTCCTAAACGAGTACCTGTTTTGATAATTCTTGTATACCCACCTGGTCTTTCACCTATTTTTTGAGCTACACCATTGAACAATTCAGTAACAGCTTCTTTATCTTTAAGGTAAGAAAACACAGTTCTTCTTGAGTGAGTAGTGTCGTCTTTCGCTTTTGTGATCAAAGGCTCAACATATTTTCTAAGCGCTTTAGCTTTAGCCAAAGTTGTAGATATTCTTTTATTAGATATCAAACTATTAGCCATGTTAGCTAATAATGCTGATCTATGAGAAGCTGTTCTACTTAAATGATTAACTTTTTTACCGTGTCTCATGATTGATTTTACTCTTCGTCTAATTTATATCTGCTTAAATCCATACCGAAGGTAAGATTTTTATCAGCAACCAACTGCTCCAATTCCGCTAGTGATTTCTTTCCGAAATTTCTGAATTTCATCATATCAGAAATATCAAGAGAAACTAGTTCACCTAAAGACTTAATATTTGCAGCTTTTAAACAATTGTAAGCTCGTACAGAAAGATCCAACTCAGCGATTGGAGTTTTCAACAGCTTACGCATATGCAATACTTCTTCGTCAACTGTGTCTTCCTCTTCAGGTTTTGCAGTTTCAAACGTCATTGACTGATCAGAGAATAACATGAAGTGCTTGATAAGAATGTTAGCAGCTCCTTTTAATGCTTCTTCTGGATGAATTGATCCGTCTGTAACGATTTCGATTAATAATTTTTCGTAGTCAGTTTTTTGTTCAACACGTGTGTTTTCAACTGAATACTTTACATTTTTTATAGGAGTAAAGATAGCGTCAATTGGAATGAACCCAAATACTTGTTCAGTAGGTTTGTTTTCATCACTTGGAACGTAACCTCTACCTTTTTCAACTGTTAATTCCACTTCAATATCTACTGAAGAATCTAAAGTACAAATTACCATTTCAGGGTTAAGTACAGTAAATGCATCAGAATAATTTGTGATATCACCAGCTTTAAATTCTGTTTTTCCTTTTAATGGAACAACGATTTTTGATTTAGACTCACTGTCGTCAGAAGTCTTTTTAAATCGAACCATTTTCAAGTTCAAAATAATCTCAGACACGTCTTGTACTACGCCATCAATAGCTGAGAACTCATGTAATACTCCAGGTATTTTTATTCCGGTAATAGCGTATCCCTCTAAAGAAGCTAATAAGATTCTTCTTAGAGCATTTCCTATTGTAACACCGTATCCTTTTTCTAATGGTTTAAATTCAAAGCTTCCGTGAAAATCGTCAGCTTTTTCCATAACCACTTTTTCAGGCATCTGAAAGGCAAGAATTGACATAGTATATATAGTATTTAAGATTATTTAGAATATAATTCAACGATAAGTTGTTCTTGAAGATTTTCAGGAATCTGATCTCTTTCAGGAGCCATTACAAATCTTCCAGACATGTCTGAACCGTTCCACTCTAACCATGGATATTGACTTGTATTGTTTACCGCTAAACTATTTTTTATTGCTACTAATGCTTGTGATTTGTTTTTTACAGCAACAACATCACCTGGACGCATCGTATACGAAGGTATGTTAAGGATTTCTCCGTTAACAGTAATATGTTTGTGAGAAACTAATTGTCTAGCACCTCTACGTGTTTTAGCAATTCCTAATCTGTAAACAGTGTTATCTAAACGAGATTCTAATAATTGTAATAAGATCTCACCTGTGATACCACTTTTACTGGCAGCTTTCTCAAACAAGTTTCTAAATTGCTTTTCTAATACACCATAAGTGTATTTAGCTTTTTGTTTCGCTTGTAATTGAACTGAGTATTCAGATTGCTTTTTTCTTCTACCTCTTCCGTGTTGTCCTGGAGGATAAGCCTTCTTTTGAAGTGCTTTACTAGGACCGAAAATTGGATCGTTAAATCTTCTAGCAATTTTGGATTTTGGACCTGTATATCTAGCCATTTTTCTTGATTTCTTCTAATTAAAACTTTGGGTTAGACTCTTCTTCTTTTAGGAGGTCTACATCCATTGTGAGGAATAGGTGTTACATCTTTAATCATAGTAACTTCTATACCACTGTTCTGGATAGTTCTAATAGCCGATTCTCTACCTGAACCAGGGCCTTTTACAAACACCTCTACTTTTTTCAAGCCCAACTCTGATGCACGTGTAGCACAATCCTGAGCTGCAGTTTGAGCTGCGTAAGGTGTATTCTTCTTAGAACCTTTGAACCCCATTTTACCAGCAGATGACCAAGAGATCACCTGACCATTATTATTTGTCAATGAAATGATGATGTTATTGAAGGTTGCTTTGATGTGAGCTTGTCCCACCGCATCAACGATAACATTTCTTTTTTTCGACTTTTCAGATCTTCCTTTTGCCATCCGATTATATCAATTAAGGTTATTTACCTACTTGTTTTTTATTTGCAACTGTTTTTCTCTTACCTTTTCTAGTACGACAGTTATTTTTAGTTCGCTGTCCTCTACAAGGCAATCCTTTTCTATGTCTAAGACCTCTGTAGCATCCGATATCCATCAATCGTTTGATACTCATTTGTACCTCTGACTTAAGAACACCTTCTACTTTATGTTCTGTTGATATGACATTACGTATAGCGTTCGACTCATCTTCAGTCCACTCTATAACTTGTTTGTTTGCATCAACATTCGCTTTTTCCAAAATGGATAAAGCTGAGCTTCTTCCAATACCATAAATATAGGTTAGGGCAATTACCCCCCTCTTTTTATCCGGAATGTCTACTCCTGCTACTCTTGCCATAACTATATAATTATCCTTGTCTTTGTTTAAACTTAGGGTTCTTCTTATTGATCACGTAAAGTTTACCGTTTCTACGGATCAACTTACAATCAACACTTCTCTTCTTTACCGATGCTCTTACTTTCATGGTCTTTTACTTATATCTGTAAACTATTCTACCTTTCGTTAAATCGTAAGGTGACATTTCAAGCTTCACTCTATCTCCTGGTAAGATTTTAATGTAGTGCATTCTCATTTTACCAGATATATGTGCTATAACCTCATGACCGTTTTCCAACTGAACACGAAACATAGCATTTGATAATGCTTCTACTATTTCACCATCTTGCTCTATCGAAGATTGTTTAGCCATTTTTTTTATTTAATACTTCTTCTATGTACTCAAATGTAGTAAGTACATCTGCTTTATTTTTTCTTATTGCTACTGTATGTTCAAAGTGAGCGGAAGGTTTTCGATCTGATGTACGGATAGTCCATCCATCAGCTTCCTGGAGAATATTCTTCTTACCAAGATTTATCATTGGCTCTATTGCTATCACCATTCCTTCTTTAAGCTTTACACCTTTTCCTCTTTTACCATAGTTTGGTACTTCCGGAGATTCATGTAAACTTCTACCTACACCATGTCCGACTAATTCCCGAACAACTGTGTAACCTTTATCTTCCACATATGACTGAATTGATTGACTCAAATCACCCATTCTGTTTCCAGATACTGCTTTAGCGATACCCATATAAAGTGATTCTTTTGTAGCTTTTAGAAGGTCTTTCACTTCCTGATCTACTTCACCAACTTCATAAGTATATGCGCTATCACTATGAAAATCATTTAAAAGAACGCCACAATCGACCGAGATAATATCTCCATCTTTTAGTTCGTATTCATTGGGAAACCCATGTACCACTTGTTCGTTGACCGAAATGCAAAGTGTTGCAGGAAACCCGTTATAATTTTTGAATGATGGAACACCGCCATTGTCTCGGATAAACTCTTCAGCTACTTGATCTAGCTTTTTAGTTGTAATCCCAGGAGCTATTATTTTAGCTACCTCTGCATGTGCCTGACCTAGAACTTTACCACTAATTCTGATTAGTTCTATTTCTTCATCAGTCTTTATATATATCATGTCAAATTCAAACTTAGGCTACTGCCACCGCTTGGTTTCTTCCTTTTAACTTACCACTCTTCATCATACCTTCGTATTGACGCATCAGTAAGTAACTCTCAATTTGTTGTAATGTATCCAACACTACTCCTACCATAATCAACAATGATGTACCTCCAAAGAAAGCCGCAAATTGTTGATGAACGTTAAGGTTAAATGCAAAAGCTGGTAATATTGCAATGAATGCAACAAACAAAGCTCCTGGTAACGTTATTTTTGATAATACTGAATCAATATAATCTGCAGTTGGTGCACCTGGTTTTATACCTGGTACAAAACCGCCATTACGCTTTAAATCATCAGCAATTTGATTTGGATTTAAAGTGATCGCTGTATAGAAATAAGTAAATAACACAATCAATACAGCTGAAGCAATATTGTAACCCCATGAATTTGGAGAGGTTAATGCTTGAATAAACCCTGATAAGGTTTCATTATCAGCACCTACAAAACCGATGACCATACCTGGCACAAACAACAATGCTTGCGCAAAGATGATAGGCATTACACCTGCAGTATTTACTTTTAATGGAATGTATTGTCTCTGTCCACCTTGTACTTTATTACCAACTATTTGTTTCGCATAGTTTACAGGAATTCTTCTAGTAGCCTGCGTTAACATAACCACGGCCATAATAATGAAGAACAACACAACCATTTCTAATAGTAAGAATAAGGCGCCATCCACATTTTTATCCATGAACTCTACCACTAGTGAAGCTGGTAGTCTTGAAATGATACCCACCATAATTAGCATTGAGATACCATTTCCAATTCCTTTTTCAGTTATTTTTTCACCAATCCACATACAGAAAATTGTTCCTGCGATAAGGATTAAGCCACCATATATTCTAAAGAATGTTGGATCAACACCTGGTAACAATGCACCATCGCTAACCACTAAAGCAGTAAAACCAATTGATTGGAAAGCACAAATAACAATAGTTAAAACTCGAGTAATTTGTGTTACTTTCTTTCTACCAGACTCACCTTCTTTTTGTAATCGCTGGAAATATGGAATAGCAATTTGCATCAACTGTAGTACAATTGATGCAGATATATAAGGCATAATTCCTAAACCAAAGATGGCTTTATTACTAAATGCCCCTCCAAGGAAATTATCAAGTAAACCCAAAATACCATCGGTACTTTGGTTTTGAATAACTTGATAGTTAACTCCTGGCAATAAAATATAAGAACCAATACGATAGATTAAAATAAATCCAATCGTATTTAGTATCCGAGTTCTTAACTCTTCAATGGCAAATATATTTTGTAAGGTTTTAAAAAAACGCATTATTATATAGTTTCAGCTTTACCTCCCGCTTTTTCGATAGCTTCTTTTGCTGAAGCTGAAAAAGCATGAATTGTAATATTAACCGTTGCTTTCAATTCTCCTCTACCTAAAATTTTAATCTTGTCATTTTTTGAAGCAAGACCATTTTCAACTAGCGTTTGTAAAGAAATATCTTTAAGGCTAGCTTTTTCAGCTAAAGTTTGAAGGGCATCTAAGTTGATGCTTTTGTAAGCAACACGACCTGGATTTTTAAATCCAAACTTAGGCACACGTCTTTGCAATGGCATCTGACCACCTTCGAAACCAACTTTCTTAGAGTAACCAGATCGTGATTGAGCACCTTTGTGACCTCTTGTAGAAGTACCACCTCTACCAGAACCTTGACCTCTACCTATTCTTTTATCGCTTTTTACAGACCCTTCTGCAGGCGTAAGTGTACTTAAATTCATAATTATAATTGTGTTACAACTAACAAATGGTTTACACTATTAATCATACCTTTAATCTGTGGAGTCAATTCAACTTCTACAGATCTGTTGATTTTACCAAGACCTAAAGCTTTAATCGTAGCTTTTTGTGTACTTGGGCGCTTAATCACGCTTCTAGTTTGAGTAATTCTTACCTTTGCCATTTTTAGCCGTTAAATACTTTATCTAATGTTACTCCTCTTTGCTGAGCTATTGTTAAAGGATCTCTCAAGTTTTCTAATGCATTGAATGTAGCTTTAACAACATTATGCGGGTTAGAAGAACCTTGTGATTTCGCTAATACATCTTTAACACCAGCGTTTTCTAGTACAGCTCTCATCGCTCCACCAGCTATTACTCCTGTACCAGGAGCAGCAGGCTTAATTAAAACTGCACCTCCACAATATTTACCGATGATAGCATGAGGAATTGTATGCTTTAAAACAGGAACTTTAATCAAGTTCTTTTTCGCGTCATCAATACCTTTTGTGATTGCATCTGTTACTTCATTGGCTTTACCCATTCCGTGACCTACGATACCATCTCCATTTCCAACAACAACTACTGCAGAGAAACTGAATCTTCTACCACCTTTAACAACCTTTGCTACTCTGTTAATTGCAACTACAGTTTCCTTTAGTTCAATTTCGCTAGCTTTTATATTTTTAAGTTGAGACATTTCTAATTAAAATTTAAGTCCACCTTCTCTAGCACCTTCAGCCAAAGCTTTAATTCTACCGTGATATAAGCTTACACCTCTATCAAAAACAACAGTTGAAATACCTTTATCTTGAGCTATTTTTGCTATTTCTGTACCTACAGATTTAGACTGATCTGTTTTGTTACCTTCTTTCTTTGCAAGCTTCTGTGAAGAATAGAATGCTAAAGTAACACCATCAACATCATTTACAATTTGAGCATAAATTTCTTTATTACTTCTATAAACAGCCAATCTTGGTTTTTCAGCAGAACCAGAGATTTTCGCTCTGATACTTTTTTTTACTCGCTGTCTTCTTAATACTTTTTTAGTAGACATAGTTATTATTATTTAGCAGCAGATTTACCAGCTTTCTTTCTAATTTTCTCACCAACAAAACGCACACCTTTACCTTTGTAAGGCTCGATTTTACGTAATTCTCTCAGCTTTGCAGCAATATGGCCTATCAATTGTTTATCATTAGATTCTAATGAAACAATTGGGTTTTTACCTTTTTCTGTCACAGCATTTGCTGTAACCTCTTTAGGTAACGCAAAGTAAATAGCGTGTGAGTAGCCTAAGTTAAGCTCTAATACATTGTTTGTACATACAGCTTTATAACCAACACCGACTAACTCAAGATCCAACTTATAACCATTGCTAACACCTTCAATCATGTTACTGATTAAAGATCTATACAAACCATGTAGAGCAATATGATTTTTACTCTCTGATGGTCTTTCTACAAGAAGAACATTATCGTCAATAGACACCTTGATATCTTTATCAACTTCTTGAGTTAGCTCACCCTTAGGTCCTTTTACTGTAACTACATTTTCAGAAGAAACAGTGATTGATACACCTTGTGGTAAACTAATTGGTTTTTTTCCTACTCTAGACATCTCTTTATACGATTATTAATAAACGTAACATAAAACTTCACCACCAACATTCTCGTTTCGGGCTTCTTTGTCTGTCATCACACCTTTCGATGTAGATAATACAGCGACACCTAATCCGTTGAGAACTCTAGGCATGGATTCATTACTAGTATATTTTCTTAAACCAGGCTTGCTGATTCTTTCTAATTTAGTAATGGCATTCTTTTTTGTTAAAGCATTATACTTCAAAGCAATTTTAATTTTACCTTGAACGCCTTCATCCTCAAACTTAAAGTTTTGGATGTAACCTTTATCGAACAACACCTTAGTGATCTCTTTCTTCAAATTCGAAGCAGGAATCTCTACAATACGGTGATTAGCATTAATGCCATTTCGTATTCTTGTCAAATAATCAGCAATTGGGTCTGAATACATATAATTGTACTTTTATAAAACACACAACCCTTTCTCTCAAAAGGGCTGCAAATATAAGAATTACTTAATAATTTAAAAAGCCTTCTGGTAATTTATTTTAATTACCAACTTGCTTTCGTTACTCCTGGTATTTTTCCATCAGATGCCATCTCTCTAAATGTCACCCTATTGATACCAAATTTTCTCATGTAGCCTTTTGGTCTACCAGTTAATTTACATCTGTTATGTAGTCTAACAGGTGATGCATTTCTTGGTAATTTGTCCAAAGCTTCGTAGTTACCTTCTGCTTTCAACGCTGCTCTTTTGGCAGCATATTTAGCTACTACTTTAGCTCTTTTTCTTTCTCTCGCTTTTACCGATTCTCTAGCCATGATTATTATTTTTTAGAAGCGAAAGGCATTCCAAATGCTTTTAATAAAGCATGACCTTCCTCATCATTTTTAGCAGTAGTTACTAAAGAGATATTCATCCCCGTAATATTTTTTACTTTATCTATCGTTATCTCAGGAAAAATAATTTGTTCTTTGATACCTAAAGTATAATTACCTTTTCCATCAAAACCTTTATCATTCACACCTTTAAAATCTCTTACACGTGGTAAAGAAATAGAAACAAGACGATCTAAAAATTCATACATTCTATCTCCTCTTAACGTTACACGAACTCCAATTGGCATTTCTTCACGTAATTTAAAGTTAGAAACTGATTTTTTTGCAAGAGTAGGCATTGCTTTTTGACCAGCAATAATGCTCAATTCCTCTACACCAGTATCAATAATCTTTTTGTCAGCTACAGCACGACCAAGACCTTGATTGATACTAATCTTTGTGATTTTAGGCACTTGCATTACTGAAGAAAATTCAAATTTCTCTTTTAATGCAGGAACTATCTCTTTTATATATTTTTCTTTTAATCTAGGTGTTGCCATGACTATATAAATTCTCCTGTTTTCTTAGAATACCTTTGAGTCTTTCCTCCAGAGTGTTCTTTAAAACCCACTTTTGTTGATTCACCTGATTTAGGATCTATCAATACTACATTACTAATGTGTATTGGGGCTTCAACTTTCTCTATCCCTCCGTTTGGTTTTTGTGCACTTGGTTTCACATGTTTTGAAACAATGTTTCTACCTTCCACCAAAACCTTTTGAGTTTTAGGAAATACTTTAACAACTTTTGCAGGTTCTGTTAACTTGTCTTTACCTGCGACAATTTTAACTGTATCACCAGTTTTAATCTTTAGTTTCACGTTAGCCATGACTCTATAATTTAAAGCACTTCAGGTGCCAATGAAACAATTTTCATAAACTGTTTTTCTCTAAGCTCTCTAGCGACAGGTCCGAATATACGAGTACCTCTTGGTTCGCCAGCTTCGTTGATTAAAACAGCTGCATTGTCAGAAAAACGGATATAAGAACCATCTTTTCTTCTAATTTCTTTTTTTGTCCGAACGATTACTGCTTTTGAAACAGCACCTTTCTTGATATTTCCAGTAGATTGAGCTGATTTTACTGCCACAACGATTTTATCGCCAATAGTAGCATATCGCTTCTTTGTTCCACCTAATACTCTTATACAAAGTACTTCTTTAGCACCACTGTTGTCCGCAACAGATAGTCTTGATTCTTGCTGTATCATAATTACTTCGCTTTCTCAATAATTTCGACAAGTCTCCATCTCTTATCCTTACTTAAAGGACGAGTTTCCATAATACGAACAGTATCTCCAATACCACACTCCTGACCTTCATCATGAGCTTTGAATTTACTTGTCTTATGAACGAACTTACCGTACATTGGATGTTTCTCTCTTCGTTCAACAGCCACAGTAATTGTTTTCTGCATTTTATTGCTAACTACTTGACCGACTCTTTCTTTTCTTAAATTTCTTTCTTCCATGAACTTATGCTTTAACTTGCTTAGCGTTCAATTCTGTTTTGAGACGCGCTATCAACTTGCGAGATTTTCTTATTTGCATAGGATTCTCTACAGGAGATATAGCATGAGAGAATTTCAATTTATCATAAGCTACTACTTCTGCAGCTATTTTTTCCTGAAGTTCTTCTACTGTCAATGAATGGATTTCTGAATTCTTCATAGTCACCTTAAGCTACGTAATCTCTTCTTACTACAAATTTAGTTTTAACAGGAAGTTTTTGAGCTGCTAAAGCTAAAGATTCTCTAGCTAAATCCTCAGATACTCCTCCTGATTCAAAAAGAATCGTTCCAGGCTTAATAGTTGCTACCCAATATTCAGGAGCACCTTTACCCTTACCCATTCTCACCTCTGCAGGCTTTTTTGTTACTGGTTTGTCAGGGAATATTCGTATCCAAACTTGACCTTCACGTTTCATTGCTCTTGTAACTGCAATACGAGAAGCTTCAATTTGTCTTGAAGTGATCCATCCTGGTTCTAGGGATTTAAGAGCGAATGATCCAAAGTTGATTGTATATCCTCTTTGAGCGATTCCCTTAATTCTACCCTTTTGTTTTTTTCTAAATTTTGTTCTTTTTGGCTGTAACATGTTTCTGTACTTATTAGCCTAAACTATCTTCTTTTCTTTCTGTCTTTGTTTCTTCCACCACCAGCAGAAGGAGACTTGGTATTTGGCATACCTACGTTTGGAGATAAATCTCTTTTACCGTAAACCTCGCCTTTGAATATCCAAACTTTGATACCGATTTTACCATATACTGTATCAGCTTCAGATAAAGCGTAGTCAATATCAGCTCTTAGCGTATGCAAAGGAATTCTTCCTTCTTTATACTGTTCTGATCTTGCCATCTCTGCTCCGCCTAAACGACCAGAAACTTTTACTTTTATTCCTTGAGCACCAACTCTTAAAGCAGAAGCAATTGCTTGTTTCATTGCTCTTCTGAAAGAGATACGCGCTTTTAATTGTTGCGCTATGGATTCACCTACTAACTTAGCATCTAACTCAGGTCTTTTTATTTCAAAGATGTTAATCTGAATATCTTTCCCTGTGATGTTTTTTAGTTCTTCCTTGATTTTATCAACCTCAGACCCACCTTTACCGATAACAACTCCTGGACGCGCAGTGTTAACTGTAATAGTTACACGCTTTAGAGTTCTTTCAATGATAATCTTAGATATACCACCTTTAGGAATACGAGCATAGATATACTTACGTATTTTTTCATCTTCTACTAATTTCTCAGCAAAAGTTTTACCTCCATACCAGTTGGAATCCCAACCTTTTACAATTCCTAATCTAAAGCCTATAGGGTTTACTTTCTGTCCCATCTTATCTATATATCAAGTTTTCTTATTCAGTATTTATTTGAATTATTAAACACTAGCAGGTTCTTTTGCTTTTGTTTTTTTCTTTGCGGCAGGTTTAACTTCTGCTGCAGTATTCAAATTATCAACTACCAACGTAACGTGGTTTGATCTTTTTCTGATTCTATGAGCTCTACCTTGTGGAGCAGGACGAAGTCTCTTCAACATTCTTCCACCATCCACAAATACTGTCTTTACTACAAGACTCGCTTCTTCTACAGACTGACCTTCATTTTTCTGTTCCCAATTAGAAATTGCTGATAACAACAACTTCTCTAGGTAAATAGAATTATGTTTTGGATCTAATTTCAAGATACCTAGAGCTTTTTCAACTCTTTTACCTCTAATCATGTCTGCCACCAATCTCATCTTACGTGGTGATGTAGGTACATTCTTTAACTTAGCAACTGCTTCCATGCCGAATATTATCTTTTACCTTTGTCCTTTTTAGCAATATGGCCTCTAAAATTTCTTGTAGGGGCGAATTCACCTAGTTTGTGTCCTACCATGTTTTCTGTTACAAAAACAGGGATAAACTTATTACCATTGTGAACTGCAAATGTGTAACCTACGAAATCAGGAGAAACCATTGATCTTCTTGACCATGTTTTGATGACAGTTTTTTTACCTGCATCATTCATAGCTCCGACTTTGTTCTCAAGTCTGAAATCGATATAAGGTCCTTTTTTAAGCGAACGTGCCATTAACTAACCTTTATTTTTTTCCAATTATTAACTTATCTGAATATTTGTTAGGCTTTCTAGTCTTAAGACCTTTAGTATAAAGTCCGTTTCTAGATCTAGGGTGCCCTCCTGATGATTTACCTTCACCACCTCCCATTGGGTGATCTACCGGGTTCATCGCAACACCTCGTGTTCTAGGTCTAACGCCTAACCATCTATTTCTTCCTGCTTTACCAAGAACTACGTTCATATGATCTGAATTAGAAACTGTTCCAATTGTAGCAGAACATTTAACTAATACATTTCTCATTTGTCCTGAAGGAAGTTTGATTGTTGCATACTTACCTTCACGTGCAACTAATTGAGCATAAGAACCAGCGCTTCGAGCCATAGAAGCTCCTTTACCAGGTTGTAATTCGATGTTATGAATGATTGACCCTAAAGGAATTTCAGACATTTGCATTGAGTTACCAACTTCTGGTGCAATACCTGAACCTGATAATACTGTTTGTCCTACTGTTATTCCTTCCGGAGCAATAATATATCTTTTTTCACCATCAGCATAAAATAGTAAAGCAATACGAGCTGTTCTATTTGGATCATACTCAACAGACTTAACTACTGCTGGTATACCATGCTTATCTCTTTTGAAATCAATAATTCGGTATCTTTTCTTATGCCCACCACCAATGTAGCGCATAGTCATTTTACCTGTATTATTTCTACCACCATTCTTTGTCGTTCCTTTTATCAGGGACTTCTCAGGTGTTGATGTTGTGATTTCATCAAAGACAGGAGCGATTCTATTTCGCTGTCCTGGAGTTATAGGTTTTAATTTTTTAACTGCCATCTTCTACTATCTTTATATGCCGCTGTAGAAATCAATAATTTCTCCATCCGCAACTTTCACAATTGCTTTTTTGTATGAGGCTGTTCTACCTGTAATCACTTTACCTTTAGTGTATCGTGACTTTGGTTTACCTAAGTAATTGAACGTATTTACAGATTCTACTGTAACCCCGTACTTTTGCTCAATCTCTTTCTTAATTTGAATTTTGTTAGCAGTTTTATCTACTACAAACCCAAATTTCCCTTCTTCGTTTTGAGCTGCTACTTTTTCAGTAACTAATGGTTTTATTAAAATACTCATGGTATTATTTATTCAACAATTCTTGAATCTTTGTAACAGAACCTTCAGACAATATCAATTTTGATGCGTTAAGCACACTGTATGTTGAAAGTTGATCTGCAGTTATCACTTCTACTTTTGAAAGATTTCTTCCAGATAAATAAAAGTTTTTGTTTGACTCTTCTAAAACAAATAATGCTTTCTGTCCGTCTAACGACAAGCCGCTTAATAAAGAAATAAATTCTTTTGTGCTTGGTGTAGATAACTCAATGTTTTCTAAAATAGTAATAGAAGATTGAGAAGCTTTATATGACAAGGCTGATTTTCTAGCTAAAGAACTCACCTTTTTATTTACTTTGAATCCGTAGTCTCTAGGTTGTGGTCCAAAAACTCTAGCTCCACCTCTTAATAATGGACTCTTAATACTACCAGCACGAGCTGTACCAGTACCTTTTTGTTTTTTAAGTTTTCTAGTAGAACCAGAAATCTCCCACTTTTCTTTCGACTTATGCGTTCCCTGTCTCTTATTAGCAAGATGTTCTTTCACATCAAGATAAATTGCATGATCATTTGGCTCAACACCAAATACACCAGCATCAAGAGAAATTTTTCTTCCGGTTTCTTTACCAGACTTATTTAGTACTGCTAATTCCATTATTTCTCAACAATTACAATTGAATTCTTAGGACCTGGGATTGAACCACTTATTACGGCTAAGTTTTTATCAGCTATAATTTTAAGTATTCGTAAGTTCTGAACTTTAACTCGATCGTTACCCATTCTACCTGCCATGCGCATACCTTTAAATACACGTGAAGGAGTAGAACATGCACCAATAGAACCAGGAGCTCTTAATCGGTTATGCTGACCGTGTGTAGCTTGACCCACACCAGCAAAGTTGTATCTTTTAACAACCCCTTGAAATCCTTTACCTTTAGAGATTCCAACAACATCTACAAAGTCACCCTCTGTAAAGATATCAGCTAATGATAAAGTTGAACCAAGATTAACATCACCATCAAAATCAGCATCAAACTCTACCACAGTAGATTTAGGTGTAACACCTGATTTTTTAAAATGACCTAAAAGAGCTTTAGTAACATTCTTCTCACTTTTCTCACCATAACCAAGTTGAACAGATGTGTAACCATCTACCTCCTCTGTTTTAACTTGAGTAATGTCACAAGGACCCAACTCAATAACAGTACAAGCAAGATTCTTACCCTCTGGAGTGTAAACACTCGTCATACCTAGTTTTCTACCTATTAAACCTGACATTTTTATACAGATTAACTTTAAATTCTTATTCAATATTCCCGCCTTCCGGCAAAAGGATTGCAAAGATAGGAAATTATAGAATTATCCCAAACCTTACTACCTAAATCTTTAACAAAAAAAAGAACCAACTTAATATTGGTTCTTTCCAATAGTCTTTTAGAGCTTCGTTAGACTTTAATTTCAACTTCAACTCCACTTGGTAACTCTAATTTCATTAGAGCGTCAACTGTTTTAGCTGATGTTGAGTAAATATCCACTAGTCTTTTATATGTACACAATTGAAACTGCTCACGTGCTTTCTTGTTCACGTGTGGTGACTTCAATACTGTATAGATCTCTTTGTTAGTTGGTAAAGGTATTGGACCATTTACAATAGCACCAGTAGTTTTTACTGCTCTAACAATTCGCTCACATGACTTGTCAACCAGGTTGTGGTCATATGATTTTAACTTTATTCTTATCTTTTGATTCATAATCCTCTTAATTATGTTATGCTGTAATACCAGATTCTTTTTTAATCACCACCTGCGCCAAGTTTTCTGGTAAGAAATCATAATGCGAGAAAGTTAATGATGCTGATGCTCTTCCTGAAGAAATAGTTCTAAGGTCCGTAACATATCCAAATAATTCAGACAGCGGAACATGTGCTTTTATAATTTGAGCACCTCCTTTTGGCTGCATTCCTTGCATAATTCCTCTACGTTTATTCAAGTCACCAGTAACGGGACCTGTAAATTCGTCTGGAGTAGTCACTTCAACACTCATGACTGGCTCTTGAATTTTCGCACCAGCTAATTTCGCTGCTGATTTGAAACCCATTTGCGCTGCTAATTCAAAAGACAAACTATCTGAATCGACATCATGGAATGAACCGTGGAATAATCTTACTTTCATGGAATCAACTGGGAAACCAGCTAACACACCGTTTTTCATTGAAGCTTCAAATCCTTTTTGAATTGCAGGTATAAATTCTCTTGGAATAACACCACCTTTAATTTCATCAACAAATTGAAGTCCTTCTGTTTTATCATCATCACGTGGGCCGAGTTCGAAATTGATATCAGCGAATTTACCTCTACCACCTGATTGTTTCTTATATACTTCTCTTTTCTCAACAGAAGTAGTTAAAACTTCTTTATAAGCAACCTGAGGAGCACCTTGATTAATCTCAACCTTAAACTCACGCTTAAGTCGATCAATAATAATCTCTAAGTGAAGTTCTCCCATACCTCTAAGAATAGTTTGACCAGTTGCCTCGTCAGTATTTACTCTTAAAGTAGGATCTTCCTCAACTAATTTAGAGATAGCCATTCCCAATTTATCTACGTCAGCTTGAGTTTTAGGCTCAATAGCATAACCGATAACTGGTTCAGGAAAATCCATTGATTCCAATACAATTGGATGTTTTTCATCACAAAGTGTATCACCAGTTTTAATATCCTTAAAACCAACTCCTGCACAAATATCACCCGCTTCAACTGTGTTGATTGGGTTTTGTTTGTTTGAGTGCATTTGCATCAAACGAGAGATTCTTTCTTTTTTACCTGTTCTAGTGTTAAATACATAACTACCAGCATCAAGTTTACCTGAATAAACTCTGATGAAACATAATCTTCCCACAAATGGGTCAGTAGCAATTTTAAACGCTAGTGCAGCAAAAGGTTGTGACACGTCTGCAGTTCTTACAGCTGGTTGCTCCGTATCAGGGTTAATACCATGAATTTCCGGAACATCCAATGGGTGCGGTAAGTATGAAATTACTGCATCCAACAATGCTTGTACACCTTTGTTTTTGAAAGCAGAACCACACATTACAGGAGACATTGACATATCAATTACTGCCTTTCGGACAGCTGCCATGATCTCTTCTTTTGTAATGCTATCTGGGTCATCGAAGAATTTCTCCATCAAAGACTCATCGTATGCTGCTACTTCTTCAATTAATTTTGCTCGATATTCTTCAACATCAGCTTTTATATCATCAGGTATTTCAATTACCTTATAGGTCTTTCCCTGATCTTCTTCGTTCCAAACAATTGCTTGGTTTGTAATCAAATCTACAACGCCTCTGAACGTATCTTCAGCACCGATTGGAATTTGTAAAGGAACTGGGTTAGCACCTAATTTATCTTTAATTTCATTAACTGCATTGAAAAAATCAGCACCTGATCTATCCATTTTGTTCACAAAACAGATTCTAGGAACTTTGTATTTGTCAGCTTGTCTCCATACAGTTTCAGACTGTGGTTCAACACCTGATACAGCACAAAATAAAGCAACAGCACCATCAAGTACTCTTAATGATCGCTCAACCTCAACTGTAAAGTCAACGTGTCCTGGAGTGTCAATCAAGTTAATTTTATATGACTTAGTTTGACCAGGTATAGGATCACCTTGTTTAGATGGGTAGTTCCAGAAGGTAGTTGTAGCAGCAGAAGTAATCGTAATTCCTCTTTCTTGCTCTTGCTCCATCCAGTCCATTGTAGCTCCACCGTCATGAACTTCTCCAATCTTGTGAGTCAATCCTGTATAATAAAGTATACGCTCCGATGTGGTAGTTTTACCAGCATCAATATGAGCCATAATACCTATGTTTCTATTTAGTTTTAAGTCACCCATTATTTGATACCATTAAAATCTAAAGTGTGAAAATGCTTTATTTGCTTCTGCCATTCTGTGAGTATCATCTTTTTTCTTAACAGATGCACCCTCACCTTTTGAAGCAGCGATAATTTCTCCAGCTAACTTTTCAGTCATCGTTTTCTCGTGACGAAGTCTAGAGTATTTAATCATCCACTTCATACCTAAAGCGATTTTACGATCAGGACGAACTTCCATTGGCACTTGAAAAGTAGCTCCACCTACACGTCTACTTTTAACTTCGACACCTGGCATCACATTGTTCAATGCTTTTTTCCAGACCTCAACACCACTTTCTTCAGTCTTCTTCTCAACTAAATCACACGCTTCATAAAAAATTGAATAAGCTGTAGATTTTTTTCCATCCAGCATTAAGTTGTTTACAAACTTAGTTACGATAGTATCCTTGAACTTAGGATCAGGAAGAATGTACCTCTTTTTAGGTTTAGCTTTTCTCATCTCTCAATTATTTTTTAGGTCTTTTAGCACCGTATTTTGATCTTCTTTGTGTTCTACCTTGTACACCAGCTGTATCTAAAGCTCCACGTACAATATGATAACGAACCCCTGGTAAATCCTTAACTCTACCACCTCTAATTAAGACAATTGAGTGTTCTTGAAGGTTATGTCCTTCACCAGGTATATAAGCATTCACTTCATTTCCGTTAGTAAGTCTTACTCTCGCTACTTTTCTCATAGCCGAGTTAGGCTTCTTTGGAGTAGTTGTATATACTCTTGTACATACACCTCTTCTTTGAGGACATGAGTCTAAAGCCGGTGATTTCGACTTTGATTCAATTTTCTTTCTACCCTTTCTAACTAATTGCTGTATAGTAGGCATTTACGTTAATTTTTTATCGTTGTATTTTTTTAGGACTGCAAAGGTACGGAAATAGTACTCATGTGCAAAACTTTTGATTTTAATTTTCATGCTTCTCCGACTGTTCCACCAAAATTAATTGGGAACTTCGGTAAATCGTTCGATTGTTTGATTGGACCGAACGTTTCTTCGAACTTTCGAATGTTATCACTCAGTGCTGCAACTAATCTTTTTGCGTGTTCTGGTGAGATCACAATCCTTGATTTTACCTTCGCCTTAGGCACTCCCGGCATCAAGCGAATAAAGTCTATAACAAATTCACTATTGGAGTGTGCAATCATTGCCAGATTAGCATATTGCCCCTCTGCAATTTCTTCAGGGAGCTCTATGTTAATCTGATTTTGATTATTATTTTTTTCTTCACTCATTATTTTACTGCTTCTCTTTCTTTCACTTCAGAATACTCTCTTTTAGACGCTACTAAAGTTTCATATTCATCCATGTTACTTACGATCAAATCATTGTATTCTCTAATACCAGTACCTGCTGGTATTAAATGACCTACAATAACATTTTCTTTCAAGCCAAGTAAGTTATCAGCTTTACCTCTAATTGAAGCTTCACTCAATACTTTGGTTGTTTCTTGGAAAGAAGCAGCTGATATAAAGCTTTCTGTTCCTAAAGAAGCTTGAGTAATACCTTGAAGCTTAGGCTTAGAAACTGCTGGCTCAGCATCGCGTACTTGAACCAATTTCATATCTTTTCTTTTCAAGATAGAATTTTCATCTCTTAGTCTACGTGCTGTAACTATCTGTCCTGGTTTCATCGTTTCTGATTCACCTGCATCTGTAACAACTTTCTTGTCTAAAATCAAATCATTCTCTTCTCTGAAAGATACTTTATCGACTACCTGACCTGCTAGGAAACTTGTATCTCCTGAGTCCAATACTTCAACTTTACGCATCATCTGACGAACAATACACTCGATATGTTTATCATTGATTTTCACACCTTGTAAACGATACACTTCTTGTATTTCATTCACAACGTATTCCTGAACCGCTGTTGGACCTTTGATAATTAAGATATCAGATGGAGTAATTGAGCCATCAGAAAGTGCATGACCTGCTTTAATATAGTCATTGTCTTGAACCAGGATATGCTTAGATAAAGAAACTAAGTATTTCTTTTTCACACCATCTTTAGACTCAATGTATATTTCTCGATTACCTCTCTTAACACCACCGTAGGTTACAACACCATCGATTTCTGTAACGACCGCTGGGTTAGAAGGGTTTCTTGCTTCAAATAGTTCTGTTACACGAGGTAGACCCCCAGTAATATCTCTTGTCTTACTTGTTGCTCTAGGTATTTTTACCAGGATTTGACCTGCTTTCACCTTCGCACCATTTTCAACTGATAAGTGAGCACCTACAGGAATACTGTAAGCCTTCTCATCGTTTTTAGACTCGATTCTTATAGAAGGGTTTTTCGTTTTATCTTTTGTATCGATAATTACTTTTTCTTTGTGACCAGTCTGCTCATCAGACTCTTCACGGAAAGTAATCCCTTCTTCAATGGCTTCAAATTCTACTTTACCATCAAAGTCAGAAAGAATTACAGCATTATATGGATCCCAGAAACAAACTGTTTGACCTTTGGTCACTTTGTCGCCTTCATTCATCAACAAGTTTGAACCGTAAGGGATGTTATAGGTGATAAGAACTTTCTTCGACTTGTTGTCAACAATTCTTATTTCACCTGTTCTACCCATTACCACATTTACTGGTTCACCATCTGCATTCTTAGACTCTACAGTTCGTATATCTTCGAATTCAAGCTTACCATCAAACTTAGCGATAACACTAGCTTCTGTAGCAATGTTAGAGGCAGTACCCCCAACGTGGAATGTTCTCAAAGTTAACTGTGTACCTGGTTCACCAATAGACTGTGCAGCAATTACACCAACAGCCTCACCTTTGTGAACAAGTTTACCTGTCGCCAGGTTACGTCCATAACATCGAGCACATACACCTCTTTTTGATTCACAAGTAAGTACTGAACGAATTTCAATTGCATCTATTCCAGAGGCATCTAATTTTGCTCCAATTACTTCATCAATTTCTTGTCCTGCTTCAACAATTAACTCTTCAGTCTCGTTGTCATAAACATCTTGAACACTCACACGTCCCATTGCTCTTTCAGAAAGAGGTTCTAGGATGTCTTCGTTTTCTTTTAAGGCAGTTACTTCAATTCCTCTTAATGTTCCACAATCAGCTTCGTTGATTACTACGTCTTGCGCAACATCAACTAACCTACGTGTTAAGTAACCCGCATCAGCAGTTTTTAAGGCTGTATCAGCCAAACCTTTACGAGCACCGTGAGTCGAGATAAAGTACTCAATTACATCTAAACCTTCTTTAAAGTTAGATAGAATTGGGTTTTCAATAATCGCTCCAACAGAACCTGCTAGGTTTTTCTGTGGTTTAGCCATCAAACCTCTCATACCACCTAATTGACGAATTTGCTCTCTAGAACCACGTGCACCTGAGTGCATCATCATATATATTGAGTTAAATCCTTGATCATCAGCTTCAAGCTGAGTCATCAATGTTTCAGTTAATTGAGAGTTCACTCGAGTCCAAATATCAATTACTTGGTTGTATCGCTCATTGTCTGTAATAAGCCCCATCAAGTAGTTGTTCCAAACTGCATCAACTTCTTGTTTTGCTCCAGCAACTAGTGATTGTTTAGTTTCAGGAATCTTAATATCATTTAAACCGATAGATAGACCACCTTTAAAAGCTGTTTGGAAACCTAAGTATTTAATATCATCAAGGAACTGAGCACACTTAGCGTTACCCGCTAATTTATATACTTTAGCAATGATTTGCTGTAACTTTTTCTTAGTCAACAATTCATCAACATATCCTACTTCTTCTGGCATCAACAAGTTAAATAAAACTCGACCTGCTACAGTTTCTATTATTTCTTCAGCGAATGAACCGTCATCTTTTTTAACAATACCTCTAACTTTAATGTTAGCATGCTTAGAGATCACACCTTCGTTAAGTGCAATAACAACTTCTTCTGAATTATAGAAAGTCATTCCTTCACCAGGAACAGGCTGTTCTTTTGTAGACTTTCTACCTTTAGTTAAGTAATAAAGTCCAAGAACCATGTCTTGAGAAGGTACCGTAATTGGTGCTCCGTTAGCTGGGTTAAGGATGTTGTGAGAAGCCAACATTAACAATTGGGCTTCCAACACGGCATCATGTCCAAGTGGAACGTGAACAGCCATTTGGTCACCGTCAAAGTCAGCGTTAAATGCTGTACATACTAACGGGTGAAGCTGAATCGCTTTTCCTTCAATTAATTTCGGTTGGAAAGCTTGAATACCTAATCGGTGAAGCGTTGGAGCTCTGTTTAAAAGTACTGGATGTCCTTTTAATACATTTTCCAAAATATCCCAAACGACAGGATCTTTACGATCAACTATTTTCTTTGCCGACTTTACCGTCTTAACAATACCTCTTTCAATCAGCTTACGAATAATAAATGGCTTGAATAATTCCGCTGCCATGTCTTTAGGAAGACCACATTCGTGCAATTTCAATTCAGGTCCAACAACAATTACTGAACGACCAGAATAATCGACCCTTTTACCTAATAAGTTTTGACGGAAACGACCTTGCTTACCTTTAAGCATATCACTTAAAGATTTCAATGCTCTGTTACCATCTGCTTTAACAGCGTTAACCTTTCTTGAGTTATCAAACAAGGAATCAACTGCTTCTTGAAGCATACGTTTCTCATTTCTAAGAATTACTTCAGGAGCTTTGATTTCGATTAATCGCTTTAAACGATTGTTTCTAATGATAACACGTCTGTATAAGTCATTTAAATCAGAGGTTGCAAAACGACCACCATCTAACGGAACTAATGGACGTAATTCTGGTGGAATTACTGGCACCATACGTACAACCATCCACTCAGGTCTGTTCTCAATTCTCTCTCTTGCATCACGGAATGCTTCAACAACTTTTAGTCGCTTTAAAGCTTCTGCTTTACGTTGCTGAGAAGTATCATTCGCAGCTTTATGTCTTAAATCATACGATAACTCATCCAAGTTGATTCTTGATAACAACATATCAAGTGCTTCAGCTCCCATTTTAGCAATGAACTTATTAGGATCATTGTCATCTAGTTGCTGATTTTCTCTTGGTAATTTATCAATGATGTCTAAATACTCATCTTCTGTTAAGAAATCTAAGTAAGCGATACCATCTTCTTCTTTAGCACCAGCCTGGATTACTACGAAACGTTCGTAATAAATAATCTGATCTAATTTTTTAGTAGGCAAACCTAATAAGTAACCAATTTTGTTAGGCAACGATCTGAAGTACCAAATGTGTGCAACAGGAACTACTAGTTCAATGTGACCCATTCGCTCTCTTCGAACTTTTTTCTCTGTTACTTCAACACCACATCGGTCACAGATAATACCCTTGTAACGAATTCTTTTGTACTTACCACAGTGACATTCCCAGTCTTTAACTGGTCCGAAAATACGCTCACAGAACAAACCACCCATTTCAGGCTTGTACGTTCTATAATTGATAGTTTCCGGCTGAGTTACTTCACCATTTGAATTCTCCAAAATAGATTCTGGAGAAGCCAAACTAATAGTGACTTTTTGGAAGTCAAGTACTTGTTTTTTATTTTTTTTAAGCGACATGTTCAGCTATATGTTTAAATTCTTTCCCGTAAACGGGAAAGAAAAGGGTTCATAAATTAATCCATTGTAAGTTCAAGTGCCAATCCTCTTAGTTCGTGAACTAAAACGTTGAATGACTCAGGAATATTTGGTCGAGGTAAGTTTTCACCTTTGACAATTGCCTCATAGGTTTTTGCTCTACCAACGACATCATCGGATTTAACAGTCAATATTTCTTGAAGTACATTAGCTGCACCAAATGCTTCCAATGCCCAAACTTCCATCTCTCCAAAACGCTGACCACCAAACTGTGCTTTACCACCCAATGGTTGTTGCGTAATTAATGAATATGGACCGATAGAACGTGCGTGCATCTTATCATCTACTAAGTGACCTAATTTCAACATGTAAGCAATACCTACAGTAGTTTTTTGATCAAATCGCTCACCAGATAATCCGTTAAATAAGTACTGCTGACCAAAGTCTTTGATTCCAGCCTTATCCAACTCAGCTAATACTTCATCTTCACTAGCACCATCGAAAATAGGTGTAGCATATTTTTCACCCATTTTGTAACCAGCCCAAGCAAGAACAGTCTCATAAATTTGACCGATGTTCATACGAGAAGGTACACCAAGTGGGTTAAGTACGATGTCAACAGGTGTTCCGTCTTCCATGAATGGCATATCCTCATCACGAACAATACGAGCGACAACCCCTTTGTTACCGTGACGACCAGCCATCTTATCCCCTACTTTCAATTTACGTTTCTTAGCAATATATACTTTAGCTAATTGAACGATACCTGCTGGTAACTCATCACCAACTTCATATGCGAATTTGTTTCTCTTAAACTCACCCATGATTGTGTTTCTCTTGTTGTTGTAATTTCTTACTAACTCAAGAAGCAACTTATTAGTTTCATCATCATTGGTACATGAGTCAAGAATCAAATCAGAAATCATGTTTACCTCTTCTGGTACATTGTAATTTGACTCATCACGGTAGAAGTTTTTCTCAGGGAACATGTTTTCAACAATGTTCTTTTTGTTGAATTTCACTCCTTTAGAGAATATTTCTTCACCAAACTTATGCTTGATTCCATTACACGTTTTTCCTTCTAACAGTTCGATTAATTTCTCAATCATTACTACTTTAACTGCTGCAAGGTCTTTGCTATACTGTTTCTTTAATTCTTCAACAGCTTTTTTAGCTAAAGCACGTGTTTCTTTATCTTTCTTAGGACGAGAGAATAATTTAGTATCAATTACAACACCTCTTAATGAAGGAGAAGCTTTTAATGATGCATCTTTCACATCACCTGCTTTGTCACCGAAGATTGCTCTTAATAACTTCTCTTCAGGTGTTGGATCCGTTTCACCCTTTGGTGTAATTTTACCAATTAAGATGTCTCCTTCCTTCACGTCAGCACCAATTCTAATGATCCCGTTTTCGTCAAGGTTTTTAACAGCTTCTTCACTCACGTTAGGAATTTCAGAAGTCAATTCTTCTTCACCCCGTTTAGTATCTCTTACTTCTAATTCATATTCGTTGATGTGAATTGAAGTAAACACGTCATTTCGTACAACTTTTTCAGAGATTACAATCGCATCCTCAAAGTTGTAACCTTGCCAAGGCATGTAAGCTACTTTAAGGTTTCTACCTAAAGCTAACTCACCACCTTCAGTAGCATATCCTTCAACCAACACTTGACCATTAGTTACGCGTTGTCCTTTTGTAACAATTGGCGTATGGTTAATGGTTGTATCTTGGTTAGTTCTTCTAAACTTAATTAAGCTATATACTTTATCTTCAGCATCGAAAGCAATTTTCTTTTGCTCGTCAGATAAATCATATTTGATGGAAATTTTCTTCGCATCAACATACGTTACGACACCTTCACCTTCCGCATATAGTAATGTTCTTGAATCAAGAGCTACTCTTTTTTCTAAACCAGTACCTACGATAGGTGCTTCCGCTTTTAACAACGGAACTGCTTGACGCTGCATGTTTGACCCCATCAAAGCACGGTTAGCATCATCATGCTCCAAGAAAGGAATCATTGACGCTGCCACGGATACAATTTGGTTAGGAGCAACATCCATGAATGTGATTTTGTCTGGTTCTACAACCGGGAAGTCACCTTCAAATCTTGCTTTTACTTTATCATTTATAAAGTTTCCTTTGTTATCTAATGGTGCATTTGCTTGTGCAATGTTAGAACCATCTTCTTCTTCTGCAGTCAAGTAGATTACATCTCTGTCGATGCCTACTCTACCTTTTTCAACTTCTCTATATGGTGTTTCGATGAAACCCATTTTGTTCACTTTCGCATGAACACATAATGAAGATATCAAACCAATGTTTGGACCTTCTGGTGTTTCAATTGTACAAAGACGACCATAGTGGGTATAGTGAACGTCACGAACCTCAAAACCAGCTCGCTCTCTTGATAAACCACCAGGGCCTAATGCAGACATTCTTCTCTTATGAGTAATTTCAGCAAGAGGGTTTGTCTGATCCATAAATTGAGACAATTGGTTTGTCCCAAAGAAGGTGTTGATTACAGAAGAAAGTGTTCTAGCATTAATCAAATCAACTGGTTTGAAATCTTCGTTATCTCTAACGTTCATTCTTTCCTTGATTGTTCTAGCCATACGCGCTAAACCAACACCAAATTGACTATATAATTGCTCACCTACTGTTCTAACTCTTCTATTGCTTAAGTGGTCAATATCATCAACTACTGCTTTAGAATTTATTAAACCAATAAGGTATTTAACAATTTCAATAATATCTTGGTTAGTCAAAACTTTCGTTTCTGAAGCTAAGTCAAGACCTAATTTTTTATTTATTCTATAACGTCCTACCTCACCTAAATCGTAACGCTTATCTGAGAAGAAAAGGTTGTGGATGATTTCGCGAGCTGTTGATTCATCAGGCGCTTCAGAGTTTCTAAGCTGACGGTAGATTGTTTCAACCGCTTCTTTCTCTGAGTTTGATGTATCTTTTTGTAGGGTATTATATATAATAGTATAATCAGCGATGTTAATATTCTCCTTATGAAGAATGATTGACTTTTCACCTGACTCTACGATAGTTTCGATGTCTTCTTCACCAACAACTGAATCTCTTTCTAACAGCACTTCGTGACGATCAATTGATACAACTTCACCAGTATCTTCATCTACGAAATCTTCTGTCCAAGTTCTTAAAACTCTAGCTGCAAGTTTACGACCAACGGCTTTTTTCAAATCTTTCTTTGTTGCAGGCAACTCTTCAGAAAGATCGAATAAGTCAAGAATATCTTTATCTGTACCAAAACCGATGGCTCTTAAAAGTGTGGTAACAGGGAATTTTTTCTTTCTATCAATATAAGCGTACATCACGTTGTTAACGTCTGTAGCAAATTCAATCCAAGATCCTTTAAAAGGGATAATTCTTGCTGAATATAATTTAGTTCCATTTGTATGTTTGCTTTGCGCAAAGAATACACCTGGAGATCTGTGTAGTTGAGATACGATACATCGTTCAGCACCATTGATTACAAAAGCACCTTTATGTGTCATGTAAGGAATGTTGCCTAAGAATACTTCTTGCTCAACCGTTTCAAAATCTTCATTTTCGGCATCATTACATGATAATCTCAATTTCACTTTAAGCGGAACTGAGAATGTAAGTCCTCTGTCGATACACTCATCTACAGAATATTTTGGAGGATCGATTGTGTAATCTAGAAATTCCAACAAGAACACATCTCTTGAGTCACTTATTGGAAAGTTCTCTAAAAACACCTTATACAAACCTTCGTTTTCTCTGCCATCAACTGATGACCCTATCTGGAAGAAATCAGTAAATGATTTAAGTTGTATATCCAGAAAATCGGGATATTCTATGACAGTTTTTGAGGAAGCAAAACTGATTCTTTCTTTATTCACTTGCGTAGCCAAGGTAATGAGGTTTAAATTAGAAAATGAAATAAATGGCTTTAATAGGGATCTATTGTAAAAACCGCTACAAACACCAAAAGACCCTGATTCCGAAAAACGGAACGAGGGCCTATTGTCAAAGCTGATATTTAGCTTTGATGTTTTATGTTGCTTAAGATAATTCTACTTCAGCGCCAGCTTCTTCTAATTGCTTTTTAAGACCTTCAGCCTCATCTTTTGCAATTCCTTCTTTTACTGGTTTTGGAGCGCCATCAACTAGATCTTTAGCTTCTTTCAAACCTAATCCTGTTAATTCTTTTACTAATTTAACAACTGCTAATTTAGCTGAACCAGCTGATTTTAAGATTACATTAAACTCAGTTTTCTCAGCAGCTTCTTCACCACCACCAGCTGCTGCCATCATTACTGGAGCTGCTGCTGCTGCAGGTTCGATACCGTACTCATCCTTAAGGATTGTTGCTAATTCACTAACTTCTTTAACTGTAAGGTTAACTAGTTGCTCTGCGAATGCTTTTAAATCTGCCATTATTCTAGTATTTATAAATTTTAAACTTTTTTATCAATTATTATTATTCTGCTCTTTCAGAAAGTGTCTGTAAAATACCAGACAATTTACTTCCTCCACTTTGAAGTGAAGAGATTACATTTTTCGCTGGAGATTGAAGTAATCCAATGATTTCTCCGATCAATTCATTTTTAGATTTCAAGCTACTTAGCATTTCTAAGTTTTGATCTCCTAAAATAATATCAGAGTCAATGAAAGCAGCTTTTAACACTGGCTTCTCACCTTTCTTACCTCTAAACTCTTTGAGAATCTTTGCTGGACTACTACCAGATTCTGCTGAAAAGATGATTCCTGAGAATCCTTTTAACGCATCATACATTGGAGTGAAGTCAGCATCAAGTTTCTCCATCGCTTTTTTAATGACGGTGTTTTTGTACACTTTGTACTCCAACGAGCCACCATAAAACTTTCTTCTTAAGTTGTTAACTTCTGCTACAGAAAGACCTGAAGCGTCAGTAACATAGAAGAATGGTGTAGCAGCTATCTTCTCTGCTAACTCTTCTATAGCTTGAGCTTTTTGTTCTTTGTTCATATTAGATTCCGTTTACAGAAGATTTATCAATTGTAACACCTGTGCTCATTGTACTTGATAATGTAATGCTTTTCACGTAAGTTCCTTTTGCTGAAGCAGGCTTCAACTTTAATAACGTAGCAATCATTTCATTTGCATTATCAGTTAACTTTTGAGCATCAAAAGAAACTTTACCTATTGAAGCGTGAATTATACCGTATTTATCAACCTTGAAGTCGATTTTACCCGCTTTAATTTCTTTTACCGCTTTAGCAATATCTTGAGTTACTGTACCAGCTTTTGGATTAGGCATTAGGTTACGAGGACCTAAAACACGACCTAATCGTCCAACTTTAGCCATTACTGCAGGCATGGTTACAATCACATCCATTTCAAGCCATCCGCCTTCAATTTTTGCAATCATGTCATCAAGACCTACAAAATCAGCACCAGCCTCTTTTGCTTCTTCTTCTTTGTCAGGAGTACAAAGTACCAACACTTTCAAATCCTTACCAGTACCATGCGGAAGGGCTACTACACCTCTAACCATTTGGTCGGCTTTTTTAGGATCTATCCCTAATCGAATGTCGATATCCACAGAAGCGTCAAACTTTGTAGTCGTGATATCTTTAACGATACCAGCTGCATCAGTCAACGAATATTCTTTTTCAATATCGTATTTCGCTAGGGCTGCCTTTTTACTTTTAGTTAATTTCATCCTTCTCTTAGTTTTGCTCCCAAGGAGGAGTACCCTTTACAGTTAAACCCATGCTTCTAGCTGTACCCGCAACCATTTTCATAGCAGAGTCCACTTCAAATGCATTTAAATCAGGCATTTTTAATGTTGCTATTTCTTTAACTTGGTCCCACGTAACTGAGCCCACTTTAACACGGTTTGGTTCGCCAGAGCCTTTTTTCTTACCTGATTTCTCAAGTAATAACACGGCCGCAGGTGGAGTTTTAATTACAAAATCAAAAGATTTGTCTTTAAATATAGTTATCACCACCGGAAGCAGCTGACCTTGTTTCTCTTGTGTACGCGCATTAAACGCTTTACAGAAATCCATTATATTCAGACCCTTACTACCTAAAGCTGGTCCTACTGGTGGTGAAGGGTTTGCCGCTCCACCTCTAATCTGTAATTTCAAGTAACCTTGAATTTCTTTAGCCATCTTAATTACTGTTCTTTTTCTACCTGCATATAGTTGAGCTCGACTGGTGTGTTTCTTCCGAAGATTTTCACGACCACGTTCAACTTTTTCTTATCATCAAACACTTCTTGAATAGTTCCGTCAAAACCACTAAATGGTCCATCCATCACTTTCACTGACTCACCAACGATGTAATTAGCCTCCATTTGGATTTCGGCTTCGTCTGCTTCGTCTACTTTACCAAGAATTCTATTGATTTCTGATTGTCTTAGAGGAACAGGTATTTTGTTGACACCGTCAGTATCACCTAAAAACCCAAGTACCCCTGGAATACTTTTTATTGTATGTAATACTTCACCGTGGTTCAGATCACATGAAACTAATATATATCCTGGGAAGAAATTTCTTTCACGAATTTTCTTCTTGCCATTTCTCATTTCGTAGACTTTTTCCATTGGTATTAAAACCTCTGGAATAAAATCAGCTAGCCCTTGACGAGTGATTTCGTTTTCAAGATAGTTTTTAACCTTCTTCTCTTGCCCACTCACTGACCGCACTACGTACCAAGCTAATTCACCCATTTATATACTAGTATACTAAGCCTAACAAATTATCAAAAGCCAAATCTATAACAGCCACCACTACCGCGAAAACGGCAGACGCAATTACAACTAAAGCTGTACTTGACTGTAGTTCGCTATATTTTGGCCAACTAACACGATTGATGACTTCATCAAAAGATTCTTTTACGTAAGTAATAAAGTTATTCATGTTACTTTATCTTTTAGCACGGGCGGTAGGACTTGAACCCACAACCAACGGTTTTGGAGACCGCTACTCTACCAATTGAGCTACACCCGTAAATGCACTCTTTTAGAAGATGTCTTCCAAAAAGGAGTGCAAAGGTAGTTAATATTGTCTTTACAAACAAATGCGTTCCCGAATATTTTTCAAGAACGCATCTGAATTATAAATCCTTAAGAGTTTATTACTCTAAAATCTCTGTTACTTGACCAGCACCTACTGTTCTACCACCTTCTCTGATAGCGAAACGTAGACCTTTTTCCATCGCAACTGTGTTGATCAACTCAACAGTGATTGTGATGTTATCACCTGGCATAACCATCTCAACACCTTCTGGTAAGAAAATCTCACCTGTAACGTCAGTTGTTCTTAAGTAGAACTGTGGACGGTACTTGTTAAAGAATGGTGTGTGACGACCACCTTCTTCTTTTGAAAGAACGTAAACCTCAGCTTTGAATTTTTTGTGAGGAGTTACTGAACCCGGCTTCACGATAACCATTCCTCTTTTGATTTGGTCTTTTTCAATACCTCTCAAAAGTAAACCTACGTTATCACCAGCTTCACCTCTATCTAATATTTTTCTAAACATCTCAACTCCAGTAATTGTAGACTTAAGACCTTCAGCACCCATACCTAAGATATCAACAGGATCACCTGAGTTGATAATACCTCTTTCGATACGACCAGTAGCAACAGTACCACGACCAGTGATTGAGAACACGTCCTCAACTGGCATCAAGAATGGTAAGTCAACTAAACGTTCTGGCTGAGGAATGAAATTATCAACCGCATCCATTAATTCGTTAACAGTAGCAACCCACTTATCTTCACCGTTTAATGCACCTAATGCAGAACCAGAAATAACTGGAATGTTATCACCATCGAAATCGTAGAAAGAAAGTAACTCTCTGATTTCCATTTCAACTAGTTCTAATAATTCAGGATCATCAACCATATCCACTTTATTCATGAATACAACTAATTGAGGTACACCAACCTGACGAGCAAGAAGGATGTGCTCACGAGTTTGAGGCATTGGACCATCTGTAGCAGCAACTACAAGAATAGCACCATCCATTTGTGCAGCACCAGTAACCATGTTCTTTACGTAATCCGCGTGACCAGGACAGTCAACGTGTGCGTAATGTCTAGCAGCTGTTGCGTACTCAATGTGAGAAGTATTAATTGTGATACCTCTTTCTTTTTCTTCAGGAGCGTTGTCAATAGTAGCGAAATCTCTTTTTTCAGCAAGACCTGCATTTGAAAGTACTGTTGAAATTGCTGCTGTAAGAGTTGTTTTACCGTGGTCAACGTGACCGATAGTTCCTATGTTACAGTGTGGTTTGGAACGATCAAATGTAGCTTTTGCCATCTTTGAAATGTCGTTTTAGTTTATGAATAATTAATTTTGTACAACAAAATGAAAGAAAGATAACTATCCTTCTCTCAAATATAAATACCAGAGCCGATGACGGGAATTGAACCCGTGACCTCTTCCTTACCAAGGAAGCACTCTACCCCTGAGCTACATCGGCCGAAGTTATCGACTTTAAGACTCAAGCAAAAACTAAAGTCTTATCGTCTTTAAATCTTCAACTTGAAGCTCAAAGAAGCGAGCGGGAGACGAGGCTCGAACCCGCGACCTACAGCTTGGAAGGCTGTCGCTCTACCAACTGAGCTACTCCCGCTTATACATGATGTGAGAATTCCCACAACCAAGTGTGGGGAGAGCAGGATTCGAACCTGCGAAGTCATAAGACAACAGATTTACAGTCTGCCCCAGTTGGCCGCTTTGGTATCTCCCCATCTTCACTATCTTATATTTCATCGTGAAATTCTACTAATTTCACTACCCCTCTTTCGAAACGGACTGCAAATTTAAAGGCTTTTTATTTACCACCAAACATTTAAAAAAAAATATTTATTTCCCAATGCGAATGATACGACTTTCCCATCGGTCATAGGCATCTATTAAAATTTTATTTGTCTCATTTTCAATGACCTGCTTCCTTTTTTCGGTTACGCCATCTAAACCGTCTAATAACCATAAAATTTTATAACCAGCGAATCTTGCGTAGAAGTGATCGTGATTTCTTGCATATTCCTCGGCTAACACTATTGCTTTTCCACTTTCAAGGGTGTCTACTTTGGTTACATAGTCTCCTACAAATTGTGAGAAGGCTATCTTATCTCGCGGTGACGCTTCGTCAAATTTATTTAAAAACCAATCGATTTGAGTGGTGTCTTTGGCATCAATATAATATTGTGCAACACTTACAATGATGTCTAACTTTTCTTCATCCTTATATTTTTCGATGATGGCCGCTTTTTCTGATTCATCACCTACCTGGATATAACCATACAATGCTGCTGCTACTACTGAGTAGGCACTATCGCTTAACATTTGCTTATACAGCTCTTGCGATCCTGCTTCTGCTACTGACAAATACTCCAATGCCATGGATCTCACGGATGCTTTTTTGTCGGACTCGGCTAGCTTGGTGATTGCTTGATAAATCGCTGTCGTGTCTTGTCCCTTGTAACCTATTAATGACTCTATGGCCTGTTCTCTTAAACCATAGAATGAAGCATTTAATGCTTGCTTAAATACCTCCCGTACATTTGCACTATCCAATATTGGGTTATAGTCATATTTTTCTGAGTCAAATGATTCAGCCATCAATGCGACTAAGGCATCATGTTTTGCTAAGTATTTATCTGAGTTTTTAAATTGATAAATCAACTCATCAACCGATTGTTTGTGGTTAACCACACCTAATAGTTGTTGCTCTGCATCAAACAAGACCAAGTCAGGCGCTGCAGCTAAAGGAAACTTAAATTGTTGAACTGCCTGATCTATAACAATTGAATGAAGTGACTTTTCTCCATTTACCCATACCTCAATGTCTACAGGCAATTTAAACACTGGAGTATAGGCTGTGTCTTGCAGTTGTGCTGTATTTAAAAACAGGGTATCGCCTAAATAATAATGCTCTACTTTTAAATCAGGATGTCCTGGTGATAAAAACCATTGATTAAAAAACCAATTCAAATCTTCTCCTGTGGTTTCTTCAAAGGCTAGTCTCAACTCATGAATTTCAACTGCTGTAAATTCATGTTCATGTAGGTAGCTTTTTAAGGCGATAAAGAAAGCTTCGTCTCCTACATATTTTCTTAACATGTGTAATACTCTCCCTCCTTTATTGTAGGAGTGGCGATCAAACATGTCTTCTCGATGGTGATAGTGGTAACGAATAATGGGTACTTGCTTCGATACTGCTTCTTGCAAATATTCTTCTTGCTCTGTTTTACCATGGAAGTCTGCGCGATCACGTCCATATTTATATTCAAACCACAAGTATTCGGAGTAGTTTGCAAACGACTCATTCAACGCTAAGTTTGACCATGATTCACAAGTAACTAAATCACCAAACCAATGGTGAAATAGTTCATGTGCAATGATGTAATCCCAGTTTTCATCTAGCTGCTCGCGGTCGGTCAGTTGAATCTCTTCTAAAAAAACGGCTGCGGAAGTATTTTCCATTGCCCCTGAAACATAATCACGAACGGCAACCTGATAATATTTGTCCCACGGATATTCATATCCCAACTTTTCTGAGAAAAACGTCAACAGCTCTGGTGTAATACCAAACACCCCGCGTGCATAGGGAGCATATTTTTTCTCTACATAGTAGTTAACGTCTTTTCCTTTCCATGAATCTTTAATTTCTGCAAACTCACCAATCGTCATCATGAACAAATAGGGTGCATGTGGTTGGTCTTGCTTCCAGTAGTCTGTTTTTGTACCATCGCCATTGTCTCGGGAATAAATGAGTGATCCATTAGAGATCGTGGTGAAGTTCGTATCTACAGTAATATAAATTTCTTCTGTTGTTTTTTCATTTGGCGAATCGATGGTTGGAAACCAGCATGAACTTGCTTCGGTTTCCCCTTGCGTCCAAATTTGTCGTGGCTTGTCTTTGTCTTCACCTAATGGGTTAATGAAATAAAGTCCTTTGTCGGAAGTGATGGCTTTACTCCCGCCCTCTTCTAACTCGTTTGGTTTTGCCGTGTATTTTATTTCTAATTGATATGATTGATCCCGTGAATATTCTTTATCTAACTGAACAGTCAACTGCAACGAATCATATTCATAAGTTAAAGCTTGATTTCCAGCTTCGGTCACCAATTGTACATAATCGATATCAAACCCTTTTGCATCTAATACCACGGTTGATTGCGGATAGAAATAAGGCTTAAGAGTTAAGTTAGCAACACCGTATAAATATTGTTTTTCCCAATCGAAGGACACCTTTAATTTGGTATGGATCAAATCTGATACTTTCGTGTTTGAGGGTTGATAGGGTTGTGGGTCCTGAACATATAAGGGTTTTATGTTTGTAGGAAGTTGCCCTTTGATTCCCTTTGAAGCATCCTTGTTTTTCTTGGTTACACAACCAGAGAAGGTTAGAGCGAGACCTAAAACAATAATATAAATGTGATTTGCTTTCATAGTGTAATTATTAATGAGCGTAAAACAACACTTTATGATTCTAAAAAGCAATTTTAGAAAGGATTTGATTAAAAAAGTATGAAAAGCGAATAAAATCGAAAATCTGATTTTTATTCATGCCTAGCGATACTATATTTGTCTGGTTTAAATTAAACAGTTCCTTATGAAATACAAACGCATTCTTCTGAAGTTAAGTGGTGAAGCCCTTATGGGTGAAAAAGAATATGGGATTGACCCGGTACGACTTCAGCAATATGCTACTGACATTAAATATATCCATAGCAAAGGTTTAGAAGTAGCTATCGTGATTGGTGGTGGTAATATTTTTAGAGGAATTCAAGCAGGTGATGCTGGTATCGAACGTGTACAAGGTGATTACATGGGTATGTTAGCTACCGTGATTAATGGAATGGCCTTGCAATCTGCTTTAGAAAACAATGGCGTAATAACGCGATTGATGTCTGGTTTGCACATTCAACAAGTGTGTGAAAGTTATATCAGAAGAAGAGCTGTTCGCCACCTGGAAAAAGGACGAATCGTAATTTTTGCTGCAGGAACTGGTAACCCTTATTTTACGACCGACTCTGCCGCTAGTTTACGGGCAATTGAAATTGAAGCGGATGCAGTTTTGAAAGGAACCCGTGTAGATGGTATTTACACAGCTGATCCTGAAAAATATCCTGAAGCTGTGCGTTATGATGATATTAGTTTTAAAGAAGTGTATGAAAAAGGGTTAAAGGTGATGGACATGACTGCCTTCACGCTTTGCGAAGAAAACAACTTACCTATAATTGTATTTGACATGAACAAGCCAGGCAACCTTACGAAGTTAGTAGAGGGTGAGTCTGTAGGGACTTTGGTTCATTAAAAACCTTAAAAAGTAAAATAACATGGAAGAAATTAACATGTATCTGGAAGAAGCAGAGGAATCGATGGAGAAAGCTCTGGAGCAGACGAAAAAAGAATTTTCTAAAATACGTGCGGGAAAAGCTAGTCCTGCCATGATGCAAGGGATTAAAGTAGAGTATTATGGAACGATGACTCCACTGGATCAAATTGCTAATATCAACACACCTGATGCACGATCTATCGTTATAAAGCCTTGGGAAAAAGCCATGTTAAAAGAAGTTGAGAAAGCAATCATCAACTCTGACCTGGGTTTAAATCCTTCGAACGATGGGGAGCAAATTCGTTTGAACATCCCTCCGATGACTGAGGAACGAAGAAAAGACTTAGCGAAACAAACCAAAAACGAAGCTGAAAACGGTAAAATTCGGGTTAGAAATATTCGAAAAGATATCAATGCCGGCTTAAAAGCATTATTAAAAGAAGGTGCTTCGGAAGATGCTATAAAAGGTGCTGAAGATACTGTACAAGAAACTACAGACAAGTACATCAAAAAAATAGATGCGGTGTATGCAGCGAAGGAAGAAGAGATTATGACGGTTTAAGGTCGACAACCTTATTTAAAATATTGAAAAAGGAGAGGCGTGAGTTTCTCCTTTTTTTGTGCTTAGTTTTAAAGTTTAGTTTTTAGTAAAGATTTTATCTTATTTTAGGATGGATAAAATTATAAAAATGAAGATTGAAGAAAACCATATATATAAATTTGCTCCAATTAACACTTACACTCTTAAAAACCTGATTTTAAGCGAACTATGGTTTGGTCCACCAAATTCAATGAATGATCAGTTAGAGGGGCTGATAACAGTCAAAAACATAGATTTCAAGCCAAGTAAAAAAGCCATAAAGAACTTTTTCCTAAGTAATAATTTATCATATTATTATGACTATTATCTACACCACTTAAATAAAGTAACAGGTTCTGTTTTTTTAAAATTATTCTTAGAAAATTGGTATAATTTAAAAAGAAATCAATTTGGGATAACATGTTTTTCTGACACACCAAAAGAACCCTTAATGTGGGCTCACTATGCAGATAAACACACTGGTATCTGTTTAGTTTTCGATAAACAAGAATTAATAAAGTGTCTAAACACGTTTGGCCCAAAGTTTAGTTACAGTGAGATAAATTATGAAAAAAGGCCTGAAATAACTTTGATTGAAGCTAATGATAATATTACCTATCATTCTAATGAACCTCTAATTACATATAAAGCTCCTAATTGGAAATATGAAAAAGAGATTAGGTTTTATTCAAAATTTTCTAAATTTGAAAGCTTCAAAGGGTTTTCTTCAACCATCTATTATTCAGCTTTGAAAGCTGTTATTTATGGTAGTAATATGGACGAATCTGATGTTAATGCAGTTTCTATAATCCTTAGAAACGAACCTCTATATAAACATGTAAAAGAATATAATGCAAACCTTAATTATGAAAATGGTGAAATATTCTTTACAAAAGATTGACTCCCAACCTAGCTTAAGTTTAGCTCTTTCAGCGCAACTTAAGCTTTACCATTTCAGAAGTCTGTGACTTCATAAACCCATATTCATCCTCTCAAAACGCAGTTAGAAATTGCTATATTATTTAATAGGCTAAACTCTAGCCACAAAACGAAACTAGCTCCCACTCCACATAAAAAAAGCGGTCTATAGTTAGACCGCTTTTTCGTTGTTTTTAAAAAATTCGGATAAAACCTAATCTAAAAATATAAGCTTGAACAACTCTCCATTTTCAAGTCTTAAGAAATAAACACCAGCAGGATATTGCGTTAAGTTTAGTGAGTTTGTTTCAACTACTCTCATTACCTCTATTCCATATTCATCTACAACTGTTCCCGTTACCGCTTTGTTAAAGTTCACAACTCCTTGGGATGGGTTAGGGTAAATAGTGAAATCAGCTATTGTTTGAGTAGCATTTAACCCTACTTCTATATCTAGTTTTAACCCAATCAATACCGGGTCATGGTCAGATGACCAATAAGGCGAAGCGCTAAACATACTCGCTAGGCCATTGTAAGCGAACATATCTGGCTCTATTGAGTTGATATGCCACACGTGAGAACCTGATACTTGGGCAATCATTGACTCGTTGGCCAATGCTTGGTCTAATGAACCATACATGCCGTCAAAGACATACGAATAAGAAGAATCATTAGCCAACGTGGCGTAACCTCTCGCTCTTAAGGTATCTATTGGATCTTCTTGCGCATACGCATTTAAGTCACCTAGAATAAGGAAATCTGGATCACCGCTTCCTGTAGGATCCGTTTCTAACCAACTTGCTAAAGTTCCTGCCGATTGTGTTCTTGTCACATTACATTCGCCTTGTCCATCACCATCTTCAAAATCACCTAAGTCATCACAATCAGAACCTTTTGATTTGAAGTGATTAATAACAGCGGTGAATCGTTGATTAGAACTTATTTCTTCAAAGGTTTGCGCCAAAGCAGGTCGGCTAAATCCATCGTTATAATTCGCATCAAATTCGTTATCAAGAATGGCATAATTACCTACTAAACTTACTTTCGTTGGCTTATAGATAAACCCACATTTGATTTCGTCAGCCGAACCAGCGAATCGACCAATAACACCAGTTGACACGAAGTCATATGTACCCACACCCATTTCAGTATTTAAGTGATCTACTAACGTTTTGATTGCACTAAAACCGTTGTCTTCATCATTTTCGATTTCAATTAAACCAACTACATCACCATCTAACTCCACTAGAGCAGCGACTATTTTTTGTGATTGTTTTAAGAAGTCGGCTTGACTAGCTGCTCCTCTTGATGTTGGGAAACCTCCGCCTTGACCGTCACCATTGAAATAGTTTAAGACATTGAATGAAACAACTCGTAATGCACCTTCACCCACACTTGGTAATGCATCTGGTGCTGCGTAATTGAACACCGGTACCGAAGTTGGTTGTAATCTATATTCACTGAAATCATAAGTAAAGATTCCCGCAAGGTTGTCTATGGTAGTTCCTGCTCTTAATGAGTTATCAGTACCAAGGTAAGGAATTGGGGATGGGTTAGAACCACTTCTTGCGTCATCCAAAACAAAACTTCTTGCGCCATTCATTTCCAGTTGAGCCGTAATTGCATTGACATTAGAGTTACCACTCGCTGTATTTCCTGTTTTAGGGCTATCATTCGGATCAACTACTTGTGTAGGTTGGTAAAGAATGCCATCCGCAGCCACTCTTAACTCTCCAAAATTTTCCAGGTTACGGTTTTCAGTAACATAAAAAGTGTTGGTAAACGACACCAACATATTTTCCCATGCTTCAAAATCTTCTCGTGATGCTGCTGGTAGTGTGATTTCAGTGATAACAACAGCATTACCTTTTGATACTACACTCACTGATTTGATATCCGTCAATTGGGTTAAACCAAAAGACTCTGAGACTACGCCTTCTATGACAACTGAATCACCTACTTCAACTACTGCATTTGATTTCACATATAATGCTTCTGAAGTAGCTGCGTTTCCGTCCCCTACCATATCCTGCACATAAAACCCTGCAAGGTTTGAAGTAAACCCTACTCCAGTATAAGGTTCTTTTCCGCCAAACTTAGCAGTCACAATACCTGAAGTAATAACAAGGAAAGACTCCAGGCTTGATGCTTCGCCTTCTCCTTGTATCTCAGCAATGGTTTTATACCCGCCATCTAAAATTTCCGCAGGAGGAGTCACAGAGAAATCGTATAAATAGAAGCTTGAACTGCCGCCTCCCGCTGATCCATCCGAGTAGTAGACTACTGCCACATAAGCTTCTTCTGAAATAAATGATAAATCAATTTCTCCAGAAGCTGTTGGACCAGAACTAGGTTTAGGATCGTTGTTTAAGAAATTTGTCGCTTGTGCAATATTTATCCATGTAAACCCAGTTGGGTCACCCAAACCAACATAGTCCGTTGAGTAAAATACTTCCACATCAGGACCAGCATTCCGTGCATATTGGTTTCTAGCTGTAAATTCAAGTACTAAGTCATCCACATCATCAAAGTTGATTCTTGGAGTAATTAACCACGATTGTCCTGCCCCATTAGCACCTGAACTATGTCCATTAAATTGGATGTATTCATTTCCTTCACAGCGTGAAACCAAGTTATCTTGTGTGTGAAACAAGGTCCAATTCACTAAGTTTTCAGGACATGCTTCACCAAAGTTAACCACAACAGAATCCACCGCTGGTACTTGAGATATATGCTCGATTATTCGTGATTTTGGTGCATTGTAAGGGTAGTCTTCTTTCGAGATTACTCCTGCTAAACCGTCAACTAAGTAGTTGACAAAAGCTTGTTGATAGGTTGCTCCTAAAGTTTTGTAGGTCAATGGGTAAAATGGATAACCATCTCCTCCTCCAATGCCATTATCTCTAACAGTAAAGTCAATGGATGCTAACGTAATCGCTGGAGCGCCAGTAACTACTTCTCCATTTTCAACTATCATAGTTCCGTCATTCAATTCAATTGAAATCACTCGATCACCTTCTGGAGCAGCAGGATTAAACACGATTTTGAAACCAGCAATCTGTGGGAATCGTCCATCTAAACCTGGTGCTTTTGCTACACCATGTTCTATAATTTGAAGAAATTTCGCAGGCTCAATATCTTCTACTACAGAAAGAATATTAGTAAAAGCAGCTACTTCGTACGTCAAGTCTTCTGTAAAATCTCCTGATTCTATTAACGATTCAATTCTTAACCCGCCAGAGTTTTGAATCGCTACTTGTGGTTCTTTTACACCGAAGGTGGCATGTGTTTGTTTCGCTTGCCATAATAAAGCATCAGCAAATAAGTTGCCTCCATTAGACTCTGCATGTCTGATTGTTTCTCTTCTAAAATCTAACGTGTCTTCTGCTAGTGCGATTACGTTGGTAGAAAGATCTCCGATATATTCTTTAATGGGTGTTTCAATGACATCCACCATCCCTTGGTGTGTTTCACCATATACCAATATTAGATCCGATTGTTTGTGCACTTTTGTCACCAGACCATTGGCATCAAAATCAATTAATAAATTACCTAAATAGCGGTAGTTACCAGGTGTAGTAACGATGTACACCTCGTTATCTTCCTTGTCTTTTGCTACCATTGGGTAAGCCCCTACAGGGTTCACATTATAAGGCTTTCCAATGATTGGGTTATTAGAAATTAACTCATCACCACCACCTGCAATGATTACATCAATATCCGTTAACTGATTTGCAAGATTGATCTCTTCATTTAAATCCTGTAAATGACTAATCAAAATAATCTTGTTTACTCCCTCTCCCGTTAACCAGTCAATGTATTTCTGTACCGAATCAACTATTGCTTCTGAAATGATTGTATTTCCAGGACTTGAGATGACGTTGATGAGTGGTGTTGTTAAACCAATTACTCCGATTTTCTCATTTCCTTTTTCTACGATGGTAGCGGGAACAACTCTTTCTTCTTCTACCAATGCTTGCATCTCTGCTACATTTGAAAAACTTAGGTTTGAACTTAAATACGGTGCTTTGTTCGTTTCAAATGAACTAATAAAGTCTGCCAAAACCGCTGTTCCAAAATCAAAGTCATGATTCCCTAAATCTATGGCATCATAATTTATTGAATCTAACGCGATGGCATCGTAAAACACACCATTGGCTTGACTTGCGTTGTACTCTAAACCTGCAAGGAAATTATCACCCGAAGAAAGCATCACCGATTGGTAACCTCGCTTATTGGCTTGAGACCGCATCTTATCTAATGTTGCTTTAAATTGGCCGATACTGCCACCAGTAGTTGGCACACCATTTACGACAATAGAGTCAGGAAGTAAATCGGATTCACCATCGTTGTTATGAAAAATTGCTAAAGTGAAATCAGCTGAAGGAGCACTATATGAAATTATAAATTCATCCGTAATCGACTTACCATCACTTATCGCTTCTATGGTGATTGGGAAATTAGTTACCCCGTCAAATGTACCTGAGAGCATGCCATTTTCAAAAGTAATCCAATCCGGCAACGTATCTTCTCCAGTTGAATAGGCCAAGAACGATAACTCGCTATCTTTATCTGTGAAATAAGGTGTGATGTCCAACGCGAAATCCCAGCCTTGAACTAATTCCTGATCTGGAATTTCACGGAGCAATTCAGGTTCATAGATAATATCTTCTTGTATAAATTTTATAATCAGTTGAGGAGCATCAGCAGCAGAACCATCAAATGATTCTGCCTCTCTCACGCCCTCTCCTGTAATAAAAAATGCCAGCCCATTACCTTGCGACCAGCTTTCTTTATTGATTATAGCTTCTATTAACGGTGTAATATCAGCTGATTGTTGTTTCCCCCCTACAACATCCCAAGAACCAGGCTCAACATCCCATGCAATGGAATCGTTGAACCAGGTTCTGGAAGTAATGTCTGCGCTATCTGAGCTAAAAGTAGCTGGGCTTATATTGTCTTCGATATAAATATAGTAGTTCGCTGGGTCTTCGTTTTTGTTGGTAGCATCGACTGTAAACTCTAAATATGCCGACTCAATAACGGTACCTTTTGGTATTTCTAAACTAGTAAACCTCAACCCCGCAATTGATGGATTTTGACCATTTGGGTTTTCAGCACCCAATTCTATATCTGAACTGGTAATATCCATTGCACCCTGCGTACGAAATGATTCATTTTCTGGAGTATAGATATATTCTTCCGCATCATCTGATGAACCAACGATTCGGGAAGAAATTGTAATGGTGGTTTGGGCAACCACTGCACCCGCAAAGAGGACTGCAAGGCAACAGGTAAGTAGTAGGCTTTTAAACATGATTTTAATCTTTTGATATGACAAGTCTATTTCGACCGTAAAATTCTATATCTAGTATAAGTCACACATTTAGTTTGGGTTAGCATTTCGTTATCATTTACCCTATCTCTTTTAAAATTCGTTAATATGTAGCTCCCTAAAAATGGAAGATAGACTTGCTTTACTCTTTCCTTAACATTTATAACACACAAAATTGACTACGGGATAAACATGTGTTTCGGATTTGTTGATTTTAAATCCCATAACATAGCTGTTAAAAATTAGAGATTCATTTTTAATGAATTTATTGTTTTATCTTAGGAAAGATAATCACAAAAAAATGAACAAAAAAGTCGCGATTTTAAGAGGAATTAATGTTGGGGGAAATAGAAAAATATTAATGGCTGATTTGAAGTTGTTATTTGAAGAGTTGGGGTTTTCTAACATTGTAACCTATATCCAAAGTGGCAATGTACTTTTTAATTCCAACACAGAAAACGAACTTTTAGCTGATCGAATAGAACAAGCGATAAAAGCCAATTTCGGGTTTGATGTTCCCGTTATTGTACGCTCGGCCAACGAGCTTAAAAAAGCAATTGAAGCAAACCCTTTTTATGATGCTGAGGCAGATGTAAACAAACTACACCTCACCTTTTTGAAAGAAAAACCTACAGCAGAAAACCTACAACATACAGTAAGTTATAATTATGAACCCGACAAGTTTGTAATTGACGGTAAAGAAGTATTCATCTTCTGCGAAAACAAATACCACGAATCGAAACTGACCAACATCTTCTTTGAGAAAAAACTAAAAGTAGGTGCCACCACGAGAAACTGGAAAACAGTCTTGAAACTAATGGCGTTAGCTCAAAACTAACCCACACAATTATGTTTTAAACGCTAAACTTAGTTTTGAAACTTGTCTCAAACTATACCTTCCCCTACAAACATTATCAAACTCCTATTCCCCCTATTTGAAACGATCCTTTTTTTTTATTCCTTGTAAAAACTTGAAAAAAAGATTTTTAAATGAAAAACGAGAAAATAAAAAAAGTTGCCATTATACTTTCAATTATAGTTTTAAGTACCATCATACTTATCTATGGAAAGCCCTTTTTAGTGCCTTTAGTATTTGCCGCCTTATTGGCAAGTATGTTACTACCCGCAGTACAGTGGATGGAAAAGAAAGGCATCCACAAAGGCATTGCTACGCTAATTTCAATACTCCTTTTAGTGGGCACTATTGGCGGTGTGGTATGGCTGTTGTCCTGGCAAGTATCTGATTTAATCAAAGATTCTTCTGAAATAGAAAAAGAACTAACACAGAAATACCACGAAGCTCAGCGCTACATTACCGATGTGTTAGGTGTATCCGAGGAAAAACAGGAAGAAATGATTAACAATCAAAAATCTTCTGCACCAGCAAAAGTTGGCAGTATAGTCACTACCATTATGGGGGGCATAACCGGTTTTTTAACCGACACCATTCTTACTATTGTTTACATCTTTTTGTTTTTGTATTACCGAAGCAAACTGAAGCAGTTTATTGTAAAACTTGTCGCTCCTGAGGACAAGGAAAATGCGCTGGAAATTGTTGGCGATGCTCAACAGGTGACTCAAAAATATTTAACAGGTCTTGCTTTAATGATTTTCTCTTTATGGATTATGTATGGTATTGGCTTCACCCTAGTTGGGGTAAAAAGTGCGATTTTCTTTGCGATACTTTGTGGCCTATTAGAGATTGTACCTTTCGTGGGAAATATTACTGGAACTTCCCTCACCGTACTTTATTCTTTTATCCAGGGAGGAGACTTCACGCTAATTATTGGTATTCTTTTCACGTATGGGTTGATACAATTTATTCAAACCTATATTCTTGAACCATTAGTTGTAGGTGCTGAGGTAAATCTTAATCCCTTGTTTACCATTATTGCTTTGATTGCTGGAGAAATGTTATGGGGAATCCCTGGGATGATTCTCGCCATACCACTCATGGGTATTACTAAAATTGTATCGGACCACGTAGAAGTATTAAAACCGTTTGGTGAACTAATTGGGACTGAGAAAAAGGAAGACAGTGGGTTCAAAAAGAAAATAAAGGGTTTACTTAAAAAGGTCAAGAATATATTTTCTTCTAAATAAAAAAATCAAGGAACTAAATTTAGAGTTATAAGTTATACAAAAAACTTTTTCGATTCTATCTGTTCACGTACTTGATCCGGCACCAAATATTGAATTGATTTCTCCTCTTGAATACACTTTCTGATGTAGGTTGCTGAAATATCAGTCATGGAAGCTTGAATCAGTTTCACTTTCTCGTGTGAATGAAAAATGGTTGCTTTTGAAGTGGGGCGAGGGTACACACATATTTCAAATTGATTTAAAATCTCCTGGTGATTTTTCCACCGATGAAAATGAGTTAGATTATCTTCCCCCATAATCAGCTGAAAAGTATAAGAAGGGTGCTTTTCTTTCAAATACACTAAGGTGTCAATGGTAAAGCTTGGCTTTGGCATCGAAAATTCGATATCACAAGCTTCAAGTCGATCATCGTCCTTAATGGCTACACGTACCAAATCGAGACGATCAAACTCATGTAATAATGTTGCTTGAGTTTTAAAGGGGTTTTGAGGGGAAACTACAAACCAGACTTTGTCTAAATCAGATTCATTTAAAATCGTGCTAGCAATAATCAAATGCCCAGTATGGATGGGGTTAAATGAGCCGAAGAAAAGACCGATTTTCATGTGTTAGATGTTAGATTGTGAGATATGAGAAGTTAGAATTTATAAATGAAGAATTCTTCCTTGCGTCTGAACGACAAATAAGTCTTCTATATTAGTTCTTGTATGTAGATTCTAGACTCTTCTTACTTTATTCCGTTTTGAGAAATTCATCTATCAACGCTTGAGCTTTAACAAAAGATGTTTGTAAGTCATCATTTACTAATGTTTTATCAAAAAAAGGTGCGTATTCCATTTCTTCTATCACTTTTGCTAGCCTTTTTTTCAGGCTCTCTTCGTTTTCTGTCCCTCTTGCTCTGAGGCGTTGTTCTAAAACTTCTACTGAGGGAACTTTTACGAAAATAGCCAAAGCTTTGTCACCATAAGTTCGCTTTAAAGTTAAAGCTCCCTTCACATCGACATCAAAGATTACTTCTTTCCCTTTTTTCCAAAGGCGTTCTATTTCACTTTTTAAAGTACCATAGCATGTTCCGTTGTATACCTCTTCCCATTCAGCTAATTCATTACGATCAACTTGTTGTTGAAATTCTTCTTTTGATAGAAAGTAATAATGTTTTCCATGCTCTTCGATGCCTTCTCTTCGTTCACGCGTAGTGGCTGAAATCGAAAACCCCAAATTTGGATTGTTTTTAAGGAGATGCTGAACAATGGTAGTTTTACCTGAACCAGAAGGGGCGCAAAAAATAATTAATTTCTCAGCCATAAGAATTTAAGAGTGTATGCTTTTAATCTGCGATTTAATTGAGTTCACCACACTTTCGGGACAACATTTGTGGCTTAGCTTCGATTTGATTTTCTCAATAAGCGACCGCTCAACATTATACTTTTCCAAACAAGGTGAACATTCATCAATATGTTCCTTAAAAAACTCTTCTTCATCCTTAGTAGCTTCGTCATCAATAATGACGTTGAGTAGCTCATGTACTTTGACACAATTGCTACAGGTAGGTTTTGAACTAAACATTTTTTGTAAGATTTTTTTCATATACTAGTCTTTATGATACCCCATTTTACGAGCATACTCACTCAGTTTTTCTTTTAATAAATGTCTTGCTCTGTGCAGTCTAGAACGAACTGTTCCAATTGGAATATCCAATATTTTGGCCATTTCTTCATATTTGAACTCTTCCAAATCAGAAAGAATAATAATCGTTCTGAAATCTACATCCAATGAATTGAGAGCATTGGTAATTTCATCCCCCATCATTTCCTGAACGGATTCAATACGCAAGTCAGATGTTGCTTCAACAGCAGTGTCTTCAGAATTATAATACTGCTCTACCTCTTGGTAATCAACCTTATTAGGCTGTTTACTTTTTTTACGGTAGTCGTTTATAAAGCTGTTTTTTAGAATTCTGAACAACCAAGCCTTCGCATTAGTTCCTTGTTCGTATGATTCTACGAAACGGTATGCTTTTAAATAAGTTTCCTGAACTAGATCATTTGCTTCATCTTCGTCAAAAACCAATCTGTAAGCGAAATTATACAATGCATCGATGTGCGGCATTAACTCCTGCTCAAAAACTTCGTCTTTTTGCTGCTTGGTCAATGTTTTTCGCTTTACTTCTTCTTCCATGTCTTACTTTAAAAGTTCGAATTACAAATTTAGTAATTTAGCACAGATTCAATAATTTTACTGCTAACCATAGTTACACCTTTAATGTTTCATCTGTGCAAATAAAGCTCTCGGTAGTCATCATTACGCTTAATGAAGAAAAAAACATTGAACGATGTTTACAGTCTATAAAGGCCATTGCGGATGAAATTGTGGTTGTAGATTCCTTTTCTACCGATAAAACAAAAGAAATATGTCTCGCACATAACGTAATTTTTGTTGAACAAAAATTTCTCGGGCACATCGAACAAAAGAATTTTGCTATTTCTAAAGCTAATTACCCCTATATTCTTTCATTGGATGCGGATGAAGCTTTAAGCGAAAAAGCAATTGTAGCCATTCAAGACATCAAAAATAATTGGACTGCTGATGGGTATTATTTCAATCGATTAACCAACTATTGTGGTAAATGGATTCATCATTGTAGCTGGTACCCCGACAAAAAACTCCGGTTATGGGACAGCCGGCTTGGGAAATGGGATGGTGTTAACCCACATGATCGCTATGAAATGACTGCTAACACAATAATAAAGTCAATTAATGCTGATATTTTACATTATTCTTTTCACAGCATCAATCAGCATATTCAACAGATCAATTTTTTTACCGACATTAGTTCTAAAGCTGCATATGAAAAAGGAAAGCGGTCCGATATTTTTCAAATAATATTTAAACCCATCGTGAAATTTTTAAGGGATTATTTTTTGCATCTTGGTTTCTTAGATGGATATTATGGTTTTGTGATTTGTGCTAACTCAGCTCATGCCAAATTTTTAAAATATGTTAAACTGCGCGAACTTCAAAAACACTCCTGATGATTAAAGTAGTACATATAGATGCTGGTGCTGAATGGCGGGGCGGACAAAAACAAGTCGCTTTATTACACCAAGGATTGTTGGAAAAAGGTGTTGAAAGTTTCTTAATATGTAATGATAAAGGAGAGCTCTACCAACACATGCATCAACAGGTAGCCAACTGTATGGGCTGGAAATATACAGGCAAACGCTCTTTTAGCACCAAAAAAGATTTAGAAACTTTACTCCAACACCTACAACCTGATATCATTCATTTTCATGATAATTTATCGTTAAACTATTCCAACGTAGGCATTGGAATCAAAATAGAAACGAGAAGGGTGTCTTATCCAGTCAAATGGATTTCTAGAATTACGAAATATAAAGGCATTAATCACCACGTTGGGGTAAGCAAAACCATTACCAACTACCTCTCACGGTTTTTTAAAAATTGTTCCACTATACACAGTTCCATTGATTTAGATTATTACACCAACAGCGAACGACAATCAATTTTAAAAAATAAATCAGCTTATAATATTTTGTTTGTGGGGGCATATTCCAAGCAAAAAGGGCTAGCTACTCTTCTCAAGGCTTTTTCATTACTTATTGCATCGGGTACTCAAGCAACCTTACATTTGTGTGGTTCTGGGGAATTACAATCGGAAATTGACCTCTTGATTAAAAAAAACAACATTAAAAATCAAGTAGTGCAATATGGACACCAAAAAGACATCGCTCCATTTTACCACGAAGCCGATGTAATAGTTGTTCCTTCTATTGATGGGGAAGGTTCTAGCGGTACCATTAAAGAAGGAATAGCTTGTCTAAAACCAGTCATAGCAAGTGACATTGAACCCAACTTGGAATTGATTAAAGATGGGCAAACAGGTTTTTTATTTAAATGTGGCGATAGTCATGGGTTGATGAAGGTGCTTTCAAAGCATCCCGCTATTCCAATTGAAAATCTTCAAACCAAAAGAAAAGAATTTTCTTCAGCGATTATGATAGAAAAATACCACAAATTATACTATAAACTAATTCACAATGATTAATAAAGATCTCAAATATGTCTTATTATTGTTATTAATCTTTGCTTTCAGACTTTACTATGGAATACAAAACAACTTCTCTCATGAAGATTACCATCAAATTTACCTCATTGGATTAAAACACTACACCTCAGGTGTTTGGCCTTACTAGGGTCCTGATGTAGTATGGACTAACACTCAGATAATTGGGGCGCTTCAGGGTCTATTTATAAGCATTCCGCTTTATATTTACCCTCATCCAGCATCTCCGATAATTTTTATAAATATACTTTGTTTCACAACATTGGCCTATTTTGGTCTATATGCTTCGCGCAGATTTAAAACAATACCTAAATGGTTTATTTGGTCGTGGGTGTTAACAATGCCATGGGTTTTACAATATAGTACTACCACAATAAACCTTTCTTACATAGTCTTTTTATCTCCGCTATTGTTTATTGGAATCATTGAACTAATCGTTTATTCTTCTTCATTATTTTTTTCTAGAAAATTAATTTATTTCACATTAGGCTTCTGTACACTTGCCTCATATCAATTACATCTCTCTTGGGTTATCGCATTAACATTTAGTGGAATAGCTATATTAATTGACTTTTATAATCAAAAAAATTTTAGAGCATCTTTAATCAATTGTTTGTTTGGGTTACTTGGCTTATTCATTCCCTTTCTATTAATTCTTCCGACTTTTATCAAATACGGCTTCATAGATGAAGCCGTAAAAAATAATATAGTCCTAAATCTTAATAATATTTTCGATTTGCATGAAGTTCCTTTTCGGGTGTTATCAATTGGAACACTTGACATGGTTAAGATAGAACCTAAAGAGGTTACATCAACCCCAGCATTAATTTTGATGAAAGCGACAAGAGTCATAGGTTATCTTCATATGGTTTGGATTATAATCTCATTAATATATTGGAAAAGATTATCAAAAGCTTGGTCAAGATTTGCTTTATTGACCTTAGGAGTATTACTTTTTATATCAATAGGTTATGTATTTGCAGTTAGGAACTTAAGCACTTCTACACTAATAATTGTTGCTCCTATTAGTTTTTGGTGTTGTATGTTTATCTGGGAAGACTTGTTCCGTTTCAAAGCTTATAGAGTAATATTTTATGTTTTATTAGGGTTAAATTTTATCTCATTAGTCTTAAAAATTGACTATCAAAAACAATACAGTCTTTCACATTTTTCAAATAGCATTGCTCAAGCAATTGAAACTAAAAAAATTACAAACTATGGATACAGAAGAATTCCCGTTTACCAACAGACTTATTTTATTGAAGGTTGGAAAAAACGGATAACTGACACGGAAATTATTTTCAATAATGACTTAAGTTACTCTGACAACTTCCTTTTAGTAGATTTTATAGATCAAAATAATTCATATAGCTCTCCTTATTCTTTTCATATTGATTCGCTATCACCTATAACGAAAGACCTTTTCCATTTAGAATTTTCCAAACCACATGATGTGAATAAAATTAATATTGAGTTGATGTATTCAACAAAAAATATATCTCCGCCTTTAATCATTGAGACAATTCTGATCAACTCTCTTAATAATATTTCTTTTTCCACAATCAAAAAAGTGAATTTAATGAAGACTAATAAAAAATGGAGCTATAAAAAAATAACTATAAACACACCCAAAACAACAACCAAAAGCATTGAGATTAATTTCAAAACTTCTGGCTCAGTAAACTTAGATGATTTCAAAATTTGCGTTAAAAAATAAAAAAAGCTCAACACTTTCATGTTGAGCTTTTCAATTCATTTTAATTATTTAAGGTAATTGGAGCATCGACTTATAGTTTTACAAAAGTTTTATTTACCGATCCTTCTGAAGAAACAATATGCAGTAAATAGCTTCCTCTTTGCAGGTCTGACACTACATAACTTGACCATAAAGCGTTTATTACATTTTCATTGAAAGACTTAATAAGTTTACCTCTTAAGTCAAAAACTTGAACTGTCACAACTTCATTGATAATTCGACCCCAATGAATTCGTAATTCGTCTGCAACTGGATTAGGATACAAAGTAAATTCAAAACTTGTGTTATCTGAGTCAGTATTTGAATTAATACGAAGGTTAGAGATCTCACCATTTATGTATGTATTAATAGAAGCATTTAGGGAAGATTCAGAAAGCGGTTTAGGAATAGATTCTACCATAATATAAAAGACAGTCTGCCCTAAAGGCAAACCATCATATTGAAATGACTGTAATAAAATGCGTTTATTGTCATTACTCCAACGAGTGTCTACACCTTCTTCTGCGACTATTTTTTTCACAACCATTGGTAAATTGGTTAAATCAATTGTTATATCTATACCAAAAGAGTGATCCACAGCATCTAAAATGACAGGAATTAAAAATCCATCATCAACAGTATCCACATGGATAAAGTCTAAAACTAGCTGATTTGTTCCATTTGCTTTACGAAGCCCACTGTACATTGAATTATAATTTGAATTCCAGTTCCCTGTTACATCACCAAGCAGGATCCCTAAAAAACGAGAAGCTAGACTCTCACATCCAGTTGGAGTTGGTTGACATTCATCAATTAAAGGTACATTCATACGATCAAAACTGTATTGATCACTTACTGCCTTTTGTACAAACACCCAGTCTCTAGATGGTTTATAATTTTCTTTTGGCGCACCATCTACATTATAGTTTTGTGGTTGCGGAAATTCACAACCATAGCCCTCTTCGTTAATTGATCTTGATGAAATCAAACTTGCATCCGCCAGAGTCACAGCACCGTCTAAATTTACATCTGCTGATATAAGCTCCAAAGGAGTTACTGTCCGTTTTCCAGTTATAATATCAATTACTCTATTTACATCTGCACTATTAATTATTGCATTCACTGGTGTACAATCATTTGCTAAATTTTGATCTCCATATACATCTCTACTTATTTTGATAAAACTAACACCTTCAGCTGGAATCACTGCTTTTGCATTTTCATTCGGAAGTGTTGAATTTATAAGCTCAGAACAATTTGAACCCATGCCCTCAATTAGTGTTTTTACTGACCCCAGAACTCCTAATTCTTCATTACCAGCATTGTATGACATCAGTATATTAGTTCGTGTTCTGATCTCAATTAAATATTCATTTTCATAAATAAAATTAGCAGGCTTATATGGTTTTATCTTCTCATAACCAATCGGGTATGAAACTTCAATACTATCCATTGAAAATTCGTAAGATGTATTAAATTCAGGATTTGTTAATTTCCAATCGATTGTCATAAATAGCTCATCAGGCACAAAAGAAATACCTTGGGGCGCTTGGTTTAAATACGCCAAAACTTTCAGTTTGCCTGGTACTCGTGTATCCAGTAAAACTTTAGCATATTCTGTTGCCCCTTTTCCTGTACTTTTTAGTTTTGGAGTAAAAACATCAGCATTATAATTAATGTCAAAATTTATGGAAATTGAGTTTTGTGGTAAATCCACAGTAGTTCTAATGTCTTGTAAAAAAGATTTATTTGTACAAGAAACTACTTCATCTCTCCAGAATATTGGCGCACCCTGTTCCTCGTCTTCTAATATAACTACAGAATTAGTCCATCCTACTGCAATTGCTTTTACTTTGGTTAAGCCTTCCGGAACTGCATAATAAGCATCACTATTTCCCCAAGAAGAACCCCAGGACACTACAGTTCCATCTTTTTTTAATACCAAATCATGAGTCATTCCTGCTGCAATTGCTTTTACATTTGTTAATCCCTCAGGTGGTGTTAACTCTTCTTGAACAGTAGCATCAGCTATTACCTCAACTGTTCCATTTTCTTTCAATATCAAAAAATGCTTATCTCCAGCTGAAATTGCCTTGACGTCTGTTAATTCCTCAAGCTTGTTTCCCCAAAAATTATCATTTCCCCATGCTACCAACGTTCCATCCATTTTAAGAGCTAAAGAATTTTGACTTCCTCCCGCTGCTATTGCTTTTACATTAGTTAATCCAATAGGCACACTAATATAGCCATTATCATAACCCGCACCCCAAGCTACTACTGTTCCATCTTCTTTTAAAGCAAGCATGTGGTAATCACCTGCTGAAATTGCCTTAACGGAAGCAAGGTCTTCGGGAACATCGGCAACTCCTACAAATCCCCTTTCATCGCCATAAATATTTACAGTACCATTTTCGTTTAATACTGCCAAATAATAACTTTTTGATGAAATTGATTTCACATGATTTAAATCTTGTGGAATATCAATACCACCCGTTACGTCACTACCTGAAACAACTAATGAGCCATCTTTTTTTAGAACAAATAAATAGCCATAATTGAGGGCAACCTGTTTAACTTCTGTTACAGCAATTGGTGGATCAGTTTGTCCAAATATATTATTACCCCAAGCAACTACTGTTCCGTCTTCTTTTACAGCATACCCCGTTCGATCTCCTGCAGTAATACTCTTTACATTATTCAAGTTATCAGGCAGATTATTACTACTCCCCCAGGTGACAACTGTTCCGTCTTCCTTTAATGCTAGCGTAAAATAATACCCTGCTGAAATTGACACAACATTTTCCAAACCCACAGGTGGTGCACCACTATAGGTCCCTCCCCATTGAACAACAGTTCCGTCTTCTTTTAATGCAATTACATGGTTATAACCCGCTGAAATTTGCTTAACGTTTTCAAGATTAGCAGGTACATTACATTGGCCATCAGAATTATCTCCCCAAGCCACTACTGTTCCATCACCTTTTAAAGCTACTGAAAACCAATCACCTGCTGAAATTGCTTTTACTCCTGAAAGACCTTGCGGAACTTTTGTTGCGTCATGATTATTAAAATACAAAGATCCCCAACCCATTACCGTACTATCTGCTTTTAATACGAGTGCAAAATTATTACCTACAGCTATATCTACTATTCCAGATAAATTTTCAGGCAGATTTTGTATTAGACCAGCTTCTTCGTAATGACCCCACACTACTATTGAACTATCTTCTTTTAAAGCAATAGCATCTTCAAAACCAATGCTTATTTTTTTAACTCCAGCATTATTTAACTCATCCGGTATTTTATTAAAACCATAATACCCTCCCCAACCTACTAACGAGCCATCCTCTTTTAAAGCAATAGTAATTAAATTGTTTGAAAATACTGACTGTACATCACCATCTAAAAACCCACTCCCGTTCGTCCCCCATTTTACGAGATCGTTGGTTCGCTGAGCAAATATTAAATTTCCTGATGTTGATATTAATACCAACAAAACAAATAGCGTTAATTTTTTCATAGCTGTAGAATTAAGATTTAAGAAACGGTTAAAAAAAGAAAGATATAAATAAACAATGCTCGTCCCTAAGTCGAGCAAAAGGTAGTAATTTATTTTAATTAATTCACGTTTTAAAACTAAATATTAATCACCCCGAAAAAGGTGATTTAAAGATCATTATATCCGTATGAGCACGTAAACATCAAACAAGTTTTTATTTTTTTTAAAAAATCTATCTTAACACACACAAAAAAAGCCTGACTTTTTAAGTCAGGCTTTAAAACTAATATACAGAGCTTATTAATTATTAATATCTATAGGCATCTGACTTATAAGGGCCTTCAACAGGTACACCAATATACTTAGCTTGGTCAGCAGTAAGTTCTTCTAACTCAACACCAATTTTTGCTAAATGAAGTCTAGCTACTTTTTCATCCAAATGTTTTGGTAACACATACACCTCGTTTTTATAGTTACCTGAATTTTTCCAAAGCTCTATTTGTGCTAAGGTTTGGTTTGCAAATGAGTTCGACATTACAAAAGAAGGGTGTCCAGTTGCACAGCCTAAGTTGACCAATCGACCTTCCGCCAATACGATTACGTCATGATCTTTTAAAGTATATAAATCAACTTGTGGTTTGATGTTTACTTTAGAACTTCCGTAGTTTTTATTCAACCATGCCATGTCAATTTCATTGTCAAAGTGACCAATGTTACAAACGATCGCTTTGTCTTTCATTTTTTCAAAATGACGTCCCATGATAATATCTTTGTTACCTGTTGTAGTTACAATGATATCGCCTTCTAGAACAGCATCATCCATTTTTTTCACTTCAAAACCTTCCATTGCAGCCTGAAGAGCACAAATCGGATCGATTTCAGTTACAATCACACGGGCACCAGCACCTCTTAATGATTCTGCAGAACCTTTACCAACATCACCGAAACCAGCTACTACTGCTACTTTTCCAGCAATCATTACATCAGTTGCTCTTCTGATACCATCTACCAGTGACTCACGACAGCCGTATTTGTTATCAAACTTCGACTTAGTTACAGAATCATTAATGTTAATTGCTGGTAATGGAAGTGTTCCTGCTTTCACTCTATCATATAAGCGCAGTACACCTGTGGTAGTTTCTTCAGAAACACCCTTAATGTCTTTTACTAATTCAGGAAAACGATCTAAAACCATGTTAGTTAAATCGCCTCCGTCATCAAGTATCATATTCAAAGGCTTACCGTCTTTAAAAGCAAATAATGTTTGCTCTATACACCAGTCAAACTCTTCTTCATTTAACCCTTTCCAAGCGAAAACGGGTACTCCTGTAGCAGCAATGGCCGCAGCAGCGTGATCTTGAGTTGAAAAAATGTTGCAACTAGACCAAGTTACTTCAGCGCCTAAATCAATTAAGGTTTCAATTAACACTGCGGTTTGAATTGTCATGTGAAGACAACCAGCAATACGAGCTCCTTTAAGCGGTTGTTCGTTTTTGAATTCTTCACGAATTGACATTAAACCTGGCATTTCTGCTTCAGCTAATTGAATTTCTTTTCTGCCCCAATCTGCAAGGCTTATGTCTTTTACTTTAAATTTTTCAGTTTGAACCATTTCTTTTTTTATTTACAAACACAAAGTTATTTAATTCCCATACAAGATTCAATCAGAGCTTTATAAACTTGACATCTTGTACTCCATACTTTTTAATTATACCGTTTTTATTTAACTCCAAAGCTCCATAGTCATCTACATTAACAACTCGACTTAAAAATTGTTCTCCATCATCATAAAGAATCTCATAATCTGTACCCACCAAGTATTGCATGTATTCTGGCCTAATCTCCTCTCCTCTTTTTAATGCATCATATACTTGATTAAGGTAGTCAAATAAGTTAAATAATTCTTCATAGACGGAATATTTTTTGTTTTTCTCAAGCATTAATGAGGTAGCATTAAGCATTCCGAAATCGGTTTGATTAACATTTAAACCCACTCCTAAAATGGAATATCCAAGTTTTGATCCTTTAATTTTATTTTCAATCAGAATCCCTCCCAGTTTTTTATTCTTCACATATATATCATTCGGCCATTTTATTTTTGCTTCAATACCAAGGCTTTTTAAATAACGAATCATCGCGATTGAAATAAAAACAGTTAACTCAAACTGATAAGCTGGCCGCAAGAAAGAAGGGGTTAAAATTAAAGAAAAAGTTAAGTTTTGACCCTCTGGTGCTAGCCAAACATTACCTTTTTGGCCGCGCCCAGCCGTTTGCTTTTTTGCATAGATTACATCACCAGCTTGTGCTTCTGACCTCGCAATTAAGTCTAACGCATAATCATTAGTTGAGTGACAGCTTGTCAGTTCAATAATTCTTTTTCCTATATTGGCAAAATTAGACATCAACTTGTAAAACAATTTTGTAGTTTTACCTGCTAAGATAGTTATTAAATGAAGAACGAGGCGAAGAAAAAAAACAGTTCAAAAGACTTAGCAAATCTAGTAGTAAAAGGTATACAAGAAAAGAAAGGAAAAAACATTACTGTTATGGACTTACAAAAAGTTCACGGTGCAGTAACTAATTTTTTTGTAATCGCTTCAGCGAACTCTGACACCCAACTTTCTGCAATACACAACTCTGTGGATAAAGTAGTTTCTGACGAAAGTGGTGAGAAACCATGGCAAAGTGAAGGCAGAACTAATAAGGAATGGATTTTGTTGGACTACGGTGATGTCGTAGTACATTTGTTTAAAAAAGACATTAGAAGCTTCTATAACCTTGAGGGTTTATGGGGTGATGCAAAAATAACACACATTAAGGACGAAGAATAGAATGGCAGAAAAGAAAAAACCTGGGTTACCGAAGAAACCAAATTTCCAAATGTGGCTCATTGCAGCTTTTGTTGCAGCTATAATTGGAATTATGCTTTTTAGCAAATCATCAATTCAACCTACTTCTGAATCAGCATTTCATGAAATGATTAGAGAAGGCGATGTAAAAAGCATTTCATTTGTAAATGGCAAAGAAGTCGAAATTACATTAACTGAAGAAGCATTAAAATCTGGTAAATACAATGACAAATTAGGCGATAACCCTATGTCATTGCAAAACACGCCACATTTTAAATTCAATGTAATCACTCCTGAAATATTTGAAAGAAAATACGAAGAAGTACTAAAAGATTTACCTGCTGAAAAACGCATTCAGATTGGTGTGGTTGAGCGAGAAGATCCTGGAAACATGTTCTTTAATTATGGATTCTTGGCTTTGTTAATCTTCGGTTTTTATTTCTTAATGAGAAGAATGACTGGTGGCGGAGGCCCTGGTGGACAGATATTTAATATTGGGAAATCAAAAGCAAAACTTTTTGATGCTGAAAATAATGTTAAAATCACTTTCAAAGATGTTGCTGGATTAGACGAGGCAAAAGAAGAAGTCCAAGAAATAGTTGAATTCTTAAAAACTCCTGGAAAATATACCAAACTAGGTGGTAAAATACCAAAAGGAGCCTTATTAGTAGGCCCTCCAGGAACAGGTAAAACCTTGCTAGCTAAAGCTGTTGCTGGTGAAGCTGGTGTACCATTCTTTACATTATCAGGTTCAGATTTTGTGGAAATGTTTGTTGGTGTAGGAGCGGCACGTGTACGTGACTTATTTAAAACCGCAAAAGAAAAGGCGCCTTGTATTATATTTATTGATGAGATAGATGCGGTAGGCCGTTCCCGTGGTAAAGGTCAAATGATGGGTTCAAATGATGAACGAGAAAATACACTAAACTCATTATTGGTTGAAATGGATGGCTTTGCTACTGATAGCGGTATCATTATCTTAGCAGCAACTAACCGACCAGACGTATTAGATTCCGCTTTATTAAGACCAGGTCGTTTTGATCGACAAATTAGTATTGATAAGCCCGACATAGTTGGTAGAGAGGCTATCTTTAAGGTGCACTTGGGACCAATTCGACTAGGCTCTGATGTGGATGCTAAAAAACTAGCAGCTCAAACACCAGGATTTGCCGGTGCTGAGATTGCAAACGTTTGTAATGAAGCTGCATTAATAGCTGCAAGACGAAATAAAGAAGCGGTAGAGTTAATTGATTTTCAGGATGCCGTTGACCGAGTTATCGGTGGACTAGAAAAGAAAAACAAAATTATTTCACCTGAAGAGAAAAAAATTGTTGCCTATCATGAAGCAGGTCATGCCATAGTAGGTTGGTTTTTAGAACATGCAGATCCACTAGTAAAAGTAAGTATAGTACCCCGAGGCGCAGCAGCACTTGGATATGCACAGTACTTGCCAAAAGAACAGTTCCTGTACCAGACAGAACAACTGATAGACACCATGTGTATGACATTGGGTGGCCGTGTAGCTGAAGATATTATATTTGGTAAAATTTCTACAGGAGCGCAAAACGATTTAGAAAGAATTACCAAAATGGCTTACAGTATTGTAACAATTTATGGTATGAACGAAAAAATCGGAAACATATCTTATCATGATTCACAACGTCCAGATTATTATGGGAAACCTTATTCAGAATCGACTGCCCAAACAATAGATGAAGAAGTAAGAAAAATAATTGATTTGGCATACATTAGAACCAAAGAGTTACTTCAAAACAAGAAAAAAGAACTTGAGATTATTGCTAAAGCACTACTTGAAAAAGAAATCATTTTTCAATCAGATTTAGTAGAACTCATCGGAAAAAGACCTTTTGATAAAGAAACCACTTATGAAGAATTTACAAAAGGAAGTGTGAGCGAACCTGCAAGCGAAACAGTTGTTGAAAAACACACGCCTGTGGATGCTGAAACAAAAGAAGAAAAAGCTGAGGAAACAAATTAGTTCAATGATTAATATTTCTCTAAAGGAAGGAAAGAAACTATACTTTGCTTCTGACTTTCATTTAGGTATTCCTACTTATGAGAAAAGCCTAGCAAGAGAAAAAAAAATAGTAAAGTGGCTTGACTCAATCAAACAAGATTGTCAAGCCCTTTTTTTAGTGGGTGATGTGTTTGATTTTTGGTTTGAATACAAACATGTAATACCAAAAGGTTTTATACGAATTCAAGGAAAATTAGCTGAATTAGCTGACTCAGGTATCAAAATCTATATGTTTCGTGGAAATCATGACATGTGGTTGTTTGATTATTTTGAAAAAGAAATTGGAGCAACCATATTCCAGGATCCACAAACGATAACTTGCAATGGCGTTAAAATATTCATTCATCATGGTGATGGTTTAGGCACGCATGATAAACTTTATCGCTTTGTAAGAAAATTTTTCACTAGCAGTGTTTGCCAATGGTTATTCGCTCGTTTACACCCAAATGCAGCTGTTGGCTTTGCAAATTACAATTCTAACAGTAGTAGATTACGAAACAGTAAAGCTGATGAGGTGTTTTTAGGAGAAAAAGAACATCTTTGGGATTTTTGCAAAAAAGAAATCCAAAAGGAACATTACGATTATTTTATCATGGGACATAGACACCTACCTCTTTGTCTGCCCGTAGGAACAAATAGCTATTACATTAATCTGGGTGAATGGGTTAATTATTGTTTTTATGCTGAATTTTCAACTAAAAAAATTGAGCTTAAATCTTTTGAACCCTGCGGTGATTATTTTACAGAAAAAAACTTATAAACGAATTTTTTAGCGTTATAACCCCTTAATGATTAACGTTTCCAACAAAGATATTAATGCTCTAGCTATACCAGCAATAATTACAGGTCTTATTGAACCCATAATTTCGCTTACTGATGTTGCTCTGGTCGGAAACAATCTTGACTACCAAGCAATAGCGGGCGTTGGCATAAGTTCTTACACGATAGTCTTATTTATTTGGATATTTTCATCGATTCGAAACTCAACTACCTCAATTGTATCACAGTTATATGGAGCTGATGAAAAACAAACAATTAACAACATCATCTCAAAATCTCTCTTAGTTAGTTTCTTTTTAGGAGTTTTTATTGTTATTATCTCCAATATTTTAGCACCATGGATCTTCAAATTCCAAAATGCTGAAGGACTAACGCTTGAAAATAGTCTGACTTATTTCCGAATCCGTTCGATCGCTATCCCTTTTACTTTAGCAACATTATCACTTTTTGGAGCATTCAAAGGATTTCAAAACACTCGATGGGCTATGGGTATAACGCTACTTGGTGGGTTGTTAAATATAGTGCTCGATATATTGTTAATAAAAGGTTTAGCAAATATACCCCCACTTGGAGTAACAGGTGTGGCATTAGCTTCGCTTATCTCTCAAATGATTATGTTTTTCGTGGCGCTTTATTTTTTTCTCAAGCATTTCAAATTTTCATTAGGTAGAACTGAGTTGATCGATAAATCTATCGGAAACTTGTTTTATATGAGTGTTGATTTATTAATACGTGCGGTAGCACTAAATACGGTATTCATTTTAACCAATAAAGTAGCTACAAAATATGGTGATCAATACATGGCAGCTCATACTATACTTTTTTGGATCTGGCTTTTTCAAAGCTATTTTATAGACGGTTATTCAAACGCTGCTATGGCTTTATCAGGAAAAATAAAAGGACAAAAACGGTATGGACTTTTGTACCGACTAGGAATGAAAATTTGTAAAATCAACTTCATTATTTCTTTTGCTTTAGCGGGAATATTATTTGTTACATCCCCATGGATTAATGTATTTACTGAGAATGCACGGGTTGAACAGCTTTTAAATCGCACTTTTTTTCTTGTATTAATTACTTTTCCTCTTGGGTCATTAGCATTCACTTTTGATGGTATTTATATTGGTCTTGGAAAAGCTTATTTCTTAAGAAATTTACTCTTAGTCAGCACTTTCTTTATATTTATACCATGCTTGTATTTCCTCAACAACTTAGGACTGACATTAGATGGAATATGGCTCAGCATTTTATTATGGCTTTGCGTAAGAGGACTTGTACCATTGATCCACTTTCAAGGAAAATATCAATCTTACAACAAATTATAATTCTCTTTCTCATTATTGTTTACACTTCTAAAAATTCGTTTTCTCAAACTTTATCTAAAATCTATTACAAAGAAGATTTTGAGCATCAAATAGATTCTTTAACCAAAGAATACGGTCAAAACAAAATTTTACCTAAGGGTTTTGAAATTGCAACACTGGTGGCACTTTCTCATTACCCAGAACTAAAAGAGGTTAAAATAAGGTTTGTACTTAAAGAAACCTTTATTCCGTTGGTTTCCCGTCCAAATATCACCAGCATGTTCAAACAAAAAAAAAATTGGGAGTACTTAGTAATTATAAGTGATCATAGTAATGATGATATGGAAACTATATTACTTAAAAATCTTTCATTTAATGCTCAAGTAGGAATTATTGGACACGAACTTGGACACACGGCATATTACCTCGACAAAAAAATAGGTGATATGGTTGGTGTAGGCTTTAATTATATCAATAAAAAATACAGGGCAAATTTTGAAAAAGACACCGATAAACGAGCCGTGGATCATGGCTTAGGGTGGCAATTATATGATTACGCCATCTTTTCAAGATCATTACCGGATATGACAAGAGAAAACATCGATTGGATAGATAAATATTATATGAATGGCGCTTCAATTTTTGAATACATGAAACACCACCCTCTGTATCAAAAAAGCTTTAAAAACTTGTAATTTGCTTTTCAACTGAAAAAAGACAATTTTTAACCATCTGAAACAACCAACATTATGAAAAAAGCAACCCTAATATCCATTTTTGGATTTTTAGTTGGATTGATTGTAATCACTTCCTGCGAAAACTTAGACGATTTAGCTGACTTAGGTTTACGTCCTAACATATTAGCACCTGCCTTGAAAACAGAAATTGATGTATATGATTTTGACAAGCTCTTGAATCAGAATTCTGAGTATCGAATTTCACCTTCAGATGTAGGAATTCCACCTGGTACCACCTTTCCTTCTTTTCCTGGGTATAATGGAGACGGTATTAAATTACCTAGCCAGTACTTAAATATTTTTGACATCGCAGAAAAAATCTATTTAGACACCATAAATGCAACATTATCATTTACGAACACTTTCCCTGTTTCAATATTACCACACACACGGTTTGTATTACGAGATAGTGCAAATCCTAACACCATACTATTCAATGACAGTATCCCCACAGGGACAAAAGTGTTACCTGGTGAGACATACACGGTTAATTTTGTACGAAGTAAAGAAATTGTACAATCAACGTTGGAGTTTTTTGTACAAGACTTACATTTAGAAGAAGGAAATAACGTAACCTTCTCTGGCGAAGACTTTGTAATTAACCTCAATGTAAAAGTAGTAGACATTGATAAAGTAGAGTTAAAAAATAATGTTACATACAATGACACTACTATTAGCGATTTTAACATCAATATTCCTAACCCAGGTGATACAAGCGCTTACTCAGGCAGTCTCTCTATTTTTCTAACCAATAAATACCCTGCTGGTTTTGATTTAAGATTGGAGTTATTAGATGAAAACGAAAACTTCATCTTTAGTGTTTTTGGTGATTCTAGTTTATTCCTTGAAAATGCTCCGTTAGATGCAGGAGGAAATGTAGTTGGAGAAAAAACCACAGAGAAACTCAATTTTATTCGTGTTGAAGATATTAGTAACTTGAACCTCGTGAAAAAAATGCGCGTTATGGTAAAACTAATAACCCCAAATACACCAAAAACAATTATTCTAGATGAAGTAAGTGCTATCGACTTGTTGATTACGGCAAACATCAAAATTGATCCCTCCAACAAGAAATAAGACAACCAGCAATGAAAAAATTAATACAAACACTATTAGTACTTACCGTTTTCAATGAGGTGGTAGCACAGGTAGATTCACCCACAAGTTATAGTTCTTTTTTCACACTAAGTGCTTCTCGCTATGAGCCAGGAAACTTGGGAGAAGACCACGAAAAATTTGAAATAGCCATTATCAATGCTTACGCTTGGTTTGCAAACACAAGTTTAGATGTCGCTTCGGTAAATAAATTTACCGATAACGCATCAGGAAATAGAATAAGCGATAGTGAATTACGAACTATTATTAATAAAATGGGGGATAAAACCCGAATGGGTGCAGGTGCAACTGTTGATTATCTCAACATGATGTACAAATTCACAAATAGTGAGGGTGATGAAATAATCACCCTAGGGTTAGGAATGGCTGACCGCGTAGAATCTAATTTGATTTTCCCAAATAAGTTGATTGATTTAGCCTATTTTGGTAACGCACAGTATGCCGATCAAACCGTTGATTTATCCTTAGGTGGAAGTTTTTTATATAGCCGCGAACACACTTTATCATTAGCAATTCCTCTACCTATAGAATCAGACAGCTGGAAATTTAGAGTTGGTGCACGTTTGAAATATATCAAAGGAATAGAAGGAATGAATATGGCTAAAGGTGATTTTTCTGTTTATACGGACCCTAAAGGGAAATACCTCGACTTAAATTACAATTATGAAATCAACTCAAGTATTGACTCCCGAGACGGAAGTGATTATTCTTTCTCTCCTAATGCAGGAAAAGGCAAGGGATATGGTGCTGACTTAGGGGTTTCTGCTGCATTTAATGACCGATGGCATGGTAATATAAATGTCTTAGATATTGGAAGTGTGACTTTTAAAGGCGAAGATAATTTAACCTATAAAAAACAAGGGGTGTTTCGTTACGAAGGTATTTATCTGGGCGACATCATTGACGAAAATAATTTACCAGTAGATTCAGTTATAACCGCAATTGAAAAAGAATTAAAAGATGGTAATGAGTATGAAGGAGAAAAGTTCACTATAGCCTACCCTACTCGAATGAGACTACATCTTTCCTACAGAATACCTAGTGAAAATTCAAAAGGACACACATATTACAAACATATTGTAGGTCTTAATGTGACACAAGGTTTTAGAGATAGAGGTAGTGCAATTAAGCGGACATATATTGCTGGTTCATACACCTTCAACTTAAATGACGTATTCGAAGTTGGTACTAACGTTGGTGCTTTTGGTTATAATAAAATAGAATTTGGAGCTTTTTTAGCTGTTAAAGCTGGACCCCTTCGAGTTGGCTTAGGTTCAGGAAATCTAACACCATTAGTCAGAAGTTTTGGCACAGGAGCTGATGTAAATTTCAATATGACGCTTGCGTTTTAATTGACAATTTTTCAGTTACCACCTCATTTAACTCATCAGTATAACCTCGGAAAAGATAACTTCCCGAGGGTGTTTTCTCTAAATTTATTTCTCTTTCTGCTCCATTGAGCACGACCTTCCCTGTTGAGGTAAGTATTTCCCATCGAATAATTTGATCCTCTACTATTATTGTGTTCGTAGCTGGGTTAGGAAAGAATAAAAAACTCTTTTTTGCATCATTAATTGTTAATTCACCAGAGGTAACAATTCCTTGAGAAAGAATAAAATCAACCCAAGCACCATATTGTTTACCGCTTGGATGAAGTCCATCATTAGCTACCAACGCAGGGTCGTTAAGCCCTTTTCTTGAAATTGGCGTAATATTGAAATACTTAATATTTAGTGTGTCACAATAGGCTTCGGCAATAGCGTTATATTCATCCAATTTACGAGAAACAGCATCAGGATTTGAAAAGTAGTTCCGTGTAGGTGTGTACATATAATCAGGAATTGATACAACAAATACGCGTTCTTTCACACCACCAGCAAAAGCGATTGCTCTTTTTAATAATTCTGGAAACTCTTGAGTATACCTCGTAATTGGTTCGCCTTGATATTGATTGTTAACTCCAATTAAAAGTGAAACCATATTATAATTAGAATCTGGTTGAACTTGATTGATTCCAAAAGCTAAATCATCGGTTCGCCAACCTGTTTTTGAAATAAAAGCGACCGTATCAACTTGATAACCTAATTCCTCTAATGAGTCTGCCAATTGTGAAGGCCAACGATCTTTATAACTTACACTTTGACCAATAGTATATGAATCTCCAAGCGCTAAAAAACGAACTGGCTCCTCGACAGAAAGCAATTGTCCTTGGGTTACAAACACCAAAAGGAAGGTATGAAGGGTAGTTATTAGTTTAACCATAGTAATTAACCGAACCTGAAGATCAGCCATTTGTTTAACTATAAAGTGAAATTATTTATTTAAATTAGAAGTTAGTCCATTTAGAATAATGAAATATAACTACGCCCTACTCTGCTTCTTGGTTTGCACAATCCAAATAAGTTTATCCCAAACCTTATCTGACTTTATTGTGATTGATCAATTTGGTTATCGCCCTCAAGATGAAAAAATAGCTGTCATCCGAGATCCTCAAACAGGGTATGATGCTAGTTTATCTTTTACTCCTGGAGAAAACTACGCGCTGATAGATGTTACTAATGATCAACAGGTTTTCACAGCTACACCAATAATTTGGAAAGAAGGTGAAGAAGATATGACTTCGGGCGATAAAGCCTGGTGGTTTGATTTTAGCTCGGTGGAAACTGCAGGAAGTTACTATGTACTAGACATCGAAAATGATGTACGTTCGTTTGAATTCGATATTCGCGATGATGTGTATGATGATGTATTAAAACATGCGGTTCGTACATTTTTTTATCAACGTGTAGGGTTTGCTAAAGAAGCTCCTTTTGCAGAAACAGGGTGGGAAGATGATGCTAGTCACATTGGTCCACTACAAGACAAAAACGCAAGAAGTTATGATGCCCCTAATAATGCTGCTACCGAAAAAGATGTGAGTGGCGGATGGTATGATGCTGGTGATTATAACAAATACACCACCTGGACCTCAAACTATATTTACGAAATGTTACAAGCATACGAGGAAAACCCTAATGCATGGACAGATGATTATAATTTGCCTGAATCGGGAAATGGAGTACCTGATATTATTGATGAAGCTAAGTGGGGATTAGAACATTTATTACGCTTGCAAAATGATGATGGAAGTCTTGTCGCTGTTGTAGGTTTATCTCACGCCACACCTCCTTCATCTGCTACAGGACCAAGTTTTTATGGTGGTGTAAATAGCAGTTGTACATGGGCGGCTGCGGGAACCTATGCCTACGCTTCAAAAGTATTTAAAACTTTGGGGCAAGATGTACTTGCTGCCCAATGTGCGGTGGCCGCAGAGAAAGCTTGGATATGGGCAGAGGCTAATCCTAGTGTACTTTGGAGAAACAATGATGCCGCAAACAACTCTTCGGGCGTAGGGAGTGGACAACAAGAAACCAATGATTACGGACGTTTTGGCTATAGAATGCGAGCAGCAATGCACCTTTTTGAAATTACTGGCACACCTTCATATAAAACATATTTCGAAAATAATTATACCGATTTTCATATGATCGCATGGCCATATGTATATCCTTACGAAACAAGGGAACAGCAAACGCTTTTATACTACACCACCATGGATGGAGTAACGAGTACTGTCATTAACAACATAAAACTTAAATACAAAAACTCCATACAAGGTAGCCCAATTAATTTACCTGCCTATACTAATAAAGTAGATCCTTATATGGCATTTTTAGATAGCTATACATGGGGAAGTAATGGGGTAAAAGGCAACCAAGGTTCTAATTTATATACAATTGTATCATACGATATTGATGCTTCATTAAATACGGTGGCTGAAAAAGCAGCTCAAAAATATATTCACTACATACATGGAGTTAACCCTTTAAACATGTCTTATTTAACAAATATGTATGGCAAAGGTGGGGATAATTGTGCTAACCAAATTTATCACACCTGGTTTCACGATGGTTCTAACTTATGGGATGAAGCTGGAGTTTCCACCTACGGTCCTGCGCCTGGTTTTTTATCTGGTGGTCCAAATTCAAGTTATGATTGGGACGGCTGTTGTCCATCGGGGTGTGGTAGTGCTTTTGCCAATGACATCTGTACATCCATGTCAATAACTCCTCCAAAAAATCAACCTAACCAAAAATCGTATCTTGATTTCAATAACACATGGCCGCTCAACTCGTGGGCGGTTACAGAAAATAGCTGTGGTTATCAAATGAGTTATATTCGACTGTTATCAAAATTTGTAGATCGGTCTGATATTATCACATCCACCAAATCAGATCAAGCTTCTTCCTCAGTAGAATCGGATTTATGGGTATACCCTAACCCAGCAACTCATAAAGTAAAAATCAAAGTGCTTAAAAACATTCATCCTACACACATTTCAATTTTAAATTCACACGGGGTGCTATTAAACGAGAGTGACATGCATTCAAATGAAATTGAATTAAAAATTAATTCCTTGAAAGCTGGAGTTTACATCATTAGTGTAGAAGGAACTGAGGGGATTACCGTGGAAAAATTAGTGGTCGAATAACCGTAAAAAACACTTTCCACGCTCACAGATGTATTAGTATAGGCTAAGCTGAATTTCTATTTTCGAAATTAGGCTTAGCTTTTTTTCTCTAAATGATCTTTAACGTATAATTCTCCAATTATAACAATTAGCATTACCAGAATTGGTGTAGCAAGAATTAACCCTAATAAACCTGTAAGTAGACCGAGCAATACCATCCAAAAAAGCGAAAGGGCAGGTGGTAAATCGACTAACTTTTTTTCTATCAAAGGTGTGATCAAATAGGATTCCACTAATTGGATACTGAAGTACAGTATTACAACATATAAAGCTTTATCCGCGCCTTCCATAAAACCAATCAATACGGCAGGTGCAAGAGCTAAGTAAGGTCCTAAATTTGGGATAAATGAAAATAAGCCTGCTATTAATGCCAATGCATAAGGTAAAGGAATTCCAAGAAGTTGTAAACCAATACCAGTACTCACTCCCACCACCGCCATTGACAGTAACTTAGCCATCATCCAGTGACTTAAAACTACACGGATTTTGTCCAGTACCTCACTTAACCTGGAACGAAATGAAACTGGGAAAAGTCGAATGAAGCCTTTTTTATATCTATCAGGGCTTGAAGCTAAAAATATACCTGTTATTAAAACTATTACTGCATTTGCTAACACTCCTACCACAGTAGAGAAAGAACCTATAACTTTGTTAACTGCTGCTTTTTTATCTTTAATTAAATCACTAGGGTTTTCTGGGATTTCCTCAAACAACCGTCTTCCCAAGGATGTTTGATTAATTTTATTCTCTAAATTTTTAATTGATTTAGGTAAAGTATCAATCATCTCCCCGACTTGTTTACTAATTGATGGACCGAGTAAGAAAACTAAACCAGTAATGGCACCAATAATGAAAAGCAAGACAAGCACTAACGATAAGCCATAGTTTATCTTAAACTTATTAGCAATCCATGATGAAGCATAATTGAGCAATACAGAGAAAAAAACACCTGCGAAAAGCAGCAAAAAAAAGTTGACTTGAAAAATGAACAAGAGGAAAGCAGTACTCATTAAAAATGTAATGAACACTATTTTTATTATTTTCTTATTTGAAAAATTTTCTTGCCCCATTGTGTGATAGTTATAGCGTTAAAAGTAAAAATTTCTTTTACCAATCATTCAACTTTCTTATTTATTTAAACTCCTAATAACACAAAACAACTAGATTTTTAAAAAATGAAAAACGGGAGTACCTCAATATATCCTCGAGTTGTGGTTTAAAAACTCTATGTTGTATTATTACTCGGGTTCAATAATTTGCTCGACATTCACGTACTGTTCAAAAGCAAATACACTTGGTCCAAATTGATTGTAAACTGCTACATCGGCAGCATCGCGACCATAACCTACAGCAACATAACCTCCCTTTTGACCAACTGGCTGTGTAGCATCAAAAGTATACCACCGACCACCTACATAAGCTTCAAACCACGCATGCATATCCATAGGTTTTAAATTATGCAAATAACCCACAACCATTCGAGCAGGGATACTCAAACTGCGGCATAATGCGATACCCAAATGCGCTAAATCACGACATACCCCGGATTGTCTATTGTTCACCTCTATGGCTGATAAGGGAACATTACTGCTTCCCGGTATATAACTAATATTTTCCCTCAACCATGACTCAATAGTAGCTACTTGATCATACCCAAGGTATTGACCATATGTAATTGAGCTTGCCATATCTCCAAACCAATCAGACTCACAATAACGACTTGGCAGTAAATAACTTAACACTAAATCTGGTAAGTTTTGAATTTCTACAAAGTAGGATCCTGGGGCTACATCTACAAAATCTGCTACACTGACATCAGCGGTGGTTCGTATTGAAAAACGACTAGGGGGTGCAATTAATCGTTGACATAAGTTCCCGTAACTATCACTAAACTCATAGACAGGAACAGTTGGCCAAATGTTATATTCATCTTTTGCGACCCATTGTTGGTAACCACTACGCGGTCGCAACATTAATATAAATGGAGTCGGCACCTGGATGTCAAAAGTCAACTCACAACTTGTACGTAACCACATATTCCAACTTCATTTAACAGAATTTAACAAACTACTTCTCTTCCCTATCAAATGTAGAATATTAATTAAATGAATAGGATTAAAAAATATAAATTTCTTAAAAAAAAACATACGTCTAGAGATCTTCAAAACGTATGTCTATTACATCACAAATACATTTTTTATTCTTCACCAGCTTTAAGTGAAATGTCATCAACCAAATTATAACCTGAATTTAGTATTTTTAAGGTATCGCTTTCCTTACTTAAATTAAGGGCAACCCATCCAAAATAACTTTTACCGCTGTTATTTAACTTTACCCCTAAATACTTAACACCTGCACCTTCAAATTGACCAGCATCAAAAATAGTTCCTAAGACCCCAATTTTGGAGGACCAATTTCCATCAACTGTCATGTTTTTATCCAAAGCATCAGCATAACCGTAGGTAGAATTATCTAAGATAAGAGTGCCATTTAAAGGATGTACCCGGGCAGCCAAATTATCTTCATATGTATAAGGTGGTTTATTAAAATTATTTAAATCAATGGTTTCGAAGAGTAAGTCATTTATATCGTCATTGTCTAAATCAACATAAAGTGAATCCACTAAAATAATACTTTTGCGAGCTTTATTGTCCAGATCTCTTTGAGCAGTTATCGTGCTATTATAAGTTTCTGTTTTTATCTCTTTTTCTTCTTTATCTTTTTTACAAGAGATAAAAACTGAAGTTGTAGATAAAAGAACGGTTAACAAGGTTATTTTTTTCATATACAATAATTTTAAAAATTTTGATTTTAAATTAGACTGCACTATAACTCTTATTAAATGATAAAATTGTATTGTCTCGTGAAAAAAGACACTCGCTTTATCTTTATTTGTTTTTTTACCAACACCATGTTAATTACTCATGCTTGCTAAACTTTCTTCCAAAGCTTTAATCTTCGCTTCAGCATCAGCTTGTTTTTTCTTTTCGTTAGCAACGACTTCTTCTGGAGCTCCAGCAACAAAACGTTCGTTGCTTAGCTTCTTTGTTATTCCCATTAAGAAACCTTTCATTCGATTTAGTTCCGCTTCTACTTCGTCACGATTCTCCGTTTCGTCAACCAAACCAGCCAATGGTACAAATAACTCATCTCCTTTGATAACAAAACTGGTTGCACCATCAACTTTCTCGGATACAAACTCAATAGACGAAAGGTTTGCTAATTTTTTAATTGGTGCTTCAAACTGTTGGTATAATGATGAATTAGCTGTTTTTACTTTCAACTCCAATACATCTTTATAGCCCAATTGTTTGGTATTTCTAATGTTACGAACTCCGCCAATTACTTCGCGAGCGATGTCAAAGTCAGCTAACAGTTTCGAGTCAACTTTATCCGCTTTCGGCCAAGCCGCTACAATTAGGCAATCTTCCGCGGTACGCTCTTCCAACTCATGCCACAATTCTTCCGTGATAAAGGGCATAAATGGATGCAGCAACTTGATTAAGTCTTCAAAAATCGAGAGGGTTTTATTATAAGTATTTTGGTCTATTGGCTTTTCAAATTCTGGTTTCACCAATTCCAAATACCACGAACAGAAGTCGTCCCATATTAATTTATAAATACTCATTAGTGCATCAGAGATACGGTATTTGCTAAAGTGATCTTCAACTTCTACCACTACTTCACTCACCCGGTTTTCCATCCAAGCAATTGAAACAGCGTTGGCTTTGTTTTCACCCTCGGTAATCTCCCATCCCTTTACCAATCTAAACGCATTCCATATTTTGTTTGCAAAGTTTCGACCTTGCTCACACAGTTTGTCATCAAACAACAAATCATTTCCAGCTGGAGCTGAAAACAACATTCCAGTACGCACTCCGTCCGCGGAGAATTGAGCAATTAAATCCAATGGATCCGGTGAATTCCCTAACGATTTGGACATCTTACGTCCTTTTTTGTCCCGCACCATACCTGTGATATACACATTTTTGAATGGCTGTCTTCCATCAAATTCGTAGCCCGCCATAATCATTCTCGCCACCCAGAAAAAGATGATATCAAAACCAGTTACTAAATCATTGGTTGGGTAGAAATATTTATAATCCTCTGATTCTGGATTAGTCACACCATCAAATACCGACATCGGCCATAACCACGATGAAAACCACGTATCCAATACATCTTCATCTTGAGTAAGATCTCCGATTTTCAATGATCCGTCTATTTTCAAAGCTTTTTCAAAAGCCTCCTCCCTCGTTCTGGCTACTACAAACTCTCCTGAGGGAAGGTAATAAGCTGGAATTTGTTGTCCCCACCAGAGTTGACGCGACACGCACCAATCTTTCACGTTCTCCATCCATGAGCGGTACATGTTTTTGAACTTTGGTGGATGAATCTGAATGTTGTCATTCATCACATTTTCCAAAGCAGGTTTTGCTAATTCTGTCATTTTGCAAAACCACTGAGTAGAAAGTTTCGGCTCAATTACTTCGCCTGACCGCTCTGAGGTACCCACGCTATTTTGAATTTCTTCAATCTTAAACAACTGACCTTTTTCTTCTAATTCTTTAGCTATTTCTCGTCTCGCTTTGAAGCGATCCATACCTACAAAAATTTCAGCAGCATCGGCAATAGTTCCATTATCATTGATTACATCAATCGTTTGAAGGTTGTGTTTTAAACCCAATTCATAGTCATTGATATCATGAGCAGGGGTTACCTTCAAACAACCTGTTCCAAACTCGATGTCAATATAGGTGTCGCAGATAATAGGGATTTCACGATTTAACAAAGGCACCAAAGCCGTTTTTCCGTGTAAGTGTTTGTATCGGGCATCATCCGGGTGCACACAAATCGCTGTATCTCCCATGATGGTTTCAGGACGCGTGGTAGCGATGGTAATTTTTTCGTCAGAATCTTTAATGTGATAAGCCACATAAAATAACTTCGAAGTCACTTCTTTGTGAATAACCTCTTCATCCGAAAGTGCTGTTAATCCTTTTGGATCCCAATTTACCATGCGCACACCGCGGTACATGTAGCCTTTTTCGTAAAGACGAACAAATACATCAATTACTGCCTCTGAGAGCGAATCTTCCATGGTGAAACGTTCTCTGTCCCAATCGCATGAAGCGCCTAACTTCTTTAATTGTTGAAGGATGATCCCCCCGTATTTATCTTTCCACTCGAAAGCATGAGTCATAAACTCCTCCCGGGTGATGTCTTTTTTACTGATCCCCTCTTCTTTTAACTTATTGACAACTTTTGTTTCCGTTGCAATGGATGCATGATCGGTTCCTGGTACCCAACAAGCTTCCCTGCCTTCCATACGCGCTTTTCGAATCAACACATCTTGAATTGTATTATTCAACATGTGTCCCATGTGCAATAACCCAGTGACGTTTGGTGGAGGAATAACGATGGTATAAGGTTCCTTTTCAGGATTTGGCTTTGCACTAAAAAACTTGTGCTCCATCCAGTATTTGTACCACTTATCCTCGATTTGCGATGGGTCGTATGTTTTGGCTATCATTATATTGAGTAGTGAGATAAATTAACACAAAATTGTTAGATGCCAGATATTAGAGATAATTAAGACATTGTCTTTTACTTTCTTCTTTCTACCTAACTCTAACAAGGCTGCAAAAATAATGAAATTAGCTGGTAGAGTATGTATGGTGCGGTGAGTTTTTAGGTGGCAACCACTCGATTATTAAAAGTTTTAACTAGCAGTCTGATAAATAAAACAACTTTAAAAGCTTTAAACTTTCCACTTCTACTATTGTTCGAAAACCTTCTTCTCTATATTTTGTTATGCTTTTTTAATTTATCAACTAATGAAAGATTTAAAATACATCGATGACTCAGCTATGTGTTTGAGGCGATCTAAAAGAGGAAAAGGTTATGTTTTTTTGGATGAACACAACGAAAAAATAACAAACCCGACCATCCTTAAGCGAGTAAAGCAATTGGTGATTCCTCCCATGTGGAATGATGTAATGATTTGCAAGTTTGATGATGGGCATATTCAAGCCATCGGACGAGATTTAAAGGGACGAAAACAATATATATACCATGATTCGTGGGTTAAACAACAACAGGAAGAAAAGTTTAATCGCTTATTAGAATTTGGAAATGCCATACCCCAAATGCGAGAAAAATGCCATTCTGATATTTTAAAACGCGGTTGGCACAAGGAAAAAGTATTGGCATTGATGGTGCTTATTTTGGATGAATGTGGGATTCGAATTGGAAATAAACAATACGCAACCCGTAACGGAACTTTTGGACTAACCACTTTGCGAAGAAAACATTTGACTATCGATCACGGTGAGGCTGTATTTAATTTTAAAGGCAAAAGTAACCAACAGCGAGAAGTTCATTTGGATGATGCGGAACTTGTTAAATTTATTAAAAAAAGTGCCGCTCAGCCTGGTTATGAATTATTTCGATATAAAGGTCCGGATGGTCATTTTCATCATGTAGATAGTGATGAGATCAACGAATTTATTGCTCAACATATGGGAGAAAATTTTTCGAGTAAAGATTTCAGAACATGGGTGGGTAGTCGACTTGCTGTCGAACTATATCCTGAAGCACTCACCTTGTTTGAGAACTCAAAAAAGAAAAAATTCAGTAATCTCCTCATTAAAATGGTTTCAGGAGAGTTGGGTAATACACCTACTGTTTGTAAAGAATATTATGTCCATCCAAAAATCATGAGAAAGGTGGATGAAAAAGAGATTCCAAACCCTAATCCGCTGAAAGATTCAAGTAAAGAATATGGCTTATCTGCAGCGGAGAAGCTGGCGTTGAAGTTGATTTCTGACTAAATACTAGGTTTGAGATTGTTAGGCAATAGATTGAGAGATAAAACTATATAATTAATACCTTTCAACTATATAACATTGAACATGTAACCTATAACGAAATACTATAAACTTCAAACTATCTTCCCTAACTTTACTCTGTGGAAAAAACATCGCTATACTTAGTCCCTACCCCGATTGGTAATTTGGAAGATATGACTTTTCGGTCAGTGAAAGTGCTGAAGGAAGTTGACACCATTATGGCAGAAGACACCCGTACTTCTGGTAAGTTGTTGAAGCACTATGAAGTTCAAACCAAAATGCAAAGCCACCATACGTTCAATGAGCACAAAAGCACTGAACACTTAGTGGATCGGATGAAGGGTGGTGAAGTCATTGCCCTTATTACTGATGCCGGAACGCCTGGCATTTCTGATCCTGGTTATTTATTGGTAAGAGCATGTATTAATTCAGGTTTAAAAGTAGAATGTTTGCCTGGTGCTACCGCTTTTGTTCCTGCTGTGGTGAAATCTGGAATTCCATCTGACCGATTTATTTTTGAAGGATTTTTGCCTCATAAAAAAGGAAAAAAAACCAAGCTGGAAGAGATTGAAAAAGAGGCTCGCACCGTTATCGTATATGAGTCTCCTTACCGACTGGTAAAATCATTGGAAATGTTTCAAGAAATTGCCGGACCAGATAGAGTTGTTTCTGTTTCACGAGAAATCTCAAAGCTGTTTGAAGAAACCAAAACAGGACCTGTATCAGAAGTGCTGGCTCACTTTTCCAGTAAGGAAGTAAAAGGTGAAATTGTCATTGTGATAGAAGGAAAAACCAAATCGAAATGAGTTTAAAATTAAAAGCTTTTTTACTGTCAACCTTGAGTGGCTTGTTACTTTGGTTGGCTTGGCCTTCGTTCCCTACTACTTTTTTGATTTTCTTCGCTTTAGTACCCTTGCTTTATGTGGAACATTTATTAGCGGAAGCAAAACAAAAAGGCTTTTGGTACTACAACTACTGGATGATGTTCCTCTGGAATGCCGGAACAACCTGGTGGATTTACAACTCAACAGCTGGAGGTGGTATTTTCTCTGTAATCGCTAACGCGTTTATGATGACCGCACCTTTGGCTGCGTTTCGACTAACAAAACAGCTGTTCGGTAAACGAGTAGGTTACCTCTCATTAGTAGTTTACTTTGTTGGTTTTGAATATTTACACCTAAACTGGGACATTGCCTGGCCATGGATTACACTCGGAAATGTATTTGCTATTCAACACAACTGGATTCAATGGTATGAGTTTACTGGTATTTTGGGTGGCAGTGTTTGGGTTTTGTTAGCTAACCTCATTGTTCTAAGTCAACTCACTTCTAAAAAACTTGAAATTATTCCTTCTGTTATTAACGTCCTTTTAATCATCCTCCTTCCTATTGGACTTTCTTATTGGATTGGTAGCAAAGTGATTGAAGATGGAAAAACTATTTCGCTTGTAGCAGTGCAACCCAATATAGATCCCTTTGGGGAGAAGTTTGAGTCGCCAGTAGAAATACAAATGGAGAAAATGATTGATTTAAGTAATCAAGCAATTGGTTCAAAACAAGTGGATGTTGTACTTTGGCCTGAAACCGCTATTCAAGGTTCCAATCGTGAGATCACCTTTACTAGAAATGAACACTTCACTTTACTTTCCAACTTCCTTCTCCAGCATCCCAACACTGCCTTACTTTCAGGTATTGAATCATGGGAAATAGTCCCTGAAAATAGCAATCCAGCATTTACAAAATTCAGTAAAAACATCGGCTTTTATCAAACTTATAACGCGGGGTTATGGATGAATGGTGACAGTGTTGAAATTTATCATAAATCGAAATTTGTACCTGGGGTAGAAGCCATTCCTTTTCCAAAAGTGTTTGGTTTTTTTGAAGACCTCATTGACTTCAGTGCTGCTGGCACCTATGCCCCACAAAATAAGCGATCAGTTTTTGAAACGAAGAATGGGATTAAAATAGCCCCTATCATCTGCTACGAATCTATCTTTGGAGATTTTATACGCGAATATGTTACCAATGGTGCAGAAGTACTGACCATCATCACAAATGACGGTTGGTGGGGCGATACTGAAGGGCACAAACACCACAACCTTTATGCAAAGTTAAGAGCCATTGAAACTAGAAGACCCGTGGTGCGGTCAGCTAACACCGGCATTTCATCTTTTATTAATATTCACGGAGATATACTTCAACAGTCCCGCTATTGGGAACCTGCAGCTTTGTATGGTGAAGTGAAAACCTCAACTAAAATCACCTTTTTCACCAAATATGGCGACTACATTGGGCGGAGCTTGGCCTTTTTGTCCATCGTCTTATTTTTATCTACCCTTGTAAGAAAGAAAACCGAAAAATTTAGATGAATCTAGCACAGTTGACCAAAAATACCCGTGAGGTTGTACGCGAAGTAGGACAGTTTATCCAACTAGAAGCAAAGACCTTTACAAAAAGTAAGATTGAACATAAAGGGTATAATGACCTTGTTTCTTACGTGGACAAAACCAGTGAAGCCAAATTAATTGAAGGCTTAAACCGTGTTTTTCCCGAAGCTGGTATTATGGCGGAAGAGGGAATCGGAAACGAATCGGGTAAAGAATATTGTTGGGTAATTGACCCATTAGACGGTACCACGAACTTTACACACGGTTTGCCAGTTTATGCCATAAGTGTTGCTTTAGTGAAAGGAAAAGAAATTTTAATTGGCGTGGTACACGAGCTCAACAAAGATGAATGTTTTCATGCCTACCAAGGTGGTGGAGCATGGTGCAACGATCAAAAAATTGAAGTTTCTTCGGTAGATAAATTAGGTGACTCACTATTAGCTACGGGTTTTCCCTATTATGACTTTGAACGTTTGCCGAAGTACCTGAATATATTGAACCAATTTATGAAAGACACCCACGGCTTGCGGAGGTTAGGTGCCGCCTCGGTGGACTTATGTTATGTGGCTTGCGGACGATTTGAAGGTTTCTTCGAATACAACCTCAAGCCTTGGGATATTATGGCCGGAGTGTTAATCGTAGAAGAAGCGGGCGGTAAAGTCACTGATTTCTCTGGAAAAACACCAGACTATTCAGGCGCAGAAACTATTGCTGCTTGTGCAATGCATCAAGAAATGCAAGAGGTCATACGCAAACACTGGATTTAATTGACACAACAAATCATCATAGCGCTACTTTGCCTTGGGGCACTTATTTACTTAGGAAGAGTCGTGTATAAACACTTTACAAAACCAGGTTGTAGTGACAACTGTGGAGCTTGCTCTAAAATTGATTTTGAGGAGATTGAGAGAAAAGCAGAGAAAGACAAAAATTGAAAATATAAAGACCCAATGAAAAAATATTTATTCCATTTCCTAGTTCTGACTACTCTCTTTTGCAATGGACAAGTTCTACTCGAACCAGCTATTAGTAAAATAATAGCATCTGATTCAGATTCTAAAAAAGAATCTCGCTTTTATTTTATTGAAAAAAATCACTTTTCAATCGTTTACCAACAAAGTACTGCCAATCACTTGTACTTTCCAATAATAGAGAAATTTGACCATAATGGCAATTTGCTTTGGAAAAAATCCTATACAGAATTAATGTCAACACTAGGGCTAAATTCCGTGTACGGATTTGTTTCTTTTTTCAAAAACTCAAATTATTTTTTTATCACTGATTCATTGTTAGTCAAATTGGATGCAAATGGAGAATTTCTCATAAAAGAATATAGTTCAAAAATTCATGTAAATAAGTTTATAGCACTATCTGATGAGGTTTTGAGTATTGAAAATTCAACAATATGTTCATATGATTATAATTTTAATTTACTCTTTGAAAAACAAGTGAATCAAGAAAATATTGGATCAATAATTGATTTTTTTGAAGACGATAATTCCATTTATTTATTAGGGTCTTCTAGAGCGGACTCTATTTGGCGTAGACCAACACCTCTCGGTTCTAGTACTGTAACATTTTATATTGTGGAACTGAATAAAAGTGACAAACTATTCAAAAACATTTTATTCCTGGATTTACCAAAACTTTATAGAGCAGTAAACTTCATTAAAGATTCAAATAAAAATAAATTTTATTTTTCCGGAATTTATCAAAAACCATTAACTCACTATCCTTCAGATGATGTTTTTATTAGTAACACCAACCAAGATAGTTCCGAAGTACGAACGTTTGACACAGGGAATCATGAGGTTAATTTTTCCGTTGATTTCTTTAATAACGAATATGTATTGTACACAAACTTTAGAGCTATCCCTGATTATTCAACTAATTTATTTTCAACATTTTTTATATTAGAAGATATCGTTTCGGAGTCGACATCTTTATACCAAACAAAAACTAGTGATTATTGGCCAGAACAAGCTTTTAATATTACTGGCGATTCCATTTGTATAATTTCCAGTCTAAAGAAGTACAATCCTTATTACATAGAATATAGGTTAGATAAATATCATATATCAACAATAACAAGTCTTCCATTAAGTAATGATTCAAAGTTCTCAATTCATCCTAATCCAACTTCAAGCTTTGTCCATATAGAAGGCTTAACATTAGTAGATGGAGAATGCGTTATTAATCTATTGAATTCACAAGGCCAAACAGTAAAAAGCCAAACAGTTGGAACTTCAACTGAAAATATTGACTTAACTGAATTACCTTCAGGATTATACAACTTGAAATTGAGTCAAAAAAACACGTACCAACATATTGGCAAAATAATGAAGAAATAGTTCTAGTTTACTAGTTTATTCCTGAAGTTGTTGGTTTCCTAACCAATAAACTTGGTAAATATATGGGTTTACTTTTCAAAGTAAAACACTGCCAAGATAAGTAAGAACACACCTCTTTTTTATAAACTTTATTTTTCGTGCTTTGTTATAGAGTAAATTAATATAAAATGATAGCCCTTCTCATAAGTATATTTAGTTTCGCTATGATCACTTCAACAGTATCGAACAACTCAATCCACCAATTCAAAATTCAACTGCTCAATAGCGAAGAAGTCTTCGACTTAAGTCAATTCAAAGGCAAAAAAATCCTTTTGGTGAATGTGGCAAGTAAATGTGGATATACTCATCAATATGAAGACCTACAAGCTTTGAGTGAACAGTATAAAGACAAACTGGTAGTCATTGGATTTCCTTGTAATCAATTCTTAGGACAAGAACCGGGTTCAGAAGAGGAAATAGCCACGTTTTGTCAGAAAAACTACGGTGTCACTTTTCCCATTACCACCAAAATTGATGTGAAAGGCAAAGAGCAACACCCGATTTATACTTTTCTAACTTCAAAAGATCAAAATGGCTTGGGGGACTTTACTGTGTCTTGGAACTTTAACAAGTTCTTGGTAGATGAGAACGGTAAATTAATCGCTCACTTTGATTCTAAAGTGAAGCCTTTGAGTGAAGAAATCACCGCTTTGCTCCAATAAAATTTATTTTAGTGCAGTAATTTTCTCCTCACCAGCACGCTTAACCGTCACGCGTTTTTCTGATTTAAGAAATGCCTTGACCTCTTCTACAGATTTCATCTGCTCGATTTTTACAATAGCATCTACCGCTGAGAACTTATTACTCGCTTGAGTTGGAGCTTGGGCTTTTGAAACTATTAATTTAGGCGTGGGCACTTTAGCCTTTTGGTCATCTTTAACAGGCTTCTTCTTAGTGGTTTTTTGTTTTTCCTTTTGAGCTTTTGAAGTCGGTTTTTTTACATCCAATTTTTTTATCGTCTTCGACTCCAAACCCTCTACCTTCTTTGATAATTTCGTTACTTGTTTGTGAAGTTGTGCTAACAACTTTGCATTTTTGGCTGCTTTATTATCATTCTTTTCAAGTTCTTTCAGGGTGTTGTTGATGGTTTTTATTTTGCCATCTTTCTCAACTAATTCAATAACAGCTGACTTTAATGATTTTTTGTTGTTTTCAACACTTTTCACTGACGCCTCAATTTTTTTGAGTTTCTTTTGTGTTTTTAAAAGTTCTTTTTGAGCTTTCAGAAGTTTTTTATCTGCCATTACCGTAATTATTTTTTGTGTCGGAAATGTACATGCCTTTCACTTCAAAGGCAAAAAGTTAACAATATGATAATGTTACCATTTCGTTAAATCTTATCAATCCTCAAAAACACGCAATCCCTCCGTGCAGTTTTGACAAATATCAATTGACTGCCTATCATCTAAAAGTTGTTGGCGAAAGCGATTGTACTTTTCTCCAAACCAGATTTCTTTGAACGATTGATTCTCCAAAGACCCCATGTTGTATTTCGCATCTTTATCAAAACAACAAGGCACCACTCGCCCATCCCACGTAATTACACACGACTGCCACATTTTCCAGCATTTGTTTTCTAGCTCATTTTTGATTTCAAACGTACCATCTGCCGTTTCACGGTAACGAGAATATTTATCTATGGTAGGGATTAAATCACTCCCGTTTTTGAAGTCGTAAATTTGCGCGGTTTTGAATTTCACTTCATCTACTCCTAATTCTTTTGCCAGCTGCTTCACTTCCTCCAACTGGTGTTGATTGGGTTTGACTACCAAAAACTGAAAGATGATATGAGTTTTTCCACCCAGCTCTTTTTTTGCTTTCACCGCATTTTTTGTCCCTTCAATCACCTTATCTAACTTACCCCCTACACGGTATTGTTCATAGGTATCCTGTGAAGTACCATCGATGGAAATTATCAAGCGACTTAAACCAGAAACTATTGTTTTATGCGCATTTTCCTCATCCAAAAAATGGGCATTGGTAGAAGTTGCTGAATACAGATTATATTTGGTGGAAAGTTGTATTAAATCATAAAAATGAGGGTTTAAATAAGGTTCCCCTTGAAAATAAAGCGTGGAATAAGTCAAAGTGGGGGCTATTTGCTTTAATATCTTTTCATACAACGCTGGGGTCAACATGCCTGTGGATCTTGTGAAAGATCGTAAACCGCTCGGGCATTCCGGACAACGCAAATTGCAACTCGTTGTCGGTTCAATGGCAATGCTACTGGGCAAACCTTGAATTAATGCTTTACCTGACTTCTGAGATTTTTGAAATGATTGGTATAGCTGATAAGCATTTTTCAATCGCGGAAGCGAAAGTTTGGACATCATTTGAAAGCTATCGGCTATGTGCATCCGACAAAAGTCTAAAACATAGCGGATAAACCAAAATTAAAGCCTTGCCCGCTTGAGTTTTTTGGCATAAAGAGACTTTCAAGGTAATTGACATCAATCACATAACTATAATTATTTAGAATTTTTCCTTTGAAAGAAATTCCTACATCCAAATTGCCAAACCCGCCATAAGCCACGGGAAGCCCTACAGCAACTAATTCACAAATTTCATAATAGGGTCTTGCATACAATCTGGGTGTGTAAGCTGACGTAAAAAACTTTTTGACACCAGCATAACCAAATATTTTTGGAGTTACACGGGCAAAATAGCTCAAATTAACACTTCCAGTGGTGGTTAGCTTTTTTGATTTTCTTGATTCTACTAGTTCTGGATTGGGGTATTCCCCAATAATTGTTGGAGTTCCGGTTACATCTTCTACGTATACCCCTTCCCATCTCATGGTTTCATCTAGTTTATATTCCCTTACATCATCGACATTGATAAACCCGATATCTTTTACTTCCATCGCTAAGCGACTCATGTTATTAAATTGTTTTTCTGCATATGCGTTTATTGTAGCACCCATGCCCTCGAAGCGCTTAAAATTACTTGTGCTCAAGGACCGTGTTTCTTGGTCTGTATAATGAATATCATAATCAATGTATTGACCATAAGGTGCGGTGTAAATCGATCCTGTTAATTCCAATTGCCGATGATAAGCTAGTTTTTGAAGTGCTACACCTCCTCCAATCAACAAACCAATTTTATCAAAACGTTTTTCAGCACCTAAATAAACTTCCTGGTGTACATATTGAAACATGTTTGTGGGTGAAAAATCAATTACCTTACCCTCATTATCAGTATTACCATTAAAAATTAAATCCAATACATCTCTATTAGTTTCTATCGTTCTAAAACTTCTGGTTCGGAGATTAAATACAAATGTTAAATCGTTTTTTTTCAGACGATGTTTATACCAAATTCCAGCATCGAATACCAATCCTACTCGAATATTCTGACTAGCACTTGCAAGTTCTCTCCTCTTGTTTTCAGTATCAATAAAAGTTGCTTGATCTAAATTGTTTATAAATTGATTCGAGATTGAATTAGAGTTATTGATATATTCAGAAACAAGCGTAAAATAATCACTAGGCTTAAGGGAATCTTCAGAAAAGGCAAAATCACCCTGCCAAACGGGAAGTTGACAAAAAGCATAAGAGCTTATAAAATAAACTAAATTTAATATAAAACTCTTTTTCATCTACAAACCAGAACTCACTCTGTAATTAAAATCAACCGTCATTAATACCTCTATAGAATAATCTGCATACAATTTAGTATAAGCGCTAGTTGGTGACGCAAAGGCTATTTCAAATACATATTTTCGAGCTTTTAATACATTTTCCAACCGTGCTTTTTCTACATAATACTCAACTACTGATTCTTGTGATTGAGATACGGAGTTTTGAGAGCTATTTGCAGCTAGAATTTTATCTGTGGTCACCAATGAATCAATCAGCTGATTTTGTTCATCCAGTGCATACACTTTTAATCTCGCGTCTAACGGAAATTCATTTTGAACGATAAATCGTAATACGCCATTTTGAATTTCCTCCGGTCGTTGTTGAGACTCCTGATCAAAACTGATTGTATCGGACAACACTAAATTAGTTGCATTGAAAGAAAAGGGTACTTCCAAATCTAAATAAGCTTTTAACTCAGCATTATCATATATAAAATCGCTATAAGCAGGTACATTACCACCAGGATTAAGCACCCCAGATATATTGTAATAGATTTTATCAGGCAAAATATTTAAAATAGATACCGCTTTATCGACTTGAAAACGCTGGGTGCTGGATAAAAAACCATTCCCTAAATTGCTAGCTTCTTGAATTGGGAATGAGGGAATATTTGGAAAGTTCACTTTCTGACCGGTTTTGCTATTGATGGCAGCTAATTGGTTAAACACTAATTCACCATCTACTCCTAATCCATTCTCCACGGTTATCTCTAACTTAGCAGTTTCAAAAGAGAATGCACCAGCTTTAATGTCATCAAAAGCATTAAAAAATATCGTGTCTGGATCAATTTCAAATACTTGTTGTCCTAAATAGCCTTCCACATAACTTGGTATTAGTTCTTCTACCTGAATAGCTAAGGAAATAGTGTCTTGTAATGACAAGTGAATAATTTGGCCTGTATTCTCAATACGAGCATACAACTCATTATAAAAAGCATTGGTCAAATCACCATCTTTTCCTGTAAAATCAAAATCGTAGCCATCGTAAGAAAATTCTTTATCAATTGAAATTGAGCCATCAGAAGGTGCTGCGGGGACAGTAGCCTTGAAGTTGAAAATTTGTCCATTTCGCACAGCGCTTGGCACATAATATTCGATAAACATTTCACTTTCAACTGTGCTACTCACGATTGTTGATATTCGCCCTTGTTTTATTATTGCTCGGGTTAACTCTACATCTCCCAACCCAATTAAACCCACTGTATCTTTTGCTTCCACAATGTTCTGTGCGGGAAATATAGCATCGGCCTCCGACACTTTTAAATCAGACAATGTAATAGCTGCTGTAAAGGCATCTGAATAATCAATAAATAAAGAATCGGGACCTTGAGCCGGACTTACCGAAACAGTACCTAACTCTACCACCAATTGCCCTTCGATGGACTGACCATTTAATTTTTGTGCTAAGTCTACTTCATCAACTATCGTCTGCTCAGAATTCACATCATACGAACCTTGATAAACCACCTGTCCGCCAACGGCATTTTTTATAGTAAAGTTGATTCCTTTAATGTCTAATGGTAGTTGATTGTCGAGACGAATATTCAATTTTCCTTTCGTCAATATGGCGCGTTGAAGTATGTTAGAAAAATCTACATTTATTGGGTCTAAGGTGACAGGGAAAGAAGTTCCATTAAAATTATTATCAACCCATGTTTGATCTGGAAACAAGATTTTAAAAAAAACATTATCTCCTAATAATTCATTTAATGTTACTTTAGATTCAAAACTTTGAGGCTCTAATTCTAATGACTCTAAGGTTACATCTTTAATTAGAGGTCGTATTTGAATATCAACAAAAGAATCGAGGGGGTTTGAAAATGTATAAATTTCATCTCTATAAACTAAAGAATATGAATTATCATCATTTTTTTTAATTAGAGAATCTTCTTCGATGATATCTCCCAAAGTTAACTTAGCCTTTGCAACTGGGGTAGTCACTGAGCTATCCCAACTCAAGTTGTCGAATTCTTTCGCACATGAACAAAGGATAAGTAATACTACCCATAGTGAAAAGAAACATACATTCTTATGTGTTAACATTATCTAAAAATAGATTTTAAATACCACATTATAAAACGTTCTGATTATTTCGCTTTTAATAATTATTAAAATAAATCCGTTAGCATAGTAAATAGTAACTTACCTAGAGGTATATCGCTGAAAAAATACTTACCTTTGCCGACTATTTATGTGGACAAGACTAGCGCATATAATTCTAAAGCATCGCTTTTTACTGATTGGGGTTCTAATTCTATTCACGGCTTTCATGGGCTATCAAGCTACGAAAGTACGAATGAGTTTTAAGTTTGCCGAACTTGTACCTTCAACAAAATATGAATCGCAATACTTTCGTCAATTCAAAGAAACCTTTGGACAAGATGCCAATGTGCTAGCTATTGGCTTTAAAGACAGTAGCATATATCAACTCGAAAATTTTAAAGCTTTCGCAGCAATGTGTGAAGGCATTGACACTTTAGAAGGATTAAATGATGTGGTTGGCTTACCAAACATCTATAAACTTCAACGTAATGATTCAAAGCGGAAGTTTGATTTCATTAAACTATTCAATACCATTCCCAACAATCAACCTGAATTAGACTCCCTACTTTCAGAATTTAAGTCGTTAAAATTTTATCAAGGACACCTCTATAACCCAGACAATGGTGCAACTACTGTTTTAGTAACATTAGATCAAAGTTATAATGATTCGAAAAGAAGAATTTCTTTAGTAAGTGAGGTGGAAGCTTATGTAGACGACTTTTCAGAAAAAACAGGAATTCAAGCCCATTATGCGGGGTTACCTTATGTCAGAACAACTATGACTCGCGAAGTAAACTCGGAGTTAAAAATGTTCTTGATGATGTCCTTAGGAATAACTGCAATCATTCTTTTTGCCTTTTTCAGATCGTTCTCTGCAGTTATTTTCTCAGTCCTCGTTATTGGAGTTGCTGTAATAAGCACAATGGGTTCTATGGCTTTATTGGGTTATGATGTTTCTTTATTAACTGGTTTAATACCGCCAATTATTGTAGTTATCGGAATTCCTAACTGCGTGTATTTGCTTAATAAATATCATCAAGAATTTGTGAAGCACAACAACAAAATCAAAGCACTAAGTATTGTGATTCGCAAAATCGGAATTGTAACCTTAATCACTAACTTCACTACTGCAGTTGGTTTTTTAGTAGTTGTATCCGCTGACATCACTATCTTGCGGGAGTTTGGCTTAGTTGCTGGTATCAATGTTTTAGGAACATTCATTATCAGTATCATTTTAATTCCTACTGTTTTTTCTTTTTTACCTGACCCAAAATTAAAGCACACCAAGCACCTCAACTTTAAGCTCATGAAGAGCTTCTTAAGTTGGCTGGATTATGTGGTCATGCAAAAAAGAAAGCAAGTGTTTATCATAACAGGAATCATCGTATTAGTATCACTTTGGGGGTCATGGAAAGTATATTCTGTTTCTTATATGGTGGAAGACTTACCGAAAGACAGCCGAGTAAGACATGATTTAGCTTTTTTTGAAGAAAACTTTGGTGGAGCCATGCCGTTGGAAATTGTCATCGATGCCCATGATCCTACCATTTTGAAAAACACCCGTTTTCTTGAAAAACTAGATGAGTTTCAAAATTTCCTTGCTGAACAACCAGAGCTATCGGCTTCAGTATCCATCTTAAACTTCATTAAAGGTGCACGACAAGCTTATTGGGCTGGGCTGCCCGATTTTTACGCAATTCCTACCAATCAAGATAAAGGCAGAATATTAAGTTATCTCAAGCGAAGCGAACGCAAAGACTCGGACAACTTACTCAAGTCATTAGTCGACACCACTGGTCAAGTGCGAATTTCGATTAAAGTAGCTGACATTGGTTCTAAATCAATGGATACATTAATCCATCAGGTCATTATTCCCGAAGCTGATCGCATTTTTAAAACAGCCGATGCAAAAATTAAAACGGGTATTGATTACGAAATCACAGGGACAACGCTCCTATTTATTAAAGGGAATAAATACCTAATTAAAAATCTCAGACAAAGTTTAGTGATGGCTATTGTACTAATCGCGATCATTATGGGGCTTTTGTTTAGAAATGTACGAATGGTGGTACTTTCAATTATCACCAACTTAGTTCCACTAGCCGTCACTGGTGCTTTAATGGGTTATATGGGTATTCCATTAAAACCGAGTACAGCCCTTATTTTTAGTATAGCCTTTGGTATATCAGTGGATGATGCCATTCATTTTTTAGCAAAATACAGACAAGAGCTATTTGCCAATAACTTTCAGGTAAAAATATCAGTTCAAAAAACCATTAAGGAAACGGGGGCTAGCATGTTCTATACCTCTATCGTGTTATTCTCAGGTTTCATTATTTTTGCTTTTTCAAACTTTGGAGGAACTGTGATGTTGGGAATTTTAACTTCAACAACGCTGTTAATTGCCATGATTACTAATTTGGTTTTATTGCCAGCATTATTAATCACCTTTGACTCTGGAAAACGCAAAGTGGGAGTTCCTGTTTTAATTGATTCTTACAACGAAGAAGATTTGACTGAAGCATCTTCTGAGGAGGATAACCCCGAAAATACCGAACTACAAGAAAAACGAACTACAAGAAGTGAAGTTTAAGGAACACAAACAACTGAACTATGCTCAAGTGGGGCAAGAGGTTCTTGAGAAGTGGAACAAAGAAAACGTATTTGAACAATCTGTTTCAAACCGTGAAGGAAAACCGACCTTTACTTTTTATGAAGGTCCGCCTTCGGCTAATGGTTTACCTGGTATTCATCACGTGATGGCGCGTGCCATTAAGGATGTGGTCTGCCGATACAAAACATTAAAAGGTTTTCAAGTAAAAAGAAAAGCAGGTTGGGATACTCATGGCTTACCCGTTGAATTAGGTGTTGAGAAAAAATTAGGCATCACCAAAGAAGATATCGGTAAAAAAATATCTATTGAAGAGTACAACAAAGCCTGTCGTGAAACGGTCATGCAGTTCACCGATGTGTGGAATGACTTAACTCAAAAAATGGGTTATTGGGTGGATATGAATGATCCATACATTACCTATGAAAACAAATACATCGAATCGGTGTGGTGGTTACTGGGTCAATTGCATAAAAAAAACTTAGTCTATAAAGGCTACACTATTCAGCCTTACTCTCCCGCTGCGGGAACGGGGTTAAGTTCTCATGAACTAAACCAACCAGGTTGTTATAAAGATGTAAAAGACACTTCTGCTGTTGCACAATTTAAAATCAAAGACACTTCAAAATTGGGTATAGATGAAGCTTACTTCATCGCCTGGACAACTACACCTTGGACTTTACCATCGAACACAGCTTTAGCTGTGGGAAATAAAATTGAATATGTATTGGTGAAGACCTTCAACCAATACACTTTTCTTCCTGCCAATGTGATTTTGGCTAAGAACTTAGTTGAAAAACAATTCACTGGAAAATATGCACAATCAGAAACAGCTGATATTGCCTACGATTCCTCTAATCCCAAAGCTAAAATCCCTTATTTCATTCTCAATGAATTTAAAGGAAGCGACTTAGTAGGTATTACTTACGAACAACTTTTACCTTACACCCTTCCTCATGAAAATGCGGATCAGGCTTTTCGTGTGATAGCTGGAGATTTTGTTACTACAGAAGACGGTACAGGCATTGTGCACATCGCACCTACTTTTGGACAAGATGATGCGATGGTGGCTAAAGAAGCTGGAGTACCCGCCATGTTAGTATTAGATGGAAATGGGAATGCTGTTCCACTTGTTGACCTGCAAGGTAAATTCAGACCTGAATTGGGTGAATTTGCTGGCATGTATGTCAAAAATGACTATTATGCTGAAGGCGAAGCCCCTGAAAAATCGGTCGATGTCTTAATTTCTATCAAGCTAAAAGAGGAAAATAAAGCGTTCAGTATTGCAAAATACGAACACAGCTATCCGCATTGTTGGCGAACGGATAAACCTGTTTTGTATTACCCGCTAGATTCGTGGTTCATCAAATCAACTGCGGTTAAAGATCGCATGATAGAGCTAAATAAAACCATCAACTGGAAACCTGAAAGCACAGGAACTGGTCGGTTTGGCAACTGGTTAACCAACCTTAACGATTGGAACTTATCGCGTTCGCGCTACTGGGGTATCCCAATCCCAATTTGGAGAAACGAAGAAGGGACGGAAGAAATTTGTATTGCATCGGTAGAAGAATTAAAGGCGGAGGTTGAAAAGTCAATTGCTGCTGGGTTCATGACTTCAAATCCGTTGGCTGACTTTACTGCGGGTGACATGAGTAAGAGCAACTACAATTCATTCGACTTACATAAAAACTATGTGGATGACATTACGTTAGTGTCTCCAACAGGCAAACCAATGAAGCGGGAAGCGGATTTGATTGATGTCTGGTTTGACTCTGGGGCAATGCCTTATGCACAACAACACTATCCTTTTGAAAACAAAGAGGAAATAGATCAGAACAAATCATTCCCAGCAGACTTTATTGCTGAAGGTGTGGATCAAACCCGTGGTTGGTTTTTTACGCTTCATGCGATTGCAACCATGGTATTTGATTCTGTTGCATATAAAAGTGTTATTTCCAACGGTTTGGTCTTGGATAAGAATGGTCAAAAGATGTCTAAACGATTGGGCAATGCTGTTGATCCGTTTGAAACAATTACTAAATACGGTGCTGATGCAACACGTTGGTACATGATTTCCAACGCACCACCGTGGGACAACCTCAAATTTGATAGCGAAGGTATTGCAGAAGTACAAAGACGTTTCTTTGGCACCTACCAAAACACCTACAACTTTTTTGCCTTGTATGCCAACTTAGATGGTTTTACAGGAAAAGAAAGCCAAGTAGAATTATCAAAAAGAACCGAAAGCGACCGTTGGGTACTTTCTAAATTACACAGCTTAATCAAGGTGGTAGACGTTGCTTTAGCTGACTACGACCTTACAAAAGGTGCTCGCGTTGTTCAAGATTTTGTAATTGATGACCTCAGCAACTGGTATGTGCGATTGAACCGAAAGCGTTTCTGGAAAGGCGAATACAATGAAGACAAGCTAGCTGCTTATCAAACGTTGCATGAGTGTTTAGTTACGTGTGCTAAGTTGTCGAGCATCTATGCACCTTTTTATTTTGATAGCGTTTATTCAGATATCAATCAGGTTTCTGAATTGGATTCATTCAGTTCAATCCACCTAGGTGATTTCCCTGAGGTAAATGAAACAATCATCGACACTGAGTTAGAAGCTCGAATGGCATTGGCTCAACGAATTTCTTCCTTAGTTCACTCCTTACGAAAAGGAGAAAGTATCAAGGTTCGTCAACCGTTATCGAAAATCTTAATCCCAGTGTTAAGTGCAAAAGATAAATCACGAATTGAAGCTGTTTCTGATTTAATATTATCAGAGGTAAACATTAAAACCATTGAATTCATTGAAGAAACCAATGGGATCTTGGAGAAGAAAGTGAAAGCCAACTTCAAAACTTTAGGAAAACAATTAGGACCGAAGATGAAGTTAGCTGCTGCTCAAATTGCACAGTTGTCACAAGAGGCTATTGCAACTATTGAGCGGGACAATGCTTACGACATCGACTTAGATGGAGAAACGTTTACTTTGACCAGAGAGTCAGTTGAAATCTCGTTTGACGACATCCCTGGTTGGTTAGTGGCAAGCAATGAAGGAACAACTGTAGCCTTGGACATCACCATTACAGATGAGTTGAAGCAAGAAGGAATTGCTCGTGATTTTGTAAACCGTGTTCAGAACTTGAGAAAGGAAATGGGCTTGGAGATACAAGATAAAATCAAAGTGACCGTTCAGAAGTCTGATGAACTGGTTGTCGCGGCCCTGGCATCGAATAAAGAATACATCTGCACAGAAACGCAGGCATTCGCTTTAGATATTGCTGAAAAAGTAGATGGCACTGAAATCGAAATGGATGAATTGAAATTGGTATTAAAGATAGAACTATAATACTTCGTCAACCTGAGGACATCGAAAATTCTCTCAGTAAAAATTAAAAGATTGCCACATTCCTCCTAAAGTCGGAATTCGCAATGACGTTAGAAAAATGAGAAAACTAAAACTCCAACACTTCTTCCTAATAGGAATTGCAGTGATTATTATCGACCAAATCATCAAGATGGCTATCCACCTTAACATGGAGGAACACACCGGTTTTGAAGTTTTAGGAATGGATTGGCTGCAGATCTTCTACGTCACCAATCCAGGCATGGCTTTCGGAATGAAGTTAAACGGAGCATATGGCAAAATCATTTTGACAGTTTTCCGTATTGTGGCGGTTTCTGCTATTGGTTATTACATGAGTCAATTGTACAAAAAAGATGCAAAAGTAGGTTTGCAAATTTGTGTCGCACTCATTTTTGGTGGAGCAATTGGTAACTTGGTGGATAGTATGTTCTATGGCTTAATCTTCCCTGATCTTATTGCGGATGGTGCTCCTTTTGCGTTCTTACATGGTAAAGTGGTAGACATGTTCTTCTTTGACATCTATCAAGGCACATTGGACTTACCGGTTATTGGTTATTATAACTTATGGCTATGGCCTGTGTTTAATTTTGCCGATGCTTCTATTTTTGTTTCTGTAATTGTAATTCTCATTTTTCAGAAGAAATACTTTGGGGAGAAGGAGAAAGCGGAAGAGATAAGCGGATTATGAATCCTTTTTCTCTGACCTCGGGATTACAAATCCCGAAGAGAGGATTGGTATACAGTGTTAATTTTTCGATCTTTTGGTCTAAATCCTAAAACATGAAAGGGGTACTGACAATCGTATTATTAATTCTATCCAATACCTTTATGACATTGGCGTGGTATGGCCATTTAAAATTCACTGAATGGAAATGGTTCAACAAGCTGGGTTTAATTTCTATTGTATTAATCAGCTGGGGTATCGCCTTGTTTGAATATGTATTTCAAGTTCCTGCAAATAAAATAGGGTATAAAGGAAACGGAGGTCCTTTTTCGTTATTTGAACTAAAAGTTATTCAGGAAGTTATCACCCTTATTATCTTTGCGTTGTTTACTTTATTGGTTTTCAAAACTGAAACCTTCCGATGGAATCACCTTATTTCTTTTGTTTTTTTAATTCTAGCTGTGGTGTTTATGTTTAAGAAATAAATTCACTAATAAACTCGCCCTTACGTTCACTTCTGATTTCACATAAGCCTTGATGATTTACAAATCGGTTATAATATAAAGAGTTGTTTTTTAGAATAGGTACCCTGCTAAGATTATGTTTTAAAGATAAATTGTTTTAGAAATTTGGTCAATCATTTAAAAGATTGAATAATTGAGTGTAAATTCCCACTAATTAAAACAGTTCTGTGGATTACCTATTCTATTTTCTCTCAACGTCCTTAATACTAATTGATCTATTATCTTTAATTCCACACACACATTGGATATTTAGAGTATGCGATTTTGCCAAAATTCAATTAGCTGTGGGCCAATTTTTTGTAGTCATCATTTCATTAATTTTCTTTCACTACCTAACTCCTTATGAATTTATACTAAATGGAGCTTTGGCACTTTTAATGATTAAAAACGTAGTTATTCTATTTAAATACACTCAGATCTATAGCTATTTTAGAAAGAATAAAAACAATAACCCCGACTCACAAATAATAAAGGTGTTATCTGTAAATGTTTACCAGTTTAATCCTTGCCATCAAAAACTGATCGATTTAATTAAAGAAGTTAGCCCTGATATCATCTTAACAATTGAATCAAATCGTGAATGGGAGACCTCTTTTGCTCAGTTGAAACAGGAATATACTTACTTCTGTGAAAATGCTTTAGAAAACACCTATGGAATGCACTTTTATTCTAGGCTGAAAACAACAAACATCACCACTCACTATTTTGTTGCTGATGACATCCCCAGCATCGAAGCTGAAATTGAAACCGAAGACGGTCATACCTTTACATTTTGGGGAGTGCATCCACCGCCTCCGAGTCCTACCGAATCTCAAAATTCAAAAGAGCGTGATGGTGAATTAGTAGCTGTAGCGAAAAAAGTACGGGAACTAAAAGCAAAAGCAGTAGTAACTGGTGACTTTAATAATGTGGCCTGGACGAAGTCTTCACAGTTATTCAAAAAAACTTCTGAATTGGTTGATGCGCGGGTCGGACGTGGTTTTATCTCGACTTTTCATGCCAAATACTGGTTCTTTCGCTTTCCTATTGATTTGTTTTTTCATTCCAGTGAGATTGTTGTTAAAAAATTAACTACGCTTAAGGAAATAGGATCAGACCATTTTCCGCTTTATTCAGAATTTTATTTCGTTAAAGGAGATAGTGGTGAAGAAACTGAATCTACTGATGCTGAAGAAGAAAAAGAAGGTGATGAAATGGTAGAAGAGGGTAAAAAAGAAACTGAAGAACGACCTAACAAGACGGAAGATTAATACCGTTCCATTTCATCGTCTATTTCTTCGGCCCAAGCGTGAATACCTCCTTTTAAATTTATTAGATTAGAAAACCCGTATTCCTGCTTGAGTAGTTTAATGGCCATCGCACTTCGCATACCATGGTGGCAATAAACAACTACTTTGTGATCCCTGTTGATTTCAGCAACACGCGAAGAAACTTCACCTAAGGGAATATGTTGGGGCTCCCCAATTTTACAAATATCAAGTTCATGATCTTCCCGAACGTCTAACAAAAGAACAGGCTGCATTCCCATCAAAATACTTAATTCAGAAGAACTAATGGTAGCTACTTCTTCTGATGGCTCTTGTTTTTCTACCCCACAAAAGTTGTCATAATCAATTAGCTCAGTGATTTCGAGTTCATGGTTTTTCTCAAATTGAAAAATAGTCGATTGCATCGTCAACGCATCAAAATTCAATAACTTACCAACTAAAGGTTCTCCAATTTCTGATATTATTTTAATAGCCTCAGCTGCTTGTAAGCTACCTACAATCCCAGGTAACACCCCTATCACCCCTACTTGCGAACAACTTGGAACCTCTCCAGCTGTTGGTGGCTCTGGAAATAAACAGCGATAAGTCGGACCACCTTTATAGTTAAACACGGAGACTTGTCCATCAAACTTAAATATAGAACCGAACACAAATGGTTTGTTGGCTAACACACAAGCATCGTTTACTAAATAGCGTGTTTGAAAATTGTCGGAACCATCCACAATTAAGTCGTAATTAGAAATCAATGCGATGGCATTTTCTGAGGTCAAGCGTTCGGTGCATACTTCAAAGCCTACATGAGGGTTTTGAGTAGTTAACTTCTGAACAGCTGCCTCTGCCTTTAAATAACCTACATCATGGCTGTCAAACAAGACTTGTCGTTGTAGGTTAGACTCATCTACTTTATCGTCATCGATAATACCTATTGTACCAACACCAGCAGCCGTCAAATACAATAACACCGGACACCCCAAACCACCCGCACCAACGACTAAAACACGTGCGTTTTTTAGTTTCTCCTGCCCTACTTTACCAAACTCAGGTAAAATAAGGTGCCGATTGTAACGTTTGAGTTCTTCTTTTGATAGCATTTTTTTAGAAAGAGGTAAGGTAGAAGGATTAAAAGAATTTATCTGTTCAATCTACTTGTTGGAGGGAATGATCCCAGTCTTTCCAAACAGGTTCGTAGCCTTGACTTTTTATTATCCGAGCCATTTCTTGAGGACTTCTTTCGTCTGAAATTTCAAATTGTTCCAATTCATCAGTGGTGCTTGCATAACCTCCAGGATCCGTTTTTGAACCTGCTGACATGCTAGTCACACCCAATTTCAGTACATTATCTCGAAACTTCTCACTTTCACGCGTTGACAAGGATAACTCCACCTCTTCATCAAAAATGCGATAAGCACAAATTAATTGCACCAATTCCTTATCAGACATTTCAACTTTAGGTTCTAGTCCACCAGAAAAAGGTCGTAAACGAGGAAATGAAATGGAGTATTTACTTCTCCAATATGTGCGCTCCATGTAATCAAGGTGTTGTGCACAAAAGAAGGAATCTGTTCGCCAATCTTCTAGCCCTATTAAAACGCCTAAACCTATTTTATGTACACCCGCTTTTCCTAATCTATCGGGAGTAGCTAACCGATAATCAAAATTTGATTTCTTTCCCTTTGGGTGATGTTTTTTATAATCTTCACGGTGATAAGTTTCCTGATATACCAGTACTGAATACAAGCCTTGTATCATCAAGTGTTCATACTCGTCCTGATCCAGCGGCTGCACTTCAATAGATATGTTTGCAAAGTGAGGTTTCACTAACGCAATCGCATGACCGATATAGTCCACACCCACTGTTTTGTTTGCCTCACCTGTAACTAACAATACGTGATCATACCCCATTTTTTTAATGGCTTCAACCTCTTTCAAAATTTCTTTGTCTGTGAGCGTTCTTCTTCTAATTGGATTATCCACGCTAAAGCCACAATACGTACAAATGTTTTGACATTCGTTAGAAAGGTACATGGGCACATACATCTGTATGGTTTTCCCGAATCGTTTCTGAGTAATTTGGTGACTTAACTGGGCCATTTGCTCCAAGTAAGGCATTGCCGCAGGAGAAATTAAGGCTTTAAAATCTTCTAAACTTCGCTTACCAGTACGAGACAAAGCTACTTCTACATCTTTGCTTGTTTTAGCATAGATACTGGCTTTCACCTCGTCCCAATTTTGGGTATCAAATAATGTTTGGAAACTCATTAACAACAAATATAAATGGATTTTCAACCTTTCCCTACCGAGACCTAGTAACAAAAAAGTAAATCACTTTTGTTTCGCTTAGTGTATTGTTTCAGATGGAAGTTTTTCATAACCTTGAGTTATGGATTACCAACTTCTACTCAAAAAAATACACCAAGAGATACTTCTACTCCAAGAAGAAGGTACTCAAGCGACTTATATACCTGAGTTAGCAGTAGTGGATTCTAATAAGTATGGTTCACACATTCAGTTTATCGATGGTACTTCAGCTTCTTATGGTGACTCACATGAAAAATTTTCAATTCAAAGTATTTCAAAGGTACTGACACTTGTTTTGGCTTTAACGAAACGAGGGGGTGAACTTTGGAAAAGAGTGAATGTAGAACCTTCAGGTACCTCTTTCAATTCATTAATCCAGTTAGAATTAGAGAATGGAATTCCTCGAAATCCGTTTATTAATGCTGGTGCCTTAGTCATTTGTGATGTATTACTGGAGGAGTATGATAACCCTAAAGAAGCTTTGTTAACTTTTGTGCGAAGTCTAGCTGGTACAAATGAAATCTATTACAACAAGGATGTTTCAAACTCAGAAAAAAAACATGGCTATAGAAATATCGCTCTGGCAAACTTTTTAAAATCATGTAATAACTTAAACCATTCGGTGGACGATGTTTTAGATTTATATTTTCACTGTTGTTCTCTGGAGTTAACTTGTGAAGAACTTGCTAAAGTATTTTTATATTTTGCAAACCATGGTACTATCAAAGAAACGCCTATTCAACTCACTAAAAGCCAAGTTAAACGCATTAACGCATTGATGCAGACATGTGGTTTTTATGATGAAGCTGGTGATTTTTCTTTCCGTGTGGGCTTACCCGGAAAAAGTGGTGTAGGTGGAGGGATAGCTGCAGTACATATTGGTAAATATAGCGTTGCTGTTTGGAGTCCCCGTTTGAACAAGAAAGGCAACTCAGTAATGGGTTTTAAGACACTTGAATTACTAACTACGGAATTGGAGAGCTCAATTTTTTAATCTGATAACAACTCAATTAGTATTTATTATAAGATGTACTTGTTGTAATTAGAATGACCAAAATATTCACAACCCAAATATAGAAACAATAAATAATTGTCATCAATTAACTGATAATCATTGACTCCGTTGAAGAAAAACATGTCAATGAAAACATTCCTCCAGTTATTAATACAAGAGAATTTAATAGTCTATTTTAAAAACAGGTTATATATAATGAAAGGTCAAATCTTTTAATTCATTTTTAAAAAAAGATGTATTTAACACTTTCAACATTCAATTCGTTATTGCCAATATTCCAAAAGTAAGAAATCATTTCACCATTATATCGATACTCTTCTGGAATATCTACATCAAATGAACATCTTTGGGTCTCACTTTGATAATAATTTGGAATTTGATAATAATAGAAATATTTAATTTTTGTCTCCTTATTTCTAAACTCAAAAGCTAACTTAATATTGTCTTTAATGTCAATAGCTTCGAATACCAGACTAACATTAATTTTTCGAGGCAAAATATTAGATGAGACACTATCGAAATCTATTGTAAAGGGTGGAGTAAAAAGATCTGGAGGCGTAATATGTAAATAACTAAGTGAATCTTTTGTTTCTAGTAACTTTCCATAAATTGACTTTTTATCAGGTGAGAGATCTAGTACAAAAACATTTAATGGTAGGTCGTTTCTAGTAACAGGTTCTGTGTCTGATCTTCTAACAGCTACTCGCAAATCATCTATATAAAAACTTTCGTGGGTTACGTTCCAAAGATAAACCTTTATTTTATTCTGAGGTATTCTTGCTTCACTATTCAAATACACTGAATGATAAATATGTTCCCATTCATTTAGAGATGATGGGTTTAATCTTACATTTTTCCATTGAACCATTTTTCCTGAAAAATCAGTAATTTCAACCACCAGCACTACTTCCGAAAATTGGCTTTGAGCAAAAACCATTAAATCAAGACGAACAGAGTTCAAATATTCATTTTGATTTTTCTCGGGCAAATAATATTCAAAAAGGTCTACAAACTCAACGTTTGGCGTTACTTTCATGCTTTGAACTCCACTATAGGTATGTTCTGTACTTAAGTAAGGTATGACGCTTTCTTGATTATTTTCATCAAAATTTAGGTGTGTAAGCTTAACTTCAGATACATGCGAAACAAAATATTTAGAAGGAATTCTAGCTACATCTAACTTCACATTGATATAATGAACAAATAACAACACACAAATAACAGCAAAAATAACCAATAAAAATTTGTAGAATTTTCTCATTACTTTGCTAATGTAACTCCGTCTTTCATTTTGTAAAAATAGCTATAGCAGTTGTTTTGCCAAGCATCTTTCTCTGTCGTAATATCTTCCAGGTATAAAGACTTAGGTCGAACGGTAAATTGTATCAATTCTGTTTCTCCCAATTCTTCTATCATTTTATACCGAATTTCATTTTCGCGATCGTACAGCGACAAATGACCCCTTAGTGTCTCATATAGCACCGTTCTTAAATTATTAGAAGATAGGAACACAAAAACGGCTATTCCAATAAGCGTGGCATTTAAAAATTGTCTCTTGGAAATATATTGCAGTAAATTTTTCTGTAAAAAATCATACAGTAATGAAGGGTTATTTTGATAAAAAACAATGGCTTCCTGCAAAACAAAAAACCAACAAACCAAAAAGAAACCAAATAGCATTACAGACACACGGGTTGGATGATCATAATCAATAGTATAAAATGAAAACACGTGCAATAATACAAAGAGTAAAAAACTAACTATCAAGTAAAAAACTGGGTGAATTGATTTAAAAAAATGTAGTTGAGTTGTTTTTTTCTTTGAAAACAAAATTAAAGCAAATGAAAAAAAAAGCAAGGGAGATTTAAAAATCCAAACTATCATACTTTCTTTTGTCATAACAAAGCCTTTAACAAGTAAATCGTTAAAACTCATAGTGGACACCAAGGGATTTTCCATACTCAACATAAATCCTGATGAACTCAAAACAACCGCTGTTAAAAGAATAGAGACAGTTAATAGCATCAATATATTTTTATTGATATTCTTTGCTCTATTTAGTGAAAAAATAAACATAATGGTTAAAAAGATCACTATGAAGACTGCTGCTGTTTCATTTGATCCTATTGTGAAAATCAACACCAAATACATTAATGTAGTTTCTTTTTTTGATAGAGGTCTCTCTAATTGTTTCAACAGTAATGCTATTAACAAAATAAAAAAAATGAATGGTAATATGTAGGGTAAGCTAGCTGTGTAACTATATAATCCTTCAGGTAAATTATTTACACCTAATAAAAACAATAAAAGAAAACTTAGACTAAAAGTTATCAAATGCTTTAACTGTAAGCTTTTTTGATATAAAACCTCGACTAATTTGTAAAAGGAAAAAAAAGCAAGGAACAACACTGCTACAGGAAATACCTTTATCAGGTAAAACGACTTATAATATAAGGGGCCCAATGTTGTAACCAGTGTAGAAAAAAAACGACCAGACCAGTTTTTGAATAAGATCCATTGTGCATTCCACACCCCTTCATTTTGAGCTTTAACTGTAAAACAATAGTCATCAGCAGAAGGGTGATTAAACTGACTGATATATAAAAAAGGAACTAGCACCATACATAATAATGCTACATATCTCCAGTCCTTTAACATTATCAGCGTCTTATTTCCTCCCATAAATCACCTAAAAATAGTTATAATTTCTGTGATGTAACAAACATGACATGGCTAAAAAGCATATTTTAAACTATTATCTTGCTCAACTTCTTAAAACACAGTTAAAGTTATTAATTTAGATTTTATATTTGTCTTTTGATATAAGTGGAATAAAACAACATGATGTTAAGCGAACAGGAATTACACAGAAGAGAAGAAAGGTTAGAACTGATGAAAATGGGCATCAACCCTTATCCATCAGAAACTTTTAATGTAAACACCAACACCAAGGATATACTTCAAAACTATGAAAAGCGAAAAACTGATTACAAAAGTGTTTCTCTTAGTGGTCGCTTAATGAGTAAACGAATCCAGGGAAAAGCTTCCTTTGCAGAAATTCAAGATGACCGTGGACGTATTCAGCTGTACATCAATCGCGATGAAATATGCCCAGGTGAGGACAAAACATTATACAATACCGTCTTTAAAAAACTACTTGATATTGGTGATATCATCGGGGTTCAAGGGCATGTTTTTACCACTCAAATGGGTGAAATTACAGTGCAAGTCACCAAACTACACTTATTATCAAAATCATTAAAGCCTCTCCCTGTAGTTAAACAGACAAAAGATGAAGCTGGAAATGTAACCCAACATGATGCATTTTCTGATCCTGAAATGCGATTTAGACAACGATATGTTGACCTCATTGTAAATCCAGAAGTGAGAAACACATTCGTTCAACGATCGAAGATGGTACAAGCAATGAGAGAATATCTTCTTAATCGTTCCTTTTTGGAGGTAGAGACTCCTGTTCTCCAGCCTCTTTATGGAGGAGCTGCTGCTCGCCCTTTTAAAACTCATCATAACACCTTGGATATGCCGCTTTATTTGCGAATAGCCAATGAATTGTACCTTAAAAGGTTAATAGTGGGGGGATTTAACCGGGTATTTGAATTTGCCAAAGACTTTAGGAATGAAGGAATGTCGCGTTTTCACAATCCTGAATTCACACAAGTAGAGCTCTATGCTGCTTACAAAGATTACTACTGGATTATGGATTTAGTAGAGGAAATGGTTGAAACGGTAGCCTTAAAATTGCATGGAAAAACAACCTTGAAAGTTGGGAACAACGAAATCAACTTTGAACGACCTTGGAAACGATACACTATGTTTGAGGCAATCGAACATTTCACTGGAGTGGATATCTCCAACATGGAATTAGAGGAGTTGAAGGCTACTGCAAAAAAACTAGGTGTGGATGTAGATGATTCCATGGGAAAAGGGAAATTAATTGATGAAATCTTTGGTGAAAACTGTGAGCCAAAGTTAATTCAACCGACCTTTATCACTGACTACCCATTAGAAATGTCTCCTCTGGCTAAGAAACACCGAACGAAAGAAGGTTTGGTAGAACGGTTTGAGGCAATCTGTAATGGAAAAGAAATTTGTAATGCTTTTTCTGAACTAAATGACCCTATTGACCAACGCGAGCGTTTTGAAGATCAATTAAAGTTAAGAGACATGGGCGATGATGAAGCCATGATGCTGGATGAAGATTTCTTACGTGCATTAGAATATGGTATGCCGCCAACAGCTGGATTAGGGATTGGAATTGACCGATTAGCCATGATAATGACGAACTCTAACTCCATTCAGGATGTGCTATTTTTCCCTCAAATGAAACCCGAGAAAAAAGTACTAATGGCCTCTGATAAAGATTATACTGATCAAGGAATAGCAGAAGTATGGATTCCTGCTCTTCAAAAAGCAGGAATATTAACCATAGCTCAACTGAAAGAGGCTACACCTAGCAAACTATTCAATGATGTTTGCGGTTTGAGAAAAAAACTAAAAATAGATGCTAAAGCTCCCACACTGGAAGAAGTTACAGCATGGATTGAAAAATAAACACCTTTACAACAAGTAAGAGACTACCCCAACAGTATACCTGCTGTTGGGGTATTTTTTTATTTACTTTTATCACGTATCTTAAGGTAATATCTTAGCGTATATACTTTTATGAAACTCAACATCCTCTTCGTTTCAGTGTTATTTTTGTCCAGTTGGCTAGCCCTAAATGCTCAGTCAGTTCGGTTTAAAATTTTAAACGGAGATGATGAAATAGGGAACATCAACGCACACAAAGCAACCACAAAAACAAACACTACTTATTCCGTCACTTCGATAGCCAGTTTTCGCGTATTTTTTAAATATGTTAGAGAAACAAGTATGGATGTAATTTTTCAATCTGGGAAACTAAAAAGTTCTGAGACGAAACAAATCATGAACAAAGAACTGGAAGAACACCGAATCACCAGTTTAAATGGTTCGGAGTATTTGTGTTTAAAAAATCCGAAAGAAGAAAAATTCACCCTTACTCGCCCAATTCATTTTTCAACAAGCATGCTATATTTTGAAGAACCAAAAGGTCATTCCCGCATTTTTGCTGAAAGCTATCAACAAATGTGTCCGTTAGAAGTTATCTCTCCTGGAATTTATAAATTAACGCTCCCTCACGGGAAAATTAATCACTATGTTTATAAAGCTGGTGAACTTCAAGAAATCAGAGTATTCAGAACGATGGTTGATTTGGTTTTTAAAAGAGACTCTTAATCAATCACTTTACACCGCTCAAAGACCAATTCCTCATCCAACATTTTCCGATAGGTAGTATGTGTTTTCACAACCTCACCAATGGTCGCTGCTACCTTAACCATCTTCGGGTTAAAATCACCTATCCAATTCATTTCGTAATCGATATAACGCCCGCGAATTTCGTCTTGTACCACACGTCTACAATACTCAACAATACCCGCTACCACACCGCGACTTTGAAATTCGGGTACAATTCCAAAACCCCTTCCAACCATTTTTTTATTTGTTCGAGCAAATTTGTGGTATAGAAACTTCAACTTACCTACCCAATCCAACTTCCCGTTTAAAAAACGAAATATTTGATTAACCTCAGGTAGGTTAAGAAAAAAAGCAATTGGCTCATTGTCGTAGTAAGCAAAGTAAACAATGTCAGGATCTAAAATAGGCTTCATCTGTTTCATAATCGATTTTGCCTGAAGCGAAGTCATTCCTTTTACTCCTGCATGCTTTACCCACGCTTTATTATAAATCGTTCTAAAGTCTTCAGTAAATTGTTCCAACTTCTTCATATTGAGTTTTTTAAACTCAAATTTTGGATCCGCGAAAAGACGCTCAGCTTGTTCTAAATACTGGGGCTTTAAGGGTGAATTTACTTTACGCCCAAACGTGAGCTGTTTAAAATAAACCTGAAACCCATAATCCTCAAAGTACTCTTGGTAATAAGGAAACGTCCAAGGCATTTTATAATTCGGGTCTATCTCGTGCCCCTCAGTTAATAATCCCCACCAATTATCACGCTCACCAAAATTAATAGGACCTTCCATCGTGTTAATACCTCGGGCAACCAACCACGCTTTGGCTGTGTCAAACAAGTTAAATGCAACTTCTTTATTTTCTACACATTCGAAAAAACCCATTCCGCCAACCTCAAACTGCTGACCCTGGCTGTTTTTCTCTTTGCGGGTTTTATTATTAATGAAAGCAGCTACCCGACCAATTGTTATCCCTGAAGCATCTTTTAAGATCCAGCGGGTACATTTGCCATGTCTGAAAAATTTATTGGTAGCTGCATGAAACACCTCTTCAACATCTTTGTCAAGTGGGCGAATCCAATGTGGCTCATTTTCATAAAGACGAATCGGTAAGTTAATAAACTCACTTACGTCTTCTTTGGAACTTACTTCTATTATTTCCAATTTTTGATTTATTTACTGTTAGCGATTAAATCCCGTAATAGCGATAACATTAGTGCAATTAAAGCGATTTATGTTTGTGGTATCAGGGTGTTGAATAGCCATAAATAAAGTCTTTTCATCGGGTGTAAAACACAAGCCTGTAGTTTCACTTCCCCTTGGTGCTGCAGCAATTCGAATCAAATCATAGGGCTTCGGGTTCTTAATACTTAAGTCTAATAGATATACTTCACAATATATATCCCCCTTTGCTACTGCTTTATCAGAAACGCGACCTTCGGTTATTCCTTTGATATCTTCACTTATTATTAAATAATTTTTCCCTCCCAAATTGAAATTAGTGATACAGTCAGGATTAGAAAAACAACTTTGAGCTCCAAATTTTCCTCCTTCAATCTGGACAGATAATTCCCAAGTGTTTGTATTTAATTTCAAAATTCGCCCATAATAATCCGAATAATTTCCTTCACTTATTTTAAATTTTTCAAAATGAGAAGCTGGTTCTCCTCCGATAGCGATAACATCATCCCATTGCATGAAATCTTCCCCAGTTTCAGCGATGTAGATATTATCTCCTATTTGTGTAACCCATTCGTGGCGCACAAATAAGGTTGCACCCAATTTAATCGCAACTTCTTTGATGTTTTTCAAGGAGGCATAATCATTAGGTAACGCAATCCAATGATCCCCGTTTTCGGTATAAGCAAATAATTTCCCTTGTGAAAAATCGTTTTCCTGAGTAGCAACAAATTTGAAAAGTACAGCAGGTGATTCATCATTTGTCAAAATCACTGTTTTATGATCAGGCAAACAGATGGCATCTTCATGTGAAAATCGCCCCATAGCAGTCAATTTTCGCAATGCCTTTTTTGATACTGGATCTACTTCAACCATCCAACCAAAGTTATCTTTCAGCGTGTCAGCAAGCGGTTCTCCTTGCTTAATTATTTTTCCTACTAATTCTTCATTTGTTGCTGGGATTGTTTCTTCAGCCATTAAAATTGTTCCATAAGGAGTAAGTTTCCCTCCACAATTTAGCATGGTATAACCTACACTGGAGAAATCGACATTATATTTATCACCTTTTACTTTCCATCCTTTCGTATTTTCAATACTCATAATTGTAGCACCACCACCATGGCCTAACTTATCGTTTAACGAAGCTGACTCGTGACCTACAAACAACTCCCCTACTGTGCTGGAACCATTCTTAGGTAGATAAATCACTAAGTCTTGCAAACCTTTCGCTGGAACAGCCTCTCCTTCTGCATTATAAACAGTGTCTCCTTCTGCAAAAAGTATTTTATAGGACAATTCCGAGGACAAAATCAAGGAATCCGATTCTATAAAAGGTAAGTGAGTTATAGATATGGAGTCTGTTGTTTCTTTTGTATCCTCAACCTGCATGTGTTGCTGATCACAAGCTAACAAACTAATTAATATGACTATATAAAGTGTATATTTCATGTAAGAGCAATTTAGAACGAAGTTATAAAATTAGGTGGACAATGAAGAGAAATTGGTCTTTCGAACCTATTTTGATTATTTTGAGTAGAATTCGAAATCAATGAGAAAATTAATTTACGTAACGCTTTTTTCAATTGGCTGTTTTGCAACCTTAGCGATGCTATGGAAAAACGAAGATCCAAATAAACCACTTAAGTATAATCTAAACTCCCCTCTGCACAAATACCAATTACCAAAAACTTTAAATGAAATATCAGGCATCAAGTTTATTAATGCTCAGACGTTAGCTTGCATTCAAGATGAAAAAGGGGTAGTATATTTTTATGATTTATCTTCTAAATCAATCACTCAAGAACTTAAATTTGAGAAAAAGGGGGATTATGAAGACCTATGCCTCGTTGATAATGATTTATATATTTTAAGAAGTGATGGTGACTTGTTTCGAATCAAAAACTACCAAACTGACGATTTCAAAGTGAAAAAATACGATACGCGTTTAAGTACCAAAAACGATACGGAAGGACTTTGTTATGATAATAAAAACAATCGTTTATTGATTTTGTGCAAAGAAAAAGCTGGAATAAAGAAAAAAATAAAAAATAAAAAAGCTATTTATGCTTTTGAGTTGGATGATAAAAAAGTAAAGAAGAAACCCGTATTCACTATTGAAACAGAAGTTGTTGCGGATTTACTGGATAAAAAATTTTCAAAAGTCAACTATAAACCTTCTGCTCTTGCTATTCACCCAAAAGATGGTACGCTATATATTATTGATTCAGTAGAAAAGACCTTAACACTACTCTCACTAAAGGGGGAACTAATTTCTGTACATCACTTCAATATTTCCGAGTTGCCTCAACCAGAAGGCCTTACCTTTGATGCCCAAGGGAATATGTATATCGCTTCCGAAGCATCAGAATCATCGTCAGCAGTTATTTATTCTTTCAAACAACAATAGTAGTTATCGCTTCATCCAATTCCAGGTGTCCTCGGCATTTCTTTCTGTATAATAGGGTGGTAATAAAAAGGCGATGGTGATTTCATGTGAACCAGCACTTCTCCCATTCAGGTTTTTAGTATTTAACTTGCTTATTGTAAAGTCATAACTGTAATAAAAATGCATTCTGTAGCGGTGTTTATCTCTTCTAAAGTTTTTAATTTTTTCACCCCATTTCACCTCTGCGCCAAGCATCATTATCATGGAGTCATCAGACCGATAGGCTAAGCCTCCAAATAATTTATCTTGCCAATCTAATCGTACATTAATGTTATAAGAACTTGGTGCATTGTTTACATATTTAAATATAACCGATGGAATTAAATAAAATGCTTCATTGATTTGGTGTTTGGTTTTCCCGGTTAAAAAATAATGCCTACTTAACTTACTCTTTTCTCTTAAAAACAATTCTTTTTCAAACAACTGAGTGGAAGAAAGTCCCAGATAGTACTTATCACCATAATAAAGTAATACTCCAAAGTTAGCATCAAAGAAAGTTTGCCCTGAAAAGTAATAGAGGTCATCAAATACCTCATCACCCATTACTGCGTCATTGTCAATTCGTGTACCTGAATTCGTTTTACTACGTGATAACAAATCATTATTCAACGACCTGTTGTTCATCGTAAAAAATGCTCCTAATGCTACCCGAAATCCATCTGTATGGTTATACCCATAACCATCACCCTGAGTAAAACCTATATTGTATGAGTAGTTAGCATTAAATCTGTAATCATTGAATGGTCCAATGCGATCATTGATAAATTGTAGACCTGCCCCATGCCAATTATGAAAATCACCCGGATGCGTTTGTGCCCAACGAGGTTTACCCAAGGGAGAATGAATAGAAAAGTAGGTGGTCACAGGCGCACCTTCAACTCCAATCCATTGATTTCGGTAGGAGAATTTAGCATCGATATTATCATCCATACTTGAATAAGCTGGGTTCAACAAAAATGGGTTTACCATGAATTGTGAGCTCTGAATTTCCTGTTGAGCTAGTCCTTGAAAACTAACAATCACCAGCATAAAAAAACACAATAGTCTCAACTTCAGTTTTTGCATACCTCTATTTAGCTAACGTTACATACCCTGAAAATTGAATTAACTTTTCTCCATCTTCTTCAAAATCTTCAATAGATGCTTCAATCACATAATAATAGACACCATCAGGTAATTTACCACCATACTTATTGTCTCCATTCCAAGCATTAACTCCATTGTCTAATCTGGCAACTTCTGTTCCCCATCGGTTTAAAATAGTTACACGTGTGTATGGATATTTATCTAAGTCTTTTACTATCCAAAGATCATTTTTACCATCATCGTTCGGAGAGAATAAATAGGGTGCACTAACTGGTGGTAATACACGTATCCGCACGGAGTCCGTTGCAGGGCAACCTTCTATTTCTGCATACGCTAAATAATCGGTGGTGACTTCTGGTTTCACATTTTGTGTTTGATCACCTGGATAATAAGCCGTGATATAATTTGGCTTAGTGAGTATTTCAACCTCATTATCATTACTATAGATATATAGATTAGTACTCTGGTCTCCAAAAATAACACTATCTTCTACCGCCAAATTTAGGCTTACCACTATAGGTTCTAACAACAATTGATTAGAAGTATCAGCACAGTTACCATTTGAACCGATCACTTTTACATACCTGTTCTTCGTAATGTTAGTGAATTGTTGTGATGTATTTGGAGATTGAAATAAAACAAAGTTCTGATTGTCCAACCAGGTGAAGTCGGTAACAAATCCTTCTTTATCTTCAACAAAAAGAACAAGATCTTCACCATAGCAGACGCGAGTGATACCAGTAATTTCTAAATCAGGATAAGGTGTTACCTGTGGGGTAAGTGTATTGGAGACCGCCTTTTCATCCACCTCTTTCACACATATTTCATTCGATATGACTTCTAATAAAAACTGGTCTCCATTTATAAAGGTAGAGTCTAACGCATAATCTACTTGACTAATTGGTGTTCGTGCTCCTGATGAAATTCGATACCATTGATAAACCGGTGACGTCCCTAAGTTTTTTTGCTCTATGATATCAAATCGAACAACCTCACCTTCACAAATATCTTTATCATACGCAATTTTCACTTCAGGTTTTGGGTTAATCAACACATTGACTATCACGGTATCGTTGACTGAACAACCATTTGTAGTACCAGTTACTATATATTGTGTAGTATCTGAAGGTGTGGCTTCAGGGTTGGCAATATTGTCAAAATTTAATGAGCTACTTGGTGTCCACAAATAATCATCAGCACCAGTCGCTAATAAGGAAGCTTGATCTCCCGCACAGATTTTTTTATCCTCACCAGCATCTACTTCAGGGTAGGGATTAACTGTAACCGTAACATCGTCTTCATTTGTACAATTATCTACGTCTGTAATAGATAATTTATAAGTCGTGGTTTCTGTTGGAGTAGCCAATGGAGATAAAATAGTCGTACTGCTTAATGTGCTTTCTTTATTTTGCCACAAGATAGACTGGACTGGCTTATCTGAAGATCCAACTAGTTGCACACTCTCACCGTCACATATGGTAGTGTCCTTTTCAGCTAAAACGGTAGGTAATAACTTCGGAGTAATACTCGCTTCTAAGGAGTCACGGCAACCATCTATATCAACTACATTGACTTTATAATTGGCTGCAACAATTGGAAAAGCGAGTGGATTTTTAATTGAGGTACTACTGAGTGAATTAATGTCTCCTGTCCATGTAATCGTTGAAAGTGTTTTTGCCGTTTTTATGACCAACTGCGTAGTATCACCCACACATAGTGAAGGGATAGGGTCAACCGTTAAGTTGATTAACTCAGTTAAACCAATAAAAACAGTATCCTTTTGAGCACATCCATCCGTAATTCCTGTCACGATATAACTAATGGAGTCAGCAGGTTTTGTTTGAGGGTTAGCAACATCTGTCGCACTAAGGAAAGTTGAGGGTGACCACGAATAGCTAGTGGCTCCAGTTGCTAGCAGATTAATACTATCACCTCGGCATACTATTCTATCTTCACCAGCATCAACTACCGGAAATGGCGTAACAACTACCTCAATAGAATCGGTATTGATGCAGTCATCGGTATCTGTACCAGTCACTTTATACCATGAAGTTGCTTCAGGTTTCACTACTGGAGTTAAACTTAACACATCATTAATTGTGCTTTCGTTGTATTCCCACATTACCATTTTTAACGTTTTATTTGTTGAAGTAACTGAAAGCTGTACTTCCTGATTAGGGCAAATGGTTGTATCTGGTTCAAGTGCTAGCTCAGGATTTTGTGCTATAAAAAGGGATGCATAAATTGAGTCTATGCAGCCATCTACATCTTCTACGACCACTTTGTATTGTGTGTTTTCTGTTGGATAAGCCTTCGGATTATCAATGGTAGTACTACTAATGGTAGTGATATCACCCGACCAATTGATGCTTGCAAGGGCTTTATCAGCATTGAGTTTTAGTTGAAGCGTATCTCCAGAACACACTGACGGAATTGGATCCAATTCTAAGTTAGCCGGGGCAAAATTGGTAACTATAGCTGTTGCAGTATCACTTGCCTTTGAAATACAATTTTGAATACTTGAAGTGGCAATCAGTGAAATAGTATCCGAAGGTTCGGTACTTCTATAGGTAAATTGATCAAAAGTCTCCCCTGCCTGAATGACTCCATTTACATACCATTGATAGGTAGGTGAAGTTCCTAAATTTGATGAGGTAATAAGGTGATAGGTTACTGGTGACTCACTACAAAAAGAGGTGTCTGGTGGTGAAACGCTTATTTCTACGTCATTATCCGTACCATCAACGGGAGTTACTGTTACTGACTCTTGTAATTCACAGTCTCCAATGGTTCCAAACTCTACATCGTCTATGGCAAAATCATTTCCCAGACCATTGATTTGTCGATTAATAATTGCTACTTCTACAGGTCCAGAAAATGTAGCCCTCCAAAAAGCAAACTTTATTCTCCACTGCATCTCAATTAATTCATAAGTACCTAAACTGATATTGTTGACGACTAACTCCAGATTTGCTGGGTTAGTACCCGGACTAAGGGTATGGGCATTAATACCCCAAAAAGAAAACACATAACTTTTACCCGATGACACTACCACTGTTTGTTTATAAAGTGTGTCATTTGCGCTAGTAGAACCATCGATAACCATCATATTACCTGTACCTGAAGTATGATCCCCAATGTCCAAATGAGCGGCACCCCAACCTTTATTAGGGGTGTCTGTAATAACATAACTACCGCTTATTAGGTTAGTCTCCGTAGTTTCTACATATTGACTTGTAAAACCTGAATTTGGGGGAGAATCTTCGAATGCTGAGTTCACAAACAGATTAGAATCAACAAAAAATGACTCTGCCACATACGTTCTTTCAATATCTGCCTCCACTGAAATAACAGAATCATTACTTATCAAAACCCCTTCTTCCATCCATCTCAAATAATCACCATTTGTTTTGGCTTTTAATTCTACAGTTTCACCAACACAAACGGTAGTGTCTTTAGTGACCGTTAGATACTGTAGTTGAAGTGGGTAGACAAACGGTATGGGGTCTCTTTCCAAAAACCACCACGTATTTAGGATGGTTTCATCCCCAAAATTGTCACCTCTTGACTTATTACCCCAAATGTGACACCCTGAGGTACCTGAACTGATACATGGATTATCAATATTTATTTGATTTCTTCGTAGCTCAGTATCATCCCAATAAACACCTGCTGGACCAGCTAATTCTGTGGGAAATACATAATTTACTTTGAAACCTTTTTCATTATACTCCACATCAAACATAGGGAGGTGTGTAACCCCAGATCGAAAGATGAGCTCTATTTCCAAATTTGCCTCAGGAATGATATTACCCTGTCCATCACGACCATCCCATGGGATTTTATTATCCCCTGCTTCCAAAAGTGTTTCAATTAAAACATCCGTAGAGTTACTTTGGTATCCAGGTTCACCGTTTCTCTCTATCAATATTTTAGACTCCATTTCCTTGTTCACACTAAAATTGATTGTATAATCTGAACAGCCAGTAATAGTTAATGCTGAAGTGAGATCTCCAAATAAATCGTTGATACTGGAAACTTGAAAAACAGACGTATCAGGAACTTCATAGAAGAGTTTGTATTGGGGTAAGATTTCATTCCCATATCGGGAATAAATTGATTTCCGGTCTTCCACCACATCTCCAGTATCATACACTCCTGTAGAATTAGCAGCAATTACATATTCATACGGATTCATGCCATTGTAATCCAATTCAGAAATTACACCATCATCCGTATATATATATTGTACAGTTCCTTCCGTATCTGCATTCCATTGATCTTTAATTATGATATGCCAAGCCTTGGACCACACGCGCCCTTTTACTTCCAGACTAGTTGTGTTATTACCGACAGTAAAATCATAAAGAGGAGCAATTAAAACATTGTTACCACGCAATTGTTCATCTCTCACACCATTTCCCACTCCATTTCTTGCATCTCCATCATCATAAGCAATTTCAAGATAATAATCACCCGAAACAGTAGGCACAAAAGAAAGCGGTGTATACCCCCCAGCTCCACCTAACGGTTCTGGGCCTACAGCTGCTTCTGCTCTTGTGTTTATATAGCCAGGTTGACCAGCAACAATTTCAGTAGCGGGAAATACAACGGCATCTGTCGCTTTATCCCTTATCCTTACCCATACTCTTTCGTCTAAATCAGTATAAACATTATTAGATCTAATTTGAAAATTAAAGCCAAAATAAAAAGTTTCATTGGCTTTCATGGAGACATACAGTCGTTCAAACTCCTCCGAGTCATACCGCATGAAGTTATTATATCTGCCTACATTATCTTCTGTTAAAAGCCAATGCGGCATTAATATTCGCAGCATCGACTTCATCATTACCTACCCCTAGAGCATTATTATTAACACTCAAGAATAGACACAAGGAAACAAATGTTTTAACTAATAACCGAATAAAATCCCCCTTATATCTCGTCATAGCTGAAACTTTATGGAAAGCATCAATTATCAATTTAAATAATTAATTACCAATAACATAAGGTTTTATTATTTTTATTCTACTAGACGTAACAAACAAATTGTAAACGCATAATTTGAAAAAACAGCACCTAAACAAGTGTGAAAGCCCTAAAACAAAAAAACCTAGAGAAAAGAAACAGGCGTTTCTTATATTTCTCTAGGCATTTTCAACCAGCTATGTAATACAATTATACAAGTACTTTAGATGTTCCAACATTGTTTTAGACCAAATCATATCTTTCTTAGATGAACTAGCAAAATCTTACGTTTTCTTAATTATTATTACATCATTATTTTCGTTGAAACCTCCTCCAACTGTTCTATTTTTTGTTTCCATTTTATCTATATTTGCCGCATGGCTGAAAAAGTGAAAACAATAGAAGAAGGCGCTTCATTTAAAAAAGTGATAGCTCATGCTAAAGAGTATGGCTTTATTTTTCCTTCAAGTGAAATATATGATGGTTTACAAGCTGTTTATGACTACGGTCAAAATGGTGTTGAACTGAAAAACAACATTAAACAACTGTGGTATAAATGTATGACCCAATTGAACGACAACATTGTCGGGTTAGATTCGGCTATTTTTATGCATCCAACTACCTGGAAAGCTTCGGGTCACGTAGACGGCTTCAGTGACCCTATGATTGACAACAAAGATTCAAAAAAACGGTACCGAGCGGATGTCATCGTAGAAGACAAAGCTGCTGAAATAGAAGCAGCAGGTGATCCTGGTCGGGCGAAAGCATTATTGGAAGAACTTGGTCGCTTATTAACTGCTGAAGACTTAGCCGCAGTAAAGGAATTAATCATTAGAGAAAAAATTGTCTGTCCTATTTCGGGTACAGCCAATTGGACCGATGTAAGACAGTTTAACTTGATGTTCTCCACTGAAATTGGTTCTGTAGCTGATGATTCAAACAAAATATACTTACGACCAGAAACGGCTCAAGGTATTTTTGTGAATTTCTTAAACGTGCAAAAAACAGGAAGAATGAAAATTCCTTTTGGCATTGCACAAATCGGTAAGGCTTTTAGAAATGAAATTGTCGCGCGTCAATTCACGTTTAGAATGCGTGAATTTGAGCAGATGGAAATGCAATTTTTTGTGCGCCCCGGCACTGAGTTGGAGTGGTACAATACCTGGAAAGAAACACGAATGAAGTGGCATAAAGCGATTGGTTTAGAGCCTGAAAACTTGAAATTCCATGACCACGAAAAGTTAGCACATTATGCCAACGCTGCGGTAGATATAGAATACAAATTCCCTTTTGGTTTTAAAGAAATAGAAGGTATTCACTCACGTACCGACTTTGACTTAAGTGCTCACCAAGAATTTTCTAAAAAGAAACAGCAATATTTTGACGATGAAATAAGCAAAAATTACATCCCCTATGTGGTGGAAACTTCAGTAGGTGCTGATCGTGCTTTCTTAGCAGTATTCTGCTCGGCCTTGCGTGAAGAAGAAGTGGGTGAAGGTGAGAACAAAAAAATGCGTACTTACTTAAAATTACACCCAGCGCTTTCTCCTGTGAAAATAGCGGTGCTCCCATTAATGAAAAAAGATGGTTTGGGTGAAAAAGGAACAGAAATATATCAAGAGTTGCGGATGAATTTCCCGTGTGCATACGATGACAAAGGAGGGATCGGAAAACGTTATACCCGCCAGGATTTTATTGGAACACCATTCTGTGTGACTATTGACCACCAAACTCTAGAAGATGGTACGGTCACCTTAAGACATCGCGATACTATGGAACAAGAACGTATTCACACCGATGAGTTAAATCAATTGGTGCGTAAAGCAGTGTCGTTTAAAACTATTTTTGAACAACTGTAAGAACAGATATATTAAGTAGGTGAAAACTCCATCCCGAATAATCGGGATGGAGTTTTTTTGTTTGTAGAATGGCGAGTACTTTAGCGTTACGGTAATGCTCAATTGCTTACTGTAGGCGGATTATAAATCCTTTTTATCTGTAGTTCGACATTATAAATGTCGAACAGGTGGCGGTAAAATCTTTACTCTACTATAAACTTACCCGTAAAAGAATCACTAGTAAAAATATAAGAGCCTTTATCTAAAGAAGAAGTATCATATAAATGATTTTCAGACGATAATATAATTTCATCAATCAACCTACCAAATACTGATATTATCTTAACTTTTTCACCAACATGACCGACAATTGTTATTAATGAATTAACAACTGTCGGATAAGCACCTTTCTCAGATTTTTTTTCGAGCTTATAAGATGTTATCAATGGAGTCCCCGTTGCATAAACATAAGTCTTCGATGGTTTTCCAATTGAAGTAATAGAAGTAATAACAATATTCCCCAAGTTTGTACCCTCTACATATGTATTATTTAAAGTTTCGTTTAATTGAAAATTACCTGCGCTACTTTTAGCCTCTATAATATGCCCACCTAAATGATCCATAAAGAACGAATAAGTCCCTACAACAAGAAACTCAGGTTCATTATCATTGTCCATTTCAATCATGTGAACTCCTCCAACATACCAAAGTGTATCAGATTGAATTTGAAAAACACTTTCAACATTATTAAAAACATCAATATACTTAACTTTATAAACGTAACCATTTAGTTGCTCAGTGTGGTAAAAATATAGATTTCCATTAATCAAAGCTGATTTAAAATCAGCTTGGTTTGAAACCATAGTATTGGAACTTATGCTTATATCACCCTCCCAAATCAACTCTTGTGAAAACCCTTTTAAACTAAAACAAATAATTGCTAAGACTAATTTTATTTTCATTGTTTTATGATTTTGTGACTTTATTGTATAGTTAATTTTTTATTTCCTATTATCACCACCAGTTACTTAAATGACTCTGATGAAATCTCTAACCTTTAAAAATCCGACTTCAAGTGAAACTGGATTTTAGGAAAACGCTCCATACATTGTTCTAGAGCATATTTGTTTTCCGCTAGGTACACATCTACCCCATGCTTGTCTGTAAACATGTAGTTCTTTTTACGGGACTTAAAGTCTTCCATCTCCGCTTTATCCTTCGAAACCACCCACACAGCTTTGTATGTTGTTATCGGTTGATAAACACACGATGCTCCATACTCATTCAGTAGTCTGTATTGAATAACTTCAAATTGCAACGCTCCAACAGTACCAATAACCTTACGACCACTAGCCACACTGGTAAACAATTGCGCTACACCTTCATCAATCAACTGATCCAACCCTTTGGCAAACTGTTTGGATTTCATGGCGTCTGCATTCTCTACATATTGGAGTAACTCTGGTGAGAAGTTCGGAATATCTTTGAATTTTATTTGTTCTCCTTCTGAAAGTGAATCTCCAATTTTGAAGTTCCCTGTATCTGGCAACCCAACAATATCTCCTGGAAAAGCTTCTTCTAAAATGGACTGCTTTTCAGCCATAAATGCGGTAGGATTCGAAAATTTATAATTCTTCCCTTGTCGCACATGCAAATAGTTCGTGTTTCGTCTGAAGACACCTGAGCAAATTTTCACAAAGGCAATTCGGCTTCGATGGTTCGGATCCATGTTGGCATGAATCTTAAAAACAAACCCAGTGAACTTATCTTCTTTCGCCTCAATGACTCGTGTTTCTGCCTCTTTTTTTCTTGGTTGAGGTGCTATGTCAATAAAACATTCTAATAATTCTTTTACTCCAAAATTGTTTACTGCTGAACCAAAAAATACAGGAGATATTTTCGCTTCTAAGTAATCTGAAACCTGAAACTTCGGATATACCCCGTTGACTAGCTCCACCTCTTCCCGAAGAGCATCAGCATATTTTTTACCCAACAACTCATCAATTTTAGGATCATTTAAATCATTGATATCAACCCCTTGTTTCAGTCGCTGTTTGTCTTCATTATCAAAGAAAAATAATTTTTGTTCATAGAGATTATAGACTCCCTTTAAGTCCTGCCCCATACCAATGGGCCAGCTCAATGGACGTACTTTTAACCCTAATTTCAATTCTACTTCATCTAATAAATCAAAGGCATCTTTCCCCTCGCGGTCCATTTTGTTGATGAACACAATAATAGGAATGTCGCGCATTCTGCATACGCTGACAAGCTTCTCTGTTTGTTCCTCCACACCCTTAGCAACATCAATCACCACGATAACAGAATCTACTGCGGTTAATGTTCGGTAGGTATCCTCAGCAAAATCTTTGTGACCAGGTGTGTCCAGAATATTTATTTTTTTACCTAAATATTCAAAACCCATTACTGACGTAGCCACAGAGATTCCCCTTTGCTTTTCTATTTCCATAAAATCAGACGTAGCCGTTTTCTTAATCTTGTTGGATTTCACGGCACCTGCAACCTGAATAGCCCCACCAAAAAGGAGTAATTTTTCTGTTAGAGTCGTTTTACCAGCATCAGGGTGTGAGATGATGGCAAAGGTTCTTCTTCGGGCTATTTCTTGTTCTAATTTCATGCACTTATTTTTTTCAAAGCACAAAAGTAATCTTTAATAACTATTCTAGCAGAAAAAACATAACTGCGTTTTTCCACTACCATTTTTTATGCTTCCTAACTATTGTTTAAGGTGGATTAGGGGATAATTTTGAATGAGCTGCTAACTTTAAACGAGTGTTTTTATAAAAATTAAAGCAAATAGAATTATATTCGTCAAGCGACCAACTAGGTGACGTGCATGAAACATAGCATTCCTCTTCTTCTACTATTTATTGTTATAAGCAGTTTTACAGCTCACAATGAGTTTCAAAAAGTGATTGATGCTGCCCATACAGCAACATTAAAAACACAATTGGAATCATTTGAAAAAAGTGGCATTGAAAAACCGATTAGTTGGACTGGCAGTATTTCAGCAGATAGTTTATTAGCGATTGCTAAGTCCTACCTCAGTACACCACATCGTATGGGAGGTACCAGCCATAAAGGAATTGACTGTTCAGGACTCGTTTATGCTAGTTTTCAGCATTTCGGCATTTCGCTCCCCCATTCTTCTCATGAATTAGCTAAATATGGAAAAGTAGTTCCGAGCATGAGTGAATTGAAAAAGGGTGACTTAGTCTTTTTCTACAACTCTTACAAAAGCAGAAACTTAATTACTCATACAGGAATTTATTTAGGTAATGGTGAAATTATTCACACTTCTCATACAAATGGGGTAGTTATCATTTCTTTAGAAAACTCTTCGTATTGGAAACCACGATTTTTATTTGGGACGAGACCTTTATTGTCTAGTGAAGGATAAAATTCACTTTGTTTTTACTTACAGTATTCGCTGAATTTTTCTAAAATGTAATCCCAACCTTGCTTAGAGTCCATCATTTTTTGGTATTCAAAGGCGCCTTCTCCATGGTTTTTAAAGTTAAAGTGCTCAAACTCTATTAGAGCAAAACCATTTTCTTCAATAAATTTCACAGAAATATCACTTGCTTTATCAGGATTTGGTATCGGTACCCGATTGGGGCTAATCTGCCATTTGAACTTTATTATTTTTCCTTCGATGAATTCGGTAACAAGACCCCAATCACACCGAAAGCCATATGGACCAACTTCACAACATAGTCCGTTTATATGTGGCTCAATATAGAGATCCTCCAATTTTTCCTGTGACCACGTGTATTCTTTTGGCCACCACTTATCCAGTTCGAACACAAATTTTTTAAAAGCTTTTTGGGTAGATATCTCAACATGTATATTTTTCTTAATTTCTGACATCTTTAAAAATTATATTAATGAACTTTAATTTAATCTTTTTATAATCACTTTTCAATAAAGGGTCAGCTGCATCAAAGATGGTTTATTTTATTTCAATTTTATCTCCTAAAAATTTGGGGGACACATTAAAAAGCACGTCTAAATGTGCCTTTGTTCGTGCTAAATATTCTCTGATTTTGGTCTTAATACCGTATCGTCCTTTAAGATCTGTAGCATTATAACCAATTGCATTTAGACCTATGTTATTAGCTAAATATATAGCTCTTTCATTATGAAATTTCTGTGAAATGATGGTGATGCTTTGTTGTCCGAATACTTCTTTAGCTCGCACCACAGAATCCAGTGTTCTAAAGCCAGCATAGTCCAGAAAAATCTTTTCTGCAGGGATACCTCTGGAGATAAGTTCCGTTTTAAAATCTGTGGGTTCATCGTAGCTTTTATTCGCATTATCACCGCTTACAAGTATAAAATCGATTTTTCCATTTTCATATAGTTCTACGGTGGCATCAATTCGATATTCAAAGTACAGATTTATACTACCATTTTTAAGTGATTTAGATGTCCCCAACACCAGACCAACTTTATTAGTACCTATTTTTTCTACTTCAAAAAAAGTCTTGTTTTCAGCTGTTTTCCGTATCGAATAATCTGCTGTAAATACGACAATAACAAGAAGTATAAGGACTACAAGAATTAGAAATATTTTCTTCTTTTTCATTTCAAGATGCATTTTCTGGAGTATCATTTAAATATAATAAAAAGCGTAAGTATGCATACTTACGCTTTTATCGAGTTATTAATATTTTCATTGAAAATTAAAGTGGATTTACTCAAATCCCCCAGACACTACTATTTGCTGTCCGGTAATCCAGGAAGCATCTTCAGAAGCTAAGAAAACCGCTAAGGGAGCAATATCGTTTGGCTGACCAATTCTTCCCAAAGGTGTTTTAGCGACTACATAACTTTCCATATCAGAACCGATAATTTGATTTCCTTGGGTTTGAGTTGGTCCTGGTAATATTGAATTAATTCTAATGCCTTTTGGACCAAGTTCTTTTGATAAGGTGCGGGTAATGGCATCAACTGCGCTTTTGGTTGCTGAATAAAGCATTGCCATTGGTGAAGCACTCACACTAGCCACCGAACTAATATTTAAAATACTACCGCCCTCGTGTTCAAAATAATTTAACGCTTCTTGAATCGGTAAAATCACTCCCAATACATTATGATCAAACTGACGGTGATACTCTTTTTCAGTAATCATGGAAACCGGTTCAAACGTATATACACCTGCATTATTTATAAGTATATCTAATTTACCAAATTGTTGTATAGCGGTTTCAAATAACTTTTTAACTTCCAATGATTTAGTGATGTCTGCCTGAACAGCAATGGCTTCTCCTCCATTTTCATAAATCGTTTCAACTATTGCTTCTGCACCCCGCTTATCAGAAAAATAATTCACAACAACCTTGGCTCCTGCTTCCGCTAACGATTGAGCTATTTCAGCTCCGATACCTTTTGAACTCCCTGTAACCAATGCTACTTTTTCATTTAATTTTTTCATTTGCTCTACTTTTATGTTAAAAGATAAAAGTAGCTGAAGGAGTTATCTAAAAATTTGCCATATGACAAAAAATCATCGGGTACTACGAATTCTACTTAATGTATAGGGTGTTATTCCTAAAAATTGAGCAATGTTATTTTGAGAAACCCGCTGAATTATAGTTGGATGCTTTTCAACTAATTTCGCATATCTCGTCTCGGCATCATCAACTAACATTTCACTTTTTAATTTATGTTTTTCAATTAATGCTCTTTCTTTTAAAAAACTTATTATTCGTGAAAAATTCATCACTTGCTCTTCTAATTTATCAAAGGCATCCTTACTCATTGTTATTACTTTACAAGTTGTGAGTGCTTCAATATACTCTTCTGAGGGCGATTGCTCTGTAAAACTTTCTAAGGCCACTGCAAAATGTCCTTCAGTAATAAAATAAGGGATAAATTCATTCCCTTTGGAGTCGCTTCTTACTACCTTAAACACGCCTTCGACAACAAACCCTAACTTTTTACAGGTTTTACCTTCTTCGCAATACTTTTCATTTTTTGAGATTGTCTCTACTTTCAACAGTTCTTTAATGAATACCGTTTCTTGCTGAGATATAGGGAGTATTGAATTGAAAAGAGCGATTAATTGATCCATAAGTTTAATATACACAAGGTAGCGGTCTCCATAAATTTATCCCGAAACAATTTTTCAACTGAGAAAATGAGATATAAACCATCTTTTTCAAATAATTAACAGCTTACAAATAGTATTATTAAACCTAGCACGATATAGATATTATTACTAAAAAAACTTAAAACTTTTTATTTACTATGCGCTGAGGCTTCTGTGTAGAATCCATTATAATCACAAAATCTATTACCCCAAGAACAAGCTCTTCATCAGTCATGACTTCTACTTTCCAGATCCCTTCTTTCACATTGTTTTTAAAAGTATACCCTCGGTAACCACGTTCTCTTCCTCCTACAATGTCAAAACCAATATCTTCGATCACTTCCCACTCATTAGTAGTTGTATTATACCATTCCCAACGATGAATAATTGACTTCTCGATACTTATCGGAGCAAAAATTGAAGAAAAAATGTAGACGTTATCTTTTGGATCATGAATAAACTCCAGCCGATGATCGCGCCAAAAGACATACCAATCGTCTGTTTCATACGAAACGATGTATTTACCGTGTTCTTTTCGAATATCGTGAGCGACCATGCCTGCATCTAAAGAGAGTGGCACAGGTGGTATTAGACTAAAAAAATAGAACACGTTGATTAAACAATAAATAGCTACGATGATTCCTGTAAGTTTTGCGAGATTAATTTCAGCTCTGGTACTCGGGCTGAGTAGATAGGTAATACTAACTAACATACAAGTGCAGGCAAGGCTTAAGAAACCTGAAACAATAAAGATTTCAGTATTCATTTCCTTTATAAATACGGGCAACATAAAACTGGAAAAAGTAAAGCTGATAAAAAAATACACCCCAAATTGTAAATATTTGTTTGAAATTCTTCGCTTAAGAAATTCGTTAGCAAAAAGCAGAACCACCAAAATCACAAAAAAAGAAGCTGTTTTTGATAAAGAAACACTTCTTGAAAAATAAACGACATAAGCACTTGAAAGTGCTCCAAAGAAGAACTGGATAACGATTGGGAAATACTGCTCTATTCGCCCAATAAAGGTGTTTTTCCATTTACCATCATCTGCTAAGTTATAGAGATAAATAACAATTGTTAAAGCGATCATATCAAAAGAGAGCACCACTAAATCATAAAGTCGATCAATTCGACCAAGTGTCAGTGAGTCAAAAATAAATCCACCAATGAAAAAGACTACAGGAGCAGTTTTTTCATGCTTTTTAATAAACTTACCCAGCTTACTATTACTATACCTTACAAATACCTTCACCTTGTTATTATGGAATGGTTTACAAATTTGGTGCTTTACTAAAAGGCGAAAGTATTAAGATTATGCGAGATAATAATTTAAAAAAGATGGTCCTGTAAATAAACTTGTTAAACTATCTACACAATAAATTATGCTAATGTACGCTTGGTGGTGGATAGGTATTTAAATTTTCTTTTTCAGCTATAGGGAGTTTGTATTCAAATTATTTAAGTGAGTCGATCGCTACATAAATAGAATTTTTATGTTTTATATTGTTGATTGATATCAAGTGAGAACTATTCTCTCTTATTCACGTTAAGGGAGTGCTGATTTTAGGCAAACAATTGTTTTAGAAAAAAATGATAGTATACGATTCGAATTCGAATGTTTTAAAAGACTTACTCAACAGTTTAAAAAGCGAAACCCTACTTAAGTTAATGAAGCGAGTGGCTATAGTGGCCCTTATAAGCCTAGTTTCTGTCTACTTTAGCAAAAATTATTTTGACTTAAGCACTTATATATCCGGTGAAGTCTATACCTGGTTGGGTGTGGCTTTATCCATATTAATGGTTTTTAGAACCAACACCGCCTATGATCGCTGGTGGGAAGGCCGTAGGCAATGGGGCGAATTGGTTAACCATTCCCGTAGTTTGGCTTTACTGATGAATGCCAAATTGAAAAAACACGATGAAGAAAACAGGCGTTATTTTGCAAGAAACATTACTAACTATGCTTTTGCACTAAGTGGTCATTTGCGAGGAGCATTTAAAAAAGACCTACTCTACGATGTCGGGGATAATGATGAACGACAGTTGGAAATCCACCACCATGCACCCAACTACATTGCAAAAAAATTGTATGGACGAACGGTTCGATTGTTAGAACAAGGTCAGTTAAGTGAATTTATCGAATTAAAGATGTTGGATCACCTTGCTGGCTTTAACACAATAACTGGGGCTTGTGAGCGAATAAAAAACACGCCTATCCCTTTCTCTTACCGTATTTATTTGAAATTATTTATTGTTGGGTACACCCTTTTGTTGCCTTTTGCTTATTCGGGAACCTTAGGTTATTTTGCTATTGCAGTTTGTGTAATAGAATCTTTTGTATTGATGGGGCTTGAAATGATGGCGGAAGAAATTGAAGATCCTTTTGACTTCAACTCCAATGACTTACCCACTCGGCAACTCTCTTTTACCATCAAAAACAATGTTTATGAAATACTTGGTTTCTATGAAGAAGTAGATGCCCCAAGTACTAAAAAACACTATGAAGTAGTCAACTAAAAACTATTTTACTAATTTTTTGATGCCTAGCGTCTTCCCTTTAGCATCATTCAAAATCAAAAGATACTGACCTGGTGAAAGATCAGAGGTCGGTATCTTACTCTGTTTTCCACTTTTTATAACAAAACCCGAGACATTGGTCAACAGGTAAGAATCAACTCGTTCATCCTCAACCAAAATGTATTCTTTAAAAGGCACTGGATAAACATGAAGTTCTACTTCCGCTCTGACTGATGGGTCTAAAGCTACTTCTACATCATTGAAATAATTCAAAAACACTTCTTTCAATAATACATTCACTGTAGTAGTATCCAACGGACCATCCCAGGTTTCATAATAACCAAAACTTGGTTCTCTGTAGGTGTGGTAAGTAAAATGATACCCCAATGAGTCAAAAATTGATAACACATCACGCACCCATTTTTCGCCTCCCTTACTATTTTCAAAGGTATTTCTGGCAACACCAAACTCTCCAAAGTAGACTGGAAAGCCTCGATCTTCAATGTATGTAGTGTAATCTAAAATTGTAGTTAACAAATAATTATAGTCACGAACAGTGACCTTGGATCCTGAAGGTGAATAATAAAATTCATTAGTAAAACCAACGTTTGTATTTGACCCTGAAGGTATATTTTCACCTTTTGCCCAACCACTGGTTGCATAATATTTCCCTTTTTCAGCTTTAAAGCTGTAGCCTGTTAATGTGGTAGTCCCATAACCGGAAGTTCCTGTTTTAGTTAATGAAAAATCATCGTTTTGACCTTCGTTGGCAAAACCATCCTCGCCATCACCGTTTTCTGACCACGGTGATACTGCTATTTGTTCTGATAACGGTAGTTTAAATAATTCTCTAATAACAGTACCTGCTGCGGTCACTTCGTTCACGGTGATGTTATCGTAATAAGCTTTTCCTTCTCCCAACGCATGTCCATACAAAACTGTTCGACCCAGAATCAGCGAGTCATTATTTACGTAAAATGGTTTCCCTTTTAAGTAAGTCCAGTCAGTAGTACCTGAAGGGAGCTTTGGGTTACTATATTGTCCCGTGGCAAAGGTAAGATCAGAAGGAGGAGAAAGAATAGTAGTGTCGGGGTATGCTCCTCCATCTCCATTACCGGTCCATTCCAGATTCTGATGCGTAAACGCAAAAGGCTCATACATATGTACGGTGTACATCAAGTTTTCTTCTTCTAAAGGTGGATAATTATAATTACCATTATTAAATCCATAATCGCAGCCCACTGCAATTGCACGTTCTGTAATTAAAAGATGATGATCATCTACTAAACGAATGGCATCCACAATACGTTTACATAATTGAAACCATTGCTCGACAGAATCTTTGGGAGTTGGCTCGTTTAAAATATCAAAGGCAGCTATTTGGGGCTCATTGCTATATTTATCAGCTATTGCAGTCCATAAAGCCACTAATCTGTCTTGGTTGGAGGTTACATCCCACAATGCCTCACCTTCACATTGTGATTGAAAACCACCTTGGGGAACGTGCATATTTAAGATCAAGTAAATACCGTGCTTTTTAGCCCAAGCGATGTTTTGGTCGATCCAATCCCACCCCGATTGTTTGTAACTATAAGGTGAGTTGTCATCTTCAAATGTTTTATAATTTAAATAAAAGCGAATAGCGTTCATTCCTAAGTCTGCTAATCGCTGGTAATCTTTTTCGTTGTGGTGAGCACTTGGAATTTCCCGATCTACCCAAACTAGGTTGCCAAAAGACATTCCCCTCAGGTGAATTTCCTTTTCATGCTGGATCAACTTTGTTCCTTCCCGATGAATAAATTGTGCTTGACTGTGGAGTTGAATAAAAAATAAACTAAAGGTAATGAGTAGTATCTTTTTCATAGGTGAAATTTTCAGCTATTTCCAAGATAACAAAAAGAGCTGTCTTTAAGGTAACAACATAATCAACTTTCGATTGACTGTTGTATAAACACCTTAAAGACAGCTCTCCTAACGATGAAAAACTTACAGTTTATTATTTCTGCTGTGCTTTCATGCCTTCATCCAACATTTTGTAAAACTGGTCTAACTTAGGCAATAACACAATGCGGGTTCTTCTATTTTTTGCTTTTCCAGCTGCCGAATCATTACTCTCTAACGGAATGTAATAACTTCTTCCAGCCGCTACCATTCTTTCCGGTTTAACTTTAAAATCGTTTTGTAAAACTCGAACTACCGAAGTTGCTCGCTTTACACTTAAGTCCCAGTTATCTTCTAACACACCTTTGTTTGATAAAGGAACATTATCCGTGTGACCCTCCACCATAATTTCAAATTCAGGTTTGTTGTTAACTACCTTAGCTACTTTACCTAGCACTTCTTTTGCCCGTCCAGTAATCGTGTAACTTCCACTTTGAAACAATAACTTATCAGAGATCGAAACATAAACAACTCCTTTTTCCACATTTACTTGAATATCTTCATCATCTAAATTACCTAATACTCCTTTTATGCTTGTTACTAAAGCTAAGGTAGCCGAATCTTTTCTCGACATTGCCTGGCTCAAATCCTTAATCCGCATGTCTTTTTCTTTCATTGTCTCCAATGATTTCTCTAATGTTTCTGCACCTTTTTGGGATAAGGTCATTAAGTTTCCAACATTAGTCATCAAACCTTGATTAGTTTCTTTAAGTAAAGCAACTTGATCTTCCAGACCTTTTATTTTAGTACTATTAGCAGCATCTTTTTGACCGCAATCACTTACTTGCGCAGCTAGCTTGGCCATTTCCTGTTCGCTTTGTTGTTGTTTATCTACCGCCTCTTGGTATTTCTTTTTCGAAACACAAGATGCCAATGTTAAGAGCATAATTGCAATAATAATACTGTTCGTTTTCATATCCTTTTAGCGTTAAAATTTCATGCAAGTTATATGAATTGAAAAACATTTTTTCAAACCTGCAAAGATTATTTATCAGAATAAAAAAGTAATAAAAAATTAGACTAAAACCTCATAAAATTCATTTAAATGAATCTTATATTCTTAGTTTCTTATTTACTCAAAGTCCATATTGAATTGGTATTTTCAAAGAAATAAAAATAAAAAAAGAGGGTGATTTAAAAAATCACCCTCTTTTTTTATAGAAAATTGTTCGTGTTGAGTTATTTAACAACCACTTTAGTAGTGTACTCTGTAGAACTGATATAATATAAACCAGCTTGGTAATTAGATACATTAATAGACTTAGTGTTAGAGAAAGTAGCTATTACATTTCCTTTCATATCAAATACAGATACGTTCGATAATTCTTGAGAGAATGTTACCACGTCAGTAGCTGGATTTGGGAAAGAAGTAATTGTAGCTACTTGATCAGTGCTTAAACCTACTGTAAGTGAAGTGAAAAGAACGTTATTGATAGTCAGGTTTGCTCCACATACACCATCATTAGCAGTACAAATAACTACCCACTGGAACTCATCTATTGCTAATAACTCTTCATCAGTGATTACATCACCTGTTGGATCATCACCAATAACTTCCTTTACCTCGCTCATAGCAAAACTGAAATCAGTTGGTACTGCTACCGCTCCACCTAAGTCTGCTTCGTAACCAAATGTTTTTGCTCCAGATTTGAATTGGAATTTGATTTTTAACACAGTAGTGTCAGTTAAAACATTATACATCACCTCTGTATTAGAAACGGTACCTGTATAATCTGCAATGGTAGCTTTTACATCTACGTCAGTAAATTTTGCAGCACCAATTCCACCAATATAATAACCAGCAGTTGTTCCCGTTGCTGAAATTACTGTTTGTAAGGCTGGTGAAGTTGTTACGGTGTCCAGTGAAGCAGTGATCCCATCGAAGTCGTAAATGCTATTTATAAAAGATTCGGAAGGGTTAGCACCATCATAAATGGTGTAATTCTGTGCGTTTGCAGAGATAGAAGTTGCAACCAAAGCTGCAGCAAGTAATAGTTTTTTCATAGTCGTATTTGTTTTAGTGAATATTTTCATAAAAATCACACCTTAATGTGTATTAAACAAATAGATATTGATTTATTAACATAACTAAAAAATACTAGAACACTATAATTTACAGAAACATACAGATTTGTACTCAAAAAAATTTATTAGTTTTCAATTTATAGTTGATTTAGTAGAACAAGAAAGCCAATTCGTTCTAATTTTTTTTGAGGCGACCATATTTTCGCTTTTTAAAACCAGTTTATTGATGTCTAGCCAATAATCAAAACCTTTCATACACGATGGCATCATTAATTTGGTTTAAAGCCATATCAAGAACCCGCGAATTAGTATTATTATTAATAACTGAAAGTTCTGTACAGGCCAAGACTACTGAAGTTTTGAAAGTATACATTTTTAAAAGAGCGTTATATTGCTCCAGTACTGCTTTATTTTCTTCCTCATCGTATACTTTTTTCCGCATTTGGTCGATTAAAGTCATATCATCTTCAGCTGGACTTATTAATCGAATCCCTTGTTCTGAAAATTTATTTTTCAAATACATGGATTGCATAGTGTATTTGGATCCAAACACAACTGCTTCTGTTTTCCCAATCTTTTTCATCGCTTCAATGGTGCTGTCAACGGCATGTATAACAGAGAGTCTACAATCAATTCTGTCTAACGTTTCGTGAAGTGTAATATTGGGGATTAGTAGTTGTGTAACTCCCAAGTCATGCAGTTCCTCTAAATATATTGTCAGTTGCGGAACCAACTTTTCAAAATTGTTAGGTAAAAAAGGGTTGAGTAAAGAGAAATCGGTGTTATAAAGTAAAAAAGGAAATGTGCTAAACTCTGCATGGCATTTATTATATCGTTTATTCAATTCATTGATATAAAACAAGGTTGATCGATTACCCAATCCTAAAATACCTAACTTTTGTTTTTTCATTAACAGTGTGTAATTACTTTTTATCTAATATGAAATCAGTGAAATAGTTTCTTGAGTCTGTTAATTGGTCTATAACCTCTAAAGCCGTATGATTAAGAATTTCTGAAATTACTGCCTCATTATACTTTCTTGAAATTTCCGTGTGAATGCGCTCCCCCTCTGAAAATTCGATGATCTTATTGATACTCTTTATTCTCACAGATTGTGTTTTTTTACTTACTAAATAACTCCTAGCTACGCCTTCTTCCTCAGTATATTCCGGTTGATGTTCGAAGTATTTAACGTCAAAATCAGCTCCTAACTCACGATTAATTCTAGCTAATAAATTTAAATTAAATTTTGCCGTGATTTTATTTTTGTCATTGTAAGCTGGCAACACCACCTCTGCAGATTTAATAGCATCAACTCCCAATAACACCTTATCTCCCACATTTAAATTAGCAGCCAGCCGCGTCATAAATTCATTGGCTTCGCGATCCAATAAATTGCCTAAATTAGAACCTAAAAACAAAATAACTTTAGGGTGAGGTGATGCCTTAATTTCTCCCAATACCCCAAAATAATCACCCTGTTGAGGCTTGACAGATACGTGCGGCAGCTCTTCTGAAAGGGAGTTTTCAAGTCCTTCTAATGCATGCTTTGAAATGTCAATTGGTATATAGTCAAATTGATAATTTTGTTCTATCAGTTTTTTCAGCAGCTCTTTTGTTTTTGTGCCATCACCAGCACCTAATTCAATTAACTCAAAGTAAGTGTTTTTTTTAAGCTGAAGTTTTTTGATGATTTGATCACTTTGATGTTTAAATATTTCATGCTCTGCCTTAGTGAGGTAATACTCGGGCATATTCATAATTTGAACAAACAGTTCATCACCTATTTTATCGTAGAAGTACTTAGAAGAAAGAAATTTGGGTGAACTACTCAATCCTTTGTCTACATCTTTAGAAAACTCGTTATTCATGTTATTTTACTAGTCTTATTCCTGAAAATTGCCATTGCATCTGTGGGTGAAAAAAATTGCGGTAAGTTTTTCTTGCATGTCCTTTGGAAGTAGCTACCGAACTACCTCGTAAAACCATCTGGTTAATCATGAATTTACCATTGTACTCACCCACTGCACCTTCTTTAATTGCAAAACGTGGGTAGGGTAAATAGGCAGAATTTGTCCACTCCCACCGTTGCCCCCAGTTAATTTTTTCTGAGGCAATTTCCCACTCAAACTCGGTGGGTAATCGCATTCCGCTATAATTGGCATAAGCTGAGGCTTCATAAAACGACAAATGGGAAGCAATAGCTTTCGTATCAATTTTTTGAAGTCCTGCTAAGGTGTAATGGAACCATTCCTCTTCTACCTTGTACCAATAAAGTGGTTTTGATACTTGGTTGGTGCACACCCATGACCAACCTTCATCCAACCAAAAAGCAGAGTTAGTATAACCTCCATTTTCAATAAAATCTATAATATCACCATTCGTAACTAATCCGTTTGCGATCTCAAATTTTTCCAGATAAACCTTATGCTGACCTAGTTCATTATCGAAACAAAAACCTTCACCTGTATATCCTATGGAATAAACGCCTTCTTCAATGGTTTGCCAGCCATCATCGTTGTTATAGCTATTTACCCAAGCTGATTCACAGTACTGGGGGTGAAGCGGGTTTAAGGAAAAAGTGTATTTTAAATCAGTAATTAATAGTTCCTGATGCTGTTGCTCATGGTTGAGACCTAGAATTACTAATTCATGTATTTCATCATTGACAGGTATTTTTAACAAAGCTTCCATTTGATTATCCACATGCTTTCTGTACGCACACACCTCATCAACTGAAGGTCGCGTGATCAAACCGCGTTGTGAACGTGCCAACCGATCACCTACAGCATTGTAGTAACTGTTAAATAAAAAACCATAGTTAGAATCATACACCTGATAACTCGACAAGAATTTTGTCAAAATCATTTCCTCAAAAAACCAGGATGTGTGTGCTAAGTGCCATTTTGGTGGGCTTGCAAAGTCAACTGCTTGCGGTACACAATCTTCTGCTGATAAATTTTTACACAATTGCTCTGAATGTGCGCGAACTGTGGTGTATTGTTCTAAAAGGGGTGTCATGTCTATTCGAAAACTTTTTTATTCTTTAACCACTAGTTATCGGTATTCAGGATTAGTAAAGCCCCAACGAGCACCATCATCCCACTTTTCTCTCGAATTACCATAAGCAGGATAACCACCGTATTCTTGAAGCATTTTAGCAAGATGCAATAAATTGTAAGTCATAAATGTTGTGTTTCGGTTAGTAAAGTCATTCTCTTTACCCCCAGATCCATCATCCAAATAACTTGGCCCAGGACCTACCTCACCAATCCAACCACTATCCGCCTGAGGAGGTATAGAGTAGCCGATATGTTGTAGCGAATAGAGAATGCCCATGGCACAATGTTTTATTCCATCTTCATTTCCTGTAATGACACAGCCGCCCACTTTGCCATAATAAATGTATTGTCCTTGCTCGTTCGTTTCTGCACTCATACTATACAAGCGCTCAATTAATTTGTGAGCCTCCGATGATTTTTCACCTAACCAAATGGGTGTACCTATGATTAAGATGTCAGCGGCAATAATTGTTTTAAATAATTCTGGCCACACATCTTTTTTCCAACCGTGTTCTGTCATATCTGGATAAATTCCAGGGGCTACTTCAAAATCTACTAATCGGATTTCTTTTACCTCAACCCCTTCTTTTTTCATAATGTCTTGAGAGACTTGCATCAAACCAGCAGTATTACTTGTTTCAGGGGATTTTTTCAAGGTACAGTTCACATATACTGCCTTTAGGGTTGAGAAATCTTTTTTGTCCATAACACTTCGTTTTACTTATGTGGAAAATTGTATGAATCGTCTGGTCATCAAAAACGATACCTTTCCCTGTAATTTTTTTGTTGGAGTACCACCATAACTAATATAGTTTAGTTGATAATTCACTTAAATAAACATGCACTTGACTTACCGCCATTGAGCCTTCTCCTACCGCTGAAGCCACCCGTTTTACTGATCCTTTTCGTACATCGCCCACTGCAAAGAATCCAGGAACACTGGTTTCCAATGTTTGTGGTTTCCGACTATGCGAGCCCGTGTAGGCAGACAATTCACTTTCGGGTATTTCTGGTCCAGTACACACAAAACCTTTTTGATCGGTAAGCACCACGTCTTTCAACCACGCTGTACAGGGTTGTGCTCCTATAAAAGTAAATAGGTTACTGATATTTTTGATTTCAGTTGTACCATCCCCATTTTCTAAAGTGACGGATTCTAAATGATGTTCACCATGTAATTCTTTTACTTCGGTATTTTGATGCACAAAAATAGTAGGACAAGCCTGAATGCGTTGCACCAAATAATCACTCATCTTTGATCGGATATCGTCACTGCGTAAAATCACATGAACCTCTTTAGCGTGTTCAGAAAGAAACATGGCAGCTTGCCCTGCGGAATTACCACCACCGACTACACCTACCAACTCATCCTTGCAGGTGGCTGCATTCATCCCTGTAGCGGAATAATAAACGCCATTCCCTTCGTATTCTTCTATGTTATCAATAGGTAGTTGATTGTAGTTGGCCCCTGTGGCTGTGATAATAGTTTTTGAGCGGATGGTTTTCCCATTGGAGGCACATAAGGTGAATGAGGCACCATCGTACGCTACTGACTCAGCGCGATGAGGAATAGAAATATTACACCCAAATTTTTGTGCTTGAATATATGCTTTGTTGGCTAAGTCAGTTCCTGAAATTCCCGTTGGAAAACCCAAATAATTTTCAATTTTTGAACTTTTACTCGCCTGACCTCCTGGGGCATTGCTTTCAATTGTTACCACACTTAACCCTTCTGAGGCAGCATACACACTTGCCGCTAAACCTGACGGACCAGCACCAACTATTAATAAATCAAATTCTTTATCTTCGAAATCCATTAAGACCCCTGCATGACGCGCTACATTGTCTAGTGTAATGTTCGTACATACATTTGCATCTTCATTGATAATTATAGGCAGTTGTTCTTCCTTAATGTTAAAGGTTTCTAATAAGGTTTTTGCTTCTTCTGACTCATCGATATTTAAGAAGTTATGCCAAATGTGATTTTTCTCCATAAAATCCCGGACGATGTATGTTTCTTTAGAATTACCTGAACCCACTAATTTAATTCCCCCTACTATCTCTGTAAGCACTGTTTCCTGTCTCAATAAAAAAGCATTCAGCAGGGTGTCACTAATATCACTATGTTGTGCAATTGCTTCTTTTAATTTCGAAGGACTGATTTTAATCACTACAGTGCCCGGTTTCGCAATGGCATGAAATTGTGACCCCCGATTGGACAACATCCCACTGTCACCTGTAAATCCATTTTTTTTATGGGTCACCAGTATGGAGTCATTATTTGTTGGATCAATAATATCCACTTCCCCTTTTAACACCACAAAAAAGTCGTAAAGCAAATCACCGACATTAAAGAGCTTTTTCTCTTCTTTTATCGACTCAATATTTCCAAATTCTTTTAAAATTTTTATCTGTTTTTGGCCAAGCTCGGGAAACCGGGGATCTTTCATTTATTTCATTTTTTAATATCTGATTTAAGGTAGGGATTTTAATTTCTTTGCGGAAGAAATTAAAATAAATTGCACCTTCTTTTGTTTCATGTACTTCACAGAAACCGTAGTGAAAAATCTACACTTGTACGTTTTTATACCCACTTTTTTATTTCACTTATGCTGTTGAGGACATCGTAGGACTAATGACATAAGTAGCGAGAATTTTGTCGGGTTGGGAGAGGAAAAATTATTTTAACCAAATCCTCCTAGAAATGGATACAAACTATAAAATTTTAAATGTGCTGCTCTCCTTTAGCATCATCTTTAGCAGTCTGAGCTTAGACATTAGTGATCGGCTTGGATTCGTAAGTAATAAAGGACAGTTGAATGAAAACGCTGTACTTTTTTATAGCACAAAATCAGGACTTCAGTTATCTATAGAAAATCAGGGTAAGGTACATTATCAAGTATTGGATGAGAAGAACAATATGACAATGGGTCATAATATTGAACTTCAGTTTTTAAATACAAACAACTCAACACCTCAACCAGTAGGTCATCGCGCTAAGCAGTTAACTTATTATCGAGGGGAAAAAGAAATAATAACTGCGGCTTATGATCAACTGGTGTTAGAAAACCTGTACGACCACATCGACTTGTTTTATTATTTTGATGATGCTGGTACATTCAAATATGATTTTGTAGTACATCCGGGAGGAAACCCAGACGATATATTAATTCACTATGATGGTCAAACAGCACTTGCTATAAATAACGAGGAGTTAGTGATTGAAACGAGTGTTGGAAATATCAATGAAGGTTCTCCTTTTTCCTATACTCAGGACGGAACGCCAATCAGTGCTCGATACGAAATCATAAATGGCAACACCTTGAAGTTTGCGGTAAGTCATTACAATAAAAATGAAGTATTAACGATCGATCCAAGTATTCAGTGGAATAAAGTATTAGGAGGTGGAGTTGACGACTTTATTGAAGACTCAAAAATAGATGCGCAAGGAAACAGTTACATCGTTGGTCATACTTCAAGTAAAGACAACTTGCTGCCCTTCACTCCAGGTGCTTTTCAAGCAATACCCAACGCACTTGAGGATGCCTACATTGCTAAGCTCGACCCGAATGGCGATGTGCTATGGGCTAGTTTTTATGGTGGTAACGGTAACGATTATGCCAATGGAATTGATATTGATAACTCTAACAACCTTTACATCACTGGTTACACAGAAAGTTTAGATTTTCCTACTTCTGCTAATGGATCAAACACTAACCAAGGTGGTAGCGAACTTTTTGTACTCAAGTTTGACACGGATGGCAATCGCCTCTTTGGTGGAATATACGGAGGAGCAAGTGGAGATGTGGGAGAAAAAATAGTGGTAACCGAAACTAATGAAGTGTTTGTGGTTGGAAGTACATCCAGTGAATTTTTTCCTTCTGAAAACCCGATTGCGGGTACTGGTGATGATGCCATAGTAATGAAATTGAATAGCGACTTGAGTAGTTATGTCTGGACAAAATATTTAGGAGGTGCAACTGGTGATCAAGGATTTGGTTTGGATGTAGATCAAAATGGTGATGTACTTATAACGGGTAGAACTTCCAGCAATAGTGGTTTTCCAGTAACTGCTTCAGCATTCATGTCTACAGCGGGAGGAAGCCAAGATGCTTACCTCATTAAACTAGCAGGCAATACAGGTGATGTGGTGTATGGTACTTATCTGGGTGGTGAAGATGATGATTGGGGTGAAGATGTAGTTATTGATCAAGAGAACAATTCTTACGTAATCGGTTATACTTCATCTGAAAACTTTCCTTCCCAAAATGGTTACCAGCAAACCTACCAAGGTGGTGTTTCGGATGGGTTTGTAACGAAATTTAACTCGGACGGGCAATTGCTTTGGTCAACTTACCTAGGTGGTACAGCTACCGATGAATTGAAGGCCGGAATCATTGGTCCTTTAAATGCCTTGTATGTTGTGGGGTCCTCTGAAAGTACCGATTTTCCTACGAAACGCGCTATACAATCAGAAAATGCAGGTAATTTCGACATGGTTATTACACGCTTCGCTGAAGATGGCATGTTCACTTTTTCATCGTATTGGGGCGGCTCTGACAATGATTTTGGAGACAATATTTCTAATGGCACCGACACCATTGCCATTGTACTTTTTGGGGAGTCGCAAAGTGCGCAAATCAATGGAGATGCGATTGGCAATGCTGGAGGCTTTGATATGCTAATATCTTCATTTAATGTGGGCGATCTTTTTATCGACAATGAAATTACCATCGAAAATAATCAGCTGGATTCTACTCAGTTGAACCTCTGTTTAAATGATACTATACGGCTAATAGGGAGTAGTATTAACACTCAGTTCAATAAACAATTGGTCACTTTTCAGTATCAGGATTCTATACCTGGCAGTGGTTGGCAAGATGTAGATGGTGGTGATAGTAAGGATTATAAACAAGCAGCAACAACTGCGGGGACTTTTTACTATAGACGCATTGCTACTTTAATTAGCGATACCACATTAAAAGATACCTCAAACACAATAACTGTAAATGTTTCCGATCAAACTATTGAAAATAACGAGATTCGCTTTGAAGATGACAATACCGCATTTACTCAATGTGCAACAAGCAGCAACCCCATAGCTATTAATGGCTCCACAGCTATTCCGACTTCGGGCTCAATTGCTTACCAGTATGTTATCTATAACGCTAATTTAGACCAATTTCAGGCGATTAATGGTGCTAACAATCAAGATTACACCTTCGAGAAAGATACTGCTGATGGTCAATATGTAATCGGTCGGTATGCGTTCAGTGCTGATGATCCGATCTGTAAAGATTTAGCTACTGTAGAAATAACGTTGGACGCTCAAATTGTATCGAACAACACGTTATCAACCAACGCAACAATTTACACTTGTGAGGGTCAACCTACTTTCATTGACGGTTCAGACCCTGTATTGGAGACAGGAAATCCCTCCTACATTTATTACGATTCCATTGCAGGCGGTTCCTTTCAACCGATTTCGAATGGTACAGAACAAGATTTAACTTATCAGGCAGAAGACACCACTTATATTGTGCGGGAAGTGGTTGCGGATGGCGTACTCAATACCTGCTCCTCATACAGTGATACAATAACAATTATTCCAGTGCCGTACCCAACTGCTCAGTTTACTATTGACTCCGCGGATCAACGTTTTTGTGTTGGAAACTCCATTCAATTTACTAATGAAACAGTAAATAGTGAAGCAATTGAAAACTGGAGCTGGACTTTTGGTAAGGGAGACAATCAAACTTCCGAAGTTGAAAATCCTTTGTTCACTTACAACACCGCTGGCCAGTACAATGTGATGTTGTCTGTTACTTCACAATATGGGTGTGAAGATGACACTACCATGATGCTCGAAATTTGGGGAACACCTACTGTAAACGCGGGTGACGACATCATCATTACCACTGACAAAAACACAGTTCAACTTCAAGCAACTTCTACGCCTGTTGATTCCATTTCCTGGATACCAACTTTTGGGGTTAGTAATCCTTCGGTACTCCAGCCTAATGTGGATGCTACCATGGAGAACACTTATACGATTACTGTTTTTGATGAAAATGGCTGTTCAGCCACTGATGAGGTAGCGATAATTCGTGATTTAGAATTATTTATCCCCTCAGCCTTTACCCCAAATGGGGACAACTACAATGATGTATTTGAAATCTCAAACATTCAATTACATCCTGATGCAAAAATCTACATTTATAATCGCTGGGGCAATCGGATTTTTTCTTCTTCTGACTTAGTAAACAACCCTTGGGATGGCAAGTATGAAGGAGAAAAAGTACCTGGGGGAGTCTATTATTACAAGCTTGACTTAGGCAGTAACGAAGAACTCATTGAACGTACCATTACCGTCTTAGATTAATCACCCACTTCATTTAAAATAAAAGTTATGAAAAAATATATACTTCTACTTCTATCAGTGATAGGGTTACAAACCACGTTTGCTCAGCAAGAAGGTCAATTTACTTTATTCAACAGAAATGCTATCTATTACAACCCAGGGTTTACAGGTTTAGAAAACTACTTGAGTGTAGGCGCATTCTACAGAAAGCAGTGGACCAGCTTCGAAAACTCACCTCTCGGGTTTGGGATAAATGCTCATGGGAAATTCAAAGGTAAAGGATATCGCAATTTGCACCCGCCTTATTCTCTCAGAATTAATAACATGAATCGCTATGAGGAACTTGAAGACAGTACTGAATTTGACCAATATACTAATCACGCACTGGGTGGTTATGTCTATCAAGATAAGTTTGCTCCGTATCAAGAATTGAATGCAGCAGTAACCTATGCCTATCACCTCCCTTTAACCAAGCACCTGACCTGGTCAATGGGTGCTTCAGCAGGAATTTCAAATTCACGTTTAGATGTGTCTCAACTAACGGTAGTCAACAATATGGACCCCCTTTATACGCGTTATGTGCAGGCAGGAAATCAAAATGAGCTCGTTTTTGACTTAGGATTAGGAACCGTGTTATATGGCGATAATTTTTATGTCAGCTATAGTGCACGAAATTTCTTACATCAAAACAGAGTGGACCCAAACATCAGTGAAAATGCAAATTTTCAAGCCCACCATTTTTTAGGGGTAGGTTATTCTATTCCCATCAACTCCTCATTCGATCTTTATCCTAGCGTATTATTAAAATATGTAAACAACTCCCCTGTGGATATAGATATTATGTTGAAAGCCCGAGTGATGAAAATGTTCATCGTGGGGATGAGTTATCAACGCGATGAAACACTCAACGGAATACTGGGATTGAACATTAATAACAGCTTGAGTGTCGCCTATGCTTATGGTTATCCAGTGGGAGAATTAAGTAATGTTCAAACAGGTAATCACGCCATCAACTTAAATGTCGCACTATTCAACTGGACGAATAGAGTAACAAAACTGATGTGGTAAATAAAACTAAACAGACAAAATATGAAAAGTATACTACTATTGACAATCGCTTTTTTAACGGGTAGCAGCCTATTTGCTCAAAGCAATGAAGACAGTGTTCAGTTTGTACGCCCAACCAAACTTCCTCAGCACATCAATACGGATGCGGAAGAAATCTACCCTATCTCCTTCAATGACAGGTTATTTTTTGCCAGGGCATTTGGAGATAAAAATATTGGTGGCGAGGAAACCGGCCACGATATCTGGGTAAGCGACAAATCAGCAACTGGTGATTGGGGAAATCCCAAAAACTCATTAGGAAGTTTAAACAATACTGGCAGTAATGCCATTGTAGGTTTCAGCCAGGATAAAAATAAAATTTACCTCATGAATCGTTATAATGGACTTGAGACCTCTCTACCAGGCTTATCGGTTAGCACACGATCGGGTAAAGGATGGAGCATGCCCGACTCCATCGCGGTACCCGGATTAGACCCCGAAAGTAGGGTATATGGGATTTTTGTAGACCCGTTAGAAGAAGTAGTGTTTGTATCTATGGAAAGAGCTGAGTCAAAGGGAAAAGAAGACCTCTATGTCTATATGTTTGATAGCTATAAGCCCGATAGCATAAAACTTTCTCAACCCCACCATTTAAAAGAAATCAGTTCTGAAGGTTTCGATATATCTCCTTATTTAAGTCCTGATAGAAAATCATTGTATTTTTCCAGCAACAGAGAAGGTGGACGGGGGGATGCTGATATTTATAAAGTCACTAGAAAAGGTGATTCGTGGACCTCATGGGGTGAACCACAAAATTTAGGTAACATCGTCAATAGCAAAAACTTTGATGCTTATTTCAGTATCAACTACGATAGCACGGCCTATTTTATAAGTCAAAGGGATGGGAAGTCTACGGATATCTATGAAACAGAACTTGTCAGTTTTGAAAACACCACCCAATCTCCCGATGAAGCCGGTAACATCGTGTATCATTTTAACATGGAAAACTATGTCTATTTTGATTTTGATGAATACATTTTAAAACCGGCTATGCGAAACTTCTTAGACAATGTAATCCAAAGTCTGGATTCCCGTGATGACTTAACCCGCATTCGTCTGGAAGGTTACGCAGATTATATTGGATCTGAAGCATATAATAAAAAGCTTGGTAAAAAGAGAGCAGCAACGGTCAAGAAATACCTCCAAAATAAAGGCGTGGATGCAAAAAATGTGGAGGTAGTGAGTTACGGAGAAACACGACCTGCGTTACCTGGTAAAGTGGATGGAAAAGATATGCCTAGCTTTAGAGCGTACAACAGGAGAGTACGTATCGAATTGGTTAAATAAAAAACTGAAGGTAGCGAGTGAAACGGGTCAAACTTGCGTGTTGAAAAATGCGGTCAGTGTTTCGCGAAGTCTTTTGTCTGAGAATATGGCGATTCCCTTTTGATTTAAAAACGTAGACTCCGCACTATTCAACGCAAGCGGGTCACCATACATATCAGTGACCTGAATCCCCACCTCTTGCAAGATGCAGACAGTAGCAGCATAATCCCAAAAACTACCACCTCCAGCTGTTTTTTTAGGATATTTAAAATAACACGCTGGCTGCTGTTCTGCTACCCATAAAGCGTTCATGACTGCACCGCCATGTTGAATGGTATTCACAACACCTAATTCCTTCAACTTGCTGTTGACAGCTGGAAAAAGTGGATGCCTTAAAAAACTGCGATCCGTGATAAAGGTGAGTGCCACCGAGGTAGAATCAATCTGCCAGGGTTCACCATTTTTAAATGCACCACCGTCCAAAAATCCACTGTACAGGTTTTGTTTGTATGGATCATAAACTACCCCAACTACGGGAATGCCCTCTTTCGAAACCAAGGCGATGGACACCGCATATCCCGAAACACCTTCTGTAAAAGGAAGCGTGCCATCTAAAGGGTCAATGCACCAAAAATAATCTTTTACTAAGCGGCTTTTGTCATCTTCTAATTCCTCGGTTAACAAACCCAAATCGTACTTTTGACTCAGCGGAAACAGTTGCGATAGAATAATGTCCTGACTTTTTTTGTCTACTTCCGTCACCACTTGGGAAGCCAAACTCTCCCCTCCTACCTTTTTATTTACTTTAATCGGTTGGTTGGACGCATGAGAAATATATTCCCCTGCCGCATTTGCAGCAGCAATGGCTCCTTCCAATAATGTAGTGATATCTGATTTAGAAAGTTTCATACTTCTTCTTGTTTCACTTGCTCAATCACCTCCCGAGCAAGGCGCTCACTATAACTAGTAATTTTCCAATGACCCGGACTCCACCCTTTTAAAAACCGATGGAAATCCGTCCACGCGTAGGCATATAGTTCACGCCATTCTTGTTCTAGGGCATCAAAATTCACTTCCACTTTCTGTGTATTAATCGCTTTACCTAACTCCATAAAATAATGCGTTAAAATCTTTGCCTCCAGCTTTTCACATTCGTGTTCATTCAAACAACTTCCTATAAAATAAGCGACATCCTTCATGCCGCAGCCTTTGCCTACATATTGAAAGTCGACAGCAGCTACTTTCCCATCTTCAGAAAAACAAAAGTTGGCGAGTTTCGCATCGCCATGCACCAGAGTTTGGAAACGTGCTTTATTTAATTTTTTATCAATGAATGGCGCAGCGTGTTTTAACGGTTGATCATTTAATACTTCTAGTTCTTCGGGGCGCGTTGCTAAATGCCAGTAGGTTCCTGTTTCCCATAACCCAACAGGTTCCACCCCTAAAAAAGTCGCATGAAAATTCGCCAGCCAGGAAAGACAACGTGCTATTTCCGCCCAGTTGAGAGAGGTCTTTCGGAGGGCATAACCTGAAGTATCCAAATCTTCCATCACAAGCAGTACCTCATCGGCAAAGGAATCACTACCTAGAAAAGAAGGGATTTTACATGCGTCACCACATTTGGAGGCATAGTGTTTATACCACGCTGTTTCAACTTGATACGATTTTACTTTTCGTTCATGCGAAAGGGAGGAATTCCACCCCCGTGGATGCGTCTTTTGACTGGGCAGCGCTACGTGTTTAACCACTACGCTATCCACTTTTGCACCGACTAATTGAAGTCGTAAGATTTGACCATAGCCACTCCAAAGTTCCTGAATGACTTCTTGAATGTGAAAGGAAGCAGCTCCCGTAGTTTTTAAAATGGTTTGCTGAAATTGGGGATGAAGTGACATGGGTTCAAAGGTAATAAATCAATTAGTTTCGATTAGAGTTAAAGTTTAAAATAGAAACTCAAAAGAAAATTTATTTCTATTCTGATTGACCATTAGTTTACAGGCAAGCTAAATTTTTCCATTTTTTGCGTTTCATGTGACGATTTGGGAATGTGAAAGGGATATAAAATGTGCGTCCTAGTACTGTTAACACTAGTCGACCTAATCGTCTAGAATTTTGTTTCCTTTTTTTCAATGAAAAAGGAAAAGCCCAGGCGGCTTGAGCCGAAAGCATCTCAAAGATACAAACTAACACTATTGAACAGGGCTAACTATTTTCAACAAAAAATCAGTAGACAATTTGATTTTCAAACCCTAACTATTTCATCGACAAAGAGTATATTCAACCATGAAACAACTCACAGACCTTTTAGCTATTCAATATCCCATTATCATGGCTCCCATGTTTTTGGTTTCCAATGAAAAGATGATTCTCGCGGCTTTGGATTCAGGAATTACTGGTGCCATCCCCGCTTTGAATTACCGAACGCCTGATTTACAGCGAGCAGGAATTCGTGCCATTAAAAGTCAGTCAGACAAGCCATTTGGCATTAACCTAATCGCCAACAAGTCGAACCCGAAACTAGCCGAGCAATTACAGGTGTGTTTGGAAGAAGGTGTCGCTTTTTTAATTACTTCTTTAGGCAACCCCAAGGCGATTATCCGTCAAGCCCATGAGGTTAACATCAAAGTTTTTTGTGATGTGGTGGATGCTGAAACCGCGAAAAAAGTCGCTGACCTGGGAGCTGATGCGGTGATCGCGGTAAACAACAAAGCAGGTGGACATGCAGGTAACAAAACACTGGAGGAGCTGTACCAGGAAATTTCACAAACGGTGGACCTCCCCATCATCGCTGCGGGTAGAATCTCCACCAAATCACGGTTGGACGAGGCCCTGGCTATGGGCTATGTTGGCGCATCCATCGGCACTATTTTTATTCCTACATTGGAGTGTGGTGTTTCTGATGAATACAAAGCAGCCTGTGTGAACTATGAAGCAAAGGATATCGTGATGACCGAAAAACTTTCGGGCACGCCCTGTACCGTCATCAACACCCCCTACGTTCAAGAGATCGGCACAAAACAGACTTTCCTGGAGAAGCTGCTCAACAAAAACCGATACCTTAAAAAATATTTGAAAATGATGGTTTTCTTACGAGGGATGAAACAACTGGAAAAGGCAGCTTTCAGCACCACCTATAAAACCGTCTGGTGTGCAGGCGAAAGCATTGCAGATGTTTCTGAAATTAAAGCAGTGAAAGAGGTTGTGCGGTCGCTTGTTTAGTGATTTTAATAAACAAAAAAGCTCAACCAAATTAATGATTGAGCCCTTCAATAAGAGGTGGAAGCCATCTTATTGATTGTTTTGCAACAAAAAAGCCCCAACTAAGTTAGGGCTTTCGTACTCGGAGCGGGACTTGAACCCGCACGGGCGCAATGCCCACTGGATTTTAAGTCCAGCGTGTCTACCAATTCCACCATCCGAGCAACCGACTGCTTGCGCAGTGTCTGCCTTACAAAAGAAAAAACCCATACTTAACATGGGTTTTAACCGTGGAGCGAGAGACGAGATTCGAACTCGCGACCCCGACCTTGGCAAGGTCGTGCTCTACCAGCTGAGCTACTCTCGCTTGTATTTCCATAGATCGATTATCTAAGGGAGTGCAAAGATAACTATTGAAATTAATAAGTCAATAGTTGACTTTATTTTTTATTCATTTCTTCTAATAAAAATGTGTCTTGATTCAATAAATTACTCATACAAGCATATAAATCAGGCATATTTTTTTTGAACGCCACTGGTCGCTCAAAGAAACTTTCTACTGAAACTGCAAAAAATTCTTCCAGGTTGCTGAAGGCATATTTGTTTAAAAAAGTAGGCAACTGTGTTTGAGCCAAGCCTTTAACGTCATCATAAATTCGCTGCAACTGGTTCACATCTTCCTGTTTTAAAAAGTGACGTTCTTCGTTGGGATAATAATCTTCAAAACGCAACGCATGGGCGAGTTCATGTAAGGCTACATTATAACCATCTTCCTGGTTATCAAACCCTTTTTGGATATGCTCCCATGAAAACACAATAACACCCTGGGTGTTGACTTCCCCCACATGGTTTTTCTTTGTTCGTTTGTTGTAGTAGGTGCTGGGGTAGATTAAAATGTCCTTGAAGTGGGGCAGTTTTAAAAGCGGCAAGCCAAAAGTCAACTGCGCGGCTGAGGCACAAATCAAGATTTTTTTGCGTTCATCCAACACAATGCCGCTCTTGGGTATAAAATTTTTACCGTGGTAGAAATAGCTTAATTTCTTTAAAAATAGTTTTTGACTTTTGGGAGGAAGTTTGTTGTAAAACGAAAATTCTTTTTCCAGGATAGCCAACCATTCAGCTTTATTCACGGGAGTGAGAAAAACTTCGATGCCAAATAGCGTTTCAAAATAGTGTTTGATAAAACTATACAGCGTAAACCCAATCATGGAAAGAAAAGCCGCCCATACAAAGGCAATTAAAAAAACGGGCATCATTTCTTCTGTGCTAAATTCCATTAGTAGCGGTCTAACTGTCTAAGATAACCTTTTTAACTGAATTTATGCCAAAGAGAAAGGAGTTGCCCGCAACAGCGGTTATAGTCGATCATTGAGTTCGATAACCATTCGCCTTTCATCATTCTTACACCGGTTAATTGTTACTCACTTCTACACTAACAGGTGCTTTTAAGATTTTCCCTAGTTCAATTATGGCTTTGTACTCTTGTTGATTGATGGATAGCATTCCCAAGATTCCTCCAGAAGCTTCAGCCACGTAGCGCGCGATTTCCAGAATGGTTTTCACAAACCGAATTTGAAATTTCGCTTCCAATTTATCAAGCACCGCCCTTGTTTTGGCAAGTTCTTCCATAATCAACTGACTTCTTTTTTCCGCTGTCTGTGGATAGGTATCCATTAATTCATTGAGGTCTTTCAAAAAACGATTAGCTACTACTGTATAAAATTTCTTCAACTCACCCTTTGAAGTATAGGATTTAACGTGCGTCAATTCTTTGGCAACTCTTCGTTCGATTTTATCGAAATCTTCGTCTGCCCCTCCAATAAGGATGGCTGCTTTTACAGGTGTCAGAAATAAAATCTCCTGCTCTTCAGGTAATAGTTCGTTAAATGTTATTGACATATTGATCAATGGTTTTAGTTAATGGATCTACCTCTTGTGGACGGCTTGCACCTTATTTGTCCTAGCTGATGAAACTGAAAACAAAGAATTGTTCTTCGCTGTTTACGCTCAGGCCTCATCATAAAAAGCAAGTACGGAAAGAAGGTTGTTGTGGTTCTAAGGTATTGGGATTTCACGCCACACAAAAAGAACATTTGCGACTTAAGCTTTTGATACTCTGTATTCTTGTTGTTGAAAAAATTTATTGGCGAGTGGTCAAACAAATTGATTTGCTACAAAAAACTCAACCCGCTGGCAGAATTAACCAAAATTTCTTCTTATTTCTGTCTATTTGGATATCATTTGTCCATTTAAGCAGTTTACAATCTGCTTATTTTTACAAAAAAATATAAAGTTGCTCCGCTAGTTAAATTTTGATGGTTTCATATTCAAAACGAATCCCTTTTTCTCCACCCTAGATAAACCCAGATGATTTATTATTTTTACGACTCCTATCTACCGCTGTAATGAAAAAAAACCTTTCTATTTTTCTCCTTTTTTGGAGTTTTGCCCTGCTCTCCTTTTCACAACCGAAAACCATTGAGCAATACTTAAAAAATCAATCAGAGATTACTTATAAACCGCTGGAGTCCTCAAAAGGAAAGCAAAAAACATTTGAATTAAGTATCCGTCAGCCCATAGACCATGCTGATACCACGAAGGGCTATTTTTATCAAAAGGCATTTTTAAGTCATCACGGTTTTGACCGACCTACAGTAATAGAAACAGCAGGTTATTCGCTTCGGTCTAATAATTTGAGTGAAGTGACTGAGTTACTTCAAGCCAACCAACTTGCTATTGAACACCGCTATTTTGGACGGAGCTTCCCCGATTCTATAGCTTACGAATTTCTCAACTTAAAACAAGCAAGTGCTGATTTACACCATATCCACGAACTGTTTAAACCGGTATATTCTGGTAATTGGGTAAGTACTGGAGTGAGCAAAGGTGGTGTCTCCACATTGTATTACAAGTATTTTTATCCTGATGATGTGATTGCAAGTGTTGCGTATGTAGCGCCCATTGCTAATGCTACCGAAGATTCCCGCATCTACACCTTTTTAGATACGGTCGGCACAGACGAATGCCGAGAGAAAATCAACGACTTTCAATTGCAACTACTGAAACAAAGGGACCAAATCATGCCAATTTTAAAATCCTATTATTCAAAAAGAGGGAATGAATTCACCTACTTAAGTTTTGAGGAAGCGTATGAATTTGCTGTCCTGGAGTTCTCGTTTGGTTTTTGGCAGTGGGGAAACAGCTGTGAGGAAATACCAGCGAAGGAAGCTACCGCGATTGAACGGGCTCGCTATTTCCTTGCTAGCAATCCGATGTCCTTGTTTAGTGATGCTGGCATGAACTACTATGGACCACATTATTATCAAGCCGCTACAGAAATGGGTTATTATGGGTATGACATCACTCGCTTTAAGGAATACCTCACCGCACTACCGACTGACTCGAACCCCAGTGCTATTTTTACCCCTAATAAAATGGTCGTGCCATTCAGCGATAGCTTAAACCAAGCATTTACAACCTGGCTCGCTACCGAGGGAAACCATATCATCTACCTCTATGGAGCCTTGGATACCTGGTCAGCTTGTGCCGTTAGCCCTACGGAACAGGTGGATGCTAAAGTCTTTATGTTACCCAACAAACATCATGGGAATGCAAACATTTCAGGGATGACTGGCGCTCAGAAGAAAGTCTTAAAGACCTCTCTGGAGAACTGGCTCTCCATGAAGATTAAATAAATCCTTTGCTCTTTTCTTCTAACAGGAAATGTCAACAGTGCTTTGAAATGCTACTCAACTACTACTTTCACCGCCTCTTTATGGTTGTCTGTAAAGATGGAAATTAAATAAAGACCGCTTTTATTGAGTACCAAGGTCATCGTATCGTCATCCAGTAATTGACTTTCCACTGCCACGCTATGACCGATTGCATCGGTCACATATACCGCCTGAATTTTCTCATGTGCTTGAATGGTGAAAGCTCCCGTAGCTGACGGGTTTGGACTCACAGTTAAGGTATTGGTTTCTTTCCACTCGTTACTGGAAGAGACTACTTCATTATAGCTTACTATACATTTTTTTACACCCAAGTACTTAGGCGCGTTGACATCATTCATATTTATTTTAATTCCCCAGCTTCCCCATTTACTCGGTTTTCCGTGAGAAGCAAAAACACAAAATAAATCTGCGTCAGCATCGGCATACCAATAATCAAAATAGGAACAATATAAGTCCTCCATATCTGGGTGACGATTAGCGGCAATCAGTTTTTCAGTTAATAAATCATTATCCACATTGGCTCCCGTAGCGACCAAATGTTGCCCCCCTTCATAGGCTGTAAGTTTTAAACCGTGATTGTTCGCTACTGTCATATTCGCATCAATCCAATCATATGATTTCGCTAAACTTTCTTCCATACGTAACACAATTTCGTCTGTAGTGATGCTTTCAACTAAACCATCATCAACAATCTTATTCGCTACACTTCCTGCAAAATAAGGTGCAATGGCCAGTGCATCGGCAGTAACACCTGAAGGATTGTAAGTAGGATTTTTGAAAAAGCCTATAATTTGATTGCTTAACCAACTGTTCGCTGCCTGAGAAGGAATTACTTTAACTAAACGAGCGGGATCCTCAAATTCTTCTTCAAAAATTTTAAAGATATCGGCAGAACGTTTAGCCGTATACTTCCAAGTCAACTCCCATCGCTCACCAGTAAAACCTGCGGCATCGGCATAGTCTGCCGCATCACTGTTTTGATCAAACTGCCCATTCCACAGTTCGTTACTATATTCCACGTAGATTTTCAACGCTGGGTTCAGGTCATCTCTAAGGAGCTTTGCTACGTTGCGGATAAAATCATCCGTGGCTTTGTGCGGAATATTAATCCAAGCATTTTTTCCCGTGGTGTTACACAACTCGATAATGTATTCCCAGGCTACTCCACTCGACTGGCTTTGACTATAATAATCTTTGGGTGTGCGGTTGGCCCATTCACTCAAATCACTATTATTCGTTCTTAACCAATCCATAAACCGGAGGGTCTGAAAGTCATCGACAAAATCAAGAAAGTCATCGCGAAAGGTTTGGGTAGTAAAACTCGTTGTATACTCGGGGTAAATAAATTTTATATCTGAAATAGGATCTTCTGCCAAAGACGATTTAATGTCAAGGATGACTGAGCCATCATTCACATCTACCAACGTATCCACTGGACAAGTATATTGTTTGGCAGCATTGCTACCTACTTTCAAGGTGATTTCACCAGTACCAGTTACGATTAATCGATACTTGCCTGTGGGCGTGTTTTCCTCAAGGCCCCAAAGCATTAAAGTTCTAACTTGTTGTAGTGGATCAGTGCCGTTGTTATAAGGAATTTCGAATGGGAAACCATTTTCCATCAGCGGGACCACCACCCCTGAAGACCACGGGGCGTTATTTGCTGCCTCGTGTGAAATCCAACCCCGGGCTTGTTTAAAAGCATCGGTAAAGACCAATTCTTCCGAGTAATCGGTTACCCCGTTCAGGTTAATCCCTACTGGTCGCTGCTGTGCAAAAAGCGAAGTTGAGAAGAGTAAAAACAAAAATATAAACGTGTGTGTGGTAGGGCGTAAGTGTATTTTCATAATAGCAAGTTTTTTAACAAACTACATTTTAATTCAAGAAAACACAAGGCTTAATTGATGATTTATAGCGTATTAAACTATTTCTTTCTGGTTACAGGGTAGTTAATAAAGAAGGTTTTAATTACCGTATGGCTTCAATTTAAGGGTGGCTCTTTTCTCTCCCGATACTCAGGATGATCAAAATGGAAATCTAGACGATTAGGTCGACTAATGTTAACGACACTAGGACACACATTCTATATTCTTTTTCACATTCCCAAATCGTCACATGAAACGCAAAAAACTGTGAAAAAATAAGCTTAACTGTAAACTAAAAGTCAACCCCACTAATTTTTCTTTTTTACTATAGGATGAAAGGAAACCCAATGATTATAAAAAACATTGCCTGTTAAGAGTAGGCAATTCTTTAGTTTTATATTAAATTGACTTAATTAAAACTTATTAAAATGCGGCATTCCCTGTTATTCTTTTTAGTCCTTATTTTTATGTTAGTGCGTTGCACAACTACTCCCGAAAGTGCTCCACAAAGCGAATCCAATTCCGCCCTTCAACTACCACAATCGGTAAATTCAGATACTTCTGAACCATCGATCGCTTCAGAAAAAAAGCCTCTGGATACAACAGCATCAACGGAACAAACTGACTTGACAAATAAAAAGAATACCATAGAAAAAAACACTCCTGCCTTTGTAGCTCCAAAAAACGTCAATACCACTTCAAGGGAGAAAAAGGGAAATGTAGTGGAGTTTTATCAAAACTTTAGCACCACCAATGATGCTTCGGAATATGTGAGTGAACCACTTGAACTTGATCTTTCCAACACTGCCAGTGGCATGCTTTCCGCTTATTCTTTACACACAGGAGATTACCATTTGTATTACCGCGTTTTAATGGATGATACCTGGTCTGCATGGGAAACCTTACCAGAAAACCCGGAAGTAAACAACCCTAACAGAAAAGCGTTTACCCCCAAACAACTGAAATCTTCCGTTGCTAAAATTCAATTCAAATGCGACCAGCAAACTGATCAGGAAGTCGTGTTCAGAATTTTCACCTTTTCAAAAAATTAAGCCCTTGAGACAGCTCCTCTTTTTATTCTTGTTAGGCAGTTCTTTATGCTCTTTCGCACTCTGCGACCAACCCAACTATTGCAGCCGCCAGTGTTGGGACCCTGAAGGAATTCGATTGCCTCCAAAGTTTCCTTCCATGACCACACCAACACATATTATCGTTCACCACACAGGTGATGGTAGGGTGTTTCCGGAAAACACCAACTACAAAGAAATGGTCCAGTTTTATTGGGATTACCATGTTAACACCAACGGTTGGTCCGACATCGGCTACAACTGGTTGATAGATAGAAATGGTGTCATCTATGAAGGTCGGGGAAATGAAGTGCTAGGTGCCCATTTCAGTTGCATGAGTAGCAACACCACAGGCATCGCCTTAATCGGAAATTTTGATATGGAGTCACCTTCAACCCAAGCACTCAACGCCCTCAAAGAACTAGTCGCATGGGAAGCTACGGATAAAAACATCCCAATTTCCGCGGTCAGCTACCACCTCTCCTCACAAATGCAGTTAAGCAACTTAGCGGGTCACCGAGACGGCAATCTCTCTGACTCACCCAACAGTTGTGCGAGTGGCACCAGCTGTCCGGGAGATAGTTTATACAGCAAACTCCCTGACCTTCGCTCCTCCATCTCGGACTTTACCTGCTATAAAATCGAAACGCCTACCTTGGACTGTTCTAATGCGGTTCCATTAAAATGTGGTATTAAATACTATGGACAAAATTCGCAAGCAACTTCAAACATTGCTTTATATGGCTGTAACTCCTGGACGGAAACGGGACCTGAGCGGGTGCATACCATTACTCCCGCCATGGACGGACCCTTGACAGCCACGGTCTCCAATTATACAGGCGATTTGGATGTATATATTCTTGGCAGTTGCGATGCCATGGATTGTTTGGGGACGGTGAGCTCTTCGGCTTCAGTATATGAAAATGCCAAAGCAGGCGAAACGTATTACATTGTAGTAGATGCGGATGATGGCAGCGGAAGCAGTTACGAGTTGATGGTTACCTGCAAGGACTCAGAATTGCCCGAGGATATCTTTTTAAGTAAAGCTTACTCCATCGCAGACGAAATCAAAACGGGTGACTCCATTGAAGTGTTTGTTGATTTAAACTATAAAGGTCCGCGACTTTCGTCTGAGTTGCCATTGATTGATTTGACTTATTATTTATCAACTGACTGTAATTTAAGCAGCGATGATCTTTTATTGACTAGTGATGATTACAACTTAGGCAGCGACTCCGCAACACTCTCCATCAGTAAAAATGTGACCATTCCGGTGGATGTTTCGGTGGGAAATTATTTCCTGCTGCTAATTAGCGATGACCATAATAACCTCGATGAACTCAACAATAGTAATAACTCGGACTGTATAACGTTGAATGTGACCCTATCGACTGAAGACCGATTATCTCGAAATCAGTTAAATGTCTACCCAAATCCCATTGAAAACACCATTCATATTCAAGCAGAAAATGGCGTTAAAATCAATAAAATAGTTCTGTATAACTCAAGCGGCATTCAACTCAAAGAAACCAATGGAACTGAGGAGTTGAATGTTCAGGACTTACCGTCTGGCCTCTATATTTTAAAAGTGATGAATGAACAAAACCAGACGTCAGTCTTTAAGTTGGTGAAAGAGTAACTAGTTAACTAGGATTTATTTTCGACTTATTACTTTAATTATTTTATTTAACTAATATTAAAGTTATGTCAAAAGTACACCAAGAACTGTTAGACAAAAACCTCATTGACAGCAACCAATTCATGGTGCTGGATGCAGTAGAAGAAAAAAAAGTCGTATCACTCTATTACGAGTTGCGCGTCCTCTTATACCTCGGAATTCTCTTATTTACAGGAGGCGTTGGCTACATCGCTTACCAGAACTTAGGGGAAATTGGCCACCTTGGCGTAATGACCTTAATGCTGATTGCCATTGGATTTTGTGGTTATTACATCTTACAAAAAAGCTTTCCATATTCAAACTCAGAAGTCAAAGTCGACCACATCTATTTTGACTATTTCCTGATTTTAGGTTCCCTGCTTATCATTTCGCTTTTCACTTACGTGCAAGTCTATTTTGATCTGGTGGAACAGCTGCTGCAAGTCAGCTCAATTATCACGGCTTTATTGTTCTTTTTTATGGCTTACCGCTATGACAACAAAGCTGTACTTTCAATGGGCATCACTGCAGCGGCAGCAGCTTTTGGGTTAACTATCTCCCCGGTAAACTGGGTCAGTGGTTCGTGGTTGCCCGGCATCGATTTGTATATTACAGGTGCTTTCTTTGGAGCAGGGTTATTAGGAATCGGACAATTTTTATCAGAAAACGATGTCAAAAAACACTTTTCATTTACTTACTTCAACTTTGGTTTACTCCTGTATTACGGTGCAATTATTTCATTTGTCTTTGACAGTGAATGGCAAGTAGCCATTGCTTTCCTGCTCTTTTTTTCTGCTGGAGCTATTATGTATTATACGTGGACTAAAAAAGCATTTGTGTTCTTTCTGTATTCCAGCATCGCGGCTTACATTGGTTTTACTTATCTGTTTGTGAAACTATTAACTATAGGTAATAATGAAGGCTTCATTTTACTGATTTATTACTTCCCAATCAGCTGCATAGCGTATGTCATGTTGTTAGTCAAACACAAAAATCACTTTTCCGATGATGAATAAATTCATGGCATATGACTCCAGTGAGTTAACTAAAAAACTCACCATAGCGAAGGCAAAAGGATGGTACAAAAGTGGGGTATTAACAGAAGACCAATGGAAAAACATTAAAACTGCTTATTCCAATCAACTATTCTCACCCAATATAGTCATTCGCATTTTATTACTCCTTGTCAGCTGGTTTGGGCTGTCGATGAGTTTAGGGTTTTTTGGTTTAATTTTCTCTGATTTATTGAATGGATTAGCGGATCAGTTTATGATCGCAGTACGGATTGGTCTATTGATTTACGGTTTACTGTTACTCTATTTTGGTGAGACCGTATTCGTAAAAGAGAAAAAACATTATAAATCAGGTGTTACGGAAGCAATTGTATATGCAGGTTATTCTTTTCTGTACTTTGCAATTTTAGGAGAAAATCAAACCAATGAACTAGCCTATTATTTCTTAGCGCTGATTTTCTTGATTTTCATTACGGTACGCTACCATGATGTGATCACGCTAGTTGCCGCAATTGGTTGTTTAACCTTTTTTCTCTTTAACGCTTTTAGCTCTCATCTCCCTTTAATTCCATTTGTCATGATGTTTTCATTTGCTAGTTTGTTTGGGATAAGTCAACTCATTCAACAAAAAGCCAATCAACTACTTTGGGAAGATCACTTTATTATCCTAGACTCCTTAGCTTTGTTGCTAACCTACCTGGGTGTCAACTATTTTGTCGTGCGAGAACTTAGTGTCGCGATGATGGGACTTGAACTAGCTGCGGGTGAAGATATTCCTTTTGCTTTTCTCTTCTATGGCTTCACTGTCCTCATCCCCATTGGATACCTTACTTGGGGTATTATGAAAAAGTCCATTTTATTTATCCGGGTAAGTCTGCTGACTTTGGCTTTAACCGTGTTTACCTTAAAATATTATTTCAGCCTCGGACTCCCGGAAGTAACTATTACGGTTGCTGGAGCACTATTGACCTTAGTGGCTATTGGACTCATGAAATATTTAAAAAAACCGAGAAATGGATTTACTCGAGATCAAATTTTAATCAATAAATGGGACAATTCAGACCTAACTGCTTTTGTGGCTTCTCAAACTTTAGGTGGACACCAAATCACTGATTCCGAATTTTCAGGTAAAGGGGGTGCGTTTGGTGGCGGGGGTGCTAGTGGTAGTTTTTAATTTTTTTCTCTGGTCACATTCACGCGTTGTTAATTGCCATTGCTTCGTTAACTATCCTTTAAGGAGTTAACTATCAATTTCTTATTAAAAAAGCTAAAAATTTTAATTATTATTTGTATACTTAATACAGTGCAAAAACTCAGCTAAATAAAAAGCAGCTTTATTTACGCTTTTGGCTGTTTAAAAATATAACCACTATGAATAAAATACTACTCATTTTTAGTTGTTTGGCTTTAGTAATACGCTTTTCAACAGTTGCTGCTCCGTATAATGGCGACATTGTAGATTTCCCTCAACCTGATGGAAGTTCAGTACAGGTAAAACTATATGGTGACGAATATTATATGCGGGGCGAGTCATTGGATGGCTACACCTTGGTAAGGGGCACCGATGGATGGTTGTGTTATGCGGAAATAGGTGATGATGGGGCGCTTATATCTACAGGGATTCACTACAACTCCAGCAATCTGAAAACCAATTTAAAGTTAAAAGGTGGTTCGTTAGAAAAGCACCTTGATGTTTCAAAAGCAAAAAGACAAACAATCATTGAAGAAAATAAAGAGCAGCTAGGTCTACGCGAAGAAAAGTCGGATCTAAAACAAAAAGGCTCCTCAATAAAAGCCAAAACAAGCAATTTTGCAGTCAAAGGCAAATATAAAGCGTTAGTGGTACTGGTGGATTTTTCAGACGAGCCTGCTGAAGTTCCGAAAAACATTATTGAAGACATGTTCAACAGCACTGACTTTACTTATAATGGCAATAACGGGTCAGTTAAACAATATTTCAATGACGTTTCAGGAGGACTGGTTGATTACGAAGGAGTAGTCTATGGCTACTATAGAGCTCCTAAAACCTTTGCTGAATATGATAATGGTCCTTATGGAAGTACTGCCCGAGAAATCTTAGGCTTAGCACTCAACTGGATTGATGATCAGGGGTTTGATTTTTCAACACTCCATACCACGAATGGAAGAATCACAGCGATTAACATGATGTATACTGGAGATGCTAAAGAATGGTCAAAAGGGATGTGGTATCATGCCAGTAGTTATACAGGTTTTACGGCCGATGGTGTGCGATCTGGTAGTTACAACACCTCACCAGCGCGATCAAATTTAACTATCGGAACTACTATTCACGAAAACGGTCATATGTTATGTAAGTGGCCCGATTTATATAGTTATGATTCTGACGCAACTGGAAACGATGGCATTGGAAGCTTTTGTGTGATGGCTAGCTCAGGTGGTAAAAATCCTGGTGTCCCGAACCCTTATTTCCGAACCGTAGCTGGCTGGGTAACTCCTACCGAAGTAAACAATTTTAATGGTGTAGTAACTGAAACTCACGATGATTTCAAAGTTTATAAGTATACTAATCCAAATAACACTTCAGAATTTTTCTTAACAGACGTACGCTATAAATCGGGAAGAAGTGCCAGCATCCCAGACAATGGACTTACTATTTGGCATATTGATCGAGAAGAAAGTCAACAAGTAGAACACAATGATAATGGCGGAGCCGGGACAAGTCACCGAGAAGTATATCTCGAACATGCGAACAATGATATCACGCGACATTCAGCTGCTTGTTTTCATTCTGCTAGTAAAAACGCGTTTAACGATAGTTCTACCCCTAACGCTAAATGGTATGACAATACCAATAGCGGTTTAAAAATCTCCGAAATTTCTGCTGAGGGACAAACCATGTCGTACCGGTTTGGGGTACTTAATCCAGAAGAAAAAGCACCTTATTCGGGTACTCCAATTGCCATACCAGGCACATTAGAAGCCGAAAATTATGACAAAGGAGGACAAGGTGTGAGTTACAACGATGCCGACCTTAGTAATAATGGCGCAGCCTATAGAACCGATGGAGTTGATATTGAAGGTACGACTGGAAGCTACAAAGTAGGTTGGACTGCTGTGGGTGAGTGGTTGGAATACACGGTGAACATTAATGAAACTACTACTTATCGTGCTGAGTTTTTAACCTCCTCTTTAAATGGTGGCGGTAGTCTTACAATAGAATTAAACGGAACAACTATTTTGACAGAAAGCACTGTACCGATTAGTAACGGTTGGGATATGTACACTACTTTTACAAAAGATGTGTCCTTAATTAAAGGAACACATATCCTTAGAATCAACATTAAAAAAGCAGGTTTTAACCTGGATAAAATCACCTTCACAAAAAAGCCAACCTGCTCTCTTATTTCTTATGTGAATATAAATGATGGTGGATGGAGCCAAAGCGATACCATTGAGGTAAATATTGGAGGAACAGTTTGGTTTGGACCACAATCAAGTACTACTCAAGCACAAAACACTTCAGGCTGGTCATGGACAGGGCCAAATACCTTTACCAATAACCAAAGAGAGCATACAATAACCAACATTCAAGAAGAAAATGCAGGTGTCTATAAAGTGTCGTACACCGATCCAAATGGATGTGTTGCAACACGTAATATTATCATCAACTCCCCGTGTGATGTAATTCCTTATGTAAACATTAATAGCGAAGGTTGGAATGAAGTAAGTGAGGTAGAGGTAAATGAAGGTGATGTCATTTCGTTTGGGCCACTATCTAATATTTCTGGCTCAGCTATTGAAGAAGGATGGAACTGGACTGGACCAAACAGCATTCTGGAGGAAACCAGATCATTGGTAATTGATAATATTGCCTTAAACGAAAGTGGTATCTACAAAGTCAACTACACCACACCATCGGGTTGTCAATCGTCTCATGACTTTACTGTAACCGTATCGGCTATTACTACTCTTGAAAATGATGCTAACAATCAAATGCTGTCGATATATCCCAACCCAAGTGTTAATGGTCAATTCAAGCTTACTCAATCAGTTAAATGGGAGGTATATTCTATCCATGGTATCTTTGTTAGCAAAGGTGAAGGTTTGGAGATAAATCTTGGGGATAAACCTGAGGGAATTTACTTTATAAAAACTCCGAATAGAATAGAGAAAATTATTATTCAATAATTTCTTAATCCTGTAGAATACTGTATTACCTATCGTGATAAGAAAATTAGTGGGATGAAGGTCACAGAAGTAAAAACGCTCTCTTTTGTCTAAATGTATTTGTATTGCATCACTAAGGCCTTAGTCTGTTTCTTCACATCGATTTAATAAATCACCGTAATAAAACCATGTTCTTGAATTCCATTGGAATATCGCACTACAAAATGATAAATTCCTGAAGCGACCTCATTTCCATCGTCATCACGACCATCCCACTCAAATGCTGTTTGAACTTCTTGTTTAAACACACGCATCCCTGTTTCAGATCGAATTTCAACTACCCCATCATCCGAGTGTTGTAACGTAATTCGAAGCGATTTTTTGGTAGGGTTAAAAGAAAACTGTCGTTCTTCCATGCACACTTTTTCATTAACCACAATCACAACCGAACCCATGCAGCTATCCGCATCAGCTAAAACAAGCATATAATTACCCGCTGCAAGGTTGTCGTATTTTATTCCATTTTGTGTTACTAATCTTACTTTAGCTCCATCAAAAGAATAGTGGTATGGTGATTTGCCACCAGAAACAGCTTCAACATCTAAGTAAAAGCCACCATTCCGTTCCCCTTCACAAGCAGGTGAAATCATTGGCTTCGCTTTTATAACCGTTGTTATGCAAGGATCACCAACATCAAGTTTTTCTGGATTTTTCATGTTTGTTAGGGAGTCTTTTTTTACAACAACCTCTTGCTTTATAGTTGTAGTCGACTTCTCTTTTAAGGGCTTTGAATTCTCCCCTTTTTTTGATGTCAACTTATTTTCAGGTTCATTATTTGGTGAACCTGAGGCTTCTATTTCCTTCGTAGATGTTTTTGCTTCGGTCTTTTTTTCTGGTGCCACTTTTTCTCTCGAGATGATGAGGTCCTGAATGGTATCTAAAATTCTGTCACCCTGCCGTACTTTTTGAGAGACAAAAATTTCTTCTTTCTTTATTTTTTTTGGCGGAAGCTCCTCTTCTTTGGCTTCATATTTCATTAAGAAAACGATGCCTACTGCCCCGAATAAGAAAGCACTGGCTATCCACCATTTTTTAAAACGTAGTTTGGTAGCATTGTCTTCAATCTGATTTGAATCTGTATGTTTCACTTTATTATAGTCACTTTCATCACTAAGAAAAAAGTTACCATTTATATTCAGATATCTTATGAATTAATTTCAAATTTTTCACTGAATTATTAATTGTATAAAAAAATTGTAATGAAGGAAAACACTAGAAATTAATAAAAAAACTACACCGGACAACTCTCTGGCGATAATAGCGTATACTTTTTCTAAGTTCAGGTATTAAAATAGTTTAAAACCCATTTTCACAGAATGCCTTTAAACAAATTTCTTCGATAAAAATCGAGACTGTACTTTCAACCAGCTAAAAACCACTTCCGATTACTCAGAAGTGGTTTTGTTTTCTTCGATGTATTACAACAATTTTTAAGTTTAAAATTTCGCGCCTTAAAATAAAAAAGCCACATCGAGAATTCTCGATGTGGCTTTCTTTAACTTAACTTCTTTGAAGTTATTGTTTCATGACTTTTATCGTTTCAGATTTTCCATCATAACTGATTTTCACTAAGTATATACCTGATTCAAAATCATTTCCAAATCTAAATTCTCCAGTTGATTTTTCAGATAACATTAAGACGCCATTTGCATCATACACCTGAACCTCAGCTGCTGCTGTCGTTACAGGAATCTGGATCACTGTTTCCGAAGTAAATGGATTTGGATAGCTAATTGCTTTACTTACATCTGCTTCAAACTCACCTACTCGGGCAGATGAACATTTGTCGACATTCACACAATAATTAGCATACCAAGGAGCTCCGTTGTAATTTATCCCTACACAAACCTGTCCTGAACTAAAATTACTGCCTGTATATAAGTTAACCTTTGACGCATTACCACTTATTGGTATAATGCCATTGGAAGAACCCGTATACCACCAGTTAAAGCCAGTTGCATTTGCCTTTTTAGATGGGGACACTTCGTAGGTTAAAGTCGCGTTATTGGATCCACATACTGAACCAATGATATTAGCTGCAGAGTTTGTAACTACTATACCATAGATGACATCATAGCTATACTCTCCTTGATTATCTGTCACTTTTCCTACAATATTATAGGTACCTGCACTCACATTGTTCCACACAAAATTATATGGAGCTGAGTAATCCGTACCTAACAAAGTACTACCCATAAAGAAATCAACTTTGGCCACTGTGCCATCTGGATCAAATGCAGCAGCATCAATTATAATAGTTGCTGGAGCTAAGGAAGTCTGATTCTTAGCAGGTGAACTTATAGCAATTAATGGCTTTTCATTAACAGGCCACTCATCAATTGTCACACTTGTTAGTGCAAACCCATAATCTCCTCTATTATCTATTGCTTTAGCTGAGATATAATAGAATCCCGCTTCGGCAAAACCAAAATTCATACTATATGGCGCTACAGAATCCACACCAACCAAGCCATGAAGATTATCACGGAACTCAACTTTAGTTATGTAACCATCTGTATCAAAGGCATCTACTTTTACAGTTAAAGTATCTGGAGTAGGATAAAAATGGCTACCTTCAACTGGTGTGGTAAAGCTCACTGTTGGTTTTATATTTGGATTAACTACCGATACATTTTCAAATTGAGCAATGGTTGCTTCACTTTCATTTTGTCCACTTACAGCCAACCCGATATACACTTCATTACCCATTTCGATAGTTTGCTCGCCTAGCTTTGTCCAGCTCGTTTTATTTCGAGATACATAACTAGTAATGACATCACCTTTTCTTTCTACTTTTAACCATCGATATAAATTATAATAATGAAGATCTTCTATGCCATTTGGGTTATCTGTAGCATTTGCACCAGTAGCAGATCTTTGTTGTACTCTTGAGTGATTGCTTGGCGTTTTCATCAACATGGAATAGGCAGCATTCGAACTTAAGCTTTCGCGAATCATAACTCCAGCTTTACTCCAATTGTTGATTCGGCTCATTGAAGTAATTCTTGCGATTAAAGTAGCATCTCCAGCTACTTTTTGATAGATAAAACTAAAATTATCGTTAGAACCCCAAATGTCGCCAGAGTTAGATTCTAGCAAAAATCTGCTTGAATCCGAATCAAATGCAGTAAAACCTGCTGGAGTTTGTGAACCAATGTTTACTGATTTCCATGGGGCAGGCAAAGGCGATTGATCAGCTTTTCTTTTGTAGCTTACTTCAACGCGTTTTATACCTGTTCCTACTATGAAGGTATTACCAGTTACTGTGGTTACCTCACCATTTACTTTTACCGTATTAATTTCATAACCAGGGTTTGGTCTAATTCTATACGTTACTGGAGTAAGTTCTCTCACTACGCCTTTTGGAAAAACGTCTCCATTTTTGTCCGAAGTTACCAAGTGTCTATTACCACCACGAGAATCTACTGTAAACCGCATAGTAGCACCTGGTGCTGATATGTTACTTAAATGTAACCCAAACTCACCACCGTCTTTCCATCTGAAAGGAGTACCTGCAGGAAAACTATTCTTCACATTGTCATACAAATCATTGAAATCTCCTCGAATATCATTGTTATTTGATGCAAACCTCAAATCTTCATTATGTAATTCATCTACGTTGTCTGCTGTGATTAATTTGATTTTGTAATCAGTATTTACTCCTGATTTATCCATACCACCTTCTTCATCTACATAATAGATCGCTAAGCCTTGATCTGCTACCGCTGTTGTACTAAGATATTTTTGAAAATATTTACCATAGGTAGTCGGATAAAGCAATAAATACTCTTTTGGGTTTAATGGATTAGTGTATTTAAACACGGTATCATAGTTATTTGAACCAACCTCTATAGTATAAGAATTTTGTTCATAACGAATATTAATAGACTTAAGCCAACCTTTTTGTAATCGTAAAGCTGGGTTAATCATTTGTGGTTGTTTTCTATTTCCAGCACTAGCCATCACTGCATAATTCCCTAAGTTACTCCAGGCGGTATTATAGTGATCGGGCCGACCCCATTACATTATGACCCATTTCATGGCATATGGTGTTGTGCTGTGGTTGTTCGTTCGCATCATAGTTGGTGATATTACCTGTTTTAACCAACACATTTTGCCCATTGTTTTTGATGGTATTACTGCCAGGCTGTGGACCAAAGGCCCAAGCACCACCTCCCCCTTTCGTTAATAAGTGAAAGTGTACAAGTGAATTATCATCTTTAAGACTAAGGTTATTAAACCCTGTTGGGTATTTAGCATTTATAGCATCTACTACATCTGAAATATCTTTCCGAGTCGCATTGTCGCCATAATAAGCATTTCTATTGAAGGGTAAAGCAACTCGTATTACTTCACTTGTAATTAATACAGTACCATTTGATTGTGTAAAAAAGAAGTCTTTAACCGATCCTTCATTTCCCCAACCAGAAAAATCCGTTTGGTTCATCATCAAAGCCACGGAGTCTTCTGATTCAATAAAAGGTTTATCGGCAAACTCCACTATAACGGTGAGTCCCTTAATAATAGTTGATTGTGCCATGGCACCATTGAAGAGCATAAATAATGCGGCTCCAAAAAGTAATAGTCTCTTTTTCATTTTATTTTGGTTTAGTTTAAAAAAGGGAAAGCTAAAATCGAGTTCCCAGCTTCAAAAATAATTTTTAAAGTAACCCAAAATCTAGTAATGATTCTTCGGCAAGAAATGAAATGTAAACGGTAGAAGTTAATTAGTGATAGGAGAACTATAAGCTCAGCATTTTTAAAAATTCTTCTTTATTCCTCCGCGAGACATCAAGTTCAGCATCATCAACCATTGTTACTGTACCACCATCACCTTTCGTATATTTTTTTAAATAGGATAGGTTAATCAAATGGGACTTATGAATTCTAAAAAAAGATTTATTGGAAAGCTGGGATTCAAAATCTTTCAACGTTTTTGATACCACATGCTTCTCTCCATCCAACAAATACAAAACAGTATAGTTACTATTTGCCTCACATCGTATGATTTCTTTTACATTTACAAAAACATAACCTTCCCTAACAGGTAAAATCACCTTTTCGATTTGGTCTGATGCCAATGAATCAATAAAGTGTGTAATTTTTTCACTGTTTAAAGCTTTATTTAATTCAATACATCGGTTGACTGCAACTATCAACTCATTGTAATCGACTGGTTTTAACAAATAATCTATAGCCGCATGTTTTATCGCCTTTAACGCATAATCATCATATGCAGTAACAAAAATAAGGTTAAACTTCACCTCCTTCACCTTATCTAATACCGAAAAACCACTCATATGAGGCATACTGATGTCCAAAAACACAATATCAGGTGTCAATTGATGTATGGCCTCTACCCCTTCCTGTGCTGAGTTACATAACTTTATTATTTCAACCTCGGGACAATGCTCCTGTATCAGCGATTGAAGTACCACTCTTCCATCCTGTTCGTCATCTATTATTATAGCTGTAAAAATCTTATTCATATTTCAAGAGTCAAAAGTGCTTGTGTACCACAGTTTTTATCTAAATCATTATCTAAAAACTGAAGTGAATTTCTTTTATTTAATTTTTTACTGATTAATTCTAGTCGCTCTACAATCAAACCTAATCCTTTAGAGGTATGATATGATTTGTCTCTTTTCATTGCTTGAGACTTTTGTATACCAATTCCATTATCAATAATTCGAATTTTCAAAAAACCACCTTCTTTCTTTATCTCTATCGACAATTTTTTTTCAGTTTCTAAAGGCATTAGACCATGCCAAATTGCGTTCTCAACTAAAGGCTGAATCAAAAAAGTAGGTATTTTAATCGTGTCAGTAGCTACATTTTCATCTACTATGAATTGATAACTAAACGAATCGCCTAATCGCATATTTTCAATTTCCAAATACACTTCAATATTACTTAACTCTTCGTCAAGAGTAATAAATTCAACATCCGAAATTTCAAGGTTCTTGCGAATGAGTTTGGAAAATAAAATCAAAAACTTAGAGGCTTCATTTTTTTTATCTGTCAGTATTTTACTCTGAATAGAGTTCAATGCATTAAAAATGAAATGTGGATTCATCTGCCTTTTCAACTCCGTAAGTCGTAAAGCCTCATTCTTTTCCCTCATTTGCAACAGTTCAATCAGTACTTTTTGCTTTTCACGATCACTATCCCTTATCGATTCTGCTATTCCTATCGAGAAAAACACAAATTGTAAAAGTAATCCGATATTAAGTGAATAAACTGATAAGATGTTAGAAGAGATCACCCCATAACTTTCACCCATTGATATAAAAACGGAAGAGTTGAACACGATAAAGGCCATTAAAAACCACTTGATTTTTTCGTACCGTCCTTTATAAGCCATTATGCCAAAAGCAAAACAAAGTTGAAAAAATAAGAAATCGATAATGTTATAAACCAAATCAGCATTGTAAATCAACTGCGTAAATAACAAAACTATTTTTAACACAATAGCAAACCCTACTAATCGATAAGATTGAGGATGAAATACTTTTAATCTTAAATAACTATTGCAAAAAAGCAGTAAAAACACAACACTAAAAGATAAACTTATACAATCGATATAGGGGTTGAGTTGTGGATATGATGGCCATAAAAACTGAAACCCCATACCATTTTGGGTCAACAAGTAGATTAACAAACATCCACCATATAACACATAATAGAGATAATGCAAAGCTCTTAAAATCAAAAAATAGATAAGATTATAGATTAAAATGAGCAATACCAAACCATAAAAAACACCTAAAATCAAATATTCTTTTAACCCATAAGTAATAAAACTTTGATAATGCCGTATGACAGGTTTTAAAATATTTGTTTGCTTAGATTTAATTTTAAGAAACACCTCACTTTTTTCCTGCGGATCCAATTGCAGATCAAACCCGGGGTTTTTATGATAAGTAGTTCTAGTATAAAATGGAAGTGAAAAACCAGCATGTTCAACTTTAACGGTACCATCGGTTTGAGGAGAAAAAAAGGTGATTTCATCTATGTCAAAATCATACAATTCCAACCTAAAGTTGGAATTTTTAGAGTGATTTACTACTACAAAATACAGCCAATACGTACTTTCTTTATCCTCGTTTATCAGATTTCGTTGTTTACTCAACGTAAACAGATTTTCTTTACTTTTATAAATTTGATTAAAAGTCAAATTCTCCAGAGAATCTTGAAATACTGCGATTCTTTTTTTAAAAATAAATACATCTTGAACTTCATCGGTCAAAAAAGTATAAGCAGGGACATTTTCAGAAGCAAAAAGTGAAAATGTCAATAAGAAATATAACCCTACTAGTAATTTTCTCATTAAATGAATTTTTGCTTTTTTTGAATTACCGATTCAAATTTATCCTTTTTTTAAATGTATCCCATTAAATTATAGGAGGCATATTGGAAAATATATGCTGATTTTAATTAATTCTAATTTTTAGCGCACTAATCAAAGTAAAACAACCCCAATAAAACCACTGAATATGTTATTAAATAAAAATTAAGTGTTATAAAATAGAGATAAATAAGTGATAAATACATTATACAGCTTCTCAATTAGTTTTAAAAACAAACTAATTGAGCCATAGGTTGGTTATAATTATAGTTTAAATCATAAAAAAATAATATGAAAGACATACTCATAATTCTATTCTTTATTTTAGCTCTTTCAGGGGTCAGCACCCTTCAAGCACAAAACATGCTCACCCCAGTAGATATTCACGGAGCACTTCAAGTTCAAGGATCAAAGATTATTGGTACCAATACTGGAAACCCTTCACAACTTAGGGGCATGTCCATGTTTTGGAGCCAATGGGAAGGCAGTAAATATTATAATGCAAATGTCGTCAATACCCTTGTAGATGACTGGAAAGTAAATGTTATTCGTGCAGCCATGGGTATTACACCTGGAGCGTATCTATCAAATCCTACACGAGAAAAAAACAAAGTAATAGCTGTAGTTGATGCCGCTATAGCAAAGGGTGTATATGTCATCATTGACTGGCACAGTCACGATGCCCACAATGAAGAAACAGAGGCTAAAGCTTTTTTTGCTGAAATGGCTCAGCTATATGGAAATCATCCTAATGTAATTTATGAAGTATATAATGAGCCTCTAAACGTCTCATGGAGTGGTGTCATTAAGCCTTATTGTGAAGCTGTTATAGATACAATTAGAGCCCATGACCCAGACAATTTAATAATATGTGGTACAAGAAGATGGTCACAAGAAGTAGAAGAAGTGGCGGATGACCCCATTGATGATGTAAATGTAGCTTATACGCTTCATTATTATGCAGCTACCCATACCGATGTTTTAAGAGCCAAAGCACAAACCGCTATTGATAGCGATGTTCCTTTGTTTGTAACAGAATTTGGTGTCTGTGAAGCAGATGGTGATGGGAAAATAGATTTCGATGAATCCAGAAAATGGTGGGATTTTTTAGCCGACAATGATATAAGTTGGTGTAATTGGTCTATTGTGGACAAGCCTGAAGCTGCTTCCGCACTGACCCTTGGTTCACCAACAAATGGTCAGTGGACTAACGCTAACTACACTACTTCAGGTACTTTTGTAAGAGACGAACTACGAAGAACTTATGAACTTCCTGTTTATGAAAACACTTTAAGTATCCAATTTAACAACCCAGAAATTATCCAATCAGATGCTGATTTCCAATTCGACATTTCAGTCTTCAACACTGACACTTTAATCGCTGACTCATTAGTTTCCTATACCATAGAAATGAGTAACGGAGGAAATGTATCTGACTCTGGTCTGTTCTTACCAAATGGTGAAGCTGGAAACTTTAAACTGTTTATTACCGCAGTATATGACACCTTAATTACCACTCTCACCGCGGACTTAATTGTCACCGATGTCACTCCAGGAGAGATTAATAATACTGATAATAAAACTTTCTTAGCATTGGTAAAAGATGACAATTATACCTTTGCTCCATCTCTGGCGTATGGAGGCACAAAATCAACAACAACCCCACATGAAGGAGACACCGTGATGATGAACAACCAAGTATATGTTTGGTCGGTAATCAATGAACCTTCTGGTATCATTGCTCAATCTGATTCAAGAGTGCGATCTTTTATTGGCTTCTATGTGATAAACCCTGTGGAAAGAGTTACAAAGATAAGCCGTGGAGGTATAGGGTTTGGTCAAATTTATCTCAACGGAAGTTTGGTTGGCTTTGGTAATTTCAATTTACCCAAAGGGGAAAGTGTTTTATTCATGGAGTACACAGGTGCTACTACAGATACTTCAGCTTTTGATTTTGCCTTCATGACAGCCGAGGGAGATACAATGCCTTACCTCACTTACACATTAACTTCAAGTGGCGTGTTTGATTGTGACAATACTTGGAAAGGGACTGCTTACATTGACGACTGTGGTTGTATTGGTGGAACTACGAATATTACACAATGCCCTGGCCCATTCAACGGTGACACCGCTATGATTCCTGGTATTATTCAAGCCGAAAAATACGACTTTGGAGGAAATGGTGTGAGTTATTATGATACCGATGAAGGAAACGAAGGTACAGCAACCCTACGTTATGGAGATGATGTGGACATACAAGCTACAGATGATCTAGATGGAGGGTACAATGTAGGTTGGATTGCCTCTGGTGAATGGCTTAAATATACAGTTAATGTTACTGATTCTGGAAAATATGTGGTTGATTTCCGAGTTGCTTCTGGGAGAGATTTAACTCAAAACTCTAGTCTCAACTTAAAGCTGGATGGAACGACCTTGTTTGAAAGCCCGTTAGAGGTTCCAATAACAGGGAACTGGCAGACTGGGTTTGATTGGATTACCATTACTTCTGATACTATTGAATTAGTAAAGGGTGAACAAGAGTTAACCTTTGATGCTATTGAGGGTTCTTTCAATATTCACTTCATGGAATTCAGACGTATAATAGAAGTAGGTTTAGAAAACACCCTAATAACCAATGTGAGTATCTTCCCTAACCCCTATTCAACGACTCTCCAATTGAAAGTTGAAGGAAAAACAACTTATACCATATATAATACACTCGGTGAAATTATTTCCACTGGGCTATGTAATAGTAATTGTTTGATTGGTTCTGAGATAGATAAGGGAGTATATATTCTTGAGTTAAAACAAAACAGCAAAAGTGCTATTCAACGAATTATCAAACAATAAAACCCAGCAAAAGCATTATACACTACTATAAAAAATCATCCATGAACTCTGGTTCATGGATGATTTTTTATTTAAAAGATGTACCTATTAATCTAAGAAAGAAGTCAACGGGCTACTTGCTACCGCTTCAGAAGATTTACTACCCAGTTTCGCATTATAAGCCATCCGTCCAGCCTCCACTGCCATTTTGAACGCTTTTCCCATCGCAACAGGATCCGATGAAACGGCAATAGCAGTGTTCACTAACACAGCATCAGCGCCCATTTCCATTGCCTCAGCAGCATGTGATGGTGAACCGATTCCAGCATCAACCACAACAGGCACTTTACTTTGTTCAATAATTATCTCTAAAAAATCTCTTGTTTTCAACCCTTTATTTGAACCAATAGGAGCACCTAATGGCATTACTGCAGCCGTTCCGACTTCTTCTAATCGCTTACACAATACTGGGTCGGCATGAATGTAAGGCAGTACAATAAAACCAAGCTTTACCAATTCTTCTGCTGCTTTTAAAGTTTCTATTGGGTCAGGTAATAGGTATTTTGGGTCAGGATGGATCTCTAATTTCAACCAGTTTGTTTCTAAAGCTTCACGCGCTAACTGCGCTGCAAATACAGCTTCCTTTGCTGTTCGCACGCCAGATGTATTTGGCAATAAATTAAACTGAGAATGACTAAGGTGTTTAATAATTTCATCCTCATCATTTTGCAAATCAACCCGTTTCAATGCCACGGTTACTAACTCAGAACCGGAGGCCAAAAGTGACTCCTCCATCACTGCATTAGAACTAAATTTTCCCGTTCCAGTAAAAAGACGAGAATTAAACTCCTTGCCTGCGATTATTAATTTATCCATTTTCTAAGCTTTAACTAGTCCCAACACCTTTTTGATGGTGTCAAAAATACCTTCTGCATCATACCCACATTCTCTATAAAGCTGATATTGTTCACCGTGTTCTATCAATTTATCTGGAATACCTAATCGTGTCACGGGGTTGTGATAGCCATTATCTGAAGCCCATTCAAGAATAGCACTTCCAAAACCTCCTTGAAGACAACCATCTTCAACGGTTATTATCTTAGAATAATTATCAAACGCTCTTTTGAGTAATTGTGCATCCAATGGTTTGGCAAAGCGCATATCATAATGCGCAATTGAAACTCCTTCAGCTTGCATTTGATTAATTGCTTCTACCGCATGATTTCCGATGTGTCCCAATGTTAGTATCACAACTTCTTCACCTTCATTAATTACGCGCCCTTTGCCAATCTCTATTTCTTTAAAAGGCGTTTTCCATTCAGGCATCACCCCTTTTCCTCTAGGGTAGCGAATGGTGAAAGGACCTTTATCTGGTAACTGAGCTGTATACATTAAGTTTCTTAGTTCCGATTCATTCATGGGTGAAGAAACAATCATATTAGGAACACAACGCATGTAAGCAATATCATATGCCCCATGATGTGTTGCACCATCTGCACCTGCAAAACCAGCTCTGTCTAAGCAGAAGACCACATTCAATTTTTGGATGCAAACATCGTGAATCACCTGATCATAAGCACGCTGCATAAATGTTGAATAGATATTGCAAAAAGGTGTTAATCCTCGAGTAGCTAATCCTGCCGAGAAAGTTACAGCATGTTGTTCAGCAATATCTACATCAAATGCTCGATCAGGCATCTTTTCCATCATGATATTCAATGATGAACCTGAAGGCATTGCTGGGGTAATCCCCATTATTTTTTCATTTTTTTCAGCGAGCTCAACAATCGTATTCCCAAATACATCTTGGTATTTAGGTGCTTGCGGGCTTACCAATATACTTTTCACGATTTCACCTGTAAGAGAATCAAACTTCCCTGGCGCGTGCCATTTTGTTTGATCTTTTTCAGCCAAAGCATACCCCTTTCCTTTTGTGGTTACACAATGTAACAACTTGGGACCAGGTATTTTTTTTAAATCTTCGAATACACTCACTAAAAAATCAATATCGTGACCATCAACAGGGCCAAAATAACGTAAATTCAGTGCCTCAAATAAATTGCTGTGTTTAAGTAAATAAGACTTGATCGATTTTTCAACATTAGCAATTATTGATCGAGCATCAGGTCCAAATTTGCTGACTTTTCCTAAAATTTTCCAAACCTCACTTTTGACTTTGTTATAGGTTTTAGAAGTTCTTACATCTGTGAGATAGTCTTTTAATGCCCCAACATTGGGGTCAATGGACATACAATTGTCATTTAATACGATGAGTAAGTTTGAATTACTCACACCGGCATGATTCATTGCTTCGAATGCCATACCGGCAGTCATAGCACCATCACCAATTACTGCAATATGTTGCCGGTTTTTATCTCCTTTATATTTTGAAGCAACAGCCATCCCCAATGCTGCAGATATTGATGTGGAGGAATGGCCAACACCAAATGCGTCATATTCACTTTCAGAACGTTTGGGAAACCCAGAAATACCTTTATAAACACGATTAGTATGAAAGTTCTCTTTTCTTCCAGTTAATATTTTATGTCCATATGCCTGATGTCCCACATCCCATACTACTTGATCTTCTGGGGTATTAAACACGTAATGCATAGCAACCGTCATTTCAACGACTCCTAAACTGGCCCCAAAATGACCACCATAGACGGAAACATTGTCAACAATAAACTTACGCAACTCCTTACACAACTCAGGTAATTGAGCCCTGTCTAACTTCCGCAAATCTGCTGGAGAATTAATTGTTTTTAATAAATTACCTTGTTCTATCAGACTCAAATCTCTAAGTTTTTTAACATAACATTTCCTACTCAAAAATGTTGTGTTAAGTCAATATACGAAATTACTATTTTTTTCAGGAATGGTATTTATTTACTCTTATAAATAATAACTTTAACAATCGTTGACAACACTATAAAATTGTGAGTTTCGAAGTCCAACTACCATTATTTCAAGGCCCTTTTGATTTATTACTTTTCTTCATAGAACGTGATGAATTAGACATTAATGACATACCAATTTCTAAAATCACTGGAGATTTTTTAACCTACCTTGAGCACCTGGAAAAACTAAATATTGAAGTGGCTAGTGAGTTTATATTGGTTGCAGCCACTCTCATGCGAATTAAGGCTAAATTATTAGTTCCTCGTCCTGAGAAAGATGAAGAAGGCAATGAGATCGACCCAAGAAAAGAACTCGTCCAACGCTTATTAGAATATAAGAAATACAAAAGTATTATTCAGGAACTGGGCGAAATGGAAAACAGCCAACTCCAGAAAGAAAAAAGAGGAAACATAGCAAAAGAAATTAAAAAGCTTTCTGAAATAAATAATGTTGAAGCAGAACTCCAAGACCTTGATTTATACAAGCTGTTGAAAGTTTTTGAAAAAATGATGCTGAAGCTAAAAGCTGAAAATGAAAAACCAAGACACGAAGTAGTACAATATGCTTTCACTATATCCGAACAAAAAGAATATATCCTAAAAAAAATATCTCTTCAACAAAAAGTGTCTTTTGAAGATATAATACGTGAGAACATCGATAAAATTGCTGTAATATTTAATTTTCTATCTATACTTGAACTTCTACAATTAAAAATGATATCCATCAACATTGGATTAGGTTACAATAACTTTTGGATATCACGAATTGACGACTCCCTTACAGATGAAAATTAAGCGAAAGCAAATACTTAAAACCTTTAGCCCAACTAATATTTTCTTAGCGGTAGCCATTGGAGTATCAGTTTCTATTTATAATTTTTTTAGAAAAACGCAATCTGAAGGGACTTTAAATCAGTTAGTAAAAGACCTTTCAAACATCAATATTTCCTGGGTTATTTTAGCACTGTTAGTCTTATTTCTACGCGATTTTGGGTATGTGTACCGAATACGGAACCTTACACAAAAAGAACTCAGTTGGTCTTCTAGTATTTATACTACCCTCCTTTGGGAATTTGCATCTGCTGTAACACCTTCTGTAGTTGGAGGAACTGCTGTAGCTGTTTTTATACTGTTAAAAGAAAAAATTGCTTTTGGGAAATCCTTAGCGTATGTAATGTTAACAGCAATTTTAGATAACAGTTATTTTCTTATTGTCGCCCCATTGATTCTTAATATTGCACCCGACATTAGTTTCCCGGTAATTGAGTTCAACCATGTAAACTTTCTTTTTCTAAATGATATATCTATTAATATCCAGTCGATCTTTTGGATCAGTTATAGCCTCATCTTAGCTTACACCATTTTTATGTTAACAGGTGTTTTAATTGCCCCACAATCAATTAAATGGATTTTAGTTAAAGTCTGCTCAATTTCTTTTATGCGAAAATGGCGTGCCGAAGCTATTCAGCAAGGAGATGTAATGATTATGGCATCACGTGAATTAAAAACTAAAGAGGCCAGCTATTGGCGTAAAGCTATTTTTTCTACTGCCTTGATTTGGACAGCACGATACTTTATGCTGAACTGCTTAATCGCTGCTTTTAACCCAAGTATGGGTATGGGAGTACATTTAAAAGCCTATGGAAACCAAGTGATCATGTGGATTGCTCAATTACTCTCTCCAACTCCTGGAAGTGGTGGTTTTGCTGAAATTTATTTCAACTCTTTTTTTGGAGAATTTTTCCCCACAGATGGTCTTGAAGATACCGTAGGTTTTCTTTGGAGGTTTTTAACTTCTTATCTCTACTTAATAATTGGAGCTTTCGTATTAAGAAAGTGGATACGCAAAGCATTTTTCGGAAACAGAAACTTGATCAAATTTAAAAGTTAATCTGCAACTCTAAAAGTAAACACTTCCGGTTTTTTGTTTTCTACAGCATGTACGTAATACACCACTACAGTAGGGGCATGCTTTTTTACGAGATAATAGTACTTAATGGCTTCTTTTTTATCAGGAAAACATTTATATGTACTATCTTCAAGGATAACCTCTTTTTGGTCTGCCGCCTCAAGTTTTTTATATCTTATTTCTAAAGTTTTGTAAGATTCTGAATCATCTGATTCAATTTTAATCTCTGCAAAATTAATTTTCTGCCCAGACTTACTAACAATATCGACTTTCTTAGTAGCTGTGGGTACTTGCGTGAACGCAATGTGAGCGCTAAAAATCAAGGTTAATATGATGAATTGTTTTTTCAAATTTGTCTAATAACTTCTTTTTTTTTCGAAACTACCATAAATCATTCCACATTTTTAAAAAAGAAGTTTATTTCTCGTTCGGCACTTACATCAGAATCACTTCCATGCACTGCGTTTTCAGTAACGTTATCCCCAAACAACTGACGTATAGACCCCTCTCTAGCTTTATCAGGATCTGTAGCACCACCTATAAAATCTCGATATGCTTCAACTGCGTTCGCTTTTTTTAAAGCTATAACAATAATTTTATCAGAGATCATAAAGTTAATTAATTTATCAAAAAAAGCTTTTCCTTTATGTTCACTATAAAATTCGCTTGCTTGCTGGCTTGAAAGCCTAATCATCTTCATGTTTAAAATTTCAAACCCACCCTCTTCAATTAGCTGAATAACAGTTCCTGCTTTATGCTTTTTTATTACGTTTGGTTTGATAATCGTAAAAGTTAATTCACCTTTCATTTCTGCTGCTAAAGTCGAAGAATAAGATGCAATATAATATTAATTAGCTCTTATTTTCAAAAAAAACACAAGAATATACTGTTTAACTTTTTTCGTAGATTAAGGTGTTTTAGTTTTAACAACACATACTATTTCAAAAGCAAATCAATGATAAATTTCGAAGAACTTAAGAAGCTTCTCAAAAACCCCTTGAGAATAGTTATCACCGCCCACATTCGTCCTGATGCTGATGCGCTTGGTTCTGCTTTAGCATTAAAAAACTTTCTACTAAAAAAAGGGCATTATGTTAGCGTGGTTATGCCAACTATTTACCCTCAATTTTTAAACTGGATGAAAGGAAATGATGATGTACTTATATATGAAAAACAAAAAGATGAATGCTTACCTCTTATTGATAAAGCCGATGTAATATTCTGTCTTGATTTCAACGCTTTATCCCGAATAGGAGAAATGGGAGAACATGTGAAAACATCTTCTGCAAAAAAAGTTTTAATTGATCACCACCTCCAGCCTGAAGATTTCGCAGACTTTATCATGTCTGACACTTCTTCCGCAGCAACAGCTGAACTGATTTATCGCTTTATCCAAATGCTCGAAGAAACTGATTTAATTGACCCAGATATTGGTGAATGTATTTATGCAGGAATGATGACTGACACAGGTTCATTTCGTTTTCCAACCACCAATAAAAATGTGCACTTGATTGTAGCCGATTTAATGGATAAAGGAATCAATCATACCAAAGTACACCGTTTAATTTATGATAATAATACTGAAACCAGACTTCGTTTTTTGGGTTATTGTCTTACTTCTTGCTTAACCATTATTCCAGAATCTCATACTGCTTATATCTTCTTAAGCAAAAAAGACACGGAACAATTTAATGTACAAACAGGCGATACAGAAGGTATTGTTAATTATGCCTTATCAATGAAAAATATTGTCTTTGCAGCTCTTTTTAAAGAAGACGCGGGTTTTGTTAAAATGTCGTTTCGATCAAAAGGTGAATTTGATGTCAACTATTTTTCCCGAAATCACTTTAATGGCGGAGGTCACCGCAACGCTGCTGGGGGACGAACAGAGGCCTCTTTTTTAGATACCGTTAATAAATTCGAATCTTTATTACCTGAATACACTGAAGCCTTACAAACTTGTTACGCGAAATTAGAACTATGAAAATCACCTTACTAATCACCTCATTATTATTAGCGTCAGTCTCTTTTTCCCAAGTTTTAGAAACCGAAAAAGGTCTTAAACATGAATTTCATACCAATCAAAATGGTCCATTACCTAAAATTGGTGACCTTATTTCACTCCATATGCTTATTGCAGATGATAATGATGGAGAAATTCGCAACTCTTTTTCAGAAGGTAAACCCATTTTATTCCCTTTAAAATACCCCCATTTTGATGCAGACATTTATGAAGCTGTTGCTTTAATGTCCGAAGGGGATAGTGCTTCTTTCTGGATAAATGCCGACTCAATGTATCTGAAAGTGTTCAGAAAACCTTTTCCAGAATCAATTATGCATGGTAGCGATTTAAAAGTAACTATTAAAACCTTAAAAATCAGGTCGCAACAAGAATACAAAGACGAGCAAACGGCTTATTATGATTCTAACTTGAAAGAAAAACCCGAAGTCATCGCTAAGAGAAAAAAGAAAGAAGAAGCTAAGATTCAGGAGTACATCAAAAAATCAGGGTTTGATTTTAAAAAAACTAATAAAGGGGTTTATTACACTATTCTTGAAAAAAAATTGGATAACGATAAACTACCAAATGAAGCGAGCGCTGTGGTGTTTAATTATGTAGGGCAGCTTATTGATGGACAAATTTTCGAGTCTTCTTATGAAGATGTGGGCCACTCTATCACTTTTACAGTGGGAAGCGGTGACGTAATTGAAGGATGGGATGATGTCTTTCGACACATTCCAAATGGTGCAAAAGCCAAAATAATCATACCTTCTCATTTAGCCTACGGGAATATTGCTAAAGATAAAATACCTGCTAATTCTATTTTAATATTTGATGTGCATGTGGTGGCTATTTATTAGTTGTCAGAAGTAGTAAATATTCACAACCTTACCGCCTTAGTCAGTGTCTTCCCTGACTAACTTCAAGCCTAAGCCTATTAAAAATGTCAGTGGGTACACTGAGATTGGCAGTTTGTTAGACATTAAAATTCACACATAAAAAAGGGCATTGAAATAATTTTCAATGCCCTTTATATTTTTACAAGCAGTTAAGCTTATCCATTCATAGAAATTAAGAACTCTTCGTTATCCTTGGTACCTTTCATTCGGCTCAACAAGAATTCCATTGCTTCATTTGAGTTCATATCTGACATAAACTTACGTAAAATCCAGATCCGTTGCAGTTGTTCTTTATCCATCAACAAGTCTTCTCTACGTGTACCACTTGCCGGCACATCAATAGCAGGATACACACGTTTGTTAGCTAACTTACGATCCAACTGAAGTTCCATGTTACCCGTTCCTTTGAATTCCTCAAAGATAACTTCATCCATCTTAGAACCAGTTTCAGTTAATGCAGTAGCAATTATTGTTAAAGAACCACCGTTCTCTACATTTCTAGCGGCACCAAAGAAACGTTTAGGTTTGTGTAATGCATTTGCATCCACACCACCAGATAATATTTTACCTGATGAAGGCACTACTGTATTGTAAGCTCTAGCTAAACGTGTGATTGAATCCAATAAGATGACGACATCGTGACCACACTCTACCATTCTTTTTGCTTTCTCAAGCACCATAGTAGTGACTTTCACGTGACGTTCTGCTTGCTCATCAAACGTAGAAGAGATAACTTCTGCTTTTACACTACGTGCCATATCTGTTACTTCTTCAGGACGTTCGTCAATTAGAAGAATCATTAAATAACACTCAGGGTGATTTTCAGCAATCGCATTGGCAATTTGCTTCAACAAAACTGTTTTACCCGTTTTAGGTTGCGCAACAATCATCCCTCTTTGTCCTTTTCCTATTGGAGAGAACATATCCACTATTCGAGTAGAATATTCAGAAGGTTTAGTAAATAAATTTAATTTTTCTTGAGGAAATAAAGGCGTTAAGTATTCAAAAGGAATACGGTCTCTGATTTCTTCAGTAGTTCTACCGTTTACATCCGTTACTTTTAATAGCGCGAAATATTTCTCACCTTCTTTTGGAGGACGGATATCCCCTTTTACCGTATCTCCCGTTTTTAAACCAAACAATTTGATTTGAGATGGTGATACATAAATATCGTCAGGACTCGCTAAGTAGTTATAATCTGATGAGCGAAGGAAACCATAACCATCTTGCATTATTTCTAATACGCCTTGGCTTTCAATAATTCCGTCAAACTCTTTTAAGTTAACGGAGTTGGTTGTTACTGGCGCAGCGGCTTGACGTGCAGGTCTTGGAGCACGCTCACGTGGAGCTGGTGCAGTAGCCACGTCTGTTTGAGAATCTGTCGATCCTGAACCGTTGGAGGAAGGGGTTGCCTTTTCTCTTGTGCGCTCTTTATATTTTGGAGGAGCAGAAGTAATTGTTTCAGGTATTTCCTCTACCCCCTCTACTTCTACTACTTTCTCTCGCTTAAACCGGCTTTTTTTAGCTGGAGCTGGAGCAGCAGACTCGCTTACTTCAAATCCTTCTGAAGCAACTTGCTTTTTAGGAGCTGGGGCAGCTTTAGGAGTGGCAGTTTCTGGTTGAGCTAAATCTTTCGCTTCTACTTTAGATTCTCTTTTTTTAATTGCTTCTACTTGACCAGGGTTTTGGGCTTGGTGGTCAAGAATAGAATAAATAAGCTCTTGTTTTGTAAGGGTTTTGAACTTTTTTAAGTTCAACTCTTCTCCGATTTGCTTTAACTCAGAAAGCAATTTCAGTTCTAATTCATCAATACTGTACATGAAAAGTCAGTGACTAATTTTGGTTAATAATAAGTTTTATTTGATTATTTAAAGTTCTAGGAAATAACGTGTAGTTACTGTAGAAATGCTAAACTAAAGAGGCTGGGTGCCTTCTTCGATGTACAAGTATATCACTACCGACCTTAAGAAACAAATTTAAAATAATTTATTTATCACTTATTTCATGTTGTTTCTATCTATCCCTTTATTTTTGTGACAAATTTTAAAAACATCATGCTGGAGATAGCTTTCATTAAAGAAAACAAAAACACTGTTTTAAAGGGTTTAGAAGTTAAACGGTTTAAAAATGCGGAGGAAACCATCGATCAAGTTATTCAACTTGATGAGGCACGAAAATCAACGCAACAAGAACTAGATAGTAACCTCACCCAGGCAAATTCAATTGCAAAACAGATTGGGCTATTGATGAAAGAGGGCAAAAGAGAAGAGGCTGAAGGTATAAAAAAAGAAACAGGCATTCTAAAAGAAGCAGCCAGCGTTTTGAAAGATAAAGTAAAAACGCTTGAGGATCAGGTTCGTGATTTGTTATATACCATCCCTAATATACCCAACAGTAAAGTACCAGAAGGAAAAAGTGCGGAAGACAACCTCACCACTTACGAATGGAAAAAGGAAATAAAACTTCCTGAAAACGCCTTACCACAATGGGAGTTAATAAAGAAATATGACATCATCGATTTTGAGTTAGGTATTAAAATTACGGGTGCTGGCTTTCCTGTCTACAAAGGCAAAGGTGCAAGATTACAACGTGCACTAGTTAATTTTTTCTTGGATGAAGCAGTGAAAGCTGGTTATAGTGAAGTACAACCACCTATTTTGGTCAATGAAGAATCAGGATATGCTACTGGACAATTGCCTGACAAAGAAGGGCAAATGTACCATGCTAGTGGTGATAACCTCTATTTGATTCCTACAGCGGAAGTGCCTATCACCAACATGTACCGCGATGTGATTTTGAAAGAAAGCGACCTTCCAATAAAACATGCTGGCTACACCCCTTGTTTTAGAAGAGAAGCGGGCTCGTGGGGTGCTCATGTACGAGGACTTAACCGACTCCATCAATTTGACAAAGTAGAAATAGTACAAATACAACATCCGGACAAATCATATGAAGCTTTGGAGGGAATGTGTAAACATGTACAAAGCCTTCTTGAAAAACTGGAACTTCCTTACCGCGTTTTAACCCTTTGTGGTGGAGACATTAGCTTTACCTCTGCCTTGACATATGATTTAGAAGTGTATTCTGCTGCGCAGAAAATGTGGCTAGAGGTCAGTTCAGTAAGTAATTTTGAAACGTATCAAGCCAACCGATTAAAACTTCGCTTCAAAGACGAAGATAAAAAATCACGGTTGTTGCATACCCTCAACGGTAGTGCTTTGGCTTTGCCTCGTATTTTAGCAGCTTTGCTTGAAAACAACCAAACGGAAGAAGGAATTGTTATTCCAGAAATTTTACGTCCTTATACAGGGTTTGACCTTATCAACTAATTTTGAAGGCAAAAGAGCACCTACAACTACTTCAATTCATATTCCGTGGACTTCTTATTAGTTCTTTCATCGGTTTGACTGTAGGGAGTGCGTCTGCTTTTTTCTTAGTGTCATTAGAGTGGGCAACCAACTGGCGAGAAGCCCATCCATGGATTATTTGGACTCTCCCCGTTGGAGGTATGGCTATTGGTTTGCTCTATCATTATTTTGGGAAAGAGGTTGAGGCGGGTAACAACCTTATTATTGAAGAAATCCAACAGCCAACAAAGTTGATTTCTATCTTAATGGCACCATTTGTACTGGTTGGAACAGTGGCGACTCACTTCTTCGGTGGCTCCGCTGGTCGTGAAGGTACTGCCGTGCAAATGGGTGGTTCCATTGCTGATCAATTGCATCGCGTTTTTCACTTTGATGATGAAAATCGCAGAATATTAATCGCAGCTGGAGTAAGTGCTGGATTCGCTTCTGTATTTGGAACGCCTTTAGCTGGTGCTATTTTCGGTTTGGAAATGGCCTTTATAGGGCGAATCAATTATAAAGCTATTTTACCTTGTTTCCTATCTGCTGCTTTGGCCGATTATGTTACGACTGCCTGGGGGGTTGGTCACACGGCCTATTTTATCGATGCAGTACCACCACTTACTACAATCAACATCCTTTGGATAATCATAGGCGGATTATTCTTTGGCTTAGCCGGAATGAGTTTTAGTGTCTTAACACGCGAGTTAGGGAAATTTTATGGAAAACACATTTCTTTTCCTCCTTTGCGACCTTTTGTAGGGGGAGTTATTATCGCTTTACTAGTATGGAGCATTGGAACAACCAAATACATCGGTCTCGGGGTTCCAACCATTGTGGAAGCTTTCTCATCACCACTACCCTGGTATGACTTTGCTGTAAAAATCATTTTCACTGCCATCACTTTAGGAGCAGGTTATAAGGGTGGTGAAGTTACACCTTTGTTTTTTATAGGTGCAACACTGGGTAATGCGCTTTCATTTTTTATTCCTCTGCCTATGGCACTATTAGCGGGTTGTGGTTTTGTGGCTGTGTTTGCAGCAGCAGCGAATACCCCTTTAGCTTGTATTTTTATGGGTATTGAATTGTTTGGTGCAGAAGGCGGAACGTATATAGGTATCGCTTGTATTGTGGCTTACCTGTTTTCGGGGCATACAGGTATTTACAAAGCACAAATTGTGGGGTCTTCAAAAAATGCGCACCCCATTCATGAAGAAAAAACACTCCACGAGTTGAACTCAAAGTAACTTTTTAGAGTAGGTTCATTATCTTTAAAGAGATATCGATTAAATGAAGAACCATTACGAACTACTTAACATTTCCGAAAACGCCTCTTATGAGGAGATAAAATCCGCTTATCGGAAATTAGCTTTACGATATCATCCTGATAAAAATCCTAATAACCCTCATGCCGAAGAACTATTTAAAAAAATTGCTCTCGCGTATGACACTCTTAGTAGCCCAGCGAAAAAATCACGCTATGATGCTATTTTAAGTTATCAGCAATTTCAGTCATATAGTCAACAAAGCACCAGCCACTACCAAGCTTATACCCAACCCCAAAATTACCAATACAGTAAACCAACCTACACCCCTTATTACAGAAAAGATAGCTGGCTAAATTTAAAGAACAAACACTTTATAGCCGTCCTCTGCTTAAGCTCAGTGTTGGTGTTTGGTTCAATTGGCGTAGCCAACTTGGTGCAATACCACCAACAAGAAACGTTAAAAAGAAAAGGGATTGCTGCAAGAAACACCTTTATTAAACTAAGCACCGAAGCAGAGACACAACTCCAAAACAAAAATTATGCGGCAAGTTTACAACTAGCCAATCAACTCAATGAAGAGCTTCCCAAGTACCTGGAATCGATCGATTTCAAACGCACAATTTTATATGAGATTACAAAAAAAGGCTCACAAGACTTACAAGAAGGAAGATACAACGAAGCTATTGAGGCTTTTACGACATTAAGTAATAGTAGCGAGGTAACTCATCAGGATCAATATCATTATTATTTGGGCTTAGCCTATTATTACAACAACCAGACGGAAAAGGCTATCGACCTGCTGTTAGCCGTACAAACTGATGAGTCTTCGGAAATACCAACCTTGTTAGCCGTTATTTACCGTGACAACTATAATGATCTTGAACAAGCAGTCACTTGGCATCTGCAAGCAAAACAAATTTTAAGTGAACAGTATAAAAATGTGGGCTTTCAGTTTGTACCTTCAGATGCACCTCAAGAACACTTTGACTCCTATTATCAAAGTGCAATCACCAACTATAATCTTAAGGACTATCAAGCGGCACTTCAGGATTTACGTGGTGCCTTGTTTTTAAGAAGCGCTAATCGCGATGCTTTATATATGAAAGGTTTATGCGAACTGGAGCTTGGTTTAGCCGAAGCCTGCAATTCGTTTGAAAAAGCAAAAAAGAATGGGCATGTGTTTGTGGATGAGGTGATTGAGAAGCATTGTAGGTAATATTATATTTGCCATCCTGATTCGGAGAATTGAAAGAAGGACCTCAAACGAATTATAATTTTATAAAAAAATAATTTATTACCTACCTAGATTCTTCGTTTCACTCAAAACGATGACACGATTCACTTCAATGACTACCCCCTCACCCCTTTCACAAACTCCGGAATACTTTTCTCTAAGTCACCACCTTTTTCTAACACCTTGATAAATGCACTACCGATAATGGCTCCATGACAGTATTTGCATGCCTTCGCAAATGAAGCATTGTCTTTAATGTTAAACCCAATCAGGCTCGCATTTTTCAATCCAGCTGCTTTAATTCGCTCAAAATATTCAGTCGTGGTATCTTCTTTTTTAGTTTCATTTCCAGTAGTACTGTTGGTGGAAACGATATAGACAAAACCATTTGTTAGACTGTCGATTTTTTTAAGTCGTTCAGGCGTGGTTTGTGGGGTTACCAAAAACACATTTGACAAACCGTATTTTTCAAACAACCCTTGGTATTCGTCTTCATATTCCTGCATTGGTAAGTCAGGCACAATGATGCCATCGACCCCTACTTCGGCTGCTTTTTTTAAGAAGTTTTCAATTCCATATTGCATGACTGGGTTTAAATAGCCCATCAGCAAAATTGGTAAAGATACTTTCTCGCGAATACCTTCCAGTTGCTCAAAAAGCTTTTTTATCGACATGCCATTGGCCAATGCCACACCATTACTTTCTTGAATCACAGGACCATCGGCCATCGGGTCGGAATAGGGCATACCTATTTCTACCAAATCAGCCCCTGACTTTTCGAGTAAACTCAATATTCGAGTCGTATCGTCTAGTTTGGGGTATCCTGCTGTGAAATATACGTTGAGGAGGTTCTCCTTTTTATCGTTGAATAATTGTTGTAGTCTGTTCATTGTTTTCTCTAGTTCGTCATTCCCGCGAAGGCGGGAATCTCTCTATCGTTTTCATGATTAAGAGATTCCGCATCAAGTGCGGAATGACGTAAAATTTAAATTAATACCCTCCTCGATCCATGTAAGTTTGTAAATCCTTATCTCCTCTACCTGATAAGTTAATCACGACCACATCATCTTTTTTAAATTGAATAAAATCCAACGCAGCGAGGGCATGGGCACTTTCTAAAGCAGGAATAATACCTTCGGTTTTACTTAACAATACGCCTGCATTATACGCTTCATCATCTGTAGCGCTATAAAATATACCTCGACCTGAGTCAAATAAATAGGCATGCATTGGACCAATTCCTGGGTAATCTAACCCAGCAGAAATAGAGTGGGGTTCAATAATTTGTCCATCTTCGGTTTGCATCAACAGGGTTTTGCTCCCATGAATGATTCCTGAAGCTCCTTTTGCTGTTGTTGCGGCCGTTTTGCCTGTATCAACACCAAAACCAGCAGCCTCTACCGCGATTAACTTTACACTTTCTTCATTGAGGTAATGATAAAATGCACCTGCTGCATTACTACCACCGCCAACACATGCGATAACATAGTCAGGGTTTTCCGAACCCGTTTTTTCTTTAAGCTGCCATTTCATTTCTTCCGAAATTACTGACTGGAATCGTGCTACCATGTCTGGATAGGGATCAGGCCCTACTACCGAACCGATGATGTAGTGGGTATCAACGGGGTTATTGATCCAGTCCCTGATCGCTTCATTGGTGGCATCTTTTAAGGTCTTACTTCCGCTAGATGCTGGTCGAACTTCGGCTCCCATAAGCTTCATACGCTCTACGTTAGGTTTCTGACGTTCGATGTCAACCTCTCCCATATAGATAACGCATGGTAGGCCCATTAACGCACACATGGTCGCAGTGGCAACACCGTGTTGTCCTGCTCCGGTTTCAGCGATAATCCGTGTTTTTCCCAAACGTTTAGCCACCAAAATTTGCCCTAAGGTGTTGTTGACTTTGTGCGCACCAGTATGACATAAATCCTCTCTTTTGAGATAGATTTTAGTGTTATACTTTTCCGATAACCGCGAAGCAAAGTATAAGGGAGTTGGACGACCAACATAGTCTCGCAACAAATCATTGAACTCTTGCTTAAAGCTGGGTTCGTTCATGATTTTAAGGTAATTATCTTTTAATTCCTTTACGTTTGGGTACAGCATTTCAGGGATGTAAGCTCCCCCATACTGTCCATAATATCCTTTTTCGTTTATTTTATGTTCCATATACGTTGAACGCTTAACGGTTTGACGGGCAACGTTCAGCGTTCCATCGTTCACCGTTTAGCTGTCTTTTAGTTCTATATTCTCAATTTTTTAAACACTGATTCTTTCAGTAATTCAACATCTTTCACGCCTGGTTCTAGTTCAAATTTACTATTTACATCCACAGCGTGCATATTCATTCCTTCCAATTTTAACACTTCCGAAATGTTGTCTGCACTCAAACCTCCACTTAGGAAAAAAGGCACTGAGTTATCATATTTTTTTAAGATAGACCAATCGAAAGTTACACCATTTCCGCCACGTTCCTTTCCCTTAGTATCGAACAGGAAGAAATCGACTTTGTTTTTGTAAGGTTCCAACTTTTTAAAGTCAAATTGCTCATCCACTCCGAAAGCTTTAATTACTTTAAAGCCTTTGTTTTTTAACTTACCACAAAACTCAGGTGATTCATCCCCATGCAACTGTAAGGTGTTGATGTTATAATCGGCAGAAATTTCTTCAATTTCCTCCATCGCTTCATTCACAAAAACTCCTACAGGCTCTATAGAATCTGGAATAACCGCCTCAATAGCCATGGAAGGTGTAGCTCCGGCATATCGTTTAGACCCTTCATAGAAGATCAATCCAATGTAGTCAGGTTGTAACGCCACGAGCTCCTCGATGTTCTCAGGATCCTGCATGCCACAGACTTTTATTTTTATATTCAAGTTATTGAGTTTTGAGTAATAAGTTTTAAGTCTAATCCTTATAAGCGAAAGGTTTGTGAGGGCACACATCTTAGCGCACCCCCACCTTGTGTCTTAACCTTGGTATCTTGTTTCTTAACTGTCTTTCTGCCTTCTACCTTCATCCTTCATTTTTGATATATACTCTACCAAACATTCCGCAGGATCTTGTTCTCGCATGAAAGTCTCGCCAATCAAGAAACTTTCGTAACCAGCAGTTTTTAAGCTTGGAATCACAGAAACATCGGTCAAGCCACTCTCTGATACTTTTAAGAATTCATCAGGGATTAATGGTGCTAAACGGATTGATGTTTCTACCGAAACATCAAAGGTTTTGAGGTTGCGATTATTTACGCCTACCAAATCAAGGTATGGGTTAATACTACGTTTTAATTCCTCTTCGTCATGTACTTCCATCAATACAGACAAACCTAAGCTCTTTGCCAGCTTGGCTAAGTTTTCTAGCTCAACTGGAGTCAAACAAGCCGCTATCAACAAAATCATATCCGCCCCAATAGCTTTCGCTTCGATGACTTGATATTCATCAATCATGAAGTCTTTGCGAAGCACGGGTATGTTCACTGCTTTTTTTACGGCAGTAAGGTATTCCATTTTACCACCGAAAAATTCAAAATCAGTTAAGCAAGAAATGCACGATGCGCCAGCAGCTTCGTAGCCTTTTCCCACTTCTACCACATCAATTTTATCATTGATAATACCTTTCGAAGGACTTTTCTTTTTTATCTCCGCAATGATACCCGACTTAGCTGGGTTGCGAATAAAGTCTTTCACTACCAAAGGTGTTCGGTTGAAAAGCGGTGATTTTTCCAATTCAGCAACAGTCACTAGCGACTTCCGTGCAGCGACTTCTCCTTGTGTGTTTGCAACTATCTTATCTAGTATGTTCATTTTTGTCTTTACGTCATTACCAGTCCTGCTCTAGCAGGACGTGTGTAATCTTAATATTTTGAAAACGTTATCCGATGAAGAGATTGCCACGTCAGGCGTGCCTTCTTCCTCGCAATGACGGAAAATTATTAATTATTCATTATTAACTATTAATTAAAACATTCAGCGAAGCGAATGCTTGCCCCGAATCTATCGACTCCCTCGCCTTGGCAATACAATCACTTAACGACCACGTTTGTTCCATGGTTTGTATAGCTAAACCAGCATTTGCTAATACAGCATTGGTTTGCGCTTCGGTGCCATCTCCTTTTAAGATATTGACCAAAATTTTAGCCGACTCTTCAATAGAGGCTCCTCCCCATAATTCTTTCTGGGTGATTTGTTTGAACCCAAAGTCTTTTGGCTCTAACAATGCTTCTCCCCGGTTTGACATTATTTTTACAGGACAGGTCAGCGAGACTTCATCATACACATCTAAGGCATGTACTATGTTGTAAGTTATATCTGTCCTTTGGTACATATAGCCATATAATCGCAACAACTCCAAACTATAGACTCCCAAAAACTGATGTTTAGGGTAGCAGGGATTTATCATTGGTCCAAGCATATTAAAGAAGGTGCGTACCTGCATTTCCTTTCGAACGGGCGCAGCATATTTCATGGCTGGATGAAAAAGGGGAGCGTGAAGCATACAAAAGCCAGACTTCTCCAATTGTGATTTTAATACTGCTTCTTCATTGCTAAACTTGACACCCAAATATTCCAACACATTGGATGATCCACAACTTGAGGACACCCCATAGTTGCCATGTTTTGCAATTTTGTATCCTGCACCAGCCGTCACAAAAGCACTGGTAGTAGAAATATTGAAGGTATCTTTTCCATCGCCTCCAGTTCCTACAATGTCTAACGGAGTGAATTCACTCAAATCCACCTTCACCACCATTTCTAACATAGCATCTCTAAAGCCGAGCAACTCTTCCACAGTGATGCTGCGCATACTGAACACTGTCAGGAAGGTAGCAATCTGCATGGGTACATGTTTGCCTTCACCAATCTCCATCAAAACCGATTTAGCTTGTTCTCTTGATAATGTGTTATGGGCGAATAGGTGGTGTAATAGTTCTTTCATTTTTTCTCTATTTGTCAGTGCGAGCGTAGCGCGGCAATCTTTTATTTTTACTTCGATGTCATTTTGGATGAGTAAAGAATTTATATACTAAAGATTCCTCTATCCTCAAGATGACATCTCAAATTTTATGTTCGTTTGCGATTGAAAGATTGCCACGTCAGTCGTCCTCCTTCCTCGCAATGAAGTTTTAAATAATTATTAATTCTTCATTATTAACTATTCACTAGTTATCAAGCCAATTCAACACAATCTGTTTTCCACCAGGTGTCAATACGGATTCAGGGTGAAACTGTACCCCGCGGACATCATAAGTTTTATGTTTTGCAGCCATCACGTAGTCGTCTTCACTGACAGCAGTGATTTCCATGGGATCAGCAATGGTTGACTTTTCAGCAACCCAACTGTGGTACCGACCTGTGGTAAATTCTTTGTTGATGCCTTGAAACAAATAATCTGCTTGGTCAAGGACGGTTGTTTGCATTCCAATACCATGTAAAACATGTTTCATGTTGGTCAATGTAGCTCCAAATGCCTCACAAATGCCTTGATGACCTAAACACACACCTAAAATACTCTTTGTAGATGCATATGTTTTTATTAAGTCCATCATAATACCTGCTTCTACTGGAATTCCTGGACCAGGAGAAAGAAGAATTTTGTCGTACTTGGCGACTTCTTCTACTGTGATTTTATCGTTACGAATTACATCCAGATCAGCACCATAGCCCGCTTCGCGAATGATGTGTACCAAGTTGTAGGTAAACGAATCGTAATTATCTAAGACTAGTATTTTCATTGTTTTCTTTTTACAGTTAACGGGGAAACGGAAGAACGTGCAACGCCAGACACTTACCGGAACTTACGATTGACATTATTAGGTTAACCATTCCTACGTTTTTCCGCTTTCCGTCTTTATATCTTATTCGCCAACTCAATAGCTGTTTTTGGTGCCAATAACTTGTTATGTACTTCCTGTAACTCGCTTTCGATAGTTGATTTAGCCACAACCCCCGCGCCTGCTTGATAATAGAGGTTGTTACTTTTGCTCAAAATTGTCCGAATCATGATGGCATGATTAAACTCACCCTCAAAACCCAAATAACCTATAGCACCACCATAATAACCACGACAGTTGTTTTCATATTGGTTAATAAGTTTCATTGCCATGTATTTGGGTGCTCCAGACAACGTTCCTGCGGGAAATGTGTCTGCAGCCAGCTGGATTGACTGGGTGACATCATCCATTTTACCTGTGACTTTTGAAACTAAGTGTATGACGTGGGAGTAAAACTGAATCTCTTTAAAGGTTTCCACTGTTACTTCTGAACCATGACGGCTCAAATCATTTCGAGCTAAATCCACTAGCATTACGTGTTCTGAGTTTTCTTTGGGATCGTCAAATAATTTTTTTGCCAACGCTCGATCTTCCTCATCGTGTCCTGTGCGTTTAAACGTACCTGCTATGGGGAAAATCGTAGCTTTCCCGTCATCAATCACAATTTGAGCCTCTGGGGAAGAGCCAAAGATTTTAAACCCTCCAAAATCAAAAAAGAACAAATAAGGCGAAGGGTTAATATGCCGCAAAGCACGATACACCTGAAACTCATCGCCCTTGAAACTTTGCTGGAAGCGTCTTGAAAGCACCATCTGAAACACATCACCCCGATAGCAGTGATCCATACCTTTCTGAAGAATTTTTAAAAATTCTTCATCAGTGAAATTCGAAGTTTCATCATCTCCAGAAGTGAAGTCGTATGCGGAGAAGTCTTTTCTGTTCAATGTTTCTAATACCACATCCATGTGGCTTTGCTCACCTTCTCTCAAATGTTCGTAGATATATATTTCATCTTGCTGATGACTATACACTAACACATAACGGTAAATCTGGTAATATAAGTCAGGGATGGCTCTTTCGTCCGATTCAAATTCATCTATTTGTATGTCTTCAAAGTACCTTACCGCGTTGTATGACGAATAGCCAAACAAACCGTGGGTAATGTAAGGCACTTTTGGTTTGTCATAAGAAAAACTAGTCGCGTAAGCTTGTAATCCTTCAGTTACATCCTGTCGTTTGGTTATTGCTTTGGTAGTTAATTCACCATCGGGCAACTGCTGATAAATGGTATTTTTCTCCACTACAAACTTAGAAATTGGGTCGAAACAGATGTAGGAATAGCTATGTTCATTACCATGGTAGTCAGAACTTTCCATGATAATGCTATTCGGATACTTATCTCGAAATCGCAAGTAAATACCAACTGGGGTATATGTATCGCCCAGGATCTTTTTGAAATTGGTGTTGAAGTTAATTTTACTCATATCTTAAAATAAAAAAAGCTTACTGCGTGCAGTAAGCTTATATAATTTAATGATTCAAATTCTTTTTTATATAGCACTCTTCGCCTGATAATCAATTATTATCAAGCCACCACCAATTTTTTGCAACTGTAGTTTGTAAATGCATAGGACAAAGATAAAATAGATTTTAGAAATGCGAAACGATTCTACAGTAATTAAGTTTTAAAAAATTCAAACTATTGAGAAAAATGTTTTCACTACTTTTGCCTCCTTGAATTTATATGAAGATGGAATTAGTAAACGGACAATATCAAGTACAAGGTGTAGCATTAACGGATGTAGTAAACCAATTTGGCTCGCCAGTATATGTTTACGATGCTGAAAAAATCAGTGCTCAATATCACCAATTAAAAAGTGCGTTCAGCGGTTTAGATGTGAAATTGAAGTTTGCTTGTAAATCCCTTACGAATATCAATGTACTTCGACTGCTAAAAAACGAAGGGGCTGGTTGTGATGCTGTTTCCATCAACGAAGTCAAAATGGCTTTTTTAGCTGGTTTTGAAAAAGAGGCTATCATGTATACCCCCAACTGTGTGGCTTTCTCAGAAATTGAAGAAGCGGTAGAACTTCGTGTACATATCAACATTGACAACATTCCCTTTCTGGAGAAATTTGGCGCTAAATACGGTTCATCTGTTCCAATTTGTATCCGTATTAACCCACACATTACTGCTGGAGGAAATAAAAACATTCAAGTGGGTCATGTCGGATCTAAATTTGGGATTTCTATTCTTCAATTGGATGAAGTGATAGAAGTAGTCAACAAGTTCGACTTAAACGTAGAAGGTATTCACGTGCATACAGGCTCTGACATCTTAGACACTGAAGTATGGATGAAAGGTGCTGCCATCGTATTTAAAGCCGCCAAAAACTTTGCCGACTTGCAATTCTTAGACTTTGGCAGTGGATTTAAAGTAGCTTATTATGAAGGAGCCCATGTCACTGATATTGAAAAATTAGGTAAAAGTATGACTGAAGCCTTCTCTAAATTCTGCGAAGAATACGGTAGAGAATTGGAAATATGGTTTGAGCCAGGAAAGTTTTTGGTCAGTGAGTCGGGGTATTTTCTAGTGACAACCAACATCATTAAAGAAACACCTGCCTGTACTTTCATTGGAGTAGATTCTGGTTTTAACCACTTGATTCGCCCCATGATGTACGATGCGCATCACGATATTATAAACTTGAGCAACACTACCGATACAGAAACACATGTTTATAATGTAGTCGGTAATATTTGTGAAACAGATACCTTCGCTACGGATCGGGACTTACCCCGGACTAAAGAAGGTGATATACTTGCATTCAAGAATGCGGGGGCTTATGGCTACATGATGGCTTCCAATTTCAACGCCCGTTTTCGCCCTGCGGAAGTGATGATTTATAAAGGCGAAGCAAAACTTATTCGTGCACGTGATACCTTTGAAGATTTAATGAGGGGGCAAGTGGAGATTTTGTAGAAAGAAAAAAACTCCGATAAGGTTTGTGCCCTCACAAACCTTGCATTAAACTCCTTTATAAAAGCACTGAGGTATTTGTTCGCAAAAAATAATTCCAAGTTCGTCAGCAATTAACTGGCGAACTTTTTGTTTTTATAACTGTTATCCTCTCATTAACTATTCATTCTATGAACATATCCAAACAAAAGCTATTTGCTGTTCTATTCTTAGGACTGATATTTTTCAGTTTCACCCACCAACAACCCACCGATGATTCCATTCAATTAACCAGTGAAAAAGTAGATGGCAAAATCGTTTACTACGCAAGTAACACCAACTATTGTCCCTATACCTTAAACATTGACTTCCCAAAACTTCAAAATTTAAAGGCTTCGGTTAATTTGCCTTTCAGAACTGTTGTACCTGCACAATCAGAAAAATTCAAATTATTTGAACTAACGCCCAAACCTAATTCGGCTACGAGTTATTCTATCTCCATGGGTTATTCCAAAGGTGATTTTAACGCTAAACACAATGATGAAGTAATTTATCAGCTTCCTTACAAATCAGGGACTGCTCATTCAGTAGATCAAGGTTATGGAGGCAAATTTTCTCATCACATGAAAGGTAGAAAATATGCTCTTGATTTCAGCATGGAAAACGGCACGGATGTGTATGCTGCCCGTTCGGGGATTGTCGTTGAAACGCGATCATCTGATTCAAAAGGTGGATCACACCCTTCTTTTCAGAACTCCGGGAATTACATTACCATTTATCATGAAGATGGCACCTTTGCTAACTATTTTCACCTTAAAAAAGGTGGAGTAAAAGTAAAGCAAGGAGACAAAGTTGAGGCAGGAGAACTTATTGGGCAAAGTGGTAACACGGGATGGTCATCAGGACCACATCTACACTTTGAGGTATTTTCCTACAGTGGCATTAATGAAGTTACCAGTGTTCCTGTTAAGTTTTTGGTTGATGGACAACCACTGGAATTGGAAGAAGGAAAAGTTTATAGAGCCAAATAACTTAGTAGATCTTGAAGGAGTGACACACCTTCAAGATCTATTAAAACTTATCTTAAATTAGTCCATCCACCAGCATTCACACATTCGATACCTGAACTAGCTAACATATTTTTTGCTGAACCAGCTCTACCTCCAGAAAGACATACTAATACGATTGGTTTTCCATATCCTTTTATCTTACTAATATTGGATTGAAGCGTGTCTAACGGAATATTTATAGCTCCCTCAATATGTCCCGATTTAAATTCACTTGCTGTTCGAACATCTACAATTTTTGCCCCTTGAGCTAGTAAGCCCTGTACTTTTGTAGTATCTGTTCCTCCGAAAATCATATTGAATAAGCCCATTGTTTTTATATTTAGTTATTGAATATTTACATTTTTATAATTCAAAAATAATTCATAACAACCTGCTTATCAGTGATTGAAATCACAGAGGAAAAATAATCAAAATGAATTCCTTAAAAGCCGTCATTCTGAGCTTAAGCGAAGAATCTCAACCGCATCAGCATCTCAATCCAACAATCAAATTTCAGCATGACAGTTTTTAGCGGCTTTTAAAGAATTCCTCTATCAAAATAATTTCAAATTGTGCTGAAAGGTGACTATTTTCACGACTTCCTAAAACATAAATAGCACGTATGTCAGCATTCATCTATCAAAAACCGTTTCCTTTAAAAAAGGATCCAACTACCTATAAATTAATTTCTACCGACTACATTTCTACTATAGAAGTGGATGGCAGAACCATCTTAAAGGTTGACCCAAAAGCGTTGGAACTATTGGCAGAACGGGCTTTAGCTGATGTATCTTTTTTCCTTCGTACGGCTCACCTTGAAAAAGTAGCTAAAATATTAGAAGACCCTGAGGCTACAGACAATGATCGATTTGTCGCTTATACCTTGCTCCAAAATGCACAAGTTGCAGCAGAAGGACAACTACCTTCTTGTCAAGATACAGGAACAGCCATTGTTATGGGGAAAAAAGGTGAAAATGTATGGACAGGTGTTGATGATGCGGAATGGTTATCGAAGGGGATCTACAACACCTACCAAAACAGGAATCTACGTTACTCTCAGGTGGTGCCTATCAGCATGTTTGACGAAAAAAATTCAGGCTCTAACCTCCCTGCTCAAATAGACTTATATGCTGAAAAGGGCGATGAGTATAAATTCTTATTTTTAGCAAAAGGAGGCGGCTCAGCAAATAAAACCTACTTATATCAACAAACAAAAGCATTACTGAATGAAGAAAGTTTGAAAAAATTTGTTCAGCAAAAATTAAAAGAAATAGGCACGGCAGCGTGCCCTCCTTATCACTTGGCATTAGTAATTGGCGGCACTTCGGCTGAGGCAAATTTAAAAGCTGTCAAAATGGCTTCTGCGGGTTATTATGATGAATTACCAACGGAAGGTAACTTGGGTGGACAAGCTTTCCGTGATTCTGAATGGGAAGAAAAAGTGCAGTTGATTTGTCAAGAAAGTCAAATAGGCGCTCAATTTGGCGGCAAATACTTTACTCATGATGTAAAAGTCATTCGTCTACCTCGCCATGCGGCCTCTTGTCCAGTTGGCATTGGCGTTAGCTGTTCAGCCGATAGAAACATCAAAGGCAAAATTACTAAAGAAGGTATTTTCATTGAACAGTTAGAAGAAAATCCAGGCCGATTATTACCGGATACAGCTCCACATTTAGAAAAACCTGTCGTAGTTGACTTGAACCAACCGATGGAAGATATTCTTAAGCTGCTTTCACAACACCCTATAAAAACTCGATTGATATTAAACGGTACGTTGATCGTGGCAAGAGATATCGCTCATGCAAAAATTAAAGAGCTATTGGATGCCGGAAAACCAATGCCTGAGTACTTCAAAAACCACCCTATCTATTACGCTGGACCAGCAAAAACTCCCGAGGGAATGCCTTCTGGTAGTTTTGGGCCAACAACAGCTGGACGAATGGATTCCTATGTTGGTTTGTTCCAAGGACATGGTGGGTCAATGGTGATGTTAGCAAAAGGAAATCGATCCCCACAAGTGCGTGAAGCCTGTGAACAGTACGGTGGTTTCTATTTGGGATCTATTGGAGGACCCGCAGCTATTTTGGCCAAAGAAAATATTAAATCGGTTGAAGTGGTTGACTTCCCTGAATTGGGAATGGAGGCCGTTCGAAAAATTGAAGTAGTCAACTTCCCCGCATTCATCATCTGTGATGACAAGGGAAATGATTTCTTTAAAGACATGTGATTTTAATTAATAATGAAAAGTGAATAATTAATAATTCGAACCGTCATTCCGCACCTGGCTTGCTGGCAGGTGCGGAATGACGATTTTTAGGACAACCTTTTATATCTCTATATGTCAACATTCATCAAAGAACATTTTCCTTTACTAAACGACAAAAACCTATTGGAAGAAATCGAAAAAGTAGGTTCACAAAAAACAGTAGAAGCGGGTACTCAGCTGATGGATATTGGACAATACATTAAATATATGCCTCTCGTAGTGAATGGTTCAGTCAAAATTATGCGGGAAGATGAGGAAGGTAATGAGATTTTATTGTATTACTTAGAAGGCGGCAACACGTGTGCTGTATCTTTTACGTGTTGTATGCACCAAGAAAAAAGCAGCATTAGGGCCGTTGCAGAAGAGAATACTACCCTACTGATGATCCCTGTACAGTACATGGACTTATGGATGGGTAAATACAAAGACTGGCGTGATTTCGTTTTGTTAACTTTTTCAAAACGGATGGATGAATTATTCGAAACCTTGGACTCCATTGCTTTTCACAGTATGGACAAACGGTTGATTAAATACCTAAAAGACCGAGCTCGCGTGCTGAAAAAAGACGAGTTTAGTATTACTCATCAGGAGATTGCTTTATCCTTAAATTCATCTCGCGAAGCTGTTTCTCGCTTATTAAAAAAATTAGAAAATATGGGAATGGTGAAGTTGGGTAGGAATCAGATTACTTTGTTGAGTAGCGAGTATTGAGATGTTAGATAAGAGAGATTAGACTATTAGGATGGTGTTTCATGTTTCTAAAAGGTCCTTATTCTTTCTATTTTCTTCCTTTTACATTTTATCCAAATACGCCTTTTTACTCTCAAACAAAGTCGCCATAATCTTAGCTCTGTTTTTCGCTTCGGCAGCTACTTCACCTTCAAACAAATCATCTACAGTGGCAGTAAATATTCCTATCCAAGTTTGAAAATGTTCTTTCTGAATAGGTAACTTCACATGTGGGGCAAAGGGATGACCTGAATACGAATTCTGCCCCAATAAAATACTGCCCCAAAATTTATACATTTTTTCTAAATGCTCAGGCCATCGGTCTTCTATATGTTTTTCGAAAATAGGCCCTAGTAGTTCATCTTTCCGCACATTGGCGTAAAAAGTATTTACCATTAATTGGATTTCTTCTTGGGATTGAATTTGTTTTTTCATTGCCTTAAAATTACAAAACTTAGAACCGATTGGTTATGATTAAAATCATAAGTTTTTTTAACTAGATGATGGTTTGTGAGACACAAACCATGGCAAAGGTTAAAAAAGAGGGGGGTATAACAACAATGGAAAAAAGCTTAATTTCAATTTTTATTGGTTCTTGCATCTTGAATCTTGAATCGAATGCTCCCTTTTAAAAAAGGTGCCTTCATCTGCTCTACAAAACTATCTGGATATTCTTCTACCTCATCAAAGCCTAATTCGATATCACGCCCATCGTATGGAATATGAGCCGTACCGAAAATGTAGTCCCAAATGCTCAAGGAAATACCATAATTCATCCCATACTTTATATTCTTGGGTAAGTCTTTTGCGTGGTGCCAAATATGCATTACAGGATTATTCAACACATACTTCAGAGGCCCCCAACTGATTTTGATATTTGAATGATTAATATGTCCAATCAAAATGGTAAACGCGTGAAGTAGAAACAGGTCCTTAATACCGAATCCTATCATTGTCAGTGGTAAATATAAAGCAGTTTTATAGAATATCGTTTCCATCCAATGAAAGCGCAAGTGCGCTGCAAACCCCATTTCTGTGACAGAATGATGCACTTTATGAAACTGCCACATCCAATCAACCCGGTGAAGCATCACATGAACTCCCCATTGAATCAAATCAGCTAATAAAAACAAGAGTAAAAACTGACCCCAAACTGGCAAGGATTCAACATGGATTGCCACCACGTTTTCAATTCCAACTAGTCTTAATAAATCATTGAAGATCTCTACGCCAACATTCGAAAGCGCATTGTAAGCAACTAGACTAAAAAGAAAGAAATTAAAAAACATGAAAAAGGCATCTAACCAAAAATCTTTACGAAATATCGGCTGATTTTTACGCCAAGGAGCTATGATTTCTACTACCCAAACAAGCAAGGATAAGATAATTAAATAATAGAAATAGTTATCCCAACTGGGACTTACAATGGAACTCCACAAGTATGAAGCATAGCCTTTAAACGACCCGATACCTATTTCTATATATTTCATTTCTCCGTTTTTTCTGGTATTTCACAACTTCCAGTAGCACAAGTACCGCACGCAGAATTAGTGATTACTTGATACAATAATAAACCTGCAATGGCAAACATCCACCATGTTTTTGACTCAACCGCTTGAAAGGTAATCACACCAGCCATCACTAATCTAAGCACACGTATAAAAGACCAATTTTTCATATTATTTTTTTATTCTACAGGAAATTTAGCTGCTCGCCATGCACCAAAACCTCCTAACAAATTGTAAACCTCGATAAACCCCATTTTACTAAGGTCTTGCATTGCTTTAGTACTTCTTCCACCAGAGGCGCAATAGACATACACAGGTTTTGTTTTATCCAACTTCTCGACTTCCAATTTAAAGTTGCCAAAGTAATTGATATTCATCGAATGAGGTATTTTACCTTGCGCTACTTCTTCTGGAGTACGAACATCGACAATTATAGCCTTTGACTTTGTTATATGTTCTTTCAATTCCTTCGGAGAGACATCTTTAGTAATAGGTGTTTTTTGTGAACAAGCCGATAAAACCACAAAAAGAAGAGGGAATACGAATGCTGTTTTTTTCATTTTACTTTCTTTTATTCAAACTTACTAATTCTATTTCGAACCCTCTGTGATGAAAATCACTGTAAGCAATACTATGTTAAAACAAATAACGTTCAACCACCAAACCAAAAGAAAAACTATCTGAGCAGACTTCTACTTTTTTCTTAACCTAAACCAAATGTAATATGAAGAAGAATGTTCTTATGGCTTTAGCTATCTCAGCTATGTTGCTAGCATCATGTAAAAAGGAAGACCCAAAAGAAATCACCAATACCCAACCCAAAGTTGATTCGACTGAAGCAACAATACAATCTCCTATTCCTTTAAAAATAGGGAATCAATGGGTGTATAATGTATACGATGTTAAATATGATACATCTGGTAATTTTGTTTCTGAAACATTACAACAAATAGACACTTTAACCATTACAAGAACAGATGTCGTAGAAAATCAAGCATATTTTGTTGTCAATGGCTGCCTTACATGTGGTAATCCTCAACCAAATTCTTCTACAGAAAAATATTTAAGAGTTGAAAACGGCAGATTAGTTGGTCCAAAATTCAAAACCTACTATTCAATTAACTCCTCACCTGAACCACTAGACTCTTTTGAGATCGAATCATATGCAAGATTCATATATTTCGTTCATCCTTACAATAAAAAAGTAACGGTGAGTGCTGGTAGTTTTGAAAATGTGATTGAAACTCGTGGCGAATCATATTATTACAATCAGTCAAAAAGCAGCTTTGTAAGAAGTAAAATAACTGATAGCCAATACCTTTATTCTCCCCAAATAGGGTTGTTGTCTGATAAAATTTTTTATTCAAATAAAACTACTGGTCTAAGAAGAGAATTAGTCTCCTATAAATTAAATTAAACAATAGCTTTCCCTGAATGAATTAAATTCATTCAGGGATTATTACTTTATGTGATTCGAATCACCAATTAATTATTCTATAATTATAAACTTTGTAGTGATTATGAATCTCAAAAAACTCTTACCGATACTCGATTGGCTTCCTAAGTATAAAAAAGAAGACCTCAGTGGTGATTTAGCTGCTGGATTAACTGTGGGGGTAATGTTGATTCCTCAAGGTATGGCTTATGCTATGATTGCGGGGTTACCTCCCGTTTATGGTTTATATGCTGCTATGGTTCCTCAAGTAGTTTATGCTTTTTTTGGCACTTCTCGGCAATTGGCAGTAGGGCCAGTCGCCATGGATTCTTTATTGGTAGCCGCTGGTATTTCAACTTTTGCCGTTGCTGGCACAGAAAACTACATCTCCTTAGCTATTTTACTGGCTTTCCTAATGGGAATTATTCAGCTGTCTTTTGGTATTTTTCGCCTAGGCTTTTTAGTCAATTTTCTTTCAAAACCAGTCATTAGCGGATTTACTTCTGCGGCTGCACTCATTATTGGAGTTAATCAATTAAAATATTTGCTAGATGTTTCTCTGGTAAAAAGTAGTTTAATTTTTGAAATTTTGTGGGATGCGGTGTTAAAAGTCAATCAATACAACTGGTGGGCTATAAGCCTTGGTTTTGTAGGAATTCTAATTGTAAAGTACGCTAAAAAAATTCACCGCCTTGTTCCTGGAGCATTGGTAGCCGTAGTTTTTGGAATATTATTCGTGAAACTCTCCCAACTAAAAATCGATATTGTAGGCGAAATCCCTTCAGGAATTCCTGTTTTTGCCTTACCCGATTTCACTTCTTCTTACTTCACCGATTTAATTCCTATTGCTTTCACTTTAGCACTCATAGCTTTCATGGAATCCATTTCGGTAGCAAAAGCCATCCAAGAAAAACATAAAGGCGAATATGAAATTGCAAACAACCAAGAGTTAATTGGACTCGGAATGGGCAACATCGTGGGCGCATTTTTCGGGTGCTACCCTACTACCGGGGGCTTTGCTCGCTCTGCAGTTAACGATCAGTCTGGAGCAAAAACAAATGTTGCGGCTGTTTTTAGCGCTATTCTGGTCGGTTTAGTATTGCTTTTCTTAACCCCTTTATTTTATTTTTTACCAAAAGCCATTTTAGCATCCATTATTCTTGTGGCTGTTTATGGATTAATTGACTCCAAGTACCCACAACAACTTTGGAACACGAATAAACAAGATTTTTATATGTTAGCAGCCACCTTTCTGGTGACTTTATTCTTAGGTATAAAAGAAGGTATTGGAGCGGGAATTTTAATGTCTTTGGGCTTATTAATCTACCGCACATCGCTACCTCATATTGCAGTTTTGGGACGATTGCCAAATACTACCGACTACCGCAACATTACACGGTTTAAAGAAATAGAAATTAGAAAAGACGTGCTTGTTATTCGTCAAGATGGGCAGCTATTTTTTGCGAATATCAATCACTTTCTCGATACTATAAAACAGGAAATAGCTACTAAAGAGTCCGAGCTTAAACTTCTTGTGCTACACTGTGGTAGCATTTCACATATCGACAATACAGCTTTGCAAGCACTCAAAGACCTTATTATAGATTTACAGAGACGGCAAATAGAAGTTAGTTTTTCAGGTGTTATTGGCCCTGTCCGCGATTATCTTCACCGCACTAATTTTGTGAAAGAGTTTGGTCAAAATAGATTCTATTTAGATGTGCAATCAGCCATTGACGATTACGACCACCCTGAGACTAAATCTGACAAAACAAAGTTTAAGCATGCTGCACAGACAAATGTTTTTAAGGAGAGGGAAGTGTAAAACCAAGCTAAACTACAACTACTTGTTATCATACGAGATTGCAAATTTCTTATAAAAAATAATCTCTCTGTGACATCCATCACTGACTACAGAATATATAGTAGTTATATTGCCCTTATAATTAATAATTAAAACACCAGGAAATGAAAATAGAACAAATATATACAGGTTGTTTAGCACAAGGTGCTTATTACATCGAATCCAATGGTGAAGCAGCTATCATTGATCCATTAAGAGAAACTAAACCATATATCGAAAAAGCTGAAAAAGAAGGAGCGAAAATCAAGTATATTTTTGAAACACACTTCCATGCTGATTTCGTTTCTGGTCACGTTACTTTAGCTGAAAAAACAGGTGCTCCAATCATCTTTGGACCAAAAGCTAACCCTAGTTATGACGCCATTATTGCTCAAGACAACCAAATTTTCCAATTAGGAGAAGTTCAAATTAAAGTGTTACATACACCTGGACATACCGAGGAATCTGTCACTTATTTATTATTAGATGTAGAAGGAAAAGAAAAAGCTATATTCTCAGGTGACACCTTATTTATCGGTGATGTTGGTCGTCCAGACTTAGCTGCAAAATCTCATTTAACAGTAGAGGATTTAGCAGGCATGTTGTACGATTCCTTAAGGACTAAAATCATGACATTGCCTAATGATGTGTTGGTTTATCCCGCACATGGAGCAGGTTCTGCTTGTGGTAAAAACATGAGCAAAGAAACTTTTGATACGCTTGGTCATCAGAAAGAAACCAACTATGCTCTTCGCGCGAACATGACTAAAGAGGAATTTATAAAAGAAGTAACTACAGGGTTGGCAACACCTCCGCAGTATTTTCCTAAAAACGTTAAATTAAATAAAGAGGGCTATAATGATTTAGAGCGTATTCTTGAAAAAGGAGATGTTGCCTTGGCTCCTGAATTATTTGAAGAAATTGCAAATGCCGAGCAAGCCTTAATCTTGGATACGCGTAAACCACAGGTTTTTAAAGATGGATTTATTCCTAAAAGTATAAACATTGGAATCGATGGTGGTTTTGCTCCATGGGTAGGTGCCCTCATCTTAGATTTAAAACAGCCTATTTTATTAGTGACTGATGAAGGCCGGGAGGAAGAGGTAATCACACGGCTTTCTCGTGTAGGATACGATAATACGTTGGGCTTTTTAGAAGGTGGTATTGATGCTTGGAAAAAAGCAGGTAAAGAAGTGGATTCCATCGTTTCTATTTCTGCTGAGCAACTCGAACAAGAATTCAATAATGACCTCACGGTAATTGATGTTAGAAAAGAGTCCGAATATCAATCGGAAAGAATTGATGATGATCGAGTTCAGAACTTCCCATTGGATGCCATCAATGAACACCTTCAAGAACTGGACAAAAATAAAGCCTACCATATTCATTGTGGTGGTGGTTACCGTTCCATGATCGCTGCGTCTATTTTAAAAGCAAGAGGGTATGAAAATGTCATCGATATCGCTGGAGGCTTTGGAGCAATTAAAGAAACAAACCTTCCTTTGACAGCCTATGTTTGTCCCAGTACTTTATTATAAAAAATAAATAAGAACATGTTAGAAATCATTAAACAACCATGGCCCTGGTATGTGGCTGGACCTTCCATAACCTTTGTCATGTTTTTGCTGCTTTTCTTTGGAAAACGCTTTGGCTTATCCTCTAATTTAAGAACGATGTGTGCCATGGGAGGCTGTGGTAAATATGCTGACTTCTTTAACTTCGATTGGAAAGCTCAAGTATGGAATTTAATCTTTGTAGCTGGATCCATCACTGGTGGATTTATAGCTGTTCATTATCTTTCTGATGGTTCGACAATTCAATTATCTAGTACGGTCGTTTCAGAGCTTCAATCGTTCGGAATTGCCAACCCTGGTGATGGATTAGTACCTCAGGAATTATTCAGTTGGGAATCTGTTTTCACCTTAAAAGGCTTTATTCTGATTATAGTAGGTGGTTTCTTAGTCGGCTTTGGCACTCGTTATGCAGGCGGTTGTACTTCTGGCCACGCTATCAGCGGTTTAAGTGATTTACAGCTTCCCTCATTGATTGCCACAATTGGTTTTTTCATTGGCGGACTAATTACAACTTATTTCATCCTTCCTTATATTCTGGCCCTTTAAATTTAGCTCTCCATGAAATTAATACGATTTTATATTATTGGAATAGTCTTCGGAATTGTTCTTACCAAAGCCGAAATTATCTCCTGGTATCGGATTTACGAAATGTTCCGTTTCCAATCTTTTCATATGTATGGGGTTATAGGCTCGGCTGTTGTTTTAGGTATCGTCATGTTACAACTAATAAAACGAACCCATCTCAACTCTACTGAAGGAATTCCTATCACTACTGACCCCAAAGAAATGTCCGTTACACGCTATTTAGCGGGAGGGATTATTTTTGGGTTTGGATGGGCACTTACTGGGGCTTGTCCTGGTCCGTTATTTATCTTAGTTGGAGCAGGTGTGTATGTCATGATTCTTGGTGTAATCAGTGCAGTTGCTGGAACGTTTGTATATGGTTTATTAAAAGATAAACTACCGCATTGAAAATATTTAACGACACCAAGACCTGGTTATTAGCTACTTTAACTTTGGGGCTAGCGCCATTTGTACCTGAACCGCATGTTTGGGGAAAAATCAAATGGATCGTTGGAGGTGCGGAAGGCATGCAACTCATGGATTGGGGAGATTTGCTTTTCCACGGCACGCCATGGCTATTGTTGATACGTGCTGTAATTGTAAACTATTTATCAAAGAAAAACCCCGAAACTACTAAGTAGTTCGGGGTTTTCTATTTTTCAATCTTGGTTCTTGACTCTAGCGTCTTTGTTCAGACTTAAGCTTCCACAACAGCAGGAACTTTCCCACTTACTTTAGCTCTAATTTTAGCTTCGATTTCGTCAGACAATTCTGGGTTATCTTTCAATAAAGCTTTCACGGTATCTCTACCTTGTCCTAATTTATTTCCTGAATATGAAAACCAAGAACCCGCTTTCTCTATAATGTCTAAGTCAACCCCTAAATCAAGTATTTCACCAATTTTGGAGATACCCTCACCATACATGATATCAAATTCAATCACTTTAAAAGGAGGTGCAACTTTGTTTTTCACCACTTTCACTTTCACTCGGTTACCTGTAATTGAATCGGGTGATTCTTTTATCTGACCTATTCTTCTGATGTCTAATCGAACGGAAGCATAGAATTTCAAGGCATTACCACCGGTAGTTGTTTCTGGGTTTCCGAACATCACGCCAATTTTTTCACGCAATTGGTTAATGAAGATACAAGAGCATCCTGTTTTATTAATAGCACCCGTAAGCTTTCTTAACGCTTGTGACATCAAACGTGCTTGAAGACCCATTTTACTATCACCCATTTCGCCTTCCAATTCAGCTTTAGGAGTTAAAGCAGCTACGGAGTCAATAACAATAATATCAATAGCACCAGAACGAATTAGATGTTCCGTAATTTCTAATGCTTGTTCGCCATTGTCTGGTTGAGAAATGAGCAGGTTTTCAGTATCAATGCCCAATCGTTCTGCATACGTCTTATCAAAAGCATGCTCCGCATCAATAAAAGCCGCCATGCCACCCGCCTTTTGTGCTTCAGCAATGCAATGCATAGAGAGCGTGGTTTTACCAGATGATTCAGGTCCATAAATTTCAATTACTCTTCCACGAGGAATTCCACCAATGCCTAAAGCAATATCTAAACCGAGAGAACCTGTAGAAATAGCAGGAATGTCAACGATGCGTTCATCGCTTAATTTCATTACAGCACCTTTTCCGTATGTTTTTTCAATTTTATCTACCGTCAGCTGTAGCGCCTTTAGCTTTTCTGATTTATCTTTATCGCTCATATTTTTGCTATTTTTTTAGACTATTTTAAAAAAAGGAAAGTTACAAGTTAGCGTTACAATCCACAAATGTAATGCATACAATTATACACTAGCCAAATCGACTGTGACAATAATTGTCACTCAGCACGATATTGATTTGGTATGTTATTTGTAAATTGTAGTGGCAGTAGTAACCCTTAAATTATGAAAACAAGTTTATATCTATACATCGCTGCACTTTTAACCTTATCCGCATTCTCCAATGAGGTGTTTAACCGTGAATTAAAGAATAAATCTTTTAAAAAAGGAGAAGTATTAAAATACCGCTTACACTATGGTTGGTTCAATGCTGGTGAAGGAACGGTTTCAATTTTACCCGACTTATTTACAGTCAACAACAAATCTTGTTATAGAATGGAAATTGATGGTCAATCAAAAGGAGCTTTTGCAGCAATGTATAAAGTAGATGACCATTGGAGATCCTACATCGATACATCTACACTTATTCCTCAAAAATTTTTCCGAGACATCAAAGAAGGTGGGAGTTATGAAATTAACGAAACCATGTTTTATCATCATGATGAAGGTCGCTTAAAAGTTCAATTTCAAAAGAATAACAAAGACCCTAAAGTTACTGAGTACAAAGTGCCTAAAAATGTACATGACATCGTTAGCGGATTTTATTATTTCCGTAATCTTGATTACTCTAAAATGAAAAAAGGAAGCGAAGCAGTAATTGATGCTTTCCTGGAAGATAAATTGTATAAATTCGGAGTCAGATATGAAGGGAAAGAGAAAATAAAAACTGATATAGGTAAAGTAAACGCGATAAAACTCGTTCCGGTAATGCCTGAAAACGAACTATTTGAAGGTGAAAATTCCATAACCATGTGGTTATCGGATGATGAAAATAAAATCCCGTTAAAAGTTAAAGCCAAAATGTTTGTTGGAGCGGTTGAAGTTGAGTTAACGGACTACTCTGGGCTCCGACACCAACTGAATGTAGCGAAATAATTTTGTTATGGAACTGATTCACTTATTTTTGAAGTTCAAAGATTAATTATGAGAATACTTACTTACTTCCTTATATTAACATCAAGTGTCCAGTTGCTTGCTAAATCCATTAAAGTTGAGGGTTCAGTATCTAACACACCCAGCAAACAAGTATATCTTTATAGTTATACTGGGGATGAACTTTTCTTGAAAGATTCCTCACAAATCAATAAGGGATCTTTTCAATTCAAAGTTGATGAGCAGACCCCTACTGGAATTTATGCCTTGGGTTTTTCTAATGAAGAGGTATTGAACATTGTTATCAAAGAAGAAAACACAGAAGCTAACTATAATGGCAAAGCTTGGTCTGTTGTTGAAGGAAATGATAGTAAAGAAATACAAAAATATTTCAATCATATTAATAACTATGACGAGGCTTTAACACAAATAGAAATGAATTATCGCTCGATTGTGCACCTTCAGCAAGCTGATCCTGAAGCATTTCAGCAACAGTTTGAACCAGTTAGAGCAAGTCTTGATAGCCTCAACAAAGCAAGAATACGTTTTTTTAAAAGTCTTCACGAAAACACCTCTAGTGCCTTCACAAGAAAAGTTGCTTCTATTTTTTTAATGGATGACAACACTTCGAAACTAACTTATTTCAGCGCATCAAATTTTACGGATGAACAACTAACTCGTGGACTTATCCTAGAGAAAAAAATTAACATGTACTTTATGAGCTTTGTAAGCATTAATACTCAAAACATAGCGGGTGAATTTAGCTCTGTAATTTCACTTGCTCCCCAAGCGTCAACTGCACGGAAAGTAGTCTATGCTGCCTTGATAAAAATTGCTTCCGCAGTAAATCAAGAGTATTCAAAAGAATTATATAACTCCATGAAAAGTGAGTTTGGCAATGATAAATATGTAGAAAGAATCAAGAAATATGTTCCTAAAGGTGCACCAGAAATCGGAGATGAAGCTCCAGATGTTGCGCTTCCTAATGCTGAAGGTAAAACCATGAAATTGTCTGATTTGAAAGGTCAAATTGTTTTGCTAGACTTTTGGGCTTCATGGTGTGGGCCTTGCCGAAGTGAGATGCCCAATGTGGTTAAAGCATATGAAAAATTTAATGACAAAGGTTTTACCGTTTATAGTGTTTCGTTAGATAGTGACAAAAACCGATGGTTAAATGCAGTTGAACAAGATGGTATGGTGTGGGATTACCACGTGTCAGAACTAAAAAAATGGGATTCAGAAGCTGCTAGAGAATACTTTGTAAGAGGTATTCCTGCTACATTTCTAATTGATGAAAACGGAATTATTGTCGGTAAAAACTTAAGAGGTGCGGCACTTCACCAAAAGTTAGCTGAACTCTTGCCAAACTAACAATGGCGTTAAACTCACGTTCGTTATCCTTTTTAATTGCATTACTGGTCGGTATTCTAACATCATTGTTATTATCATCTGTTCCGAACGTTAGTTCTTTTGAAATCACTATAGGTTTTGTTGGTGCATTTTTTTCTTCATTTATTGTCTGTTTCTTAATTCTTGAATTTGTCATTTTTAGAGAATTGAGAAAAGCCTTTATGGTTTTTGAACGCTTTCGTGGTGCCAGTATCACTGGAAATGTCTCAGAAATGCCCATTAAAAAAATAAGTTCAGAGTTGTTTAAATATGCCAACACTAAAGAACAAGAAATTGAAAAACTAAAAAGGTTAGAGACCTTTAGAAAAGAATTTTTGGCAGACATTTCCCACGAATTGAAAACACCTATTTTTTCCGCTCAGGGGTTTATCAATACGCTACAGGATGGTGCGATTGACGATGAAAAAGTTCGGGACCGTTTTTTAGCGAAAGCAGCAAAAAGCCTTGATGAATTAGATAGTCTTGTTCACGATTTATTAAGCATTTCGCAACTGGAAACAGGAGAATTTGTTCTCAACTCAGAAGATTTTGATATTGAGAAATTAACCAAAGAAATTTTTGAACAACTCGAGGTTACTGCAAAACTCAAAAATGTAAACCTTGACACACTCAACAAAAGTGAAAAACAAGTGATTGTGAATGCTGATCGCCAACGCATAGAACAAGTACTTAAAAACTTAATTGTTAACGCCATTAATTATGGATATGAAAATGGCGAAGTAGTGGTCTCTTTTAAACCTGCAAAAGATATGATTGAGATTGCCGTAGTTGACAACGGGCCGGGTATACCACTAGAACATCAAGCAAATATTTTTAGACGGTTTTACCGCATTGACAAGAGTAGATCAAAAGAAATGGGAGGCACAGGTTTAGGCCTCTCAATAGTAAAACACATTGTTGAAGCACACCAATCTAAAATTGTGCTTTCAAGTAAAATAGGAAAAGGTACTAGCTTTTCATTCAAACTAAAGAAAGGATACGATGATGAAGATGAAGTTTGAGTCGCTAATAATACATGAAGATGAACAATATCTGATTGTAAATAAACCTCCATTTGTCTCCACTTTGGAAGACCGAATGGATCCCACAAACATGCTCTCAGCAGCCAAAGCTTATAATGAGGATGTGCAAGTATGCCACCGCCTTGACAAAGAGACCTCGGGTATTTTGGTGTTCTCTAAAAACGCAGATGCTTATCGAAACCTGGCTATTCAGTTTGAAAAAAGAGAAGTAGAAAAAGTGTATCATGCCATTTCGCATGGGATTCACGACTATGATGGATTAAAAGTTGATGTTTCACTTTCTATCTCAGGAAAAGGCATTGTACGGGTTGATCGTGAGGGCAAGGTAGCAGAAACTCGAATTAAAACGGGCGAAGTATTTAAACACCATACCTTGTTTTATTGTAAGCCTATTACTGGAAGAACTCATCAAATCCGTGTCCACTTAGCCTACATTCAGGCTTCCATCGTCAATGATACCATGTACGGAGGAAAAGACATTTTTTTATCCGACATAAAAAAGAAATTTAACCTTAAGAAAGACCAAGAGGAACAACCGCTAATTAAACGAGTAGCTCTACACTCTCGCTCGATTCAATTTACCGATTTAAACGGGAAGACCATTAACGCAGATGCGACATACCCGAAGGATTTTGAAGTACTTGTAAAACAGCTGCGCAAAAATGCCTAAGATAGACAAAGAGAACTTTTTTCATGACGTGCACGAAGTAGCTAAGTTAATTCCACACGGTCGGGTGACTTCTTATGGTGCTATTGGTGAATATTTGGGATTAAAAAGCTCAGCTCGAATGGTGGGCTGGGCCATGAATGCCGCTCATGGTGATGACTCCATTCCTGCTCATCGTGTGGTCAACAGACAAGGTTTATTAACTGGCAAATTTCACTTCCCAACTCCTACCACAATGCAAGAACGCCTGGAAGCAGAAGGTATTCGTGTTAAAGATGACCAAGTGATCGATTTTAAAGAATTGTTTTGGGAACCAAGGAAAGAATTGATGTGACTTAAAGACGTTAGTAGGACACTAACTCGGGCTTATAAATGTTGCTATCTATCATTAAATGAAAAACTTAAGAATTAGCTTTTATTATTTTTTTGCGTTGCAAAAACAAGACAAGAATACTGAAAAAGGCCATAAGAACTACTCCTACTAAAATACTTTGAGTTAAGTGAACTTCTTTTTCTAGTTTATCAATCTTATCTAATTCTTGTTTAGTTAGTTCATATGGCTGAATATCTTCATCCATTTCCACAAACATCCTCGCATGTTCTATTTGATACTTTTCAGTTACCATCGTTCCTAATAAACCAATCCCACAAAATGGAATTAATATGATAAGAACCACAATAACTATATAGAAAATATATGGTTTCATTTATAAAAACAAACAAATGAAAAGGAAGTTATTTCTAATTAAAACCTATTACATTAATGAAAGCCCTGTCTTTTTGGAAGCAACCCCAACCCCAAATAAGTCAATACTCCATTCACCAACAACAACTCAAAACCAAACTGGTAACCACCAAACCAAGCTACTGAATTTTGATCTAGAACATACGACAATACAGGAGCAATAATACAAACCAAGGGAATCAAACTATCTTTTGGTTGCGCTTTACTGATGATTCCGAAAAAGAACAAGCCTAACAAGGGGCCGTAAGTATATCCTGCCCACGTAAAGAGTTTATTGATAGTGGAGGTATCGTTACTTTTATAAAAAAGGACAATGACAATAAACAGCAAACCAGTAAATCCAATGTGCACATAGTTTCTCATCCCCTTCGGGAAATTTCCTTTTCGCTTATCTAACTTTAAAAAATCATAGCAGAAACTCGTAGTCAATGCAGTCAATGCAGAATCAGCACTCGAATAAGCGGCAGCTATTAAACCAATTAAAAAGGTCACCCCACAGAAAGTACCTAAGTGTTCAATGGCCAACACTGGAAACAACAAATCAGTAGCGGTTTTCTCAACACCATCCACCATTCGCGTAGGGATGGAGATACCATTTGCATCTGAATAAAGGAATAACAAAGCACCTAAAACAAGAAACAAAAAATTAACCAACACTAATACCACGCTAAACCCTAATACATTTTTTTGAGCATCTTTTATGTTGGGGCAGGTCAAGTTTTTTTGCATCATATCCTGATCAAGTCCCGTCATAGCTACAGCGATAATAGCACCACCAAAAAACTGTTTCAAAAAATGTCCTTTCCCCAAAATATCATCAAAGAAAAACACTTTTGAATAACTACTTTTTGTCACTTCGTTGATGCTTTCAAAAAAAGACCATTCAAAAGAATCTCCTATTACATAGATAGAAATCCCTAAAGAAAGTAACATAAAAAAAGTCTGTAAAGAATCTGTCCATACAATCGTTTTAATGCCACTTTTAAAAGTATATACCCAAATTAAAGCTAAAGAAATAAAAATAGTTATCGAATAATGTACGCCCATAGGTTCAAACACAAAATGTTGTAAAACCAACACCACTAAATACATTCGAAGTGAAGCTCCTACCACACGTGAAAGCAAGAAGAACCCTGCCCCTACTAACTGTGTGTTTCTTCCAAAGCGCTCTTCCAAAAAACTATAAATAGAAGTGAGCTGGAGGCGATAATACAGAGGCATTAACACTAAGGCGATAATGGCATATCCTACTAAATACCCTAACACCATTTGCATGTATCCAAAACTGCTGCCAGCTACTGTACCTGGAATTGAGATGAAGGTTACTCCTGAAAGTGAGGCGCCAATCATACCAAAAGCCACCAAGTACCAAGGCGATTGTTTGTTTCCTGTAAAAAAAGACTCGTCATCAGAATTTTTACTGGTGAAATAAGAAATTGAAAACAGAACAGCGAAATAAACTGTTATTAAAGTGATTATTAGAAATGGATTCATCGTAGCTATTTTAATAAACTAATTCATAATGAGTTGTCTATCGCAAATCAAATCATGAATTATCAATCAAAATTGATTAAAAATTCTTAATTTTGTACCAAACTAACCTGTTTTAAAGCCATGCAACTATTTCCAGAAATTGAAACACAAGAACTAGTAGACACGGAAGTTACTACAACTGACATTAATAATCTAGTGATTTTTAATGATGAGGTTAATACATTTGATCACGTCATTAATACATTAATTGATGTTTGTGATCATACTCCTGAACAAGCAGAACAATGCACCCTTTTAGTACACTACAAGGGAAAATGCGCTGTAAAATCAGGTGAATTTGATAAGCTTGCAAGTCTACGAAATGCGATTTGTCAGCGAGGAATCAGTGCTGAAGTTATGTAATTTGCTGAATGGAGTTCCCTTCTCAACTAGTTGAAAATGCAGTCAATGAAATATCAAAACTGCCAGGTATAGGAAAAAAATCAGCTTTACGGTTGGTTTTACACCTGTTAAAAGAAGATGCTAATTTTACCCAAAACTTAACAGACTCACTGTCTACATTAAGGCAAAACATTCAATATTGCAATGATTGCCATTCGATTGCCGACAGCAAGCAATGTCGTGTATGTGCTAGTTCACGAAGAGATCGCTCCATCCTTTGTTTAGTTGAAGATACCAAAGATGTTCTGGCCATTGAAAACACCAATCAATATTTTGGTTTATACCACGTATTAGGTGGCGTAATTTCTCCAATGGATGGCATCGGACCAACTGAACTCAACATTGATAGTTTAATCCAGCGCGTTGCTCAGGGTGAAATACAAGAAATTATTTTTGCACTGAGCCCTACGATGGAAGGGGACACCACTGCTTTTTACTTGACAAAAAAACTTAAAGATTATGGCGTGAAAGCGAGTACAATCGCAAGAGGAATTCCTGTAGGTGGAGAGTTAGAATATGCTGATGAAGTTACTTTAGGAAGAAGCATCGTTTCCAGAACAATTTACAACTACTCATAATTTTTCTTGAAAAAACTCAGCGTCATTATTGTCAATTACAACGTTTGCTATTTTTTAGAGCAAATCATTAAGTCTGTAATCACAGCTTCTAAAAATCTTGAAGTAGAAATCATCGTAGTGGATAACAACTCGGTTGACAAATCAGTTGCTCTGGTGAAAGAAAAATTCCCTGACGTCACACTGATTGCCAATAAAGAAAACGTAGGGTTTTCAAAGGCCAACAACCAAGCCATGCGCATTGCCAAAGGCGAATACATCTTATTGCTCAACCCAGATACGCTTTTAGAAGAAGACACCTTAGAAAAATGTTGCCTGTTTATGGATCAACATCCTGATGCAGGTGGACTTGGAGTAAAAATGGTGGATGGAAAAGGAAATTTTCTTCCAGAATCAAAAAGAGGCTTACCAACCCCACAGGTGGCCTTGTTTAAAATGGCAGGTCTCGCATCTATTTTCCCCAAATCGAAACTTTTTGGTAAGTATCACTTAGGTTATTTAGATGAAAATGAAATTCATGAAATAGAAGTGCTTTCAGGTGCTTTCATGTTTATGCGTAAGTCGGTATTAGCAAAAGTAGGTCTCCTTGACGAAGAATATTTTATGTACGGAGAAGATATCGATCTTTCCTACCGCATACTCAAAGGAGGGTATAAAAATTATTACTTTCCTAAAGCTCGAATCATTCATTACAAGGGAGAAAGTACCAAGAAAACATCTATTAACTATGTTTTTATTTTTTACAAAGCAATGATCATCTTTGCACGAAAGCATTTTTCTCAAAATAAAGCGGCACTTTTTTCATTCCTTATCAATATTGCTATTTACATTAAAGCAGGTATTGATATTTGTATCCGTTTTGTAAAACGAGCATCACTCACCCTCTTAGATATTACTTTTATTTACTTAGCCATGAAATGGCTCACGGATTATTGGGAGGCGAATCATAAGTTTGCGCCTTCTAAATACCCGGATGAATTTATGAGCATAGTCGTTCCTGGCTATATTATTATTTGGTTGCTATCCAATTACTTTAGCGGAGGTAATGACAAACCCATTAAAGTCGCAAAAATTATTCGCGGCATACTGATTGGTACCATTTTAATTTCAGCACTTACTAACTTTATTGATAGTTACCGTTTCTCGAAAGCACTTATATTACTCGGTGGATTCAGTAGTAGTTTAATCTTGATAGTTAATCGGCTGATCTTTCATTTCATCAAATACAACAATTTTACACTTGACAAGAACCCAGAAAAAAGAGTTGCGCTCATAGGAAATTACCAAGAGAGCGAACGCGTCCTTGGTCTGCTTCGGGAGATGCATGCGAACGTAAATGTCATTGGTTTTATCACTCCGGTTAAAAATGGTAAACACGAACATAATCTTGGCGCACTTGACCAACTTTCTGAAATACTTGAGATTTATAAGTTAGATGAAATCATTTTTTGCTCTAAAGATATCTCAGCCAATCAAATTATTGAGTTGATGGTCAATATCGACAAACGCTATTTAGACTATAAGATTGTTCCTGACGAGAGTAATTACGTGATAGGAAGCAATTCGAAAAATCGCCCTGGTGATTTTTATACTGTAGAAATAAAATTAAACATCATTTTAAAAAATAATATCCGTAACAAACGTGTCTTTGACATCTGCGTAAGCTTGATCTGTTTAACGCTATCACCAATATTAATTTTCGTGATAAAAAATCCAGTTAATTTCATCAAAAATGCATTTAAGGTTTTATTTGGTGCCTTATCGTGGGTGGGTTTTTCCGAGCATAACCATGTTCATCTGCCAAAAATGAAAAAAGGAGTGTTAACTCCTTCAACAAATATGCTGACTAATCATTTAGATGAAAACACCATAAAACGCCTCGACACTATTTATGCGAAGGAATATAGTGTAGCTGCTGACATCGAAATTATTCTAAAGTCTATCAGCAAGTTAGGGAGTTAAGATTTTATAATCACTTTTTTTAAAAACACTCCGTTGATTTAGAAATTACACATCGAAATTTGTAGCTTTGCGACCATTTTAATTGAATCAATAATTATATAACATGAGTGCTTTAACAGAAACTTTACCTCTATCGGATAGAGTCGTAAACATGGAAGAGTCAGCAACACTTGCGATGGCTCAAGCTGCAAGAGAATTAGCGGGGAAAGGTGTAAAGGTTATCAACTTAAGTGTTGGAGAACCTGATTTTAAAACACCTTCTTATATCTGTGATGCTGCCAAGAAAGCCATAGACGATGGATATCACCAATATACACCAGTACCAGGTATTCCAGCATTAAAAAATGCGATCGTAACTAAGTTAAAGCGCGACAATAATATAGATGCTGTAGCTAACCAAATTGTTGTTTCAACGGGTGCTAAACAATCCATCGCAAACGTAATATTAGCCTTAGTAAATCCAGGTGACGAAGTTGTGATTTTAGGTCCATACTGGGTTAGCTATGCTGATGTAGTGAAATTTGCTGGAGGTATTCCAGTAATTGTAAGTGGTGATATTGACACAGGATTTAAACCAACAGCGGATCAAATTGGTGCAGCATGTAATGAAAAAACAAAGGCTGTTCTCTACTCATCACCAAGTAACCCTGCTGGTGCATTATTCTCTGAAGAAGAGTTAAAAGCTATGATTAAAGCAGTTCCTGAACACGTGATGTTCATGGCTGACGAAATCTACGAATACATCAACTACGTTGGAAAACACACTTCTATGGGTTCATTAGAAGGCGCTAAAGACAGAACAATCACTATCAATGGTTTTTCAAAAGGATTTGCGATGACGGGTTGGAGAGTTGGGTACATCTGTGCACCACAATGGTTGGCAAAAGCTACAGACAAAATTCAAGGTCAAGTAACATCTGGAACCAACTCAATTACGCAACATGCGTGTGTAACTGCGCTAGAAGATTACACAAACATGACGAAGGCAATAAATGAAATGGGTGAAGCTTTCTTAAGAAGAAGAGACTTATTGATTTCATTATTAAAAGAAATTCCAGGAATAGACGTAGCTACACCAGAAGGTGCTTTCTACTTATTCCCTGATGTAAGTTCTTATTATGGCAAAAAGGCTCCTGACGGTACTGTAATTAAAGACTCAATGGATTTGAGTTTGTATTTATTAAACTCCGCTCATGTATCAAGTGTTGCTGGAGAAGCTTTTGGAGCACCTAAAAACTTACGTTTTTCTTACGCTACTTCTGATGAAAATTTAAAAGAAGCTGCGACACGATTAACCGAATGGTTAGGTAAATTAGCATAATGACAGCAACTGCTATCGAAGCACTCTTTGAGGATTTTAATTCACTTAAAGTATTAGTCGTAGGTGATGTAATGTTAGACTCCTATTTATGGGGTACAACTACACGTATCTCTCCTGAGGCTCCAGTGCCGATAGTAAATGTCAAAAACAGAGAAAAAAGACTAGGTGGTGCGGCAAACGTAGCGTTGAATTTACAAGCTATGGGTGCCACACCCTTTTTATGTACTCTTGTTGGAGATGATGTAGAGGGAACTGAGTTTTTTGATTTATTAAAAGAAAACAAGCTCTCAGCAGAAGGCGTAGTCATTAGTTCATCGAGAAAAACTACTGTTAAACATCGTATCATTGCTTCATCACAACAGTTACTTCGTGTAGACACTGAAGATACACACGATGCCAACGATATAGAACTTACTAGTCTTCTAGATAAATTCAAGTTACTGATCAATGAAGTCGATGTCGTTTTATTTCAGGATTACAACAAAGGTGTTCTGACCGAAAAAAACATTCGTAATTTCATTAAAATAGCTAAAGAAGAAAATACCCCCACTATTGTAGACCCCAAAAAGAAAAATTTTTTAGCTTATAAAGACGTGACAATATTTAAACCTAACCTGAAAGAGCTAACCGAAGGATTAAATATTGAAGTGAAAAAAAGTGACCAAGAAGGCATTCGAATAGCTGTCATAAAATTGAAAAAAGAAATAAACATGACCTCGGCACTAGTCACACTTTCAGAAGAAGGTGTTTACATTGGTGATGGGGAACAAAATGTATTTAGCCCAGCCCACAAACGTGACATTACAGATGTGTCAGGAGCTGGGGATACCGTTGTAAGTGTCGCAGCACTTTGTCTAGCAAAACAGACAAGCATGCCCTTTTTAGCAAAACTAAGCAACTTAGCTGGTGGATTAGTTTGTGAACACATTGGTGTAGTACCAGTGAATAAAGCACGATTGAAGGAAGAGGCAATCAGAAAATTGCTAGATTAGCAACATGAGAGAGCGCATATACAGATTCTTGTATGACAGTAAAGATAAAGTACTGGGAATACTGCACTTATTTTCACAACTCAGCGCCTTTTCAGCATTGTGCCTCATCATTTATCAAAATGGTTTTCGCCTTTCTCAAAAAGAGACCATAATAATTCACGAAACATTCGAACTCGTGTTTGGTGTATTTGCTATTAATTATTTCGCCCGACTTTTATACTCTTTTGAACGAATTCAATTCATAAAAAACACTTGGTTTGAAGGATTAGTCATGGTTTTAATTACCATTACAGGTCTTAAAACACTTATTTTTGACTTCCATTTTACTGAAGTGATTTTTTCTTTTTTCAAGTTAAAGGAATACACTCATTTTTATAGCGTAGTAATTACTCTCTCCATGCTTTATCTGGTAGGGTTTGAATTGGTAAGGTTTAGTAACATCCTGAATTCTATAGCCTTGCAGCCTGCTACAACTTTTATATTCAGTTTTTTAATATTAATTGCTATTGGTACAGGTTTGTTAATGTTACCAGCCATGACAATAAAATTAGGTGGGGCTTCATTTATGGAAGCGTTATTTACTTCCGTTAGTGCTTCTTGTGTAACAGGGTTAATTATTGTCGATACAGCTACTTTTTTCACCTTTAAAGGTCAAATAGTAATACTCATTTTGATGCAGCTTGGAGGAATTGGTATTGTTTCGTTTACGACCTTCTTCGCTACTTTTCTAAAAAGTGGTGTGGGTATTAAACAACAATTGATGATCCAGGATTTTTTAAGTGGTGAAAATTTATCATCCTCTAGAAGCTTACTGCGTCAAGTAGTTTTCATCACCTTCACTATAGAACTACTTACCTTTATTGGCATCTATTTTTCTTGGGGATCAGAAATACAATTTACAGGCGTAGGAGATCGTATTTTTAAGTCACTGTTTCATGCCGTTTCTGCTTTTTGTAATGCAGGTTTTAGCTTATTTACCAACGGACTTTATGAAGAAAGTATCCGGCACTCCTATTTATTGCATGTAATTATTGGTTGCGCTGTTATTGTCGGAGGCCTAGGATTTTCGGTTATACAAGATGTACTTTCTCCAAAAATGTTGAGAGAACGATTAGAAAAACCTTGGAAAAACTGGCGCATGAGTTCTAAAATCGCCATATACACCTCAGCAGCCCTCATCTTATTTGGGATGGTTTTGTTTTATCTTATTGAATCGAAAAAAGGTCATGTTCTTGATGGAGCGGATACCTTTACCGCATTAGTGACTTCTTTCTTTCAATCTGTAACTACTAGAACTGCGGGCTTTAATACGGTAGATATGGCGGCTCTATCTACCCCAACGCTCATATTCATGATTTTCTTAATGTTCATAGGAGCTTCTTCGGGATCCACTGGAGGGGGTATTAAAACTTCTACTTTTTTAATTATTGTAAACTCCTCAATTGCCACCATTCGCGGTAAAAAATCCATAGATATGGCGGGAAGAACCATCTCCAACGACTTACTTTTCAAGGCGTATTCTATCTTCGTCTTTGCTGCTAGCTATAATTTAGTTTTGATTTTCTTACTTTCCATTTCTGAGGAAGGCCTTAATATTCTTGATATCGTGTTCGAACAAATATCAGCGTTTGCTACGGTTGGGCTAAGTACGGGGATTACAGCCTCACTGAGCACTCCTGGGAAATGGCTCATTATACTTTCCATGTTTGTTGGACGAATTGGTACACTAACCTTAGCACTTGCTTTAAGCAACCGCATTGCAACAACCAATTATAAGTACCCTAACGCTCACTTATTAATTGGTTAACAAAGCCAAATCCAACCGCTACACAAACCTGTTTAATCATTAATTTATCCCTTAAAACAGGGTGGCTAAAGCGATATATCTGGAGTAAAAAAAACTTCAACTCGATTACTTTTTTTATATGTAGTGCGCTTAAAGAAATTACTTCAACCGGAATTTTCTTATTTTTCTATATCATAGTATATCCACAATTAAAAATTTGTTTAGACAAGTATGAAGTATAGAAAATTCGGCAGAACAAAATGGCAAGTAAGTGAAATTGGATACGGCATGTGGGGCATGGGCGGCTGGACGGCTTCTGATGATCTCCAATCTGCAAAATCGCTGGATTTAGCTGTGGAACGAGGTGTGAATTTTTTTGATACCGCATGGGGTTATGGTGAAGGTCATAGTGAACAATTATTGGGAGACTTGGTCAGAAGACATCCTGGAAACAAACTGTATACTGCCAGCAAAATTCCGCCTAAAAATTTTTCCTGGCCAGCAAAGCCTGAATATGCTTTTGAAGATTCTTATCCTTATAATCATATCATCGAATACACTGATAAAACCTTAGCTAATTTAAAGTTAGAACAAATTGATTTAATGCAGTTCCATACGTGGGATGATCACTGGGCGGCTAAAGAAGAATGGAGACGCGCAATTGAAGATTTAAAAAAAGCTGGGAAAATAGATGCGATGGGCATCAGTATCAATCGTTGGGAACCTGAAAATGTAGTAGAAGCATTACATACCAACCTTATCGATGCCGTTCAGGGAATTTATAACATATTTGACCAGGCACCTGAAGATGTTCTACTCCCACTCTGTCGAAAATTAGACATTGCTTTCATCGCACGTGTACCATTTGACGAGGGCACACTTACAGGGAATATCACCAAAGAAACTACCTTTCCTGAAGAAGATTGGCGGTCTACCTATTTTGTTCCTGAAAACCTCATAGCCAGTGCTGAAAAAGCAGATGCTTTACGGCCTGTTGTTCCAAAAGGAATGACCATGGCTGAAATGGCTTTACGCTTTATCCTAGAAAATGAAGACATCTGTACAACTATTCCAGGAATGCGAAAAGAACGTAACGTATTGGCAAACACGGCAACAAGTGATGGCACCAAACTTTCTAAAGACTTAGTGCAAGAACTTCGTAATCACCGTTGGGACAGACAACCAACTTCTTGGTCGCAATAATAATTCATAAACTAACAGTTCACTCTTCAGCCAACATTAATAGATATTCTTATGAAAACAATTAAGCTACTTTTACTGCTTTTACCATTACTTTGGTCTTGTAATCAAACAAAAAAAATAGACCTAAAAAATGATGAAGCAGATTCCAATGATGCTGAAATTGAGGAAATAATTAAAGGGCTTACACTCGCAGAAAAAGTAGGGCAAATGACCAACCTTACTTTATCTACCATTGCCGCTGAAGATGAGAGTCGAGAATTATTACTTGACTCTGCAAAAATGCATGATGTATTTATAAAATATCATGTGGGATCCATTCAAAATGTAATTTCTGGTGCTTACTCTTTTGAGCAATGGCAATCTCTTATTCAAGAACTACAAGATTACACCCTGAATAAAACAAACCATAAAATTCCTTTCTTGTACTGCATTGATGCTGTACATGGAGCTAATTACATTCTTGGTGGAACTATCTTTCCGCATAACTTGGCTCTTGGAGCTACCCGCAACAAGGATTTAGTGAAACAATGTGCGACTATCTGTGCAGCAGAAACCCGAGCAGCAGGCATTCGATATAACTTTTCTCCAGTGTTGGACTGTGGTAGAAATCAACAATGGTCTCGCTTGGGAGAGACTTTTGGAGAAGATACTTATATCGTGACCGAATTAGGAAAAGCCTCTATTCAAGGATTTGAAGGCGAAAGCCAATATAATTCGCCCACTGTCGCTTCTTGTATGAAACACTTCATTGGCTACTCAGTGCCTAATAATGGAAAAGACAGAGCCCCCGCTCTTATACCTGAGATCAACCTTAGAGAATATTTCCTACCTCAGTTTCAGGAAGCAGTAAATATCGGTGCAAAAACGCTCATGGTTAACTCAGGAGAAGTTAATGGTGTGCCTGTTCATGCTAACAAATACCTATTAACAGATGTATTACGTGGAGAACTAGGTTTCAAAGGCATGATTATTTCCGATTGGCAAGACATTTTAAAAATGCACGAAAGGCATCGGGTTGCCCCTACACATAAAGAAGCAGTTTATTTAGCCATAAATGCAGGTATAGACATGTGTATTGTACCCTTTGATTTCAGTTTTACTGAAGATTTAATTGCCTTAGTTAAGGAAGGTAGAATTTCAGAAGAGCGCATCAACGCTTCAGTTAGAAGAATTTTAACCTTGAAAAAACAAGTCGGTTTATTTAAAAACCCCAACATCGAACAGGAGTTTACCTCCCACTTTGCTAAGCCTTCCTATAGCTCAACAGCGCTTCAAGCAGCTAGAGAATCGCTAGTTCTTTTGAAAAATAAAGGGAATGTATTGCCATTAAAAAAGGGGGCAAAAGTGTTGTTGACAGGACCAGCAGCCAACTCGATAACTGCCCTTCACGGTGCTTGGTCTTACGGTTGGCAAGGTTATCACGAAGAACTTTACCCCGATTCTTTAAAAAGCATTTCCAACATATTTTCTAATGCCAATTATGTGGAATCCATCGGGTTTGATGAAATGTACAAAACCAACAATACATTGATTCAATCCGCAAAATCTTCTGAAGTAATTGTGCTTTGCCTGGGAGAAAAATCCTATGCCGAAACCCCTGGAAACATCCCTGACTTAGCTTTTCCTGAAAATCAAGTGGCGTTAGTAAAGGCATTAGCTTCAACAGGCAAGCCAATCATAGTATTGTTATTAGAAGGTCGCCCGCGAATATTAGCTGAAATAGAACCTTTAATCGATGGTCTAATCGTAGGATTTTGGCCAGGTTCTCAGGGTGCTCAAGCATTTCATGATGTTGTGTATGGTAATTACAACCCCTCAGGGCGGTTACCCATCACCTACCCCCGTTATAGTGGTACATTAATCACATATGACCATAAAAAGTTAGCAGAAGCAATAGAAATAGATAAACCATATGATTATTACTACGAATTCACGCCACAATATGAATTTGGACATGGACTTTCGTATACATCTTTCGATTATAGCGACTTAACGCTCAATGGTGATACAATTAGTGAGAAACTAAATGTGGCTGTAACGATTACAAACAACGGACATATTGCAGGTCAAGAAGCTGTAGAACTTTACACGAGAGATTGGTTCGCTTCCATCACACCATCCGTAAAGCGCTTAAGACGTTTTGAAAAAATAATGCTTGAACCAGGAGAATCAAAAACCATCAATTTCACTCTGGAAAAGAAAGACGTATCTTTTGTAAACCAAAACCTTAAAACTGTATTTGAAGCAGGTGATTTCGATGTGATGATAGGTGATCTAACAAAATCATTCTATTGGAAATAAACATAGCTTATTATGAAAAGGAATTTATTAAACTTATTTCTGGCTCTCGCTTTTCTCATTGGTTTTATACAATGCAACACAAAAAACTCAAGCGCTAATCAACCAGAGTTCAAACCTACTATTGAATTAAAAAATGTGTGGTCCTCTGACACCATTTTGCAAAAACCAGAATCCGTGATTTATAATCCTGCAGATGGATATCTTTATGTTTCCAACATTAATGGTGAGGATGCAGGATTGGATAGCAATGGATTTATTTCCCGACTCACCATTGATGGAAAAATAGAAACACTCCATTGGTCTAAAGGGTTGGATGCTCCTAAAGGAATGGGCATTTACCAGAATCAGCTGTTTGTTGCGGATGTAAACAAGGTAGCTATCATCAGCCTAACAACAGGTGAAATCGATACAATTATAAGCATCCCAAATTCAATCTTCTTAAACGATATCGCTATTTCAGAAGAAGGTGAAATTTATATTTCTGACTCACACACTTCAAAAATCCATCTGCTAAAAGAAAAAAAGATCACTACTTGGTTTGATCAGTCCACATTTCAACTTCCAAATGGACTGTTTGTGCAAGGAGATGATTTAATTGTGGCGGACATGGATGCGGGAAAACTATTTTCCATCAATCGAACGACTAAAGAATTAAAAGAGCTCGCAAAGGATCTTCCTAAATGTGATGGCATTAATGCGTTACGAAAAGACTATTTAATATCCTGTTGGCCAGGGGAAGTTTATGTGACTAATAAATCATCTTCCATTCGCCTTTTAGACACCAAAGAGGAAGGACTTAACGCTGCTGATGCTTGGTTTATTGAGGAAAAGCAACTGTTAATAATCCCAACGTTCTTTGGAAATAATGTAGTTGGGTACTCGGTCACTGAGAAAGATTAACCTACCAAGATCTCATTCTTCAATCGTAATTCATCACTCTGAACGCCTTGTCACTAGGCAAGATGAAAGGAATAACATCTGTATTGTAGCATAGGGTATCTATTTAATACCCTTTCACTGTATCCACAAAACACTTTACTTTTTCAAAATCGGTATCAGGATACACGCCATGCCCAAGATTGGCTATATGACGAGTTGATCCAAATTCAACTAACATTTGTTTGGTGTATTTTTCTACTTCAGCAAAAGAGCCATATAACACACATGGATCCAGGTTTCCCTGCAATGTTTTGTTAGCACCGATTAATTGTCTGGACTCTTTAATCCCCATGTTCCAATCCAAACCAATCGTTTCGCAATTCAATTGCGCCATTTCCTCTCGGGCGAAAAAAGCCCCCTTGGCAAAAACGGTAACAGGTACATCATTAATCGCATCACAAATCTGAGCGATGTATTTCATGCTAAATTCTGAGTAATGTGCTGGTGGCAAAATACCTGCCCATGAATCAAACACTTGAATAATATTGGCTCCGGCAACCACTTGAGCTTTTAAATACGCAATAGTGGAATCAGTAATTTTCTGCATTAGCTTATGTGCTAAAGCGGGGTTAGTATAAAGCATTTTTCGAGCTTTAGAAAAAGTCTTCGAGCCACTTCCCTCAATCATATACGAAAAAATTGTCCATGGAGCACCCGCGAAACCAATTAAAGGAACTCGTCCACCTAATTCTTTTTTTGTGATTTTGATTGCTTCAATCACATAATTCAAATCTTCTTCTGGAGAAGCAATGCGAAGCTTATCTATGTCTGCTTCAGTTTTTATGGTTTCTGGAAACCAGGGACCTTTGTTTTCAATCATCTCATACTTTAATCCCATTGCTTCAGGAATTTCTAAGATGTCAGAAAAAATAATAGCAGCATCCACTCCCAGAATATCAACAGGTTGAATCGTGACTTCTGCCGCTAATTCTGGTGTTGTCACTAATTCCTTAAAACCACTTAAGCTGTTTCTAACCGCACGGTATTCTGGTAAAATTCGACCTGCTTGACGCATTAACCAAACTGGAGTTCTTTCAACTTTTTGCCCTAATGCCGCACGAATAATTAAATCGTTTTCTAATCCTTGTTCCATAGTCAGCAAAGATAATAGTTCCTAGATTGATGTTTCATGTTTCAAGATTAAAGTTTAATGATTTAAGGTTCTTCAGATCGCTGGAATCATCCTAACACTTTCCTACTTTGTACCGCTACTTTTAACTCAATTCTCGCTACTAAATACTATACACTTCCAACTTTTTATTATATTTGACCCTCATTATGATAAAGTCATTTTCAAATAGTATTAAAATCTTTTTCAGTAGGCCAAATTCTAGGCCCGTAAGGGCGTAATATGTCTTAAATACCCATGCGGTATTTTCATCATCTTTCACTACACCCATTATCTGATTTCTAATACCATTTCACAAGACTAAACAATGTCAGAACCAACCTTTGAAGTACTAATTGCCGGAGAAAAGCACACTCATTTTGCTGAAGAAATAGCCAATGAAATGGCTGAAAGCGCAAAAGCTCGTGGTACAGGTATTGCAAAACGCTCCGTGGAGTATCTTCAAACTAAAATGCGTGAAGGTAAAGCCATCATTGCATTAGAAAAGAAATCTCAGAAAGTTGTGGGTTTTTGCTATATAGAAATTTGGCAGGATCAAGAATATGCAGCCAATTCCGGGCTAATTGTTTTTCCAGACTACAGAAAATATGGCTTAGCTACACTTATAAAAGAAAAGGCATTTGAACTTTCCAGGAAAAAGTACCCCAAAGCAAAGTTGTTTGGCTTGACTACGAGTTTAGCCGTCATGAAAATAAACTCTGACTTAGGCTATCGGCCAGTTACATTCTCTGAATTAACTACAGACGAACAATTTTGGAAAGGTTGTCAAAGTTGTGTGAACTACACCATCTTACAAAGTAAAGAACGAAAAAACTGTCTTTGTACAGCCATGGTGTATGATCCAGACCAAAAACGCAAAAAGAGCTGGTACCCTCGAACCAAAGAGGCCGTCTTAAAAAGACTTAAACAGTTTAAAGAGTCGGTGTTGTTGAAATTATTCTTCTAAAATTATTGAATGGTGAATTACTAATTCTGAATTAAAAAGTGGCGAAAAGTAATATCATATTAATTAAAACATTCGACTTCGCACTTTCAGTTTTAAATCTTTATGAATATTTCAATAACAAAAAAGAATATATAGTTTCAAAACAATTAATTCGCTCAGCTACAAGTGTAGGCGCAAATGTGGAAGAAGCAATTGGAGCACAATCAAAAAAAGATTTCATACATAAAATGTCCATTGCTAGAAAAGAGGCAAGGGAAACAAAATACTGGTTAAGATTAATTAAGGAAAGTAATTCGTTTGATTTAGATTGTGATCACTTAATAGCAGAAATTGATGAGATTCTAAAAATACTTATCAGCATCATTAAGTCTTCTCAAGAGTCAAACAAATAATTCATAATTCATCATTCATAATTAAAATTAAACGATGAGCGAAAACAAAAAAGTAGTACTAGCATTTAGTGGAGGATTAGACACCACTTATTGTGTGAAACACCTAACTGATGACTTAGGACTTGAAGTATATTCTGCAATTGTAAATACAGGTGGTTTTTCTAAAGCAGAATTAGAAGACATTGAAAAAAAAGCATTGGAATTAGGTGTAGTAAAACATGTTACGCTTGATGAAACAGAAAATTATTACGCCAACTGCTTGCGCTATTTAATTGCTGGAAATGTATTAAAAAACAACACTTACCCACTATCTGTTAGCGCAGAACGCGTGTTTCAAGCCATTGCTATCGGTAATTATGCGAAAGAAATAGAAGCAGGACATATTGCACATGGTTCTACTGGAGCTGGAAACGACCAGGTGCGTTTTGATATGACCTTCCATATCCTTTGCCCTGAAGTAAAAATCATCACCCCTATTCGAGATAACAAACTATCGCGAGAAGCTGAAATAGAATACTTGAAAAACAAAGGCGTTGTCCGTGACTGGACCAAAACTGAATACTCCATTAACAAGGGTATCTGGGGAACTTCTGTGGGTGGAAAAGAGACACTAACTTCACATGGTTATTTACCTGAGTCGGCTTTTCCTACCCAAGTTTCTAAAACGGAACCCGAGGAATTAGTCATAGAGTTTAAGAAAGGAGAACCAGTGGGAGTGAATGGTGAAAAACTAACTCAAACACAAGCCATCCAAAAAATTGAAGCAATAGCTGCTCCCTTTGGAATTGGTCGTGACATCCATGTTGGTGATACTATTATCGGTATTAAAGGACGAGTTGGTTTTGAAGCTGCTGCTCCGTTGGTAATCATTAAAGCACACCATGCCTTGGAAAAGCACACTTTAACTTATCGTCAGATTAACTTAAAAGACCAAATGGCACAATCATACGGTAATGGCGTACACGAAGGTCAATTCCTAGAACCTATGATGCGTGATTTGGAAACATTCTTCATCAGCACTCAGCAAAAGGTAACAGGAAAAGTGCGGGTTCAACTAGCTCCATACAGGTTTTATATTATAGGAATTGAATCACCTCATGATTTGATGTCTGCTAAATTTGGAAGCTACGGAGAAATGAACAATACCTGGAGTGGTGACGATGTGAAAGGGTTTTCGAAGATCTTTGGGAATCAGAGTTCTATTTACAAAAAAGTGAATAGTTAATAATGAAAAGTTAATAGCATAATGATTTTGAACGAAAATACCGTTAGATCGAAAAACTACAAGTTTTCACTTAGAATTATCAAACTCTTTATTTATCTCAAAGAAGAAAAAAAGAATATGATTTATCTCGTCAATTATTACGCTCAGCCACTTCTATAGGAGCAAATATTGAAGAAGCTGAGGGAGGGCAATCGAAGAAAGATTTTATCAATAAAATCTCTATTTCATATAAAGAAGCTAGAGAAACTCATTATTGGTTGAGGCTATTAAGAGATACTGATTTTATCGAGCAAAAAATAGCAGAATCGTTAATCAATGATTGCGAAGAATTATTAAAAATGTTAACAGCTATTTTGAACACATCAAAATCAAGTGTAAAATAGCTATTAACTGTTCACTATTAACTATCAACTAATATGATCATAGGTATAGTAGGCGGTGCAGGATACACAGGAGGTGAATTACTCCGAATACTTGTTGGGCACCCGGAAATAGAAATAGCATTTGTACATAGCAACAGCAATGCTGGAAATAAAGTCTCGAAAGTACACCAGGATTTGATGGGCTACACTGATTTAGTGTTTACCGATCAATTGAGTACTGATATAGATGCATTGGTGATGTGTTTGGGGCATGGTGATGCTAAAAAGTTCTTGGATGCAAACCCAGCTTTTTATGACATTAACATTATCGATTTATCCACAGATTTTCGTCATTCAAGAGCAGGAAACGACTTTGTATACGGTTTACCCGAGCTTAACAAAGCACAATTGAAAGGTGCAAAACACATTGCAAACCCTGGTTGTTTTGCTACTTGTATTCAATTAGGTTTGTTGCCGTTAGCTGCCAATCAACAGATACATGATGAAATTCATGTGACAGCGGTGACAGGCTCTACGGGAGCAGGTCAAAATCCGTCAGCTACTTCGCATTTTAGTTGGCGTGCAAACAACATGTCTGTGTACAAGGCATTTGAACACCAACACCTGCAAGAAATAGGAGAAAGCCTCGAAAAATTGCAATCGGGCGATAAAGATGTTAACTTTGTGCCTTTCAGAGGAGACTTTACACGAGGGATTATCGCTTCCACTTACATCAATTCTGACTTATCAGAAGAACAAGCGATAAAACTATACAAAGACTACTACAAAGATGCTCCTTTCACACATGTAGTGGATGAAAATCCAAACTTAAAACAAGTAGTCAATACCAATAATTGCTTCGTGTATGTAAAGAAATATGGCAAAAAATTGCATATCATTTCCATCATTGACAACCTCACCAAAGGAGCATCAGGCCAAGCGGTCCAAAACTTAAACTTAATGTTTGGTTTAAACGAACGTACTGGATTAAATTTAAAACCTGTCGGGTTTTAAGGACGGGAAACAGGGGGAACGCTCAACTGTAAACGTTTGAATGGAGAATAAAAAATAAATGAAATACCTCTCTGAAAAAGACTACTTAGAGTTAAATGATAAAGCCAATAAAATAAAAGCAATGCTCATTAATTTCCTTAAGGGATTAAAAACGTTACCCGTTTAATCGTAAAATCGTTAAGCGTAAACTAACACAAAAAAGTGTTCAAAATGATTAGAAGCAAAAGAAAACTCCGTCTAGTTATTAAACTAGGAACAAATGTTTTAACAACTGAAGAAGGAGAATTAGACTTAAACATTTTCCAAAACATAGTAGATCAGGTAGCTGAGTTAAAAGCAATGGGGCATGAAGTGATTATGGTCTCTTCCGGTGCTGTAGGTGCTGGAAAATCCATCTATCAATTAACTTCCGTAAAAAGCAAGACTATTCAGCGCCAAGTGTACAGCTCCATTGGTCAAGTGAAATTGATGACTATTTATTCTGATCTGTTCTTCCAAAAAGGATTTGTAATTGCTCAGGTATTAGTTACTAAAGAAGACTTTACACGCGGTCTTGTCAATTATAAAAACATGCGAAATTGTTTTCGTGGGTTATTAAAGGATTCCATTATCCCAATTGTGAATGAAAACGATGTGGTTTCTTTACAAGAGTTGATGTTTACGGATAATGATGAACTTGCAGGGTTAACAGCCTTTATGATTGGTGCTGACAAGCTTATTATTCTAAGTAACATGGACGGCCTATATACGGGCCACCCTGATGATGAAGGAAGTATTTTGATAAATGAAGTTGAGCCTAATGACAAAAAAATATTAAAGTACATTAGCTCTAAAAAATCTGGTGGTGGAAGAGGTGGAATGAAATCCAAGTTGAACGTTGCTATGATAGCTGCCGACAAAGGAATAGAAACCCACATAGCCAATGGAAAAAGAGAACATATCGTCCTTGACATCATAGGGGGAATGAATGTTGGAACAAAATTTTTAGCAAGAACTAGTTGATATTATGGAACAAGAAATTATAAATAATCTTCAAAAAGTAAAAATAGCGAGTCGCAAAATGGTTAACCTCACTGATGAGGATATTAACACGATTTTGAATGAACTAGCTGACTTAACCTTAGAAAACGAAGCCTACATTTTAGCTGAAAATCAAAAAGATTTGGAGCGAATGGATAAAAACGACCCTAAATATGATCGTTTGCTATTAGACTCCAATCGACTTAAAGCAATCACAGATGATTTAAGAAATGTAGCCAAATTACCTTCTCCTCTAGACATTACGCTTGACAGCAAAAACATGGATAATGGATTAGCTATTTCACGTGTCACGGTGCCTTTAGGAACAATCGGAATCATCTTTGAAAGCCGCCCAAATGTTACATTTGATGTGTTTGCACTTTGTTTGAAATCAGGAAATGCATGTGTACTGAAAGGTAGTCGGGATGCTAAAGATTCTAATATTGCCATTGTTAGCATAATTAAAAAAGTGTTAGCTAAGCGAGGTTTAGAAGACGTATGCTACTTAGCGCCTGCTGAAAGAGAAGCCTTAAAGTATATTTTAGAGGCAACCGAATTCATTGACTGTGCAATTCCTAGAGGAAGTCAAGGGTTAATCAATTTTGTGCGCGAAAACTCTAAAGTACCTGTAATCGAAACTGGTGCCGGTATATGCCATGTGTATGTGGACCAAGCTGCTGATGTACAAAAAGCAAAAGGAATAGTTACGAACTCAAAATCGAGACGAGTTTCTGTTTGTAATGCCTTGGATTGTATGGTAATTCATGAAGCACAATTAAAGAACGCGGCTGAAATATTATCAGATTTAGGTTCAACTCACCAAGCTGAAGTATTTGCAGACGAAGCTTCTTACAAAGCTTTAGAAGGTAAATACCCAAGTGGGTTATTAAAAAAGGCCGATGAAGAATCTTTTGGTACAGAGTTTCTATCGATGAGAATGGCTGTAAAAACAGTGAAATCGATTGATGAAGCAATTGACCATGTGACGAACCATACTTCTAAACATTCAGAGGCAATAGTTACTGAAGACAAAACCACAGCTGCTTATTATTTAAAAAATATTGATTCGGCTTGTGTATACGCTAACGCGTCCACTGCTTTCTCTGATGGTGCACAATTTGGATTAGGAGCAGAAATAGGCATTAGTACTCAAAAATTGCATGCTCGTGGTCCAATGGGACTCAGAGAGTTGACTAGCTACAAGTGGGTTATTGTAGGTGATGGACAGGTCAGAAGTTAATTAATAATTAACAATGAAAAATTAATACTATTGGAAAGCGAGAAACCAAACATTATCCTGACCAAAACTTATGATTTTTCTCTTAAAATAGTTCAACTCTATTTTCATATCAGAGAAAAACACAAAGAGTTCGAGATAAGTAAACAACTTCTAAAATCTGGAACAAGTATAGGGGCAAACGCTGAAGAAGCAATTGGTGGTTTTTCAAAAAAAGATTTTATAGCGAAATTTCAAATCTCTTATAAAGAAGCTCGCGAAACTAAGTATTGGCTTCGTTTGCTTAGAGATTCAAAACTATTAGAAAAAGATAAAGCTGATTTAATAATTAATGATGTAAATGAATTACTAAGAATTATTACAGCAATTCTAAATTCATCAAAAAAATAAGTTCAACTCAATTGTTCATTCTTCATTGTTAATTATTAATTAATCAAATGGATTTATTCAACGTTTACCCTTTATTCGATATTGAGCCGGTAAAAGCTTCTGGTTGTACTGTTTGGGATAAAAATGGTACTGAATATTTAGACCTCTACGGTGGTCATGCTGTTATTTCCATTGGGCATAGCCATCCGTATTATATTGAAAAAATAACTCATCAGCTAAAAAATATCGGGTTTTACTCTAACTCTGTCCAAATTCCAATACAAGAAGAGTTAGCACAAAAACTTGGTCACCTTTCTGGGAAGGAAGACTATCATCTTTTTTATTGTAACTCTGGAGCGGAGGCAAATGAAAACGCCTTAAAACTAGCTTCGTTTCACAACGGAAAAAAGAAAATCATTTCTTTTTCTAAAGGTTTTCATGGTCGCACGTCATTAGCCGTTGAGATTACCGACAACCCTTCCATTGTGGCACCTGTTAATCATACTGGAAACTCCATTATACTTCCTTTTAATGATGAGGAAGTCTTAGAAAAAGCTTTTCAAGAAGAGGAAATTTGTGCTGTGATCATTGAAGGAATTCAAGGTATTGGTGGTATCAACATCGCTACAGAAAGTTTTCTCAAAAAAATTCGCAGCTTATGTGATCAGCATAATGCCGTTTATATAGCCGATGCCATCCAGTGTGGCTACGGTCGTTCAGGTAAGTTCTATTCGCACGATTATGCTGGAGTAGATGCCGACATTTACACTATGGCAAAAGGGATGGGCAATGGTTTCCCAATAGGTGCTATAGCTATCGCACCAAAGTTCAAAGCGGTGTCAGGTATGTTAGGGACTACCTTTGGTGGCAACCACTTAGCGTGTGCGGCAGGTGTGGCTGTACTTGATGTTATGAAACAAGATAAACTAATTGAAAATGCGGCTTCCATAGGAAGTTATCTGATGAATGAAATCCGAGCAATGAACACGTTCAAAGAAGTCCGCGGGCGTGGTTTAATGATAGGTTTAGAAATGGAAGAAGACATCGCTCCTATTCGCAAATCATTGCTTTTTGATCACCATATTTTTACGGGAGTAGCAGGTAAAAAGGTAATGCGCTTATTGCCTCCGTTAACGCTAACTAAAAATCAAGCAGATCAATTCCTTGAAGCGCTATCAACGACAGTAAATGGATAAATAAGCGATTATTAATAATCATTTCATAACATTTTTTTTACATTTGTTTATTCTTAAATACAGTATCTCTCAAAAATAGTGTTTAGGTTATTCAAATGATTCGCAAAACGGGGTCTTATATCATTGACTTAGTCGACAGATTAGCAGTAAACGCTTATTATTTTTATTGTCAAATAAAGCAACTGAGGAATGTTTTTAAACTAAACAGAAAACCCAATCGCTCACATCGCGAGTTTATTATCAAGTACAACAACTGGTTATCAAACAAAACGTTAGAGCGACCATTACAAAACATTGAAGAAAGCCAGAAAAATTCTTGGGCAAAAGCTTCTATCAGTTTAGGAATTGCCGTGAATGCTGACAGCATCAGTTATCTGACTCAAACACTTGATTCCATTAAACAGCAAACCTATCCAAATTTTGAGGTATGTATTGGATTATACGGGTTATCTAATGACCGTGCTTTTTCCAAGTTGAAAGTGATTATCAAGAATTACCGTTTTTCAATAAAACTTTCTCCTATTATATATACTGAAAACTTAGCAGAATCTTATAACAATATTTTTGATCTAGGCTTTGGTGAATATTTCTTTGCCATGCGACCAGGTGACTTGTTGGAGCCACAATGTTTAGAAAAAATTACTGAAGAAATCGCTCAGCAAGAAAGTGCCGCGGTAGTTTATGTCGATGAGGGGAAAATTAATAATGCTAACGAAAAATTTGCTCCCAACTTTAAATCATCATGGAATCCAGACACATTTTTATCTCGCAATTATCTGGCTGCTGGTGTTTTCTTTCAATCCTCTTTTTATCATCAAGTAGGTCAGTTTAGCTTAAAATACCAATGTGCCTTTGTGTACGACTTACTACTGAAAATTTCTGAGAAAACCGATGCGATACATCATGTGTCTGAAGTCTTGTTTCACAAAAAAAATTATTTAGTAGGAGAAAAACGCATTGTTGAGGAAAAAAAAGCATTAGAAAGGGCTATGCTTCGCAGGAAAGTAGAAGCAAAAGTCTCCATTAGTGATAAGAGAAAAGGGACCTATCTGGTTCGTTACCCAATAGTTCAAGAAGATAAAATATCCATCATCATTCCATCACGCGATCAAGGAGGGGTACTTAATACGTGTTTGAGCTCGATTCACCACTTAACTACCTATAAAAATTACGAAATTGTGCTCATTGATAACGGTAGCACTGAACCTGAGTTCTTCAAAGTTGTTGGCAAGTGGCAAAACATCTTTAAGGATCGTTTGATTGTGAAGCGTTATGATGTTCCGTTTAATTATTCTGGGATAAACAACTATGCCACAAAATTTGCGACAGGTTCATATTTTTTATTTTTAAATAATGATGCTGAAGTTTTAACTAATGACTGGTTGCAGGGAATGCTTGAACACGCCCAACGAGAAAAAGTGGGTGCTGTAGGTGCAAAATTACTTTATCCGAACAACCGCATTCAACATGCTGGCGTTATTTTAGGGTTAGATGGGATTGCCTCGCATAGTCTTTCAAAAATCGAAGATAACGATCCCCGATATACTTACATTATTAATTCTGTCTCCAACTATACTGCGCTTACAGCAGCGTGTATGATGGTAAAGAAATCAATATTTAACTTAGTAGGTGGTTTTGACGAAAAGTTTGAAGTAGACTTTAATGATTACGACTTATGTCTAAAATTAAGAAGCAAAGGCTATTTTAATGTCTATGTACCACATGTTGTCTTGTATCATCATGAGTCTTATTCCAGAGGCAATAAACAAAAGTCTTTTAGCTCCCTGATGCGTTACCGGAAGGAACGCAAACGATTTGTAAATAACTGGAAGGAGTATATCGAAAATGACCCTAGTTATAGCCGTCACTTGAACAGACATTCGGAGTATGTTTATGAGCCGTTGTTGGATTAGGAAACAATTATTTAATTGCCATTTGTGTAATCTTTCCTAAATAAAATGGGAATGCTATACTTTACGAAACACTAAAATAACACTGATTAAATTATTTAGAGAATAATTTTTTAAGGAATTGTTTGAAACCATTCCTTTTAACAAAGATTATTGCCTTATACAAATAAATCAACTTAATCCTGATAACCACTCCTTTTATAATATTCATTAATTGAATAAACTCTGGTGTAAAATTCAGTTGACTATTGTGGGAAAGGTTTATTGTATTGTGACCACTAAGTCTTTTATAGATTGCTGAATTATAACTATCATTATTCACTGAAGAAGTTATGTTAGTAAATAATTGTTCATATCTATCTAGATACTCAAAGTAGTTACCTGTATTAATCAATTTGATCTTTGCCTTTTTCTCCAGTAACAATTCTCTATCTTCATTAATATCTAAGATAAGTTTCGTTACTTTTGAAGTGTCCGAAGTATCAGTTACCCAACCTACACCTAATTTGTTTACGCGATCACCTGGTGCTCCAAGCTCATTAGTGATTATAGGTATGTTTAATTCAATACACTCTGAAAGAGTGTACATAAATGTCTCTGGCCAAATGGATGGTAATAGAGCTATGTCTATTCTTTCTTCAGCTATTTTATCCTGTAGTTTATTAAACTCATAGGTGCCATGATCAATAATTCCTTTAATTGGAAACTCCAACTCTCCAAATAAATGAACCTCAATACCAGCTTTATTTAAATTTCTACAAATTTGGGGTAAATATTTTATGCCTTTATGGTGACCTATAGAACCAATTACCGCTATCTTGATATTAATATTATCACTTCGATTCTCAAGTATCTTTTTTATAGGTGGTATTGCATGTTCAATTACAGAAATATTTATTTTTCTCTTATTGTAAAATGATTTGAAAATTTTCGCTGCAGAATCGGATGGAGAAATAAAAAAATCAATCTTCTCAATAACATTTTCAGCAACATAGTCTCTATAAAGATTTAGTTGAACTGCACTCATATTATTTATCCAATAATACATATTTCCGACCAAACAATTTTTTCTTTCGCTTCCATGTTCACAAATACCACAGTAATTATTTTCATTATCTATAAAGTGATTTGTAGGACAGATTAAATTAAAATCGTGGAGAGTGTAGACAATAGGAATACTCTTTTCATTTGCAATAGTGACAATATCAAAACTTGAAAATATAAAACTATTTACAAAAATAACTTGAGGATTTATATCTGTTATCAACTCCTTAAGTATTGAATAAAAGTACTTCGTTGATGTTGTGTTAAAATCTATCAATTCATGGGGATGCTGAATTTGGACTTTTGTTGTTTGATCCGGAAAAATTAGTTCAAAATGGGATCTATAAGAAACTAATGAAAACAAGTTAAATTTATCTTCCAGTCTTACTTTTAGATCATCAATATATTTTTGAGTACCTCCGCCAAAACCGTGAACTATGATTAGTATGTTTTTAACTTCATCTAATACTACTTTAGGATTAACTTTATGGTTAAGGTTTATTAAATTATTAAAAATATTCTGGTGTATCTTTAATGGGTTAACAGTGATAAAATTTTGAATACTTTTTAAATAAAAAGGATACCTTTCGTTAATTATGTTTAAGTGTTTCTCTATGATTTTAGCTTTTCCACCTTGAAAGGATGCTTCTCCTTTATGATAAATAAAGGTTCTATCATCCAAAATATTTTGATACCCAAGAGAAATACAGCGGCAACTGAAATCGTTTTCCTCTCCATATCCTCTACCAAAGGTTTCATGATCAAATAACCCTACCAAATTTAAAATAGAACGTTTAATGAACATGCAAAATCCATGGGCTGTTGGTAATTCGGGTCTAAGCACAGGTGAATATTTCTCTACAAGCCTAGCCACTTCTTCCAATGAATAGTTGTCAGGTAACGAATTATCTTCTAAAAAAACAGGTAGAGAGAGAATGGTAGCAGCGTTTGAAAATGGTGATACTGTTGCTATTTTATCATCAGAATAGGCACATTCTTCCATCTTTGTAAGCCAACCGTAAGTCACTTCTGTATCATTGTTTAACAACACTACGTCATTAGTAGTGCTTTGTGACATCCCTATGTTTACCGTCTTAACGAACCCATAATTTCTTTCATTGTTTATAACGACTATATCATGGTTTTCTTGATGCTCATTTAAGAACTCAATTAAAAAATCTTGAGTTAATTCTTCTAGTGGACTTAAATCATTTATGAGGATTAGTCGATAAGGAAACTTGGTTTTATCTACGATACTCTTTAAACAAGATTTGACAAGTGTCAATGTCTCTTCAGAAGGCACATAAATTGGAACTATTATATCACAACAATTCATTTTTTGCTTTAAACAAAGAAGGTATAGGTATATTAGAAAATAATTTCTTGAATTTTAAAGCTTCTGACTCTATTAAATGCCAAGAAAAATAAGCCAAAATACTAGAAATCAAAAAACTACACATCATTAATGGAATCAGGTCTAACCCAAAATAATAGACTAAAGTTTGTTGAACAGGAAAACTATAAATATAAATACCATAAGACAAATCTCCGATTTTGTTTCCTATTTGATTTATATATGAAGTTGAACTACTTCCTATCCAAATTGTAATAATAGGAATCAACATAAGCTTTAACAATTGGAAAAAACCAAAATATAAGGAAATGATGAAAATACAGATTGATAAATAACTTAGAATATTAAAATATTTCTTCTTTTCTAATTCGATAGCCGCTATAATAGAGCCTGCAATAAAAAAACCACTCAAATCTAAAAATTGAAGATTATTAATTGCATACCATGACTTACTTTGAACGTTGATAGAAAAACTTGTGATAACTAAAATGAAAAAAACTAGAGTTAAAGCAATAATTAATATCTTATTCATTCTTCTTATAAAGAATAACGGGGCAACTAAAATATATAGACTAAACTCGTAAGGTATTGTCCATAAAGAACCATTAATAGATTGTGGGTAAGGATTAACATCAAAAATTCCAGGTATAGTAAACTGAGTTTTATATAACATTAAATTATTAGGTAAATAACTCCAAACTGATGGATTATTAAAATATGAAACCTCCTTATTATTGTAAACAAAAAAACCGAAAATTAAAGTTAAAAGCAAAACTACAATCAGTGCGGGAAATAATCTTAATACTCTTTTCCAGAAATAATCGACTAAACTTTTACTGCGACACAAACTTTGAAAAATTAAAAATCCACTGATTACAAAAAAACCTTTCACACCTAAATAGGAAAAAGAAATTTGCCCGTTGGTAAGCTGACTCAGCCAGTCACTTTCAGCTAGACCTGATAAAGGATAAGAGTGTGTTATAATTACGAAAATTGCAAAAAGTAGTCTTAGAAAATCAAAATTATTACAATGAATCATATTTTTTATTGATATTTTGATTCGATTTCATCAATAGACCCAACAAATGTTATCTTACCAGCATTAAGAATCATGCCTCTACTACATATTTTTTTCAACTCTCTTGGTTCTTGTGAGACAAAAATAATGGTTGCACCAGAATTTTTAATCTCATCTATTCGTTTGTAGCACTTTTCTTTAAAAAACTTATCTCCTACAGATAACGCTTCATCAATAATCAATATTTCTGGATCTGTAGATACAGCAATGGCAAAACCTAACCTACTTACCATACCTGATGAATATCGCTTTACCTGCATTGATAATTGTTCGTGGGATAACTCACTAAAAGACATTATTTCCGCAACAGATTTTTTTATTTGAGCTGAGGGAACCTTCATTAAAGAACTACATAATTTTATATTTTCATAACCGCTTAACTCGGGTTCTAAACCTACTCCTAACGCTAGTAAAGGCGCAACCTTGCCATTGATACATAACTCACCACTATCAGGTTTGATTATACCTGACAAGACCCTTAACAGAGTACTCTTACCCGATCCATTTCTACCTATAATTCCAAAGCATTCCCCTCTTTTTATAGATAAATTTAAATCGAAAATCACCTGTTTTCTTACAAATGGTTTTTTTGTACCTAATGACATTAAAAACTCCTTTAAAGAGTTCATACCATGCCCTTGAATATAAAAGGATACATCTAAATTTTTAGCCTCTATGATTAAATCTGTTTTCATATCAATCATTACAAATTAGAAACAAATCCTTTTTCTAGCTTCTTATAAATACTTTGTCCTATCCATAGGAATAAAAGTGATATACAAATCATTATTAAAAGTTGATTCAAGGACAGCCAAAACCCATTATATAGAATATCATGTATAGCTTCAAAATAATGAACGAGGGGATTAAATTTAAACAACCACAACCACTTTTCGGGAATTATATCTATTGAATAGGCAACTGGCGTAGCGTAAAAAAGAGCGGGACTAAGCGACAACCACAGTATAGACACATCTCGATAGAATACATTTAACGAACATAAAGCTAAAGACATGCCATATGTAAAAACACCTAATAAAATTGTGACTGGAACTATCATTATCAAGTGAAAACCAATAGGGGCACCTAAATACCACATTACGAATAGGAATGGCACTAAAGCTAACAATAGATTCACTAACCCACTCATCATCATTGAAAGGGCAAAATAGTAACTAGGTATATATATTGATTTAATAATAGAAGAATTACCGACTATAGAATTAATTATTTGACTTGATGAAGTTGCAAAGAAGGTCCAAAAAAGAATACCTGAAATAACATACAGAGAATAATTGTCAACCATGGGGAAGGCTTGGCTAAATACAACGTAAAAAATCGATATGTATATAATCGGATGAAGCAAGCTCCAGAAATACCCAAGAATTGAGTTTTTATACTTAAGCTTTAAATCTTTAATTGTCAGTGAGCGAATTATTTGGTAGTTCTCTGAAGAAATGATACTCATGATGAATGTTAATAGTATGTAAAGGTAAAAAAAACATATGTAATCAATCTAAAATACCTCCTTTAACTTTTCCCTATAATCATAAGCATTACAGCTTTCATTTTTCTCATTGGATAAGTGAATCGATAACTATATGAATTTAGTGTCTCCATCAAGCTCTGTTCAATTCTATTTTTCTCGTTTTTCAATTCGTTTACTCTGGTTAATTCTTGTGCCAATTTTTCTTTGTAATCCTTTAATAATTGTGATTGATACACATTAATGTGTTTTAAATTAATTTCACTTTCAGTAGGGTTAGATAATCTAAATTCAACATATTCCCGTTGAAACACTTCTGAGAATGGAACTAAATAATTAAGCGAAAGAAAATTAAGGGCTAAAAGGTGATCATCGACACTCAGAGTTGGATTAATATTATTTAAAATAGCATAGGGACTATCCCCTAATATCTCAACTTCTTTTCGCAGTAATGCGGCTTCTAGTGCGGCCCCAGAATTTACAGTAATTAGTTTTTTACTTTTTTTTATAAACTCAATAGAGTTGGAAGAGTAATCAATCTTTACCAGATTAGAATAATCTTTTTCCCCTGCTGGATGATTTCTGCCAACTATTTTTTTATCCTTGTATTTTTCTTTTGCATATTCTATCAATTTAACATTGTTAAATCCATTTGAATATGCGATTACATTAGAATCATTTTCTACTTGAAATATCAAACCTAAATCAAACTCACCTTCCAATTCTTTGTCGATAATCAAACTATCCTGATCATCTCCTTTTAATAAATCGATTAACTCGTTGTAATCATTTAATTGAATAGTCTTTTCTTCAATTTCTCTTTTAAATTTTTCAAATCTTGCGGCTGCTTCTGTAAATCCATTTACGCCACTAAAGTCTAAAAAACCTGTCTTCCTAAATACTGGGGGTCGAAATGGCCCTAATTCATTATAGATTAACTTAATTCCTAATTGATTACATACGGCCTTTAGAGTTGCGCAATTAGACCATGTTAATACTGCGTCAATTTTTCCTTTTTCTAAAATACCACTTAAAGCATCTAGAAGTAAAACTTCAAATTCTGGAATTATATTAATAAGATAATTCTTAAAAAATGTAAGATCGTCAGGTTGAGAACAATAAATTTCATTTAGCTTTTGCTCGTCCAAAATTACGTGCTCAAATTTTGAAACAGACTCTTCGAATCCTTTAAAATAACAACCTTGTCCTATCTCCCAACGATTATTGTTTAGAAAATATTCTTTTGATTTCAAATAGGAAGAACTGCACAAAAAAATGCATTCTTTTTCTTTATTGAATTGTCTTATTTGTTCTAAATAGATCCACAAATAAGGTGCATCAAATCCTCTTAAATCAAAAGGATAAAGAAATGAAATAATCATATTGCTTTAATCTTAATTATAACCAACTAAAGTAATAAAAAATCACTTAAATATTATAGCAATATTGAAAGACTAATATTATTTACCTCAACTCCAAAAACCCTGATTTTTTAAATTCACTGTTGCCCAAGTCTAACACTATTTTGTAATAATACGTGCCGTCAGGCAACTCCGTGGGTATCCATACATTGGTGATGGGTTTAAAGTAAGAATCAATAAGCGCCACCTGATCACCCCAGCGATTAAAGATGATTACTTCTATATTTTTAATGCGACCAAATAGGTTATCATAGTCACTACTTTCTGATAAACCACATGGCGTTTCAGGGTTCACAAACGATAGTAGTTCGTTAGCGCTTGTTCGTATTTGAAAATCAAACACCTCATTTTTACAGTCACCATTGGGTGATATAAAGTTGAACACTTTAATATCTTTGACACCAGAAACGGGCAAAACACCCTCTCGCGCAATAGAAAAATAAGCTGAATCACAGCTCCCAAACCCATTACACACGCCTAACAACAAGCTGTCTTGAAACTCCTGAATGGAGTCGTTCAATACCCTCAATTTTAAAATAAAATTCTCGTAATCGACTTCGTAGGTGAGGTCGCTTTCTTTCAACACCGAAAATGGCCCTCTAATCCATAAGGAGTCGATGGCTTTATAGGGTTTTACTACGGTTTTCAAGTCCAGTTCCTCTTCTATACTTTTTTGTTTGATGACAATTTTCGTGGTGGTGATTTTTGGAACAGCATCCAACACTGTGATTCGGACGGTGTCTATTAATTCTTCTTGATCAGAATCTCCGAACGAAACATGCCACACCAACACATAGGGATTATTGGATGGTTCGAGTCCCATAATAGTATCATAATTTAAAAACCGCTCGGAATTTCTACTATATGTCCAATACGTTTCATAAGCTTGTGGCTCATCGGCAGCTTGTAACACATAGTGGTCGGTGTAAATGGTGTCGTCTTCTCCAGCGTAAGCCCTAGGCGGGGTGTAATAGGAACCTTCAATTGCTCCAATGTCTGCTGGCTGACCTCGTTTATTTCCCAATTGATCAGTTATATATTCAGAAGACACTGCTCCTCCTATTATTGGGGAGTTTTCTCTAGGTGGCATATAGTAAGTAAGGCTATTAAAATTTGTTTCCCCATAAAACAAATTCGAATTCGATGTGTCATAATTTAGCACATCTTTTTCACCAGCTTGATATACAGACTTCCAACCAGTTGTATCCTGTACGAAGTTGCCACCTAAACTTTGAATTTTTCCTCTGGTAACAGTTATGTCTCTGTATCCTTGATCTTGTAAAGAGTAATTACTATTATAAATTGAGTTTTGAGTTAATATGCTTTCGCCTTGTATTGCCACAGCTGCGCCTTTACCTGAAGTATTACGCACAAGTGTACTGTGATACATCTCTAATGTGCTAGTACTAACAGCTATAGCTCCTCCCTCTCCATTAAATACTCCGTCTTCATATTTATAAGCATAGTTACCAATAAAACTACAGTTAGCAACAACCAAGGGCTCATTTAGTTCAGTAGAATAGGAAACTGCTCCACCGCTGGAAATAGCGCTATTCCGTAAAAATGAAGAATTTTCGATATGAGTTGTGCTGGCATATTGCGATATGTTAATAGCGCCACCTTGTCCATATTGGCTCATATAATCGATTTGATTATATTCAAAGTGGCAATGGTTTATTTCTGCACTTCCTTCGCTAATGTACAAATGCAAAGCCCCGCCATTACTAGTTATTTGATTATTGGAAAACAAACACGAGTCGATGCTAATCGCTGAACCTGTATAGCTAATAGCTCCACCAGAGAAGGCTTTACAGTTACTAAATACACATCTTTTAATAGTCAAATGGTTAGTTGTTTGCGGGTTATCACACAAAATAGCTCCACCGTTGGGATAATTGCTGTTAGAAGGCACTACTGCATTAAGTAGTGTTACACCCGAAAATTCGTATCGGTTTTTATCATTCGCTGGAACCACCCAAAATGCTCTTGTAATTTCCTGACAATCGATGGTAATGCCACCAATTCCTATTCCTTTGATAACTAACGCATCACTTATTTGTATCTCATTATTTAAAACAATTGTGGAGTCAGTTAAGGCTTGGTCAAAAATAATCGTATCCCTACCTGGATTTTTTTCTGCCTGTGCCACTGCCCAACGCAAAGTACCCTCAACAAGTACACGCAGTTGCGGGTCAGTGGTTTGAGAGACAACAAAGGTGTTGGAATGGGCATTGTGAAAAACGATCACAAAAGCGAAGGCTGCAAGTAAGTAGAAAGCGGGTTTCATAGCCATGTTTTTTTCATACATCTGTGAAAGTTCTTTTGATTAGGTCGTTCACAGAATCAACTAAAGCATTACCTGTAAGCTCTTTACATACACCTGCAAACAGCTATCTGCAACACTAAGAACTAAACAGTGTTTGCAAATTTATTTAAAAGATTGAATATGAACTACTATTGGGAGGTAAAATGCTTACGTTAGTTGGATGTATCGTGAAGTGCGGCAATCTCGCTGTTGTGGAAACGAATACCTGGCTTACGACAGGTAGATCCCGCATCAGGGTGCGGGATGACGTCATCTTGATTAAAACGTCATTCCCTTTAGGTTTACCATATTGTATTATTTCAAGGGAGAAGATTATCTTGAAGTAAATAGAAAGCTGACAGGGTGAACTATCGTCATTCCTAGTTTTCGTAGAACTATTTCCGGATTAAGTCCCTGTCAGTTTTATTAGGAGCAAGATTCAAATAGAAATTTGGGAAAGACCCATTATCAAAGGAATTGAATAATACTCCATTATTTACTTAAACAATAAAGGTATGGAATTTAACTGGTTTGTAGGTATAGATGTAAGTAAACAGACGTTTGATGTCGCATTTAAGAAAGGGTCTGAAGCTTATGTTCACACCAAATATTCAAATAATAAAAAAGGAATAAACGAGTTCCTAAAGTACCTTAAAATCAATAAGGTGTTTGTTAAGACTGGTTTAATATGTTTAGAGCATACAGGTATTTACACCCATTTATTACTAGACATGCTAAGTAGTAAATATGCAAACATTTGGTTAGAACACGCCTTGAGTATTAAAAGATCTTTAGGACTTCGTAGAGGGAAAAATGACAAGGTAGATTCAATGAGAATAGCAGAATATGCTTATCGATTTCAAGACCAAAGTGTGTTGTGGCAACCTGCCAGGGAAGAAATAAATAAGCTGAAAAGACTTATTTCGTTGAGATTTAGATTAATAAAAACAAAAAAACTGCTTAATGCACCTCTAATTGAAAGTGACGATGTTAAGGCTTTATCTTTTAATGATGTTAAACGGTTGACTCTGCCAATCATCAAAAAACTCGACCTTCAAATCAATGAATTGGAACAAGAAATCGATTTGTTAATTAAATCCGACCAGCACTTAAATAGATTAGAAGAAATCATAACATCTGTAGATGGTGTAGGTAGAGTAACTGCTTGGCAAATGATTGCTGCGACAAATGAATTTAAAGACTTTAAGAATGCAAGACAGTTTGCTTGTTATAGTGGAGTTGTTCCTTTTGAACATAGTTCAGGAAGTAGTATTTCTTCAAAACCAAGAGTAAGTCATTTGGCTAATAAACGAATGAAAGAATTATTACACCTCTCAGCCTTATCTGCAACGATAATGAAGGGGGAATTAAACGATTATTATAATCGGAAAGTAAAAGAAGGAAAAAACAAAATGCTTGTATTAAACAACATCAGGAATAAGTTAACTCAGCGAGTCTTTTCTTGTATCTCACAAAATAGAAAATATGAAAAATCTTATACTCATTCACTTGCTTAAACCATAGAAATCCTAAAATGTGAGGAACGAGCATTTATAGGGAATCCCTCTGTTGTGGAAACGAGTCTCTGGCTTACGATAGTTAGATTCTTCGCTTCAATACTTCACCACTTTATGTACTTGGCCCTGTTGGTTCCATTCGACCTCTAAAAGGTACAACCCACTGTTGTCAGGCAATTGAAGCACTGGAAAAGCCCCTTGGAGCCGTTGCTCAGCAATGAATTGCCCAAGGCTGTTAAACACCTTTACCTGTAACGAAGGAATCGAACACGTGGTCCGAAAAGTAACTACACCATTGGTAGGGTTGGGGTAAACACCTATTTCAAGAGGATTACAAGGCGTTTCGGGAACGACTTCTACGCAGGCAGAAGTATCTACGCAACCATTTTCCGTGATTTCTACCGCGTAGTTGCCTTTGGTGGTGGCAGTAAAATAGGGTTTCGTTTCCTCGGGTAGTGGTGCATTTCCATGGTCACAATCCACCCACTGGTACGTGGCGTTGGAGTTGGTGGCAGTAATGGTTTTACCACTAAAAGTAATGTTAGCACTACTATCGGATAGACTATAAACCGTCAAGTTTAAGGTCACCACACTATCACATCCAGTAGCATTGGTCAACGTGTACGTTGCGGTGTGGTTCGAAGAAGTATAGGTATTTCCATCAATCCATGTAAGGCTATCGCAGGCGGAAATGACATCCGTTCCTTTAGTCGTAATCGTCAAATTCAAGGTCACCACGCTATCGCATCCAGCGGCATTGGTCAACGTGTGTGTAGCTGTGTGGTTAGAAGCAGTATACGTATTCCCATCTATCCATGTGAGGCTGTCGCAAGCGGAAATGACATCCGTCCAAGTAGTAGTATTAGCAATCGTCAAATTTAAGGTTACCACACTATCGCACTCAGCAGCATTGGTTAAGGTGTGCGTAGCTGTGTGGTTAGAAGAGGTATAGGTGTTCCCATCGATCCATGTTAGGCTGTCACAGGCAGAAATGACCTCCGTTCCTGTATTCGAAGCAATTGTCAAATTTAAAAACACAAGGCTATCGTAGCCAATATTATTTGTGACAGTGTGCGTAGCTGTGTGGTTAGAAGAAGTGTAGGTGTTTCCATCCATCCACGTAAGGCTGTCACAAGCAGTTAGGGTATCTGTTCCAGAATTGATTAAGCGGGTAATACCATTTCTACTTGTGCCGTCAAAAGTAGCAAAAAGTCCTCCAGCGATGATTTTTCCATCGGGTTGGAGAGCCATGTCATAAGTATAACCGTTAATATTATCTCTAAACCCATATTTAAAACTTACCCTCGACTTAAATGAAGACTCTAGCGAACCATCCATATTCAGGCGAGCGATGTGGTTTATGGTTTCCCCATTAAAAGACGTAAACCTGCCACCAACTATAATTTTTCCATCGGGTTGAAGGAATAGAGATGTCACAGAGCCACTAAACCCCATCTCTGGATCAAAGGAAGTGTCTAATGAGCCATCTGCGTTGATACGTGCAATACGGTTGCTGCTTGTTCCGTTGAAAGAAGTAAAGCTACCCCCAACGACAATTTTCCCATCGGGTTGGAGAGCTAGGGAATAAACAGAATTATCAAACCCAATCTCAGAATCAAATGAGGTGTCTAATGAGCCATCTGCGTTAAGTCGAGCAATGTGGTTTCTGCTTATTCCGTTGAAAGAAGTAAAGTTACCCCCAACGACAATTTTCCCATCGGGTTGAATGACTAACGCATCAACGCTATATTGATTAAAGCCTGTACCGGGGTTAAAAGAGGTGTCTAACGAACCTGTAGTATTGAGGCGTGCAATGCAATTTCTGCTTGTTCCGTTGAAAGAGGAAAACCTCCCTCCAAAAATAATTTTTCCATCGGGCTGAATCGCTAAACATGTAACCTCATGACTAATGCCTGTAAATCCACTACCTAAATTAAAGGATGGATCTAAATGACCATCATTATCAACACGAATAATATGGTTTCCAATCTTGGAATTGCTGAAACCATTAGAATAGGTGAAGTGGTCTACAATAATAATTTTTCCATCGGGCTGAATGGCTATAGACGAAACCCAGTCCTTTAATTCAGTTCCAGGATTAAAAGAAATGTCCAGCGAACCATCAGTATTTAAACGAGCGATGCGGTTTCGAATCACCCCGTTAAAAGAGGTAAACGCACCCCCAACTATAATTTTCCCATCGGGTTGAACGACTGTAGAAAAAACAGACCCTGTACCAAACCCCGTCCCAGGGTCAAAAGTGGGGTCATTGATGAGTCCTTGTGCAAAAATGTTGGTGCAAAGTGTGATAAAAATAACGGCAAATAAATTTTTCATCTTATGGTTTAAAAGTGGGAAACTACAAATAAAACATAATTTAAATAATTGACAAAAGGTTGTTCTGGAATGGCGGTTGTGGCTTCGACAGATTGCTTCGTCAGTCGTGCCTGCTTTCTCGCAAAGACGAGCGTTTTCAATAAATTACGGCTTTGTGAACGTAACGCATTGGAGTATGGCAATTTCCCAGTATGGAAACGAACATCTGGTTTACGATGGGTAGATTCCACATCGGAGCGCGTAAGACAGGTGGTGATATGTATCGGGGACACAACCAATTCTTATTTATTTACCTAAAAAAACAAACTGTCCTACTGCTTTATAGAGACCACCCAGATGTTTTTGTTATTTTTATCTTCTGTTAACAGAAATCTCCTGACTTATGAATCCATATACAGCCATTATTTTTATTTCTTTACTCCTCATCGTTTCCTATATTTTTCAGGTTGTTTCGAAAAAAACAAATATCCCATCTGTTTTGATGCTTATGATTTTGGGAATTATTGTGAAGTCATTTGTGCCTCACACGCTGGATAACCTGGACTCGTATTTAGGGATCTTAGGAAACATCGGGTTAATCTTAATCGTACTTGAGGCCTCCTTAGACCTGAACCTTCACAAAGACAAGGCTAAGGATATTTTTAAAGCATTAGCTTCAGCTCTTTTATGTTTGTCAGGCACCACACTTATCATCGCTGGAATAATCTATTGGCTCAACTACACCACATTCATGCAAGCAGCCTTGTACGGGGTGCCCTTTGCGGTAATGAGCAGTGCGATTGTAATTCCTAGTGTTCAAAATATATACCCAAAAACTCGGGAGTTTGTGGTGTATGAGTCTTCTATATCAGACATTTTAGGGATCATCTTTTTCTATTTGTTTTTAGACTTGAATGAAAACGAAAACATTGGTCAAGTGATTGGCGTCACATTAATTCAGATTGTTGCAACTATCGTAATTGCTTTCCTCCTGTCCTATGCACTTATCTGGATGTTCACTAAAATTAAAGATGATACGAAATTGTTTTTGATTATTTCATCATTGGTATTATTGTTTGGAGTTGGGAAATTATTTCACCTATCGTCACTAATTATTATTGTCATCTTTGGTTTGATTCTTAAAAATCAATCGGTCTTTTTTGTGGGCTTTCTTAAGAAGATCCATGCAAAAAAAGAAGCGGAAGAAATACTTCATGACCTCCACCACATCACATTAGAGAGTGTGTTTGTAATAAAAACTTTTTTCTTCTTTCTGTTTGGGTTTTCCATTAACCCTATGAACTTATTAGACGTGAAAGGTATTTTTACGGGCGCACTTATTTTAGCGGGAACATACGGTTTTAGGTACATTGTCTTGCGAATTTTAAGTGTCGAAAAAGTAACTTTGTTAACCACCATCACCCCTCGGGGATTGATTAGCATTTTGCTTTTTTTCTCTATTCCAGCAACATTGTTAATCGATGATTTTGGAAATGCGCCCATGTTATTTTTGATCATGGTCACAAATATTGTCATGACGCTGGGCTTGATGAGTGACTCTAAAAAAGATGATAACGACAACACAGAAGATGAGGAAATGATTACCAACATAAGTTCAGCCGAACGGCTTGAAAATGTATGATTTTTCATACTGGGTCTAGATTACCTCAATCGAAAATAAGCAATTTTATAGGACGCGGCACCTTACCCACTAGATTAAAATAATCTCATAAAAGGTGGTCATTTTATATGAGAGGCATAAGCCTGCTCTAACCATTATTCTAAAGCGTGTAATAAAACCATGCTTATTTGTAACCTCTTTCGGATGGGAAGTAAAATTGAAGCGAGCTTCGATTTGAAGACCTCCTTGGCCGTAAGGATAATAACAGATTAATATAGTCTAAACTACCTATCTATATCCAGTCTTTCATTTAGAAAAAGTAACCAAAGAGCAGTTCTCAAGCGGAATATTACAAATTACCACGAGTCCCAACTATCATCTGAGCTTTCCTCTACTTCTTCTTTTTTCTCTTCTACATCCTCTTGATAGTACTCATCTTCATCGGTGTTATCTTCTCCTTCCTCAGAAGGTTCTGAGTCTATAATATCGTAATACTCTTCATCTGATTCGGGTGCTTTCTCAGCTTCTTCCGCTTCTTTCATCAACTTTTCATAGTAGTCCATTTCCTCATCATTTTTAACTGAGGCTTTGGTACTATCACTTTTTGCTTTAGCTGCTGCTCGCGATGAATCCGTGCTGAAGTTATACTGTGGTACATCTTTTGGAACTCGTTGTTTTTTCTTTTTTGAACGTGGAGCCCAAGGAGTCCATTGAAGCTTTAAATCAATGGTTAAGTAAGAGTCTTTGATCTCTGGATTACCGTAAACTTCACTTACTCCATCTAACAAATCCGTAAATGTATACCGATAAATTACTTCTGTTAAAATGCTGAATCGTCTGGAAACATCAAATGATAATCCGAAGCCAGCAGGAATAGCCAAGCCAAATCGTGGATAGGTCACACCTTCGTTAACAGGTGTTGTTGTTCCAGTAAGTGTATCTGTCAACACTGCCTTTGGATTGTAATACAGACCACTTATCCCAATTAGTAAATAGGGTTTTACCAATCGTGTTTTATTAAACATGTCTGTGTGTCTTCTGATGATATCATCAATCAAAAAATATTTCCCATATAATGCTAACTCAAGATTCTTGGATTCGAAAGAGATATTTCGTTCTGTGTTGATATCCATAGCGCTGAGCGTGGTATAATAAATATCGCCTTCAAAAGCTACTTTAGGCCATGGCTTATAGGCAACACCAGCTACAAAACTTAAATTACCATCATTACAGCCAATACCACCACACAAGTCGCCATAATAAAGTGGATAACCAAGTCCCGCTGAAAACTCCCATAAATTAGGGTGATAATAGGTGTCAAAAAAACCTGAATAATCAATTCCCTTTTTCATTTGAGCATGTGATGTACATGCGAAACAAATGATTCCTATTGATAATAAAAGAACTTTAAACTTATTCATATCCTGCTTTTTGGGACACCCCTGTTTTCTCGTATCCTCAAAGATAAAAAAAAAGATGAAACGCATTGTACGTTTCATCCAAGTAGATTTTTTATCTAAACCAATCTTTTTGGTAAATTAACAACACCCTCCTCCGTCATAAAAGAAAGTAGATTCCGAAATATAAATAGCTTGATTCTCTAGATTTTTTAATGCTTGTGCTGTTTTATCACACAACGCTAGCGGTTGATTGACCATTAAAACGTGTCCTTTTTTATCATCAAAATAGGGTTGATCACCAAAATAAATGGCCGTTTTACCCGTAAATACGCACGGACCATCTTCAGGCATCGGGTCTTTAATGGCACATACCTCTAAACTTTCAATAACAATCAATTGATCAGTTGTATAGTGTTGTGGACTTAATATGCGATAGGGTCGTTTTGCTCTAACTTCAATTGTCCCAAAACCAACATCGGTTAACATTTTAATGTATTCTCGCATGGGTATCGCACCACTTAAGCACAACGCCCGAAGATTTTCGTCATTTTTTAAGGCTATTGGCATTGCGGTTTCACACACTGGATCCGACATCACCAACCTCCCATGGGGTTTAAGTACACGATACATTTCTTGTAAGGCAAGTTTAAGATCATCGTTATGAAAGATATTGAAAAGACAGTTTTGTGCAGCGACATCAATTGTATTATCCTTAACGGGTAAGGCTAGTGCGTCACCTTTTTTTAGTGTGATAAACTCACTTTTGAACCAAGGATTTAATTTTTTAGCCTCAATAAAATTTTGTTTTGAAGCCATCAACATTTCGTCCACTACATCGACTCCAATTATTCCACCAGCGCTTCTGTTAAAGTAGCTAAACTGAAGTAACTCCATACCGCCACCTACACCTACATATAAAATAGTAGGGTTATTGACTAGATCCCGGGGGTGAACCGTGCTCCCACAACCATAATTCATCTCCTGCATGCGTTTAGGAATCTCTAATCCTGGGAGTTGCCAAATAGGCGTGGTGGTGCAGCACAAACCTATATCCGGTGTTTCTGCTGCTTTTTTATATACTGCTTTGGTTGTTTCTAAATATGTGTCCATCACCCTAGGTTAACTCTTTTTCAAATTTTCTTAAATCTTGTTCAGTATCAATGTCTGTTAGGGTAGGTAAGTTTTTATGTGTTAACCCTAATCGCTTAACATCTTCAATAGTATCAATAAACACGGTTTCGGTGCTCCATTTTTTATTCATAAAAAATTCAGGATAAAACCGTTTCATACCTAACAAATAATACCCACCATCTTCTGCCGGACCAATTACAACATCATTGTCATCCAATGCTCTAAAGGCATTCGAAATTACCTCAGACGTGATTTCATAGCAGTCAGTTCCGATAATAAGTACTTTATCATTTTCTTCGTCAAAAGACTCCTTCAGTGCGTTGCTCATTCGAGCACCTAACGAGTTTCCGGATTGCAATCGCTGGTTAAATTGACTCCACCCCTCAGTTTTTTCAGTATCATTCGTGAAATAAAAAATGGTGCTTTTAATAAATGGTAAAGCGATTGATCGGGTATGTATTAAGAGCTTGATATATACTTGCAAAGCTTTTTTATGACCAATGGTTGCAGCCAGACGTGTTTTTACTTTCCCCAATTCGGGGTTTTTAGCAAAAATGATTAATCGGTTCCTTGTCATCCTTCAGTTGTTGCTCCCCCACAGCTTGACCCTGCGCCAGCAGTACACCCATAACAATGCTGGTTGACGATGATCTCACGCCCCTGAAAGTTTGCTAGGTCAAATTGACTAATATGATTCTTTTCTTTGAGCTTCAAGTCTAACATTTGATTAAAATCACAATCAAATAAATAGCCATCCCACCCCACCGAAATGGTATTGCGACACATTACCCCTTCCGCAGCAGTGGCGTTATAGGCTGAAACCAGGGACTCCATATACGATTCGTAATTATCACTGGAAATCAGATAATCTAAAAAGCGGCTTACAGGAATGTTAGTAATGGTATATAGCCCATTAAAAGCTATATCAAACCGCGACTTTAATCGTGATTTGAACTCATTTTCTAATGCTTGTTGATCGCCTGGGAGAAAAGCACCTGATGGGTTATATACTAAGTTCAACAACAAACCAGTTCCTTCCACACCATAGCCCACCTCGTTTAATAATTGTAAAGCTTGAATCGATTTATCAAAGACACCACTTCCCCGTTGGGCATCGGTTCTAGTGGCGGTGAAATAAGGAAGAGAAGAAACTACCTCGACTCGATGTTTTTTGAAAAACTCAGGCAAATCGTTGTATTTCGGGTTAGCCAAAATAATAGTCAGATTACAGCGAACAATAATGTGTTTGTCCAATTTTGAAATTTGCTCCACAAACCACCGAAAGTCGGGATTCATCTCGGGAGCTCCACCTGTTAAATCAACGGTGGATGCGCCTGATTTTTTTATCGCCTCCAAACAAAGCTTCATTACTTCACGCGTCATGATTTCTTTTCGATCAGGACCTGCGTCTACATGGCAATGTTTACACACCTGATTACACATTTTACCTAGGTTGATTTGGAAAATGTCCAAACCTGTAGGTTTCAACGGAAACAGGTCGCTCTTCACGAGGCTTGATTCAAAAGAAAGTAAATCAAGACTTTCCAACACTTCGAGTTGTTGTGCCGTTTTGGATAGTTGATGTGCTTGTTTTTGAAGACTAATCATTACATCAACAAATCTTTTGCTTTGTTCATCATTTGTACCCCATGGACCAATACTGCTCCTCCTTTAATAGCAGCTGCCACATGTACGGCTTCCATCATTTGTGCTTCATCGGCACCTTTCTTTAGGGAGTCACTGGTGTAAGCATCAATGCAATAAGGACACTGCACCGCATGCGACACTGCGAGTGCTATCAATGATTTTTCACGAGCAGTTAAAGCGCCTTCTTTAAAGACATCCCCATACCACGCAAAAAATTTATCGGCTAACTCGGGTTGAAAATCACCGATATCTCCAAATTTTTTTAAATCTTCTGGGTTATAATACGTTTTCTTTTCCATCATATTAGTTGTTTCGACTAAAAATCGAATATATAAAAGATTATACTCGGAAAGGTATTAGAATAAATATTCTGACTTTGTCGGAAAGCTGACAAGCAGCACAATACGGGTTTAAAATTTATTGCAAAGCCTTCACAAACACCGCTGCTGACTGGGTTGGATTCGAATACCGATTAATCGCGGAGGCAATGGCTACACCATGTACACCTACAGATAATAAATCAGCAATATCCTCCATTAAAATCCCTCCTATGGCTATCACAGGTATTTGAATGTCTTTTTTCTTCAATTCTTTTATAATCGTTTCAAACCCATCAACACCCAAAACCGGACTTAATTTTTCTTTGGTTAGAGTAAAGCGGAAGGGACCCAAACCAATGTAATCTACTTTATGATTCACAGCATTTAGGATGTCTTGCAAGTTATTGGCGGTAGCTCCTAAGATCATTTCATCCCCGATTATTGCTCTAGCTTGCGCCAGGGGCATATCGTCTTTACCCAAGTGTACACCATCCGCACCAATTTCAACAGCCAATTCGGGGTGATCATTGATAATTAATTTTGCACCATATTCTCTACAGACTGCCAAGGTATCTTCAGCTTGCTTTTTCCATGCCGACTCGGTAACATTTTTCATGCGTAACTGCACCCATTTTACCCCGCCCTCACAGGCTTGCTTAGCCAATTCTGCATGCGTTTTACCTTTGATGTCTTGCGTGATGTAATGGAGTTTTGAGATTTTTTTAGCCATAAATTTTAAGCAGTTAGCTTTAAGCTTTTATTATTTTAAATTTGAATGATAGCCCAACAAACCCCCATTACTTTCAAGCAGGTTTTCTACATAAAGTTTAGCTCGTTTACACGAAATAACCAAGTCATTATCCAAAGCTAAATAAGCAGCAATAGCCGATGACAACACACAACCAGAACCATGTTTTGGACTTAAGTGTTTTCCATTCCCATTAATCATGTAAGGTCTCAAATCTTGGATCTTGATTCTTGATTCTTGATTCTTGATTCTTGATTCTCGATTCTTGGTTCTTGACTCTTGGTTCTCAAACAACACATCCACATGCTCTTCTCGGTGTCCTCCTTTCAACAACAGGTTGGTGTTTTCTAACGTCATGTTTTCTAACAACAACTTGTCATATTCCGGTTGGTTGGGTGTAATTAGATAAATTGAATTTAACACCTGACTTAATCTCTCTAAATCCAACTCACTATGGAAAACAAACCCCGCACTGGCACTTATTATGGGGTCCCAGACTATACGGAGACTTGAGTAATGAGTAGTGAGTAGTGAGATAGTCTTCTCTAATGTTTGTAGGTTTTCAATCAAACCTATTTTAACTATTTCAATGTTATATTTTCTGATTAATGGCGCTATTTGCTTTTCAATTTCCTCAAAAGAAAGCCATTTCACCCCATCAAATTCATTTTCGTTTTGATAGGTGATGGCTGTGGTGACACCCAAACCATAGACCCCACATTGCTCCATCGTTTTGATGTCGGCAAGTACTCCCGCACCTGCAGAGGGATCGTGCCCTGCTATGGATAAAACATATGGTCGGTTAGTACTCACTTTCCCAGGTTTTATATGGATGACTTGCCAGGTAGTTGTTTCGGTATTCTTTTTTATCAGTCACTTCTCTATCTACCCATTCAGGTCTTTCAAAGCTTTCATTTTCATCTGACAACTCTATTTCTGCCACAACTAACCCCGAGTTTTCTCCTTCAAAGTAGTCGACTTCCCAGGTATGGTTGCCAAAAGGAATGAGATGTCTCGTTTTTTCCACTAGCGGTTTTTCACACAATTTTTCCAGCATTTCCAGTGCATCTTCTACTGGGATGTCGTATTCATATTCGTAACGAACCAAGTCTGATTTTTTTGCTTTAATCGTTAGTTTCGCTACCTCGTTTTCAGTGCGTAGGCGAACCACCGTACCCATTTCTGACGGAATGTAACCTTGCACCATTTTGATTTTTTCCGTTGCTGAGGGCAACAATGCTTTTTTGACTAAAAATTTTCTTTCTATTTCTAAAGCCATACAATTGGGTTAACAACTCAATTTAAAAAATATGAGGGGATTTATGGTACTAAAAATTTGAAGATGTATTTCTTAATATAATTTTTAATGAGATGGCTATTTAGTCACAAGACCAATAGGGGTGGAAATAATCATAATTCGTCATTACCAGCCGAAGCATGAGGCGTGGTAATCTTACTATCGTTCCCTCAACAGTAAGACTACACACATCCCGACACCTTGCGCGATCGGGATTGGTAGTGACGTATCTCTTTTTAATTTAATGCCGTTGTTGGTGTTGTGGATTTGTTACCAAGCATTCGTTTGTTGGTGAGAACAAACAAGGGCGGAAGAAGACCATCAGAAGTGAATTCTAACTCAATGAACAAAACTGATATTATACAAAAAATATTACACCCTTTTAAAATTAACATATTTACGCAAAATGTTTTATGTGAAAAAACTAGACTGATTTCAATATTTTAATTTTTAAATAAACAAATAAAAATTACCTAACAAATTGATAGTCTTAGTTTTACAAAATAAAAAAGAAGAAAATTTTTTGTTTTTATATAAAAACAGGGATTATATTCACCACATTGTTTAACCAAAATTTTATAATCATGAAAAAAGTTTTTTTAATTACAGGAATCACTTTATTATTTTCCTTTTCACAAGTCAACGCTCAAAATGTTTTTATACCAAATAGTACAAGTGGTATAGATTTGACGACTAATCCTTCAACCGAAAATGTGGGTATCGGTACAGCAACCCCCGGTGCTAATTTAGAAATTGCTGGATTCAATCATTTACCAGCGACATTAAAACAGAGTGCTACACTAAGATTAAATGCTTTGAATTCCCCGTCTTCATCCTATAGTTCAAATATTGAAATGGGGTATCATGGGTCATCAGGTACATTTACTCAAACTTTCTCTATTAGAAACGCTAAATACCCTGCTTGCGGATCTGGGACGACTATATTAAGTAACACCCAAACTGATATTACTTTCTATAATTCTAAAATTGGAATAGGTGTAGATCCAACAATTTCAAGTTGCAATGGAGGGTATAGTGGTACATATGGAGATATTACCATGGGATTTACTGGTATAAAAGAATTATTAGTAGGAAATGAATTTTCCTATATGTCAGGTATACAAAATTTACAATCAGGCTATAAACTAGGCGTTAATGGCAATGCTTATGTCACCGGAACGCTTACTTTGGGCGCTGAGGTATCTACCTTTTCTCAAGGGTTTCCTTCTGGATATAGCCTGTATGTTTCGGACGGTATAATGGCAGAAAAATTAAAGGTAGCCATCAAAACTACTGCTGACTGGGCTGATTATGTTTTTGCGAAAGATTATCAATTAAAATCATTGGAGGATGTTGAGACCTTCATCAATCAAAACAACCATTTACCTGATGTTCCTTCTGCCGAAGATGTTGTAAATGGAGGACTAGACGTGGCTAAAATGGATGCTTTATTGCTTCAAAAAATTGAGGAGTTGACCCTTTATATGATTGAGCTAAAAAAACAAAACGATGCTCTCAATGCTGAAATCATACAATTGAAAAAATAATTTTCATAGCTCTAAATTAATATAACTATGAGAAATTTATTTAAGGAAATTCCCTATAAAGTATTGGGAATCATATTATTAATCACCTTTGAGGTACATGCTCAAGAAAAGATTAATATAAAAGACAATAGTGAATGGCTTAGTTCATTTTCAGAAGAACAGCGCAATAAAGCTGTTATTGATAAAGTTGAAGCCATCAAGCGCGCTCGCACACTTAATATACCAATCAAGTTTACAAACGAAAAGGGTGGGTTTTCAGAACTTATACGTTTTGAAGGTAACACACCAATTTATTACACTACGTACAACGAAGACGCTGCAATTAGTATAAATACTGATGCGGTTTATTCTGGAGGTGGAGCCGGTTTAAACTTAAGTGGAAATGGTGTAACATTGAGTGAATGGGATGGTGGAGCTGTTCGTTTAAATCATCAAGAACTAACTGGTCGAATAACGCAAGTAGATGGTTACGCCTTTACTCTTGACGTGAATTCTGATCATGCGACACATGTTGCAGGCACCATGATAGCCGCGGGAATAGTGTCATCTGCCAAGGGAATGGCTTTTGATGCCGATCTTGATGCTTACCAATGGAACAACAACCTTTCAGAGGTTACGGCTACTAGTACCATAGCTTCAAACCACTCTTATGGAAACCTTACTGGTTGGGAATATATGTATACCGACAACTTAGTAGATTATGGTTTCCCCGCAGATTATTATTGGTGGTGGTTTGGAGACCCTAGCGTTAGCACTACAGAAGATTATAAATTCGGATTTTACGATACTGATTCTGAAACATGGGATGACATGCTTTTCAACAAACCTTCTCATTTAATGGTTAAAGCGGCTGGTAATAATAGAGGAAATGGTCCAGTACCTGGAGCTTTTCATTTCTTTTATAATGGGGGAGGTATCTGGTCTAGTAATGTAGTCCGAGACTTTGATGGAGGAACAACAGGGTATAACTCTATTACCGATATTAGTAACTCAAAAAACATACTTACTGTGGGAGCAGTAAATGATGTTTCTGGCGGTTACTCGGGACCTTCATCAGTAACAATGACCACCTTTAGTGGCTGGGGCCCAACGGATGACGGTCGAATTAAACCTGATATTGTTGCCAATGGTTACCAAGTATATTCTAGTTCTGCTGTAGCAACCTCTTCATATACAATCAAAGATGGTACTTCTATGGCCTCACCATCAGTAACCGGATCCATAGGATTATTATTAGAACATGAGAAAAATTTATTTGGATCAAACTCATTTATCAGTTCAACGTGGAAAGCCATTTTAACTCATTCTGCTGATGATGCAGGTAATACTGGTCCTGATTATGTCTATGGGTGGGGATTAATGAATACAAAATCTGCCGCAGATATAGTTTCTAGTCAAGCTTCTTCATGTAATCACATCAAAGAATTTAATCTAGCAGATGGCAACACCATTGAATTATATGTGGACAAGGTACCAAGCGAGGATTTAAAAGTCACCATATGTTGGATAGATCCTGCAGGAACTCCTGTTAGCGCTTCACTAAACCCTACTGATGTGATGTTAGTCAATGATTTGGATTTGAGAATAACTGAAGTTAGTAGTGCGACAACCTATTCGCCTTATACGCTAGCAGGAATGTCCAATCCATCATTAGCAGCAGGTACAGGAGATAATTCACTTGATAATATTGAACAAGTATTAGTGAGTAACCTTTCTGGCGGCACATATAAAATCACTATTAACCATAAAGGTAGTCTCTCAGGAGGTAATCAAGTAGTCTCAGTTATAATAACAGGCACCAATGCTGACAATGATAAGATGAAATTATCTGGGATTGATATTCTGGACGACACAAAAAGTTATTCATATAACCGTTTAGAAATAGAAGAGGTAACAGCAGATAATAGTCAAGTAGATTTCACTTCAGATCACTCAATTACATTTAACCCTGGTTCTTTCTTTGAGGCTGGAAGTGTTATCAATGGTAAAATTGAAAGCACCTGTGACTATCTTGTCTCAGACGCAAGGCAAGCTACCAATTTAAGTAATTCATCTAATTACTCTTTTGAAGAAGAAGTGGATGAACAAATAATGGGAGAGACTAATTATGTCTATCCTAACCCTGCCTCAACAGGCTTAGTTCACTTTAACAAGCCTGTACAAAACTTCATTTTATATGATATAGCGGGCAGGGAAATAATAAGAGGAAAAAATACTAACTCTATGCGTATTGAAAATATACCTAAAGGGGTCTATCTACTTAATATGGATGGAGACCAGCAAAAACTAATTATCGAATAAAAAGTCCTCTTAATTAATTAGTCAACCAGAGAAGCGAGCTTCTCTGGTTTTTTTTATTTCCTACCGTTCAGCGTAAACCTATTTTAGGATTATTGTTTTAACTGTAAACTTATTTAGGACGAGACTATTAGGAAGCACAAGGACCGCTCCGCTTAACCTTGGGCTAAGGGATTCACTTGATTTTGTTTATCATCATAATTCGTCATTACCAGCCGAAGCATGAGGCGTGGTTATCTTATTATCGTTACCTCTACCTACAATACTACAATTATCCCGACATTTTACACTATCGGGATTGGTAGTGACCTAACTTCGTGCCGTTGTTGGTCTTGTCCTTCTTGAGCTTTGGGTTTGTTAGCTGCCATTCGTCTGTTGGCATAAACATACTTTATGAGTATGAATGATTGGACTTACGGCTTGTTGGTGGGCAACACCAACAAGGGCGGAAATTTATACTCATTCACTTGGTTGAATCATAAGAGTAGCGGGGATATTGAATTTAACTCATTGGTAGAAGTACTATTTATCCTCCCACGTTATGGTAAAAAAGGAACATTTGCTTGAGAAAGACTTTTAATCCCTTCATCCATTGACATGTTTACTCCACGAATTCTATAAGCTACAGGATTATGCCCATTTATTTCCAAATCACCTTTTTTCTTTTATAATAAATATGTAAAATCAAAGTGGTTTTATCTTTTGAATCATCATATTCAAAATATTGTAGTCCATAGCTTTCGTCATCACTTAAAATTAATGGAGAGATAAAGAATTTTCCATTATTGCTTATATCACCTAAAAAGGATGAGTGTTTTGCTAGCTCTGTATAGTATTCTCTTTGTTTATTTTTAACCTTCTCATATAATTTGCAATTCATTTCTTTCGAAAAAGAATCAGTTTGAATATCACAAAAATCCTTAATTACATTTTCATAATTTGATGTTTCCGATAAACTAATTTTCTCTTCTTCTACTTCCTTGGCTATTTTTTTAATAATAGACTCAGACATATCATAGGCGTGCTTTTCTGAAGAACCAGTGCAAGATGATTGAAAAGCAACGACACATGAAAAAAATAAAATTTTAACGCGAGTAATTTTTCCTACTATATCTGAATTTAAGTGTGTCCGTACCATTTCCATCTATTGATACTCTATCTATTACTGTATTTCTATTCCATTCGGGTCCTTCTGTGTGATAGTATGTTTTTTTAGTAACTACACCATTATAATTATTATCTGGGGTAAGCGCTGGAACAGCCACCACTGGCTGACCTCCAGAAGTTACATCTTTTGACTCCCCCCCCCACAATGAAACAAGTCTTTTTATTGCTGAGGCAATATTTGTAGAGATACCTGAAGATGTTCCTGCTCCACATGGCACACCTGATCCATTGTCATAACCACTGGTGCTGTTGTTGGTCTTATGACAGACAACATTTGCTGTTGTGGGCTTGTCACCAAGATTCGTTTGTCGGTGAGAAAACCATAAAGGCTGGTTATTTAAAAATAAAATCATAAAGATGAGGTATCAAAAAAAATTAATAACTTTTTAAAGTCATCTAACTCCTTCTAAATCAAAAACCCCATCCCGAAATATCGGGATGGGGTTTCAATTAGTTTATTGTTCTAAAGGAGATTATTCCTTAATGAATCTTTTGTTTACTACTTCGCTTCCTTGTTTGATGCTTAAGATATACATCCCAGCACTTAAGTCAGCAACGTTGATTGTTCCTTTGTCAGTCACAACTGACTGAGAAACAGTATTCCCTAATACATCAGAGATTGTAACGTCAGCTTTTCCAGTTAACTCTACTGTTAATAAATTAGTAGTAGCTGTTGGGAACATGCTAACATTTTGCTCATTCAAAGTGAAGAAACCTACTGGATTAGTTGGTGTAAACTCTTTACACACTTCATCAGAAACACCACATCTGTTAGTTACAGTCAAACAAATTGTCTGAGGCATGTTTTCCAAACCAGCATCATATGTATGTTCTACTGAAGCTTCTGTATCTGAATTTCCGTCACCGAAAGTCCACGCATACGTTTCGCCATCCATTTCTGTAGCACTAGCCTCAGCCATCATTACGAAACCACCAGCAGTGTTTGGATCTAAGGTAAATGTTCCAACTGGTTCTCCAGCTAAATCTAAATCTACGGACTTAACACTTTTCTTAGATGTTGGTGCTTCAGAACAAGAGTTGTATGCCTCGATAGTTAATGGGCCATCAACAGAACCAAAAGTGACAACTGCAGATAAAGAATCTTCTGCAACATCAAGCTGTGTTCCTTCTGGACCAAACCAACCATAACCCTGTGCATTTTCTACCGCTTCAATTTCAAATGTAGCTACATCACCTTCACATCCAACTACTGTAGAATCTATTACATTGATTTCTCCTGTTAACATATCACAAGCAACGACCAATTCTTTTACTTCCGTATCAGAAACACCACATATAGTATCTGTTACAGTTAATGATACTGTGTAACTTCCGTCTCCAGCTGCTTTGTAGCTGTGGTATCCGATGTCCCAAGTTGTTGAGCCTTCTAAATCATTCGCTGCATCACCATAATCCCAAACATGCTCATCATAATCAGTAGATTTGTTAATAAAATTAACATCATAGTTAGTTCTATCGATGGCAAAGTCAGCATTAATATTACTTGCTTTCACTACTACTTCAGCAGTTGTCGTTCCTCCATCATTCACCAGTTGAACTCTATAATTACCTGGCCCAACTTCAACCTCAGAACCTGTGTCGAATTGAACATCACCATTAAACCAACGGATATCTGTTGCAGTACAAGAGTTAGCTTTTAATATTGTTTCTGTTCCACAAGCTGTTACTTCTGGTAACCATGAAGACACCGTAGTGTATACTTCGTCACCATCAGGATCCTCGTATATCGCTAAACCATTTTCGTCTCTCTTAATATCAAAAGAAGGCGCCTCTAAACTTTTAGAACCAACTACAATCCAATCAACTTCAATGAATTCACCACCTGGCAAAGCAGCTAGTGGATATTCAAATGGATAAATTTGAACAGATTTAATTTGAGTAAAATCAACTTCAACACTTGGGTTAAGCGCATTTAAGTAACCATTTCTATTCACAGAAAAATCTAATTCTGAAGCTGGAATCTCTGTCCACTCACCCCCAACTAAATCAATTTTAATTCTATTGGTCGTAACCTCCTCAGGTCCTTCAAGTCTTTTACCATTCAAACCTACACCAATACTAACATCAACACTTGATCTGATTCTCATAGATACAAATGGAACTGCATCAATATCAACGGGAGCTGAAATTGGAACCCCGTCTAGTGTTTGTCCTTCGTTGAAATCAACTCCAAATGGATTATATTGACCCGCAGTACTTTTAGCAACTACTTTGAATAGACCACAAGGGTTTCCTGGGCATTCAGTTCCAGTTGCATTTGCAGAGCATTTTACTTTTGGTAAAGCTTCAAAACCCTCTGAACTACCGTCTGGGTTTGGAGCATCACCACCAATCCACGTTGTAACATTGGTAGGCACATTAAAGTCATCTGCTGACCATCCGTTACCACCCAAAACAATTGTTTTTGTTTTAGTTTCTACATCAGCACAACCAAACCCATTGTTTGAAACTGTTAAGGTAATATCTGCTGTACCATCTCCAGTGTACTCATACTCAGCATCAAAATCAGTTGAGAAAGAAGTCCCATCAGACCAGTCAGATGAAGAAACACCTCCTTGACTTGTGTTTTCTAAGAAAATAACACCAGGACCTACTGTAAAAGAAAAGTCAGCTACCAACAAATCTGGGTAAACTTGGATTTTATCTCTTCTTACGCAACCATCTTGATTAGTAACAACTTCATATTCTCCTGCTAATGTGGCCGTATAAGTCTCAGCAGTTGCATTGTTTATTTTTATACCATTTCTTCTCCATTCATACGAGTTTGCACTCACATTTGCGTCTAATACTGCTGATGGTCCATTACAGAAAGACTTATCGTCTCCTAAACTTGGCCCTGAACATGCATCTGGTGGTGGCAAGTAAAAGTTACCTGACATCACAAAGTTTCCTATTGCTTTAAACGTAGCATTAAAATACTGACCTGTTGTAGGGCTTGTGCTTTGGTTATCTGAATATGCTCTATTTAGATATGATTGATTAGAAGTAGCCATCGCTGCTACACCAAAACAAGCCACAAACGTATTTGAGTGACCACCACCAAGTAAAGTTCCGTCAATTCTGTAGTTAGACTGTAATTGCTCCGTACCACCACCATGTGCAGCGTTAGACCAGTTAATCAACTTCTCACAATACGCTTTACCTTCAGCTCTGCCATGCCATAAATAATCAACAGCAGAACGGAAAGGAGTTCTTACCGCATCAAAAAAGAAATGTTGACCACCATCTTTGTACTGGCTGGCAGCACTAGTCGTGTTACCGTTTCCATCGGTCCAGTCAGGCACTAAACCTAAGTCATTTTTATCCGCTTTATCAATGATTTCGTATCCTTTTGCAATAGCGGCATCCCAAAAGCTAGTATTACCATCATATTGCTTAAATACTTCGTAATAAGCCGGTGAGAAATAAGAAGGGTTAGTTAAGCTAAAACCACCAAATTGATCACCTGGCTTCAAGATAGCACCATCGAATTCTTTCTCTCGAATGATACGAATCATGCTCTTAGCATCATTCAAATAGTTGTCATTTTGCCACTGGTATGAAGCTACAATTAATGCCATAGCAGCATCTAATTCAGCATCTGACGCCCCATTAGCTCCAACAACTTGATTACAGTTTTTAATTTTCCAGTTCATTACGCCATTTCCATTTCTATGATTTTTGTAGAATGACCACAAACCATCAAATAAAGAACGGTCACCAGCGTAAGCTGACAATAGCATACCATAAGCGATACCTTCAGAAACAGTTTCTGAACGGTCTGTTGCACCTAGTCCACCTTGGTAAAAATCAAAGATGACCCTAGCGTTACCACAATCGGTTGCTACATAAGTTTGTTTCCAAGCGTTGTATGCATTTACTGCATCGGCTTGACTTGCATTACTAGGAGATATACCATAAGTATATTCTCTGTCAGAGGTAAGTGGATAAGCACCAGTATGTCCTGGGACTTGCTGAGCTCCTGCCACTACACTTGAAAGCATCATGCCTCCAAGCAAAAGTGTTTTAAAGGTTGTAAATAGTTTTTTCATGGTTTTTAAATTAGTTTTTTCCCATTTTCACAGACTAGCAAATTAAGAAAAAGATGTGGCATAATAAAACAATTAAAAATAAAAAATATTAATACGTATCGCTTTAAAAACAAAAAAGCCTGCTAGTTTAACTAGCAGGCTTTTAATGAAATATAATATTAAAACTTACCTTAATTGTATTTCTACAAAGTCGTTTTAATTCTATACGCTTTAGCTCTTACCGTATATGTTGTTACATTACCTAAGAACATTACGTTTGTTGTTTGCTCTACAGATACTGGCAAAACAAAGTCTGCATCAGCTTGAGATTGCAATGCATCATATAATGCATTAGCAGTACCTCTGTTAGCAGGGATTGATAAAAACCCTGATTGTTGAGACAAAACTCCTGTATGGAATCTTCTACCACCTATAGGTAGAACTCCAAATAAATATGATTGTGTTGACGTACCTACTACCTCACCTACATATTCCAAATCAGCCATGCTAACGTTTACTTGAACGTTGACAGGTGCTACTGGAGTACTCTTAAATTGACGAGTACATGATGATGAAAAGATAAGTAATGTCGCCACTACGAATGAAAATGCTATTCTGTTAAATTTCATGGCGTTCAATTTTTTAGTTTCCAAATCAATTAATTATTCGTTATGAGATGATTACTCGATAACAACATCACTTGATGAAGAACCACCTCTACCAAAGTAGATGTTTAACAAAATTTTCACGTTCTGGTTGGTGTTCAACATACTAGATGAAGAACTACCACTCGTTCCAGTAGTAACACCATCAATAGTAGTACCGCCAATTGCTCCTGGTAATACTCTACCTAGGTTTTCATCTGAGTAGTATGTACCAGACGTAGTCGTTGAAGTTCCTGTTCCATCATCTTGTGATATTTCGTATTCAGTTTTGTAAAGACCACCAAACTTCCAAAGTGCATCCCATCCATACTCAACGCCAATTGAAACAGGTAAATCTAACACAAACATTTGCACCCCAATAAATGGCAACACACCAAATTTCTTAAAAGATCTTGACGTGTTTATCATTTCAGTCGTTGACACTTCACCAACTTCCTCTGTTTCAAGCTCAAAATTAAATTTCTCAGTTCCCAAACCTAAGTACAAGTCAGCACCGGCATACACATCAAAGAAGTTTGCGCTATTGAAATGTTTTTCAATACCTAACTTAATAGCCCAGTCTCTTACAACATCTTTCGAAGAAGTGCTAAACGTTCCATCAAATGTAAAATTGCCTAAAACATCTGGATCTTCCGTTACTAGTTGATCAGAACTATCCGTTTCAAAGCTTGACTTATTAGAAACTTCTCTTTGTAACTTGATACCTACTCTGAAAGCAACTTGGTCTGTCCAGTAATACTTTCCCGTGATTAAATCACCTCTACCTAGACCGTTAACACTTGCAATGTTTGCTACATCGTCATCTTCAGCTGAGTCGAAATTAGTGATATTATACACACTGAACATTAAACTTAAATCCCCTGCTTGAGGATATGCGCCCAATTTATAGCTGTTTGGAGCGGCTTCTCTGGTTGTTAATTGAGCCATTGCAGACGACACGCACGCAACAGCAACAAGAAGTAAAAACTTTCTCATTATACCCGTGGTGCATTATTAAGTGATTTGAATTTTAAGGTTATTAATATTCCTGTTGAATTCAAATTTATTGATTAATTGAATCAAAGTTAGGGAAGTAATTTTAGAAAGAATTCTAGTTTTAAACCCTGTAAATGTTTTAGCGTAATTTCTACGAATCATAAACTGATCACACAATTGCGAAAACAATGTTTCGATACGTTTTCTAGTTTTTCTAAACACATAAGGTTGTTTTTGAAAACCTTGTTGATTACTTCTCATGGGTATTTGTAAATTGATGTTGGCTGTTTCAAACAGATCCAATTGTTCTTTTTGGCTTACATACCCTTTATCACCAAGTAGCACACAATCAGAAAGTTGCGTTTTAATATCTTTCAAATAATGAATATCATGAACCGAAGCTTTGGTGATATCTACGCTTTTAAAAACACCTTGAACAGAGCATACCGCATGAAGTTTATAACCATAATAGTAAAGTTGCTGTGATGCACAAAACCCTTTATCAGGTGAAGAATGAAAGGATTCTTTACAAATTTTTGACCTAGAACTTCTGGCTAATTTACAGGCTTCCAAGGGCATGGAATCAACAATGAAATATCCTTCAAATTGGTTAAATTTTTCTGATAGGGTAAATCTGATTTGTTCCATAAACTCAGCTAGATTTCTTTTCCTTCTGTTGTAAACACTTCGGTCAATGAGGTTCTTGAATTGTATTCCATTCAATACTCGAAATAGTTGATGCTCACTATCGATACTCATAAATTGAGCAGTGAAATCAATAGCAACAATCTCTAAATCAGATAGTTTTGGTTTTCTTTTTTGAAGAAAGTAGGAATCATAAGGGAAATTGGTTCTTAAAACTTTAAGAATTTTATCGTAATTTGCTTGAAAGTTGTGCATGCTTATTGTTTTGTCGTTACTACAATAAGTTACTGATATTCAGTGAATTGCACAACTTTTATCTCTTGTTTATTAATGCACCACGGGTTCATTATATAATATAGTTTTGGTTATGACGTCAAATTTGTAAGATTAAAATATTGATTCCAATTTTTTTTAAAACATTTGTAAACAACTGATTAAAAAACACTAAAATTATAGTCCACAAAATCATTTGAAACTGGCGCAAAAAACAACTATACGATCCATTTTGCAATTAATTCGGGCGCAAAACCTTTTGATCATATTTGCGAGTCAGATTTTTATAAAATTTTCAATTATCAATGAATTTCGGTTTCAAAGCTTGCTTTTTGACATCAACTTTTTAAAAATAAGTATCGGCACTACACTAATTACTGCGGCTGGTTATATCATCAACGATTATTATGATGTTAAAATTGATGTTATTAATCGACCACTATCAGTAGTTGTTGAACGGGTTATTTCACGAAAACAAGCTATCATAGCTCATAGTATTATAACTTTCGTTGCGCTTCTAATTGGTCTATCTATCAATGTTAAAATTTTCATCATTTTCACACTGAGTTCTTTGTTATTATGGTGGTATTCTAACTATTTAAAGAAAAAACCCTTTTGGGGTAATTTATCTATTGCCTGCCTATCAGCAACCTCTGTGTTAGTGATGGCTGTAGCCTATAGCAAAAATACTATCCCACTGTATTTTTATAGTTCGTTAATATTTACTATTACCCTTATTCGAGAAATAATCAAAGATATGGAAGACCTCAATGGAGATAAAGCTTACGGTTGCAAAACGTTACCCATTGTCTTTGGTATTAGAAAAACAAAAGGGTTTATCGTATTACTATTACTCCTTTTTATTTTATTAATTCTATCTACACCTCTATTTCTTGCATCCACAATGATTTACTCGCTTTTTGTAATACTGCTACTTCCATTAGTAACGAAATTCTTCTTTATTCTACCTAAAGCAGATACGATCAAACAATTCCATCAACTGAGTTCCCTTTGCAAATGGATGATGTCCATTGGGGTATTATCCATACTTTTTATGCGGTAATCCATATTGATTACTCTATTTTTGCAGCATGAAAAAAATCGCTTTGTTCGCATCAGGTTCTGGAAGTAATGTTGAAAACATTTATAATTATTTTTCATCCAATCCCAATGTTGAGATTGAATTAGTATTGACAAACAACCCGAAAGCCTACGTGCTGGAGCGATGTAAAAAACTAGCGATTGAAACACACCTCTTTAGTAGAAATGAGTTTTACGAAACTGATCAAATTTCAAAACTATTACTTGAAAAAGGGATTGACCTTGTGGTATTAGCTGGTTTTTTATGGTTGATACCATCTCATCTCGTAAGTAATTTCCCCAATAAAATCATCAACATTCACCCTGCCTTATTACCTAAATATGGAGGAAAGGGCATGTATGGTAATCATGTGCATGAAGCCATTGTTGCGAACAAAGAAACAACATCAGGGATCACAATACATTATGTGAATGAAAAATACGATGATGGAGCAATTATTTTTCAAACCCAAGTACCCCTGAACTCAAACGAAACCCCTGCCACCGTTGCTGAAAAAATTCATGCATTAGAATACCAGCACTTCCCATTAGTGATTGATAAAATTCTTCATTCATCAAAATAAATCACATAAAAAGCAGCGTACTTAAAGTTGCATCACATGAGGTAAAAAACTACCTTTGTCGGCTTATAAAAAAACACCTGTCATGCAGCCAAAAAAAATCAAATCTGCCTTAATATCGGTATTTCATAAAGACAATTTAGACGTAATTGTAAAGGAGTTAGATCAACAAGGTGTGACTATTTTTTCAACTGGAGGAACTCAAAGTTTTATTGAGGGACTAGGAATCAAAGTTAAAGCCGTTGAAGACCTTACGGGCTACCCGTCCATTTTAGGTGGAAGAGTAAAAACACTTCATCCAAAAGTATTTGGCGGAATATTAAACAGAAGAGACAATACGTCTGATCAAGCACAAATCAAAGAGTACGATATCCCAAACATTGATTTAGTGATTGTCGACTTGTATCCTTTTGAAGAAACTGTTGCCTCAGGCGCTGATGAAGATGCCATCATCGAAAAAATTGATATCGGTGGTATCGCACTAATCCGTGGTGCGGCAAAAAACTTTAACGATGTTGTGATTGTTCCATCAAAAAATGAATATCAACCATTATTAGATGTTTTAAAAACAAGTGGTGCTGAAACCACTTTAGATCAAAGAAAGTGGTTTGCAGCCCAAGCCTTTAATGTTTCATCGCATTATGACGCTGCAATTTTCACCCACTTTGCAGGTTCAACCGGTGCAAAAGGATTAAAGCTAAGCATACAAGAATCTAAGTCATTAAGATACGGTGAAAACCCCCATCAAGACGGCACTTTCTATGGCAAAATAGATGATTTGTTTGATCAGCTACATGGAAAAGAACTTTCATATAATAATTTAGTAGATGTAGATGCTGCTGTAAACCTGATTGATGAATTTAAAGGGACTACTTCTATTGCTATTTTAAAGCATAACAATGCCTGTGGGGTGGCAACAGCAACCACAAGTGTTGAAGCCTATGAAAAGGCGTTGGCATGTGACCCTACCTCTGCGTTTGGTGGAGTAATCGCTTCGACTGAAAAAATTGATAAAGCAACTGCAGAAAAAATGCATGACCTTTTCTTTGAGGTTTTAATTGCTCCTGCCTTTGATGAAGATGCTTTAGCAGTATTAAAACAAAAGAAAAACAGGATTTTATTACTTCGAAAAGAAGTGGATTTGCCTAGGAAACAAGTTAAGACACTTTTGAACGGGGTAATTGAACAAGATAAAGATTTAGCTATTGAAACAGCCAAAGATTTAAAAGTGGTGACAAAAATTGCTCCTACTGAATCCCAAATAAAAGCGTTGTTATTTGCAAACAAAATTTGCAAGCACACCAAGTCTAACACTATTATTTTCTCGAACGACAACCAACTTTTTGCGAGTGGAACAGGACAAACATCTCGCGTAGATGCTCTTCGACAAGCCGTTGAAAAAGCAAAAAGTTTTGGATTTGATTTAAAAGGAGCTGTTATGGCTTCGGATGCTTTCTTTCCTTTTCCTGACTGCGTAGAATTAGCAGACAATGAAGGAGTCAAAGCGGTCATTCAACCAGGTGGTTCAGTAAGAGATCAAGAATCTATCGATTACTGTGATAAACATGGAATGGCTATGGTTACCACAGGGGTTCGACACTTCAAACATTAAAAAAAACAAACATCCGCTCCCTTTTCTGAAAGTAATTCGTAAATTTCATGAAATAGGGACAAAGCACTTTAAGCAAAACACATGGGTTTATTTGATTTCTTTACCAGCGACATTGCAATAGACTTAGGCACAGCAAATACACTTATTATCAGTAAAGATAAGATAGTCGTTGATGAGCCTTCCATTATTGCCATGGACAAAATCACCAACAAAGTACTTGCAATTGGTCGTGAAGCGATGCAAATGCATGAAAAAACTCATGAGAATATCAAAACCATTCGTCCATTAAAAGATGGAGTTATTGCCGATTTCCAAGCCGCTGAGCTGATGATAAAGGGAATGATTAAAATGATTGATGGTGACAAAAGACGCCTTTTTCAGCCTTCTCACCGCATGGTGATTTGTATTCCATCAGGAATTACGGAAGTAGAAAAAAGAGCGGTACGTGACTCCGCTGAACACGCAGGGGCTAAAGAAGTATATATGATTCATGAGCCAATTGCAGCAGCAATAGGCTTAGGGATTGATATTGAAAGACCAATCGGTTCTATGATTGTAGATATTGGTGGTGGAACTACAGAAATTGCTGTGATTGCTCTTTCTGGAATAGTATGTGAACAATCTGTTCGAGTAGCTGGTGATGTCTTTAATAAAGACATTCTTGACTACATGAGACGCCAACATAATTTATTAATTGGGGAGCGTTCTGCTGAAAAAATCAAAATTGAAGTTGGCGCAGCAATGACAGAGCTTGATAATCCTCCAGAGGATTATGAAATACGAGGTCGTGATTTGATGACCGGTATACCAAAAGTTATTAAAGTTTCTTATTCGGAAATTGCTTTTGCTCTCGATAAATCCATCTCTAAAATAGAAGAAGCTGTGCTGAAGGCCCTAGAGATTTCTCCGCCCGAACTTTCTGCAGATATTTACGACAATGGTATCCACTTGACTGGTGGAGGTGCTCTTTTAAGAGGCCTTGACAAACGTCTTTCTTTGAAAACTAAGCTTCCGATTAATGTAGCTGAAGATCCACTTCGAGCTGTTGTACGAGGAACAGGAGCTACTTTGAAAGATCTTCATGCTTTCCGAGCTGTATTAATGGTGTAATTTAATGTATAGGTTATACGAGCTACTATACAAATTCAGAGTATTTATTTTTTTCTTATTGCTAGAGGTAGTATGCTTCACTTTAATTGTAAGAAACAATAAATATCACAGTGCGGCTTTTTTTAACTCTTCAAATGCTTTGTCAGGAACGGTGTATTCATTTACGTCTTCAGTAAATGACTATTTTGTATTGCGTACTCAAAACGACAACTTGGTGCAAGAAAATGCAGAGCTGCGAAAAAAATTACTAGCAGCACAAGAGTTAGGTGAGAAAAAATTCTTAGCTGATGTAAACGAATCCTTCTTGGATCAGTTTGAATATCTTCCAGCCAAAGTAATCAACAACTCAATAACCAATCTAGAAAACTATATTACCTTAAATATTGGTAGTAAAGATGGCGTAGAAAAAGGTATGGGCGTATTAGGTACTAGTGGTGTTGTAGGTCAGGTTATAGCTGTTTCAGAGCATTATGCCACGGTAATGTCTATGCTACATACTGACTGCAAAATTTCCAGTCAACTAGAAAGTAATAAAACGCTCGGTGCGACAACATGGGACGGTAAAAATTTTAAAACTGGACTATTGACCTATGTTCCACGTCATATAAAAGTCAATGAGGGAGAAGTAGTGGTGACATCCGGTTATAATTCGGTTTTTCCTGAAGGAATTAAAATAGGAAAAGTAAAAGAAATTAAAACACCTAAGCACGAATCATTTCATGAAATAAAAATTGATTTCGCTACCGACTTCAGTAATCTATACTATGTGTATATAGCTAAAGGAAAACGTATTATAGAAAGAAAAAAGCTAGAAGAAAGTTTCTTAGATAACCAGTGAAACAAAACCCCTACATATCATCTCTCATTCAATTTATTGGCTTAACTATATTACAAATTGTAATTATCAGTCAGGATTTTGTCATCTTCAATGGTTTAGGGTTTTGTTTTATCTATGTCTTATTTTTACTACAATTACCAATAAGTTTGGGTAGAGTTGCGGCCATGTCAATTGCTTTTCTCTCTGGCTCAATCGTTGATATTTTTTACAATACTGCTGGTATAAACGCAGCAGCTAGTGTATTACTTTTATTTTTAAGACCTTATATAATAAAAGCTCTCAACCCACAAAGTGGTTTAGAAAATATACAAACCATTACTATCTCATCGGTTGGGTTTTCCTGGTTTTCAATTTATACCATTGTCATGGTCTTCATTCACCATTTCACTTTATTTTTTATTCAAACATTTAATGCACAGTATTTTTGGAATACGCTTTTAAAAGTTTTAGTTAGTACGTTATTTACCTACGTTACTATATTAGTTATTCAATATTTTTTCTATACTGAAAGGAGAAGACGATGAATGACAACAAAAAATATATTATTCAATTCGTCTTTTTTCTTGTAGCTATCATATTTCTCATCAAACTTTTTTCACTACAAGTCATAGAATCAAAGTATAAATTAGCAGCAAAAGACAATACAGTAAGGAGAATCCCTATTTACCCCTATCGTGGAATCATTTACGACAGGAATGAAAAAATCATCGTTCAGAATATTCCTGTCTTTGATTTAATGGTGGTTAAAAACAAAGCGCATGTGGAAGATACCGCTCTGTTTTGTCACTTACTTAATATTTCAACTACTGAATTTGACAGTATCATGAATGGAATTACTGGTTTAGCTGTCAATAAACCAATGCCCTTCATGAAACAAATTTCCAATGAGGAATACCACTCAATTGAGGATCGATTTTACTTTCGTGGTTTTCATTTTGCTCCTAGAGTTGTACGGTCTTACCCCTATGCAACATTAGCTAATTCCTTGGGGTATATTGCAGAAATAAGTAAAAATGCTCTTAATCAGGATACTACTCAGTACTATAAACAAGGTGATTTTGTTGGCAAAAGTGGTATTGAGGCTTCTTATGAAAAAGAACTAAGAGGTAAACGAGGAGCAAAATTTGTAATGGTGAATGTGAAAGGCATTGAGCAAGGGCCTTATAATGAAGGTAAATTTGACTCCTTACCTGAACCCGGAACAAACCTTATTTCCACTATAGATATTGAACTTCAACAATATGGTGAGTTATTGATGAAGAATAAAGTTGGAAGTATTGTGGCGATTGAACCAAAGACGGGTGAAATTCTGTCTATTATCTCAAGCCCTTCGTATGATCCAAATTTATTAACGGGTCGATTATATTCTCAAAACTATAGCGTACTATTACGTGATTCATTAAAACCATTATTTGATAGAGCAACAAATGCTGGCTACCCACCAGGTTCGATTTTTAAATTATTACAGGCTGCTATATTATTAGAAGAAGGATTAGTGACAAAAAACCAATCCATCTATGTCGAACGATACCCTAACATGGGAGATCACTCACCAGCTGGTTCTTACACAATTCATGATGCCATTAGGCGGTCATCCAATTGGTATTTCGCGAAAATGTATAAACGCCTTTTACAACGTGGAGTCACTAGAGATGCGGAAGAAGATGCAGAAATTGGCTTTGATAACTGGAGGAATTATGTGCTAAAATTTGGTTTAGGTCATAAACTAGGCAGTGATATTTCTCATGAAAAAGGTGGGTTTGTACCCTCAAATAGTTATTATGACCGTTATTATGGAGACAAGGGATGGAAAGCTTCCACGATTATATCTAACGCTATTGGCCAAGGAGAATTATTGGTCATTCCGCTCCAAATGGCAAATTTTTCAGCAATTATAGCTAACAAAGGTTATTACATCAGACCTCATTTAATTAAAGGGATAGGTTCCACCGACACGCTTCGGCCAGAGTTCAGACAAAAAATATCTGTTGGCATCGAAGAAAGGCATTTTGAAGTAATTATTGATGCCATGGAAGCGGTGATTTCTAACGGTACTGCTAGAAGAGCTTTTCTAAAAGACATTGTTGTTTGTGGGAAAACCGGTACTGCTGAAAATCCACATGGAGAAGACCATTCTGTCTTTGTTGCTTTTGCACCAAAAGATAATCCTCAAATTGCGATATCAGTATATGTAGAAAATGCTGGTTTTGGTGGTACTTGGGCAGCTCCTATTGCAAGTTTAATGATTGAAAAATACTTAACAGGTCAAATCTCAGACCCTGCAAAAGAAAAACGAATTATTGAAAAAGCCTTTATACCTGTAAAATAGTGCGCTCTGAAACTTCCATATTTAAAGATTTAGACTGGATAACAGTTTTTCTATTCATCACCTTAGCTGTGTTTGGCTGGTTAAATATCTATGCTGCTATTTACAGCCCTGAAGTTGACCAAAGCGCATTTGCAATCTTAGAAAATAAAGCGGGAACCCAGTTCCTTTGGCTTATTGTATCGACTATTACAATTATCATTATTCTTATTATTGATTTTAAGTTTTATTTTTCTATTCCATGGATTGTTTATGCTCTATGTATCTTGCTCCTTTTGCTTGTATTAACACCTTTAGGAACGGAAATAAACGGAAACAAATCCTGGATAAAAATTGGATCAATGAGTATTCAGCCTGCTGAATTTGCAAAAATCGGAGTTGCATTGATTTTTGCAAAAATGGTTGATTTAAAAAAGATCAAATATGAATTAAACAGAGATTTCGCTACGCTTTTGGGATTAATATTTTTCCCTGCCATATTAGTTTTGCTACAGCCAGACACAGGTTCAGCATTAGTCTTTTCAAGTTTCATTATTGTGATGTATGCCGATGGGTTAAATCCTTTAATTCCACTATTAGGAATAGTGGGCGTAGCAATATTTGTCTTAACGTTAATTTTTGGTGCTCTATATGTAGCCGGAGTAGTCGCTGTAATTGCTCTAACTGCTGCTATTTTATTACGAAGAAACATGCGAAATGTAATGATGACCTTTACTGTGATGGTCACCATTTTAATTGCGGTATTTGGTACAGACTTCTTTTTTCATAATGTACTTCAAGACCACCAACGCATGCGGATAGTTGTTCTCTTAGGTGAAATGGATCGGTTAGAAGAAAATATCAAAGAAGAGAAAAAAGAACTTTTAACGCTAACACCAGACTCTGAAGAATATAAAGCTCTTAACTCAGAAATATATGCCAACAAAAAACAATTATCTGAAATGATAAAAGGGCCTGGTTGGAATATATCCCAATCTAAAATTGCCATCGGCTCAGGTGGAGCTTGGGGGAAGGGGTATATGAAAGGTACCATAACTAAATTTGACTTCGTTCCAGAGCAGCATACCGATTTTATTTTCTGCACAATTGGTGAAGAACATGGTTGGATTGGAAGTTTGGTCGTAATTAGTCTATATGTTGCCTTATTGACACGATTAGTTTCTTTAGCAGAGCGTCAAAAATCTAAGTTTGCACGCACGTATGGTTATGCGGTAGCCTCTATTCTGTTTTTTCACTTTACAGTCAACATAGGGATGACTATTGGTCTTTTCCCAGTAATTGGAATTCCATTGCCATTCTTTAGCTACGGAGGTTCATCGCTATGGTCCTTCACCATACTGTTATTTGTGTTTTTAAAACTAGATATGCATAGAAACCAAATATTAGCACGAGGCTAACTCAGCTCTAAAACTTCTTAGCTAGCAAATGATAAAATGCTTCTTTTTCTTCTTCGCTATCGCTCCAATCATATTGAGGTATAATTTCACTCTTAATAAACGAGTCGACTTCTTCTAAAGATTGCATCTCATCTATTTGAGCTATGAATTTATTGTAGGCATCTACTTCACCATTAAAAAGTTCTTTAATAAATACATATCGTTGATTAATACTAATGCCTGTTTGGAGTGATCCTAGCTTTTGCTTATTTTGAAACTGTGCTGCCAAGTTTTGAACTGAAGGCTTTTCATTAGAGAAGGCATCGTTTACAGTTTTTATTTCTTCCGCACTAAGTGGCTTTTCTGTTTTTTTGGGAAGTATTATTGTTTGATCTACTTCATCCAGTATAAAGTCTTCGACAATTCCTTTGTGTATTTTCGAGGTTTGTTCTAAAATTTCCTGGGGTTTAGTAAAGTTCTCCCATGTATTCACCACAGCATGCAACTCTTCTATGCTTGCATCTTTTATATCCAACAATGCTTTTACCAGTTGCGGATGTACTTTCAGAAATTTAAGTTGCTCCTTATAGTTTGAAACATCATACAAAAACAATTTAATCACAGCTTGCCGTGGTTCAAAAATTAAAGATAAGGTACCCTTAATCGCTTCTTCTAATAATGGTGCAAACGTTTCTTTATCTATTTTTATGTGGTGTGATAGTTTATTTTTAAATGCTTGTAATGCTTGCGCAACGTCTGGGTGAGAAAAATCAAAATATCTACTTCTCAATTTTTCAGCTTCCTCATTCCATTTCTCAAATAATATCTTTAAAATGAGTATATTAATCTGTGGTGTTTCAGTGAGCTTATTTATCTCATTGCCGCCCAAAAAGTCTCGCGTGTAGTAGGCTTGATTTAAAATTAAATCCGACAAAGTGGTAGAATAATTTTCAATCGCTTTTTTATTTAGCTTAAAAGACATGGGAGTTAATTTATTTTGGTACCGAAAGACGTTCGAAATTATATAAATTTGAGTTAGTATGTCAAATCAATTTGCTGAATTATCTAACAATAGTGGTTTTATTGAAGTAATCACTGGTCCTATGTTCTCAGGTAAAACTGAAGAGCTGATAATTCAATTAAAACACTATCAAAAAAAAGGATTAAAAGTTATATGCATTAAACCAGCAATTGATGATCGGTATCATAAAACTCAGGTAGTTTCACATGACAACTCCACATTTACAGCTTATGCATTAGACGCTGTTGAAGAAATTTCTAAAATCAGTATCGAGAGCGATGTTATAGGAATAGATGAAGCCCAGTTTTTCCACGAATCAATTGCAAAAGAAGTGGTCAAAATGGCTAATTCCGGAAAAAAAATAATCATTAGTGGCTTAAACTTAGACTATAAAGGCACACCATTTACTACACTTGCAAACCTAATGGCTTTAGCTCAGAAAGTCATAGTAAAAAAAGGGCTGTGCGCTCATTGTGAAAACCCTTCAACACATACTGCCAGAAAAAAATTATTATCTCCAAAAAGAATAGTGATTGGAGGAAGTGAATTATACGAGCCGCGATGCAGAAAATGCTTCTCCCAAATACAATAATAATAATGCTAAATAGTTTCTAATACATGAAAATCAAAAACATATTCATTTTACTTTTTTTATTAGTGATATCTCACCTTGGGTTTACACAAGATTTAGCAATTGGAGAATGGCAATTACACAGTTCTTACAACTCTTGTATAGGCGTAATTGAACATAATAACAAATTATATGTAGCATGCAAATACGGTATGTTTACTTATGATTTAGAATCAAAATCATTATCAAAATTATCAAAAGTTGACGGCCTTAGCGACAATAACTTCAGTGCTATTGGATACAATAAAAAACATGGAGTTGTAGTAATTGGCTATACAAACGGGGATGTTGATTTAATAAAAGGGGATGTTATTTATAATATTAGCAGTATTAAGAGAGCCCAAAATATATTAGGGACAAAAAAAATAAACCATATTGAAGCTTATGGAGACTTTGTTTTTTTATCAACTGATTTTGGTGTTGTAAAAATTGATGTTGTAAATCCCAGCATAAAGGAAACCTATAAAAACCTTACTGAAGCAGGAGATGTACTAAAAGTGAATCAAGCATTAGTCAGTGAAGTTAATAACCATGATTCTTTATTTTTAGCAACAAATGTTGGTGTTATTGTGGCACCATTGAACTCCAAGAATTTAATTGATTTTTCTGAATGGACTCTAATTGATAGTATTAGCTCAACCTTTGTTATTAAAGGTATAGAAGCAACACGTGAAGTGATGAGTATAGCTGAAATTAATGGAGAAATTTTTGCTGTTAGTGATTTTCAAAACCGACTTTTCAAGCGAGATAGTTCCGGGTGGAATAGAATCACTAGTCCCATAGATCCTGTTGATGAAACTTTTGGGCTTTTCGCCATTGATACTTTACTTTATATTTCATCTAAAATTTTTAAAGACTTTGCCATTGCTGACACCTATGGAAACATCATTGAAAGAAAATCTGACCCCATATTTTTTGAACCTGGGTATTTTTTTATTGATTCCAAAAACAATAAATATGTCGTTGATTATAACTTAGGTTTCTTTAAAAAAACCCAAGACAGCACATATAACTACCTCAATCCTAATGGACCTTATAGACCTGAAGCCTTTAATATTGAATATATTAATGGGGAAATCTTTGTGCTCAGCGGAGGATATTCAGGTAACATCTTAAGGCCTGCTTATAGTAATGGTGGTTATTACGTCTATAATTATGATACTGGCTGGGAAACTTTCATAGGAACACGCTGGTCCCCCGAAGCTAAAGATATTACTGATGCTGCCTACCACAACAACAGAGATGAAACCTATCTTTCATCCTACTCTCACGGTCTTGTTTTGCTCAATAATGAGGGCGAATACACTGTGTTTTATGATGGAACTATTGTAAATACCGCAGCTACACCTTTTATTAGTCCTCTAACAGCTAGCTATATAAGAGCAAGAATACCTTGCGTAGAAACAGATCGGAATGGTAATGTTTGGTTTACTAACTTCTTTCCTGCTAACAATGATCAAATTTTTAGAATAAACGAAGATGGTACTTGGTCTGGATTTAAGATACCAAACATAGCTGGTCAACAGATAAGTGATATTAAGTTTGATTTAGATAATAACATTTGGGCATTATCACGTGGAGGACTTGCTCCTAGTTCAATTTTAGCTATATCGGAAAAAGGAGAATTAAAAAAATTATTTTCAAACAATGATTTATATACTAACCCTACCTTCGTAGAAGTTGATAAAAAAGGTGATGTGTGGGTTGGAACAGAGGAAGGTATCGTTATTATAAAAAATGTAAATAAAATGACCAGTTTCAACCTTGAAAGGCCAATTATCGATGGCAGGTATTTACTTGAAAACTTGATGATTAAAGGAATTACAGTGGACGGAGCGAACAGAAAGTGGATTTCTACTAGTGATGGTGTTTGGGTATTTAATGAAGACGGAACAGAGGAAATACATCACTTTACAAGAGAGAATAGCCCTCTTCTTTCCAATGATATTCTCGACATTGAAATACATCCCGAAACTGGAGAAGCATTTATTGCTACAGCTTTTGGAGTAGTATCCTATAGAGGTGAAAGTACAGAATCTAATGAAACAGTCTGTTCAGATCCCATCAAAGTTTACCCTAATCCAGTACAAGCTGGTTTTTCTGGACTGGTTGGAATAAATGGCGTGCCTGAGAATGGTGTAGTAAAAATTGCTGATTTATCAGGCAATCTCGTATATGAGAAAAATGCCTATGGAGGACAAGCCGTGTGGGATACCAGAGACATTA